>NZ_LXSN01000004.1:0-1035665 GCF_001648415.1 Eikenella sp. NML070372 | reverse complement strand
CGTGCGAAAGTAGGACACTGCCAAACACCTATTTACGACACCCGCCTGATGGCGGGTGTTGTGCTTTGTGGGAGTATGATGAAAGGAATGGAAATCCGGGATAGCGGTACAGTGTGAGTTGGAAAAGGAAGTGGGGATAAAGAAACGAGAGAGAAGAGGAGACGAAGAAATGGGTGAGGAATGGAACGAGGAAAGGAGAGAGGCTGCCTGAATGTTCGACTAGTCTCTCTTGCTTTGGCAGGAAAATTATTTAATCTGTGTATAGAGTTGGATAACCGGGGCTTTTTCGCAGGCTTCTACCAAGGTTGGCACAATATGGGTAAAGTGTGCAGAAGCGGAGTGGGTATCCAATACAGCCTGGTTTTGCCATAGCTCGATGAAGCTGACTTGGTTGGGTTGTTGGGTATTTTGGTATAGGTGGTAAGACAGGCAGCCGTTTTCCTTGCGGGTTTCGGCAATCAATTCGTCGCAGTGTTGCAGGAACTTATCCAGTTGGGCGGGTTTGACTTCGAATTGGGCAACTACAGTAATCATAATGACAATGACTCCTTGGTGTTGTTTGGATAGATGATTGGTAACATTTGATTTAGGCTACCTGAAAGCAGTGTAACAGATTTTCTAGTTAAAGCACCGATTTATTTATACCTCATGCATTCAGCTTGCTGTGCTCCCATATTGCTTACTGCTTTGCTACTTTGTACGTAAAATGGGCATAGTCATGGCTAGTTTCTTTGGTTTTATTTCGCTTTGTATAAGGACAATAAAGGCTACCTGAAAATTTGATTTCAGGTAGCCTTTGTTTTGATTGCAGGGGTAATGCCTATACTTATTCTTCGCCTTCATAGTGCTCGATACTGGGGCAGGAGCAGATCAAGTGGCGGTCGCCGTATACATCGTCGATACGGTTTACGCTCGGCCAGAATTTGTTCTCGCGCACATAGGGCAGGGGGTATACGGCTTCTTCGCGGCTGTAGGCGCGTTTCCACTCGCCGGTTACATCAGCGGCGGTGTGCGGTGCGTTGACCAGCGGGTTGTCGTCTTTCGGCCATTCGCCGCGCTGTACTTTGAGCGCTTCCTGTTTGATCTGTTTCATCGCAGCGATGAAGCGGTCGAGCTCGGCCTTGCTTTCGCTTTCGGTTGGCTCGATCATCAGCGTACCGGCCACTGGGAAGGACATGGTCGGGGCGTGGAAGCCGTAGTCCATCAGGCGTTTGGCGATGTCCACTTCGGTGATGCCGCTTTCGGCCTTGAGCGGGCGCAGGTCGATGATGCATTCGTGCGCCACGCGGCCGTTTTTGCCGGTGTAGAGCACCGGATAATCGGCGGAGAGCTGCTTGGCAACGTAGTTGGCGTTGAGCAGGGCGGTTTCGGTGGCCTGGCGCAAACCATCAGCCCCCATCATGCTGATATACATCCAAGTAATCGGCAGGATGCTGGCGGAGCCGTAGGGTGCGGCAGATACGGCACCCATGCCCACGGTGGCGCCTTCCACCGGTGCCACAACATGGCTCGGAGCAAACGGTGCAAGATGGGCTTTCAAGCCGATGGGCCCCATGCCGGGGCCGCCGCCACCGTGCGGGATGCAGAAGGTTTTGTGCAGGTTCATGTGCAACACGTCGGCGCCCACTTCGGCCGGCTGCATGATGCCGACTTGGGCGTTCATATTGGCGCCGTCCATATACACCTGGCCGCCGTTCTCGTGGATGATGCGGCAGATGTCGCGGATGCCTTCTTCATACACGCCGTGGGTGGACGGGTAGGTAATCATCAGCGCGCCCAACGTATCTTTATACTGTTCGGCCTTAGCTTTCAGGTCGGCAATATCCACGTTGCCGTGCTCGTCGGTATCCACGATCACAATCTGCATACCGGCCATGTGGGCAGTGGCGGGGTTGGTGCCGTGGGCAGAGCGCGGAATCAGACACACGTTGCGTTCGGGGTGGCCTTGCGCTTCGTGGTAGCGGCGGATGGTAACCATGCCGGTGTATTCGCCTTGCGCGCCGGAGTTGGGCTGGATACAGATGGCGTCGAAGCCAGTAACGGCCTTGAGCTGCTCTTGCAGGCCGTGGATCATTTCCAGGCAGCCTTGCACTTGTTCGCGCGGGGCAAACGGGTGCACATTGGTGAATTCCGGCCAGGTAATCGGAATCATCTCGGCGGTGGCATTCAGCTTCATGGTGCAGGAACCGAGCGAAATCATGCTACGGTTCATGGCCAAGTCGCGCTCTTCCAGTTTTTTCAGGTAGCGCAGCATTTCGTGTTCGGTGTGGTAGCTGTTGAACACGGGGTGTTGCAAGATGGCACCTTTGCGCTGCAAGTTTTCAGGTAGCCTGCTGGCGGGTGCGCTCTCGGGCAGGGCGGCCGCCTTGCCGGTGAACAATTCAACCAGTTGGGCAAACTCTTCGGCGCTGGAGGTTTCGCTGAAGGCGGCAGCCAGCACGTTCTCGCCAATGCGCAGCAGGTTGAAGCCAGCATCCAGCGCTTTTTGGTACACGCCGTCGGCTTGCGCCTTGCTGCCGAAATCCACGGCCACAGTGTCGAAGAATACCGAATGCACCACTTTGCCGCCGGCAGCCTGTACTGCATCGGCAAAAGCAACAGCCAGCGCGTGGATGCGGCGGGCGATGCGGTTTACGCCTTCGGGGCCGTGATACACCGCATACATACCGGCCAAGTTGGCCAGCAGAACTTGCGAAGTACAGATATTGGAATTGGCTTTTTCGCGGCGGATGTGTTGCTCGCGAGTTTGCAGCGCCATACGCAGCGCCTGCTTGCCGGAGGCATCCACCGATACACCGATGATGCGGCCGGGAGCGGAGCGTTTATCTTTGTCTTTAAATGCGAAATAAGCAGCGTGCGGGCCGCCGAAGCCCATCGGGATGCCGAAGCGTTGAGTGCTGCCCAAGGCAATGTCGGCGCCCAACTCGGCGGGCGGTTTCAGCAGCACCAGGCTCATGATGTCGGCAGCCACGGCGGCAATCGCGCCTTTGGCTTTCACAGCGGCAATCACATCGCCCAACTCGGCCACGTCGCCGTTTTTGCCCACATATTGGAACAGCGCGCCGAAGTATTCGCCGTTGCGGGCGGTGTCGAAATTGCCCACCACCAGCTCAAAATCGAAATATTTGGCCCGGGTTTTGATCACGTCCAGCGTTTGCGGGTAAACGCGCTCGTCCACAAAGAATTGGTTGGATTTGGATTTGCCCACGCGGCGCGCCATGGTCATGGCTTCGGCAGCGGCGGTGGCTTCGTCGAGCAGGGAGGCGCCGGCCAGCTCGAAACCGGTGAGGTCGATACACACCTGTTGGAAGTTCAACAACGCTTCCAAACGGCCTTGCGACACTTCGGCCTGATAGGGCGTGTAGGCGGTGTACCAACCCGGATTTTCCAGCACATTGCGCAGAATCACGTTCGGCAGGCGGGTGGGGTAGTAGCCTAGGCCGATATAGCTTTTATTGATACGGTTTTTGGCGGCGATGCCCTTAAGCTTGGCCAAGGCATCGGCTTCGCTTAATGCTTCGGGCAGCTGCAGCGAACCGGGCATACGCACGCTTTGCGGCACGGTGTGCCCCACAAAGCTGCTCACATCTTTTTCGCCCAACGCGGCCAAAAGGGCGGCGCGGTCGGACAGGCTGAGGTGACGGCCGATAAAGTCGTTGTGGTGGAAGAGTTCGTTAAACTTCATGATCCTGCATCCTTTCTGCTTGCTCGGTGGTAAGGGGGATTGGGACAGATAGTTATATTGTAGCCTAAATCAGGGTGCTTGCGGCGGATGCGGCAAATATTCTGTCATTTTCTGCAGATGGTTTTCAGGTAGCCTCAGCGGGAAAAGCGGATAGATGATTTAGATGGCAATGATTTCTATGAGTCAGCGGCGGAAGAGGTGTACGCCGTGCAGACGGAAGGGCGGATTGGGGTGCTCGGCCAGCAGGTATTCCCGCCTATTTTATTGATAATGGCGAAGTAGGCCTGTTGCTGCCGTAGCGGCAAATGATTTACAACGTTACTGCTTTGAATTGTGCTCAAAGCAAGGAAAATGGTTTCAGGTTGGCCGACAGTGAGTACGATAAGTTTGTTGAGGTTGATATTTTTCAGGTATCCTTTCCCAGATGGGCTATGCACTGCCAAAAGGCTACCTGAAAATACCGAACGGGTTCTTTACAGGTAGCCTTTCTGCCTACTCCTTCCACTCTTCTTCGCCCTGCCAGGCCTTATCCAGCGCGTGGCGGATGGTGTCGTGGTCGAAGCCGCGGTAGGCGAGGAAGCGGGCGGCGCGTTGCTGTGCGGCGAAGTCGGCGGGGGGTTGTTTGAACTTTTTGCGCAGCACGGCGCAGGCGGTGGCGCGTTCGCTGTCGCGGCCGGGCAGGGCGGCTTCGATGAGTTCGCCGTCCAGCTTTTGCTGTTGCAGGCCTTGGGCGAGGCGCAGGCGGCCGTAGCGGCTGCCTTTGCTGTATACGTAGTTTTCGGCGTAGCGCTGGTCGGATTGCCAGTTGCGTTCGGCAAACTCTTGCAGCAAAGCGTCGATTTCGGCGGGGTCTTCGGCGTAGGGCGCGAGTTTGCGCCGCAGTTCGGCCTGCGACATTTCCCGCCGCGACAATAAATCTAAGGCGCGGCTGCGCAGGGATTTAACGGCGGTCATCGGGGCGCAGGCGGTCGTAGATTTCGGGCAGGGTGCTGACAATCCAATCCGGCCGGGTGGCGGGATTTTCGGCCAGTTGGTCCATATCGGCATAGCCGTAGCGCACGCCGATGGCAAAGCAGCCGGCGGCTTTGGCGGCCAGGATGTCGTTGCGCGAATCGCCCACCATCGCCATGTTTTCCGGCTTCACGCCCAATACTTCGGCGGCGTGCAGCAGCGGCGCGGCATCCGGTTTGCGCTGTGGCAGGGTGTCGCCGCCCACCACGAGGCTGAACAGGTCAGCCAGGCCTAGGCGGCGCAGCAGCTCGGCGGCCCAGGCTTCGCGTTTGTTGGTTACCACGGCCAGCGGGATGCCGAGGGTTTTCAGGAGCTGGAGGCCGGTTTGCACTTCGGGGTAGATGTAGGTGTGGCGGTCGAGGTGTTCGGAATAATGTTGGGCGAACACGGCGAAGGCGCGCTGCCACACTTCGTCGGGGGCTTGGCCGTTTGGGTCGTTGGTGAGGGCGCGGTGCACGAGTTTGCCCACGCCGTCGCCCACGTAGGACATCATCAGTTTTTCGTCGAGCAGGGGCAGGTTTTCGCTGCGGCGGGCTTCGTTGGCGGCGGCGGCGAGGTCGGCAAGGGAATCGACTAAGGTGCCGTCCAAATCGAAGGTAGCGGCGCGGATTTCGGGGCGGGTATTCATTGAGTGGCCTCGGAGGTTTGATAAAAAATGATAGCGGATTTTAGCATGAGGCAGATAATAAGAAGGCTACCTGGAAGTTTCAGGTAGCCTTTTCAGGATTACAACTCAGCGTGGATTTCCTGCCGGATTTTATCGAGGAAACGGCCTTGCGGCACGAGTTCGGCGGCTTGGGCGTAGTCTTCCTGCCGAAAGGCGGTGCTGAGTTTGGCCAGCAGCCGGGCCTCTTCGGCAGCCACTTGGCTATCCAGTGCGGCAAGCCGTTCGGGGGAGTTTGCAGCACGGGCAGCGGCCAGCTCTTCGCGCCATTCCATTTGCTGCATCAGAAACTCGGGATCGAAGGCGGTGCGCTCTTCGGAATCGGCCTGAATACCTTGTGCCTGCAGCAGCAAAACGGCTCGCTCCAGCGGCCGGCTGAGGCGGCGGTAGGCTTCGTTTACGGCGGCGGCCATCATCACGGCCTGCTTCTGCTCGAAGGCGGAAGCGGTGGCGGTTTTGTCGGGATGGAAGCGGGCGGCCAGTTGGCGGTAGGTTTGCTCCAGCGCGGCGGGGTCGAGGTCGAACTGCGCTGGCAGGTTGAAAAGTTGGAATTCGCGGGGCATGTGCGTGCTTTCAGGTAGCCTTTTCTAAAGATGGAATTGTATAGGCAAACGCTAAGATGAGGCTACCTGAAAACGGCAGCGGGCGGTTTGGGCGCAGCTTGCCGCATCCGCTTTCAGGTAGCCTGCAAGCGCCGCGGCTGGCGGAAGGGCGGCGGCTTGCTATACAATACGCGCCCTTACCGTTTGAAAGAAATGCGATTATGCCCTACCAACAAGCCAGTATTCCGATTGGTGCCGACCGTGCCGAGCAGTTTTCTGATGCTTTAATGGCCGTTGGCGCATTGTCGGCCGCGATTGAAGATGCCTATGCCGGCACGGACGAAGAACAGGCTATTTTCGGCGAGCCGGGCGAAGAAAACGGCCAAATTTGGCAGCGCAGCTTGGTGATCGCCCTGTTTGACGACCAATGCAACGTAGCCGCCGCCGTGGTAGCCGCGGCCAAGGAATGCCGGTTGGAAGTGCCGCCCTACCGCATCGAGCAGCTGCCGGAGCAGGATTGGGTACGCCTCACGCAATCGCAGTTCGACCCCATCCGTATTTCCGGGCGGCTGTGGATTGTGCCCACCTGGCACGATATTGCCGACCAATCGGCCGTCAACCTGCGGCTCGACCCCGGCTTGGCTTTCGGCACAGGCAGCCATCCTACCACCCGGTTGTGCCTGCAGTGGCTCGATGAAAATATCCAAGCTACCGATCGCGTGCTCGACTACGGCTGCGGCTCCGGTATTTTGGCCATTGCCGCGCTCAAACTCGGCGCTGCCGCCGCCGACGGAGTGGATATCGACGAGCAGGCCATCGTTGCCAGCCGCAGCAATGCCGAGCAAAACGAAGCCGCCGCCCGTTTTTTCCTGCCCGACGACTTGCCGGAAGCGGAATACGATGTGGTGGTGGCCAATATTCTGGCTAATCCGCTGCGACTATTGGGCGGCATGTTGGCCTCGCGCACCAAGGCGGGCGGGCAGATTGTGCTTTCCGGCATTTTGGAAGAGCAGGCGGAAGAGCTAAACGGCATCTATAGCGAATGGTTCGATATGCAACTGCCGGTTGCCGAAGGCGGCTGGGTGCGTTTAGTGGGCGTGCGCAAAGCCAGATAACCCGCCGGCAGTGCAATAGAGCCGTTTCGAATGGGAGTGAAACCAGGCAAGCCAAGGCCGTGTATCCTTCTTTTTTGGAACGGCTAAATTTACGGCAAATGGTTTGGCGAAAACGTTCCGCCGACACAGACTTTCTGTAAAATATACAAAAAACCGACAGTTAGCCGCTAAAAGGCTACCTGAAAATGGTAAAAGCGCATTAATTTTCTTAAAATAGCGGCCGAAACATCAGTATTTGGATTGCCGACACATGAAAACCGTCAAATTCAGTTGCCCCCGCTGCCAAGCGGAGAATCATTATGCCATAGCCGATTTGCAGGCAGCCAACGGGCGGGTGCAGTGCAGCCAGTGCCGGCATGCCTTCACCGTAACGCGCAAGCCAAAAGCCCAGAGCGCCCCTGCCGCCCAAGCTGAAATTTTGCAGGAAGACGTGATTCACGCCAAAATGCCCCTGCGCGAAAAACTCGCCCGCCTCAAACAACAATCTGCCGCCCTGGCCGCACAGCAGGCCGGGCAAGATGCTGACGAATCCCTGTACACTCAGAAAAAACCGCTGGCCGCCGAGCTGGACGAAATCGACAGCCGCCTGCGCCGCCAGCGCATGGCCTTGGATAACGACACCGGCCAAGCCATGCCCTTCAAACTGGCCGAAGCCGAGCGTACTGCCAACAGCGCCGATGCCATCGAAGCCCTGCTGCAACGCTCCGCTTCCACCCCGCCGCCGCCCACCGTTCTGCCCAGCATCGACACCCTGCTCAAAAGCGCACAATCTGCCGCCGCCGGCCACGGGCAAACCCAAAACATCCACATCCAGGCCGAGAGCTTGGTATTCAACTTGATGTCCGGCCGCGACCCCGGAGGCATCCAGCTGCCTGCTGCGGCCAAACTGCCCGCCGTTATCGACCAGCCCGCCGATAACCTGCTCGCTACGCCTTCCGGCCCTCCGAATGTTCCTGCATCTGCCGCCGCCGTACACAGCGAATTCAACTGGACGCTGGCTTCGCTGGCCGCGCTCACAGTCTTGATTATGCAGCTGTTTTATTATTTGCTGATTATGAAGCACTAAACTGGTAGTATCGGATGTGAAGAGGTTACCTGAAAACCTGCAAAGCTGGTTTTCAGGTAGCCTTTATTTCAGCCCAGCCCTATTGGTGTTCTCAGTTGGTATGGCTTCCGCATGGGCAACGAGTTGCTCACAGCATGCAGCCTGCGATGTTTCAGGTAGCCTATAATCCGTTCTTCTCTTTCATAGTAGGGTAGATTGGTGAGTAGGATGGGTCATGGCCCAGCATAAAAGATATCTAAAATAATCTTTCAGATGGTCTTTACTAAGGGAGGAGCAGCCTACAGCTTGCGGCCGGATTGGTTGGCCATATATACCACGGCGGCTTCTATGTCGGCGTCACTTATGGTTGGCATTGCTGTCGCGTGCGGGCATGGTTTTGAAGCCTTGCAGAGCGTGTTACACCAGGGGGCAATCTTGTTTGAGACGGGTTGCCTAGTCGTTATTGGAGGTGATTTTAGGGGAGAAGGCAACTTTTTCATCGGCACCGTGGCATTGATGCAGACTTTGTCTAACACTTGTTTGCCTTTGCATTCGCCTACGGATATGCCATCGCCCATGGTGAGGCGGCCGATGGGTTGGATACGAGTTTCCACGGCATCGGGCTGCATATCGAAAACGTTGCTGTAGTAGCCGGTGGTGGCGAGTTTAATCAGCGAAATGAACAGGCTGCGCCGATAAAGGTGATGGCGGCTGAACCTTATGATATTGTTGGCAGTGTGGCAGTGTGGCAGTGTGGCAGTGTGGCAGTGTGGCAGTGTGGCAGTGTGGCAGTGTGGCAGTGGTGTTTATGGCGCGGGCTTTATGGTTTGTGGTCGTTATGGGCGCATGCGGCAGCATGCTTGTTTATTGGTGTGAAACCTTCACATAATCAGATTATTGAACGCTTCTTTTGGATTCACGTTCAAACCGGCTGATACAGATTTGGTTTCGGTTTGTAAGATTGTGCGAAATTACACTGAATTCGCTTATAGCTTCCAATCGTAAAATTCTATTCTGTGCTGCTTTGCCGCCGGAAGGAGATAAAATTTTTTGCCTTTGCGCCGGTTTTGGGTTAATCTTACGCGCTTCTCGCACCCATAGCTCAGTTGGATAGAGTGTCAGTTTCCGAAGCTGAAGGTCACAGGTTCGATCCCTGTTGGGTGCGCCAGTTATTTGGGAAGGCAGCCGGTTGGCTGCTTTTTTGTTGCTTGGCTGTTTAAAATCGGCACGATATAGCGTTGATTCACCTTATTTTATGCCAACGGTCGGCTATAAATTTCAGGTAGCCTTTCCAGTGAGGCTACCTGAAAATTTCTAGAAGCGGAACGATGAAGCTTTTTTCACGGCGGGGCCGCTGAGGGCAGGGGCAACGGTGTCGAACATCACGCTTTGTTCGTAGCTGTCTTCGCCGTTGCATTGCACGAGCAGGGCGCGCATTACGGGCTCTTGGCCAACGATCACCGCCATGCGGCCGCCGGCGGGCAGTTTGTTGCGCAGGGTTTCGGGCATCACAGGGCAAGAGCCGCCCACGTAGATGGCGCTCACGGTGGCGATGGGTGGGTTCATCAGGCCGTCACCGATGCGGTAGTCGATATTGGTGAAGCCAAGGCGGTCGAGCACGGCTTTGGCTTGTTGTTGCTGGGTTTCATCGGTGTCGACGGTGATGACGCGGCCGGCGAGCTTAGCCAGCACGGCGGTGGCATAGCCGGAGCCGGTGCCGATTTCGAGCACGGTGTCATTTTTGGTGAGCTTCAAGCCTTGAATCAGGCGGGCAACCACTTTGGGCTCGAGCATGGCGCTGCCGTTGGGCAGGGGCAGGGAGAGGTCGGCGTAGGCGTAGGCCTGCTGCTCGGGGGCAACGAATTGTTCGCGCGGCACTTCGGCCAAGGCGTCGAGAACGTCGAAATCCAATACGCTCCAGGGTCGGATTTGCTGTTCGACCATGTTGAATCGGGCTTGTTCAAAGTAGTTCATTATTTTGCTCACAGCGGTGGGTATGTGTTTGAAGGCTGGATTATAAGCTAATTCGGTGTTTGTGGGCGGCAAATGTGCAGAGTAAAGAAAAGGCTACCTGAAAGTTCAGGTAGCCTTGATTTTTACTGCTTCAGCTATTTAGCCTTGGCGTTGTGCATCCACGGCGGCCAGTGCCACCATATTTACCAAGCGGCGCACAGAGGCGAGCTGGTTGACGATGTGCACGGGTTTTTTCATGCCCAGCAGAATCGGGCCCACGGTTACGCCGTCGGGGCTGGCGACGCGCAGCAGGTTGCAGCTGATGTTGGCGGCTTCCACGTTGGGCATTACCAGGAGGTTAGCGGCGCCTTTCAGGGTGGAGTCGGGCAGGCTTTGCTGGCGCAGGCTTTCCACCAAGGCGGCATCACCCTGCATTTCGCCGTCGATTTCCAACTGCGGGGCAGCTTGGCGGATGAGCTCAAGCGCATGGCGCATTTTCCCGGCGCTTTCAGATGGCACGGAGCCGAAGTTGGAGTGCGAGAGCAGCGCAGCCTTGGGTGTGATGCCGAAGCGTTGGATTTCTTCGGCGCACATCAGGGTGCTTTGGGCAATCTGCTCGGCAGTCGGATTGGCGTTTACATAGGTGTCGGCAATGAACAGGTTGTGACCGCCGAAAATCAGCGCGTTCATGGCGCAGGCGGTGTGTTCGGGGTTGTTGTAGCCGACAACGTTGGAAACAATGCCGAGGTGGTGTTGGAAATGGCCGACCGTGCCGCACACCATGGCATCGGCATGGCCGAGCTGCAGCATGAGCGCGCCGATGAGGGTGGTGTTGGCAAGCACGCGGCGTTTGGCCAAATCGGGGGTGATGCCGTTGCGCTGCTGCAGGCGGTAGTATTCCTGCCAGTATTCTTGGTAGCGCGGATCGTTTTCGTTGTTCACGATTTCGAAATCGCTGCCGGGGCGGATGGTGAGCCCCATTTTTTGGATGCGCTCTGCGATTACGGCGGGACGGCCGATGAGGATAGGCACGGCCAGTTTGGCAGACACAATCTGCTGGGTGGCGTGCAGCACGCGTTCGTCTTCGCCTTCGGCCAACACCACGCGTTTGAGCGATTGGCGCGCTTGGGCGAAGATGGGTTTCATGAACAGGCTGGACTTATAAACAAACTCGTTCAGTTTTTCTTCGTAAGCGGCGAAATCGGCAATCGGGCGGGTGGCTACGCCGGAATCCATGGCGGCTTTGGCCACGGCGGGCGCCACGCGGGCAATCAGGCGCGGATCGAAGGGTTTGGGAATCAGGTATTCCGGGCCGAATTTCAGCTCGGCGCCGGTGTAGGCGGTGGCGACTTTATCGTTTTGCTCGGCCATGGCCAAATCGGCAATGGCGCGCACGGCGGCCAGCTTCATTTCTTCGTTGATGGTGGTGGCGCCCACATCGAGCGCGCCGCGGAAGATGAAGGGGAAGCAGAGAACGTTGTTCACCTGGTTGGGGAAGTCGGAACGGCCTGTGCCGATAATCACGTCGGGGCGGGCGGCTTTGGCTTCCGGCGGCCAGATTTCGGGCTGCGGGTTGGCCATGGCCAGCACGATGGGCGAGGCGGTCATTTGTTTGAGCATGTCGGTGCTCAACACGTTGGGGCTGGAGAGGCCGAGGAAGATGTCGGCGCCGGGCACGGCGTCGCCCAGTTTGCGCCAGCCTTTGTCTTCAATGGCGTAGCGCACTTTGCTTGCGTCCATGCATTCGCGGTCTTCGCGGGTTTGGTAGATTACGCCTTTGGAGTCGCACACGGTGATGTTTTCGCGTTTCATGCCCAAGGCCACGAGTAAGTCGAGGCAGGCGATGGCTGCCGCGCCCGCGCCAGAGCACACTAAGCGCACTTGGCCGATGTCTTTGCCCACCAGGCGCAGGCCGTTGAGGACGGAGGCGGCGGTGATGATGGCCGTGCCGTGCTGGTCGTCGTGGAATACCGGGATTTTGCAGCGTTCGCGCAGCTTTTTCTCAATGTAGAAGCATTCGGGCGCTTTGATGTCTTCCAGGTTGATGCCGCCGAAAGTGGGCTCGAGCGAGGCGATGATGTCCACCAGTTTTTCGGGGTCGGTTTCATTGATTTCGATATCGAATACGTCGATACCGGCGAATTTTTTAAACAATACGCCTTTGCCTTCCATCACCGGTTTGCTGGCCTCGGCGCCGATATTGCCCAAACCAAGCACGGCGGTGCCGTTGGAAACCACGGCCACCAGGTTGCCGCGCGCGGTGTATTTGTAGGAATCCTGCGGGTTGGCTTGGATTTCCAGACAGGGGGCAGCCACGCCGGGGGAATAGGCTAACGACAGGTCGTGCTGGGTGGCCAGCGCCTTGGTGGGGGCTACCTGAATTTTGCCGGGCTGCGGATATTGGTGAAAATCGAGGGCGGCTTGTTTCAGCATATCGTCCATGGAATATAGATCCTTTTTTTGAGGGAGTGGATGGGGAGCGGCCTTGAGGCTGCCTGAAAGCGTGAATTCCAATGAGGCCCATGCTTTCAGGTAACCTTTTTTGAGCTAATTTAGATTTGGAGTGTTTGTGAGCCCCCACCTCCCGCAAGCGGGTGGAGGAGTTTGGGACTCCTGGCGCTGGTCCGGTGTTTGTCCCGCTTGTACATATAGTCGAATTGCTGAAAAACCGTAACGGTGTTGTGCTGCCTGACCGGACCCCATAAAAATCACCATGCGGTTTTTATGGGAACCTGCCGTGCTACCTGTACTGTCTGCGGCGGCGCGCCTTGCTACGCTTCTTTTCAACTATAAAATGCGGTTTGCCAAGTATTCGCCGGAAGTTTTTTGCTTACGGCGGGGAATGCTGGCTGATGATGCCGCGTTTGTCGCGCCGGAGCTCAGGCGCGGATTCCCTTTACAGCGTGGGCGCGGGCGGTAACGCGGATGCTGCCGTCAGGTTCGGCAGGCAGGCGTTCTTGCAATGCCGCGCGTACTGCCGCCTGCATGTCTGCCGCTAAGGCGGCAAAGCGGGCACCGATGCTGGCGCTATCGGCCAGTGCCTGCCAGTAGGCGGCAAAATCGGGATAGTGTTGGGCGACGGTGAAAGCGCAGGTTTCCACTTCTTGCAGGCCGGCCTGCTCCCACAAGGCCTGCAATTGCGCGAGTGCGGTTGTTTCATCGGAGGCGGCTCGGTCGGGCTGCACACCGCAGTCGAGCAGGGCGGCAAAAGCGTCGGCGTAGGGGAAGCCATACGGCAAATCCCAAATGTAGGAGGCAATCATCCCGCCACTGCGCACCACGCGCTGCATTTCACGCACGGCTTGCAGCGCATCAGCGAGAAAGACGATAACCAGCGCCATTGCGGCAGCATCGAAACTGCCAGCGGCAAAGGGCAGGGCGTTGGCATCGCCGTGGTGCAGGGTGATTGTCTGCGGCAGACGCTGTCGCGCGTGGGCAAGCAGTTCCGGCGAGATGTCGATGCCGTCCAGTCTTGCCGGTTGTGCCTGTTGCCACAACAGTTCGCTGAATATGCCGCTGCCGCAGCCGTTATCCAGCCAGCGCAGGCCGTGCGGTTGTCCCAGCCAGTCTAAAAACTGTTCGCCTGCCGCGCGGCTCCAGCCGCCCATGTAGCGTTCGTAAGCGGCGGGATCGTTGAATTGGGCCATTATAGTGTGTTAGAAGTAGTGTGTTATAAGGATATAGTTTTGCTATAGACAACTGGTTGCCCGCCCTACCTGCTACGTTTGTCTACCGGTGTTCCTGTGCTGCGGCATCCCAGTGGTAGATTTTCTACCTGAAACTTTCAGGTAGCCTTTACCTGTGTCAATTGCTTTATTATTCTACTCTAAGCTCTCAAACCCTGTCACTTCCAGTCCGAAGCCGGTAAGGCCGGTGAGGGAGGAGGGTTGGCCGAGTACGCGCATTTTTTTCACGTGGAGGTTGGCGAGGAGTTGCGCGCCGATGCCGTAGGTTTTGCTGTCCCACTGGCGGGTTTGGCTTTGGCCCTTGGGCAGGGTGCGGTCGAGCAGGGCGGCACCGTCTTCGGTACGGTGCAGCAGGATGGCGACGCCGTGCTCGGCGGCTTGGATGCGCTCGAGGGCTTGCGGCAGCGGCCAGGAGTGGCGGGGGTTGGTTTGCAGGAAATCCATGGCACTGAAGGGCTCGTGTACGCGCACGAGGGTTTCGGTGTCGGGCTGCGGGCTGCCTTTCACCAAGGCGAGGTGGGTTTCGCCGGAGAGTTTGTCTACATAAACGTGCTGGCGGAAATCGCCCCAGGGGGTGTGGATGGGGCTGCTGCCCATTTCTTCGAGCAGGGTTTCGGTGCGGCTGCGGTATTCGATGAGGTCGGTAATGGTGCCGATTTTTAGGCCGTGCTGCCGGGCGAATTCGGTGAGCTCGGGCATACGCGCCATGGTGCCGTCGTCGTTGATGATTTCGCAGATAACGGCGGCGGGGATGAGGCCGCACATTTGGGCCAAATCAACGCCGGCTTCGGTGTGGCCGGCGCGCACCAGCACGCCGCCTTTTTGGGCGCGCAGGGGGAAGATGTGGCCTGGCTGGACGATGTCTTCTGGCCGGGCGGAGGGGGAAACGGCGGTTTGGATGGTCAGCGCGCGGTCGGCGGCGGAGATGCCGGTGGAAATGCCGTGGGCGGCTTCGATGGATACGGTGAAGTTGGTGCCGTATTGAGCGCCGTTGTGCTGGGTCATGAGGGGGAGCTTGAGTTTGTCCACCAGCTCTTCGGCCATGGGCAGGCACACGAGGCCGCGGGCGTGTTTGATCATGAAGTTGATAGCTTCGGGGGTGACGAATTGGGCGGCCATGAGCAGGTCGCCTTCGTTTTCGCGGTCTTCGGCATCGGTGATGATGACTATTTTGCCGGCTTTGAGGTCGGCCAGAATTTCGGGGATAGTGGAAATGGGGGCGTGCATGGGATGGGTATTCCTGTGGGTGGGTTGTGGGGCGGATGCGGGCTGGTTGTGGTCGGTATCGAGCCACAGTGCGGGCATGCCGGCGCTGTGTTCGATTTTGCGGGCTTTGCGCTCGCCGAAGGGCTTGTTTTTCAACAGGGCTGAGAGTTCGCCTTGGTTGATGCCGGTGGCGGAGACGAAATCAATCTGCCGGCCTTGGTGCAGGCGGTTGATCCATTCGCGCAGGTTGCGGCGGCGCAGTTCGGTAATATTGATGGGGCTGGGCATGGGCTACCTGAAATTTTAAGCGGGCGAATGCAGGCCGATGCGGTTGCCTTCGCTGTCTTCTATAAAGGCGGCAAAACCGTTGGCGATGGGGAATTTGGCAGTGAGTATTTTGCCGCCGGCCGCTTCGGTGGTGCGGGCGGTTTCGGCACAGTCGGCACAGTTGAAAAACACGGTGATGCCGCTGTAGCCGACGAGTTGCGCAGCGGGGTCGTGCCAGAGCATGCCGCCGATGCCGTATTGCTCCCAGGCGGGGGTGAACAGATACATTTGGTGCTGCGGGTCTTTGCCGGGCACTTCTTGCAGGGGCAGACCGAACACGGTTTCGTAGAAGCGGGCGGCACGTGCTAAGTCTTGCGCATTGAGGGCAAACCAGCTTACGGGATTTTGCGGGGTGTTGTTCATCGGAGCTTCCTAATGGTGTGGGCGGTAAACTTAGGCAACTATACGGCGCCTGGTTGGAAAAGTAAAGTTAGATTGACGATGATAAAAAATTACTTTTAAGCAATATTCGATATTCGGCTTTCAGGTAGCCTGCCGGCGGCTGAAGGCTACCTGAAAACCCCGTCTTGCCGCTACAATACCGTCCATTCCAATCTTTCAGGTAGCCTCAAATGAACTCCGCCCATATTCCGCAAGCCCTGCGCGCCTTGCTCAGCGAACGCGAAATCATTGCCGACCCCACCCCGCTGCTCGCCGACCGGCGCGGCCGCTACATTGGCCAGGCGGCAGCCGCCGTGATGCCCGACAGCGTGGAAAATGTGCAGAAGCTGGTGCGCTGGTGTGCCGAACACCGCGTGACGATTACCCCGCAGGGCGGCAACACCGGCCTGTGCGGCGCGGCGGTGCCAAACGGCGGCATTTTGCTCAACCTCTCGCGGCTCAACCGCATCCGCAGCCTCAGTCTGGCCGACAACGCCATCACCGTGGAAGCCGGCGTGATTCTGCAAAACGTGCAGGAAGCCGCTGCCCAAGCCGGGCGGCTGTTTCCGCTCAGCCTCGCCAGCGAAGGCTCCTGCCAAATCGGCGGCAACATCGCCTGCAACGCCGGCGGGCTGAACGTGGTGCGCTACGGCACTACGCGCGATTTGGTGCTCGGGCTCGAAGTGGTGCTGCCCGACGGCAGCCTGCTCTCCCATCTCGCCCCGCTGCACAAAAACACTACCGGCTACGACATCCGCCAGCTCTTCATCGGCAGCGAAGGCACACTCGGCATCATCACCGCCGCCACGCTCAAGCTCTTCTCCCCACCGCAAACCACCGCCACCGCCTGGATTGGCCTAAACAGCATTGACGACGCCGTGCGCCTGCTCACCCGCATCCAAGGCCGTTTCGCCGAGCGGCTGTGCAGCTTCGAGCTGGTGAGCCGCCCCGCGCTCGCCCTCTCCGCCGCCTACAGCCGCCTCAGCCCGCCGATTGATGCCGAGTGGCACATCTTGCTCGAATTGAACGACAGCCTGCCACGCCCCGAATTGGCTGACGATTTGGCCGGATTCTTGTTTGAACACGGCTGGGAAAACGCCGTTTTGGCGCAGTCGGAGGGCGAACGTGCCGAACTGTGGCGGCTGCGCGAAGACATCTCCGCCGCGCAAAAAGCGCTCGGTGCCAGCATCAAACACGATATTGCCGTGCCCATCGAGCGCGTGGCCGAACTGGTGGCCAACGCCTCCGCCGCGCTCAAACAGGCCTATGAAGGCATCGAAATCATCGTATTCGGCCACCTCGGCGACGGCAGCCTGCATTTCAACACCTTCCTGCCGCACATCCGCAGCAACCAAGCCTACGAATACGAAGACGGCATCAACCGCATCGTCTATCAACACACTCTTGCCTGCCAGGGCACGATTGCCGCCGAACACGGCATCGGCCAAGTGAAAAACCACTGGCTGCCCAGCGTGTGCAGCCCCGTGGAAATCGGGCTGATGCGCGCCATTAAGAAACAGCTCGACCCGCATAACCTGTTCAACCCCGGCAAACTGTTCCCGCCGCAGGCTACCTGAAAACTGCAGCAAGCCATATCGTTTACAAACAATCCGGCAGCCGCCCAAAAGGCTACCTGAAAACCGCTAACTGACAACACAAGGAACCCAATCATGAACCAAGCCTTCAAAATCCGCTGCCCGCTGCCGCATTGCACCGGCTGGGTAACCCAGCTCGACCCCGAAGACGGCTCGCTGTTTATGTGCGACGACTGCGGCCAGGTGTGGGAAACCAAAGCCGAGCTCGATGCCGCCATTGCCGCCATCATCGAGCGCTTCCCCTACCGCGCCGCCGTGTACCGCCAAACCGCCGAAGGCTTCGCCGCCGTGCCCGAAGCCGAAGAACCGGCAGATTACGAAACACAGGTCAACCAAGAGCCGTGGGCTTGATTTCCCGTTCTTTTGCTTGCTGATTGGATATAGAAAAGGCTACCTGAAACTTTCAGGTAGCCTTTCTTGTTTTTACAGTTCAGCCTGTTAGGCCTTCATCACCTGTTTCAAAAACTGCTTTGCCCGCTCGCTGCTCGGATTGGTGAAGAACGCTTCCGGCGTGTCCACTTCCACGATTTTGCCCTGATCCACAAAGATAATCCGGTCGGCCACTTCGCGGGCGAAGCCCATTTCGTGGGTTACGCACATCATGGTCATGCCGCTTTCGGCCAAATCTTTCATCACTTTGAGCACTTCACCCACCATTTCCGGATCGAGCGCGGAGGTAGGCTCGTCAAACAGCATCACTTGCGGCTCCATGGCCAGGCCGCGGGCGATGGCCACGCGCTGCTGCTGGCCGCCGGAAAGCTCGCCGGGCATGGCGTCTTTTTTGTGCGCCAGGCCAACGCGCTCCAAGAGTTGCAGCGCTTTTTCTTCGGCCTGGGTGCGGCTTTGCTTTTTCACTTTTATCGGCGAGAGCACGATGTTTTCCAGCACGCTCAAATGCGGATAAAGGTTGAAATGCTGGAATACAAAGCCCACTTCGGCACGGATTTTGTTCAGGTCGGTGGCGGGGCTGGCCACGTCTACGCCGTCCACCCAGATTTCGCCGCTTTGGATTTGCTCGAGCTGGTTTACGGTGCGGATGAGGGTGGATTTGCCGCTGCCGGAGGGGCCGCACACCACCACCACTTCGCCTTTTTTCACTTCGAGGTTGATGTCGCTCAGAACGTGCAGTTCTTTAAACCATTTGTTTACATTTTTGAATTTAATCATTTTCTATTTCCGGAACGGCTGGGTTGTCGGTTGGAACAATCGGCGTGGGGCGGGATTGTGTTTCAGGTAGCCTTTTGGGCTAACAGGTTGGCCAAGGCTACATATTTTTCGGGCGCGATATGCTCGGCGCGCTCTTGCGGGCTGATGCCGGCGGCCTGTAAATCATCATCGTCGGCTAGGCCTTTGAGGTTGTTGCGGATGGTTTTGCGGCGCTGGTGGAAGGCTTGTTTCACCAGGGCGGCGAATTGCTCGAAATCCTGCGCCTGCCCGATGCGGTGTTTGGCCGGAATCAGCCGCACCACGGCGGAATCGACTTTGGGCGCGGGGGAAAAGGCTTCGGGCGGCACGTCGAGCAGTTTTTCCATTTCAAAGAAGTATTGCAGCATCACGCTCAGGCGGCCGAAATCGTTGCTGCTGGGCCCGGCCACCATGCGTTCCACCACTTCTTTTTGCAGCATGAAGTGCATGTCTTCCACTTCGTCGGCATAGCGGCTGAGGTGGAACAGCAGCGGGGTGGAGATGTTGTAGGGTAGGTTGCCGACGATTTTTTTGCGCCCGGGCACGTTGGCGAAATCGAACTGCAATACGTCGCCTTCGTGGATAACGAGCTTGCCGGCATAGGGCCGGGTTTTCAGGTAGCCTATGATGTCGCGGTCGATTTCGCACACGTGCAGGCAATCGAGCTTGGCAGCCAAGGGCTCGGTAATCGCGCCGAGGCCGGGGCCGATTTCCACCACGATGTCGGCGGGCTGCGGCCGCACGGCCTGGACGATATTGGCAATGATGCGGGAATCTTGCAGAAAGTTCTGCCCGAAGCGTTTGCGGGCGGTGTGTTGGGTCATAACGGTGAGCCGGGTGACAGTTGGCGGGAAAAGTGCGGATTGTATCAGATTCGGCGGTGTGCTTGGGCGGCTTGCCGGTGGGCTGTCGCTAGAAATGAAAGGCTACCTGAAATTTTCAGGTAGCCTTTTGCTGCCAGCAGCCGGAGTGGCTTACTTGGCGGCGGTGTTTTCTTTTTGCGTGGACTGAGCCTGCTTTTCGGCCTTAGTGGCCCAATAGGAGGCGAGGAGGGAGCCGGAAATGTTGTGCCACACGCTGAAGATGGCGCTGGGCACGACTACCAGCGGCATCATGGTAAAGTGGGTTTTGGCCAGTGCCGCGCCGAGGCCGGAGTTTTGCATGCCGACTTCGATGGTGAGGGTTTTTTGTGCGTCGTAGGGCAGGCCGAAGAGTTTGGCAGCGAGGAAGCCTAAGGCATAGCCGATGGCGTTGTGCAGCACCACCACGCCGAAAATCAACAGGCCGGTTTCGATAGGGCCAGGGGATGTAGGGGGCGATGAAGAGGCTGAATCTCTATAGCCGCCATGATGGTTTTTGCAATTTTTAACAGAGAAGAGAAGGCGAAAGATACAGGAAAGTGGAATTGGAGGACAAGGGGTAGAATTAGCTGAAAAGAGTAAAGGCGGTGCTGGTGTGTTTAGAGTTGGAAGGCCGGCTTGTTATGGCTAAAGTCTTTTGTTTTACGTGTATTGGCTTGTCGGTATAGATAAAAAAATAATGGTATTAGCCATGTGGGCGTATGTTAATTGAGAGGTTGTTTCGTATTGAGGGAACAGCCCTTGATGTTTTTCAGGTAGCCTCTGTGCGTTTGGCAAAGGCTACCTGAAAATAGGTATGCGGTGTTTTATCGCACGATTTCCGCCAGCGGCCAGCGTGGGCGCACATTGAAGCCAGCGGCGGGCTGCGCTTGTTGCAGGTGCATGGCGCCGACGAAGGCGATCATGGCGCCGTTGTCGGTGCATAAAGGTAACGGCGGGAAATAGGTGCGTACGGCTTCGGGCTTGGCTTTGGGGTCGGGGCGCACTTGCAGCGCGGCGAGTTCGGCGCGCAGTTTCCAGTTGGCACCCACGCCGCCGGCCACCACGAGGGTGCGGTAGTCGGTGTGCAGCAGGGCTTGGCGTGATTTGGCCAGCAGCACATCTACCACGGCATCTTGGAAGGCACGGCAGATATCGTTGCGGATGGAGTCTGGCAGGCTGCCGCCGTGTTCGGCGCGCACGTTTTGCACAGCAGTGAGCACGGCGGTTTTGAGGCCGGAGAAGCTCATCTGCAAATCGCGCGAATGCAGCATGGGGCGGGGGAAGGTGAAAGCATCGGGGCGGCCGAGTTTGGCCAGCTCGGAAAGTTTCGCGCCGCCGGGGTAGGGCAGGCCGAGCAGTTTGGCGGTTTTATCGAAGGCTTCGCCGGCGGCGTCGTCCACGCTTTCGCCGAGCAGTTCGTAGTTCCCGATGCCGCGCACGGCCATGAATTGGGTGTGGCCGCCGGATACGAGCAGGGCAACGAAGGGAAAGTCGGGCTTCTCTTCGGCTAACAGCGGGGAGAGCAGGTGGCCTTCGAGGTGGTGTACGGGGATCACGGGTTTGCCCAGCGAAAAGGCGAGTGCGTTGGCATAGGCGCAGCCGGCCAGAAGTGCGCCGCCAAGGCCGGGGCCTTGGGTGTAGGCGACGGCATCGATGTCGGCGTAGTTTTTGCCGGCTTCGTGCAGGCAGGCTTGGGTGAGCGGCACGAGACGGCGGATGTGGTCGCGGCTGGCCAGCTCGGGCACCACGCCGCCGTATTCGGCATGCATGGCCATTTGGGTGTGCAGCTGGTTGCCGATGAGGCCGTGTTCGGTGCTGTAGAGCGCCACGCCGGTTTCGTCACAGGAGGATTCGATGCCGAGAACAAGCATGATAGAAGGCTACCTGAAAAATCAAAGGCTGTATTTTATAGCAAATCAACTTGGCTTTTGCTACAGCGTTATTTCGCTTTACCATACTGTTTGTACTGTCTCTGTCTGCAACTTGTTGCCTGATATCCAAAGCTAAATCGGTTTGCTATGGTGGTATACGCTCAGGCAGATAATGGATTTTATGTGAATTGGCAGATTGACATACACTTCTGATGAAATGATGTGGAAAAATGGCAGCGAATGTAGGCAGGGATAGACCTTGTTGTTTTTTTGCACAAGTTAATTTTGGTTAATTGGGTATGGTTTGCAGACAGGGGTATGGGTATGGCAATAAAGATATTAGAGGGTTGCTTTGACTAGTATTGGCATGAAAAATATATTATTTTTACTTAGTTAAGATTAGAGCATTCTTATTATCAGAATAGCATACGTTAATTAGTATACAGCTTGTGCGGCGCGTTGGACGAGAAGAATTTTGGTAGCAGATGCTTGCGTGCGGCAAATAGAGTAGGCAGTTTAATTGCCAGCTGGCATCAAACAGCGGATAATACGCGGTAATTCTTGATTGGAATTTATCTGTGAGACGGCTAGAGGTCTGCAGATAGGGAATTTTTAAGTTATAACTTGAACTTTGTTAGAGGTAATTCAACATGAAAAAATCTTTATTGGCCGCTGCCCTGATGTCTTTGTTCCTAGCTGCTTGTGGTGGTGAAGCCCCGGCTCCTGCTGCTTCTGCTGCTTCTGAACCTGCAATGGCTTCTGAAGCTGCTATGATGGCTTCTGAAACCGCAATGGCTTCTGAAGCTGCTATGATGGCTTCTGAACCTGCAATGGCTTCTGAAGCTGCTATGATGGCTTCTGAAACCGCTATGATGGCTTCTGAAGCAGCTACCAGTGCTGCCAAATAATTTGGTAGTTTGATACAAAAATAAAATAAAGCCTTGCATTTATTTGCTGGGCTTTATTTTATTATGGTGGGATTCTTGAGGCTGCTGGGCTTTGGTTTGTTTTCCCAAATAGGTTTCAGGAATCCCACTATTAATTGATAAGGCTACCTGAGAACGAGCAACGCTGGTTTTTGTGAAGCTAAAATTTCAGGTAGCCTCTATATTATTCCACAGCAGCGGGGTAATCAGTAAAACTTAATCTAAACAGTATATTAGGTGAGTTCTTGATGGTTAGCCTATGTTGATGTAAGCAAAGATTCCCTTGTGTCATAGAGATGGCCAAGGGCGATTTTTTATAAAACTCAAAGAATGGATGACGCGGCAGGGTAAGGCAAGCGTAGCGAGCCGCATCCTTATTTGTCTACATTTTATATTTATGTTGATAAAGTTTGTTGCTAATGGCAGGGACGGTTTTCAGGTAGCCTCTTTATGCTGTGGATAACAACACTGTCGGATTTCCACAATCTTCTCCGCCGCAGCCACGCAGTCGGCCACGGGGGCGACTAGGGCAATACGAACATAGCCGGCGCCGGGGTTGCCTTGCGCGGTGTCGCGCGCCAGAAAACGGCCGGGCAACACTTGGATGGCAGCTTCTCGCCACAGGATGCGGGCGAAGGCCAAATCGTCGCTGTCGGGCGCTTGCAGCCAAATATAGAACGAGGCGTCCGGCCGCGTTACCTCAAAACCTTGTGCCAGAATCGGCAGCACACGGGCGAATTTTTCCTGATACAGGCGTCGGTTTTCCAGCACATGCGTTTCATCGTTCCAGGCGGCGATACTGGCCATCTGCACGGGAATGCCCATGGCGCTGCCGTGGTAGGTGCGGTAGAGCAGGAAATCTTTTAGCAGCGCGATATCGCCGGCCACAAAGCCGGAGCGCAGGCCGGGCACGTTGGAGCGTTTGGAGAGGCTGGTGAACATCACCAGGTTGTCGAAACCGCGCCCCAATTCGGCAGCGGCTTGCAGGCAGCCGACGGGCGGTTCGCCTTCGAAATAGATTTCGGAATAGCATTCGTCGGCAGCGATGATGAAGCCGTAACGGTTTTGCAATTCAAAGAGTTCTGCCCAGTCGGCTTTCTGCATCACGCTGCCGCAGGGGTTGTGCGGCGAGCAAACGAACACCAGTTTCACGCGCTGCCACACGACTTCGGGAATGCTGCCCCAATCGGGCTTAAAGTGTGGGGCGCGGCAGCTGGCAAACACGGTTTCCGCCCCGGCCAGGAGCGCGGCGCCTTCGTAAATCTGATAAAACGGATTAGGGCACACCACCACGGGCTTTTCCTGCTCGTTGCCGCCCAGCGCCGCCTGTACGAAGGAAAACAGGGCTTCGCGGCTGCCCAATACGGGCAGGATTTCGCTGTCCGGATCGAGCGTGAGGCCGTAGCGGCGTTGCAGGAAGCCGGCGCAGGCCCGGCGCAGTTCGGGCAGGCCGGCGGTTTGCGGATAGGCATCGAGGCGCGGCAGGGCGGCGGTGAGCGCATTGGTGATCACGGCGGGAGCGGGGTGTTTGGGCTCGCCGATTTGCAGCGGCACGGGTACAACGCCCTCGGGCGCGCTCACGCCTTGCATTGCTTCGCGCAGGCGGGCGAAGGGATAGGGCTGGAGTTGGGATAGGTGTGGGTTCATGGCGGGCTGGTGTTTTGTTGTCAGGGGAAAAGGCTATTGTAATCGGCAGGCATGAGATAGGCTACCTGAAAGCGTGAGCTTCAACGGAGTAGCGAGTTTCTGCGAAGCTAAAGTGCAGTTAAAAACGCAGTAGGCGGGTTTCAGCTATAGCAAACCAACTTAACTTTCGCTATTGCGTTGGTTCGCCTTGCCGTACTTCTGTATTGTCTGCGGCTCACCGCCTGGTATCGAAAGTCAATTCGGCTTGCTATGGCCTTTTGCTGCTTGTGAGCGCAAAGTGTAGCCTGCCGTAGAGTATACGGAAATATTTTCAGGTAGCCCTTCAAGGCTACCTGAAAACTTATCCAAGGGCGGTTTTAGCCGAAAATACCCAAATAATCAGCAGGCTGGCAATGATGATGGCAATGCCGCCGCCGATGATGAGCTGCCGCCAGATAGGGCGGATTTCACTATGCCGCAAATCGGCGGCGAGGTAACGCCACACGAAGAGAAGGGAGGCCAGGGCAAAGACGATGGCACCGATGGTATCGCCGTCTATCTTCGGCTTCATGTTGTGCTGCCTTTTTGTGCACCGCTCAGTTTGGCGCCGCCGTAGCAGGGGCCGCGGCCGGTGATGCGGGGCATTTGGCTTTCGATGGCTTCTTCAATGGCGGCGGTGAGCTCGGTGATGCTGCCGGGATCGTGTTTAATCGGCGGGCAAATGATGACGCTGATTTCACCGGGATGTTTGAGGAAAGAGTTTTTCGGCCAAAATTCGCCGCTGTTGAGGGCAACGGGCACGATGTCCATTTCCAGCAGCTGGGCAGTACGGGCGGCACCACTCTTATAGCGGCCTCTGCTGCCGGGCGGCATGCGCGTACCTTCGGGGAAAATGGTAATCCAATAGCCTTGCGCTTTGCGTTTGCTGCCCTGCTCGATGATTTGGGCGGAGGCTTTGCCGGGGTTGCGCCGGTCGATGCCGATGGTGCCGGCGAGCTTGAGCCCCCAGCCGAAGAAGGGGATACGGAACAGCTCACGCTTGGCTACGAATACTTGCGGTGGGAAGATTTTCTGCGTGGCCAGCGTTTCCCAGCCAGATTGGTGTTTGCAGCAGATAATGGCGGGGCCTTGGGGGATGTTTTCTGCACCTTCCACGCGGTATTTCAGTCCGACGATGTTTTCCAGAAGCCACATCAGCATCAGCGCCCAGCGGGTGGCGAGAGTGTGGAGGGCGCGTGGGATGGGGGCGGTGAGCAGCATCAAGAGGAACAGGGGCGGCGTGATGATGACCATCAGCAGCCAGTAGGCAAGGTTGCGTATCCAGAGTGAGAACATTAGGCCTCCTGTTCGTCGCCGGTTTGGATAGTGAGGTAGTAGGCGAAGGAAAGCAGATCGTCGAACACCTGAGTGTTTTCAGGTAGCCCGCCGGCGGCGAGGGTTTTCTTGCCTTTGCCGGTGAGCACGAGCACGGGCAGGCCGCCCACGGCGTCGATGGCCTGCAAATCGCGCAGGCTGTCTCCCACGAGGTAGACACCGCGCGCGTCGGTGTTGAAACGGTTGAGGATGTCTTCCACCATGCCAGGCTTGGGCTTGCGGCAGGAGCAGTGGTCGGCATCGGTGTGCGGGCAAAACCAGATGCCGTCGATGCTGCCGCCGGCTTCGTTGGCCAGGCGGTGCATTTTTTCGTGCATTTCGTTGAGGTCTTGCATGGAAAAATAGCGGCGGCCGATGCCGGATTGGTTGGTGGCGATTACGACGGTGTAGTCGGCCTGCTTAAACAGGGCCAAGGCATCCATGCTGCCGGGCAGGGGAATCCATTCGTCTTCGGATTTTACAAAGTCGTCGCGGTCTTGGTTGAGCACGCCGTCGCGGTCGAGGATGATGAGTTTCATGGTTTCAGGTAGCCTTTAATCGAAATAATACAGCCTGTGCCAGCAGGCTGCCGGCGGCATCTTTGCCGGAAAGCAGCGGCGGGGCGGCCAGCGGCCAGTCGATGCCCACGGCGGGGTCGTGCCAGAACAGGGTGTGTTCGTGGGCGGGCTGGTAGTAATTGGTGCATTTATACACGATGTCGGCGTGGCTGTCGGTGGTGTAGAAGCCGTGGGCGAAGCCGGGCGGAATCCACATTTGATAGCGGTTTTCGGCAGAAAGCACTGCGCCCACCCAATGGCCGAAAGTGGGCGAGGAGCGGCGCAAATCCACGGCCACGTCGAACACGCTGCCCGATACCACGCGCACCAGCTTGCCTTGCGGGCAAACGGTTTGATAGTGCAGGCCGCGCAGCACGCCATGCTCGGAGCGGGAGTGGTTTTCCTGCACGAAAGTGTGGTGGCCGATGTGCTCGCGAAACCAGTTGTCGCGGAAGGTTTCCATAAAGAAGCCGCGCTCGTCGCCGTGGGCTTCGGGCTCGATGATTTTCACATCGGGCAGGGCGGTGTCGAAAATATTCATGCTGTGCGTGTTTGAATGGGCTGAAAGCTCTATTTTACCGAGAATGCAGTGTTTGAGGCTACCTGAAAACGCGAGCTTCAACACAGTTAACACGAGCGAAGCGAGTTTCTGCCCAGCTAAAGCGCAGCTTCAACGAAGTTAAAACAGTTCAAACGCCTCAAGCGCCCTCGCCCCAATCCACCTTTTCCCAGCCCAACACCTCGGCCAACACCGAAAGATGGCTCTGCTGCGGGCAGCGCACGGCGGTGAGTAACACGGTATCCGGCGCGGCGGCGAGCTGCTTTTTCAGCGCCAGCAGTGCGGCATGGGCGCTGCCGCTTTGCAGCTCTTCGGTGTAGCGCGCGGCAAATTCGGGGAAACGCTCTTGCGGCGCGATATGATACCAGTGGCGCAGCTCGGCGGAAGGGGCAATGTCTTTGAGCCACTGTACGGCGGCGAAGGTTTCTTTGCGGATGCCGCGCGGGTAGAGGCGGTCGCAGAAAATGGCGGGGGCGGCAGAGGGCGTGTAGCCGTAGATACGGCGGATGGCGGGCATGGCAGGGCTTTCGGGGCGGATTGTCATTTGAAGAGTATTGCGCTATTTTTCAGGTAGCCTTTGGGCAGCTTGGGGCTACCTGAAAGCACTTGGTGTTCACAATTTCGGCTATCATACGCCCATTTCCCATCAGAAATGGTTGGTCATGTGCTTTACCATATTACTCAGCACCGACTGCCCGGACGATTTGTTTTCCCAAAACGGCAACGGCATCTGTTTCCAGCCGGCCAACGGGTTATGGCGACGGTGCGTTTGCCGAATACGGTTTTCGCGAGCCGGAAATTACATCGCTGGAGATGTTGGAACGTTCGCCCATGCGGGAAACCCTGCATTTGCAGGAAGTGATCCGGCGGCTGGTGCGGCAGGGATGGTGCGTGCAGCTGGCCGCAGTGTGGGTGGAAGATTGGGGTAGATTGCAGCAAGGGGCGGAAGTGTGGTGGCGATGGCGGGGCTGAACCCGCAGCATTTCGCGCTGTATGAGAATGTGCGCTTTGAGTTTGTGTGATGGTTGAATTGTGTTGAGGTGTAGAGCGCGTAGGTTGGCTTGGGAAACCCAACATTCCACACTTTATTTGTTGGGTTACGCTTGCGGCTAACCCAATCTACGCACTCTGTTAGACTGGGCAGTTGGGAAAAAGGCTACCTGAAAATCGGTCTACACCGTTTTCAGGTAGCCTTCTTATTCAAGCCTGTCTATGTTTATTTCAACACTTCGGCAAAGGCGTTGGCCACGTAGTCGATATTCTTCTCGTTCAGGCCGGCCACGCACATGCGGCTGTTGCTCACCATATAAATGGCAAATTCTTTTTGCAGGCGTTCTACCTGTTCGGGTGAAAGGCCGGTGAAGCTGAACATGCCTCGTTGTTTGGTGAAATAGCCGAAATCGCGGCCGGGCACTTTGGCGCTGAGCACTTCCTGCAGCTTTTGGCGCATGGCGCGGATGCGGTCGCGCATTTCATACACTTCGCCTTCCCATTGTTTGAACAGGGTTTCGTTGTTCATCACGCCGTCCACCACGAAGCCGCCGTGGGAAGGAGGGCTGGAATAGATGCGGCGCACGGTGAATTTAAGCTGGCCGAGCACGAGCTTGGCTTCTTCGGCGCTAGGGCAGACCACGGAGAGGCCGCCCACGCGTTCGCCGTAGAGCGAGAGGTTTTTGGAGAAGGAGTTGCTTATGAAGACGGGCAGGCCGAGTTTGGCGGCGCGGCGGATGGCGTAAACGTCGCTTTCCATGTCTTCGGCGAAGCCTTGGTAGGCGATGTCCATGAAGGGGATGAGGCCGACTTCTTTCACGATTTGCAGGATTTCGTTCCATTGGCTGCGGCTCAAATCTACGCCGGTGGGGTTGTGGCAGCAGGGGTGCAGCAGCACCACGTCGTGTTGCTTGAGCGTGCGGAAGAAGGCTTTCATTTCTTCGAATTTCACGTCGATGGTGGCGGGGTCGTAGTAGGGATATTTGCCCACTTCGAAGCCGGCGCCTTCAAAAATGCCGATGTGGTTGCCCCAGGTGGGGTTGCTCACATAGCACTTGGCCTGTGGAAACCATGCGTGGATGAAGTCGGCACCCACGCGCAGCGCGCCGGAGCCGCCGAGCGATTGGATGGTGGCGATGCGGCCTTCTTTCACGGCAGGGTACTCGGCGCCGAACAGCAGGTTTTGGCAGGCGCTGCGGTAGGCGGCCAGGCCTTCCATGGGCAGATAGCCGCGTGGGCGCGGGCTGTCGGCGAGAGCACGTTCAACGGTTTTTACGCACTCGAGCACGGGCAGACGGCCTTCGCCGTCGTAATAAACGCCCACGCTGAGGTTTACCTTTTCGCTGCGCGGGTCTTGGTTGTATTTTTCCATCAGGCCAAGGATGGGATCGCCGGGGTAGAACTCAACGTGCCGAAACATGGGTGTCTTCCTTTTTTATCGGGTGGAACAATTAACGGGTAACGGGTGGAACAATTAAATGGAAAGGGTAATGCCGGGGCAATTTTACGCTGATTTCGGCAGCAAGGGCTACCTGAAAAGTGGGGAAGAATGGGAAATAGATGTTTTCAGGTAGCCTTCTCCATCTGCATCCTGTTCACCCTTGCGCCTCATGCCGGCGCAGGGTACTTCCTTTCTTTGCTTCGCCAAAGAAAGGAAGCAAAGAAAGGCAACTGCGGGCGCAGGTTTGGCTTCGCCAAACTTCCCTCACTGTACACGGTTTTCGGGCGGGCTCGCAACTTGCGGCTGCGCCGCTTCGGGCATGCAAGCCCTTGTTTCCCGAAAAACCGTGTTTCGTTCGGCTGCGCCAGCAGAGAGCACAGCCGCAACTGTTGATAACAAATATTCTGTGCGTGGTTTCGCCGAGCCTACATATAGATTGGTTGTAACTCAATGCAAAGAAAGGATGTTTGATTAATTAAACTACGGGATTTTAGGTAATCTTTATTCGCTGTGCCGATTGAAGAAATCCAGCAGCTGCGTTTCGTAGCCGCCCATGCCGAAGAGGCCGAGGTGGGTGCCGTTGGGGATAAGGATAAGCTGTTTGGGCTCTTGGGCGAGCTCGAATAGGGTTTGCGAGTGTTTGGCGGGGATCACTTGGTCGGCGGTGCCGTGCATCAGCAGCAGGGGGATGGGACTGATTTGTGCCACGAAGCGGCAGGCGCTGTAGCGGTTGCCCACCAGGATGCCGGCGCCGGGGAGTTTGTCGTTGGCAATGGCGGAATAGGAAGAAAAGGTGGATTCGATGGCCACGGCGCGCACGCCGGCTTTGTTGCCTGCGCCCACCACGGCAATGGCGTTGGTGCCGCCTAAGCTCTGGCCGAACACGAGCAGGCGCTCTCGGTTTACATCGGGGCGGCTGCGCACATAATCCAGCGCGGCGTTGCTGTCGGCAAACAGGCCTTCGGGGCTGGGCTCGCCTGCAGATTGGCCATAGCCGCGATAGTCGAAAAGGAAAACGTTGTAACCGTGTTCGGGCAGCCATTTCACGGCCTGCCAGTGGGCGGTGAGGTTTTGCGCGTTGCCGTGGAAATGGATGATGGTAGCGCGGGCTTGCTTGGCATCGGCCACGCCGCGTGCCGGCACAAACCAGCCGTGCAGGCGTGTGCCGTCGGCACTTTGGAAGGAGACGTCTTCGTATGGCAGGCCGGATTGGGCGGGCGAGCCGTAGTCGGTATGGTCGGGATAATAAAAGGCCTGTTTGGCGCAGGAGGAAAGGCCGAACAGGATAGCGAGGAGGGCGGCTAGGCCCAAAAAGATGGATTTGTATTTCATGGTTAGTGTGGGGGGCAGACTTTGGGAGCTGAGGCTACCTGAAAAATAGCGTTGCCGTTTTTGCTTTGCTGAAACCCGCATTGCTTGTTTCAGGTAGCCTTTATTGTTTCTGGGTTGAGGCTACCTGATAAAGATAAATTTGCCCGTTTCAGGTAACCTTGCCTGATTGGATATTCTACCAATTCACCCAGCCGCACAGCCAGGTGAGCAGGATGATGCCGCCGAAGATGATGCGGTAGTAGGCAAAGGGCACGAAGTTTTTGCTGGAAACAAAGCATAGCAGGGCTTTTACGGCGATGAGGCCGGAGGCGAAGGCAGCAGCAAAGCCGAGGGCGATAAGGCCGAAATCCTGTGCGCTGAATGCGCTGAGGTGCTTCAGGATGCTGTAGCCGGAGGCGGCCACCATAATCGGCACGGCGAGGAAGAAGGAAAATTCGGTGGCGGTTTTACGGTCGAGCCCCCATACCATGCCGCCCATGATGGTGCTGCCGGAGCGGGAAGTGCCGGGAATCAGGGCTAAAATTTGGAATAGGCCCACGGCCAGCGCATCGCGCGGGCGCATATCGTCCACGCTGCGTACTTTCGGCGGTACGCGGCTTTGCCGTTTTTCAATCCACAAAATCAAAAAGCCGCCCACCACCAGCGCCGCAGCTACGCTCACGGGGTTGAACAGCACTTTTTCGATGAAGTCGTTGAGCAGCAGGCCGATGGCAGCGGCAGGGATGAAGGCGATGGCCAGGTTGAGTACGAAGCGGTTGGCAAGCCGGTCTTTGCCGATATGGGTGAGCACATGGGTGAAGCGGGTACGGTACTCATACACCACAGCAAGGATGGCGCCGAGCTGGATGGCGATGTGGAATACGGCGTGGCTTTCGGCATCGAAGCCGATGAGGCTGCCGGCTACAATCAGGTGGCCGGTGCTGGAAATGGGCAGAAATTCGGTGAGGCCTTCGATGATGCCGAGAATGAGGGCTTTGAAGGCGAGGAGCAGGCTCATTGGTTAAACTCTTAAAAACATGGGATGAATGCTTTTCAGGTAGCCTGTATTGGAGTACGGGCTACCTGAAAATCTTTGTGCCGCATTAGCGGTTGGCCTGGCCGGCGATGGCTGCGCCGCGGCTGCGCACTACGGTGCGCGGGGCGGGGGCAGGCATGTTGCGTTCGGCACGTACTTTTTCAATCAGCTCTTGCAACACAGCCATGTTTTGGGAGTTGGTCAGCTCGTATTTTCCGCCCACTACGATAACCGGGGTTTTGGTGATGTTGTAGGTGATGGTGTTTTGCTGCATGGTTTGGGCGGCGGCGGCGGCCTGCGGGCTGTTATAGGCGGCAAGCAGGCGGCTGCCGTATGGCTGCTGCTGAATCCAGGCTTTCAGGCCGGTTTCGTCGGTTACGGTGCCGTCCATCAGTGCTTTGAAAATGGCTTGGTTGGCTTGGCGGGAAAGGCCGGTGGATTTCACGGCGGCGGCCAGGCGGGCGAGGGTTTGGTGTGCTGGCTGCCACACTACGTGCTCTTGACGCAATACGGTGTCGGAGGCGAAGCGTCTGCTTTGCTGTTCGATAGTTGCTTCAAGGTGTTGGCAATGGATACAGAAATAGCCGAAGAATTCGGTTACTTCGATTTTATTGGGCTGCACAGGCTTGATCACGTTGCTGCGTACTATGTAGTCCGTGTCTTCCACGGCTTTGGCTTGGGCGGCGGTAACGGTAAATATGGCGAGTGCAGAGAGAAGTAGGGCTTTCAGTTTCATTTTAATCCTTCGTTAATGTGGGGTTGATGAAGTGCTGATCAGTCGGCTTGGCGGGTGAGGGTGTCGATGCCGTTGCCGCGCAGTTTGTCGCTGAGGGCTTGGGCTTCGGCATGGCTGAGGCGGCTGCTTTGGATACGGTAAACGGTTTGGCCGTCGCTGCGTTTGCTGCTGGCTACGCGGGCGTTTACGCCGAGCATGGCGAGTTTGGCACGCTGGGTATCGGCAGCTTGCGGGTTGTTGTAGGAACCCATCTGTACGATGTAGTGGCCGTTGCCGCTGTTGTGCGCTTCGGCTTCACGACGTTGGCGGCGGGCTTGCTCGCGGGCACGCTCCACATTGCCACTTTCCAAAATCTGTTCAGGTGTGGGTTTGGCTTCCGGCTCAGGCTTGCGCTGTGGATCGCGCGGTTTGGTTTGCACGGTTTTGTCTTCCTGTGCGGGCTTGTCTTCCGGGCGTTGTGCAGGGGTGCTGGCCTGCTGCGGCACGGAGGCAGCCACGGGTGGTTTGTCGGTGATGTCGCCAGGAGGCAGGGTATAGTGGCCGCTGTCGGAGCCGGCGGTGGTGTCGCTCGGGCGATGTTCTGGCTGGTGTTCTTGGCGCGGGGTGAGGATTTCGGGTTGGATTTCGGTTTTCGGCGCTTCAGGCTGTTTGATGCCGGAGGGCGTGTTGTTGAGGAAATATAAAACCACGCCGATGATGAGGGTGGCAAGCAGTAGGCCGAATATAAAGCCGGAAAGGCCTTTACCATGGGGTTTGGTTTGCATTGGGAAAATGGATTGCTAAAAAGGTGCCGCATTTTATCAAAACCGTTTGCTGCGGCGGAAGCTTTTTACATGTTCTTTCAGGTAGACGGGCGGTTTCAGATAGCCTGGGGGCACAGGGAAAGGCTACCTGAAAAACTGCTTCGTCTATGCAGCATCTTTGCGTTCCACGCCCACAGTAGCTAGGCCATAGCCGTAGCCATACTGCCGTTTATGCATCTCCCATTTACTTGTTCTAACCAAATTGCGCTGATGTTGCCTGCGGGTTTCGTCTATACTGCGCCCTGCATTATCAAAGCTGGTCTTGAATTCGAGCCTTGCTGCTTTCTCGGTGGCAAACTGTGTTTAACCTAACTGAGGGAACTTTGATGAATCTACATGAATATCAAGCAAAAGAGCTGCTTGCGGGCTATGGTTTGCCAGTTCAGGGCGGGATTTTGGCCGCCAACGGCGAAGAAGCTGCCGCCGCCTACGACAAATTGGGCGGCAAATTTGCTGTGATTAAAGCCCAAGTGCACGCCGGCGGACGCGGCAAGGCAGGCGGCGTGAAAGTGGTGAAAAGCCGCGATGAGGCCAAACAGGTGGCCGAAAGCTTAATCGGTACCAATCTGATTACTTATCAAACCGATGCCAACGGCCAGCCGGTAAACAGCGTGTTGGTGTGTGAAGATATATATCCGGTGCAAACCGAGCTCTATCTGGGCGCGGTGGTGGATCGTGCCGCCCGCCGCGTGGTGTTTATGGCTTCCACCGAAGGTGGTGTGGAAATTGAAAAGGTGGCTGAGGAAACCCCGGAAAAAATCTTCAAAGTGGTTGTCGACCCGCTGGTGGGCCTGCAGCCCTGCCAAGCCCGCGAAGTGGCCTTCAAGCTGGGCTTGAAAGACAAACAAGTCGGCCAGTTTGTGAAGCTGATGACCGGTGCCTACCAAGCTTTCATCGAAAACGATTTCGCCCTGTTTGAAATCAACCCATTGGCCGTGCGTGAAGACGGCAGCCTGGCCTGCGTGGACGGCAAAGTGGGCATCGACGGCAATGCTTTGTACCGCCTGCCGAAAATCGCTGAGCTGCGCGACAAATCGCAAGAAAACGAGCGCGAGCTGAAAGCCTCCGAATTTGATCTGAACTATGTGGCGCTGGAAGGCAATATCGGCTGTATGGTGAACGGTGCCGGCTTGGCGATGGCCACCATGGACATCATCAAGCTCAAAGGCGGCCAGCCGGCCAACTTCCTCGACGTGGGTGGCGGCGCCACCAAAGAACGCGTGGTGGAAGCCTTCAAGCTGATTTTGGAAGACAAATCCGTGAAAGGCGTGCTGATTAACATTTTCGGCGGTATCGTGCGCTGCGATATGATTGCCGAAGCCATTGTGGCCGCTGTGAAAGAAGTGAACGTAACCGTGCCCGTGGTGGTGCGCCTCGAAGGCAACAACGCTGAATTGGGCGCGAAGATTCTGAACGAATCCGGCCTGAAACCCACTTCCGCCGACGGCCTGAACGACGCCGCCGAGAAAATTGTTGCCGCCGTAAACGCCTAAGGAGAACAGAATGAGCGTATTGATTAATAAAGACACCAAAGTATTGGTACAGGGTTTTACCGGTAAGAACGGTACTTTCCACTCCGAACAAGCGATTGCCTACGGCACCAAAGTGGTGGGCGGCGTTACCCCCGGTAAAGGCGGCCAAACCCATCTGGGCCTACCCGTGTTCAACACCATGAACGAAGCCGTGCGCGAAACCGGCGCCGATGCCTCCGTGATTTATGTGCCCGCGCCCTTCGTGCTCGATTCCATCGTAGAAGCCGTGGATTCCGGCGTGAAACTGGTGGTGGTGATTACCGAAGGCGTGCCCACGCTGGACATGCTCAAAGCCAAACGTTATCTCGAAACCAACGGCAACGGCACCCGCCTGGTGGGCCCGAACTGCCCCGGCGTGATTACCCCCGGCGAATGCAAAATCGGCATCATGCCCGGCCACATCCACCGGCCCGGCAAAATCGGCATCATCTCCCGCTCCGGCACGCTCACTTATGAAGCTGTGGCGCAAACCACCAAGCTCGGCCTCGGCCAATCCACCTGCATCGGCATCGGCGGCGACCCGATTCCGGGCATGAACCAAATCGACGCGCTGAAACTGTTTGAAGCCGACCCGCAAACCGAAGCCATCATCCTGATTGGCGAAATCGGCGGCACGGCCGAAGAAGAAGCGGCCGAGCTCATTCAGTCGAACGTGTCCAAACCGGTGGTGGGCTACATTGCCGGCGTCACCGCGCCCAAAGGCAAACGCATGGGCCATGCCGGTGCCATCATTTCCAGCGGTAAAGGCACGGCGGAAGAGAAATTCCGCGCCTTCGAAAAAGCCGGCGTGGCCTACACCCGCAGCCCGGCCGAATTGGGCAGCACCATGCTGGAAGTGCTGAAAGCCAAAGGCTTGGCATAAGCCAGTTTGATTAGCTGATAAGGCTACCTGAAGGTTTCAGGTAGCCTTTAGTCTGCTGCATGGGCAGGCTGCCTATTGCCCGCGCAGGAACAGGGCGTCGAGGTCGGCGAGGGTGAGTTTTACCCAGGTGGGGCGGCCGTGGTTGCATTGGTTGCTGCGGGGGGTGTTTTCCATGTCGCGCAGCAGGGCGTTCATTTCGGGCAGGGTGAGGCGTCGGCCGGCGCGCACGGAGCCGTGGCAGGCCATGGTGCTGAGGATGCGGTTTTCGCGCTCTTCCACGGTGCGGATGCTGCCGGTGTGGGCGGCTTCTTGCAACATGCTGCGGGCGAGCTCGGGAATATCGGCTTTGCCCAGCATCTGCGGCACGGCGCGTACGGCGATGGTGCGGCTGCCCACGGCGGAGCAGTCGAGGCCGTATTGGCGCAGCAAATCGGCGTGTTCGGCCAGGGCGGCCATTTCTTCGTGGCCGGCTTCGAAGCTCACGGGGATGAGCAGCTGCTGGCTGTGCAGGCTGCCGTGGCTTTGGCGCTGGGCTTTCATTTTTTCGTAGTTCACGCGCTCGGCGGCGGCGTGCATGTCGATTAAGAGCAGGCTGTTTTCGGCTTGGGCGAGGATATAAATGCCGAGCAGCTGGGCGATGGCGAAACCGAGCGGGTGTTCTTCGGCATGGGTTTCAGGTAGCCGGGCGGCTTCTGCGCTGGGGGCGAAGCGGCTTTGCTCGAGGGCGGCAAGCTCGGGGTCTTCGCTGCCGCTGTGTTTGTAGAGTTCGGCATAGGTTTGCCAGGCGGCGCGGCGCTCTTGCAGGGTGAGGCGTTGCTGCTGCGGGGCGCGGGCGGGACTATAAGCAACGGGGGTGCGGGCGCTCGGGCTACCTGAAAACTCGCCTTGCCCGCTTTCAGGTAGCCTTTGGCTGTGGATGTGTTGCAGCAGGCTGCCGGCGTTACTCACGCTGTCGGTTTGGTCGGCGCGGGTATCGGCCAGCGCTTTGTTCAGGGTGTGGAACACGAGCTGGTGCACGGCCTGGCTGTCGCGGAAGCGGATTTCGGTTTTGGTGGGGTGCACGTTTACGTCCACCATTTCGGGTGGCAGCTCGAGGAACAGCACGAAGGCGGGGGTGATTTGCTGGTGCAACACATCGCGGTAGGCCTGTTTGGCGGCGTGCAGCATCACTTTGTCGCGTACGAAGCGGTTGTTTACAAAACAGTATTGTTGGCTGCTGCGGCCTTGGGCGAAGGTGGGTTTGGCGATGAGGCCGTGCAAACGGAGGATGCCGTTGCCGCTGTCGATGGGCAGGGAGGCGGCCTGAAAATCCGGGCCCAGTACGGCGGCGATGCGCTCGTTTTGGCTTTGGGCGGGGTATTTGGCGGTGGTTTTGCCGTTGTGGACAAGCTCGAAGGCAATGTGCGGGTTGGCCAGGGCGAGGCGGTCGAATACGGTGGCGCAGTGAGCATATTCGGTGTTTTCGGATTTGAGGAATTTGCGCCGGGCGGGGGTGTTGAAGAAGAGGTCGGCCACTTCCACGCTGGTGCCCACGGGGTGGGCGGCAGCGGCGGCAGGCTCGATTTGCCCGTCGCGGGCGCGCACTTGGCGGGCGGCGGGACTGCCTTCCTGGCGGCTGGTGAGGGTGAGGCGGGATACGGAGGCGATGCTGGCCAGCCCTTCGCCGCGAAAACCCATGCTGCGCACGTGTTCCAAATCTTGCAGCGAGGCGATTTTGCTGGTGGCGTGGCGGGAGAGGGCGAGCGGGAGGTCGTCGGCATGGATGCCGCTGCCGTTGTCGGCCACGCGGATGAGGCGGATGCCGCCGCCGGCAAGCTCGACTTGGATGCGGGTGGCACTGGCATCGATGCTGTTTTCGATGATTTCTTTGAGCGCGGCGGCGGGGCGTTCCACCACTTCGCCGGCGGCGATTTGGTTCACAAGGTGGTCGGGCAGGGCATGGATACGGAGCATGATGGGTCTCGGGGTTGGGCTACCTGAAAAGGCGGGATGTATTTTTCAGGTAGCCTTCAACCGTTTTGCAGTTTGGCGATATCGGGCGTGATCACGCGCACATCGGCGTTTTGCGCGCGGTGGCGCAGGGCGTGGTCGGCAAGCACGAGGGCGAGCATGGCTTCGGCGATGGGGGCGGCGCGCAGGCCGACGCAGGGGTCGTGGCGGCCGTGGGTTTCGAGCATCACGGGCTGGCCGTGGATGTCGATGCTGCGGCGCGGCGTGGCGATGGAGCTGGTGGGCTTCACGGCGAAGTCGGCGCGGATGGTTTGGCCGGTGGAAATGCCGCCGAGGATGCCGCCGGCATGGTTGCTGGCGAAGCCTTGCGGCGTGAGCTCGTCGCCGTGTTGGCTGCCGCGTTGGCACACCACGTTAAAGCCGTCGCCGACGGATACAGCTTTCACGGCGTTGATGCCCATCAGGGCGTGGGCGATGTCGGCGTCCAGCCGGTCAAACACGGGTTCGCCGAGGCCGACGGGGACGTTGCGCGCTTCAATATGCAGCTTCGCACCCACGCTGTCTAAGGATTTGCGCACGGAATCCATGTAGTTTTCCAAGTCGGCAATTTGGCTTTGGTTGGCGGCAAAGAAGGGGTTTTGGCCGATCAATTCTTCGCCTTCAAATGCGATTTCGAGTTCACCCACCTGGCTCACCCAGCAGACGATTTCGGTGCCGAACTGCTCGCGCAGCCATTTTTTAGCCACGGCACCGGCGGCCACGCGGGCGGCGGTTTCGCGGGCAGAACTCCTACCGCCGCCGCGATAGTCGCGGATGCCGTATTTGTGCCAATAGGTGTAGTCGGCATGGCCGGGGCGGAATTGTTGGGCGATGTTGCCGTAGTCGCGGCTGCGTTGGTCGGTGTTGCGGATGAAGAGGGCGATGGGCGTGCCGGTGGTGCGCCCTTCAAACACGCCGGAGAGGATTTCCACTTGGTCGGCTTCGCGCCGCTGGGTAACGTGGCGGCTGGTGCCGGGGCGGCGGCGGTCGAGGTCGGGCTGGATGTCGGCTTCGGCAAGCGGCAGGCCGGGCGGGCAGCCATCGATGATACAGCCGATGCCTGCGCCGTGGCTTTCGCCGAAGGTGGTGATGCGGAAGAGTTGTCCGAAGGAATTGCCGGGCATGATGGTGGAGATCAAAAGATTGAAAAGATGCGGGCGAGTTTAGCACAAAGGCAGCGGGTGGATTGAAGGCTACCTGAAAAATCATTTTCAGGTAGTCTTCCTCATATACAAATCCCAAAAAGGGAGATATCCATCAACCTATTGAACTTGCCACCCCTCTGCTGGCGCAGCCGAACGGAACGCGGTTTTTCGGGGAATAAGGGCTTGCATGTTCGAAGCGGTGCAGCCGCAAGTTGCGAGCCCGCCCGAAAAACCGCGCGGAGTGAGGGCAATTTGGCGGAGCCAAACCTGTGCCCGCATTCGATTTTCTTTGCTTCCTTTCTTTAACGAAGTTAAAACAAGACCTCTGCAAGAGGGCTTGTTTTTATGCAGCTAAACGAGTACCCCCACGCCGGCATGAGGCGCAAAGGTGAATAGAACGGGAAGAAGGAAGGCTACCTGAAATTTTACCAATTGCTGGAAACTCATTCCACGATTGATAAATAACATATCGTTTCTGCCAAGTTTCGGAAGAGCTGAGAAATCTATGTTCAGGTAGCCTTTGGCTATTCGGCAGCCTAAGCCTTTTTCACAAATTCGGATTTGAGGTTGAGCGCGGTGCCGTTTACTTTGCAGGCGATGTCGTGGTCGCCTTCCTGCAGGCGGATGTTTTTCACTTTGGTGCCTTGCTTAAGCACCAGCGAGCTGCCTTTCACTTTCAGGTCTTTGAGCAGCACCACGCTGTCGCCGTTGGCCAGCGGTGTGCCGTGGGCATCAACTGCGCTGAGGGCGTCGTCTGCTTCGGCGGCGGCATCGGCCTGGTCCGACCATTCGTGGGCGCATTCCGGGCAAACGAGGTTGGCGCCGTCTTCATAGGTGTATTCGGATTGGCATTGCGGGCAGGGCGGGAGGGTAGTCATTCGTTTTCCTTGTGGTTTGAAATAGTTGTGAGGCTACCTGAAAGCCTGAAACTGTTTCCAGACAGTTTTGTAGAAGGTGTGGATTATATGGATAAAGCAATTATTTTTCATACAAAGCGGTGAACCGAAGACAGTATACATGTATGGCAAGGTGAGCCAACGTGGTACTGGAGAAATAAGTGCTTTAGCTATGCTCGGTAAGCTGCCGTTGGGTTTCCAGCGTGGCGGCGTAGTGTTCGGCAATGGGGATAACGCGGCGGCTGGTTTGTTCAATATCTGCACCTTCTTCCGTCCACAGCGGCGGGAAGAAGTGGTAAACGCTGTCGCCGCCCAATGCGGTGACTTCTTCCTGCCAGCCTGCCCAGCGCACGTTTTCGTAGAACAGGGCCAAAATCGCCGCTAAATGCCCAGTTGAGGAAGTCGGTGTAGCCCAGTTCGCAGTCTTCCCATTCGAGGGTGTCGGGCGGGAGGTAGAACACATTGCCGGGCGTGCCGTCCAATCCACCGCCATTGAGGGCGAAGTAGCCGCCGGAGGCATCGTCTGCAATCAGATAATAGGGCGCGGGTGCGGCGAGTTCGGCTTGGGTGCGGCCAAGATTCCAACTGCCGAGGCCGCGCGGCAGGCAGGGGCTGCCCGAGCCTAGGATGCGCAGCCAGCCGTGGTTGATGAGGATGCCGCCGGTTTCATATACCACCGCGCCCATCACGGAACGGGTGGTTACTTGGGTTTTCACGAGTTCGGCTTCTGCGGCGGCCGGGTCGCGCGGCAGGATTTCCACCGGATTGGCGGCTTCGTCAAGCCACTCTTGAATCAGCGGCCAGGCGGGATCGGCGGTATTGATGAGGTCGGCTAATGTTTTCATGTGAGGCTACCTGAAAATGAGCGAAGCGAGTTTCTGCGAAGCTAAAATGAGCAAGAGCAGAGTTTTTGCGAAGCTAAAAATGGGTGGATTAAGCGTTAAGCAGCTGTTTGGATGACTATACCCTTGCTGCACAAGTTCTCCACGCATTTGGCAAGGTAATCATCATCGCGCTCGGGGTGAATCGGGCTGCCCACGGTTTTCGGCTAAGTTGGAATATGACGGGCGGGTGTTGCCGCGATAATTCTTGCTGTACCGCGCCAGGCCGGTGCGGTAACCGTGCCGCTGCATTTCGTCCTTGATGAGGATGTAATAGGCGTAGAACAGATAGGGGCTGTGAACGAAGACGTAGTTCACTGGTATGCGGTCTGCCCCAGCCGCTGCCGCGCGGAGCGGCGCATTCGCAGTGTTGGCCGAGCAGCTGGGCGCGGGGAAATCGGGGGATAAGAGCTTGGTGCCACGGGTGCATGGATAAAGGCTACCTGAAAAAGGAAAGCGGTTTTCAGGTAGCCTGCAAAGGTTTAGTCGATTGGGCGGGTTTCGCCGCTCGCGGGGTCGTCAATTTGCATACGGCCGCTGGCTTTGTCTACTTCATAGCCGAACAGGCGTGGGGCGGAGTGTGGGTCGCCGCCGCAGCTGGCGTTGTGGTTTTCGTGCACGTCCACAGTGTAGCTGTTAGCAGTTTCAGTGGTGATGAACAACAGACATTCGGGCTTCAGACTGGTTAGCCGGTGGCGGGCAACGGAGGCAGACACGCGGGCTACGGCTTGGTCTTTGTTGCTGATGGGCTCGGCTTGAGCGCTTAGGACAAGGAGGGGCAACAGGGTGGTGAGAAGGAGTGTTGGTTTCATAACGTTCTCTATTTAGGTTGGGAAGGATGGGGGCTACTTGAAAAAAGGTTTTAGGTTCGTAGAAGCTCGCATGGCTCGTTTCAGGTAGCCTTTGGTTTAGCCGTTAATCAGCCAGGGTTGGCTTTGGTGGCGCTGTGCTTCAAAGGTGCGGATTTGGTTGGCGTGTTGCAGGGTGAGCCTGATTTCGTCGAGGCTGTTGAGCAGGTAGTGTTTGCGGTTGTTGTTTATGCTGAGCTTGCCATAGTTTAAATAATGCCATTCATCAAAACAGTTTAGCTGAAGCTGCTGTGTTTGATGGATTTGAGAATTGTTTGGGGATGATGGCATCGGCGTCCACATTATTGCGGTCGAGCGGGACAACGAGGCCGGTGAGCTGGGTGAAGGCTTTCATGGCGGTATTTTCAGTGGTTTGTTTGGAGGGTATCTGAGAATTTAGCCTTCTGTTTGTATTGTTTATTTCTAAATGCCGGCAGGTGTTCGGATCTGCCGGGTGGCGGGCTTATTCGGTAGCGTTTTCGATTTTCTCACCCACGTGGGAAATGCCGCGGCCAACAGCGTTACTGCCTTTGCGCACGGCTTCGCGAGTGTGGTCGATGTTGTTGGCGGTGTCTTCTTTTATGCCGTGCCAAGTGCTGGAACAGGCGGAAAGGCCGATAGCGGTGATGGAGATTATGAGAAAGTGTTTCATGTTTTCAGCTCCTTATGTGAAGAATTGAAAGATGCACGATTGGTTTGTACGGTTTCATTATCGGCTAAAATGGCGGGTATGACGGCTGATTTAGCTGGAATTTATCGGATTTTACTTTATGCTTCGTTAAAACCGGCTTTTTAGTTTTGCAGGCCCGGCTTTGGTTCCGCAAAGATGGCGTTTTCAGGTAGTCTTTGTAGATCTGGAGCCGACTTAACGGTTGTGGCCGGGGTTGTATTTGAGCACGATGCGGGTGAGATCGGAGCGGTGGCGGCGGCAGAAGGCGTCTGTTTCGGCTCTGCTGGGACGGCGTTTTCCGTCTTGGCCGAGCAGGCGGATGGCTGGGTGTTCGCTCAGCATGGAGGCGATGGGTTCGCTTTCAATCTGTTTGCCGCATTCGCCGTAGCGGGCAAAGCCTTCGTAAACGTTGTTTAGGCGGGTGCGCGTGTCGATTTCGGCGCGGGCAATGCGCGGGCAGGCGGCGATGAAGGCTTCAAACATGGCAAATTCGCTCAGCACGGTGCGGCACTGCTCTGGTGTGGGCGAGGCGATAGGCTCGGCGGTGGCTAGGGTAGGGCAAAGGGTGGTGAGGAGGAGAGTGGTTTTGAAGAGAGGTTTCATGGGTTTCCAATCAATTATTCGGTGTGGCTGGGAGTGGGATATTTTAACTTCGTTTTAGCTTTGCAGAAACTCAGCCTTGGCTCTGCCAAGACATCGTTTTCAGGTAGCTTTTTAACGAGGCTGGAGGCTACCTGAAAATGCAGCTTCAATTAGGAGTTTAAAATCATCAAGCCAGTTGGCGTACATCTACAAAATGCCCGGCCGCCGCCATTGCTGGGCTGACAAGGTGCGTTCTGCCGCTGTTGCCCTGCCATCCTTTAAAATTGCGGTTGGAGGTGGGGGGCAGCGTTCTTGCGGGGCGAGGCGGTCGGCATTCATGACAAGGCACATCGAGCAGCCTGGTTCGCGCTATTCGAAGCCCGTGTCGGTGAGGATTTTGTCCAAGCCTTCGACTTCGGCCTGCTCTTTCACCAAGCCGTAGCCGGGCATGACCAGTACGCGGTTCACGTTATCTGCCTTTTTGCGGCCTTTGGCCACAGCGGCGGCTTCGCGCAAATCTTCGGTGCGGCTGTTGGTGCACGAGCCGATAAACACCACATCCACGGGGATTCCGTTCAGTGGCGTGCCGGCGGCCAAGCCCATGTATTCTAAGGCGTGCTCCATGCCTGCGCGTTTCACTGCGTCGGCTTTGTCGGCAGGATTCGGCACTTTGCCGTTCACGCCCAGTGTCATTTCGGGCGACGTGCCCCACGTTACCTGCGGCTTGCGCCAGTAGGCAACAGCTTTGTCCTAATCCGCGCCTTTGGGGGAGAATTTTCGGCCTTGCAAATAATCGATTGTGGTTTGGCCCACGGCCACCAAGCCTTCTTTGATGTTTTTGTCCAAAGTGTTTACTTGCAGTTTGGGAATTGGGTCTTTAATGCCTTCGTCCCAATAGTCGGTGGGCGTGTTGTGGTTGGCGGTGGAGACCACGCTGTCGATGCGCCACAGCTTGCGTCCGGCTATTTTCAGGCCTTTAAAAGCCTGCGGGCTGGTTGCTTCGTGAACGAGGTGGCTGTCGATAAGAGGAGGACGGTACAGGCTTCCGATTTGTGGACAATATGGCTGTTCCAAAGTTTGTCGTAGAGGGGTTGTGCGTTAATTTGGTCAATTCCTTGATGTAGTTTTAAGATGAATAATGCACAGAATGTCTAAAAATTGCAAGAAAATAAAGATAAAGATTACCTTAAGAATGCGACAGTTTTAATTTTGTGTACATTTTGTCTGATAAGTAGGTGGGAAGTTACCTGAAACGTGGCTTTAGCCAAATTATCTTGAATGAGAATAGCAAGCTAATGGGGCGTGGGCGTACCAGTCCGTATTCCCGCAGGGCAAAAACGATTTTCAGGTAGTCTGAAGTGTAGTATCTGTTCTTTGGTGCATGGGGACATCCGTACCCCGATACAAGCAATTTCAAGGTTGGAACGCATGTGTCCAACGCTTATAATTCATGCTTGGTTTTACCACTCATTGGCCGCCTGTGCCACCCGTAGGCTACCTGAAAGAATCCGCCATGACCGAATACCGTTACCCCGCCGCCCAAGCTGCTGCCGAAGTGTTGCAGCGTTTGGCGCCTCAGGCCGCCGAGCCGGCGCTGCCATTGTTGGACGAACTGTTTGCCGCGCAAGAGGGCGGCCACAGCTACATCACGCTTGCGCTGCAAGAGGCGGATGCGTTGCGGCAGGCCGCACCGATGGTGGGCGATGGCGGCGCGTTCACGCCTTTGGTGTTGCGCGGGCGGCGGCTGTTTAGCGGCAGGCTGTTTGCGCTGGAGCGCAGCGTGGCCGCCGAATTGCAGCGGATTGCCCACAATCGGGTAAGGCTACCTGAAAATGCCGGGCTGCGGCAGCGTTTGCGCGAATGGTTTCCCGATGCCGGGCATAACGAGCAGCGTTTGGCTGCCGCGCTGGCGGTGTTGCAGCCGCTGATGCTGGTAACCGGCGGGCCGGGCACGGGCAAAACCACAACGGTGGCCAAACTGTTGGCGCTGCTGTGTGCCGATGCGGCCGAGATGCCGCGCATCGCGCTCACCGCTCCCACCGGCAAGGCTGCCGCCCACATGACCCGTTCGCTGCATCGTGCGTTAAGTAGCTTTAAGGTGGGTAGCGAACAGGTGCTGCAGCATTTGACAGTGTTGGAAGGACAAACTGTCCACCGGTTGCTGAAGCTGAACCCAGCAGTCGGCTATTCGAAATTTAACCGTGAGCAGCCGCTGCCCTTTGATATTGTGGTGGCCGACGAGGCTTCCATGCTGGATTTGCCGCTGCTGCACCAATTATTGTGCGCCATTCCCGAGCATGGCCGCCTGATTTTGTTGGGCGATGAAAATCAACTGCCGCCAGTGGGCATCGGTACTGTGCTGCCCGTGCTGGCGCAGCCCACCGTGCTCACGGCTAAAGAAGCTGCCCAGTTGGCCGAGTGGCTGCCCGAAGGCGTGCCGTTTGAAGTGCGGGATAACCCGCCGCCCTTGGCCGGCAACGTGGTGCGGTTGGAATACAGCCACCGTTTCGATCCGCAGCGCGGCGTGGGCGCATTGGCGCAGGCCGTGGTGAACGGGGAGGCTGCCGCCGCCGAAGCCGCGTTTGCCCGCTTCACCGACGACCTATTCAGGCTACCTGAAACCCCCGCCGCCTTGGCGCGGCACTTTGCCAAACAACACGAGGCCTACTGGCAGGCGGTAAGCAGCGGCGGCGCGGCGGCCTGCTTTTCCGCCCAGCAGCAGTTGGTGGTGCTGGCCGCACGACGCAGCCAAGCGGCGGAGTTTAACCGCGAATACCGCAAGCTCCTGGCCGCGCAGGGCAGGGCGGCGGAACAGGGCTGGTTTGCCGGGCAGGTGCTGATGGTGGCGGAAAACGATTATGCCGTGAACGTGTTTAACGGCGACATCGGCATCGTGCTGCCGCACGGTGACGGGCTGGCTGCGTTTTTCCCCGATGCCGGCGGCTTCCGCGCCATATCGCTCAGCCGCCTGCCCGCCCACGATACCGCCTTCGCCATGACCGTGCACAAAAGCCAAGGCTCGGAATACCAGGAAGTGTGGCTCTTGGGCGACGAGGCCGACTCCGCCCTGTTCGACCGCACCCTGCTCTACACCGCCATCACCCGCGCCCGCCGCCGCTTCGGCTACGCCGGCCAAATGAGCGCCCTCACCGCTGCCGTGCAACGTAAAAACCACCGCCGCACCGGTTTGGGCGAGGCCTTGCGTTTTGCAGCTTAACGATGCGTGTCGGGAGGGGAAAGGCTACCTGAAAATGGATTGGAGCTTTCAGGTAGCCTTTCGCAACGGATAGGATCAGGCAGCTTTGCCTACTCTTCGCCCAATAATTGCTCGCGGGTGAGTAGGAAAACGCTGCTGCCGCCGTCGCTTTGTTCGGGCCAGAAGAAGGGGAGCTGGGGGAAGGCGGCTTCGAGGGCTTCGCGGTTGTGGCCGATTTCCACCAGCAATACGCCGTGCGGATTGAGGAAGCGGGGGGCGTGTTGGAGGATTTGGCGGGTGGCGTCGAGGCCGTCTTCGCCACTGCCGAGTGCCATTTCCGGCTCGTGCAGGTATTCGGCGGGCAGGGCGGCGACGCTTTCGGCGTTTACATAAGGGGGGTTGGAGATAATGAGGTCGTAAGTGCCGGAAAGGTTGGCGAAGAGATCGCTTTGAATCAGGCGGACGCGCTCTTCAAGACCGTAGTTTGCCACGTTGATGGCGGCCACGGCGAGGGCTTCGGGGCTGAGGTCGGCGGCGTCGACTTGGGCTTCGGGGTAATGGCAGGCGGCTTGGATGGCGAGGCAGCCGCTGCCGGTGCAGAGGTCGAGCACGTGGTGGATATGGTTGCTGTCGCCTGTCCATGGGGCGATGGGCTCGCCGAGTTGTTCGTAGATGAAGGAGCGGGGGATGAGCACGCGCTCGTCCACATAAAATTCGAAGTTGCCCTGCCAGGCTTGGCGGGTGAGATAGGCCATGGGGAGGCGTTCGTTTACGCGGCGTTCGGCTAGGTTGAGCACGGCGTCGATTTCTTGGGGCAGGAGGACGGCGTCGAGATATGGCTCGAGGGTGTCGAGCGGGAGGTGCAGGGTGTGGAGGATGAGGTAGGCGGCTTCGTCGTGGGCGTTGTCGCTGCCGTGGCCGAAGCTGAGGTGGGCTTGGTTGAAGCGGCTGGTGCAAAAGCGCAGGAGGTCGCGCGGGGTGCGTAGGTGTTGGCGGGCTTTGGCAAACATGGTGTTTGGGTGTTTGTGAAATGGTGAGGGGGTGGGATTATAACGGATTGGTGGGGCAGGCTACCTGAAAATTTGGCGGGGCAGTTTGTGGCGGCCATGGAATAGTGTATGATTAATTTATTGTTTAAACATTGGTTTAAGGAGGATGTGATGTTGGCTAAACTTTTTCAGGTAGTCGTTGCCGGCCTGCTGCTGGCGGGTTGTGCGATGACGCCGCAGCAGCGTGCGGCCTATGAGGCGGCAAGGGAGCGGGAGATGAGGCAGACGGCGGTGGCACTGGCGGCGCAGTGCGATCGGCGCACGGCTGAGCTGTTGGCTTTGCAGCAGGAGGATTACTTGGGGGTGGCGGATGCTGAGAAACCTAAGTTGCAGCGTGAATATCGGCGTCGGGTTGCGGAGCCGTCTTTTCAGGCTTGTTATCGGATGGCTTGGGAGAATTTGGTGTATCGGCAGCAGCTGGAAATGTTGGAACGGCGCGAGCGGCGGCGTGAGTTGGAGTGGATGATGTATCGGCCGTATTATCCGTATTGGTGGTAGGGCGGTTTTTATCAGTTTGGTTATATTCGGTTTCCAATAGATTTTTGGAAGCCGATTTTTTATTGGTAATCATATGATTAATTTATAAGTAAACATTCATTTAATCTAATTAGAAATTGTTTGCATTTTGCTTTTCTGCAAGGATATAATCAACTGGATATGAATTTTGTAAGGAGCGGCCGGCGATGCTGATTGCTTTTTTGATTATGCTGCGCGAAGGCATCGAGGCGGCTCTGATTGTGGGCATTGTGGCCGGCTTTTTAAAGCAGGGCGGCTATCGGCATATGATGCCAAAAGTGTGGCTGGGCGTGGTGCTGGCGGCGGCGATGTGCCTGTCTGTCGGTTGGTTTATTTATAAGAAGACAGGCGAGATTCCGCAGAGACAGCAGGAATTTGTGGTGGGCGTGATCGGCTTGGTGGCCGTGGCGATGCTCACTTATATGGTGCTGTGGATGCAGAAGGCGGCCAAGTCGATAAAGCAGCATTTGCAGCAGTCGGTGAGCGATGCGCTCAACCGCGGAAACGGGCATGGCTGGGCGCTGGTGGGTATGGCTTTTTTGGCGGTGGCGCGCGAAGGCATGGAGAGCGTGTTTTTCCTGCTGGCGGTGTTCAACCAAAGCCAAACGGCGGCTATGCCGCTGGGCGCAGTCTTGGGGCTGGCCGCTTCGGCCGTGGTGGGCTGGCTGATTTATCAGGGCGGGGTGCGCATCAACCTGGCGCGTTTTTTCCGCTGGACGGGAGTTTTCCTGATTTTTGTGGCCGCCGGCCTTACTTCCGGAGCGTTCCGTGCGCTGCATGAGGCGGGTGTGTGGAATGTGTGGCAGGTGAATCCGTTTGATTGGTCTTTGCACACGCCGCTGGATTGGTCGCATGTTTTGCATGAAGACAGCCCGCTGGGCGTGCTGCTCGGCGGTTTCTTCGGCTATACCGACCATCCGGTGCTGTCTGATTTTATTCTCTATTTCGCTTATCTGATTCCCGTGTTGTTTTTGTTTTTGCGCGGCAGCAAGCCGGCTGCCGTATCTTCCCAAACTAGCTAGTTTTTGTATTTGAAAGGTTAAATTATGAAGCAACTGAATCTTACCGCCTTGGCCGTGTTGGCCGCCATCGGCTTGGCTGCCTGTCAGCCGCCCGCCGCCGAACAGCCTGCTGCGCCCGCTTCCGGCGCCTCTGCTGCTTCCGGCGCAGCCGCCACTGCCAATGCCGACGGCAGCTTCAACATTGCGGTAAACGACCACGCCTGCGACCCGATGGAGCTCACCGTGCCAAGCGGCCAGGTGGTGTTCAACATCAAAAACAACAGCGCCCGCAAGCTGGAGTGGGAAATTCTCAAGGGCGTGATGGTGGTGGATGAGCGCGAAAACATCGCACCCAGCCTGAGCGACAAAATGACCGTTACCCTGCTGCCGGGCGAATACGAAATGACCTGTGGCCTTTTGAACAACCCGCGCGGCAAGCTGGTGGTAACCGATAGCGGCTTCAAAGAGGCGGCCGGTGAAGCCAACATGGAAAAACTCGCTCAGCCTTTGGCCGACTATAAAGTTTACGTGCAAAACGAAGCCGCCCAGTTGGTTACCAAAACCACTGCTTTCGTAGAAGCCGTGAAAGCCGGCCGCACCGAAGATGCCAAAGCCATGTTTGCCGACGTACGCACCCACTACGAGCGCATCGAGCCGATTGCCGAATTGTTTAACGAGCTCGACCCCGCCATCGACGCACGCGCCGACGACTTCAAAGACAAAGAACAAGACCCGGGCTTCGGCGGCTTCCACCGCATCGAACACACCCTGTGGACGCTGAACACCACCAAAGGCATGGAGCCCGTGGCCGACAAACTCCTGACCGACGTGCAGAAACTGAAACAGGAAATCGACATCCTCACCTTCCCGCCGAGCAAAGTGGTGGGCGGTGCCGCCGTGTTGATTGAAGAAGTGGCCAACAGCAAAATCAGCGGTGAGGAAGACCGCTACAGCCGCACCGACCTGAGCGATTTCCAAGCCAACATAGAGGGCGCACAGAAAATCATCGAGCTGTTCCGCCCGATGATTGCCGAGAAAGACCAAGCCCTGTTGGATAAAACCGATGCCAACTTCAAACAGGTAACCGACATCCTCGCCAAATACCGCACCGAAAAAGGCTTCCAGCCCTACGACAAACTCGGCGAAACCGACCGTAAAAACCTGCAGGCACCGATTAACGCCTTGGCCGAAGATTTGGCCAAATTGCGCGGTATTCTCGGTTTGAACTAAATGCGGGCCATCGTGTTTGATTTAGTTGGATGAAAGATTTCAGGTAGGCCTGTATTCAGCATAGAGGCTACCTGAAAATTTAATCACTCCTGGAAACAGCACATACCGCCAAGCAACCCATTCCCAATCCCGGCAGGAGAAAAACATGAGCCACAACGAACACCCCCAATCCCCGTCCAAGCGCAATCTCTTCAAAGGATTCGCCGTTGGCGCCGCTGCCGCCGGGCTAGCCGCTTGCGGCCTGAACAGCAATGGTCAAAGTACCGAAGGCGGCGCGGCGCAAAACAGTGGTGGTAGCACCGAGCACCATTCCGACCAAAGCTTCCCCTTCTACGGCACACACCAAGCTGGCATCACCACGCCCCACCAACAATTCGCCATCATGGCCGCCTTCGACGTACTGGCCAAAACCCCCAAAGAGCTCGAACACCTCTTCCGCGCCATTACCGCCCGCGCCGATTTCCTCACTAAAGGCGGCGAATTGCAAGATGGCGATCCCAAACTTCCCCCGCAAGGCAGCGGTATTCTCGGCAAAGTTATCAAACCCGACGGCCTCACCATCACGCTCAGCGTGGGCAACAGCCTGTTTGACGAACGTTTCGGCCTTGCCCCGCACAAGCCAAAACACCTGCAGGAAATGAAAGATTTCCCCAACGACAAACTACAGCGCGAATGGTGCGACGGCGACATCAGCATCCAAATCTGCGCCTTCAGCCCCGAAACCTGCCAAAATGCCTTGCGCGACCTCATCAAAAACACTGCCCAATTTGCCGTTATCCGCTGGAGCATCGACGGCTTCCTGCCCAAAGCCGAGCCAGGCGCGCTGGCTGCTCGCAACCTGTTAGGTTTCCGCGACGGCTCCGGCAATCCCGATGTGTCCAAGCTAGAAACCGCCGATGCCGTATTGTGGAGCGGCGTGGCCGAAAACAGCCACGACGAGCCGGCTTGGGCCAAAAACGGCAGCTACCAAGCCGTGCGCCTCATCCGCCATTTCGTAGAATTTTGGGATAGAACCCCGTTGCAAGAGCAGCAAACCATTTTCGGCCGCGAAAAATACAGCGGCGCCCCGCTGGGTATGAAAAACGAAAGCGATATTCCCAACTATGCCTCCGACCCCGAAGGCAAAACCCTCCCCACCGACAGCCATATGCGGCTTGCCAATACCCGCGATCCCGAATTCATGAAACGCCATCTGCTCTACCGCCGCCCCTTCGACTATTCGCGCGGCCTAGCCAAATCCGGTCAGCTCGATGTCGGCCTCATCTTCATCTGCTACCAGGCCAACCTCGATGATGGCTTCATCTTTGTGCAGAAACTGCTCGACTTCGAGCCTTTGGAGGAATACATCAGCCCCTTTGGCGGCGGCTACTTCTTTACCCTGCCCGGCGCGGAGCAGGGCAGCTACCTCGGGCAGAGCTTGCTGGCCAATGTGCTGGTGTGATTGAAGGTATGGATAGCTTGTCCGCAAAACGATGTTGGCTTGAGCCTGGTTTGCAGCGATACAAGAAAGCGGATAAGCCGTCCACATTCCGATATGGCCACTAAATATTTGAGGCTACCTGAAAAATGAAACCCGTCTGTTTGTACAAACGGGTTTTATCTTGTTCAGGTAGCCTTAGCTGTGCTGAAGTAATGTTCCATCTAGAGCAAACCAACTTAACTTTCGCTACAGCGTTGGTTCTCCGTGCCGTGCTTCTGTACTGCCTGCGGCTCACACCGCCTTGTATTAAAAGTTAATTTGGCTTGCTATATCAGGCCGAAAAGGCTACCTGAAAGTGGAAGTCCGCTTTCAGGTAGCCTGTTTGTTTTCAGGTAGCCTCTTTCAAAGCTCAGCCACTTTTTTTGCGGGTGCGGGGCTTGCGTTTGGCTTTGGGCTGGGCGGCCTGAGCCGGCTGGCTGTTTTTGCGGCTGCGGGTTTTCTTAGCCGGAGCAGCGGGGGCTTTGGCCTTGTTTTTGGCGGCAGGTTTTTTGCCTTTGCCGGGCAGGCTGCCGCCGCTGATGAGCATAAGGTCGATTTTGCGGGTATCCAAGTCGGCACGGGCTACCTGAACCACAACTTTGTCGCCCATGCTGAAACGGAGGCCGCTGCGTTCGCCTTCGATGCTCATGGTTTCGGCGCGGTAGTTGAAGTAGTCTTCACCCAATTCGCTGATGTGGACGAGGCCTTCAATGTGGATGTCGTCGAGGGTGACGAACAGGCCGAAGCCGGCCATGCCGCTGACTGTGCCGCTGAATACTTCGCCCACTTTATCTTGCATGTAGTAGGTTTTGAGCCAGTTTTCCACGTCGCGGCTGGCTTCGTCGGCACGGCGCTCGCATTGGGAGCTGTGGATGCCCAGCGCGCTCCAGTTTTCGGCGGGATTGTAGCGGCTACCTGAAAGTGCGGCTTTGATGGCGCGGTGCACGAGGAGGTCGGGGTAGCGGCGGATGGGGGAGGTGAAGTGGGTGTAGGCGGGGTAGGCGAGGCCGAAGTGGCCGCTGTTGTCGGGCTCGTACACGGCCTGCTGCATGGAGCGCAGGAGCATCACTTGAATCAGCTCACGGTCGGGGCGCTCGGCGGTTTGGGCGAAGAGCACCGCGTAATCCAGCGGGGAGGGCTGTTCGCCGCCGCCGAGGCTGAGGCCGAGCAGGCCGAGCTGCTCGCGCAGGGTGGCAAGCTTTTCCGGGGTGGGGCCGGCGTGGTTGCGGAATAGGGCGGGATGCTGGTGTTTCAGCAGAAATTCGGCGGCACACACGTTGGCGGCGAGCATGCATTCTTCAATCAGGCGATGGGCTTCGTTGCGCACCACGGGCACGATGCGTTTGATTTTGCCCTGCTTGTCGAAAATCATCTCGGTTTCGGTGGTTTCAAATTCCATCGCACCGCGCTGGTGGCGTTTTTTGAGCAGGATTTGATAGAGCTTGTAGAGGGTATCGATGTGCGGTTTGAGCGGGTTGTCGCTGCCGTTTTGAATCCAGTCCCACACTTGGGTGTAGGTGAGGCGGGCATGGGAGCGCATTACGGCGGGGTAGAAGCGGTAGGATTTAAGATTGCCGGCGTAGGTGAACACCATGTCGCACACCATGCACAACCGATCCACATCGGGATTGAGCGAACAGATGCCGTTAGAGAGGCTTTCGGGCAGCATGGGAATCACGCGGCGCGGGAAATACACGCTGGTGGCGCGATCCAGCGCGTCGGCATCAATTGCGTCTTTGGGCTTTACATAGTGGCTCACGTCGGCAATGGCCACCACCAGGCGGAAATTGCGGCCTTGTTTTTCGGCATATACGGCATCGTCGAAATCGCGCGAGCTTTCGCCGTCTATCGTTACCAGTGGTAGGTCGCGCAGGTCTTCACGGCCTTTCAGGTCGGTTTTGCGCACGGCGGAAGGGATTTTCGCGGCGGCTTTTTCGCAGGCGGCGGAGAATTGGTGCGGCAGGTGGTGCTGGCGCACGGCAATTTCGATCTCCATGCCGCTGTCGGCATAGTTGCCCAACACTTCCACCACGCTGGCCACGGCGGGGCGGTGCGCGTCGGGGTAGGCATCGATTTGGGCCACCACCACTTGGCCGGGCTTGGCTTTTCCCACCGAATCGGGTTCGAGCAGGATGCTATCGGGCAGGCGGCTGTCTTCGGGCGAGAGCATGGCGATGCCGCGCTCTATCATGAGCCGGCCAACTACGGTTTTCTGCGCGCGTTCAATCACATCGAGCACCTGGCCTTCGCGGCGGCCGCGCCGATCGGTGCCGGCCGGGCGCACGGTTACCGTGTCGCCGTGCATCAGGCCGCGCATTTGGCGGGCGGGCAGCACAAAGTCGCCCTGGCCATCGGGCGTGAGCGGCACGGCAAAGCCGAAGCCGTCTTTATGCGCTTCAACCCGGCATTTCACCAGCGCGAGTTTTTCGGCGGCACACACCATGCCGCGCCGGTTGATGAGGATTTGCCCGTCGCGCACCATCGCAGTCAGGCGGCGTTCGAAAAAGGGCATTTCGTGCTCGGCAATATCGAGCAGGATGGCTAAAGATTCGGTTTTCAGCGGCACGCCCCGGTCTTCCAGCATTTCGGTAATCCATTCACGGCTGGGCAGGGGGTGTTCGTAGCGTTGCGTTTCCCGTTGCAGATAAGGGTCTTGCAGGCGGAGCGAGGTTTTCTTCTTCATATATTATGTTGACAAGTGGGAAATTGGCGCTATAATGCGCTCTTCTTGCATAAAGAGCAATGCTCTTTACCGCAAAGTTCGATTAAAGCAAAGCCCAGGTGGCGGAATTGGTAGACGCGCCAGCTTCAGGTGCTGGTATCCTCACGGGTGTGGAAGTTCGAGTCTTCTTCTGGGCACCAAAGATAATGAATAGTTAATCCTGCATGGTATGAATGAGCCATGCAGGATTTTTTATTGTTTGTTGAGTGAATTTTGTATCAAGAGGCTACCTGAAATATTTTTCGTTTTCAGGCAGCCTTTTATTTTACAACCTGCGAGCGGCAATCAGAATTTCACACCCTTATGCAGAGCCACTATGCCGGCACTCATGTTGTGGTAGTCCACGCTGTCGAAGCCGGCGTCGAGCATCATTTGTTTGAGGGTTTCCTGGTCGGGATGCATGCGGATGGATTCGGCCAGGTATTGATAGCTGTCGGCATCTTTGGCGATGAGTTTGCCCATCAGCGGCAGGAGCTTGAAGGAATAGAGGTCGTAGGCCGGAGCAAGAGGCTTGGCCACTTTGGAAAACTCCAGCACCAAGAGTGTGCCGCCTGGCTTGAGCACGCGGTGCATTTCTTTGAGGGCGGCGTCTTTGTGCGTCATGTTGCGCAGGCCGAAGGATACGGAAACGAGGTCGAAATAGTTATCCGGGAAGGGGAGTTTTTCGGCATCGCATACGGCCACGGGCAGGAGCAGGCCTTCGTTGAGCAGGCGGTCGCGGCCCACGCCGAGCATGGAGGAGTTGATATCGGTGAGCCAGACTTCGCCGTCTTTGCCCACACGTTTGGCCCAGCCGCGTGAGAGGTCGCCCGTGCCGCCGGCAATGTCGAGCACTTTGCCGCCTTTGGGCACGCGGGCGGTGGTGAGGGTGAAGTGTTTCCACACGCGGTGCAGGCCGCCGGACATCACGTCGTTCATGATGTCGTATTTTTTGGCGACAGAATGGAATACTTCGGCCACTTTGGCGGCTTTTTCGCTTTCGTTTACGGTGCGGTAGCCGAAATGGGTTTGCTTGTCGGTCATTATGGTGCTTTCAGGTAGCCTTTAGGCGGGTTACATCAGGTTTTGGCTGGTGGCGCAGCTTTGCAGGCCGGCCACCAGTTTTTGGAAGATTTCCTGGTTTTGATCGTTGGGGGACAGGCCGGCACGAATCAGGTCGCGTTTCCACTTTTCGCGGTCGGTGTATTGGGCGGAAGCGGTGTCGTAGGCGCAATGGCAGAGCTTGGAGGCTTCTGCTTGGCTCAATTGGCGTTTGAAGGCTTGCGGATCGAGTGCGCCTTTGACACAGCCTTCGATAAAGCCGTCTTTGGCTTCTTGCTCGGTTACGTTGCTGGCGGCTTTATTGGCAATAAAGTCGCAGCCGGCCAGGAGCAAGAAGCTGAGGACGAACAGGGCGGGTTTGGTGGACATAAAGTGCTTTCAGGTAGCCTGCAGAAGGGTTACAGCTGACCTTTGGAGAAACGGTCGATACAGGTGGTCATGGTGGCTTGGATTTTGGCTTCCAGCTCTTTATTGTTTTGGTTCAGGCCGTAGCGGATGAGGTCTTTCTTCCACTCTTCGGAGTTGCTGTAGGTGGAGGCGGCTTGGTCGTAGGTGCAACCGCACAGTTTGGTGGCTACTGCGTTGTTGATTGAGCCTTTGGAGGATTCGACGGCAGATTTGGCGCAGTTGGTAACGAATTCGCTGCGGGCTTTTTGGTCGTCGATTTGCCCGGCGGCGTTGTCGGCAACTTTGTCGGCAACTTTATCGCAGCCGGCCAGCAGCAAAACAGAGGCGGCGATGAGGGCGGGGAGGGTGCGGCTTAATGCGGACATTTTTTTCCTTTCGGGATAGCAAGGGTTTGTTCGGCAGGTTCTCGGGAAGCGCCGGCTTCTTCAAGGCGGCGCAGGTAATCGGGCCACATTGTAGCGTATCCGCTTGCCAATTCATACAGGTAGCCCCAGCTGTAGAGGCCGCTGTCGTGGCCGTCGGAGAAGGTGATTTTGAGGGCGTAGTTGCCGGCGGGCTGCAGGTCGGTGATGCTGATGCCGGCTTTGCCGGTTTGCAGTTTGGCCTGCCCGTGGCCGCGCACTTCGGCACTGGGGGAATACACGCGCAGGTATTCGGCGGGCAGGGTGTATTCGGCATCAGGGTAAACCAATACGAGGCCTTGGCGGCCAGCTTGCAGGCGGATTTGTTGCGGGGGTTGTCGAGACATGGGGTTCCTTTGCTGTGTGATAGAGGCTACCTGAAAATGGGGGGCGGCTAATGCGTATAGCAGGGCGGTGTGGGTTTCGCCGGTGAGCTTGGAAAAAAAGTGCTCTATAGTTTGCCAGTGGCGGAAGCCGCATTTTTCCAGCACTTTTTGTGAAGGGGTGTTTTCTTGATAAGCGCCGGCTAAGAGGCGGGTTAGCCTTAGTTCTTCAAAAGAATAGGCAGTCATGGCTTGCAGGGCTTCGGTGGCATAGCCTTTGTCCCAGAAGCTTTCGCCCAGCCAATAGCCTATTTCGGCTTCGCCTGCGGCCAGTGGCAAATTGCTGTCGTTTGGGAAGAGGAGGCCGATGCTGCCGATGAGTTGATTGTCGGCCAGACAGATGACGAAGGAATGGGGCTTAAGCAGGATATGTTCGATAATTTCCCGGCTTTCTGCCACGCTTTTGTGCGGAAGCCAGCCGCACATTGCGCCTATCTTAGGGTTTTGGGCTTGCGCGTAGAGCGCGGCAGCGTCGGCGAGTGTCCATGGGCGGAGGATAAGGCGGGCGGTGCGGAGGGTTTCCATTGCTTGCTTTCGGTTTGAGCGGTGCAGAAAGCTGCGGTGTTCATTGTTGTTACACTGAGGCTTCGATTTTCAGGTAGCCTCTGCGGAATTTTAGCAGATTGCCGGGCTGGGCTTGGTATTTGGCTTTTGGGCGGATTGGCGATATATTACCCGCTGCCGTGCAACTGAGCGAAGGATGGCAAATGAGCGAGATAGAATTGTTGGCACATATCATCAAATGGCGCGACGAGCTTTCGGCCGATGTTCGGGTGCTGAAAAGTGATGCGGATATTTTTGTTCGCCCGAGTGTGATTAGGATTCTGCTCAGCCTGCTGCTGCGGGAAGGCTACCTGAAAAATAGCGATAACGATGAAGTGGTGCTCGAAATGGAACTAAACCGGGCAACTTTGCAAAGCAGGGTGGATGTGAGCGATTCGCTGGGGCGGTATTATTATTTGGAAGAGAATGCAAAGATTGCAGATGAAGCCGGCTTGGCTTCATTGAGCGTTTATATTCAACAGGCCGCCGATGAATTATGCGTTGGCGGCTCATCAAAATAGGAAAACATGATGCAAACCCAAGTCGTTATCCGACACATCAGCCGCTGGCTGGCCGATTATGCCGTGCGCGCGGGCGCGAAAGGTTTTGTGGTTGGCATTTCCGGCGGGGTGGATTCCGCCGTGGTGTCTGCCCTGTGTGCGCACAGCGGGCTGGACGTGTTGTGCGTGGTGCTGCCCATCCGCCAACAGGCCGATCAGTTGCAGCGGGCCAACGAACACATCGCCGACTTGCAGCGCCGTTTTATCAACGTGCGCAGCCAAACGCTGGATTTAACGCCCACTTTCGAGCAGTTCGAGCGCAGTGTGGCTGATACCGCCGCCGTCAATAAAAACCTGGCCATGGCCAACACCCGCTCCCGCCTGCGTATGGCCGCGCTGTATTACTACAGCCAAATCAACGGCCTGCTGGTGGCGGGCACGGGCAATAAGGTGGAAGATTTCGGCGTGGGCTTTTTCACCAAATACGGCGACGGCGGCGTGGATTTAAGTCCCATCGGCGATTTGCTCAAAACCCAGGTATATACCTTGGCCGAAGCCTTGGCGGTGCTGCCCGCCATCCGCCAGGCCGCACCCACCGATGGGCTGTGGGACGAAGAGCGTACCGACGAACAGCAGATGGGCGCGAGCTATCCCGAGCTGGAATGGGCGATGGCGCAAAGCGAAGCCGGCCGCCGCGCCGAAGAATTTGCCGGCCGCGAGCGCGAAGTGTTCGAGATTTACCAACGCCTGCACCGCGCCACGCTGCACAAAATCCAGCCTATCCCCATGTGCAAAATTCCCGGCGAATTATTTGATGAAAAGGAAAAATGATGATGAGAGTGCTGACCATGAACCTGCACGCCGTGCGCGCCCGTATTTGGGCTGCCGCCGAAGCGGCAGGCCGCCCCGAGCCTGAACTGATTGCGGTGAGCAAAACCTTTCCCGCCGCCGACGTGCGCCTGTTGTGCCAGAAAAGTGCGCAGCGCGATTTCGGCGAAAACTATCTGCAGGAATTTGAAGAGAAAAGCAGCGAGCTGGCCGATATTCCCGACATCTGCTGGCACATCATCGGCCATATCCAATCCAACAAAAGCCGCATCGCCGCCGAACACGCCCATTGGGTGCACACCGTCGACCGCGAAAAAATCGCCCGCCGCCTGAGCGATCAGCGGCCGGAAACTATGCCGCCGCTGCAAGTGCTGATTGAAGTGAACATTGGCGGCGAAGACGTAAAACACGGCGTGCCGCCGCAAGAGGAAACGCTGCGCGAACTGGCTTTTCAGGTAGCCTCTTTGCCCAGGCTGAAACTGCGCGGCCTGATGTGCGTGGCGCGGCTGGGCAGCAGCGAAGAAGAGTTGCGCCAGCAGTTTGGCCGCATGAACGAATTGCTGCAATTTCTGCAGGCGCAGGGGCTGGACGTGGACGTGCTCTCCATGGGCATGTCGGACGATTTGGAGACCGCCGTCGCCTGTGGCGCCACCCATGTGCGCATCGGCAGCGTCATTTTCGGTCAGCGGGATTATGGCGAATAAAGGATTCAGGTAGCCTTTTGCCGGTTAGGGAAGGGTACCTGAAACTTTCAAACCACCACATAAGGAAACATCATGACCATCTATTTTCTCGGCGCAGGCAATATGGCCTCTGCCATTATTGCCGGCATGAGCCGCGCTGGCGGTTTCGATATCTGTGCCATCGACTACAGTGCCGACAAGCTGGCCACGCTTGCGCAGCAATACGGCATCGCCACTGCTGCAGAGCTGCCGCCGCTGAAGGAGGGCGACGTGTTGGTGCTGGCGGTGAAGCCGCAAGATATGCAGGCGGCGCTGCAAAATATACAAACAGGCGGCGCGCTGGTGTTGTCGATTGCCGCTGGGCTGCCGTGCGCGGCTTTGAGCCGCTGGTTGGGCGGCACGCGCCGCATCGTACGCATTATGCCGAACACACCGGCGCAAGTGGGGCAGGGCGTGGCCGGCTTGTTTGCCGACAGCGGCGCATCCGCTGCCGACCGGGAATTGGCCGACCGCATCATGCGCGCCAGCGGGCAAACTCTGTGGCTGGATAGTGAAGACGGTCTGCACCGCATCACCGGTATTAGCGGCAGCGGTCCGGCCTATGTGTTCTACCTGCTTGAAGCGCTGCAAAACGCCGCAAGGCAGCAGGGTTTCAATGTGGAAGAAGCACGGCAGCTCAGTTTGGCCACCTTCCAAGGTGCGGTGCGGCTGGCTGGGCAGGGCGGAGAAGAGTTTTCCGATTTGCGGCAAAAAGTTACTTCCAAAGGTGGCACCACTTATGCTGCGCTGCAAAGCTTTGAGGCGCACGGTGTGGCTGAAGCGATTGGCGCGGGCGTGGCCGCCTGTGTGGCGCGTTCGCAGGAATTGGCCGAGCAGTTGGCGGAATAGGGCGGTATGTTTAATCAATTTGTCGCCCTGCTCGCCGATGCGCTGGCCATGCTCCTATTGGCGCGCTGCCTGCTGCAATACGGTCGTTTGAATTATATGCACCCGCTGGCGCAGTTTTGCTGCCGCAGCAGCGACTGGCTGGTGAAGCCGCTGCGCCGCCTGTTGCCGCCCTTGGGCGGTTTGGACAGCGCCTGTATTTTGGCGGCTTGGCTGCTGTATGTAGCGTTGTATTTGTTGTTGTCACTACTCAATCTGCCGGCGGGGATGTTTGGCTGGCCGATAGTAGCGGCAGATGTGTTGCTCGCTGCGCTTGTCCTTACGCGTTCGGCAGCTTATGTGTTGCTGGGCGGTTTGTTGTGGCGCATGGTGCTGTTTTTATCGCAGGCGTATTCGCCGCTGGTGGTGGTGCTCAGCCGCGTGTATGAGCCGCTGTGCCGCCCATTTGCCTTTTTGCGTATCGGTCGCTGGGATTTTTCAGGTAGCCTGTTGGCGCTTTTATTGTGGGGCTGGATTGGCTGGGGTTTGCCGGCGATTATCATGCATTTGAATTTTTTGCTCTTGCCATAAGCGGTCGGCTGTTTTATATTTCGTCCTTTTACAAAAGAAGCAGCCGCTTGCGGGAAGGGCGGTTGGTAGAATTTCACAAAAAGGATAACTCATGGCAAAACTAACCGAGCAAGACATCATCAACTGGAAAGGCCCGGAAGAGGAGTATATGAATGCTGATCAGCTGGCTTTTTTCCGTGAGTTGTTGGTTAAGCTGCAAGACGAGCTGATTCAAAAGGCGGCCGACACTACTGGCCATCTGCAAAACCATGAAGCTGCCCCCGACCCGGCTGATCGTGCCACGCAGGAAGAAGAATATGCGCTGGAGTTGCGCACCCGCGACCGTGAGCGTAAATTGTTGAACAAAATTCAGGCTTCGCTGCGTCAGATTGATGAAGGTGAATATGGCTATTGCGTCGATACCGGCGAGCCCATCGGCCTCAAGCGCTTGCTCGCCCGTCCTACTGCCACTTTGTCGGTGGAAGCGCAGGAGCGGCGTGAGCGCATGAAGAAACAGTTTGCGGGTTGATACATCAAATGGGCTGGCGAGTGAAATACCGGCTTGTTTGAGTTTTGAAAAGCAGTATGAAAAATAGTTATCCATATAAATCAAACTATAGCAAAAAAGTGTGTTTTTTGGGGTTTGACAGAATTTAAGAAAGCCGTATAATACTCGTTTTCTGAATGAGCGGCGAATTAGCTCAGCTGGTTAGAGCAGAGGAATCATAATCCTTGTGTCCGGGGTTCGAGTCCCTGATTCGCCACCAAATTGGGGGTATAGCTCAGTTGGTAGAGCGCTTGCATGGCATGCAAGAGGTCAGCGGTTCGATCCCGCTTACCTCCACCAAATTTCAAAGAGTCGGCTAAAACAGCCGGCTCTTTTTGCATTTTCAGGTAGCCTTTGCCGTATGGTGTTGGGTATACACACTTGATGTGGTGGAGGAGAATCAATATTGGCAGCAAACCCTTGCCTGATGCTGCTTCCCCCGAATCCATCCCAGACAAAAAATCACCTATATAGGTGGTTTTTTATCGCAGGTAAAGGTGGTAAGATAATTACATTAGAACAATAATGACTCTTTTCGCCCCTGCCGTTTTGGGACAGGCAGGAGTAGGGCGCTTGGAATGCGGTTGATGTTTGAATTTCTAAGTTTTCAGGTAGCCTCAATTTAATTTCGAAACACAAGCACACTTCCTCTTTGTTGCGAATACAGGGATTGCCCAACAAAAAATAAGGAAAACGTATTATGATACAACAAGTTGGAATCAATTTTGTGATGGCGCCGGACTACCTGCCAGACCACTTCAGCCATTGGTATCTGCTCAGCAGCCATTTACAGCGCGAAACCGAACTCTCCATCCATTTGCATCTGCCTGCTAATGCTGAAGAAATACAGGAATTGGCTGAGGGCGGCAAAATGGATATGCTCTATGCCAACGCCTTTGATGCCGTGGCACTGATCAAAGAAAAAGGCTATTTGCCATTGGTGTGCCTGAAAGATAAGTTTGATGAAGCCGTGGTGGCCGTCTCCGCCGAATCGGAATATCAAAAAATGGAAGACCTGCCGGCTGATGCGTTGATCAAAACCGGCCCCAATCCCGATATCCGCTGCCTTGGCCTGCGTTTGTTGAAACAGGCCGGGTTGGATGTGGAACAGCTTAAAATTGAAGAAGCCGCTACCTTTCCCCAGGCAGCCTCTGCCCTGATTAGAGGCCAAGCACAGGCCGGCTTCTTCCTAGCCAGTACCTATGCCCACATGAGCAAGCGTACGCTTGAGCAGCTGCGCGTGTTGCAGGAAAGCAGTTTTGCCGCCGTAACGCATATGGTGGTGTTGCATCCCGATTTTGCCGAGCAGCAAGAAGCCCTGTGGCAGGCATTTGCCGAGATGGCCGACAAACCCATCGGCAAAACCACGTTGGAAGCATTGGATTTGCCTGCCGGTTTCGCCACCCTCACCCAAGAAGCTGCCGAACAGATGGTGGCTGATGCCGAAGAAAACGGCAAACAGGATGATTGAGCACGGCCACTGTTTTATGCTTATATCCTAGAGGCCTTTGCGAATACACCGCAGAGCGGCACTTCGCAAAGGCCTCAAATTTTCACACGGAAATTGAATGACTATGCTCCAGCCCACCCCCCATTCCATACTCACCATTATCGGCAAAGACCGTATCGGCATCGTTTACGACGTATCCAAACTCTTGGCCGAACACCAAATCAACATTCTCAATATCAGCCAGCAGCTCATGGGCGAATATTTCACCATGATTATCCTGATGGACACCAGCCGCTGCCCGCAAAGCCGCGAAGAAATGCTGAGCGTGTTTGCCCAAGCCGGTGAGAAGCTGGGCTTGGATATTCGCATGCAAAACGAAGCGTTGTTCAACGCTATGCACCGGATTTAATTTGCAGGCTACCTGAAAGCTCTTCGCCGCGATTACAGTATTTTAGGCAGGGAATATGTTTCAGGTAGCCTGAAGTGAGGAAATACCCAGAGATATTCGCATACCAGATGCGTAAAAGTGTTGAGGGAACCCATAGAAATATGTATGTTAAATTCAAAATTTAACCCAACAATATGAAGGCTACCTGAAAATGTCCCTTCACTTTACCGAAATCTTAGAAACCATCCGCATGGTGTCCGAGCAAAACTTTGATGTGCGCACCATCACCATCGGCATCGACCTGCACGACTGCATCAGTCCTGACCTGGAACAGCTTAACCGCAACATCTACAACAAAATCACCCGCGTCGGCAAAGACCTGGTCACGACTGCCACAGCACTCTCCGCCAAATACGGCGTGCCCATCGTCAACCAGCGTATTGCCGTCACGCCGATCGCGCAAATTGCCGCCGCGACCGGGGCGGACAGCTATGTGAGCGTGGCAGAGACGCTGGACAAGGCGGCTAAAGCCATCGGCGTATCCTTCATCGGCGGCTTCTCCGCCCTGGTACACAAAGGCCTCTCGCCTGCCGACCGCGTCCTGATCGCCAGCATCCCGGAAGCGATGCGCATGACCGACATCGTCTGCGCCTCCATCAACATCGGCAGCACCCGCGCCGGTATCAACATGGACGCGGTCAAGCTCGCAGCGGACACCATCAAGCACACCGCCGCCATCACCCCGGAAGGCTTTGGCTGCGCCAAAATCGTCGTCTTCTGCAACGCCGTCGAAGACAACCCCTTCATGGCGGGCGCCTTCCACGGCGCAGGCGAAGCGGACGCCGTCATCAACGTCGGCGTCTCCGGGCCGGGCGTGGTGCAAGCGGCGCTGCAACACTGCGACGGCAAGAACCTCACCGAAATCGCCGAAATCGTCAAAAAAACCGCCTTCAAAATTACCCGCGTCGGCGAACTCATCGGTCAGGAAGCGGCGCGGCTCCTCGGCATCCCCTTCGGCATTCTTGACCTCTCGCTCGCGCCCACCCCTGACGTCGGTGACAGCGTCGCCCGCATTCTCGAAGCGATGGGCCTCAGCGTCTGTGGCACACACGGCACCACCGCCGCCCTTGCCCTGTTAAACGACGCAGTGAAAAAAGGCGGGATGATGGCCTCATCCGCCGTCGGCGGCCTGAGCGGCGCCTTCATCCCCGTCTCCGAAGACGAAGGCATGATTGCTGCCGCTGCCAGCGGCGTCCTCACCCTGGACAAACTCGAAGCGATGACGGCAGTGTGCTCCGTTGGCCTCGACATGGTCGCCGTGCCGGGCGACACCCCGGCGGCGACCATTGCGGGTATCATCGCCGACGAAGCCGCCATCGGCATGATCAACAGCAAAACCACCGCCGTGCGCATCATCCCCGTACCGGGCAAAGGCGTGGGCGAACGCGTCGAATTCGGCGGCCTGCTCGGCTATGCGCCGATCATGCCGGTCAAGGCGGGCTCGTGTGCGGACTTCATCGCGCGCGGCGGCCGCATCCCCGCGCCAGTGCAGTCGTTGAAGAATTAAACCAGCTACCTGAAACCTTTATTTGGTTTTCAGGCAGCCTTAGATATGGATGAAATCATTGGTAGAATCAAACAAGTCTTTCAAAAAAACGATACACATAAAGCCTTGGTTGCCTACATCACCGCCAGCGACCCAAACTTTGAAACCACACTGGAGCTGATGCGCAGCCTGGCCGCCAATGGCGCGGATATTATCGAGCTGGCGTGCCGTTTCCTGCCCCGATGTTGGACGGCCCCACCATCCAGCGTAACGGCGCTGCCATGCCAAACGGAGTCGCTCTGAAAGATGTATTGGAAACCGTGTGCTGTTTCTGTCAAAGCAACCAAAGCACGTCCATGGTGCTGATGGGCTACCTGAACCCGATTCACAAAATGGGCTATGCGCCATTCGCACGTGCCGCCAAAGAAGCTGGCGTAGACGGCGTGCTCACAGTGGATAGCCCGATTGAAACCGTGGCCCCGCTGCATAACGCGCTCAAAGCCGCCGGGCTCGATACCATTTTCCTGATCGCCCCCACTACTGGCGAGGAGCGGATGGTCGAAATTGCCAAGCTGGCTTCCAGCTTCGTGTATTACGTATCGCTCAAAGGCGTTACTGGCTCGGCCAGCCTGAACACCGCCGAAGTGGCGGAAAAAGTGGCCGTGCTGCGCCGCCATGTGCCGCTGCCGATTTGCGTAGGCTTCGGCATTTCCGATGCCGAGAGCGCGCGGCAAATCGCCGCCGTGGCCGACGGCGTGGTGATCGGCAGCCGCATTGTGAAAGAAATCGAAGCCAACCCCGGCCGCGAAGCCGAAGCCGCAGGCAAGCTGGTGAAAAGCCTGAAAGAAGCCGTTTGAGGCTACCTGAAAACCAAGCCAGACAACGAAGCCATGGTTGCGGATACAGATATTGCTTTGGACAGCCTGCGTTGGGAAATCTGCCCCGATTTCGGCAACGATTGCCAGCCCGCAGGCATCAGCAGCGCCGATATCTACCTGAACGGCACGGCATGGGGCAAATATTGGGCATGCTGGCCGCCCGCAGGCGCGGGCGGGGCAAAATTGCTGCTTTCGCTCTACAACCCCGTGTTGTAGCGCCCCGATACGGCTATCCTGTTCCAATGTGTTGCCGGTTCAGGCATCTGCCTGCCGCTGGATGCCGCCGAAAGCCCGTGGCCGGGCGATTCGTGGGGCAACCGCCCCATCCCTGCCGCCGAAGTGGCGCAATACGAAAAATACCGCTTCGCCCAACGGCTAGCCCGGCGCCAGACCATCCTCGACCCCGCCCTCGCCCGCTGCCTGAAACGGCTGCCAGGGCTTCATATCGACTTGGAAAACCTGTCGGTATACCGTGAGAGCGAAGGTTGCCATTATGTGCGGCAAGAGCGCTGGCTGCGCCTGCTGTCTGCCTTTGAGGTTACCTGAAAATGACGCGGAACGAATTAATCGGCTTAGGGCAACGCATCTTGGCGGAAGAAGACGATGATGTGTTGGACGGCTTGATGGCAGAGTTCGACCGCAATGTCCCCCATCCCGAAGGCAGCAGCCTTTTTTTTCTATCCCGAAGGTTGGAACGCCCGCAGCGGCGGCCCGGCGGATTACGCGCCCACGGCGGAAGAAGTGGTGGATGCCTGTTTGGCCTACCGCCCGATTTGCCTGTAAAACCGCCGCCCGCAGCCGAGCAAAATCCTTGCGGTCTTTACAAAACTTGCCTAAACCGCCGCTATTGGCTACTATCCCGCCCGGCTGTTGCCCCGAGCGGCAAAGCAAGCCTAATTAGGAGCAAATGGAGTAAATCATGAGTTGGCTCGACAAAATCCTCCCCCCGAAAATCAAACGCGAAGACAGCGGTAAATCCGGCGTGCCGGAAGGCCTGTGGCGCAAATGCCCGGCTTGTTCCGAAGTGCTGTATGCCTCCGATTTGGAACAGAATCATCAAGTTTGCCCCAAGTGCAACCACCACAACCCGCTCAGCGCCCGCGAGCGGCTGGATCTGCTGTTAGACGAAGCAGGCCGCGAAGAAATCGGCGCTGAGGTGAAGCCCACCGATATCCTGAAATTCAAAGACAGCAAAAAATATCCCGACCGCCTCAGCGCGGCGCGCAAAGCCACCGGCGAGAACGATGCCTTGGTGGTGATGAAGGGCGAAATAGACGGGCTGCCCGTGGCGGCGGCGGCGTTTGAATTCCGCTTTATCGGCGGCTCGATGGGCTCGGTGGTGGGCGAACGCTTCGTGCGCGGCGTGCGCGCGGCGGTGGAAAACGGCTGCGCCTTTATCTGCGTGGCCGCTTCCGGTGGGGCGCGGATGCAGGAAGGCCTGAGCTCGCTGATGCAGATGACCAAAACCAGCGCCGTGCTGCACCTGTTGAGCGACAAGCAGCTGCCCTTTATTTCCGTGCTCACCGACCCGACCATGGGTGGCGTTTCCGCCAGCTTCGCCTTTTTGGGCGACGTGGTGCTGGCCGAGCCGAACGCGCTGGTGGGCTTTGCCGGCCCGCGCGTGATCGAGCAGACTGTGCACGAAAAACTGCCCGAAGGCTTCCAGCGCGCCGAGTTTTTGCTGGAGAAAGGCGCCATCGATCAGATTGTGGACCGCCGCGAAATGAAAGCACGCATCGCCAAACTCATCCGCCTGCTGCGCAACCAGCCGGTGGCGGCTTAGTTGGGATACGAATGGAAACAGGCCGGAGCAATCCGGCCTGTTTTGCCGTTTTGGGAGGCTACCTGAAACGAAAAGCCGTTTTCAGGTAGCCTCTCAAGCCGCCTGCCTCCGATATAATCCCATCCGTTGTGTGCCGAGGAAACCGAATGAAACGCCTATTGAAACGTCCGCTGCGTGTGGTCATCCTGATTCTGGCTGCCGTTGCCTTCCTGTATGCCGTATACGAATGGCTGAAACAGCGCGAAATCCGTGCCGCCGAAGCCGACCTGGCCTTGCTGGCCGCCCCGCCCGCGCCGCCGCCGTCCGTGAAAAACGGCATAGACGCGCTGTGGCTGCTGGAATACCGCACCGCCAGCGATGACGAACGCGCCGATTTGATGTGCCGCTTCGGCAAAGTAATTCAATACGATAACGATGCTTCGGTGAAATATCCGGAGTTGGCGGCCAAATACCTATCGCCATCCGACGACATCTTGAAATTCAACGGCACGGCGGAGGAATACCTGGCCGAAATCCGCGCGAACCTGCCGAAATACTGAACCGAGGCGGCAAAACATGCCGAACTGTTTGCCAATGTAGATAATCTGGCCGATTACGACACCTTCGCCCCGCACGACTGGCCGAACGATAAAGAAGATTTGGGCAGTATAAGGCTGCCGTATTTGAGTATCGCCATTCGCAGCCATACCGTAGCCGCGCTGGATTGGGCGCAAGGCAGGGAAAACGAAGCTTGGCGGCGTGTCTGCCGCAACACCGGCCTGGCGGCGCAAATACTGTATGAAAAGCCTGAATGGGCCAACCGCCTGCCCGCCGAATGCGGCGGCATGTTCGAGGTGTTGTCCGAGCGGGAGCAAAGCCTCTGTTTGGCTATGCAGGACGAATTCCACCTGGCTGCCGACCTGTCCCGAAAACTGGAAGGCAAAGGATGGCAGATGATGCAGGTGCAGGAATGGCGGGAATTGATGGCTTTGGGCGAAGAACAAAGCGATGCCGCCGCCGATTTCGCGCTGTTGGCCTTGCCGCGTTTCGATGCGACGCACAGTTTGGCCATGGCTGCGCCGCATTATGCCGCTTTCTGCAAACCCGCCGCCGCCGTTTTGCGGGCAGACCAAAAAGCGCAGTGGCCGCCGCCTGCCAAAACGTTTGCCCGGAAATGGGCATGCCTGAGCAACAGCGTAGGCTGCCGGAATATTGAGCAGACCATGCCTTTGTTTGATGCCTATGTTCCCCGCCTGCAAGACACCGCCATGCAGCAGCGTGCTTTTAACGCAGCCCTGGCCTTATACCGCCTGCCCGCCGGCCAGCGCCGCGCCGCCTTGGATAAGGTTTTGGCCGAACATTCTTCCCCGTCGCGCAAATTGCGATGGAACGGGGAAGAGCGGATTATCGACTTCGATGTTTACAATTTGAACAAAATCCCCGATCCGATTCCGTTTAACTTGGATGCGGGAAGATAGGGTTTGGCCGGCCTGAAAAAGACAGCTGCCGTTGGATGAATTTGCCTGCGCCAAGGAAGGTGGCAATAGCCGTGGCACACCAGATAAATCAAGGCTACCTGAAATAGAAAAACCGTTTCAGGTAGCCTTTTGTTTGGGCTGCCGGATTATTCCACCGGTTTGAGGGTGGGCAGGATGGTGTCCCAAATGGCGAGGACTTCCTGCTGGCTTCGTTTGGTGCCTTCGAAGGTTTCGGTGCCGAAGGGCATCATCACGAGGAGGCGGTCGCTTTCGCACTCCCAAGCGAGCTGGTAGTGATTATTGTCCCAGCGGCTGATTTTTTCATAGCCGGGCATGCCGTTGATTTCACGCAGGCCTTTTTCCTTATGGGGGGATTGGAATTTGAGGTTACCTGAAAAAGTGGAGGCAGGTAAGGTTGGGTGGTTGTTTGAGCAGGAAGAAGGCTACCTGAAAGCGAAGCTGAAATTTCAGGTAGCCCTTATTGACAGCAGATTTATTCGGCTGCAGGGGTGGTAGGAACTTCTGCGGCGGAAGCAGCAGTTTCCGCTGCGGCTTCGGCGGGCTGTTCGGCAACGGCGGCTTCAGCCTCGGCCGCTTGTTGTTCGGCCTGCTTGGCGGCTTGGCGGGCAAGCATTTCCTGCACGGCGGGGTGTTGCTGGGCGATGGCCTGCTCTTCGGGGCTGACTTCGCCTTTGAAGCGGTTGTTCAAATCGAAGCGCTTACCGCCGCGTGCCAGCGATTTGAGGTAGCGCGGGCGGCGGCAGTGGTTGGAAAGCACGCGGGCGATCAGGGCGGGGTCGTATTGGGGCAGGGCGGCAACGAGGTCTTTGTCGATGCCCAAGGCCAGGGGTTTGAAGCGTTTGAATACGTCGTATTTGCCGTAGATGTGGTCGGCAATCAGATCGGTTTGCTTCTTCTTGCTCATGGTCTGCACGGCAGATTTGAGGGCGGCTCCCAAGGCGGTTTCTTGTGTCATGGCAGGTTCTCGGTTAGTGGGGTAGTGGGTGGATTGTGGCACAGCTTGGCAGTTTTGGCGAACAATCCTTATGTTTTTGCCAGTTTGTGCGGCTTTGTCCGGCAATAATTGCTATTTTGCCGGACGGCGGGTGTTGTTTTCAGGTAGCCTGAATAGCGTGGATTTTGCAGCTGAAGCTTTTTCTTTCATGTTAGGTAGCGAGTTGTATAAGCACAGTCAGTACACGGCCAAACGGGCTAGGCAATCAGGGTTTTAGTTATTCGGCTTCAGGCAGTTCCATTGCCAGCACGGTTTGGCGCTGGGTTTCGCGGAAATCGGCAAGTTTTTGTGCGATGGCGGCATCATGGTTGGCAAGCAGGGCGGCGGCAAAGAGGGCGGCATTGGCAGCACCGGCTTCGCCGATGGCGAAGGTGGCCACGGGAATACCTTTGGGCATCTGCACGATGGAGAGCAGGGAGTCTTCACCGCGCAAATATTTGCTGGGCACGGGCACGCCGAGCACGGGCAGGGTGGTTTTGGCGGCCACCATGCCGGGCAGGTGGGCGGCACCGCCGGCGCCGGCAATAATGGCCTGCAGGCCGCGCTCGCGGGCGGTTTCGGCGTATTCAAACATCAAGTCGGGCGTGCGGTGGGCGGAAACCACGCGGGTTTCGTAGGCGATACCGAATTGTTTGAGTATGGCGGCGGCGTGCTGCATCACGGCCCAATCGCTGTTGCTGCCCATGATGATGCCGATTTTGGTCATTTAGGTGTTCCTTGTGGTTTTGGAGTAAGAGGCTACCTGAAAAATATTGGTCATAGCGCGGCGGCTAAATCAGGCCGTGGGCGCTGAGCTTTTTGCGCAGGGTGTTGCGGTTTAGGCCGAGCACTTGGGCCGCTTTGGATTGGTTGCCTTCGCAATGTGCCATCACGCAGCGCAAAAGCGGCAGTTCTACTTGCTGTAACACCATCTGATACACGTCGTGTGCCGGTTGGCCGTCGAGATCGGTAAAGTATTGTTGCAGGCTGTTTTCGATGCAAGTAGTGATATGGCTGTTCTGATGGAGCATTTTGCTCTCCTTTTATTATTGTGGTGTAAAAACGGGGCGGCAAACCGGTGTGTGATGCGGCATTGGGCGCCGCTAGTTTCCCTTGGTGCGGTTTGCGGTGTTTCAGGCCTGCCGCCAGGGGCAGGGCCAGTATTCGTTTTGCCCGGACTGCGCGGCCAAAAAGGCGGCCAGCCCGTTGTATTGTGCTTCGGCACTCTCCAGCGCGTTGAGGCGGCGGCGCTCGGCTTCGCCCTCTGGCAGGTCGGCCAGATACCAGCCGATGTGTTTGCGGGCGATGCGCATGCCGGCCACTTCGCCGTAGAAGCCGTACATAGCACGGATATGGCCGAGCAGGGCTTCGGAGGCTACCTGAAAAGGCAGCGGCGGCGGCAGACTGCCGTGCGCGAGGTAGTGCGCCACATCGCGAAACAGCCAAGGCCGACCCTGGGCGGCGCGGCCGATCATCACGCCGTCGGCGCCGGTTTCAGCCAATACGCGCGCGGCTTTCTGCGGGCTGTCGATATCGCCGTTTACCAACACGGGAATGCTCAGGCGGCGTTTGGCTTCGGCAATCAGGCCGTATTCGGCTTGGCCGCGATACATTTGAGTGCGGGTGCGGCCGTGGATGGCGATGGCGGCAATGCCGGCGTCTTCGGCCATGCGGGCAACGGTGAGGATGTTTTTGTGCTCGTCGTGCCAGCCCAGCCTTGTTTTGAGCGTAACCGGCACATCCACCGCGCGCACCACGGCATGTAAAATTTCGGCCACCAATGGCTCGTTTTGCAGCAGGGCACTGCCGGTCTGCACCTGGCATACTTTCTTGGCCGGGCAGCCCATATTGATGTCGATAAGCTGCGCGCCCTGCGCTACGTTGTAGCGGGCGGCATCGGCCATTTGAGCCGGGTTGCTGCCGGCAATCTGCACGGCAATCACACCGCTTTCGCCGCTACGGTCGATGCGGCTGAGGGTTTTGCGCGTGTTTTGCAGATCGGGGTTGCTGCTGATCATTTCGCCCACCGTCCATCCGGCACCGAATTGCCGTGTCAGCATGCGGAACGGTTTGTCGGTGATGCCGGCCATCGGCGCGAGCGCCACGGCAGGGGAAACAGTGTAGGGGCCGATTTGCATAAAGCTGAACTGCTGTAAATTGGGAATTGTACATTTTTTAGACAAAGCCTCCAAGTGCGGCGGCGGTTGTCGGAACGGGCATGCTTATTTACAATGCGTGCCGTTATTGTTTTTCAGGTAGCCTGCGATTGCGAAGAAGGCTACCTGAAAGTTTCATTTGAATAGCGTGTTACAGAATTAAATAAAGAGATTACGCAATGGGAGCAAAAATGAATAAAACCTGTTTGGGTGGGCTGTTGCTGGCACTTATGCTGAGCGCCTGTGCACAGCCGCAGGCACAAGTGCAAACGCCGCCGCCCGGGCAACCGGCTTGGGCGGAGCAGGTAAGCAAGGCGGCCAATCTGTATCGGGTGGACGACAAACTCTACCGCAGCGAGCAGCCGGTGGCGGAAGATGTGGCGCTGTTGCAATCTTTGAACGTGAAAAGCGTGGTGAATCTGCGCTACTTTAACCGTAGCGGCGACCGCAAAGTGTTGGCCGACCGGGGCATCGCGCTGTTCAACCGCCCGTTGCTCACTTGGCGGATTACGCCGAAACAGGTGGCCGAAACGCTATATTTGATTGAGCGGCAGCAGGCTGAAGGGCCGGTGTTGATTCATTGTTACCACGGCGCCGACCGCACCGGCCTGATTGCCGGCATGTACCGCATCATCTACCAGGGCTGGACGGTGGAGCAAGCCAAAAATGAAATGCGCCACGGCCCCTACGGTTTCCACAGCATCTGGCGCAATATCGAGGATTTGTTTACCGAAGAGAACGTGCGCCAAGTGCGGACGCATTTGCAGCAGTTGCGTTCGCAGCCTAAATAGCCGAAAAATAAGTTTTCAGGTAGCCTAATATGCGCGCAGCCTATTGCCTTAATGGACGTTTTTAAGTACAATCTGCCGCTTGTCTGTAGTATAGGCAAATTCCCTATACCCGCTTTTAAAAGGAAAAACCATGAAACCTGAAATTCATCCTAACTACCACGAAGTCAATGTTACCTGCTCTTGCGGCAACAAATTCACCACTAAATCTGCCATGGGCAAAACCGAATTCAACATTGAAGTTTGCTCCGAGTGCCACCCGTTCTACACTGGTAAACAGAAGATCGTGGATAGCGCCGGCCGTGTGGACAAATTCAATCAGAAATACGGCAATATGTTCAAACGCTAATTTGCTATCGTGTTTCCCCGAGGCTGCCGAATGGCAGCCTTTTGTTTTGCCCGGAATAGGGAAGGATGGCAGGAAGCGGATGCCAAGCAGGCTGCATACAACAGAAATGAAAAGTTTTGACTGAAGCAGTTGGAAAATGGCATAGACAGGCCATATTTAGCAGAGTATTGCAGGTTGGCACATAAGATGCTACCTGAAAAACAGCATTGAATTTCTTTGCCACGCCACACCATGAGCCGCGCCGTTTCCATCACCACCTACAATATCCACAAAGGTATGTCGCCACTAAATCGGCGGCTATAACTGCCGCAAATGGTCGATGCCCTGCAACATCTCGATACCGACATCCTGTTTTTGCAGGAAGTGCAGGGCGTACACCACAAACGGCAGCAGAACGTGCCCGAATTTCCTGCCGAGCCACACGGCGAAGTGATCGGCCGGCAGCTCGCTTTCGCCTGCAGCTACGGCCAAAACGCCACCTATGCCGGCCGCCACCACGGCAACGCCATCCTCAGCCGCCTACCGCTGCAGATGCGCACTAATCTAAACGTATCGGTAAACCGGCTCGAACAACGCGGCGTACTGCATTGCGAAATTCAACCACCCGGCAGGGATAGGATGTTACCGTATTAAACGCAGTAAGCCACCAGGGGTTGCTCTGGCAACAACTCTCCGACCACCTGCCCCTCTTTGCTGTAGTCGTACCGAAATAGTAGTGGTGAGTAGTAGCAAAAGCACTCCACTTCCTACAGGGTTACTTGCCTTGCCGTACTATTTGTACTGTTTGCGGTTCGCCGCCTTGTATGAAAAAATGTGCTTCAACTGGAAAGGCTACCTGAAAACCAGTAATCGGTTTTCAGGTAGCCTTTCTCTTTTTCAATTTAAGCTCACAAACGCGGATTGGCCAAATTCTGTGGTGACAGAATCCGGTCGAGCTCCGCTTCGCTCAAGAGCTGGCGCTCCAGCACCACTTCGCGCACGGTTTTGCCGGTTTGGGTGCAGATTCTGCCTACCAAGTCGCCATTTTCGTGACCGATATAGGGGTTGAGATAGGTTACCAGGCCGATGGAGTTGAAGACGTGGCGTTCGCAGATTTCGCGGTTTACCGTGATGCCGCGCACGCATTTGTCGGCCAGCGTAACGGCGGCGTTGCCTAAAAGCGAGATGCTTTCAAACATGGATTGCGCGATAACCGGCTCCATCACGTTGAGCTGGAGCTGGCCGGCTTCGGCGGCAAAGGTGATGGCGGTGTCGTTGCCAATTACTTTGAAACAAACTTGGTTCACCACTTCGGGAATCACGGGATTCACCTTGGCGGGCATAATCGATGAGCCGGCCTGCATTTCCGGCAGGTTGATTTCCTTCAGGCCGGCACGCGGGCCGGAGGAGAGCAGGCGCAGGTCGTTGCAGATTTTGGAGAGCTTTACGGCGGTGCGCTTCAGGGCGCCGTGCACCATCACATAGGCGCCGCAGTCGGAGGTGGCTTCAATCAGGTTTTCGGTGAGCTTGCAGGGCAGGCCGCTGATTTCGGAGAGTTTTTTCACGGCCAGCGGCGCATAGCCTTGCGGCGTATTGATGCCTGTGCCGATGGCGGTGGCGCCGAGGTTCACTTCCAGCAGCAGTTGGCGGGTGCGTTCGAGGTTGGTTTCCTCTTCTGCCAGCAGCACTTGGAAGGATTGGAATTCTTGGCCGGCAGTCATGGGCACGGCATCTTGCAGCTGGGTGCGGCCCATTTTTAGTATGTCTTTGAATTCATCAGCTTTAGCAGCAAAGGTGTCTTTCAGGTGTGCCAGTTTGCCCAGCAGTTCGCCAATGCTGGTGTACACGGCCAGCCGGAAGCCGGTGGGGTAGGCGTCGTTGGTGGATTGGCTGGCGTTCACATGATCCATGGGGTTGACGATGTCGTAGCGGCCTTTGGCGTGGCCTAAGGCTTCCAAGGCGAGGTTGGCGATCACTTCATTGGTGTTCATGTTCACCGAAGTGCCGGCGCCGCCTTGGAATACGTCGGATGGGAACTGGTCGAGGCAGCGGCCTTTAATCAGCACCTCATCGCAGGCTTGGGCAACGGCGGCGGCGATTTCGGGCTTGAGTGCGCCCAGCTCGCCGTTGGCCTGGGCTGCGGCTTTTTTCACCATCACCATGCTGCGTACAAACTGGGGCACGTCGGAAATTTTCTGCCCAGAGATTTGGAAGTTTTCCACTGCGCGCAGAGTGTGGATGCCCCAATAGGCGGCTGCAGGGATTTCACGTTCGCCTAGGAGGTCGTGTTCGGTGCGGGTTGTCATGTTTGGATATCCTTTGAGTGGGGGGTAGGGTGGTTAATGCAGACTGGCGGCAGCGGTAGCCTAAAGATTGCTGATAGCTTGCTGCACTATGTTGGGAAAGTGTTGATTAGTATTCATTGCCAGCAAAATGATAGCAGTTCGTTGCTGGGCATGATTGGCGTTAAATCAAAGAGGCTACTTGAAACAGCAAAACGGTTTTCAGGTAGCCTCATCGCATGTGCTCAACAGCGTAAATCAAGTGCCGAGCCGTTCGGCAAATTCATCGGTGGCCTGCACTAGGGCATCGGCGATGGCAGGGTTTTGGGCGTAGTGGCCGCTTTGGATAATACGCAAATCAGCCTGCGGCAGTGCCTGCTTCAAATCCCATGCACTGCGGGTGGGTGTGCAGAGGTCGTAGCGTCCTTGTACGATGATGGTGGGGATATGCCGGATTTTGTGGGCGTTGGCCAAGATGGATTTGTCGCCCTGCAACCAGCCTTGGTGTACGAAATAGTGGTTTTCTAGGCGGGTGATGGCCAAAGAGGCTTGCGGGTCTTCATCCACCGGTTTGGGATCGAACCAAATCAGCCAGCTTTCCCAATCTGCCCAGGCCTTGGCGGCGGGCAGATATACAGCCGGATCGGGAGAATTAAGCATCCAATAATAAGCCTCTACCAACGAACCGGCACGTTGCTCCGGCGGCACGGCGGCTAAATAGCGTTGCCATTGCTCGGGATAAATCATGCTCACGCCGCCTTCTTCGCTCAGCCAATTAATTTCAATTTGGCGGCAGAGGAAAATACCGCGCAAAACCAAGCCGCATACACGGTCGGGATAGGTTTCGGCATAGGCTAGGGAAAGGGTGCTTCCCCATGAGCCGCCGAATACCAGCCAGCTCTCAATGCCAAGAATTTTTCTTACTTTTTCAATATCTTCCACCAGGTCCCAAGTAGTGTTTTCGCGGGTTTCGGCATAAGGGGTGGATTTGCCGCTGCCGCGTTGGTCGATGATGATGACACGGTATTTTTCCGGATTGAAAAAACCCCGGCAAGCCGGACTAGATCCAGCGCCGGGGCCACCGTGCAGGAAGATAACAGGGATGCCTGCGGGATTACCGCTTTCCTCCCAGTAGATTGTGTGGAGCTCAGATACAGGCAACATGCCGCTGCGGAGTGGTTCTTGAATCGGATACATAAACTTCTCCTTAATTCAAAATTTTGATAGATGTCGGTATTGCCTAACAGATGCTCATCGATATCTATGCGCCATTTGTTATAAATGGTTTTAGGTATATCATAGGGAGAATGATACACCATTTCGTTTACCTTTGAAATTTAGTAAAGATTTGTTGTATCAAGGTGGTTTAATAGACTGATAATTGTGCTGGAAAATCAAATAGAGACGAGGGTTGTGCGCTGTGTGTGGTTTAAGCAGCTTTATTTATGTATAGTGAAACCCTTAACCAACTGCTACGGGGTTAATTCGCTTTGTTGTACTCTTGTACTGTCTGCGACTCACTGCCTTATGTTAGTTAATTAGGGACTCTATAACTATATGAAAAATGTGCTTCGGCAATATTGAAGAAACAAAATAAAAGGCTACCTGAAAACGCAGCGCAGCAGAGTTTCTGCAGAGCTAAAACTTTCAGATAACATTTGCCGATTCGTGCGGCTTGTTTATTTCAGCGGCTGCATATTCATCACTTCCATCAGGAAGTTGGTGAACGCGGGGTTGGCCGGGCGGTTTTGCATATTGGGCCAACGTTGCTGCCAGCCTTGCAGGGCGTTGCGCACGAAGATTTTAGATTGCTCGGGCGTGATGCGGCCTTGTTGGCTTTGTACGGCAGAGCGCAAGTAGATTTCATACATGCTGTCGTCCACGCTGTTGCGGCCGACTAAGTTGATGCGGAAGCGGTTGAGTTGCTGTGCGGCCTGGGTTTTGGTTATACGGCCTTTGTTTACTTCGTAGCCCAAACGGGTGGCTTCGTTACGGATTTTAGCCACATCGCCCCAATGATTGGCGGCTAGGGTGTAGCGTGGTGAGGCCTGTGTGTTTTGGCGTGTGCTGTTTGGGGAGGAGAGAAGGTTGCAGCCGCTGAGCAGGCCGACAACGAGGAGGATTGGGATATATCTTTTCATTTTTTGACTTAAGATAACAGTTCCATTGATGCAGCTAACTATAGGGGAAATTTGGCGGCACGGCAAGTTTTTGGCTGTTTTGCAGACAAATTTGCAACAAGCCGGCAGGTGTGAAATACGAGAAAAGCCGCAGCAATGCGGCTTTTCACAGTAGGCTTGCCTTAGGAGGCGAGGTCTTCAAACAGCGGGGTGGAAAGATAGCGCTCACCGTTGGAAGGCAGCAGCACCACGATGAGTTTGTCTTTGTTTTCCGGTTTTTTCGCCAGCTCCAAGGCAGCCCAGATGGCGGCGCCGGAAGAGATGCCCACCAAGAGGCCTTCTTTGGCGGCGGCATCGTGGGCGGTATCGAAGGCGGCTTGGTTGGCCACGGTAATCACACCATCGTAGATTTTGGTGTTCAGGGTTTGCGGCACGAAACCTGCGCCTAAGCCCTGAATCGGGTGCGGGCCTTTTTCACCACCGCTCAATACGGGGGAAGCGGCAGGCTCAACTGCATAGGCCTGCAGCGAGGGTTTATGTTTTTTCAGCACTTCGCCCACGCCGGTGAGCGTACCACCAGTACCCACGCCGGAAACGAAAATATCAACTTGGCCGTCGGTGTCGCGCCACACTTCTTCGGCAGTGGTACGGCGGTGGATTTCGGGGTTAGCGGGGTTGTCGAACTGGCGCGGCATAAAGTACTGGCCGGGGTGGGCGTTCACCAGTGCTTGGGCTCGGGCGATGGCGCCGGGCATACCTTCTGCGCCGGGGGTAAGGATGAGCTCGGCGCCGTAGGCGCGTAGCAGTATTTTGCGCTCCTTGCTCATGGTTTCCGGCATGGTGATGACCAGTTTATAGCCCAAGGCGGCGCACACCATGGCCAGGCCGATACCGGTGTTGCCGCTGGTGGCTTCCACAATAATGGTGTCGGGTTTGATTTGGCCGGCTGCTTCGGCGGCGCGGATCATGGAGATGGCGATGCGGTCTTTCACGCTGCTGCCTGGGTTGAAGTATTCCAGCTTGGCAGCTACTTTGCCGGGCAGGCCTTCGGTGAGGCGGTTGAGGTAAACCAGCGGGGTGTTGCCGATTAAATCAACGATGTTGTTGGCGATATTGTTCATTAGGGGCTCCTGTGAAGTGTGGATTGGATACGGGGTGCATGATAATTGCAAAGCGGCACACAAACAAATAATTTGTTTTTGTATCTTTATATTAAAAAGGCATATGCAACGGCGGTATTTCGCATGAAGTTTGGATAAATCATGAGACAAACCCGGCGGAAATCTTTAGAATACGCCGTTTCCCAGCAGTAGATTAACCCTAAAGCGACACACTCATGACCTACGCCAAAATCCTCGGCACCGGCAGCTACCTGCCGGCCAAAACGCTCAGCAACGACGACCTCGCCAAAATCGTGGACACCTCGGACGAGTGGATTACCACCCGCACCGGCATCAAAACCCGCCATATCGCCGCCGACAACGAAAAATGCAGCGACCTGGCCGTGGCCGCAGCCCGCAAAGCGCTGGAAGCCACAGGTGCGGAATCCGCCGAAGTTGACCTAATCATCGTGGCCACCTCCACACCCGATATGCAGTTCCCCGCCACCGCCACCATCGTGCAGCAGAAGCTCGGCATCAGCGGCTGTCCTGCGTTCGACGTGCAGGCCGTGTGTGCCGGCTTTATGTATGCCATCACCACCGCCAACGCCTACATCAAAAGCGGCATGGCCAAAAAAGCCTTGGTAATCGGTGCCGACGTGTTCAGCCGCATCATGGACTGGACCGATCGGCGCACCTGCGTGCTGTTTGGCGACGGCGCCGGCGCCGTGGTGCTCGGCGCATCCGACGAGCCCGGTATCCTGCACAGCAAACTCTTGGCCGATGGCAGCTACGGCCACCTGCTGCAAACTCCCGGCCAGATTGCCAACGGCGCCGTTTGCGGCACACCGTTTTTGCAGATGGATGGCCCCGGCGTGTTTAAATTCGCCGTGAAAGCGCTGGCCAAAGTGGCCGAAGACGTGATTGCCGAAGCCGGCCTCATCCCCGAGCAAATCGATTGGCTGGTGCCGCACCAGGCCAACTACCGCATTCTGGAAAGCACTGCCAAACATCTCAAACTCGGTATGGAAAAAGTGGTGCTCACCGTGCAGGATCACGGCAACACCTCCGCTGCCTCTATTCCCCTCGCCCTCGACTGGGGCGTGTGCCACGGCAGCATCCAACGCGGCCACACCCTGCTTTTGGAAGGCATCGGCGGTGGCTTCGCCTGGGGCGCGGTACTGGTAAAATATTAGGCTTGCAGCTGCCTGTTAGGCACCAAGAAAGGCTACCTGAAAGTTTCAGGTAGCCTTTTGCGTGGGTATCGGCAAGCATAAGCAGGGCATTCATACCCAATATCGACATTATTATTTGATCAGCACAAGCGATTGAAACGGAGATAAAACCTACTGCTACTGGTTTGCAGCTAGCCTCCGGTACAATTAAGGCTGGCTGAAATCCTTGCTGGCTGGTGAGTCTGTGATATGTACTTTAATTTGCGGTTATAATTAGCTGGTCCAACCACAGGAGAACACCATGAAAGTCAGCACTTCCGCCATCCAAAACGGCGCATTCGCCGACCGCTTCGGCAAACGCGGCAGCCAATTTAGCCCCAATGGCATGCCCACGTATTCCATCCCGTTTGAAATCAGCGATGCCCCGCCCGAAACCCAGTCTTTCGCCATGGTGTTGGAAGATAAAGATGCGATTACCGCCAGTGGATTCGTATGGGTGCACTGGCTGATTGCCGACCTCACCCGCACCTCCGTGCCGGAAAACGACAGCCAAACGGCTCAAGATTATGTGCAGGGCGCCAACAGCTGGGCCAGCGTGCTGGGGCAGCTCGATTTGGAAGAAGCCTCCGCTTATGGCGGCATGGCACCGCCCAACTGCCGCCACCGCTATGAATTGTTTGTGTATGCGCTCGACACCAAGCTCAACCTGCCGCAAGGTTTCCGCTACAACGACCTGCACTTCGCCATGCGCGGGCATATCCTGGCCGAAGCCTATGCAGTGGGCACTTATGATGTGTGAAATGAAGCGGTAAACAAAGGCTACCTGAAAATGCAACGCCGTTGCTGCGCAGCTAAAAGTTTCAGGTAGCCTTTTGTATGCCTGCGTGTAGGGACGCAGTGTGTTCCTACCTGTTTCAGGTAGCCTCCAAATAGCATGGCAGGCTACCTGAAAACTATATGGCGGATTGACTTGGCTTGGGTTACAGCAGCATTGTCTTGCCTTCCCTTTTGCCGGAGTGGTTTTACATCGGCCGGATTTTCATATTTTCAGGTAGCCCAAGCGATGCGGACGCACAGGCTCTCGGGTATAATCCAGTCCGTTTTGCCGACTGAATTTTTCGAGGAGGAGACATGTTCCAATCTTTTAAAACCGCAGTGGCGGGTGCGCAGATTTTGTTTGTGGCCTTCGGTGCAATGGTGCTGGTGCCGCTGCTCACAGGGTTGAACCCGGCGATGGCGCTGTTGGGCGCGGGCATCGGTACGCTGCTGTTTCAGGCGCTGACCGGCCGCAAGGTGCCGATTTTTCTGGGTTCGTCGTTTGCGTTTATCGCGCCGATTATCTATGCCATGCAGGAATGGGGCATGGGCGGCACGATGTTCGGGCTGTTTGCGGCGGGCTTTATGTATTTTGTGTTTGCCGCGCTGATTAAGTATTTCGGGTTGCCGATGGTTAGCCGATTGCTGCCGCCGGTGGTGATCGGGCCGGTGATTATGGTGATCGGGCTTTCGGTGGCGGTGGTAGCCAGCAGCATGGCGATGGGCCAGGCCGGCGGCAATCAGGTGTTGGATTACACCTATTCGCTGCTGCTCTCTGGTTTTACCTTTGCAGTAACCGTGATGGTGGCGGTGTTCGGCAGTAAGATGATGAAACTGGTGCCGATTTTAATCGGGGTGGCGGCGGGCTATTTGATGGCCTTGGCCATGGGTATGGTGGATACCGCGCCGATTGCGGCCGCGCCGTGGTTTGCCGTGCCGCATTTCCATTCGCCGCAGGTGAATTGGCAGGCCGCGCTGTTTATGCTGCCGGTGGCGATTGCGCCGGCGATTGAGCATATCGGCGGCATCATGGCCATCGGCAAGGTAACCGGCAAGGATTATGCCGCCGAGCCGGGGCTGCACAGAACGCTGGCCGGCGACGGCCTGGGCGTGTGCGTGGCCGGCTTGATCGGCGGCCCGCCGGTAACCACTTACGGCGAGGTAACGGGCGCAGTGATGCTCACCAAAAACAGCAATCCGGCCATCATGACTTGGGCGGCCATCTTCGCCATCTGCATGGCATTTTTCGGCAAATTCAATGCTTTCCTGGCTTCGATTCCGCTGCCGGTGATGGGCGGGGTGATGATTCTGCTGTTCGGCACGATTGCTTCGCTGGGGCTGAAAACGCTGATCGACGCGCAGGTAAATCTGATGCAGCCGAAAAACCTGGTGATTGTGAGCTCGGTGCTCACCGTGGGCGTGGGCGGCATGGAAATGAAGTTGGGCAGTTTCAGCTTTGCCGGTGTGGGCTTGTGCGCGCTGCTGGCGATTCTCCTGAGCCTGCTCTTACCCGATGTGCGGCATGACGATTAACCTGTTTGAGGCTACCTGAAAACGGAGTTTCCGAAGGAAGCGGAGTTTCTGCGAAGCTAAAACGCAGCTTCTATAAGCGCAAATTTTCAGGTAGCCCGCCAACCAATCCAAACAACAATGGATAAGAAACAAAACAAATGGCTGTGGCTCTTGGTGTTGCTCGGCATGGCCGCCTATTTCCACTTTGCCGAACATCCTAAATCCAAGCCGGAGCAGGGCGCGGCACAGCCGAAAACCGCCGTAGTCGAGCAGGCGCACACGCCACACCAAAACACTGCCCAACCTACTGCCGAGCCGGATGTTACAGACGGCACCGAACTTATCGCCCAAGCCTTTGCCGAGCAGCGCAGCGATGTACAGGTGAGCGGCAGCGGCAAAGTGCACCGCACTCTGCCCGACGACACCCAAGGCTCGCGCCACCAGCGTTTCATCATGAAGCTCTCCAACGGCCAAACCGTATTGGTGGCGCACAATATCGACCTCGCGCCGCGCATTCCGCGTTTGCAGCGCGGCGATACGGTGGGCTTTTCCGGCGAATACGAATACAACGCCCAAGGCGGCGTGATCCACTGGACACATCATGACCCGGCCGGCCGTCATGCAGATGGCTGGTTGGAGCATAATGGTCAACGGTATCAGTAGCAGCATTCAGGCTACCTGAAAACAGCAGGAGACAGGTTTTCAGGTAGCCCCGTAAGCAAACCGTCAGACTAATCAGAAAGGAAAAATTATGCGGGATTTTCGTAAACCAAACTTCAATAGTCAGATAGGCGAAGAGATCAAACAAGTTTTCCGTTCCGCCGTTTTGGAAGACGAACCGTTTGACGAAGACGGTATCAATGTAGAGCTGGCGGCGCCGTGGCGGCGGATAGCTGCAGCAGCATTGAACCTGTTGATGCTGCTGCTGTTTACCATCGGTGTCGGCTTTATTGTTGGCCTAGTCGGCAGCCTATTTGGCAGCAATTTCGGCAACCCTGTCCTCATCGGCTATGGCGCAATGCTTGCCTATGTGATCGGGCAGGCCATGTTGATGGCCAATAGCGGGCAGAGCTTGGGCAAACGCATTATGGGCATTCGCGTGATTAGCGAAGATGGCAGCGAGCCCAGCTTGGTGCAATACCTTCTATTGCGCGAAGCCGTCATTCTGCTGCCGTTGGCCATCTTGCTGAAATTCATCCCGCTTATCGGTGGCATGCTATCCTTGGTGGTGGCCGCTGCCTGCATCCTTATGATGTTTATGGAAGACGGCAACCGCCGCACTGGGCAGGATATGTTGGCCAAAACCTTGGTTATCCGCGATTAGGCGCCAAAGGCTAGCTGAAATGTATGATGTAAACACACACGACGTACGCCGCTTTTTTGCCGACGTATGGCGGCAATGCCTTGCCTCGCTGCAACTGGACGTTGGAGCAGGGTGAACCCAGCCCATTTCTACTCCTGTCGCTGCACCTTTCGATACAGGAGTAGAGCGATATCGACCAGCCGCTCGGCATCCGCACCATACACCACAGGCTGCAAGGCCGTTATGCCGGCGACTGGATGCGTGCCGGACACGATATGATGGACGCGCTGGCCGAAAAACCATCTGGAGCGCGCAGCGCAACGGGCAAGGGCTGGATGTGAACCTCTATATGACCCGCCTGCGCCAACTGGTTGGCTTGGGGCAGGAAGACCATGCCCGCCTTAATCCGCATGAGGTGGCAAAGATGGAAACGGGGCATTAGCCAGTTGTATTGAGTTAAAGAGAAAGGCTACCTGAAAGCGCCGAGGGGTTTTCAGGTAGCCTTTTTTAATTGAGGTGGCTATAGCCGTATGGTGGAGGATAACTAAAATACTTACTTCTTCATGCGTCGTTGTTGGTTCGTCTAGCCGTACTACTTAGTACTGCCTACGGACTACCGCCTTGTATAAAACATAATTGTTGCAGCTATTATAAGGATTCTTTCGCTCAATTTTTCAGGTAGCCTTTGTGTGGTAGGAAAAGGCTACCTGAAAAATTGAACCTGGTGTCAAAGTAAAAAGATTGTAGCCAGCCCGAGGAAAATCAGGAAGCCGCCGGAGTCGGTAACGGCGGTAATCAGCACCGAGCTGCCTAGTGCCGGATCGCGGCCGAGTTTATCCATGATCACCGGAATCAGCACGCCCACGGTGGCGGCGAGCAGCAGGTTTAGCGTCATGGCGGCTACCATCACCAGGCCGATGCCGATGTTTTTATACAGCAGCCAGGCCACCACGCCCATCACGCCGCCCCAAATCACGCCGTTGATCAGCGCCACACCCACTTCTTTGCGCAACAGGTGCAGCGCCTGGCTGCCTGAAAGCTGTCCCATGGCCATGGCACGCACAATCATGGTGATGGTTTGGTTGCCGGAGTTGCCGCCGATGCCGGCCACAATCGGCATTAGCGCAGCCAGGGCGACGATTTGGGCAATGCTGCCTTCGAATGCGCCAATCACACGGCTGGCGAGGAAGGCAGTGCAGAGGTTGATGGCTAGCCACATCCAGCGGTTTTTCACGGAATCAAGCACGGGGGCGAACAGGTCTTCGTCCTCCTGCAAACCGGCCATGTTCAACATATCGGCTTCGGTTTCTTCACGGATTACGTCCACCATTTCGTCCACGGTCAGGCGGCCGATGAGTTTGCCATCGGCATCGGTCACGGGCGCGGTTACCAAGTCGTAACGCTCAAACGCCTGTGCGGCTTCTTCGGTATTGTCTTCGGGGCGGAAACGCACAATATCGCGTGCCATGATGTGCTCGACGATTTCGTCGGGGTCGGCCACGAGGAGCTTGCGGATGGGCAATACGCCTTGCAGTACGTCGTTTTCGTCGACCACGAAGATTTTGTCGGTGTGGTCGGGCAGGCTCTCGAAGCGGCGTAGGTAGCGCATCACCACTTCGCAGGTAACATCGGCGCGGATGCTCACCAGCTCGAAGTCCATGATGGCGCCCACTTGGTCGTCGGCAAACGACATGGAGGCCTGTACTTTGGCGCGTTCGTCTTCATCCAATGATTGCAGGGCTTCGGCCACGACTTGGCGCGGCAGGTCGTCGGCCAGCTCGGCCAAGTCGTCCACGTCCATGTCTTCCACGGCGGCCAGGATTTCCTGCCGCTCCATGTTTTCAATCAGAGATTCGCGAACGACATCAGATACTTCAAGCAGAATGGTGCCGTCGCTCTCCGGCTCCACCAGTTTCCACACCAACAGGCGCGATTGCAGCGGCAGCGATTCGAGTACGGCGGCAATGTCGGCCGGATGCAGCTCGTGCAGAATTTCGATGAGTTCGGCCAGGCAGCTGTTGAGATAGGGATTATCCAGCACGCTGTCGGGCCGGATGGTGTTGGACACAGGCAGCAGGGCATCGGCCAGTTCGTGAATACGGCCGGTGTCGATCTGCGGTTGTTCGGAAGAGGGCAGTAGGGTAGGCATGCGCACTCCTTACCGTGCATCACGGTAATGGCGCACGGGAGAAATCAGGAAGAATAAATAAGGGAAAACAAAATCGGATGGGAACCGGAAGGATCCATAAGTTTGGCGCCCCAATCTGGCATCAATAGCAAATCGGCGTATTCTACACGTTTTTGCACTGAGGCGACAAACTGCTTTCAGGTAGCCTGCGGCAGGGAAATCATGCGCTATATCCATACATTTTATATGGCCAAACTTATGATATTGATTTAAATCAAAACTGTATGGAGGGTAAAGGGTTTTTGCTTGCGTTATTCTAATATAAAAAATCATTATCATCATATACTATATTAGTAACATTATACTTTTTATCCTACTTACTTTGAATGTGGTAAGAATTTCGTTCTAATATGAGATGGTTTTACCTGTATTTTTATGTATATTTCAGAGTGCAATCTATGTCGGCTAACTATTTTTCCGTACTTATCTTTAATTTTAGTTGGTCTGATTGCTGGCGTGTCATGTATCCTGCTGGGCACCAGGCGCCACCATGCTGAAAAAGACCAGCCGTTTGAATGCGGCTTTGAGGAGTTTGAAAATGTGCGCATGAAGTTTGATGTGCGTTATTGCTTGATGGCGATTTTGTTCATCCTGTTCGATTTGGAAGCGGAATTTATGATTCCATGGGCAGTGGTGTTCAAAGATTTGCTGGCTCAGTCGGGGCAGTTTGCCTTCTGGTCGATGTTTGTCTTCATCGTCGTGCTCGGTGTGGGTTTTGTATACGAGTGGAAAAAAGGAGCACTGGAATGGGAGCAGAATGCATTCTGAATTAAAGAGTTCATCATCCCCAGTGGGGATACTGTGCTCAACTATGTGTGCATTGGTTCGCTGTGGCCGGTAACCTTCGGCTTGGCTTGCTGCGGTGGAGATGACACACGCCGGTACAGCATCGTCTTCGAAAATCATCCCGACTTGTGCCACATCCTTGCCAACTACGGTTTCGTTGGCCACTCCTTCTGCAAAGGCTTTTCTATTTCCGGTTATATCGAAATGCGTTACGATTAAATCGAAAGACGCGTTATGCACTAAAAACATTCTAAACCGACATTAGGCAGGGCGATGACTGCGGCCATGTATCTGCTGTTGCTGGTGGCCTTAGTGTGCGCCAACCTGCCGTTTGTTATGCAGCGCTGGTTTGGCCTCAAAAGGCTACCTGAACTCCTTCGATTTGGCAGGAGTTCAGGTAGCCTTAAATCATGCTACATCATTTTGTTTTAATTCCGCCTTTTCATCCCATGGCGTACTGCGTATAATGCCGCCTCCGCAAACCATCAGCCCCGCAATTACGGGACACCAAAGAAGAACAAATCATGAAAAAAGTTTATATTCGCACCTTCGGCTGCCAAATGAACGAATACGACAGCGAAAAAATGCTCGCCGTCCTCGCCGAAGAAAACGGCGGCATCGAACAAGTGAACGAGCCGGACGGCGCGGACATCATCCTGTTTAACACCTGTTCCGTGCGCGAAAAAGCGCAGGAAAAAGTGTTTTCCGACTTGGGCCGCGTCAAACATCTGAAAAAAGACAATCCCAATGTGATTATCGGCGTGGCCGGCTGCGTGGCGTCGCAGGAAGGCGAGGCGATTATCGAGCGCGCGCCTTATGTGGACGTGGTGTTCGGCCCGCAAACGCTGCACCGCCTGCCCAAAATGATTGTGGATAAAGAAACCAGCGGCCTGTCGCAAGTCGATATTTCCTTCCCCGAAATCGAAAAATTCGACCACCTGCCGCCCGCCCGCGTCGAAGGCGGCGCAGCATTCGTGTCCATCATGGAAGGCTGTTCCAAATACTGCTCGTTCTGCGTCGTCCCCTACACCCGCGGCGAAGAGTTCTCCCGCCCGCTAAACGACGTGCTGACCGAAATTGCCAACCTCGCCCAGCAAGGCGTTAAAGAAATCAACCTATTGGGACAAAACGTCAACGCCTATCGCGGCGAAATGGAAGACGGCGAAATCTGCGACTTCGCCACCCTGCTGCGCATCATTCACGAAATCCCCGGTATCGAGCGTATGCGTTTTACCACCAGCCACCCGCGCGAATTTTCCGATGCCATCATCGAATGCTACCGCGACCTGCCAAAGCTGGTGTCGCACCTGCACCTGCCGATTCAGAGCGGTTCCGACCGCGTATTGAGCGCGATGAAGCGCGGCTACACCGCCTTGGAATACAAATCCATCATCCGCAAACTGCGCGCCATCCGCCCCGACTTGTGTCTGAGCAGCGACTTCATCGTCGGCTTCCCCGGCGAAACCGAGCGCGAGTTCGAGCAAACCCTGAAGCTGGTGAAAGGCATCGCCTTCGATTTGAGCTTCGTCTTCATTTACAGCCCGCGCCCCGGCACGCCCGCGGCCAACCTGCCCGACGACACGCCGCACGAAGAAAAAGTGCGCCGCCTTGAAGCGCTGAACGAAGTGATCGAGGCCGAAGCCGCCCGCATCAACCAAACCATGCTCAGCACGGTACAGCGCTGCCTAGTGGAAGGCATCTCCAAAAAAGATCCCGACCAGCTCCAAGCCCGCACCGCCAACAACCGCGTGGTGAACTTTACCGGCGATGTGTCGCTTATCAATCAAATGGTAGAGATCAAAATCACCGAAGCCTTCACCTTCTCGTTACGCGGCGAGCTGGTGGAGTAAACAACAGGCTACCTGAAAAACGCATCCATAGATTTTAGTTTCATAGAAACCCGTCATCTTTCGGAGACTCGTTTTCAGGTAGCCTGTTAGCATTTTAGGCGTACAATCACGCTTTTCGAGCATGTAGAAAGGGATGACATGATGAAATTCAAACCCACCCTGTTGGCCGGTATCTTGGCGTTGGCTTGCGGCAGCGGCATGGCGCAAACCGTGCAGGCCGGCCAAGTACATAGCCTCGATTTCCGCACTCAAACCTACACCCGCCAAAGCACCGTAGTAAACGGCCAAACGATAGCCTATCGTGCCTATGAAAATATCGTGTATGTAGCTAATCCGGCCGACAGTGCTTATCAAACCATCAATATCTACATCCCTGAAGCCTATTTCGGCGGTGGCAGCATCAACGGCTACACCGCGCAAACCGCGCCCATCTTCCTGCCCAATCAAATCGGCGGCTATATGCCGGCCAAAGCCGGTGTGCCGGGGAAGGGTGGTTTCGGCCCAAGCAAAGAAGGGCAGGTTGACGCCATGCAGGTTGCTTTGGCCAGAGGCTATGTGGTGGCCTCGCCCGGTGCGCGCGGCCGCACCGCCGCCACCGGCAAAGCGCCTGCCGCGATTGTTGATTTGAAAGCAGCCGTGCGTTACCTGCGTTTCAACGATGCGGTGATGGCCGGTGATGCCGAAAAAATCATCTCCAACGGCACCAGCGCGGGCGGTGCCCTATCTGTGTTGCTCGGTGTCAGCGGTAATCAGGCCGACTACGAGCCCTATCTGCAACAACTTGGTGCCGCTCCGGCCAAAGACCATATTTTCGCCGTTTCCGCCTATTGCCCGATTTCCATTTTAGATCATGCCGATGCTGCCTATGAATGGCAGTTTAATGGTGTGAATGACTACCAAAAAATGGATATTTCGATGATCGATTACCATGTTGAACGCAAATTGGTAAACGGTACGCTCACCAACGAGCAAATCCAAATTTCAGGTAGCCTTAAAGCCCAATTCCCAGCCTATGTGAACAGCCTGCGCCTGCGTGATCCGCAAGGCCGGGCACTGCGGTTAGATGCGCAGGGTAATGGCAGCTTTAAAAACTATGTTGCCTCCTTCCTGCGCCGTTCCGCCCAAAGCCAGCTGGATGCAGGTAAAGACTCGAGCAGCCGCAACTGGCTCACTATCCGCAACGGCAAAGTGAGTGCCGTAGACTTTGCCGCCTATGTCCGCGCCACCGGCCGCCAGAAAACCCCGCCCGCTTTCGATGCGTTGGATTTGAGCAGTGGCGAAAACCAACTGTTCGGCACCGCCACCACCGACAAACAACACTTCACCGCCTTCTCCTACCAACACCGCGCCAATGCGCAAGCCACCTTGGCCGACCCGCAGACGGTGAAGCTGATGAACCCGATGCACTACATTAGCCGCCACACCGCGCCACAGCATTGGCGCATCCGCGTTGGCACGGCCGATAGCGATACCTCGCTGGCCATAGCCGCCATCCTCACCGCCAAGCTGCAAAACAGCGGCAAACGGGTGGACTTCGCATTGCCGTGGGACGTACCGCACAGCGGCGATTACGACTTAGACGAACTGTTTGATTGGATGGATAAAACCGTACGCCGGCCGCGCGGCTAACCACAGAGGCTACCTGAAAATCCGTTTTGTAACAGCATGTCTTCATTTTGTTTTCAGATAGCCTAGCCTTTTATCGTGTCCAACTGGTAAACAGATGAGGCTACCTGAAAGATACTGAGCGTAGTAGAACCGTAACGAACAACTTTTCCCAACCCAACCCGAAATATCATGCAATCCTTTCTAGACCGTTATTTCAAACTTTCCGAAAACAAAACCACCATCCGCACCGAGCTGATGGCAGGGCTCACCACCTTCCTCACCATGTGCTACATCATCGTGGTGAATCCGCACACCCTGTCGCAGGCGGGGATGGATTTCGGCGCGGTATTTGTGGCTACCTGTATTTCTGCCGCCATCGGCTGCCTGATTATGGGCGCATTGGCCAATTATCCGATTGCGCTGGCGCCCGGTATGGGGCTGAATGCCTATTTCACCTTCAGCGTGGTCAAAGGCATGGGCGTGCCGTGGCAGGTGGCGCTGGCGGCGGTGTTTGTATCCGGCATCATCTTTATTTTGTTCAGCTTTTTGAAAGTGCGCGAAATGCTGGTGAACGCGCTGCCGATGAGCCTGAAAATGGCGATTGCCGCCGGCATCGGCCTGTTTTTGGCGCTGATTGCGCTCAAAGGCTCGGGCGTGGTGGTGGGTAATGAGGCCACGCTGGTGCACATGGGCGAATTCCGCCTGCCGGTAGAAGGGCAGCCGGGCGTGTATACGCCGAATTGGCCGATGCTCTTGGCGCTGCTGGGCTTTTTCATCATCGTGGTGCTGGATTATTTCCGCGTGCGCGGCGCCATTATCATCGGCATTTTGGGCGTTACCCTGCTGGCGGTGCCACTGGGGCTGACCCGCTTCGAGCGCGTGGTGTCGGCCATTCCCAGCATGGCGCCCACCTTTATGCAGATGGATTTCAACCATCTGTTTTCAGGTAGCCTGATTGCGGTGATTTTCGTATTTTTCCTAGTGGATTTGTTTGATAGCACCGGCACGCTGGTGGGCGTGGCGCACCGTGCCGGCCTGTTGGAAAACGGCAAGCTGCCGCGCTTGAAAAAAGCCCTGTTTGCCGATTCCGTGGCCATCGTGGCTGGGGCGGCTCTGGGCACTTCCTCTACCACGCCTTATGTGGAAAGCGCCTCCGGCGTGGCTGCGGGCGGCCGCACCGGGCTTACTGCCGTTACCGTGGGCGTGCTGATGCTCGCCTGCCTGTGGTTTTCACCGCTGGCCGAAGCCGTGCCCGCCTTCGCCACCGCGCCGGCACTGTTGTATATCGGCATCCACATGATGCGCTCGGCCACGGAAATCGACTGGAACGACATGACTGAAGCCGCACCCGCCTTTCTCACCATGGTGTTTATGCCGTTTTCCTATTCGATTGCCGACGGTATCGCCATGGGCTTCATCAGCTATGCCTTGGTGAAACTGTGCTGCGGCCGATCCCGCGATGTACCGCCGATGGTGTGGGGTGTAGCCGTATTGTGGGCATTGAAATTCTGGTTCTTAGGCGCATAAGGCAGGTTTGAATATTGGAGAGAAAAGGCTACCTGAAAAATTTCAGGTAGCCTTTTTGTATGTGTGGCAGAAATGAGAATGCGGGGGCGCTGCTGGTGGGTTTGCGCCCGTTTGGGGTGCGCTGGCTTGAAATGGCTGATGGAAAGTTTGCGGTTCAGGATAGAAAGACTACCTGAAAACATTTTGCTAATAGTCAAGAAGCTACCTGAAAGATCTAGCTTGGTTGAAGCTATGCTTTCAGGTAGCCTGTTTTTATAGCCTTGTATAGCCAATCAACTTAACTTCCAATACCGCGTTGGCTCATCTTGCCGTACTAGCTGTACTGCCTGCAGCTCGCCGCCTTGTATCGATTGTCATTTAATTGGCTATAGCCACATCTGTCTGAATCAATCATAACGGCGGCACTGAATATCCGAATCCGTGCAGAAAATCGCATTTTGCTCAGCCTGGCAGGCGCGGCGGACTTGGGCGCGGGCAAGGCCTTCATTGTGGCTGGTGGCCTCATAGGTTTTGCGGAACGGGGTAACGCTGCACACATAAGCAGTATTGCGGCCTGCCCGGTGTTCAATGATGACTTCGCGCACGCCGCTGTTGCGGGCAGACTGATTGCGCTCCAGCACGGCAATACGCGCTTCCAAACTGGCAATGCGCCGCTCTAGCGTGCTAATACGCGCGGCATCATCGGCCGGTGCGGCATAGAGCGCAGTGGGCAGGGCGGAGAGGGCAAGTAGGATGGGAAGTAGTTTTTTCATGAAAATCCTTGAGTTGTGAAGGAAGTTATATTTCAGGTAGCCTTTCGAAGATGGGATACTACCTGAAAAATGGAAAATAAAACAGAGTGGGTATAAATAAATGAGTTTAGTGTTTTCCTGGCATGGGAGAATTGAAGCCACCCTACCGGTTTGGGCAACGCTTCAGTTTGGCAGGCGGCGGCCGGGGCATTGTGTCATTTCTTTGCCGGTTTGGTCGTCGATTTGGGTTTGAAGCATGGTGTCGGTGTCAAGGCTGTCGATGTGCGGAGTGATGGTTTTGTCCTGGTGATCACTATCGAGGATGATGGCGATGCGGTGCTCTATGTTGCGGAGCTCAGGATCGTTGCCGATGGTTTGGCGGATGGCAGCATCGTGCTGCAGGCGGGCATGGCTGCTATTCCAGATGAAGGTTGGAGTGTCGTTGGACAGTTAGGTGCCGTTGTCGCTTTGTTGGGAACCGAAGTTGAGGCCTTAGCGGCGGAAGGTATAGTCGCCGATGCAGCCGGCGTGGTGGTTGAGGCGTAGGGTGAGACTGTCGGTAACGGTGGCGTAGATGTCGGGGTATTCAGTGATGCAGCGCCAGTGGCCGCCGAGTTGGGCTTCGCTGATAGGTGCAGCATGGGCGGCACTGAGGATAAGGTTGGTTTGGTGGGAGTTAGGTTTCAGGTAGCCTGCTTCTTGCCACAGCAGGCTACCTGAAACTTATGGCTGCTGCTTTACACGCCGGCTAGGTTGCAGAGGTATTGCCATAAGAGCGGAACGGGGCGGCCGGTGGCGCCTTTTTCTTTGCCGGATTTCCAGGCAGTGCCGGCGATGTCGAGGTGCGCCCAGGTTTGCTCTTTGGTGAAGTGGGCGAGGAAGGCGGCGGCGGTGAGGGTGCCGGCGGGGCGGCCGCCGATATTTTGCAGGTCGGCAAAGTTGGATTTGAGCTGCTCACTGTATTCTTCAAACAAGGGCAGCTGCCAGGCTTTGTCGCCGCTTTGGCGGGCAGCTTCGAGCAGGCTGTCAGCCAGTTCCTGATTGTTGGCCACCAGGCCGCTGGCGGCGCTGCCCAGCGCAATCACGCAGGCGCCGGTGAGGGTGGCCACGTCGATGAGGGCGGCGGGCTTGAATTGGGCGGCGTAGGTGAGGGCGTCGCACAGGATCAGGCGGCCTTCGGCATCGGTGTTGAGGATTTCGATGGTGGTGCCGTCCATGGCGGTTACGATGTCGCCGGGCTTGTTGGCGGCGGCATCGGGCATGTTTTCGCAGGCGGGGGCAACGGCGATGAGGTTGATGGGTAGTTTGGCGCGGGCGGCGGCAATGAAGGTGCCGATTACGCTGGCAGCGCCGCACATATCGAATTTCATTTCGTCCATTTCGGCACCGGGCTTGAGGGAAATGCCGCCGCTGTCGAAGGTTACGCCTTTGCCCACCAGCACGACGGGCGCGGCGTTTTTATCGGGCGCGCCGAAGTAGGAAAGCTCGATTAAGCGCGGCTCTTGGGCACTACCTTTTGCTACCGACCAGAACGAGCCCATGTGTTCGCGGATGTAGTCGGCACCGAGGATTTTGGCAGCCGCTCCGGCGGCTTGAGCTTCGGCGCGAGCGGTATCGGCCAAATAGGCGGGTGTGCAGATGTTGCCGGCGGTGTTGCCGAGGTCTTTGCACAGCTTGATGCCGTACAGCAGGGCTTGGGCGCGGCCGAGTGCATCTTGGGCGGATTGGTCGGCTGCGGGAGCGTAGAAATCGGCTTGTTGCAAGGCAGCGGGTTTGGCGGTTTTTTTGAATCGGTCGAAACGGTATACGGCTTCGCCCAGCGCGGTAGTGAGTACATTGAGAGCATCGGCCAATTCGGTGGCGGAGAAGGCGCTTAAGTCAATGGCGAGCGCGGGCTGTTTCTGCACCCAGCCGGCGGCGTGGCGGAAAGCTTTGGCCAGCGTGTCGCGCCCTGTGTTGTCGAGCTTGAGCACGGCGGTGTCGGCAAAGCCGCCGTTAGCGGGAGTGCGGGCGGCGGTGAAAGGTTCGCTTTCGGTGAGCGTGCCGTAGAGCAGGGCGGCGGTTTCATCGGCCGGGGAGTCGGTGCACAAAAACAGGCGGGCGTCTTGGCCGGCGGACAGGGAGGTAGAGTGGAGGTGGAATTGCATGTTGATCCTTGAAGCTTGAGTAGGGTGGAAAACGGGTGGTATTTTATCGCTTGACGCGGGGAAAAGGCTACCTGAAAACGGTGTGGAGAAAATTTCAGGTAGCCTTTGCTTTCGAAAGAGGCTACCTGAAGTTATACGCCGGTATGGCAATACAGTTGGTGTTGCCGGATGTAGCCGAGCACGGCGGGTGGGATGTCGGGGCTGGTGTGTCCGGTGGCGAGCTGTTGGCGGATTTGGCTGGAGCTGATGGGCAGTGGGGCGGCTTGCAGGATGTGCAGGCGGCCTTGAGGTAGGGTTTCGGCCAGCCAGGTTTGCAGCTGGGCAGGAGCTTGGGCGAGGCTGCTGCCGGGGCGGGGGGCGGTGGCAATACGGCATTGGCGCACGAGATTTTGCCAACGGTGCCAGGTGTGCAGTTGCAGCAGGCTGTCCATGCCGATGAGCAGCCAGAGTTCGGCGGCGGGGAAGTGTTGGCGGAAGATTTGTACGGTGTCGTGGGTGTAGGTGGCGCTTTGGCGGACGATGTCGCAGTCGCTCACGGCGAGGCGGGAATCGGCTTGGGCGGCGATTTCGGCCATAGCTAGGCGGTGGTGGGCGGCGGTGCGGGGGGTGGTTTTGTGGTAGGGGTCGCCGGCGGGCAGGAGGATGACGCTTTCTAAATCCAGCTCGTCGGCAAAGCTGCGGGCGATGTGCAGGTGGCCGTTATGGATGGGGTCGAAGGTGCCGCCGAAGAGGCCGATACGGGGCATGGTGGGGTTCCTTTGCGGTGGTTTTCAGGTAGCCTTTGGGTGGGCGGCGCCAATTAGCTTAACTTTTGCTATGGCATTGGCTCGCCTTGTTTGGGCAGTGTGTTAATTTGCCATAAAGGGGCTACCTGAAAATGTTTCGCTAAATTTCAGGTAGCCTTTATCTGTTTATTTCAGCAGGTTTTTCAGGGCTAAGCGCACGCCTTCGCCCACTTCGGTGCTGGGCGGGATGCCTTTGGCAGCGGCGCGGGCTTCTTTTTCGTTGTAGCCCAGGGCGAGCAGGGTGCTGACGATGTCTTCGCTGCTGTCGCCTGCCTGGGCGGCGGTCTGGGCTTGTGCACTGCCGGAGGCGGTGAGTTTGCCGCGCAGTTCGAGCACCATGCGTTCGGCGGTTTTCTTGCCGATGCCGGGGGCGGAGGAGAGGCGTTTGATGTCTTCGGCGGCGATGGCGGCGGCAAGCTCGTCGGCACTCATGGCGGAGAGGATACCGAGCGCGGTTTTGGTGCCGATGCCGCTCACTTTGATGAGCTGGCGGAAGGTGTTGCGTTCGTTGCGGCTGCCGAAGCCGAAGAGGAGGTGGGCATCTTCGCGCACGATGAGCTGAGTGTAGAGCGAGACGGTTTCGCCAACGGGGGGCAGGGTGTAGAAGGTTTGCATGGAAACGTCGGTTTCGTAGGCAACGCCGTTTACGTCGATAACGATTTGCGGGGGGAAGGCTTCGATGAGTTTGCCGGTGAGCTTGCTGATCATGGGATGAGGCTACCTGAAAAATGGGAAGAGGGGCATTATATCGGTTTATTCAAACGGGTTATAATCGGGCATTGATTTTGATTGGGTTTAAGGGGGAATGATGATGAAAAAACGGAATTTTGCGGCTGCCGCCTGCGTTGCATTGTTGGCCGGCTGTTCGGGCAGCAATGTGCTACTGGGCTTGGGCTTTGCCGGCCGCCATCTTGGCTTGGGCACGGGCTTGAGTATTCCGGTGGGCAGCCGGAATAATGGCAGCAATGTGCAGGATTTGGGCGGTTTACGCATTATTGAGGAGCAGGTGGTCACGTATTTCGATGCGCAGGGCAAGGCGGTGCCAAACGAAGTGAAGGGCGGCTACTACCGCCAGCTGCTGAGCCGCCAGGGCAGGGGTTATTTGGTGCAGGATTTTTACGAGAGCGGGCAGAAGCGCAGCGATGCCATGCTGCTCACCCGCGAGAGCCTGTATGATTTCCGCGCCCATCCGCAAAACGGGGTGCTTACCACTTATGCCATCAACGGCAATATTTTGTATCAGCAGAATTTTAGGAACGGTAAGATGGTGTCGGCTTCGTATTAAAACAAGCAATATTGGCGAATCGGGCTGCCTGGATGGCAGCCTGGTTTGCTATAATCTGCCCGATTTTTTGCCGCTTCGGCGGCTGGCAACCAAATAATAGAAGGGCTTTGCAATGTGCGGTATTGTGGGCGCGGTGCGCGCCAAGCAGAATGTGGTGGATTTTCTTACCGACGGCCTGAAGCGGTTGGAGTATCGGGGTTATGATTCTTCCGGTATTGCGGTAGGCACGGAGCAGGGCATGATTGAGCGCGTGCGCCGTGTGGGCCGTGTGCAGCAAATGGAAGACGCGGCCAAGGCAGCCGGCTTATGTGGCTACATCGGCATCGGCCACACCCGCTGGGCGACGCACGGCGGCGTAACCGAGCCCAATGCGCATCCGCATATTTCAGGTAGCCTGATTGCGGTGGTGCACAACGGCATCATCGAAAATTTCGAGGAAGAGCGCGCCCGCCTGCAAGGCTTGGGCTATGTGTTTGAATCGCAAACCGACACCGAAGTGATTGCCCACAGCATACACTACGAATACACCGCCAACGGGCACCAGCTGTTTGCTGCCGTGCAGGCTGCCTGTGCACGGTTTCATGGCGCATATGCGATTGCCGTGATGGCGCAGGATAAACCGGCAGAATTGGTGGTGGCACGCATGGGCTGCCCGCTCTTGGTGGCCTTGGGCGAGGGTGAAACCTTTGCTGCATCAGATGTTTCTGCCGTAGTGGCCTTCACGCGCCGCATCGTGTATCTGCAAGACGGCGACATTGCCGAATTAGGCAGCGAAGGCATCCGCCGCCTCGTCGACCACAGCGGGCAGGAAGCCAAACGCGAAGTGCGCGTGTCCGAGCTGTCGCTTACTTCACTGGAGCTGGGTCCTTACAGCCACTTCATGCAGAAGGAAATTAACGAGCAGCCCAAGGCGATTGCCGATACCGCCGAAGTATTCCTCGGCGGCGGCTTCGAGCCGGAAAACTTCGGTGCCAAAGCGCGAGAAGTGTTTGAACACATCCGCAGCATCAAAATCTTGGCCTGCGGCACTTCCTACTACGCCGCGCTCACTGCCAAATACTGGCTGGAAGCCATCGGCAGAGTGCCGACTGATGTGGAAATCGCCAGCGAATACCGCTACCGCGACGTGATTGCCAGCCCCGACCAGCTGGTGATTACCGTATCCCAATCCGGCGAAACGCTGGATACCATGGAAGCCTTGAAATATGCACAAGCACTGGGGCAGAGGCACAGCCTTTCCGTGTGCAACGTGATGGAATCCGCCCTGCCGCGCGAGAGCGAACTGGTGCTCTACACCCGCGCCGGCGTGGAAATCGGCGTAGCCTCCACCAAAGCCTTTACCACCCAGCTGGTGGTGCTGTTCGGGCTGGCGGTTACCTTGGGCAAAATGCGCGGACATGTATTTGAGCAGCAGGCACAGTCTTATATGGAAGAGTTGCGCCAGCTGCCCGGCAGCATCCAACATGCGCTCAACCTCGAGCCGCAGATTGCCGCTTGGGCACAAAAATTCGCCGAGAAAAACAGTGCCCTGTTTTTAGGGCGCGGCATCCACTACCCCGTGGCCTTGGAAGGCGCGCTGAAACTCAAAGAAATCACTTATATCCATGCCGAAGCCTACCCCGCTGGTGAGCTCAAACACGGCCCTTTGGCGCTGGTGGACGCGAATATGCCCGTGGTGGTGATTGCGCCGAACGACAGCCTGCTGGATAAAGTGAAAGCCAATATGCAGGAAGTGGGCGCGCGCGGCGGCGAGTTGTTTGTGTTTACCGATTTGGACAGCAACTTCCAGCCCAGCCCCAATGTGCACATCATCCGCACTCCGCGCCACGTGGGCGTGCTCTCGCCGATTGTACACACCATCCCCGTGCAGCTTCTGGCCTACCACGCCGCCTTGGTGCGCGGCACGGATGTGGACAAACCGCGTAATCTGGCCAAATCGGTAACGGTGGAGTAGCGTTGCTGGAATGAAAAAAGGCTACCTGAAAGTTTTGGGCTTTCAGGTAGCCTTTGGTTTGAGGGGTAGACATGAGGTGTCGCTGATTAAGGTTAAATCCGGATAAGGCGATGGGTCGCAGGTAATACAGCTAATACGGTAAAGTGAGCCAATGTATCTAACAGGCCGTGTTGCATGGAGGGGTGAGGCTGGGTAGTTCGTTGGGCAGTAGCTGATGCTGTGGCAAAATGCTTGTGTTAGTGTGTGGTGAGACGACGCTAACAACGGCTAACTAGGCTGGAAATGTTAGGTTTTATGAGGCGGAATACGGGGAGTGTTAGGCTGGTAAATCAGGGAGGAGGATTGATTTGTTGTGATCGAAATGGCGGGGGCAGCAAACAGGCTACCTGAAAATTTTCAGGTAGCCTGTGTTTGTCGGATTGAGGTTGAGAAACAATCAATCCAAATTGCCCAATACGATGTGCAGGATACGGCGGATCGGTTCGGCCGCGCCCCAGAGCAGTTGGTCGCCCACGGTGAAGGCGCTGATGTATTCGCCGCCCATGGCGAGCTTGCGGATGCGGCCTACGGGCACGGTGAGCGTGCCGGTAACGGCGGCGGGGGTGAGCTCGTGCATACTGGCTTCTTTGGTGTTGGGCACAACTTTCACCCAATCGTTGGTGCCGGCGAGCAGGCTTTCGATTTCGGATACGGGCAGATCCTGTTTCAGCTTCAGGGTGATGGCCTGGCTGTGGCAGCGCATGGCGCCGATGCGTACGCACAAGCCTTCCACGATGGTGGGGCGGCTGCCGCCGAGGATTTTGTTGGTTTCAACGTCGCCTTTCCATTCTTCTTTGGATTGGCCGTTGCCTAAGTCTATGTCGATCCACGGAATCAGGCTGCCGGCCAGCGGCACGCCGAAGTTGGCTTTGGGGTAGTCGGGCGAGCGCAGGAAGTCGGATACTTTGCGGTCGATATCGAGGATGGCGCTGGCGGGGTCGGCCAGTTCGGCGGCCACTTTGCTGTGGATGGCGCCCATGCCGCTGATGAGTTCACGCATATTTTTGGCACCTGCGCCGGAGGCGGCTTGGTAGGTCATGCTGGAAGCCCACTCCACCAGGCCATTTTGGAACAAGCCACCCAGGGCCATCAGCATCAGGGAAACGGTGCAGTTGCCGCCGATGTAGTTTTTCACGCCGTTTTGCAGGGCAGCATCGATTACGTTGCGGTTTACCGGGTCGAGCACGATTACAGCATCGTCGTTCATGCGCAGGGCGGAGGCGGCATCGATCCAGTAGCCGTTCCAGCCGGATTCGCGCAGTTGGGGATAAACGGATTTGGTGTAGTCGCCGCCTTGGCAGGTAACGATGATGTCCATTTTGGCCAGTTCGGCGGGGTTGTTGGCATCAAGCAGGGTTTTGGTGGCCTGGCCGAAATCGGGGGCATTGCCGCCTACGTTGGAGGTGGTGAAGAAATAGGCTTCGGGGATGTGGGTGAAATCGTTTTCTTCGCGCATACGCTGCATCAAAACTGAGCCGACCATGCCGCGCCAGCCGACAAATCCTACTTTTTGCATAACTGTTCCTTGACGGTAAAGAAGTGTGAATGAAATGATACTGCCTTTTTAACCCTGCGGCGGGGAAAAGTAAAGGGGGGTAGAACAGCGAGGGGTGGGTTTTCACCAGCAAAGCCGCTATAATACGATTCGTTATTTTGTGTCTGCCCGGGCTGTTTGGCGCGGGGTTTTCTTAGAACCTACGAAAGGTGTAAATATGAGTTTGAAGATTGCCATCAACGGCTATGGCCGCATCGGCCGCCAAGTGTTGCGCGCTATTTACGAATACGGCTTGCGCGACCAGTTTGAAGTCGTCGCCATCAATACCGGTGGCGATTTACAAACCAACGTTCACCTGACCAAATTCGATACAGTGTACGGCCGCTTTGCCGCCGAGGTGTCGCACAACGAAACCCATTTGATTGTGAACGGCGACAAAATCCGCTTCTTGTCTCAGCGTGATCCGGCCGATCTGCCGTGGAAAGAGCTGGGTGTGGATTTGGTGTTGGAGTGTACCGGTGCCTTTACCAGCAAAGAGAAAAGCTCGGCACACATCAAAGCTGGTGCGAAAAAAGTGCTGATTTCCGCGCCTGGCGGTGATGATGTAGACGCCACCATCGTATACGGTGTGAACCACCAAGTACTCACGCCCGGGATGACCGTTGTATCCAATGCTTCCTGCACTACCAACTGCCTGGCACCCGTGGCCAAAGTGCTGGCCGATGGCATGGGCATTGCCAAAGGCTTGATGACCACCATCCACGCTTTTACCAACGACCAAGTGCTCACCGACGTGTGCCACAAAGACCTGCGTCGCGCCCGCAGCGCAGTGGAAAACATGATTCCTACCAAAACCGGCGCTGCCAAAGCCGTGGGCTTGGTGCTGCCCGAGCTCAAAGGCAAGCTCGACGGCTTCGCCGTACGCGTGCCCACCATCAATGTTTCGCTGGTGGATTTAACCTTTGAAGCCGGCCGCGATACCAGCGTGGAAGAAATCAACGCACTAGTGAAAGCCGCCAGTGAGGGCGATCTGAAAGGCGTGCTGGGCTACAACACCCTGCCGCTGGTATCTTCCGACTTCAACCACACCACCCAGGCTTCTGTATTTGACAGCACGCTGACTAAAGTTTCCAACGGCAATATGGTGAAAGTGTTGTCTTGGTATGACAACGAATGGGGCTTCTCTTGCCAGATGCTGAACACCGCCCGCGCGATGTTCGGGATGCCGGTGCGCCCGTTTGAGTAATGCTTGTTTGTGATGTGAAAGGCTACCTGAAAGGTTTCAGGTAGCCTTTTGTGTGGTATGTTGGTTATCGGTCGGCTTTGCTATGCCAATATTTTGTTTGGCTTGCTTCAGGTAGCCTAAAAGATTTCAGGCTACCTGAAAGTGCGGTTTCAACGAAGTTAAAACGAAGTACAGCGGAGTTTCTGCGAAGCTAAAGTTTACGGCCTCCAACTTTGAAAGAAAAAACAGGCGGGCTGCCTATTGTGGCAACTTGTGGCAACCCGCCTGTTTGTACGAATACGGTAGTTAGTGGTGATGGCCGTGTGTACCATGGGCATGGCCGTGGGCGAGTTCTTCGGCGGTAGCGGGGCGGATTTCGGCTACTTTGCCTTTAAAACGCAGTTTCATGCCGGCCAGCGAGTGGTTGCCATCCACCACGGCTTTGCCGTCAGCAATGTCGGTTACGCGGTAAACTAGGGTGTCACCGGTTTCGGGGTCGTCGGCTTCAAACATCATGCCCACTTCCACTTCCACGGGGAAGACGTTGAGCGGCTCAAGGCGCACCAATTCGGGGTCTTGCTCGCCGAATGCATCATCGGGGGAAAGGGTTACGTCCACTTCTTCACCCACGGTCTTGCCGTGCAACGCTTCTTCCACCAGCGGGAAAATGCCGTCGTAACCGCCATGCAGGTAGGCGATGGGCTCTTCTGTTTTGTCGATTAGCTGGTTGTTGGTATCAAACATTTCGTAATGCAGAGTTACTACGGTGTCTTTTTCGATGTTCATGGCAAGTCTTTCCTGCTTGGGGACGGTTAGGAAAATACTATTTTACTGCATTGCAAGGTTTAGGCAATGTGGCAGTAGCTTGGGCGTGGTAGGAGGAAATTTGCCGACACTCTGTGTTTGTTTGTATACGCAGTGGTGGAACGGTTGAGGTTAAATGGCGGAGGTGGCCTAGGTGTGGAGGATTGCGGTTTGGTTGGGGGTGTTGTTTTCTGTTGATTTATTTTAGGTTTTGTTGTGTTTGGGTAGGTTGGCTGGCGGTGTGTGGAAACAACGGAAGGGTTTTCAGGTAGCCTTTGTGGCGACGGGGATAGAGTGGTTTGTGAATATGGATAGTTTACAAAAAGATAAAATTTTTTTACTCGGAATACGGGCTAGGGCGGATAAATAAAAGGTCGGCATAGCAACGCCAACTTACTCTTGCCACGTTTTAGTTGTGTTTTCAGGTAGCCTCTCCTCCTAAAGGCTACCTGAAAATGAAAATTTGGTTTTTACAAGGTAAAAAAAATACCCCGTGCCGGAGGGGCTGCGGGGTAGGGCGGTTATTGCTGACGGTCGAGGCCGAAGGCTTTGTGCAGCACGCGGGTGGCGAGTTCGAGGTATTTTTCGTCGATCAACACGGAAACTTTGATTTCGGAAGTGGAAATCAGTTGGATATTGATGTTTTCCTCGGCCAGGGTGCGGAATATTGTGGCGGCCACATCGCTGTGCGAGCGCATGCCGATGCCGACGATGGAAACTTTGCACACGGTGTCGTCGCCGTGGATATCGGATGCGCCAACACTTTCCCGCACACTTTGCAAAAGCTCAAGCGTGTGGCGGTAGTCACCGCGCGATATGGTGAAGGAAAAATCGGTGGTGCCTTCTTCACCGGCGTTTTGGATAATCATGTCCACTTCAATATTGGCGGCGGAAATTGTGTCCAAAATCTGATAGGCGATACCAGGCTTGTCGGGAACGCCGCGCACGTTGATGCGGGCTTGGTTTTTGTCGAATGCGATACCGGATACAATGGCTTTTTCCATGTTGGGGTCTTCCTCGTAAGTAATCAGGGTGCCTTCGCCGCCATCGGTGAGGCTGCTCAATACGCGCAGGCGCACTTTGTATTTGCCGGCAAATTCTACCGAGCGGATTTGCAGCACTTTGCTGCCCAGGCTCGCCAATTCGAGCATTTCTTCAAATGATACGGTGTTCATGCGCCGCGCTTCGGGCACCACGCGCGGGTCGGTAGTGTAAACGCCGTCCACATCGGTGTAGATTTGGCATTCGTCCGCTTTGAGTGCGGCGGCCAGCGCCACGGCGGAAGTATCGGAACCGCCGCGCCCCAGCGTGGTGATGTTGCCTTCGGCGTCTACGCCTTGGAAACCGGCCACAATCACTACTTTGCCTGCCGCTAAACCGGCACGCATTTTGCTGTCGTCGATGTATTCGATGCGGGCTTTGGTGTGGGAATTATCGGTTTGCACCAACACCTGCCAGCCGGTGTAGCTCTTGGCCGGAATGCCGATTTCCATCAGTGCCATGGCCAAAAGGCCGATGGTTACCTGCTCGCCGGTGGCCAATACCACATCCATTTCGCGTGGGTCGGGAAACTCCTGGATTTCGTGCGCCAACGCCACCAGGCGGTTGGTTTCGCCGCTCATGGCGGACACCACCGCCACCACGTCGTGCCCTTCGGCACGGGCACGGGCAATGCGTTTGGCCACATTCTTAATGCGATCGGGGCTTCCTACTGAAGTCCCGCCATATTTCTGTACCAATAAAGCCATTTGCTTGAATACTCTCTTTACTTTTGAAGCCAATCCGTATCACACATGGCAACGGATTGGCCGAAAATTGGGAAGTGGACAGTTTGCCGATATATCAGGCAGAGCGGCATTATTGCCAGTTCGGCATAAAAAAACAAGCCTCACATCGCCGCAGCCGTGCCATTACCTAGGGGCACGGCAGTATTCGCGGCAGAACTTTTCCCTTGTTGAGCCAACCGCCGCGCAAAGGGTTTGCTACAATCCGTCTGCCCGAATACGCAAACGGTTACCTGAAAACAAATTGTCTGCCTCTATTTTCAGGTAGCCCCAACCCACATCAAGGCTACCTGAAAAAAACTACCATGCTCCGCACCCTCAAAACCATCTGGCACGGCCTCACTGCTAAAGGCGCGCTCTTCCCCCACCAGCTCGCCTTCACCCTGCTCATCCCCCTGCGCAACTGGGCGCTTTCCCCCGCTGAGCTGGTGCGCCGGCTCGAGTTGCAGCCGCAACAGCGAATTCTCGAAGTGGGCTGCGGGTCGGGCTATTTCAGCCCCGCACTCGCTCGTGCCGTGCCGCAGGGCAGCTTGGTGTTGGCCGACATTCAGCCCGAAATGCTGGCCAAGGCACGGCAACGGCTGGAAAAACGCCATATTACCAATGCCGAATACCACCTGTGCAGCGGCAGCAGCTTTCTCTTTGCCAGAGGCTCGTTTCACCGCATCGTACTGGTAACCGTTTTAGGCGAAGTGGCCGACCAAGCGGCCTACCTCGCCGAATTCCACCGCTTGCTCGCTCCAGACGGGCTGCTTTCCATTTCCGAAGCCGCCGGAGATGCGGATAAACTCAGCCGCACCGAGCTTATCCAATTGCTCGAGCAATACGGCTTCTCTCCCGTGCAACAATTCGGCAACGAGCGCAACTACACGCTGAATTTCGGCAAAACAGATTTGAGCTTGGCAGAAACCCGCTGAGCTTTCAGGTAGCCTTATCCAATAGCTAAAAGGCTACCTGAAAATAAAAGATACAAGGAAAACAATATTATGGCCAAAGCCCCCAAAACCGTCTACACCTGCACAGAATGCGGCGGCACCGTGCCCAAGTGGCAGGGCAAATGCCCGCACTGCGGCGAGTGGAACACCTTGCAGGAAGGTCTGGCCGCGCCCGAGCCGAAAAATGCCCGCTTTCAGTCTTGGGCGGCGGACACCTCGCAAGTGCAGGAACTCTCCAAAGTAACCGCCGCCGAAGTGCCGCGCGAGCCCACCGGCATGGGCGAACTCGACCGCGTGCTCGGCGGCGGGTTGGTGGACGGCGCGGTGATTCTGCTGGGCGGCGACCCGGGCATCGGCAAGTCCACGCTGCTGCTGCAAACCGTTGCCTTGATGGCGAAAAAACGCAAAGTGCTGTATGTGTCGGGCGAGGAATCGGCGCAACAGGTCGCCCTGCGCGCGCAGCGGCTGGGGCTGGATGCGGACGGCGTGCACCTGCTGGCGGAAATCCGTTTGGAAGCGGTGCAGGCTGCTTTGAAGCAGTACCAGCCCGCCGTGGTGGTAATCGACTCGATTCAAACCATGTATTCCGACCAGATTACCTCCGCGCCCGGCTCCGTGTCGCAGGTGCGCGAGTGCGCCGCCCAGTTCACCCGCATGGCTAAGCAGATGGGCATCGCCATGATTTTTGTCGGCCACGTCACCAAAGACGGCGCGATTGCCGGCCCGCGCGTGCTCGAGCATATGGTGGATACCGTGCTGTATTTTGAAGGCGACCAGCATTCCAACTACCGCATGATTCGCGCCATCAAAAACCGCTTCGGCGCGGCCAACGAGCTGGGCGTGTTCGCCATGCTGGAAAACGGCCTCAAAGGCGTATCCAACCCCTCCGCCATCTTCCTCGCCAGCTACCGCGACGACGTGGCCGGCTCGTGCGTGCTGGTGACGCAGGAAGGCAGCCGCCCGCTGCTGGTGGAAATTCAAGCGCTGGTGGACGACGCGCACGGCTTCACGCCCAAGCGGCTCACCGTCGGCCTCGAACAAAACCGCCTCGCCATGCTCTTGGCCGTGCTCAACCGCCACGCCGGCATCGCCTGCTTCGACCAAGACGTGTTCATCAACGCGGTGGGCGGCGTGAAAATCAGCGAGCCGGCGGCGGATTTGGCGGTGATTTTGGCGATGGTGTCCAGCTTCCGCAACAAGCCGCTGCCTGAAAAAATGGTGGCCTTCGGCGAAGTCGGCCTGAGCGGCGAAGTGCGCCCCGTGGCACGCGGGCAGGAGCGGCTGAAAGAGGCGGAAAAACTCGGCTTCAAACGCGCCATCGTGCCCAAAGCCAACCTGCCGCGCAGCAAAAAAGAATTTGCCGGGCTGGAAATCTTCGGCGTGGAACGGCTGGACGAGGCGGTGAGGTTGTGCAGGGATTTGGCGGAGTGAGGGAGCAGGCTGCCTAGAAAATAGAGATATAGCAGATTCACTTAACTTCCGATACGGCGTTGTCTTGCCTTGCCTCCTTTCTGTACTGTCTGCGGCTCGCTGCTTTGTATTGAAATTTAATTGAATCTACTATGGGATGGGCAATTGTTGCCTGCATGTTTGGTGTTTTTGCGGCCGTCTGAAACCGATCATTGAAAAGGCTACCTGAAAAATTCAGGTAGCCTTTATTATTTTGCCGATTGCCTTAATCTTCACGGCCGTGTTTTTGGATGAATTCGATTTTGTAGCCGTCCGGGTCTTCCACGAAGGCGATAACGGTGTTGCCGTGTTTCATCGGGCCGGCTTCGCGCACCACTTTGCCGCCTTTGGCGCGCACGGCATCACAGGCGGCGTAGGCGTCTTCCACTTCGATGGCGATGTGGCCGTAGGCATTGCCGAGGTCATAGCTTGCGGTATCCCAGTTGTGGGTAAGTTCAAGCACGGCAGTCTCGTCTTTGCTGCCGTAGCCGACGAAGGCAAGAGTGAAGCGGCCTTCGGGGTAGTCTTTGCGGCGCAGAAGTTTCATGCCAAGCACTTCTTGGTAGAAGGCGAGGGAGGCTCCGAGGTTGCCGACGCGTAGCATGGTGTGGAGGAGTCGCATGGTTTGTCCTTGGTAGGTGTTGGCTAGGGAAGCGGATTGTAGCAGGTTCACGGCGGGCTGCGGAGCTTGAGGTTGCCTGAAATGACGGAGCCTGATTTCATATAGCCTCTTGCCGCGATTGTTTGCAAACGCGGTATCATCTCTATTATTTTCAGGTAGCCTCCCATTCAAACCGTCAGGCTACCTGAAAAACCATCCGGAGATTCATCATGTCCAGCCGTACCGACCGCCTGCTCAAACTCTTGCAGCTTCTGCGTGCCAGCCGCCATCCGAAAAGTGCGCGGCTGTTGGCGCAGGAGTTGGGCATCAGCGTGCGCTCGGTGTATCGCGATATCGATACCTTGCGCGGGCAGGGCGCGGTGATTGGCGGGGAAGCAGGCGTGGGCTTTGTGTTGCAGCAGGATTGCAATCTGCCGCCGCTGATGTTTAGTGAAAACGAGCTGGAAGCGCTGATGCTGGGCATGCGTTGGGCGGCGGTGCATGCCGATGGCGAAATGGCCGAGGCAGCGCGCTCGGTGCTGGGCAAGGTGCACGCGGTGTTGCCAACGCGCTTGGCCGAGCAGGCGGCGGCGCATGCGGTGTATCCGATGGGCGGCACGGCGTCTGGGGGCGGCGAAGCACAGGTGTTGGCGCTGGTGCGGCAGGCTTTGCGGCAGGAAACGGCGCTCAGCTTCGGCTATACGGATTTGCGCGGGCAGGCCAGCAGGCGCACGGTGTGGCCGGTGGCGCTGGGCTATTTGGATGAAGTGCGGCTGTTGGCGGCCTGGTGCACATTGCGGCAGGCATTCCGCCATTTCCGCTGCGACCGCATCAAGCAAGCCCAAATTGGTGCGGCCTATCCCATGCCGCACCGCCTGCTGCTGCAATGCTGGCGGCAGCAGGAAGGGCTGGATTTGAGCGCGTTTGATTTGAGCCGCTAGTGTTGATTTCGTTTCAGCTATAGCTTTGGCTGCTGACAAAAACTGACACAGCAATAGAGTATCATGGCTGCACTTCAGGCTACCTGAAAACACAATCAACTGTTTTAAAAGGAAATATCATGAACAAAATCACCCTTTATACCGTGCACCCTTCGCGCGGCAACAATGTGCGCTGGATGCTGGCCGAATGCGGCGCAGATTACGACACCGTGGCGCTGGATTACCCGCAGCTCAAAGGGGCAGACTATTTAGCCATCAATCCGATGGGCAAAGTGCCCGCCATCGCGCACGCCGGGCAAGTGATTACCGAGCTGCCCGCCATCCTCACTTATCTGGCCGAGCTGTTCACCGAAAAACGGCTGATCCCTGCCGCGGGCACGCCGGAGCGCGGGCAATACTACCGCTGGCTGTGGTTTGGCACGCAGCTTGAATACGCCATTCTCGACCGTTGGCAGCAAGTGCCGCAGAGCGAAGATCGACGCCGCGCTATCGGCTATGGCGATTTCGATACTGCGTTGCACACCCTGCAAACCCTGCTGGCCGACGGTCGCGAATACGCCGTGGGTCAGCACTTTAGCGCGCTCGATTTATACTTGAGCGGCCTCTTGGCCTGGGGCATGTTCCGCACCCAAGTGGTGCCAAACGTTGAGCCGTTTGCAAGCTATATGCAGCGTCATCTGCAACGGCCGGCAGCGCGGGCGGCTCAGGAGTAGGGCGCAGATGTGAAAAAGGCTACCTGAAAGCGTACGCTTTCAGGTAGCCTTTCATGTGTCAAACGTTTATTTCGGCAGGTAATCCATCGGATTGACGGCTCGGTTGTTTACGCGCACTTCGAAGTGCAGTTTCACACGGTCGGTGCCGCTGCTGCCCATGGTGGCGATGGTTTGCCCGGCAGATACCTGCTGGCCTTCGCGCACGCTGATTTGGCTGTTGTGCGCGTAGGCGGTGAGCATGCCGCCGGTGTGGTTGATGAGGATGAGCTTGCCGTAGCCGCGGATGCCTTCGCCCACGTAGCTCACGCGGCCGGGGGCAGCGGCTTTCACGGAGGTGCCGGTGTTGCCGGCGATGTCGATGCCTTTGCTGGAGGAGCCGTTAAACTGAGTGATGATTTCGCCCCGCACCGGCCATTGCAGGCTGCTGGGTGCGGCGCTGGGGCGTTCGGCTGGGGTGCGCGTTACCGTGCGGTTGGTGGTATTGCTGGCGGATGTGCTGCGGTTGTTGCCGCTGCCCACGCGCAATCGTTGGCCCACTTCGAGCTGGGAAGGGTTTTTCAGGTTGTTCCAGGCCATCAGGCGGGAGACGGGCTGGTTGAAGCGTCGGCTGATGCGGTAGAGCGTGTCGCCGCGCTGCACGCGGTAGTATCGATCGCCGGAGGATGTACCGGCGCAGGCGGCCAGGAAGGCAGTGCATAAGAGGGCGGTGCAGGCGGGGGAGAATTTCATGAAGCGCTCCGTGTAATGGGGCAGCTGGGCTACCTGAAAAATGAAAGGGATGCCTTTATCATACTATAGGATGCGGCTTGCTGTAAAAACGGCCGGGGCGGCGGGGCGGAGGAAATGAATGGTTGGCGTGCGGACATTTGGATTGCTTGAATTAATATCTAAACTGCGTTGAAACTAATGTTTTAGCTTCTTCAGTTCAGGTAGCCGGATTTCAAACTGCAAACGGCGGTAAACTTTGCTGCTGCCCGCTTGATTTTGCGCCCAGCGGGCAGATATAGGGATGGCCGTTGTGCCCTAAGGCTTAAGCTTTGGATAGTGCCGATTGAATCAGTATCTGTGTGCCGAACCAGCCCCAGTAGATACGGTGGCGCCAGATGAGGCCGTCTTTGAGCTGCATCAGCTCTAAAATGTCGATTTGTTCGCCCTCGGGCGTTTGGCGCGGGTATTCCCACACAAGGAGGCCGCCGCTGGCAAGGTATTGGCCGCTGCGATACCAGCGCACCAATTCGTTGGGGCGGCGGCGGGTGCCTTCTTCGAGGAAGCGGCCGATTTCGGCTTTGCCATGCAGCACGCCGCTGTTTTGATTAAGGATGATGGGCACCAACGGCGATTCGGGCTCGGCTGCTTCGTGATACAGGGCGAGCAGGGCGGCGGTGTTGCGGCTTTGGGCGGCTTCGTGCCATTGCTGGTAGATTTGTTCGGCGGTCATGATGTTTTTTTGTGTTGGATGCGGAAACCAAATGCTACGCTTGCTGATGCCCACAGGCTACCTGAAAATAAGCGAAGCGTATTTCGCTAAAATGAGCGAAGCAAATTTCGTTAAAACGATACCTTGGCATGGTTGAAGTTGAGTTTCTGCGAAGCTAAAATTATTTCTTTGTTTGAAAAGGAAAAAAACAATGCGTTACCTTGGAATTTGGCTCTTGCTGCTGGTGGGGGCGGAAGCGGCTTCGATTGTGATGGTGGCCGACCGGCTTGGTGGGATGCCCACGCTTTTGCTGATGGTGTTGTCGTTTATGGCCGGCATGGTGATGCTGCGCAACCTCGGTTTTTCTTCGGTGATGCTGGCCGGATCGCTGTTTAATAACCGTGGCGAGGTGTCGTTTTACCAATTGCTATGGCCGCTGCGCTATATTGTGGCGGCGCTGCTGTTGATGTCGCCCGGTTTTGTGTCCACCGCTTTGGCCTTGCTGCTGATGCTGCCGATTAAGGGCGGCCCGGCGGCGGTGCGGCCAAACCAAACGGGGCAGAACTACCGATCTTCCGGCTACGGTGCGGATGGCGACATCATCGACGGCGAGTTTGAAACCGTGCGCCCGCAAGAGGAGCGTGAAGCAACCCGCCTGCTGGAGCAGCATGATCACCAGCCGCCGCAATAAGGCTGATTCGCCTCAAAAGGCTACCTGAAAATCGAGACAAAGATTTCAGGTAGCCTTTCCCTTATCTGCCGCGCGTGTACAATATGCCTTTTCCCGCAACAGCAAACCCAGCAACATGAAACCGAACAGCCTCACGCAGCGCCCCATCGGCGTATTCGATTCCGGCGTCGGCGGGCTCACCGTGGTGCGCGCGCTGATGGAGCGGCTGCCCAACGAAAACATCGTTTATTTCGGCGACACCGCCCGCGTGCCCTACGGCGTGAAATCGCGCAGCACCATCGAAACCTACACCGCGCAAATCGTTGAATTCTTAATGCAGCACGACGTGAAAGCGCTGGTGATTGCCTGCAACACCATCGCCGCCGTGGCCGGTGCCAAAGTGCGGCAAACCGCCGGCGGCATGCCCGTGCTCGACGTGATTGCCGCCGGTGCGCAAGCCGCGCTGGCCACCAGCCGCAACGGCCGCATCGGCATCATCGCCACTTCCACCACCGTCAATTCCAACGCTTACGCCCGCGCCATCCACGCGCAAAACCCGCAGGCGCGCGTGCCCTCCCAAGCCTGCCCGCTGCTGGTGCCGCTGGTGGAAGAAGGCTGGCTCGAGCACGAAGTTACCCGCCTTACCGTGCGCGAATACCTCAAACCGCTGCTCGCCGAAGACATCGACACCCTCGTGCTCGGCTGCACCCACTACCCCCTGCTCAAACCTCTGCTGCAAAGCGAAGCCCCGCATCTGGCGCTGGTGGATTCCGCACTCACCACCGCCGAAGCCACCGCCGCCGCCCTCGCCGAAGCCGGCCTGCTCAACCCCAGCCAAACCCCAGCCGACTACCATTTCTACGTGAGCGACATCCCCCTGCGTTTCCAAACCATCGGCGAACGCTTCCTCGGCCGCAGCCTCGAGCAGATCGAAATGATGCGGCTGGGCTGAGATATTCAAATATTTTCAGGTAGCCTGAGTAACACCACAGGCTACCTGAAAAAGTGCAAGCTATTATCTTACGGTATCAATTGGGTTCAGGCAACTGCTTTGGATTTCAGGTAGCCTTTGCCATGTGTGTCCTGTTCCCCTTTGCGCCTCATGCCGGCGCGGTGCACCCGTTTAGCTGCGTAAAAACAAGCCCTCTTGCAGAGGTCTTGTTTTAACTTCGTTAAAACGACCCCTTCTAACGAAGGTTCCGTTTTTACTCCGCAGAAACTCGTCCTCCTCCGGAGACCTCGTTTTCTTTGTTTCGCCAAAGAAAAGGAAGCAAAAGAAAGGCGACTGCGGTTGCAGGTTTGCTGCGCAAACTTCCCTCACTCCGCGCGGTTTTTTGGGCGCAAAGAGAAACTGGATTAGCTGCAACTTGCGGCTACGCCGCTTCGGGCATGCAAGCCCTTGTCCCCCGAAAAACCGCGCTCCGTTCGGCTGCGCCAGCAGGGAGCGGCACAGCCCAGCCGATTGCACCAAATGTTTCGTTCCTGACTTTAGAATAGGTTATTTTTATTTTTTATTAGTTGGTTATACGATATTTGCATACACAAGAGGCTACCTGAAAAATATTCCCACCACTTTTCAAATGATTACACCATGACCAAAACCGTCATCCTCATTTCCGGCCGCGGCAGCAATATGCAGGCCGTGGTGCAGGCCAATATCCCCAATCTGCACATTGCCGCCGTGCTCTCCGACAACCCACAAGCCCCCGGCCTGGCCTGGGCGGCAGAGCAGGGCATCCGCACCGCCGCCCTCAATCCCAAAGACTACCCCAGCCACGCCGATTTCAACCAAGCCATGCTCGAGATGGTATCTGCCCATGCGCCTGACCTCGTGCTGCTTGCCGGCTATATGCGCATTCTCCCGCCCGAGTTTTGCAGCCGCTTTGCCAATCAAATCATCAACATCCATCCCTCCCTATTGCCCGCCTTCCCCGGCCTGCATACCCACCAACGCGCCATCGACGAAGGCTGCCGCCTCGCCGGCTGCACCGTGCACTTCGTAACCGATAAGCTCGATTGCGGCCCCATCATCGCCCAAGGCGCCGTACCCGTATACGATTCCGACACCGCCGACACCCTGGCCGCACGCGTGCTGAAAATCGAGCACCAACTGCTGCCGCAAGCTGTGGCCGACTTCGCTGCCGGCAATCTGAGCATCCACGGCAAACGGGTGCACAACCGGCGCACCGCGGGCGGAACCGGGCAAGATTGAGCGTATGGCAAGCAGGGGCAACTTATATTGTCCACATCAAAATGTTTTGTTTATCTTTTTCAGGTAGCCTTCAAGCAGCGGGATAGATGTTTACAATATCTTGTTTTTTGTTACGATCCGATCATCGGCAATACCCTTATTCCCCCTTTCCAAACAGGAGCGGCAAGATGAAGCAAACCATGATGAACACGGCAGCGGGCGTATTGGCGGCAGTGCTATTGGGCAGTGCGGGCTTGGCATATGCCAACCCCTATCCGGTTGGCTCGCAGCAATGGCACAACTTTAATGGCATCATGCAGTCGGAAGCAGATCGGATACAACGCGAGCGCAATGCCGTACGGCAACAGCCGATCAACCGCGGCCCCACCGCCGCCGAAATACGCGCCTGGGAGCAGCGCGAGGCGGAGGTGCAAGCACGTATCGCCCGTTTCCGCGCCACGCCGTATTGGATGGCCATCGGCTGGGATCCGGTAAACAAAGGCCTGCTTTGGCCGGGCGGCTACCGTTTGGAACAGCGGGCGATTGAGGCCGTGCAGCAAAATTGCCGCTCATCCCGTTGTGAAATCTTGGCTACCTTTGCCAATAGTTGTGCCGTACTGGTTACGGCCACCGACAGGCCGCAGAGCCGGCGGGATATCTTTGTCGGTATCGACAGAGATGATAGGAGAGCCGCAGTTAAAGCCAGACAGGCCTGTACGGCGGCACGCGGGGAAGGCGATGACCGCTGTTTTTATTCCGAAATCGAAACCGGAAAGGGTGCAGAAGGCACGGCTTTCTGCGTGGGCTACGACCACAGTCTTTACAATCAGCGCTAAAACCTGCCGTTTGAGGCTGAAAAGGCTACCTGAAATGTTTTCAGGTAGCCTTTGGGCTGGAATGGGCAGAAAACAGGCCGTTGGAAGATTGGTTTCCAACGGCCTATATTGTTAGGCGCGGCCGGATTTGGCGTAGAAATCGGGGCTGCCTGCGGGGCGGGTTTTGAAGCGTTTGTGCAGCCAGAAGTATTGCTCGGGCTGTTCGCGCACGCGTTCTTCGATGAAGTGGTTCATGCGCTGTACGTCGGCTTGCACGTCTTCGCTGGGAAAGTTGTCCCAGGCGGGGTAGAAGCGCAGGGTAACGCGGCCGTCGGGCTGGCGGGTGGGGATGGCGGGCACGACTTTGGCCCGGGTGAGGGCGGCGATGCGGGGGAGGCCGGCAATGGTGGCGGTGGGGATGCCGAAGAAATCGGCGAAGATGGAATCTTTGGGGCCGAAGTCTTGGTCGGGCAGGTAGAGGAAGGGGGCGGGGTCGGCGCGCAGGTGTTTGATGATGGCGCGCAGGCCTTCGGTGCGGCCGATGAGGAAGACGTTGTTGTAGCGGTGGCGGCCGCGCAGGATTTGCTGGTCGAGCGCGGGGGTTTTCTGGTGGGAATACATGCTGGTGAGCGGCACGTCTTGGTTGAGCGCATACACGGCGAGCTCGAAGGCGGTGAAGTGGGGATAAAGCAGGATGACTTTATTCCCGGCGGCGAGTTCGTTGTCGAGATGATGTTTGTCTTGGTAGTGGACGAGGGATTTGAGCCGCTCGGCGCTGCCATACCAATAGAGGCCGTATTCGAGGATGAGTTTGGCCATGTGGCGGAAGTGGCGTTTGAGCAGGGTTTTTTGCTGTTGTTCGCTCAATTCGGGGAAGCACAGGCGCAGGTTGATTTCGCCGATGCGGCGGCGTGGGGCGACGGCATAATAGGCGAGGCTGCCGATGGCGTCGGCCAGCTTTTGGATGGCGGCGAAGGGCAGGAGTTGGATGAGGTAAAGAAAGAAAAAGGCGGCTTTCATGGGCGGGTGCAATCGGGCGGGTGGCGGGATTATACAGCGGCGGGCAGGCGGAAGGGCTACCTGAAATCATCTGCCGGCATGTTGGCCGGGCAGAAAGCTGTGCTGTTTGTTTTCAGGTAGCCTTTATCTGCCATCATGAATCCAAGCTTTGATCCATATCGGCGGAGGGGCGCACGTTGCCTTGGCCGATTACGCGGGCGGGTACGCCGACTACGGTACTGTGGGCGGGCACGTCGTGCACCACCACGCTGCCGGCGCCGATTTTGGCGCATTCGTTCACGCGGATGTTGCCGAGGATGGAGGCATTGGCACCGATCATCACGCCGTCGCTGATTTTGGGGTGACGATCGCCGCCTTCTTTGCCGGAGCCGCCGAGGGTAACGCCGTGCAGGATGGAGATGTCGTTGCCCAAAATGGCGGTTTCGCCCACTACAAGGCCGGTGCCGTGATCGACCATAATGCCGTGGCCGAAACGGGCGGCGGGGTGGATGTCGATGCCGAACACTTCGGAGGCGCGGTTTTGCAGGAAGTAGGCGAGGGTTTTGCGGCCGTGCTGCCACAGCCAGTGGTTGATGCGGTGGGCTTGCACGGCGTGGAAGCCTTTGTAGTAGAGCAGCGGCAGGTAGTAGGCGTCGCAGGCGGGGTCGCGTTCGTAGTAGGCGACGATGTCGGCCTGCATGGCTTTGGAAATGCGGGTGTCGCTGTCGAGTGCCTGGAAGAAAATTTCATTGAGCGCGCGGCTGTCCATCACGGGGCTGGCGAGCTTGCTGGAAAGGTGGAAGGCGAGCACGCGGTCGATGCTGCTGTGGCGCAGCACGGTTTGGTGTAGGAAGCTGGCGAGCATAGGTTCGCTTTGGGCGGCTTGGGCGGTTTCGGCCAGGATGGTTTGCCACAGGGTGCGGCTGTCGGCGTAGTCGAGGGTGGTCATTTTATCGTTGCTTAAAACAAGAATACTACCGCATTGGCTCGCCTTGCCGTACTGGCTGTACTGCCTACGGCTCGCCGCCTTGTATTGTTTTGTTTGAAGTGGCGATAGCTGGCTTTTGGGCGAATGCGGAATGGGTTTCAGGTAGCCTGAGAGGCTACCTGAAATACGGCGGGCTTATTTGCCGCGCATCAGCTCGAAAAACTCGTCGTTGTTTTTGCTGTCTTTGAGTTTGCCCACCAGGAATTCGGTGGCTTCGAGGTCGTCCATCGGGTGGAGGAATTTGCGCAGCAGCCACATGCGTTGCAGGCGGTCGTTGGAAACGAGCATTTCTTCGCGGCGGGTGCCAGATTTGTTGATGTTGATGGCGGGGAAAACGCGTTTTTCGGCCATGCGGCGGTCGAGGTGCAGCTCCATGTTGCCGGTGCCCTTGAATTCTTCAAAAATCACGTCGTCCATGCGGCTGCCGGTTTCCACCAGCGCGGTGGCGATGATAGTGAGCGAGCCGCCTTCTTCGATGTTGCGTGCGGCGCCGAAGAAGCGTTTGGGGCGGTGCAGGGCGTTGGCGTCCATACCGCCGGTGAGGATTTTGCCGGAGGCGGGGGCAACGGTGTTGTAGGCGCGCGCCAGGCGGGTGATGGAATCGAGCAGGATCACCACGTCTTTTTTGTGCTCCACCATGCGCTTGGCTTTTTCAATCACCATTTCGGCCACTTGAACGTGGCGGGCAGCGGGCTCGTCGAAGGTGGAGGCCACCACTTCGCCGCGCACGGATCGGGTCATTTCGGTTACTTCTTCGGGCCGCTCGTCGATCAGCAGCACAATCAGTACCACTTCGGGATAGTTGGCAGTAATGGCGTGGGCGATGTTTTGCAGCATCACGGTTTTGCCGGTTTTGGGCGGCGCCACCAAAAGGGCGCGCTGACCCATGCCGATGGGGGAAACCAAATCGATGGCGCGGGCGGTGATGTTCTCTTCGGCCTTAATATCGCGTTCGAGCTTAATCGGACGGGTGGGGAAGAGGGGGGTGAGGTTTTCAAACAGGATTTTGTGTTTGCACACTTCGGGGTCGTCGCCGTTGATTTTATCTAGGCGCACGAGGGCGAAGTAGCGTTCGTTATCTTTGGGCACGCGCACGCTGCCTTCGATGGTGTCGCCGGTGTGCAGGTTGAAGCGGCGGATTTGGTTGGGGGAAACGTAGATATCGTCGGGGCTGGCCAAATAGGAAGTATCGGTGCTGCGCAAGAAGCCGAAGCCGTCGGGCAGGATTTCGAGCGTGCCGGAGCAGCTGAAGCTCTCGCCCTGTTTCATCATATGGCGGACGATGGAAAATACCAAATCTTGTTTGCGCAGGCGGTTGGCGTTTTCAATGCCGTGTTGTTCGGCCATTTCCAGGAGTTTGGAAATGTGCTGGGTTTGTAGTTCGGAAACGTGCATAAGATTGTGTTTTGTGTTGAATAATGGATAAATTGATTAAATGAACGCGCGGTTCAGATAATGGGGGAGGGATAGGGGATATGTGTGGGGATGGGTTTGGAAGATTTAAGAGTTTTGGCTGTTGTAAGCCGGAGAATGGGGCTGCGCACCAAAAGTGAGGCGGACGCAAAATGGTAGTATTCTAGGGGATTGAGTGGGGCTTGTCAAGAAAAGCCACCGCCGGAAGAAGCAGCGGTGGCGGAATAGGGCAGTATTACAGTGAAGCGTTCAAGAAATCGGTGAGCTGGCCTTTGCTCAGGGCGCCCACTTTGGTGGCCACGCGCTGGCCGCCGTTGAACACCATCAGGGTGGGAATGCCACGCACGCCGAATTGGGCGGGGGTTTGCTCGTTTTCGTCGATATTCATCTTCACTACTTGCAGCTTGCCTTGGAATTCTTCAGCGATGTCGTCCAGAATCGGGGCGATCATTTTGCAGGGGCCGCACCAAGGAGCCCAGAAGTCGAGCAATACAGGCAGCTCGGCTTTCAATACATCTTTTTCAAAGGCTGCATCGGAGGTGTGGATGATTTGGTTGCTCATGTTTTTTCCTTTCAGATAGGGATTTCGGATGGTAGGCAAGATACGGGTTTCGCCGCAAAATAACAAGACCGGCAGTGCATCGGCAATGGCAGTTATAGTTTACAACAATGGCCGACAGATGGCGTTATTGAGGCTACCTGAAAATGTGCAGCCGTGGTTTTAACTTCGTTGAAGTTTCGTTTTCTCTTCGTAAAAACTCAGCTTCTGGCAGAAATTTCGTTTAGCTTCGCAGAAACTCGGCTTCCTTTAGAAACCTCGTTTTCAGGTAGCCTTTCAAACAGGTTGCTTCAAAATCAGACTCACCAACACTTCCTTCATCAAAAAGCCCATCACGCCCAAGCCGAGCACAAAAAACGGTATGGCCATGCTGAATTTGCTGGCACTGGATTTTTTGCCCAAGTCCCAAATGATGAAGCCGATGAAGATCACCAGCACGCTGAGGCCGATTTTTATTTCCAGGCGGAGAGTGGGGCTTTGGTCATGATGTTTCCTTTATTAATTAAGATGGTGTGAAGGGCGTATTATATCGCTAAAGTTTGTGCAAAGCAGTGGTGGTGGCAACAGGCTACCTGAAAGATAGGCGTTATACATTTTCTTCTAACATCTCGCGCCAGCGGGCTACCTGAAACTTCACCTGCTCCGGTGCGGTGCCGCCCAAGTGGTTGCGGGCGTTCAGGCTGCCTTCGGGGGTGAGCACTTGGTAAACGTCGTTTTCAATTAATGCGCTGAAGCCTTGCAGCACGTCCAACGGCAGGTCTTCCAGCCCGCAGCCTGCTTGTTCGGCGTGGCGCACGGCTTGGGCGACGGCTTCGTGGCTGTCACGGAAGGGCAGGCCTTTTTTGACCAGATAATCCGCCAAATCGGTGGCGGTGGCGAATCCTTGCAGCACGGCGGCGCGCATGGCTTCGGGCTTCACGGTGATGCCGCGCATCATGTCGGCGTAAATCCGCAGGGTGTCGATGAGCGTGTTCACGGTGTCGAAGAGCGGCTCTTTGTCTTCCTGATTGTCTTTGTTATACGCCAGCGGCTGGGATTTCATCAGCATAATCAGGCCGGTGAGGTGGCCGATGACGCGGCCGGATTTGCCGCGCACGAGTTCGGGCACGTCGGGGTTTTTCTTCTGCGGCATGATGGACGAACCGGTGCAGAAGCGGTCGGCAATGTCGATGAAGCCGAAGCGGGGCGACATCCACAAAATCAGTTCTTCGGACAGGCGGCTCAAATGCACCATCACCAGCGAGGCGGCGGCGGTGAATTCGATGGCGAAGTCGCGGTCGGACACGGCGTCGAGCGAGTTTTGGCAGATTTGTTCGAAGCCTAGGAGCGCGGCGGTGGTTTCGCGGCGAACGGGGAAGGTGGTGCCGGCCAGTGCGGCGGCGCCCAGCGGCATGCGGTTGGTGCGGCGGCGGCAGTCGGCCATGCGTTCGTCGTCGCGGCCGAACATTTCCACATAAGCGAGCAGGTGGTGGCCGAAGCTGACGGGTTGGGCTACCTGTAAATGCGTGAAGCCGGGCATGACGGTGGCGGCGTTTTGCTCGGCCAAATCGAGCAGGGCAGCCTGCAAGTCTTTAATCAGGCGGCGGATGGCGGAGATTTCGTCGCGCAGCCACAGGCGGATGTCGGTGGCGACTTGGTCGTTGCGGCTGCGGCCGGTGTGCAGGCGTTTGCCGGCGTCGCCGATTTTGTCGGTGAGGCGGCGTTCGATGTTCATGTGCACGTCTTCCAAATCCAGCGACCATTGCAGGCTGCCTGCTTCGATTTCGGCTTGGATTTCGGCCATGCCGCGCCGGATGTCGGCCAAATCCTGCGCGGAAAGCACGCCTGCTTCGTGCAGCATCTGCGCGTGCGCGAGCGAGCCTTGGATGTCGTGGCGGGCGAGGCGTTGGTCGAAGTTGATGGAGGCGGTGTATTGTTTGACGAGTTCGGACACGGGCTCGTTGAAACGGCCGGACCAGGTTTTTTGGTGGGTCATGAGGGATTCCTTTATAGACAAATGGTTTTCAGGTAGCCTTCCATACCGTTAAAGACTACCTGAAAGCAGTACGGGCATTATAGTCTAATCCTCCAATGGGGCTACCTGAAAACAGCTGCCGTTCGCTATATAATGCCGCCGTCTTTCCCACATAGTTTGCACCATGACCCAATACTATATCGGCCTGATGTCCGGCACCAGTATGGACGGCGTAGATGCCGTGCTGGCGGCTTTTGACGGCACGCGCTGGCAGGGCGCGCTCGGCCATTTTGCCGTGCCCTACGGCGATGATTTGCGCCGCCGCCTGCTGGATTTGCAAAACCCCGGTGGCAACGAAATCCACCGCAGCGAAGTGCTCGCGCAAGAGTTGGCCGCGCTCAACGCTCAAGCCGTGCACGGCCTGCTGGCGCAGCAAAAGCTTGCCCCGCGCGATATTGCCGCCATCGGCGCGCACGGCCAAACCGTGCGCCATGCGCCCGAACACGGCTACACCGTGCAGCTCATCAACCTGCCGCTCTTGGCCGAGCTCACCGGTATCGATACCATCGGCGATTTCCGCCGCCGCGACATGGCCGGCGGCGGCCAAGGCGCGCCGCTCGTGCCCGCTTTCCATCAGGCCGTGTTCGGCAGCCCGGAGTATGGCCACGTGGTGCTCAATATTGGCGGCATCGCCAACATCAGCGTGTTGCAACCGCATGCCGATGCCAGCGGCTTCGACACCGGCCCCGGCAATATGCTGGCCGATGCCTATATGCAGCACCATTTCGGCCAAGCCTGCGACCGAGACGGCACCCTTGCCCGCAGCGGCCGCGTGATTCCCGAGTTGCTGCAAACCCTGCTGGCACACCCTTATTTCCACCGTATCCCGCCGAAAAGCACCGGCCGCGATTTGTTTTCCCTCGATTGGCTGCAAGGCTACCTGAAAAACAGCGAAACCAATGCGCTATTGCCAGAAAACAGCTATGCCCCCGCCGATATCGTGCGCACCCTCAACGCCCTCACCGCACAAAGCATCGCCGACGCCATTGCCGCCCATGCCCCGGGCGTGCGCGAAGTGTTTGCCTGCGGCGGCGGCGTGTTCAACCCCGTGCTGATGGCCGAGCTCTCCGATAGGCTCGTCCCGCTCGGCATCCGCACTGCCACCACCGACGAGCTAAACCTGCCGCCGCAATGGGTGGAAGCTGCCGCCTTCGCCTGGCTCGCGGCCTGCCGCGTGTGCCGCGAGCCGGGCAACCCCCACGCCGCCACCGGCGCGAAACAGCCCTATATCCTCGGCGCTTGGCATTGCGCGTGAGCCAGTGTAGACCATGCTGCCGATAGGGCAGATCCTAGTTTTCTAGTTACTTGAGTTAAAAGGCTACCTGAAATTTCAGGTAGCCTTTTTGTTTATAGCGGATTAACACTTCGATACGTGTAGTGAGCCGCCGGCTGTGCAGCGATATGGCAAGTGTAGCCATGCTTTAGCAGAAGTGGAGAGGGTTTGTTATAGGCTGGGCATCTGCTACCCACGCATTTGTGTTCAAAGGCTACCTGAAATTTTAGCTTCGCAGAAACTTTGCTACACGGTGTTTCAGGCAGCCTTTTGTTGTCTCCCTCCTATGCGGAAGCCTGCAAAATCTTGCCGATGATTTCGCCGCTGTCTTTGGAGAGGGCGGGGTTTGCGGCGAGTTTTTGCAGCTCGGCGCGCATCAGGCTGCGGCGCTGCGGTTCGAGCTGGGCGCAGATGTTGAAGGCTTGGGCGAGGCGGGCGGCGATTTGGGGGTTGAAGCGGTCGATGCGCCCGATTTGGCTGGCGAGGAAGGCGTAGCCGCTGCCGTCTGCGGCGTGGAAGTGCGGCACGTTGCGGCTGAAGCTGCCGAGCAGGGAGCGGGTTTTGTTGGGGTTTTCTAGGCTGAAGGCGGGGTGTTCGAGTGAGGCGGCCACTTGCGCGGGGGTGTCGGTGCGGTGGCTGGCGGCAATCAGGCTGAAGTATTTGCACATCACAAGGTCGTCACTGTGGAATTTGGCGGCGAACTGTTCGAGCAGGCGGTTGCGCTCGGGGCGCTCGTTGTGGTTGATGGCGCTGAGGATGCCCCATTCGTGGGTCATGTTGTGTGCCATTTGACTGTAGTTGGCGGCCACTTGATCGATGTGCCCGGGGTGGGCGCGCAGGATGAAGGCGCGGCAGGCGTTGCGCAGGGCGCGCCAGCCGGCCTGCTGCGGATGGTATTCGTAAGGCTCGGCGAGGCCGGATTGCTCTTCTTCCAGGCGGCGGGCTTCGGCGTTGAGGGCGGCAAATTGGTCGGCAAAGTGTGCGGCGATCAAATCGAGCAGGGCTTCTCGGGCGCGGTGGACGATGAGCGGATCGACGTTTCGGCGGCCTATCCAGAGTTCGGCTTCGTTGGGAATGGCGAGCAGGGCGGCTTGGAAGGCGGCGCCGATGTCGGCACGCAAAACGTAGTCGATGGCTTGCAGCAGGGCGCGGTGTTCGGGCAGGGGGCTACCTGAAAGCAGGGCGGCTTCGTTGGCAGCGATGGCGCGGCGGTAGAGGGTTTGCGCGGCTTCCCAGCGGGCGAAGGGGTCGCTGTCGCAGGCGAGCAGCACGGAGAGTTCGTGCTCGCTGTAGGCGTAGTTCAGGTTTACCGGGGCGGAGAAACCGCGCAGCAGGGAGGGGACGACTTGTTGATAGTTGCCTTCAAATTGCAGGGCAACGCTTTCTTCGGCCCGGCGCAGGGTGAGCACGGCTTCGGTTTGCGTGTGTCCGTTTTCAGGTAGCCTGAAGGGGACGGGCTGGCCGAAGGTGTCTTCGTCGGCGCTGAACAGGGCGATTTTGAGCGGAATCATCATCGGCTGTTTGGCGGCCATATCGGGAGTGGGCGGTATGCTTTGGCGGATGTTCAGCACGAAGCGGTTGCCGGTTTGCAGGCTACCTGAAACATCCAGCACCGGCGTGCCGGCCTGGCTGTACCACAGGGCGAATTGCCCGAAATCAAAGCCGTTGGCATCGGCCATGGCGGCGCGGAAGTCGTCGCAGGTAACGGCTTGGCCGTCGTGGCGCTGGAAATAAAGCTTCATGCCTTTCTGGAAGCCCTCTTCGCCCAAGAAGGTGTGATACATGCGCACCACTTCCGCGCCTTTTTCATACACGGTGAGGGTGTAGAAATTGTTCATTTCCACATAGCTGGCGGGGCGCACGGGGTGGGCGGTAGGGCCGGCGTCTTCGGGGAACTGGTGGGCGCGCAGGAAGGATACGTTTTCAATCCGGCGAACTTCGCGGCTGGCGCGGTCGGCGGAGAATTCTTGGTCGCGGAATACGGTGAGGCCTTCTTTGAGCGAGAGCTGGAACCAGTCGCGGCAGGTAACGCGGTTGCCGGTCCAGTTGTGGAAGTATTCGTGGGCGATCACGCCTTCCACACGCTCGAAATCGGCGTCGGTGGCGGTGCGGCTGTCGGCCAGCACGCAGGCGGTGTTAAAAATGTTCAAGCCTTTGTTTTCCATCGCGCCCATGTTGAAGTCGCCCACGGCCACCACCATGAAAATATCCAAGTCGTATTCGAGGCCGAAACGGGTTTCGTCCCAGCGCATGGCGTGTTTGAGCGATTCGATGCCGAAGCGCACTTTGCCCGCATCTTCGGCGCGGGTGAAGAATTCGAGCGCCACTTGGCGGCCGCTTTTCGTGGTGAAGCTGTCGCGGGTGCACACCAAATCGCCGGCCACGAGGGCGAACAGGTAGCTGGGTTTGGCGAAGGGGTCGTGCCATTCGGCCCAGTGGCGGTTGTCTGGCAGCGTGCCGTGGCCGGTGCGGTTGCCGTTGGAAAGCAGCACGGGGAAGCGGGTGCGGTCGGCACTGATGCGGGTGGTGTAGATGCCCATCACGTCTGGGCGGTCGGGGTGGTAGGTGATTTTGCGGAAGCCTTCCGGCTCGCATTGGGTGTAGAGGTTGCCGCCGCTGGCGTAGAGCCCCATCAGGGATTTGTTGTGGTGCGGATAAAGGCGGGTGGCTACGCTCAGCTTGAAGGGCTGGGCGGGGACGTGCGGGATGGATAGGGTGTTGTTTTCTAAAGTGTAGGCGGTTTCAGGTAGCCTTTGGCCGTTGAGCTCGAGGAAAACCAGCTCGGCCGAGCCTTGCAGCACCAATGTGCCGCCGGCATCGGGCTGGGGCTGGATGGAAAGTTCGGCGGTAACGGCGGTATGGTCGTCATACACGTCGAAATTCAGGCGGATGTGCGGCACGAGGTATTCGGGGGCGCGGTAGTCTTTGAGGTAGTGTGCGGTTTGCTGGGGCATGACGGGCGGCCTTGTGGAAGAATGGAAAGCAGGTATTTTAGCGCAAAACGGGGCTGGGTTTTAGCTTCGCAGAAACTCAGCTTCGGCTGCGCCGAAACATCGTTTTCAGGTAGCCTGATGCGGCAAAGATCTCGGGCTGCTGAAAGAGGATGAAACAATATAAAGGCTACCTGAAAGTCAGCCATGACTGTTTTCAGGTAGCCTTTTTGCCATATGCCTTTATTCGGCGGCGGTTTCGTCGTCTTCCGGAGTGATTTCGGTCAGCACCAGCTGGCGTTGCTGCTCGGCCTGCTCGGGTTTGTCCATTTCGTCGAACACTTTGGCCAGCACCAGGCGTGCCTGCGGGGTGGCTTGGGCTTGCAGGCTGGCTTCGAGGTAGCCTTGGGCTTTGCCCCACAGTTGTTTGGCGTAGGCCATTTGGCCGAGGTGCAGCAGCAGGGAGGCGTCTTGCGAGGCGTCGTGCAGCCAGCCTTCCACGGTATCCATGATTTTCTGCTGTTCGCGCGGGCTCAGGTAGCGGGCGGCTTCAATCATGGGCGGCAGGAGCTGGGCATTACGATGCTTGGGATAGTGGGCTTTTACCCATTTCACCACACGGGGATACTGGCCGATTTGCAGCATTTTTTCGGCGATCGGGGCGCAGAGTTCGCCTTCCTGCATTTCTTTGGGAATGCGGCCGAGGCAGGCTTTGAGGGCGGGATAGTCGGCGGCGAGGGCGAGGAGTTCGCGCCAAGCCCATTCGCGGTATTGGGCGGCTTCGGCGGCGTTGAGGGCGGAAGCCTTTTCCAGTTTGGCCACGCGGTCGAGCACTTCCAAGGGACTATTTTGCTCGAACATATAGCGCAGCTGCAGGCGCACCAGGCGGGTGAGCTTGGGGTTGATGGCGGCAGCAGCGGCCAGGGCGGCCTCGGCGGCGGGATAATCTTGCCGGTTGAGCGCGGATTCGGCTTCGAGCAGGTGGCGCGAGAGTTGGGCTTTATGCGGCAGCTGGGCGATTTCTTTCAGGTAGCCTTCACGCTTGGCATCGTCGCCCATTTGGTCGGCGCTGTGCACGGCGAGCATCAGGGCGAGGGTGCGGTTGTGACCGGCTTCTTTGTTTCCCAGCACTTTGGCGGCTTCTTGCTCGGCGTGTTGGAATTTGCCTTCAAAGTAGGCGAGGCCGGCTTTGTTGAGCGCGGTTTCGGCATGATGCGCCTGGCGGCTGCGGCCGAAGCGGCGCACGCGGCCGGGAATGTTGATGATGCCGTTAATCAGGCGCAGCAGCAGGTAGAGCAGTACCACGAACACGATCATGGCGCCCACAAATAAATGCAGGTTTACCGCAATCTGGGTTTGGGTTTGATCGATAACGATATACACGTTGCCGCTGTAATGCTGCGCGGCAATGGTGAGGCCGACTGCGGCGGCAAACAGCACGATAATCCAAATCAGGCCTTTCATGATTCAATTCCCTTGTGAGCGGCGGAAGCCTGAGCCGGCGCCGGAAGCGCGGGGGCGGGGGCTGCCGGTGTGGGTTGGCTGGCCGGTGCGGGCGCGGGCACGGAAACGGGCGCGGCAGGCTGCGAAGCAGCGGCTTCGGAAGCGGCTTCAGGCTGGCCGAGGATTTCGCCTTGGCGCTGCTGGTGATAGGCGGCGATGGCTTTCAGGCTGGCAGAGAGGCTGTCGCCCACGTTGCCGCTACCTGGCTGAATGGCTTTGAGCTGGGCGATTTCGCGCAGCCAGGATTGGGCGGCGGGAGTGGCGGCGTCAAAGTATTGGCGCACGGCGTTTTCCGAGGCGGCCAGGTCGTTTTGGTAAATATCGTTTTGGCGCTGCATCAGAGCCACGCGGGCGGAGAGCAGGTGAAGGCGCAGATTTTCGCGCACATAAAATGCCTGTTCGGGCGACATCAGGAGCGCATCGGTGCTATTGAGGCGGCGGATTTCCACCATGCCTTTGAGGCCGCCGAGGGTGCGGTTCCAGGCTTGGCGCCACCACGGATCATTCGGCGAGGCGGCAGCGGGCGCGGCGGCCTGCGGCGGGCGCAGGCTGGAATCGGCCAAGAGCGGCAGTGCGCCTACGGCGGCTTCCAGACGGCTCAAGCGCAGCGCGGCGTTGGCGGTGTCGGTGAAGGGGCGCTGGCGCAGTTTGGCCAAGTCGGCGCTAACGGCCTGTTTCAAAGGCAGCAGCTGCGGCTGCTCGAAACGTGCCAAACGGGCATCCAGCCCTTCGAGCACGGACACGGCGGCGGGCACGTTGTCGGCAATCACCAACTGCTGCCCGGCCAGATTGAGCGCGGCTTCGGCTTCGTCCACCACCCAGTCGCTACGGGTTTTCAGCAGCTCTTGCAGGGCGCGGTTGTTGGCGGCGGCTTCGGCCTGCTGGGTTTGCATATCGCTTTGCAGCTGCTTGATTAGGGCTTCGTTGTCTTGCAGCTTGCGGCTGGCATCGGCTAACAGGGCGGCGTTTTGCGATTCGCCCAAGGCAGCCTGATTGATTTTTTGATCGAACTGGATTTCCTGGCGTTTGAGCAGGTTTTGCCCCTGCACAAACAAAAAGCCGCTGGCACCCAGGCCGAGCACGGCCAGCACGAGGGCAAACGCGCCCAAACCTTTACCGCCGGATTTAACAACCACCGGCGCGACAGGGCTGGCCGGGGCGGGAGCGGGAGGCTGTACGGCGGGTACGGATTCGTTTTCCGGTTGGCTCATGCTATTCCTTTCATAGTATTCAATCGGTTGTGAGGCTACCTGAAAGCCGGTGCGGCGTTTGCACACATTGGAATTTCAATTTTCAGGTAGCCTGAGTGAGGTGTTGCCGTTCGGCAATTAAAGCGTTTTCCAACTCTGCAGCCGAACTGAGCAGGCGGATGCGTGCCGCGCCGGCTTGGCTCAGTGCCTCGGCAATGCGCGGATGATGGGCGAAGTATAGCAAGGATTGCAGCCGCTGGGTTAGGCTTGCGGGCATGACGGCGAACAGCGGGCGCACTTGTTCGGCAGAGGTAATTCATGCGGCGGTAGGCTGCGCAGCAGCAAATAGCGCCCAATCAGGAGCAAGCGGCAAGCGTTGGTAGATGTTGGTACAGGTTACCTGAAAATCATAAAAATCCAACCTTCATGTTTTGCCGATGCAGAACAAGGGAAGATTGATGATATTGAGAGCATCGGTGGTTAGGGTAACAAGATGATACGCTTCTCGAATGTTTAAAAATATTTAAATATTATCTGCGCGTTCTGTTTTGCTGTGTTTGTTTTTACCTCGTTGAAGTTTGCGCTGTTAGATAGCTTTGGGCGGGCGGGGCTGTTTGAATTCTCTGGAAGCCATTTTGAGGTAGTAGAACATCGACCACAGGGTGAGCACGCAGGCGACGAACATGAGGGTGTTGCCCAGCCAGATGAAGTCGAGTCCGAGGGCGGGCCAGCTTTGCAGCAGCAGCAGGGTGATGGCGGCCATTTGGGCGGCGGTTTTGAATTTGCCGATGGCGGCCACGGCCACGCTGTTGCGTTTGCCCAGCTGCGCCATCCATTCGCGCAGGGCGGAGATGGTGATTTCGCGGCCGATGATAATGATGGCGCAGATGGCCCAGGTGCGGTCGAGACGGACGAGGAGGATGAGGGCGACGGCCACCATGAGTTTGTCGGCCACGGGGTCGAGGAAGGCGCCGAAGTCGGAGGTTTGCTTCCATTTGCGGGCGAGGTAGCCGTCGAACCAGTCGGTCACGGCAGCGAGCACGAATAATGCGGCAGCGCAGGTGTTTACGGTTTGGATACCCACGCGCCAGGAGGCGGGCAGGTAGAAAAGGGCGGTAAACAGCGGAATCATGAGGATGCGCGACCAGGTAAGCAGGATGGGGATGTTCCAGGGCATGTTGCGGTCTTTCAGTGTAGGGCTTCATAGATTTTTTCAGCCAAGGTGCGGCTGATACCTTCGGTTTGGGCCAAGTCGTCGATACTGGCGGCTTGGATACCGCGCAGGCCGCCGAAGCGGGTGAGCAGGTTGCGGCGGCGCTTGTCTCCCACGCCGGGGATTTCGGCCAGCGAGGAGGTAACGCGGGCTTTGACACGTTTGCGGCGGTGGCCGGTGATGGCAAAGCGGTGGGACTCGTCGCGCACGGTTTGCAAAAGGTGCAGGGCGGGGTGGTGCGGCGGGAGCTGGGTGGTGGTGCCCAAGTGCGGAATAATCAGCTCTTCGAGGCCGGCTTTGCGCTCGGGGCCTTTGGCAATGCCGACCATGGGCAGGCGGATGCCTAAATCCTGCCATACTTGCTGCGCCATGGCCACCTGGCCTTTGCCGCCGTCGATCAGCACCAGGTCGGGCCATTTGCCGTCTTCTTCGTTGCCTTCGGCCAGTTTGCCGTAGCGGCGGGTGAGCACTTCGTGCATGGCGGCATAGTCGTCGCCGGCTTTGGCGGTTTTGATGTTGTAGCGGCGGTATTGGTCGGGGCGCATGCTTTGGTTTTCATATACTACGCAGGAGGCGACAGTGGCTTCGCCTTGGGTGTGGCTGATGTCGAAGCATTCGATGCGGTTAAGCTCGGCGGTGGGCAGTTGCAGCAGTTCGGCCAGGGCTTGGACGCGTTGTTCTTGGTTTTGGTTTTGTTGCTGTTTCTGGCGCAGGGCGAGCAGGGCGTTTTGTTCGGCCATTTGCAGCCACACGCGCCGCTCGCCGCTGGTTTTGGCAATAAAGCGGATTTGTTTGCCGTGCTCTTCGATTAGGGCAGTTTGCAGGTTTTCAGGTAGCCTGAAGTTGCTGATGATAATGTCGGGTTTGTCGCGGCCGAGATAATGCTGTGCAGCGAAGGCTTCACCATAGGCGGCGGCTTCTTCGGGGGCAGAGTGGCGGCTGTCGGGGAAAAAGCTTTTTTCACCCACGCGCTGGCCGTTGCGGATGCTGACCCAGTGGATACAGATGCCGCCCTGCTCGGTGGCGAGGGCGAGAATATCGATGTTGTAGGCGGCGTTGGGATTGTTGCTGTCGATAAATTGCTGGCTCTGGATTTTGCCTAGGGCTTGGATTTGGTCGCGGTAGCGGGCGGCGTGTTCGAAGTCGAGCGTTTCGGCAGCCTGCTGCATTTTGGTGGTGAGGCTTTGCAGCAGGCGGTCGGCTTTGCCGTTGAGGAAGGTGGCGGCTTCTTCCACGCTGGTGCGGTAGTCTTCCTGCGAAATGTGGCCGACGCAGGGGGCAGAGCAACGCTTGATTTGGTAGAGCAGGCAGGGGCGGTCGCGGTGTTCGAACACACTGTCTTCGCAGGTGCGCAGCAGAAAAACTTTCTGCAAAATTTGAATGCTGTCGCGTACGGCGTAGCTATTGGGGTAGGGGCCGAAGTATTGGTTGGTTTTCTTCAGGCTGCCGCGGTAGTAGGCCATTTGCGGGAAGTTGTGGCCGGTGAGCATGAGGTAGGGGTAGGACTTGTCGTCGCGAAACAGGATATTGTATTTCGGCGACAAGGCCTTAATGAAGTTGTTTTCGAGAATCAGCGCTTCGGTTTCGGAGCGGGTTACCGTGATTTCGATGTGGGCAATCTGCCGTACCATCAGGGCAATGCGCGGGGATAAGTCATTTTTTTGAAAATAGCTGCCCACGCGGCGTTTGAGGTTGACGGCTTTGCCAACATACAAAACCTGCCCATCCTTATTCGAAAAGCGGTAAACGCCGGGCAGGTTGGGCAGGTTGCTGATAATGGCATGCGGGTCGAAATCAGACATGGCCGAAGGTTTGCTGGAAAGTGAAACGGCAAGACCGGACGGCCGGCTGAATCAAACCGGCTGGAGCGCCGTTAGTTGCAGAATTGATTTACGTTGCTCTGATATTGCTGGATGAGCTGCTCGCGGTTTTGGATGCGGGCAGTTTGCGCGTGTTGCAGGTTGATTTTGGCAGTGCTGCAGGCGCTGGCACGGGCGGCCTCATTTTCTTCGCGCACTTTGCGGTTGGCATCCTCAATAGCTTTGTTTTCTTCAAGCTGTTTCTGGTTGGCCATGGCCTGTAAATCGGCAGCGGAGATTTCACCGTTGTTGTTCTGCACCTGTGGTAGCTGGTTTTGTTGGTGGCCGGCAGGGGCAGCGGCGGGACGCGAGGTTTGGGTGCGCACATTCACAATGTTGCTGGTGGCGGGAATGAGGTTTTTCGGCACATCGGAATAGGTGGGGCTGCGGCCATTCCATTGGTACACGTCCTCTGCCATCAGGCTACCTGAAAACAACATGGTTGCGGCGCAGGCGGCCAGCAAGGTTAATTTTTTATTCATTTGAGCGGTCTTCCCGTTGAGTCATAGTTACACAATCAGTTTCCATTGTACTTCAACTGGTGGCCTGCTGTCATGCCTGAGGCCGGTTTGTGCTGTTTTGCTTACTAAATGCCGGCAAATTTGCTACAATACGGCCGCATTATTAGCAACCGACAAGAAGGTTTTAATCATGCGAATCGTTAAAAAAGCCTACACCTTTGATGATGTATTGCTTGTTCCCGCTCATTCCCAAGTGCTGCCCAAGCACGTCTCGCTGCAAACCCGCCTTACCCGCAATATTTCCCTCAACATGCCCTTGATTTCCGCCGCCATGGACACCGTTACCGAGGCGCGATTGGCCATTTCTATGGCACAAGAGGGCGGCATCGGCATTATTCATAAGAATATGAGCATTAAACGCCAAGCCGAAGCAGTGGCCAAGGTGAAACGGCACGAAAGCGGCGTGGTGAAAGATCCGATTACGATTGTGCCGGAAATGTTGGTTGGCCAGCTGTTGGAAATGCGCGCACAGCGCAAGCGGCAGATGTCCGGCCTGCCGGTGGTGCAAGACGGCAAACTGGTGGGCTTAGTAACCAATAGAGATTTGCGCTTTGAAACCCGCCTCGACCAACCGGTGTCCGCCATCATGACGCCCCGGGCCGAATTGGTTACCGTGCCCGAAGGCACCAGCATTGAAGACGCGCGCGAACTGATGCATCAGCATAAGGTCGAGCGCGTTTTGGTTGTGAACGCCCAAGACGAGCTCAAAGGCCTGATCACGGTGCGCGATATTTTGAAAACCACCGAATTCCCCCATGCCAACAAAGACCAAGACGGCCGCTTGCGCGTGGGCGCTGCAGTGGGCGTGGGCGCAGAAACCGACGAACGCGTAGCCGCCCTGGTGGCTGCCGGGGTGGACGTGATTGTGGTGGACACCGCACACGGCCACAGCCAAGGCGTTTTGGATCGGGTGCGTTGGGTGAAGGCACACTTCCCGCAAGTGCAAGTCATCGGCGGCAATATCGCCACCGCACAGGCGGCCCACGATTTGGTGGCTGCCGGGGCAGATGCAGTGAAAGTGGGTATCGGCCCGGGCTCGATTTGCACCACCCGCATCGTGGCCGGCGTGGGCGTGCCGCAGCTGACGGCGATTCACAACGTGGCCGAGGCGCTCAAAGGCACCGGCGTGCCGCTGATTGCCGACGGCGGCATCCGCTTCTCCGGCGACGTGGCCAAAGCCTTGGCTGCCGGCGCCTCCACCGTGATGCTGGGCGGCATGTTTGCCGGCACAGACGAAGCACCGGGCGAAATCGAGCTCTATCAAGGCCGCTCCTACAAATCCTATCGCGGCATGGGCTCGCTGGGCGCAATGAGCCAAGGCTCGTCCGACCGCTATTTCCAAGACAAACAAGACAGCGCAGATAAATACGTGCCCGAGGGCATCGAAGGCCGCGTGCCGTATAAAGGCCCGATTGTGAACATCATCCACCAGCTGGTAGGCGGCCTGCGCTCCAGCATGGGCTATTTGGGCTGCGCCAATATTGCCGAAATGCATGAAAAGGCCGAGTTTGTGGAAATCACCGCTGCGGGCATGAGCGAATCGCACGTGCACGACGTGCAGATTACCAAAGAAGCTCCGAACTACCACTGGCGCTGATTAGGCTTTTGGATAAAGGCTACCTGAAACTTTAAAACCGATACTTTCAGGTAGCCTGTACGCTTCCAAAGCAACATTCTTAATACAGAAGGAAACCCCATGTCTTTTGCCTTTTTCTTCCCCGGCCAAGGCTCGCAGAGCTTGAACATGATGGCCGGTTTCGACGGCGTGCCCGTTGTGCGCCAAACCTTTGAGCAGGCTTCCGCCGCGCTGGGCGAGGATTTGTGGGCGATGATGAACGGCGAAGATGCCGCGCTCATCGGCCAAACCGTCAACACCCAGCCCTTGATGCTCGCCGCAGGTGTGGCCACCTACCGCGCCTACCTCGAAGCGGGCGGCAAAACCCCCGCCGCCGTGGCCGGGCACAGCCTGGGCGAATACAGCGCGCTGGTGGCCGCAGGCAGCCTGGATTTTGCCGATGCCGTGCGCCTGGTGCGCCTGCGTGCCGAGCTGATGCAGTCGGCCGTGCCGCAAGGGCAGGGCGCGATGGCCGCCATTTTGGGGCTGGAAGACGATGTCGTGCGCCAAATCTGCGCCGCCGCCGCGCAAGGGCAGGTGGCCGAGGCGGTGAACTTCAATTCGCCCGGCCAAGTGGTGATTGCGGGCGATGCCGCTGCGGTGGAACGCGCTATGGCCGCGGCCAAAGAAGCCGGTGCCAAACGTGCCCTGCCGCTGCCCGTATCGGTTCCCTCTCATTGCAGCCTGATGAAGCCTGCCGCCGAAAAGCTGGCCGCCGCCCTGCAAAACGTGGCATTGAACGCGCCGCAAATCCGCGTGATCAACAACGTGGACGTGGCCTCCTACACCGATCCCGCACAAATCAAAGACGCGCTGGTGCGCCAGCTGTACAGCCCGGTGCGCTGGACGGAAACCGTGGCGCTCCTCGTGCGCGAAGGCATTACCGAATCCGCCGAGTGCGGCCCGGGCAAAGTGCTGGCCGGCCTGGCCAAACGCATCGACAAAGCCGCCGTGTGCGCCGCGCTCACTTCGCAGGAAGCGGTGGACGCATTTATCGCCGCCCATTAAATTTTCAGGTAGCTTTTGGTTGCTACTGAATTGAACCATTATCTGAAAACCTATAGCGGATTAATACACTGTTTGATACAAGGTGACGAGTCATAAACAGTACAGTAGTACGGCAGGCGAGCCAATCGTAGCGAAAATTAAGCTAATCTGCTATATCTAACTCTTAACACAAGGAATCCCAATATGCTTACCCAAAATCTATCTCAAAAAATTGCATTGGTTACTGGAGCTTCACGTGGTATCGGTGCTGCTATTGCTTCCACGCTGGCGCAAGCCGGCGCTACAGTGATTGGTACCGCTATTACCGAAGAAAGCGCAGTTGCTGTTGGCCAGCAGTTGGAACCTTGGCAGGGACATGGTCGTGTGCTGGAAATCAATGAAGAAAATAGTATCGAAAATTTGATTGCCGGTATCGAAAAAGAATTTGGTAGATTAGATATTTTAGTAAACAATGCCGGTATTACGCGCGATAGTTTGTTGATGCGCATGAAAGAAGAGGAGTGGGATGACATCATGCAGGTCAATCTCAAATCTGTGTTCCGCGCCAGCAAAGCCGTGTTGCGCGGTATGATGAAACAGCGCAGCGGCCGCATCATCAGTATCACCTCCGTGGTGGGCGCGATGGGCAACGCCGGTCAGAGCAATTACGCCGCTGCCAAAGCTGGCTTAATGGGGTTTTCCAAATCACTAGCACGTGAAGTGGGCAGCCGTGGTATCACTGTTAACTGCGTTGCTCCGGGCTTTATTGATACTGTTATGACTCAATCGCTACCAGAGGAAGTTCGTGCTGCTTTTACTGCGCAGACGGCACTAGGTAAGTTCGGTGAGGTTGACGATGTGGCTGCTGCCGTCTTGTTCCTTGCTTCCGAGCAGGCACGCTATATTACTGGTCAAACTCTGCACGTCAATGGTGGTATGCTGATGCCGTAAGTAGCGCAACAGCCATATTTTCAGGTAGCCTGCCGCAGGGCATAATGGCTACCTGAAAATTTATTATCATTAGAATTCAAACATTTATAGAGACAGCCATGCAACCTACAGTCGAACTTAAAATCCTCAACCCCAAAATGCAAGACCACCTGCCGCACTACGCCACCCCCGGCGCCGCCGGCCTCGATTTGCGCGCCTGTTTGGATGAAGCCGTAGAGTTACCGTCTGGCGGCACATTCCTCGTACCTACCGGCATTGCCATTCACCTAGCCGATCCTGCCTACGCCGCCATGTTGCTGCCGCGCTCCGGGCTGGGTCACAAGAACGGCATCGTGTTGGGCAACCTGGTTGGCCTCATCGATTCCGATTACCAGGGCGAGCTTAAAATCTCGTTGTGGAACCGCAGCAGCGAAGCCTTCATCATCGAGCCGATGGCACGCGTGGCGCAAATGGTGATCGTGCCTGTGGTGCAGCCGCAGTTTAAAGTGGTGGAAGAATTTGCCCAGAGCTCACGCGGTGAAGGCGGTTTCGGCAGCACCGGACGGATGTGAAGCGGGTTTGAAAAAGGCTACCTGAAAACGCAGCGCAGAAAAGTTTCTGCGAAGCTAAAATTTCAGGTAGCCTTTTTTATTGTCGTATACAAGTGCTTACATCACCGCCAGCGCGGCCAAACATTTTTCGCGCTGGCCGTTTTGCGGAGGGATGGTTTGGCCGGGCAGGATTAAGGTGTAGCGCTGGCCGCGGCCGTGGGCTTCGAGCACGCGGTAACACAGGAGGCCGGCGAGGCGGTCGGCGCTGGTGCCGGCGGGGTAGTCGGCATAGCTGATGATGTGGTCGGCGGCATGGAAGGCGGGTGCTTCGAAGTGTTTGTCGAGCAGGCGGCCGCTTTTGGCGTAGCTTTTCCAGGCGATGTGTTGCAGAGAGGTGCCGGGTTGGTGGTCTTGCAGGAAGGCGAGGTCTTCGTTGCCGCCGAGCTTGCGGCGCGGCTCGCCTTCTTCGGCCGGCGTGCTGCCGGGCGGGGCAGTATGTGGTTGGGGGGCGGGATAGACGAGGCCGTTGTCGGGCCAGTGCCATACGCATTCCACGCTGCTCACGGCAAACGGCCACACGCTGGCGCAGCGCAGCGGGGGCAGGATGAGGAGGCCGCGCCGTGCGGGCAGCACGGGCCAGATGAAGGGTTGGGGCTGCTTGGCGGTGAAGAGGGCGGCGCGGTATTCGGGATCGGTGTTGCGGCGGCTCTCGGGGGCAAACCAAAGCTGGCGGTGGCGGGCTTTGACGGAAGGGGCAGTGAAGAGTTGGATATCGGCAGGCTGCCCTTGGAAGAGTTCTTCGGGCAGGGTGAGGTCGAGGCGCAGGCCGAGCAGTTGGAGACAATTGAGCAGGGTGCCGACAAACAGGAAGCCGGCGAGCCAGAAGGCGACGATATAGGCGAGGTTTACCTGATAGTTGAGCCCGACGAGCCACAACAGGGCAATCATGGCGGCCAGGCTGATGCCGAGCCGGGTAGGGCGCAGGCACAGGTCGCGCAGGCGCGGGCTGTATTGGTTGGTGCTCACGATACGGCTACCTGAAGCAGCATTTGTTCCAGCAGCTGGGTGATGGATTGGGGTTGCAAGGTTTGCAGGCGGTGTCCGGCCACAGCTATCCATACGGCTTTGATGTCTTCCGGCAGCACATAATCGCGGCCGGCAAGGAAGGCCCAGGCCTTGGCGGCTTTAACCACGGCAAGTCCGGCGCGCGGGCTGAGGCCGGTAACGAACAGGCCGGGCTGGCGCGTGGATTGCACCAGCCGGTAAACATAATCGGCGGCCTGCTGGGAGCATTTCACTTGGGCGGCCTGCGCCTGCCATTGGAGCAGGAATTCGGCGTTGCACACGGCTTTGAGCGCGGGCAGCAGTTGGCGACGGTCGCCTTGGGCATAGAGCCGGCGTTCGGCTTCGGCGGAGGGGTAGCCCAGTGAGAGGCGCATCATGAAGCGGTCGAGCTGGGATTCGGGCAGGGGGAAGGTGCCGAGTTGTTCGATGGGGTTTTGGGTGGCGATGACGAAGAAGGGTTTGGGCAGGCGGTAGGTTTTGCTGTCTACGGAAACCTGTTTTTCCTCCATGGCTTCCAAAAGTGCAGACTGCATTTTGGGCGAAGCACGGTTGATTTCGTCGGCCAGCAGGAAGTGGTGGAAAATGGGGCCGGGATGGAATTTGAATTGGCCGTCGGCAGGTTGGAAGACGTTGATGCCCAAGAGATCGGCAGGCAGCATGTCGTTGGTGAACTGTACGCGGCGGTAGTCGAGGCCGAGCACGGCGGCCAGGCCATGGGCGAGGGTGGTTTTGCCCACGCCGGGAACGTCTTCGAGCAAAACGTGGCCGTCGGCCAGGACGCAGGCCATCAGGTGTTGGAGAACGGTTTCTTTGCCGAGAATCAGGCTGTTGAGTTGGGAGAAGACGTTTTGCAAGTGGGGATTCATAGTGTGGATTATCTGAGTTGTTATGTGTGTGAGGCTACCTGAAAATATTTTGCGGTATGAAGAAAAGCCCTGTTCAATCAACAGGGCATATTCCCAGGCAGACTAATCCTGCACCGGCTCTTCGGCGGCAACCTGTTCGATCAGCTGGGAAATGCTCATGCCGCGTTCGAGCGATTGGTCGTATTTGAAGTGCAACTCGGGCGTTTTAAACAGCTTGATGCAGCGGGAAAGCTCGCTGCGCAGATGACCCTTGGCATGTTCGAGCGCTTCGGCGGTAATCTCGCGCGTGGCATCGTCAAGCACGGTGTAATACACGGTGGCGTGGCTGTAGTCGCGGGCAAGCTCGACTTCGTTGATGGTAATGAAACCGGCGCGCGGGTCTTTGAGGCCAGTGCGGACGAGCTCGGCCAGCTCGCGCAGGATTTGTTCGCGCACGCGGTCTTGGCGGGCGTAGCCGCGGTGGATTTTGGCCATATGGTCTTTCTTGATCAGGGATTATTTCAGTTCGCTGGTGCGGTCGAGCAGGGCATCCATCAACGAGTCGTATTGTTTTTTACGGTGTTGGATGCGCAGTTGGTCGAATTCACCCAGCTGTTCTTCAAAAGTGCGGGTTTTGAAATAGGGCTTCAGGTCGAAGGACTTTTCCAAAAAGCGGATAATGTTGAGGTCATTTTCGCGATCGACAGGGCGCAGGGGCAGCCGCCTGGTGAGCACGAAGTTGTCGGGCATGACAAGGGTGGCCACGATGATCGGTTCGTCGTTTTCGCGTTGGCGTATTTCGCGGATTAGGGTAAAAGTTTCAAAGGCATATGTTTGTTTGTCGTTCATTTTCGCGTACTCGTCAGGGCAGCGGTGGGTATGGTGGGCAAACACGGTGTAAACAAGCGATATGATACGATAACCATCGCCGACTGGGTATAGGCCTAAGCATTTATTTCTTTACATATATAGCCGAACTGCTAAAAAACCATAACCGAATGGTGGGGTTTGGCTGCGTTTTCTTATTTGCCAAACAGTTCACTGCTCCACAACGCTCTCAATATAGCCTGCAGTGCGGAAAATGTAGCGAGAGGCTACCTGAAACAGGTTCGGGCAGCCTCTTGTTTCGTCTTGTGCCTGTTTACAGGGTGCGGGCTACTTCCACAATATCGAAGGCTTCCAGCATATCGCTTTCTTGGATATCGTTGTAGTTCTTCAGCATCAGGCCACATTCGAAGCCCATACGCACTTCTTTCACATCGTCTTTGAAGCGTTTTAGCGATTCGAGCTCGCCAGTGTGGATTACCACATGGTCGCGGATGAGGCGCACGCGGCTGTCGCGCTTGATGATGCCATCGGTAACTATGCAGCCGGCAATGTTGCCCACTTTGGAAATATTGATGACCTGGCGGATTTCCACCGTGCCGGTCTGCTGCTCTTTCTGCTCGGGGGCGAGCATGCCGCTCATGGCCGCTTTCACATCGTCGATGGCATCGTAAATGATGTTGTAGTAGCGGATTTCGATGTCTTCGTTTTCGGCCAGCTTGCGGGCAGAGCCGTCGGCGCGCACGTTGAAGCCGATGATGAATGCGCCGGAGGCAATGGCCAAGTTTACATCGCTTTCGGTAATGCCACCTACGCCGCTGTGCAACACTTCCACTTTCACCTCGTCGTTCGACAGCTTTTTGAGGCTACCTGAAAGTGCTTCGTACGAACCCTGTACATCGGCTTTGATGATTACCGACAAATGCTGTGCTGCCTGGCCGTCGTCGGCGTTGGCAAACAGATTCTCCAGCTTGGCAGCTTGCTGTTTGGCCAGCCGCACGTCGCGGTATTTGCCTTGGCGGAATAGGGCGATTTCACGTGCTTTTTTCTCGTCGGCCAATACCATGGCATCTTCGCCGGCATTGGGTACGTCGGAGAGACCGAGGATTTCCACCGGAATGGAGGGACCGGCTTCCTGTACTTGTCTGCCGTTTTCATCCACCATGGCGCGTACTTTACCGAATGCAGTGCCGGCCAGGAGCATATCGCCTTTTTTCAGCGTGCCGCTCTGCACCAGCAGGGTAGCCACCGCACCGCGGCCTTTATCAAGGCGGGCTTCCACGATGATGCCTTTGGCGGGTGCGTCTACCGGGGCTTTCAGTTCGAGCACTTCGGCCTCCAGCAGCACGGCTTCCAAAAGCGCATCGATATTGATGCCTTGTTTGGCGGAAACATCGATAAACTGCACATTACCACCCCAAGCATCGGGGATAACTTCGTGAGCAGTCAGCTCTTGGCGGATGCGTTCGGGATTGGCGGCTTCCTTATCGATTTTGTTCACGGCCACCACCATTGGCACACCGGCCGCTTTGGCGTGGGCGATAGCTTCGATGGTTTGCGGCATCACGCCGTCGTCGGCAGCCACCACCAGGATCACGATATCGGTAGCCTGTGCGCCGCGTGCGCGCATCGCGGTAAAGGCTTCGTGACCGGGGGTGTCGAGAAAGGTGATGACGCCGCGCGGGGTTTGCACGTGGTAGGCGCCGATGTGCTGGGTAATGCCGCCGGCTTCGCCTTGTACCACTTTGGCACGGCGGATGTAGTCAAGCAGTGAGGTTTTACCGTGGTCCACGTGGCCCATTACGGTTACCACCGGCGGGCGCGGCAGGACTTCAGCTTGAACGGCGGTTTCGGTGTCATCCAAGAAGGCTTCGGGATCGTCTGCAGCGGCGGGTTTGCCGATATGGCCCATTTCTTCCACCACAATCAGCGCGGTTTCTTGGTCGAGCGATTGGTTGATGGTAACCATCATGCCCATCTTCATCAGGGCTTTCACTACTTCTACGCCCTTAACCGCCATTTTGTGTGCCAAATCGGCCACTGTAATGGTTTCGGGTACGAGCACTTCATGCACCACCGGCTCGGTTGGGGCTTGGAAGGCGTGCTGATTAGGCTCCAGCTTGAGCTGTTTTTTGCTTTTTTTACCGCTGCGCACACGTTCTTCATCGCCACGGTTATTGCGTTCTTTGCCTTTGCTTTTGGCGGAATGGCCGCGCGGCATATCGTCGTCGCGCTGGTGGCGTTCGCTTTTTTTCGGGCGGCTACTTCCAGGGGCGGCGCTACCAGAGGAGGGAGGGGTTTTTTCGCTTGGCGCAGCACTGCGCGGGGCAGACTGCTGCTCTTTGGCCAGCTTGGCTTCCTGTTGCGCTTGCAGTTTGGCAGCTTCTCGGCGAGCTTGGCGCTCCTGTTTTTCTTTCAATAGGGCTTGCTGGTGCGCACGCAAGGCTTCGGCACGGCGGGCTTCTTCGTTACGCATGACCTGTTCGGCGGCACTGACCACTTCCACAGGCTGCGGCAGTGGTTTGGGTGCTTTTTCTTTTTTGGGGTTGCGGCTGCGTTTTGGTTTGACTTCGGCAGCAGCTTCGGTTTTCGCCTTGGCTGGTTTTTCTTTGGCAGCAAGTACAGTGTCAGCTTCAAGGTTTTTGGAGGCTATTTGAATCTCTGTGGCAGTGGGCTCGATGGCAGTTTCAACAATAGTGGCCATAGTTTTAACCGGAGTGGCCGGCTCGGCAGCGGGCAGTACAACAAGCTCGGCAGCTGATTCAATTGGCGGCACGGCTACACGGCGGCGGCGGCGGGTTTCTACCTGTACGCCAGCCACGATGCTGCGTTCGGTGCGGGTGCGGCTCACGCTGATGGATACAGTGCCGCTGTCATTCTGTTTGCGTAGGTACGCCAGTAGGGCTTGTTTGTCTGCCGGGCTGATGCTGTCGGCACCATTGTTTTTCTCCACGCCGGCGGCTTTGAGCTGCTCTAAGAGTGTGGGTACGGTTTTTTTCAGTTCAGCAGCAAATTGTTGTACGGTATTACTCATAAGTTTCCGGCCTCCTTATTCCTGTGTTTCGGCAAACCAATGTTCACGGGCGGCCAAAATAACGGTTTTGGCATCTTCTTCGCTCACGCCGGTGATTTCAATCAATTCGTCGGTGGAAAGCTCAGCCAGGCTGTCGCGGGTGGTAATGCCGGCCTGTGCCAGATCGCGCAGCATGTCTAGATCGATGCCGTTTAGGTTTTTTAGCTCTTCTTCTATTTCGTCCAGTTTTTCTTCCGACATGATGGCCAGGGTAAGAATGGCATCGCGGGCGCGGTTGTGCAGGGTTTCCACGGTGGCTTCGTCGAAGCCGATTTCCACCAGTTCGGCAGTGGGCACATAGGCCACTTCTTCTAAGGCGGCGAAGCCTTCTTCAATCAGCAGGTCAGCGGTTTGCTCGTCCACGTTCAAGTGCTGCATGAACAGGTTGCGGATTTGTGCGTCTTCAGCTTCGTGGCGCTCTTCGGCTTCCTGTACAGTCATAATGTTGAGCTGCCAGCCGGTGAGATCGGCGGCGAGGCGCACGTTTTGGCCGCTGCGTCCGATGGCGGGCGCGAGCTGGTCGTCGGCTACGATAACGTCTACCGAATGGTTATCTTCATCAATCAAAATGCGGCTGACTTCGGCGGGGGAGAGCGCGTTAATCACAAATTGGGCGGTTTCGGGCGACCACAGCACCACGTCCACACGCTCGCCGGCCAATTCGTTGGATACGGCATTCACACGCGAGCCGCGCACACCGATGCAGGTACCTTGTGGGTCGATACGCGTATCATTGGATTTGACGGCGATTTTAGCGCGCTGGCCGGGGTCGCGGGCGACTTCTTTTATTTCCAACAGGCCATCTTCAATTTCCGGCACTTCCTGCTCAAACAGTTTTACTAAAAATTCGCGCGAGGTGCGGCTGAGGATAACTTGTTTGCGCCCGCTGTTGCCTTGTTCGTCCACGCGCAGGAAGAGGGCACGGATGCGGTCGCCGCTGCGGAAGTTTTCACGTGGGATACACTGGTCGCGCGGAATCAGTGCGTCCAAACGGCCGACTTCCACAATGATGCCGTGGCGCTCAACGCGTTTTACTGTGCCCATTACCACGTCTTCACGGCGGGCAAGGAATTTTTGCAGAATTTGCTCACGCTCGGCATCACGGATGCGTTGCAGGATGATTTGCTTGGCAGTTTGTGCGGCTTGGCGGCCAAAGGCCACGTTTTCCAGCTCTTCTTCGTAATACTCGCCAATTTGTAGCGTGGAATCGAGGAATTCTTCTTGGATTTCCTCGATGGTTTTCTGCGTGTCGGGGTAGGTGTAGTCTTCATCGGCCACAATTAACCAGCGGCGGAAAGTATGGTATTCACCAGTATTGCGGTCGATGCTCACGCGCACGTCCATGTGTTCGCGGTCGTCCTTTTTCTTGGCAGCCACCGACAGGGCGAACTCCAATGCTTCGAATACCACTTCGGATTCAACGTTTTTTTCGCTGGCCAATGCTTCGGCCAGTTGCAACATTTCGCGGCTCATGGGAATGAACTCTCCATTATTAATTGATAAATAGGCAAATTAGAATTCGGGCTTCAGGCGCGCCTGGTCGATATTGGATAATTCGATGACAGCAGTTTTGCCGTCGAAGGCAATAATCAGCACGTCGTTTTCAAAGTTTTCGATGCGGCCGATGAAGTTTTTCTGCCCCTCAACCGGCAAACGGGTTTTTAGCTTGACGAGGCTACCTGAAAAACGGATGAAGTCGGCCGCCTTTTTCAGCGGTCGGTCGAGGCCGGGGCTGGAGATTTCCAGCCGTTTGTAGTCCACGTCTTCCACTATGAAGAGGCGGCTCAAATGGTTGCTGACGGTGGCGCAGTCTTCCACAGTGATTCCTTCTGGTTTGTCGATAAACACGCGCAAATCGCCTTGCGCGGTGAGTTCGAAATCCACCAGTTCGTAGCCCAGGCCGGGCAGGGTTTTTTCTAAAACGGCTTGAATATCCATGAATTCCCTAGTTGGAAAACAAAAAAATGGCCTCGGGGCCATTTCTCATTTATCTTGTATAAATAACTGAAAAACGGTGTAATTCTAAACCATATTCGCCAGTTTGGCAATTCTGTTTTCGCTTGGTGCACAGGATGGTGGGCGGGTTGTAAGAATCGTGCAACAATGAAGAAGTATAATGGAGCAGGGTGCTTTGTTTGGTTTTTTAACTTCGTTGCAGCAGCACTTTCAGGCAGCCTTCTTTACCACGCAATGTAAAACATCTCTTTGGCCAGAAACACAATCGGGTTGTGCAGGATTTGCAGGTAGCGGTGCATCATCACCAGGCCGGAAGGAAACAGCAGCCTGACCACCCACGGCATCACCTTCACTGCCTGCGCAGACGGCACCCGTTCCGTTTCGCGCTGCGCCTCGCGGTTAACTTTTTTGGTGTACAGTACCGATAAAACCAGCGACTCAAACAGCATCCCGCCCATGAAGATGATGGCACAAAATATCAGTGAATGATGTGTGCAACGGAGTAAACAGACATTTACCTGCCTTTTGATGCAATCACAGAAAAGTACGATACTCTCACAGGCAGGTAGGGCGGTTAAATTCGCCGTGCCTCTCTGATACTGACAGAAAGGGTATATACCATGAGAAAATCTACCGTTACTTCTATTTTCACTATTATGCTGCTGGCCGCCTCCCTGAGCGCTTGCACTGGTATGACCACCAGACAGCGCAATGCCGCCATCGGTGCCGCAGTGGGTGGGGTGGCAGGCAACGTGATCGGCGGTGATACCGGCTCAACCTTGGGTGGTGCCGCGTTGGGCGGTGTGGCCGGTAGCTTGATTCAATAAGCTTAAACCCTTGTGATGATGCGGGCGGAAGTGTGAAAGCACTTCTGCCTGCAATTTTTTGATATTTTATAGACTGGTACGGTTTCGATATTAAATCATTCCAATTAGGCTGAGGCAGGGTAAACTAAGGCTGTATCGGTTTGATCGAAACAGTTAGAGATAATGTGTACCGCAGCCGGCCGGTAAGCCGGGTTCTGTCGTTGGACAGTCATTCCTCTAGGCCGATTGTTACCAAGCGGCTCAAGCAACCTACCCGAATGCTCGGCGAGCAGCGTCGTTGCATTCTGTTTGGTCTTGCTGCGGATGGGGTTTGGCCTGCTACGGGCTGTTACCAGCCGCACGGTGCGCTCTTACCGCACCATTTCACCCTTACCTGTGCTGCGTTGCCGCAGCCATCGGCGGTTATGCTTTCTGTTCCACTTTCCGTCGCCTCGCGGCGCCCGGCCGTTAACCGGCATCCTGCTCTGTGCAGCCCGGACTTTCCTCCCCACCCAAAGGCGTGGCGACTGTCTGGCCTGCTGCGGTACGGGCGGGATTATAACGGATTGGGCGGGAAAGGCTACCTGAAAACGAAGTTTCCGAAGGAAGCTGAGTTTCTGCAGGGCCAAAATTTCAGGTAGCCTTTGGCAGGTTTGCACTAAATCTCTCCGGCGCGCAGGGCGGCGAGTACGGGGGCGGTTTTTGGGGAAAAGCCGCGCCAGAGGTGGTAGGATTCGGCGGCTTGCTCCACCAGCATGCCCAAGCCGTCGGCACTGCGTTGTGCACCTGCTTTTGCGGCGAAATGCATAAAGGCGGTGGGCTCGCGGCCGTAGGCCATGTCGTAGGCAAGTTCGCATTGGGCAAACACGGCAGGGGCAATGGCGGGCACTTGGCCGATCAGACTACCGGAGGTAGCGTTGATAATAATATCGAAACCGGCGGCAGGCAGCTCGCCCAACTCGGCGGCACGGATGCCGAAAATGGCAGCCAGCTCTTGCGCTTTGGCAGCGGTGCGGTTAGCAATAGTGAGACTGGCTGGGCGGCATTCGAGCAGAGGCAGAATCACGCCGCGCGCTGTACCGCCGGCGCCGATGAGGAGGATGCGCTTGCCGGCTAGGGCTACCTGAAAGTTGCGGCCAATATCGGCCACCAAGCCGAAGCCATCGGTGTTGTCGGCGTGGATTTGGCTGTTCCCCTGCCTAATCAGCGTGTTGGCTGCGCCGGCGGCGCGGGCGCGCTCGGAAAGGCTGTCTGCCCAGGCATAGGCATCGGTTTTGAAAGGCACAGTTACGTTTGCGCCCGCGCCACCCGCAGCGAAAAAGGCGGCGGCAGTTTGGGCGAAGCAGCTCGGTTCGGCCAGCAATCGTTCATATTTGATGGTCACGCCTTCTTGGGCGGCAAACATTTGGTGGATAGTTGGTGAGCAGCTGTGAGCCACGGGGTTGCCGAAAACGGCGTAACGGGAAGCAGGCATGGTGTGCAGCAGAGAAAAGAAAAGTGCTGAATTATAGCCAAATATATGCCTCAACGCTTGCAAATCTGCCATGTCGCCCCATCTTACTGTTTGACTGCCGAAGCAGGCAGCAGCGGCCGGCTGAGTTTTTTGCAAACGGCGTATTTGCTGCTACAATCAATATTCGTTTCTTTTTTATTTGATATTCAAGAGGAGTTTTTCCACATGCAACCACGCAATGTTTACGATTACACCGACGTGGGCAGCAGCGTTTCCGCACAAAGCACCATTTTGCGTAAAACCTACGGCTTGCTCGGGCTCTCGTTTCTTCCGGCAGCTGCCGGCGCATTCGTCGCCATGGCCACCGGTCTGAGCCTGTTCAGCTTTACCGGCAACTATTGGATTGCTGTGGGCATTTTCTTCGCCTTTTTCTACGGCATTAGCTTTCTAATCGAGAAAAACCGCCACAGCAATGTGGGTGCTGCCCTGCTGATGGTGCTCACTTTCGGCCTGGGCTTCACGCTGGGTCCGATTTTGAACTACAGCCTGGCGCTTTCCAACGGCATAGAACTCATCGGCATTGCCGCCGTCATGACTGCCGCCGTATTTCTGAGCATGGCAGCCATGGCCAAATCGCCCACCTTCCAAACCAACAGCATCGCCCGCTTCGTTAGCGTGGGTTTCGTGGTGGCCGTTATTGCCATGGTTGCCAGCTTCTTCCTGCAGATTCCTGCACTCTCGCTCACCGTATCTGCCTTATTCTCAATCGTCAGCTCAGTGTTGATTATGTGGCAAGTGCGCGTGGTAGTTGAAGGCGGTGAAGACAGCCACATTAGTGCCGCGCTGACTTTGTTTGTTGCCATCTACAACATCTTCGTCAGCCTGCTGCGCCTGCTGTTGGCATTTGCCGGTGAAGACTAAGTCGCTTTAAGTAGATTGGATAAAGGCTACCTGAAAAATTTCAGGTAGCCTTTTGTTATGGAAAAATATATAGCTCAACGTTATTACGCCGAAGCCAACGGCTTGAGCATGATGCACCACCGCACGCTGTAATAGGCTTCTTTGCGCGGCTAGGGGAATTGGGCAAGCTGTTTCTCGGCAGCGGCATTGTCTTGGTTGTCTATCATAAACTCTGCATTCAGTGTTTCGTTTTCGGCTTGGGCATAAAAAAGTGGATTAATGATATTGCGTTTTCATGGTTTGCCATACCACTATCACTGGCGCCTTTGGTCACCCAGTAACCCAGAATTGCTTGAAAACTTTCACCGTTGCAGCTTATCCAGATTTCGTGTGGGCAAGGTTTTCACCGGTATTGAACGCATCGAGCAAAATGTGCAGGCTGTTGGTGCAGAAGTTGTGTAGGTTGCGCGAGAGGGAGTCCTCCAGGTTTTCGCCGATGCCGTCGCAGCATTCGTAGAATTCGCGCCTGTCAGGCAGCGTGATACCGACATTGAAACGGTTCACCACCGCGCCGTTGCCGTGTTGGTGCGGAAACGCCCAGGTTTCGAGCTGCACGGGCACGGCGAAATCGGGCAGGATTTTTTCCCCTTGCGTTTGGCAGGCATAGCCGTAGGCTTGCAGGATTTCGGCGAGGGCTTCGTTGAGGTTTAGGGTATCGAGTTCTTGAGGTTCCATGAGTTTGTTCTTGAGGCTACCTGAAAAATATGGTGGTTGGTAGGGGCTATGTTGTTATCGATTCTAACAAAGTTTGGTGTAGCCTTAGTGCTGTTTGGTCATTTCGCTAATACAGCGCCGTACGTTGCGTTTGAATGAAACCAAGCGGTTTCCTGGCGTGGCGGAGTAGATGTCGTCGACCAAACAGTGGCCGTTTGGGCTGCATTGCAGCACGAATTGCACTTGGGTGGCCGAGAAATCGCCGGGAAACTGCTGAAATACGGCTTCGATTCGGCCGTTGGCCAGTGGCCGGATGTTCAGCGTCCGGTTTAGGCTGGTTTGATCCCAATCCTGCCCGGCAATAATCGGGTCGTAATCGATGCAGCCGACTTCGTTCGGTGGTGTATGCTGTTTGTCTTCTTGGTATACAGCCTGTAGATCGGCGGAAAAATGGCGTTCCGGATGTGCATGAATAGTATTGCCGTTTTGATAGGATACATATAGGCTATGGATCAAGGCCAGTTTTTGTGGGCGGAAATTGTCTGCCCCAGCTGTTGTGGCGCAGGCAAGCAATAGGGTGGTCAAAATATATTTTTGCATATTGCTTCTCCTAATAATTGTGTTCTGAAACAATGTTTCTTCATTATATCAGTTATATAAAAGGCTACCTGAAACTTTCAGGTAGCCTTTTGCCATACGGAAAAGCTTAATGCCTAAAATGGCGAACACCCGTTACCACCATAGCGATGCCGTGTTCGTCCGCTGCATCGAAGACTTCCTGATCGCGCATTGAGCCTGCGGGGTGGATGATGGCTTTGATGCCCTGTTCGGTGATGGCGTCCACACCATCGCGGAAGGGGAAGAAGGCATCGGAGGCGGCACACGCGCCGTTTAAGTCTAGGCCTGCGTCCTGCGCTTTGCGGGCGGCGATGCAGGTGCTGTCCACGCGGCTCATTTGGCCGGCGCCGATGCCGTAGGTCTGGCCGCCTTTGCCGAACACGATGGCGTTGGATTTGACGTATTTTGCGACGTTCCAGACAAACAGCAAATCGTTCCATTCCTGTTCGGTCGGTTGGCGTTTGGAGACGACTTTCAAATCGGCGCGGCTGATGCGGTGGATGTCGGGCGTTTGCACCAACAGTCCGCCGCCGACGCGTTTGAGTTCAAAGCGGTTCGCGCCTGCTTCGAGCGGGGTTGTTAGAGAAATTTGCAATACGCGCACGTTTTTCTTGGCGGCGGCGATTTCGAGTGCTTCGGCGGTGAACTTGGGCGCCATCAAGACTTCCATAAACTGATTATCGGTAATCTGTTTGACGGTTTCGCCGTCTACTTCACGGTTGAAGGCGATGATGCCGCCGAACGCACTGGTGGTGTCGGTGGCGTAGGCGAGTTTGTAGGCGGTCAATGTATCGGCTGCAACGGCGACGCCGCACGGATTGGCGTGTTTCACAATCACGCAGGCGGGCGTGTCGAAGGATTTGACGGCTTCCCAAGCGGCATCGGCATCGGCGATGTTGTTGTACGACAATTCCTTGCCTTGCAGTTGCTTGTATGCTGCGAGGCTGCCTGCGGCGGGCTGCAAATCGCGGTAGAACGCGGCGCGCTGGTGCGGGTTTTCGCCGTAGCGCATGTCTTGCACTTTAATCCAGCTTTGTTTGAACTGGCTTGGGAATTCGTCGATTTCTGGCGTGCCGCTCAATACGTCGTCTGAAAGCGAGGTCAGGTAGTTGGAAATCATGCCGTCGTATTGGGCAGTGTGGCTGAATGCCTTGCGCGACAGGTTGAAGCGGGTTTTGTCGCTCAACGCGCCGCCGTTGGCTTCCATTTCGGCGGCGACGGCAGGGAAGTCGGCGGTGTCGGTAACGATGGCGACGTGTTTCCAGTTTTTCGCGGCGGAGCGCACCATGGTTGGGCCACCGATGTCGATGTTTTCAATCGCATCTTCCAGCGTGCAGCCGGGTTTGGCGATGGTGGCGGCGAAGGGGTAAAGGTTCACGCACACGAGGTCGATATTGCCGATGTCGTGCTCTTCCATGGTGGCAACGTGATCAAGCAAATCGCGCCGGCCGAGAATGCCGCCGTGGATTTTGGGATGCAGGGTTTTCACGCGGCCATCGAGCATTTCGGGGAAACCGGTATAGTCGGCGACTTCAATCACGGGAACGCCCGCATCGGCAAGCAGCTTCGCCGTGCCGCCGGTGGAGAGGATTTCGACGCCGAGTTTGTGCAGGGTTCGGGCAAATTCGACTGCGCCGTTTTTGTCGGACAGGCTGATCAGGGCACGTTTGATGGAAGGCATGGGGGAGTCCTTTTGTGGTAGCTGGTGGGAAGGGGAGAGGCTACCTGAAAACGGAGCTTCCGAAGGAAGTAAAGTTTCTGCGAAGCTAAATTTCAGATAGCCTTTATGGCAGGCATTTCATGTAGTGGATTAACAAAAACCGGTATGGCGTTGGTTCGCCTTGTCGTATTGATTGTACTGTCCTCGGCTCGCCGCCTTGTCCCGATTTTTGTTAATCCACTATATGAGGAGGGCTGTTAATTTACACGCCGCAGCTGGCTTTTGTGGATATAGCCTTGGAATACGGCATCGTTGCCGTATTCGTCTTTTTCGGTGTATGCGCCCTGGTTGTCGTATAGCAGCCAGTTGTCTTTGCTCAAACCTGGAACAATTTGCACGCGTGTGCCGTTGGATAGCGTTTTGATGATTGGGGCTCTGCCAGTTGGGCAGCCAGGGTGGATGCTGTGGACATTTGCTGAGCCGTTAGGGCTGGCGACAATGTAGTTTTGCACAATAAAGCCCTGGTTTTGGTGCACAAATCCGATGCGCCGGCCATCTAGGCGGATGTGGTACCAATTGCCCTGCCTGCTGAGGATTTCGCGTTGTGCGCTGCGGTAATCCAGCCTGGCGAGGATTCTGCTGTTGGCATTGGGCGCGGTGCGGACGTTTGCCGTGCCGTCGGCTTCGATGTGGGGCAGGAAGTAGTCTGCAGCTTGGGCAGACAGGCTGGCGGCGGTGAGTAGGGCGGCTAGGAAGGTTTTCATTTGGAAGGGCTTCTGTTTGGGCTTAAAAGCCCGGCTGGCAAGGGGCTACCTGAAATTTCAGGTAACCTCATTCATCAACGGTTGTTTTGGATACGTTGATTAGCGCGGCGGGCAGCTGGGCTATTGGGGTAGGTTTGCATCAGCTTGCGCCAGGTGGCGCGGGCGATGTCTCGCTGCTGCATGCCCCATTGGCAGTGGCCGACACTGTAAAGGGCCTCGGCGGCTTTGGGGTTGGCGGCGAAGCGGGCGGCGAAGCGTTGGCCGGTGAGGATGACGGATTCGCAGTTGCGCAGTTTTTCGTGGCTCTGCATGAGCAGGAAGAGGGCGTTTTGCTCGGTGCGGCCGCCGCTGCCGCTGCGTTCGGCGAAGCGCAGCTGCTGTAGGGCCTGGCTGTAGAGGCCGCTGCGATAGAGTTGCAGGGCTTGTTGATAGGCTTGCTCTTGCGGGTTTTCAGCCGGAGTGGTGGCAGGCTCGGCACTGCTGTGGCTGGTGCTGCGGCGGGAGGCGGCTCGAGCATCGAGGAGCTGAGCGAGCTGCTGCTGGCGTTGTTGCAGTTCGCTAATTTGGCCGCGTAGTTCGACAATTTGTTGTTGCAGCTGGCTGATTTGCTGGTTGTGGGCGGTAAGTTCGGTTACGATACGCTGCGAGGGTTGGGGGCTGCCGGCGGCGGATGGTCGTGTGGGGGGGAGAGCGGTGCAAGCAGCGAGGCCGCAGAGGACAGCTGGAATAATCAGGCGCATGGGGTTTCCTCGGGATAACGTTTGCGCAGCAGTGTAAGGCCGTCGCCCAGGGGCAGGGTGAGGGCGGCGACGCGGGAATCTGTTTGTAGGGATTGGTTGAAGGCGCGGATGCGCTTGATGGGTTCGGGCGCGGGCTCGGCATTTTCCTGATACACGCGGCCGCCGAGCAGGAGGTTGTCGATGGCGATGAGGCCGCCGGGGCGCAGCAGGGTGAGGCAGCGTTCGTAGTAGTGGGCGGTAGGCGGTTTGTCGGCATCGATAAGGGCGAAATCGTAACTGCCGCTGCGGCCTTGCTCGATAAGTTGGTCGAGCGTGATGAGGGCGGGCTGGAGGTGGAGCTCGATTTTGTGTTCCACGCCGGCTTCGCGCCAGAAGCGGCGTGCGGTGTTGGTGTAGGTGATGTTGATGTCGCAGGCGGTGAGGCGGCCGTGTTCGGGCATGGCGAGGGCGACGGCGGTGCTGCTGTAGCCGGTGAACACGCCGATTTCGAGGCAGCGTTCGGCGCGGATGAGCTGCACGAGAAAGGCGAGGAGCTGGGCTTGCTCGGCGGCCAGGTGCATTTTGCCCATGCGGTGCTGCGCGGTGGTTTGGCGCAGGCGTTGCAACACTTCTGCTTCGGGCGGGTTGATGCTTTTCAGGTAGCCTGCCAGGTCGGGGGGCAGATGGGCGGTGGCTGCGGTCATGGCGCGGTGCGGGGTTTAGTAGGAATAGTAGGTGTAGGGTTTTTTGGCGACTTTGCCGGCGGCGAAATTGGCCTGCTCTTCGGGGTTGAGCTCAACATCCTACAACAGGCCGCGGTTTTGGAGGCGGCGTTCTTGCTCTTCGGGGTGTTCTTCGATGTATTTTTGCAGGAACTGGGTGGCGTCGGATTGGTAGTTATACATGGTGTGTTTTCCTGTGGTGCGGGGTAGCGGCGATTATAATGGAAAGCGCTTGGTTTGGCAGCCGTTGCGGTGAAAGGTTATACTGCGCACTTTATCTGAAACACGCGCCTGCGTGCACACCGCAGGCTACCTGAAAAACAAGAAGAGAATATCCCCTATGCTGACTAGATGGCTGCGCAAAATCCTGCCGGGCAAACCTGAAGCCGCCGCAACATATTCACACAAACAGGTGCTGCCGCAAAACGAACACGGCATCACGCCGGACGAGATCAGCTATGCGGCGGAAAAGGTGGTGTCGCGGTTGCAGCAGGCCGGGTTTGAGGCTTATGTGGTAGGCGGCGCGGTGCGCGATTTGCTTTTGGGCATCGAGCCGAAAGACTTCGACGTGGCCACCAACGCCCGCCCGGAAGAAGTGCGCAAAGTATTCCGCCGCAGCCGCATCATCGGCCGCCGCTTTCAGATTGTGCACGTGATGGTGGGGTCGGAAACGATTGAAGTCACCACCTTCCGCGGCGGCCGCCGCCCCGCGCGGCAAAACGAACACGGCCGCATCATGCAAGACAACAGCTACGGCAGCATGGAGCAAGACGCCGCCCGCCGCGATTTCACCTGCAACGCCCTGTATTACAACCCCGCACGCGGGGAAATCACCGATTTCCATCACGGAGTGGCCGACATCCGCGCCAAACGCCTGGTGATGATTGGCGACACCCGCGCGCGCTATCAGGAAGACCCGGTGCGCATGCTGCGCGCCGCCCGGCTTTCGGGCAAACTCGGTTTTCAGGTAGCCCCCGACACCGCCGCGCCGATTGCCGAATGCCTGCACCTGTTGCCCAAAGAGCCGCTGGCGCGCCTGTTCGACGAAGTGATGAAACTCTTGTTTTCCGGCGCAGCCATCAGCTGCCTCAAACAGATGCAGGCTCTGGGCATGGATGGCCAAAGCGTGCACCCCCTGCTTGCTTGCGCCTTGGAAAGGCTACCTGAAAACCAAGGGTGCAGCATCGTGGCGCTTGCCCTCAACGGCACCGACAGCCGCCTGCGCGCCGACCAAGGCGTATCGGTGGGTTTTGTGCTGGCCGCCGTATTGTGGCCGCAGGTGCTCGAGGCCTGGCAGCGCGCTCAGAATAGCGGGCTCAGAACCATGCCCGCGCTCAGCACCGCCGTGGCCGAAACCCGCGCCCACATGGAAAAAGGCTGGGGCGTGCCACACCGCTTCACCGCCTCGATGCGCGAAATCTGGCAGCTCCAGCCCCAGTTTGAGCACCGGCGCGGCGCCCGCCCCTTCCGCCTGCTCGCCCAGCCCCGTTTCCGTGCCGCCTACGATTTCCTGCTGCTGCGCGCCCGTGCCGGCGAAGTGGGGCAGGGCATTGCCGACTGGTGGACAGCTTTCCAAGAAGCCGATGAAGAACAGCGCAAGCAGATGATTCAAGCCGCCGAACAACGCCCCGACAGCGGCGATGCCCCGGCCAAAAAACGCCGCCGCCGGCGCAAGAAGAAAACAGATGCGGTAGATAAGGGCGCGGCTGAATAGGCGGCATTGGGTTGAAGCAGCCATAGGTCGGATCCTCGAATCCGACACCTCATTCAAAGGCTACCTGAAAAATACCGACAACTCCGTTTTCAGGTAGCCCCAATTCCAATCACTCCATGATTAAAAACGCCAAATGAAGCAAGCCATTATTGCCTTGGGTAGCAACCTCGAACAGCCCGTTTCCCAGCTGCAAAACGCCCTGGCCGCGCTGGCCGCACATCCGCAAGTGCAGGTGCTGGCCGCTTCCTCGTTTTACCGCACCGCGCCGGTGGGCTATGCCGACCAGCCTGACTTCATCAATGCCATGGCGCTGCTCTCTACCGATTTGCCCGCTGCCGAACTGCTCGCGCTGCTGCACCAAACCGAAGCCGCCGCCGGCCGCGTGCGCAGCTTCCGCAATGCCCCGCGCACGCTGGATTTAGACTTAATCGACTACGCCGGCCAAACGCTCGACAGCCCCGCCTTGCAGCTGCCGCACCCGCGCGCCCATCAGCGCGGCTTCGTGATGATTCCCCTGGCCGAAATCGCCCCGCAGCACATCTTGCCCGGCCAAACTACCACCGCTGCCGAGCTGGCCGCCACTCTGGGCAATGAAAGCGTGCAACGTTTAGATGGAACAGAGAGTTAAGTTTTCAGGTAGCCTTTGAAAGGCTGCCTGAACCCCCGAAAGGCTACCTGAAACATTCCAAGGAGAAACTATGCAGTCAGACTACCGCTACATTGTTGTGGAAGGCCCCATCGGCAGCGGCAAATCCCCGCTTAGCCGCAAGCTGGCCGAGCATTTCGGCTGCACCCTCATCAGTGAACAGCCCGAGCAGAACCCGTTTTTGGAGCAGTTCTACCTCAATGCCGCCAACCACGGCCTGGCCGCCGAGCTCTACTTCCTGCTACGCCGCACCGAAACGCTCAACCTCATCGCCGCTGCCGACGAAATCGGCAATGCCAACCACAGTATGCAGCGTGTGGTGAGCGATTTCTTATTGGAAAAAGACCAGATTTTCGTGCCCACCATCCTGCGTGAAGACGAGCAGGCGCTGTATTGGCAGCTCAAGCAAAAAATCATGCCCGAAATTCCCGTGCCCGATTTGGTGATTTACCTGCAAACCAGCGCCGGTGCCGCCGAAGCGCAGCTGCGCAGCCGGGGCGACAACCACATCAACCTGTTCCCGCCCGGCTACCTGCAGCAGGTACACGAGGAATACCACCGCTATTTCTACCTCTACGACCGCGCCCCGCTGCTGATTGCCAACACCGAAGAGCTGGATTTTGTGAACAACCCCGACCATTTTCAACTGCTGCTGCACGCTATCGCCAATATGCGCGGCAGCCGGCATTATCTGAATTTGAGCGAACGCTAGGGCGGAATGGTAAAGGCTACCTGAAATGTTTCAGGTAGCCTTATTTTAAGACGGGGTGCGGCGGAAGCTCACGGCCTGCATCACGTGGCGCTGGTTTACGGTTTCGCTGCCGGCCAGGTCGGCCAGGGTGCGGGCGATGCGCAGGATGCGGTGGTAGCTGCGGGCGGAAAGCGAAAGTTTTTCCAGCACGGCGGAGAGGGCGGCTTTGGCTTCAGGCTCGACGGCGGCCAGTTCGTCCAGCTCGGTTACGTTGAGCAGGGCGTTGCTTTTGCCCTGCCGCCGTTGTTGGCGCTCGCGCGCGGCCAGCACGCGTTCGCGAACGGCGGCGCTGGGCTCGCCGGGTGTGGCTTGGGTAAGCTCGGCGGCGGAGAGGGCGGGCACTTCGATAATCAAATCAATCCTATCCAGAAGCGGGCCGGAAATTTTGCCGCGATAACGGGCGATGCTTTCGGGCGTGCAGCGGCAGGGTTTGGCGGGGTGGCCGAGGTAGCCGCAGGGGCAGGGGTTCATGGCGGCGACCAGCTGGAAGCGGGCGGGATAGGTGGCTTGGCGGCTGGCGCGGGAAATGTGGATAAGGCCGTTTTCCAGCGGTTCGCGCAGCATTTCCAGCACCTTGCGGTCGAATTCGGGCAATTCGTCGAGAAACAATACGCCGTTGTGCGCCAGGGAAATTTCGCCGGGTTTTGGGTCGGAACCGCCGCCCACCATGGCGGCGGCGCTGGCGCTGTGGTGCGGCGAACGGAAGGGGCGGCGGCGGGAGAAGCTGTGCTGTTGGGGCAGCAGCGAGCGCAGCGCCCAGGTTTCGGTGATTTCGTCGTCGGAGAGAGGCGGCAGGATGCCGGGCAGGCGTTGCGCCAGCATGGATTTGCCGGTGCCGGGCGGGCCGCTCATCAGGATGCTGTGGCCGCCGGCAGCGGCAATTTCGAGCGCGAGCCGCGCGGTGTGCTGGCCTTTTACGTCTTGCAGGTCGGGATAGGGCGCTTCTTCGGCCGCTTCGGCACGGGCTTGGCAGCGGGGCAGGGAGGCGATGCCGTTGAGGTGGGCGGCCACGGCCACCAGGCTTTCGGCAGCCAACACTTCGGCACGTTCAATCAGCGCGGCCTGCCCGGCGCTCTCTGGCGGCAAAATAAAATGCCGCCGCGCCTGCGTGCTCTGCCACACCATGGCCAGCGCGCCGCGCACCGGGCGCAGCAGGCCGGACAAGGCCAGTTCGCCGGCTAACTCGTATTGCGCCAATTCTTCGGGCGAAATGGCGATTTGGCCGGAGGCGGCGAGGATGCCCACGGCAATCGGCAGGTCGAAACGGCCGGATTCTTTGGGCAAATCCGCCGGGGCGAGGTTGACGGTGATTTTTTTGGCGGGGAAGTCGAAGCCGCTTTGGATGATGGCGGCGCGCACGCGGTCGCGGCTTTCTTTCACTTCGGTGTCGGGCAGGCCGACGATATTGAATGCGGGCAGGCCGTTGGCCAAGTGGGCTTCCACTTCCACCAAGGGCGCGGCCATGCCGCTGAGCGCCCGGCTGTATACCACCGCCAAACTCATGCCGCGCTTCCTATTGCTGTTCGGAAGGATTGGGCAGGGCGGCCGGGGCGGCGGCTTCCAGCTTGGCCAGGCGCGCTTCTAAGGCGGCCAGCTTTTCGCGGGTTTTGATGAGCACCTGCTGTTGGATGTCGAATTCTTCGCGCGTTACCAAATCGAGCTTGCCGAATGTGCTGCCGAGCAGGGTTTTCACGTTTTTTTCCACGTCTTTCACCGGTTTCACCGGGCTTTCGGCAATGGCGTTGCCGATTTTTCCGGCGAGTTCGTCGAGGATTTGTTTGGCCAACATGGGGTTTCCTTTATTTTTGAAGAGTTGGAATGAGGCGCATTGTATAAGTGCGGGAATAGGGCGGCAAGCAGTAGAGGCTACCTGAAACGCGGCTAAACTTTCAGGTAGCCTTTTCAGCCCGATTTATTGCCACTCGAAACGCAGCAGGCGCATGATTAAAAACAGGCCGAGCAGGCTGATGAGCACATATAGGCTGCTGGACATGCTGTGCCAGAAAGACAGCCCGCCGCCGAGTAGGTTGGAGAGCCAATGCGCCTGCCCGCTGCGGAGGGCACGGATAAGCGGTACCAGCGCAAATTGCGAGATGGCCAGCAGCAGCCAAGTGAGGGCGGCGATGCGTGAGCTGAGTTTGCTGCGTTGGCCGTAGCTGCGTTTCTGTGCCGAGAGGCCGGCCAAATAAAGGATGGCCCACACAAACAGCCCGATATAGTTCACCGCGCTAAACAGCGCGCCGGCCAGGCTGCCAGCCTGCTCTTTGGGCAGAGATTGGAACAATAGCGGCGCCACGCCATAGCCGGCCAAAAGATACGCGCCAAACCACACGGCGGCCAACAGGGCCAACACTCGATTTGCAAACATTCGTTTCCTTTCCCTGCTTTTTGTTTAAAACGAAACGCAGTGTACCGTATTCTTTGCATACTTTCAGCTGTCGGGCCGATACTTTACCTGCTATAAAATCAGCCTACATTGCGTTACAATCCCGCACTTTACGTTGCCGACACATCATTATGTCCAATAAACCAAAACACGAACACGAAGCCAACAAACTGCACAAACGCCTGCGCCACGCCGTGGGCCAAGCGATTAACGATTTCAATATGATTGAAGAGGGCGACAAAGTCATGGTCTGCCTCTCCGGCGGCAAAGACAGCTACGCCCTCTTAGACATCCTACGCCACCTGCAAGCCTCCGCACCGATCGATTTCGAGCTGGTGGCGGTGAACCTCGACCAAAAACAGCCCGGCTTTCCCGAACACGTGTTGCCAGAATATCTGACTTCTATCGGCGTGCCGTTCAAAATTGTGGAAGAAGACACCTATTCCACCGTGAAGCGCGTGTTGGACGAAGGCAAAACCACCTGCTCGCTGTGCAGCCGCCTGCGGCGCGGCATCCTCTACCGCACGGCCAAAGAGCTGGGCTGCACCAAAATCGCGCTCGGCCACCACCGCGACGACATTCTCGCCACCCTGTTTTTAAACATGTTCTACGGCGGCAAACTCAAAGCCATGCCGCCCAAACTGGTGAGCGACAACGGCGAGCACATCGTGATCCGCCCGCTGGCCTATGTGAAAGAAAAAGACTTGATCAAATACGCCGAAATCAAGCAGTTCCCCATTATCCCCTGCAACCTGTGCGGCTCGCAGCCCAATCTGCAGCGGCAGGTAGTGAGTGAAATGCTGAAAGATTGGGATAAACACTTCCCCGGCCGTATCGAAAGTATGTTTTCCGCGCTGCAAAACGTGGTGCCCTCGCATTTGGCCGATACCGAACTGTTTGATTTTGCCGGTTTGCAACGCGGTCAGACCTTGAAACACGGCGGCGATTTGGCCTTCGACAGCGAAACCGTTTTCTTTAACGCCCCGCGTGACAATGAAGACGAAGGGCTACCTGAAAAACCCGCACGCAAAGTGATTAATATCTTGGGCAGCAAGCCGAAAACCGGAGTCTGCGGTGCGGGATAAATTCATTTCACTCTTACAGTTTATTCCCCTGCTGATACTGATGCAGGTGCTGCCGACATTGGCCTGGCTGCTCGGCGGCATGGGCAGAAGCATGGCTGCCCAAGCTGTGGCTGCACTGCTGTTTACGGTTGCCGCCGTGGCCATGTGCAGGCTATCCCTGCAGCTCTACCTTAAGCAGGCAGACGGCTATTTCCATGATTGGCAAAGCCGGTTTTCCGGCAAAAAACTGTTGTGGGCGGTGGGCTATATTGCGTTGATGCTGGCCACCAACCCGCTCTATGAAATACTGATGGCTGCGCTGGGCCTAGAAAGCAGCGTGGACAACCTGCAAAATCAGCGCATGGTTATGGAAATGCTGCAACGTGCCCCGCTGACGATGGCGGCCTATATCCTGCTATTTGCGCCGATTTTGGAAGAGCTGCTGCTGCGTGGCATTTTTTTCCAAAGCTTCGGCAGCGTAGAAAACCGCACCAAACGCTGGCTGTTGCTGTTGCTGTCTGCCTTCATCTTCGGCAGCCTGCACAGCCCGCCGGTACATTACGATTTCCTGTTGTATTTCACCATAGGACTGGTGCTCGGCGCGGCCTATCTACACACCAGAGATTTGAAATACCCGATTTTGATTCATATGGTAAACAACACATTGGGCTTGGCCGGGATGTTGTTTGAGTAAGAATGGGGGAAGGCTACCTGGAAGCAGTTTGATTTTTGGGTAGCCTGATGGAGATGTCGATGCCAACAGACGAATGGGCGGAGCTCAAAAGCAAACAAGAACGCTACCGCCGCCGCGTGCGTGAATTTGTGCAGCAAAACAGACTGGTGGGTGCGATGAACAACACCAAATGGCGGGAGCTGCGTGAGGCAATGGATGAATGGAAAATGCGCCGGCCTATGAAATCAAGTATTTGTTTGACGAAATATCGGAAGCGGAGGTTGAGCAAGCCATAGCTGAAACAACGGTGGCAATCGGCGATTGGGGCCATGAGCATTTTTATCCGATGTTCGACATTAGAATGGGTGAAAATTCGGAAATTGCGCTCGGTGTTTCGCGGGCACCTGATTGCGCGGGAAATCGTGGATAATAGCGAGGGTATCCGCGCGATATTGGATCGGTTTGCCATTCCATATGTGGAGGGCGAGTTGTGCTTCACGGTATATGGCTACCTGAAAGTTTGAGTGCCGGAAAAGCAAAGATACAGGCTACCTGAAAGTGTTTCAGGTAGCCTCTCTCTACACCCAGCCGCTTAAGTTTTCTTGTGCGATATCGGCCAGAGCCTCGATGAAGATGGGGTTGTCGTTGAGGCAGGGGATGAAGCGGAAGGTTTGGCCACCGGCTTCGTGGAATTGTTCGCATCCTTTTATCGCGAGCTCTTCTAGGGATTCCAGGCAGTCGCTCACGAAGCCTGGGCAGAAAATGTCGAGCTCGCGGATGTTGTGTTTGGCAGGCAGTTCGGTGAGCAAATCGGTGGTGGCAGGACCTATCCAGCGGTTGCGGCCAAAGTGGCTTTGGAAGGCGATATACCATTCTTGGGTGGTGAGCTGCAGGGCTTTAGCCAGCATTTCTGCGCTGGCATGGCATTCGGCCTCGTAAGGGTCGCCCTGCTGCACGGCGGCTTTGGGGATGGCATTAAAGCTGAACAGGATGCGTTGGCTGCGGCCGTGCAGCTGCCAGTAAGCGCGGATATGTGCGGCCATGGCTTGGATGTAACTGGGGTGGTTGTAGAAGCGGCTGATGGTGCGCAGACTGATTTGGTTGCGCTGTTGGAGCAATACGCTCAACACCTTATCCAGCGCGGCGCCACTGCTGCTGGCAGCGTATTGCGGATAGAGGGGGATGGCGAGCAAGCGGTCTACCCCTTGGGCTTTCATGACGGCGATGGCATCGGCCACGGCAGGCACGCCGTAGGACATGGCGTGTCCCACCAGCACTTGCGGCAGCTCGGCTTGCAGGGCGGCAGCCTGTTTGGCTGTGAACACAGCCAGCGGAGAGCCTTCTCTTTGCCAGATCTGGCGGTAGCTATGTGCGCTTTTTTTTGCACGGAAGGGCAGGATGATGCCGTGCAGCAGCGGCTGCCACAACAAGCGTGGCAGCTCGACCACGCGCGGGTCGGACAAGAATTCGCGCAAGAAATGGCGCATGGCTTCGGGGGTGGGCGCAGCGGGCGTGCCGAGGTTGACCAGAAGAATGCCGACTCGAGCTTGCTGCCGGCCGCCGTGTGGCGGCTCGGGTTGGAAGTGGGGCATGGGGCTCCTTGGGTGTTTTTATTGGAGGCTACCTGAAAACATCGGCTCCAATATTTCTATAAGTCATCCTTCCTTGCCAATATTTTACGCGCTCCACTCACATCGGCGGGGGAAACGATGCCCGCGTCTTCCAAAGCCTGCATCAGGTTGGCGGCTCGGTTGTAACCGATGCGCAGTTGGCGTTGCAGCGAGGAGATGGAGGTTTTGCGGCTTTCCAGAATAAAGGTGACGGCTTGGTCGAACATTTCGTCGCCGGCAGCATTGGGGCTGACGGCGTTTACGGTTTCCTGCGCTGCTTCGCCGGAGAGCAGGCCTTCGATGTAGTTGGCACCCTGCTGGCGTTTGGCAAAGGAGGCCACTTCGTGCACTTCGTGGTCGCTCACAAACGCGCCTTGCAGACGCACGGGCTCGGCGCTGCCGGGCTGAAGGAAGAGGAGGTCGCCGTATTTGAGCAGGTCTTCCGCGCCCATCTGGTCGAGGATGGTGCGGCTGTCGATGCGGCTTTGCACAGTGAAGGCCATGCGGGTGGGGATGTTGGCCTTAATCAGGCCGGTTACCACGTCCACGCTGGGGCGCTGGGTAGCCACAATCAGGTGCATACCGGCGGCACGGGCTTTTTGTGCCAGGCGGGCGATTTGCGTTTCCACCGCCTTTTTCTCGGTCATTATCAAATCAGCCAATTCATCAATCACAATCACGATATAGGGCAGCTTTTGCAGCGGCTCGGGCTCGTCGGGGTTGGGGCTGAAGGGATTGGGCAGCGGCTTGCCGGAAGCGGCGGCCTCGGCCACTTTTTGGTTGAAGCCGGCCAGGTTGCGCACGCCGGCATGGGCGAGCAGGCGGTAGCGTTTTTCCATCTCGGCCACACACCAATTCAGCGCCTGCCCGGCCTCGCGCATATCGGTTACCACCGGGCAGAGCAGGTGCGGAATGCCTTCATATACGGAAAGCTCCAGCATTTTCGGGTCGATCATGATAAATCGCACTTCATCCGGCGCGGCCTTATACAGCATCGACATAATCATGGCATTCACGCCCACCGATTTGCCCGAGCCGGTCATGCCGCCCACCAGAAGATGCGGCATTTTGCCTAAATCAGCCACCACCGGCTGCCCGGCAATATCTTTGCCCAAGGCCACGGTGAGCTTGGACGGTGCGGCGGCAAACACCGGCGAAGACAAGATTTCGCGCAGCAGCACTTCCTGCCGCTTCTCGTTCGGCACTTCGATGCCCATGGTGCTCTTGCCAGAAATGGTTTCCACCACGCGCACCGACTGCATGGAAAGCGAACGCGCCAAATCTTTGGCCAGATTGGTAATCTGGCTGCCTTTCACGCCCTGCGCCGGCTCGATTTCAAAACGCGTAATCACCGGCCCGGCGGTGGCGCTCACCACGGTAACCTGAATGCCGAACTCGGCCAGCTTGGCCTCGATGCGCTCGGCCATGTGCTGCAGGGCTTCGGGATTGATTTCTGGTTTGTGCTCCTGCGGGCGCGTGAGCAAATCCAATTCCGGCAGCAGATATTCGCCGTCTTCAGCCTGCCGTTTGGGGGCAAACAAATCTTTTTGCCGCTCGGGTGCTGGTTTTTCTTTTTCAGGTAGCCCCTGACTGGCGGGCTGGTTAATCTGCACCGCCACCGGCTTGCGGTTGCTGCTGGCACCTTCCACCGTTGCCACTTCTTCGGCGGTAATTGTTTTCGCCGTGCGCACCATGCGGCGGACAAACTTCGCATTCGGTATGTCGCGCACAAACTGGTGCGGCTGGCGGATAAGCCGATACCATAGCCATTCCAGCTGCGCCCCCGCCTTTTCCAACAGCGTGAGCCACGACACCTGCAATAGCAGCGACAGCCCCGCCACAATCAGCACTGCCTGCACCAGCAGGCTACCTGAAACCCCCAGCAGCCGCATAAAGCCGCTGCCGAGTGATTGGCCGATTAAGCCGCCCGCGCCCATCGGCAGGCTGTCATGCAATTCTGCCGACCAGGCCGCTGCCTCCAAAAGCGGACTGCCAAATAGCAGCAGCGCCGCACCGCTCAAGCCCATGCCCAAGTGATACGGCTTCTTGCTGCTCTGCTTCACGCTGCGGAAATTGCGGTAGAGCCACACCGCTGCCGCCAGCAGCAGCCACCACACCGACAGCCCGAACAGATAATAGGCCACATCGGCCGTGTATGCGCCCACGAGTCCGGCCAGATTGTGCGGCTCATTATCGGTGGGGATGCTGCGCGACCAGGCTGGGTCGTCCATGGTGAAGCTCGCCAGCGCCAAAGCCAGGCACACAGAAAACAGCAGCACCAACAGCCACAGCATATCTGCCAGCAGCGAAATGGATTGTGACGCCGCCGTAGCCGCCGAAGGCATATGGCTCCGGCGCGCGGATTTGGAAGGGGGATTATGCCGGTTTGGCTTCGGCTTGGCGGGTTTGCGGGAAGGTTTCTTGCTCATATTTCACAACTGCCGGCAGCCTGATGGGGGCTACCTGAAAAACGGTGGATAACTGATTACAGCCTGGGATTACAGCCAGGGATGACGGCTGGGGGCGGCCATACAAAACGCCGCATTATAGCAGTATTGCCCAAGGCTCGGCGCGGCAAGGGCGGGCGGAAAAGGCTACCTGAGAATTTCAGGTAGCCTTTCGGGTTTGACTTGGCGAGGTAGGGTATGTGGCGCAGCCACGCACGCGGATAGGAACTTAACTTCAAGCAACGCGTGCGTGCGTTCCGCAACACCCTACCCATGCTGCCACTATGCGTTGCAGTACGACGGCTCGGAATGGGCGTTATTGCGCCGAATTGTTGGCAGCAATACGGCTGACTTTGCCGTTGCGCACGAAAATGGTTACGCCTTCGGTTCTTCTTGGCAGATATGTTCCGGCATTGGTCGCCACGGGGCTGATCCCTCTGGCTACCACTTGACCTAGCACCGGATTTTTGCTGGTAGTGCTCAAAGCATTGAACTGAGACCAAGCGATGCTGCCTGCCGCGTTTACCATACTGGTCGTTGTTTCATCCGCTTCCCGCGTACGGACGTAATTCAGTTGCAGCGAACCGCCGGCCTGTCTGGAAGAAGTGGGCTGGCCGCACAATTCGATAACTTCGTTATGGGTGGTTTGTCCCGGCTTGATGTTTTGACGAACCCAGTTGATGTTGCTGCAACTGTTTGCGGAACTGCCGCCGGGCAGGCCGAGGGTTTCACATCCGGTGAGCGTGAAAGCAGCTATAAATAGACAGATAGGTTTTTCATGTCCATCATAATTTCCTTAATTTACGAAATATTCGGTGCATTTCGGGCAATTTGCCTGCCGTCATGCCTTAAAACATCGGATACATCGCTCTGAAAATACTGCCTTCACAGCTTGCTGGGAATATAGCTGGTTTAATAATTTTTTGCAAGCAAATCTTTTTAAATTTGAATGCGATACATCAAATATCGGTATCAATCCGCTTCTCATCAGATTATTCCCGCCCCGAAAATTTTCAGGTAGCCTATAATCCGCGCCGTCCTATAAGCAAAGCACACACCATGAGCCACACCGAATCCCAAGCCAACACCTGTTTCTACTGCGGCCTACCCGTGCCGCGCGGTTTGGATTTGCCGATTGAATTTGAAGGCGTGTGCCATCCGGCTTGCTGTGCGGGCTGCCAGGTGGTGGTGCAGCTGGGCAGCTACTACTCCCGACGCACGGCGGAGGCGGAACAGGCGGTGCCGCCGCCGGAAGTGCTGGAGCAGCTCAAGCTGTATGAGTTGCCGGATATACAGGCGGAATTTGTGGAAGTGAAGGCGGAAAACGAGCGAGAGGCGGTGCTGATACTGGGCGGGATAACCTGTGCGGCCTGCGTGTGGCTGATTGGGCAGCAGCCTGAGCTCGCTTTTGGTTTCCGCCAATGCCTTGCGCCTGTTGCGGCGGGCAAAATAGGGGAAGGCTACCTGAAAATAGGTATGGCAGGGCGGCGAGGATAGAATGCTTAGTAAATCAGCAGCTCGCTGTTTTGCCTGGTTTCTAATTCAGTACGACTAAAAATCAAGGAGAAACGCCATGGACATTAAACGGCTGAAATACTTCTGCACCGTGGTGGAATGCGGCAGCTTCACCAAGGCGGCGGAAATGTTGCATATTTCCCAGCCGCCGTTGAGCAAGCGGGTGCAGGAGTTGGAGCAGGAAATCGGTACGCCGCTGCTGTTTCGCGATGGTGGGCGCATTCGGCCCACACCCACCGGTTTTTTCCTTTATGAGCGGGCGCTGGAGATTTTAGTGGGCATTGGGAATGATGATGCGTTGTTTGCCCATGATTACTCCTTGAGTGGATGGTGTGGGATGCGCTTAGGTTTTCAGGTAGCCTCTACGGCTTGGCCATATAAGGCTGAGTGAGGCTACCTGAAACCTTTTTGCCTATGCTTCAAAGTCAGGCAGGAAGCGTTTTACGTCTACTTCCATAAACTTGCAGCGCTGGAAGTGCTCTTTCAGGTGCAGCGGCACGGTGCAATCGAAGATTGTTTTACACGATGTGCCTTCCTGAATCAGACGGTTGCTGAACGCCGGCGATTGTGATGGGTCGAGCGGATGGCAGCGCACGCCGGGGAAAGATGGTGTCGTTATCGCCCTGGTAGCGCGTTTGCATAGCCCACAAAACATCGTCGGTGTCGAAAATATCCACGTCTTCGTCCACCAGGATTACGTGTTTCAATTCGGGGAACGCGGAGAAGGCGAGCAGGGCGGCTTGGCGTTGGCGGCCTTCGTCGGCCGGCGTGATTTTCTTAAACTGCATCACAGCCAAAAGTTTTCCGCCGCCGGAAGAGTGGGCAAACACGTTTTGCAGGCGGCCGGGCATGGCGCGTTCAACCATATCCAGAATGCTGGCTTCGGTGGGGATGCCGGCCATGTTTACGTGCTCTTCGCCCGGGCCCATGGTGGTGCGCAGAATCGGATTTTTACGGTGGGTAACCGTTTTCACTTTGATCACGGGCAGGGCGGCTTGGCGTCGCCAGTGTAGCCGGGGAATTCTGGCATGGCCTTGCCGGTGTTGCTGTTTTGATCTTCGCGCACGCGTACATCGGGCAGCAGTTCGCCTTCAATCACCACTTCGGCATGGGCGATGGCGCGTTCGTTGATGGTGAGGCATTTGGCCATTTCCACTCCGTGGCCGCGCAGCGCGCCGGCAATGCTCAGTTCGTCGAAGCCCAGCGGCGTGGTGGGCGGCTCGAAGCAGGCGGCGATTTCAATGGCGGGATCCACGCCGATGCTGATGGAAATCGGCAGCGGTTTGCCGGCGGCTTCGGCTTTTTGGCGGAAGGCGTCGATGTGGCGGCCGGGGGTAAGCCACATGGAAAGCTCGTCTTTGCTCTGCACACACAGGTGGTGGATGGTGATGTCGGATTTGCCGGTTTCTGGGTCGGAGGCATAGCACAAACCCATCGTGAAATAAGGGCCGGCGTCTTCCACGGTGTTGGTGGGTGCGGGCAGCAGGGTGCGCAGGTCGAAATCGGGATCGCTGGCTAGGTGCACCACTTCCTGACATTGCGGTTGCTGCCCTTCGCCGAGCAGTACCGGCGGAATGGGATTTTGTACGGAGTCTTTGAGCAGGAAGCCCAGGCGTTCGGGAGCACAATTGAGAAACTGGCCAACACGTTTGCGCGAGCCGACCAAGCCGATGGCTACCTGAATGCCGGGATAGCCTTTTACTTTGTTAAACAGCATGGCCGGGCCGTTTTTACGGGTGGGGCGCTGGCAGGTGCCGCCGGCACCAACGTAGCGGTATACGCCGGAGAGCTCGGCAATCGGATCAACTTCCACATCGGTGGACACCAATTCGCTGGGCAGGGTTTTTAAAAGCTCGATGGCGGAGCGCAGGTCGTGAACGGGGGATTTTTGCGGGTTCGGCATTTTCTACACCTCTCTGTTGCGTTGGGGGAAAGTTTTGAATGCCGTTGCAGTATAGGCGGCGGGTAGCCAATAGAAAAATACCGTTTTATTTGATGGGGGATACCAAAAAGATATGGGGAGAAAGAAGGTGGGATACAGGAGTTTCAGACTGCCCGAACTATTTGAGGCTACCTGAAAGCTCTGCTGCAACCAAGTTAAAACACTCTCTTTGCCGCAAATGTGAATTTCGGTATATTGCCGCTGTGTTATTTGAAATATTTTCAGGTAGCCTTTGCTGCCGGATTGAGCTCAATTTATATATAAGGAACGTCATGAACAAACACCTGCTCGCCATCCTATTGGCACTGGCCGCTTCCGCCGTCTTGGCCGCGCCTTATCAGCCGCTGAGCCTGCAAAGCTTGGTGAGTGGCAGCCCCGAGCATCCGCCGATTAATGTGAATATGCCTGCCGTGCAGCGTGCGTTCGATAATTTGGCTGCACACGCGGCGGAATATCCGGTGCAGTTCGACAACGATGCCGACCGCCGCCGCGCCATCGCCGATTTGCAGCCTTTGGGCGTGCTGCTCGACAGCCTCGTGCAAAACAATACGCTGCGTGCCGATGCCGCGCCCAGCCAAGGGTACTTGGCGCTCCTGCAAATGCGCGCTCGCCTAAACTGGATGGGGCATAACCTCGACCAAGCCGGCTATGCCGAGCGTGCCGAAGCCGACTATACCCGCCTGCTTGCCCTCGCTCCTGCCGCCGCCAAACCCGCCGTGCAGGGCGAATTCGGCAATTTCCTCGCTTCCGGCGCCCGCATGGAACGCGCCATTCCCATGTTGCGCGCCGCCTACCAAGCCGGCCATAAAGAAAGCGGCCGGGATTTGGCCACCGCCCTGTTAACGCAAAATAAACGCAGCGAAGCTCTGCCGCTGCTGCGCGAATATGTGCGCAACTTCCCGCAAGACCAAAAAGGCTGGGTCATCCTCAATGCGGTGGAACAGGGCAGGGTGGAAACGCACACGGTGTATCCGAGCCATTTGCAGCGTTTGTCTAAGCAGCATCGGCATTAAAATTGCCTTGCCTAGAAGGGCATAGAATTTTGCCCACACCAACACAGGAGAACACTATGCCGCAGAATCCCCCGAAAATCTATACCGCCGCCCAAATGCGCGAGCGCGAACAGGCTGCTGTGGCGGCTGGCACCAGCTTTTTGCAGCTGATGGAAAATGCTGGGCAGGCTGCTGCTGCCGATTTGCTGCGCCGACTGCCCATGCCGGGCCGGGCCCTACTGGTGTGCGGCAAAGGCAATAACGGCGGCGATGCGCTGGTGATTGCCCGTGTGTTGCAGCAGCACGGCTGGCAGGCCGATATTGTGCTGCTTTTGGGTACGGTACTGTCGGATTTGGCCGAAACCAACCGCCAACGCCTCCATGGTTTGGATGGTATCTGCTTCCTGCCGGCTGAGGCATTGCCTGCCGCGCTGGAGCAAGGCTATGGCTTGATTATAGACGGCATTTTCGGTACCGGTTTTTCAGGTAGCCTGCCGCCCGAGGCCGCTGAATGCTGCCGCCGCCTCAACCGCGCTGTCGGTTACAAAATGGCGCTCGATATCCCCACCGGCCTCAACGGCGACACTGGGGAAGCTGCTGCCGACACCTTCCGCGCCAACCTCACCTACGCCTTCGCCGCCCTCAAACCCGCCCACGCCAGCCCCGCCGCGCAGCAGTGGTGCGGCGAGATTGTGTGTTTGGATATCGGGATTGATTAGCTGCAGGCCTTCGATGCTGTGTTTGCTGCCTGCGCTTTGGGTGGAGTTGCTGTCGTCGCAGTGGCTTTGCTGGGTGATGTCGATGCGCTGGATGTGGAAATTGCTGCCCTAGGCGGTGGTTTGGTCGTTGATGCTTTGGGTGCCGGTGGTTTTAATTTGGCTGAAAACGATGCTGTTGCCAGGTGAACTGATGAAGGTGAGGGCGGCGAGGGTGGTTTCGCTGCTGCCGGTCTGCAGCTTGCCGTGGCCGAGGAAACTGTTTTGGCTGTGGTGGCTGAGGTTTTGCAGGCTGAAGCTGGTTTGGCCGGATTTGAGTTCGATGGCGGGGATGCTGAATTGGAGCTCGGTGGGGATGAGCTCGTTGTTTTCTTTGTACAGGCTGACTTGGCCGTTGATGTCTTGCCAGGTGAGGGTGTTGCCGTCTTTCTGCACGGTGCGGCCGGGGAGGTTGAAGCTGGTTTGCACGTTGCCGCCCCAGCTGATGTGGCGGCGGGCATTGAGGAGGAAGCCTTCTGGGAAATAGGTGTGGAGCTCCGGTGAGTTGGATACGATGTAGATTTTGCTGTCGATGCGGTAGCCGGAGAGAGAACGGTGGATGGTGTCGCTGCTCCGGATGGTAATTTTATTCCTAGGCTGGCAGGGGTCTAGAACGAGGTCGCCTTGCCATTGGGCGCTGCCGGACAGGGCGCCCAGTTTGGTTTGGGCTTAGAAGTTGGCCAAGCCGAATGAGCGGTGCATGAGCTCGGGTGAGTAGGCGTTGTCGGTGAGTTGTTGGTCAGCATAGAGGCTGCCGCCGGCGGCAGCGCCACCGAGTACGATGAGGCCGGCAATGCTGCCGATGATGGCTTTGTTCATGATGGGCTTTCGGGATGGTGGGGAGAGGAAATTTTAGCATGCCTGCGGTTTGCCGCCTGATGGGGGAATCAATAATTGCTTTGGTTCTGCTGAGGCAATGGTCGATTTGACTCTGGCTAAAAATTTTCAGGTAGCCTTTCGTGATGCAAAGGCTACCTGAAATAGTTTTGGCATGGGCTTACTTAACGATTTCCACCGGGCCGTGGTCATCGCAGTGGTCGCTGTGTTGGTGGTGCAGCCGGCCGTTTACGATGTAGTCGATGTGGTCGCCGTGCGGTACGGCTTCGTGGCCGCAGCCTTCGCCGTGAACATGGCCGTTACAGGTTTGCACGGGGTGGCAGCCGTCGGGGTTGGTGGCGTTTACATCGAGGCTGTGCTCGTCGTAGTGGCCGTTGTGTTCGTGGTGCAGGTGGCCGTCGTGGATGTAGTCGATGTGGTCGCCGTGTTTGATGGCGGTATGGTCGCAGCCTTCGCCGTGAACGTGTTGGTGGTTGGCATGGGTATGGCAGTTGCTCATTTTGTTTCCTTTCATAAGGGTGTGTTTATAGATGGGGTAATGATAGTGGAAATGGATGTTGGTTGCAAGTAATTTATTGATTTATATGAATTTATAATTCAGTATAACGTAACGGGGTAGGGTATAACATTGGCGAGTGTGGCTGGGTTTGTTTGGGTTGAATCGAAAAAATTTCAGGTAGCCTGCGGGGCAGAGGCTACCTGAAAAATATTGTGCGGCTTGCTTAGGCTTTGGCCAAGGCGGCTTTGAGCTGTTTGAGGCTGTGCCAGGTTTGGGCTTTGAGCTCGGGCTGGCGCAGGAGGATGGCGGGGTGGGGGACTGTGAAAGCGGGGGTGCGGCCGATGAGTTGTTCGAGCAGCCAGTGGCGGGCGGGGTCGTAGAAGCTGTTGCCGAGCAGGAGGACGGCTTGCGGCTGCACCCAGGCGAATTCTTGGCGGATAAAGGCGGCGCAGCGCACTTGTTCTTCGGGGGTGGTTTTGAGGGCGATGCGCGGTGTGCAGCGCAGCCAGGCGGTACGGAAGACTTGTTCGGGCGCCAGGCCGATGGCGGCGAGCATATTGTCGAGCAACCGGCCGTGCCAGCCGCTGATGAGCTGGCCGGTTTCGTCATCGCTGGGGGCGGGGTTGAGGCTGATCACCATGAGGCGGGCGGGCATGGCGCCGTAGCCGCTGAGGGCTTGTTTGCGCTGGCTGTGTAGGGAGCAGGTGGCACAGGCGGCGGCTTGCTGTTGCAGCTCTTCTATGTTGGCGAAGGTGGCAGGGGGCAGTGCTGCCCAAAGCCGTTGCACGACGGCGAGGGGGTCGCTTTCGTTATCGGTTTGCGTAGGTGTGGGCTGGAGTGGTTGGGAAGTGGCCATGGCAGCCAGCACGTCGGCACGGTGGCCTTGCGGGGGCGGCGCGGGGCGGGCGGCGGCCTGGTTGGGCGCAAGGGTGCGGTTTGGATGTTGCTGCAGCCCGCCGGCCTCGTTTTGCCGAAGCCCGCTCTGTTCATTTTCAGGTAGCCTGGTTTGGGCTGCGGCGGAGTGGGGCGGGATTGGTTGAAGCGCGTTGTGCCCGCTTGGACGGGGTTCGCTTTGCCTGTTTTCAGGTAGCCTTTGTTCGGCGGCGGGAGCGGTGCGGAGTTCGGTTTGCCCGTTTTCAGGTAGCCTTTGCGATTCGGGGCGGGTGTTTTCGGCAAGGCGGGCGCTGCGTTTGAGCCACATGGGGCCGAGGCCGAGGGCTTCGTGCAGGCGGGGGTAGCGGCTGCTCAGCATGGTTTCTCCATCAGCAGGGCGTCTTCGCGGCTGCCGTCGGGGCGGGGGTAGTAGCCGGGGCGGCTGCCGCAGGGGATGAAGCCGTGTTGTTGATACAGGGCGATGGCGGCGCGGTTGCTGTGGCGCACTTCGAGGAAGATGCGGTGGATGTTTTTGGCATCGGCCTGTTTGAATAGGTAATCAAGCAGCAGGCTGGCCACACCTTGGCGGCGGTAGGCGGGGGCGGTGTCGATGAGATGCAGCTCGGCTTCGTCGAGGATGGTTTGCCACACGATGAGCCCGGCCAGCTCGCGGCCTTGTTCGGCCAGCAGTACGGTTTCGTTGGCATGGCCGATGCAGGCGGCGAATTGCTTTTCCGACCAAGGGGAGGGGTTGCATTGTGCATCGAGCGCGGCCAGGGCGGCGCTGTCGCCCGGGCGGGCGAGGCAGACGATCATGCCGCTCCTTTGCGCGCGGCCTGTTCGGCGGCGGTGAGAGCGACTTTGTCGCGCACGTAGAGCAGTTCGGCCTCGGCGGCGGAAACGGCGGGATAGCGGTCGGAGGCGGCCAGCGCCAAGTAGTGCTCGGCGGTGGGCATGTCGGGTCGGCCGGGGAAGGGCGGGGGCTCGGGCAGGGCGAAAGCGTTGCCGATGCCGCTGATGCCGTCAGGGCTGAGGCTACCTGAAAAGTTTTCAGGTAGCCTGATTTCGGCAGCTTTGCCCACTTGGTAATCGCTCAAGCGTTGAGGGGTTTGGGTGTTGAACCAGGCATAGAACACTTCGCCCATGCGTGCATCGGTGGCAGCCAGTACGGCAGTTTGGCTGGGGCAGAGCGAAGCGGCTGCATCGAGGCAGGGTACGGGGATGAGCGGGATGCCGAACGGCGCAGCCAAGCCTTGTGCCACACCGGCGCCGATGCGCAGGCCGGTAAATGCGCCCGGGCCTTGGGCATAGGTGATGGCGGCCAGTTCGCGCACCGCCAGCCCGGCTTCGTCCAGCAGGGCGGCAATCTGCGGCAGGATGAGTTCAGACTGCCGGTTGCCGGTCTCCTGATGGAATAGACGGGTATGGCCGTTGTGCCGCAGCGCCAACGACAACCACTGGGTGGAGGTGTCGATGGCGAGCAGCGGCTGTTCGGCAAAGATGGTGTGGCTCATGCTGTACAGTTTCAGTCTGCTGCCACGATTTTGGACAGATTACGTACCAACGCGGAGAGCATAGACAAGTCGGCCGGTTCGTAGTGCTGCATGTCGGCAATCTGGCTGCGGGCTGCGGCAATTTTGGCAGCGGCACGGCCGTTGCTGCCGGCCTGCAGGAAGTCGCGCGTGAACGCCAAATAGATATTGGTGGCGTCTTCGTACATGGCCAAACCGGCTTGCGACTGCCATTGGTTGTCGCTCGGCAGTTTGGCGATAGCGCGGTAAATCCAGCTCATGTTCAGTTTTTCAGAGAGCATGAAGTAGGCTTTGGCAACGGTGGCGATGGGCTTGTCGATTTTGGCGGCCAAATCCACCACGGCCAACACATTGGCAGCAAAGGGTAGACGTGCGAGCATGGCCACATCTTGCTGGCTGAGCACATCGTAGCTGCTGAGCCAGGTTTCGCGTTCGGCGATGCTGGGGTGCTCTTCGGCCTGGATGCGCTCCGGCAGTTGCTGCATGAATTCGGTGGTGGGAGCGCGGTAGTGGCTGATGAGGCTGCCGATATTGCTGAAGGGGCGTTTGCTGCGCAGCAGCTGGCCGGCTACATGGCCGATAAGGTCGGCAATGTCGGCACACAGGCGTATTTGTGCTTCGGCAGGCAGGCGGTTATCGAGCGCCTGCACGGCTTGGAAACGGGCTTCGCCGTCGAGCAGGATATCGGCCATCCAGTAGGCGCGCACCACGTCGGCCACGGAAGCTTGGTTTTCTTCGCTGCAACGCTGGATGAAGTGCATACCCATGCGGTTGATGACGCGGTTGGCCAGCTGGTTGGCGATGATTTCGCGCCGCAGATAGTGCTGCTGCATTTCGCTGCCGTATTGCTGTTGGAGCGGGGCGGGGAAATAGCGGATAAGTGCGGGCAGGAAGTTGGGATCGTCGGGGAGGTCGCTGCCCAAGAGGTTGTCTTGGCAGTGTATTTTGCTGTAGGACAGCAATACTGCAACTTCCGGGTTGCTCAGGCCTTCCCCGGCTTCGGCGCGGCGTTTGATTTCGGCTTCGTCCGGCAGGAATTCCACAGCGCGGTCGAGGCCGGCGTTTTCTTCCAGATAGCGGATGAGCGCGGCGGCGGTTTTCAGGTAGCCTGCCGGGTTGAGCTGGGCGACGGAGAGGGCTTGGGTTTGCAGATAGTTGTCTTGCAACACCAGTTGCGCCACTTCGCCGGTCATGTCCCGGAGCAATTCGTCGCGCTCTTCCAAGCTGATGCGTTCGGCGCGCACGGCTTCGCCGAGCAGGATTTTGATGTTTACTTCGTGGTCGGAGCAATCTACGCCGGCGGAGTTGTCGATGGCGTCGGTGCAGCAGCGGCCGCCATTTTGCCAGAATTCGATGCGGCCCAGTTGGGTGGCGCCGAGGTTGCCGCCTTCGCCCAACACTTTGGCGCGCATTTCGCCGCCGTTCACGCGCACTTCGTCGTTGGCCTTGTCGCGCACGTCGGCATGGCTTTCGGAAGCGGCTTTGATGTAGGTGCCGATACCGCCGTTGTAGATCAGTTCCACATCGGCTTTGAGCAGCTCGCGGATGAGCTCGTTGGGGGTGAGGCTGTCGGCTTCGATGCCGAGCCAGGCTTTCACTTCCGGCGTGATGGCGATGGATTTGGCACTGCGGTCATACACGCCGCCGCCCTGCGAAATCTGCGCACGGCTGTATTTTTCCCAACCGCCGCCGCTTTGGAACAGGCGTTTGCGTTCTTCAAAGCTCTTGGCAGCACTGGGGTTCGGATCGATGAAGATGTGGCGGTGGTTGAAGGCGGCTTTGAGCAGGATATGCTCGGACAGCAGCATACCGTTGCCGAATACGTCGCCACCCATGTCGCCAATGCCGACTACGGTGAAGTCTTCGTTTTGGATGTCTTTACCCAAATGGCGGAAATGGCGTTTTACCGATTCCCACGCACCGCGTGCGGTGATACCCATGCCTTTGTGGTCGTAGCCGGCGCTGCCGCCGGAGGCGAAAGCGTCGTCCAGCCAGAAGCCGTGTTCGGCGGAGAGGGCGTTGGCGGTGTCGGAGAAGGAGGCGGTGCCTTTGTCGGCAGCCACTACCAAATAGGGGTCGTCGCCGTCGCGGCGGTGTACTTGCGGCGGCGGCTCGATGCCTTCGGCGGTGCGGTTGTCTGTGAGGTCGAGCAGGGCGTTGATGAAGATCTGATAGCAGGCGACGCCTTCTTTCAGGTAGCTTTCGCGGTCAGTAGCGGCATCTGGCAGTTGTTTGCACACGAAACCGCCTTTGGAGCCGCCGGGCACGATCACGGCGTTTTTCACCATCTGCGCTTTCACCAAGCCCAGCACTTCGGTGCGGAAGTCGTCGAAACGGTCGGACCAGCGCAGGCCGCCGCGCGCCACTTTGCTGCCGCGCAGGTGGGTGCCTTCCACGCGCAGGCTGTACACCCAAATTTCAAACAGCGGGAGCGGCTTGGGCAGGAAGGGGATGTCTTTGGATTTGATTTTCAGGCTGATTTCGGATTTCAGGCCGCCTTCTTTATCGGTTTGCCAGAAGTTGGTACGGCACACGGCCAAAATCACGGAACGGAAGGCGTTGATGATGCGCTCTTCGTCCAGCGAAGGCACGTCGGCCAAGAGGCCGGTGAGTTCGCTGTTAATCATCAGCGCACGGTTATCGTCGGCTTCTTCAGGATGCAGGCGGGCGGCAAACAGCTCCACCAGCTTGGCGGCGATGGCGCCGTGGCGGATGAGGGTTTGCTCGATGTGCTCTTGCGAGAACGGCAGAGTAGCCTGTTTCAGGTATTTGGCGATGGCGCGCAGCAGCACGCTGTTGCGCCAAGTGATGCCGGCGGAGAGCACCAAGGCGTTGAAGCGGTCGTTTTCCACACGGCCTGCCCATACTTCGGCAAACAGCGCTGGCAGTTCGCTTCCCAAGGTATCGCAGCCATCGGCTTGGGCGTGGACAGGCACATTGGGTTTGAGGGAGAAGTGGTTCAGGCCGACGGCACTGTTCTCGGTGTGCAGGGTATAGGGCACGGCGGTATGCACGTCGAACCCCATGTTCCCAATAATGGGCAGGGTTTGCGACAGCGGCGGGCTGATTTGCGGGGTGTAGAGGCGCAGCGCGTAGGGCGCGGCCGGGTTTTCCTGCTCGGAGAAGACGGTAACCAGCACGCGGTCGTCATTGAGGAGTTCGGCGTGTTTGAGGTCGGTAAGGGCCTGGTCGGGGCTGAAAGCTTCGCGGTAGGCGGCGGAGAAGGCGGTATCGTCTTCGTGGGCGGCAGATGCAGATTTGGCCTTGGCTTTGTGTTTGGCTTCAGGCTGTTTTTTCTGTTCGGCTTTGGGTTGTGGTGCGGCAGCCTGCGGGGTGGTTTCGGCATTGGCTGCCAGGCCGGCAACGTGTCGTTCCAGCTCGCTGCGGGTAAAGGCAGGCAGTTTGCCGGCATTGGTGCGGCACAGGAATTGGACGCAGGCGAGCGGGTTGTCGTCGGTCAGTTGCACGGCGTATTCGCAGCTTTCGGCGGCCAGAGTGGTTTTCAGGTAGCCTGCAATGCGTTGGCACAGTTGGCTGCCGAATTGTTCTTTGGGCAGATAGCACAGCACGGAAACGTAGCGTTTGAATACATCTCTGCGGGCAAACAGGCGCACGCGCGGGCGCTGGCCCAGCGCAAGCAGACCGGCAGCAGCTTCGGTCAGCTCTTCGCTGCCAGATTCAAACAGCTCGTCGCGCGGGTAAGTTTGCAGCAGGTGGCGCAGGTTGTGCTCTTGGTGGCTGCCATCGGCAAAATCAAAGTGGTTCAGCACATGTTCGGCTTTGCCGCGCAGTATGGGGATGTTCCAAATGCTGTCTGTGTAGGCGGTGGCGGTGTAGAGACCGATGAAGCACCATTGGCCGACAACTTGGCCGTTGGCGTTGAGTTTTTGGATGCTGACTTGGTTAAGATAGGCCGGGCGGTGGATGCGACTACGCTGCTGCGATTTGTTGAGCAGCAGGCGGTCGTGGCGCAGCCATTGTTTTTTGTCGGCATCGGAGAGGGCGGCAAAATCATCGGCAATCAGATTGCTGTTGCCAGCAAGAATGCCTCGCGCGGTGTTGGCTTTGGCCTGCAGGCGCGGGCTGCCGGAATGGTTGACCAAATCGTATTCGCAGAAGCCCATCAGGAGGAAATGGCGGTCGGCCAGCCAGCTGAGGAAGGAGACGATTTCCGCATCTTGGCTGCGGCCTTCGTTCAGAATCATTTGGTTAACCAGTAAAAGCTGGCCGCGCAGTTTGTGTTCGCTTTCCACAATTGTGCCCAATTCGGCTAAGAGGCTGCGGATTTGTTCGGCCAGTTTTTGATCCTGTGCGGCCTCGCCGCCTTCCAGATATACGGCCACCAATGTTTCCTGTGCGCTGCTTTCTTTGGCAGCTTCTTCAAGAGCGGCAGCTTTGCCGTCTGCATTGCGTTTTACCTGCCATGCGCTGTGCAACACAGCCAAAGGCACACGCTGCCCACGGTTGAGCAGCATCAACAGGGAATCGAGCAAGAAGGGGAGATGGTCGGCCACAATTTCCACCAGCGTGTGCTGCACAGTGTCGCCAGTGGGCGAAACGCGCACCACGGCTGTACCTGCAGCACGGGGCTCTTGGGCAAGCTTGCGGTGGGAATCGGCGGCAGATAATAGTTCGGTGTCGCTATAGCTGGCTAGGTCGGCAAAGTCGGCCTGGCGATAATAGCCGGCGAGGAAGGGGAGGAAATCTTCTGCAAAATTCTGTTGGCGGGCACTGTCTTGCAGGCGCAAAACGGGGGTCGGCAGGCTCATGCTGGGGCTCCTCTTGAGCTTCTTGGGTTGGTATGGCGGATTGCAATCTGAGCAACGCAGTTTGGCCGCGTTTCTCTTTGCTGGTTTTAACCCATCATAATGAAAATTAAGACGGGCTAATGATACGCGAAATGTGCGGTTTGAGGTAGGGTGTGGTGAGGATGTGGCGGTAGGATGTGGCGGAGAGGTTTCAGGTAGCCTCAGATGTGGGAAAGGCAATAGCCGAAATACTTTGTTTTATAGAGTGTTATAGCGAAAATGATTATTTTTAGGGGCAAGGTGGTAAGCCTGTAGGGGCGCAATAATCCATCGAGGGAACGTGTCTTGTTGTTTACTGTATAAAGAATGTATTGCAATTGTTGCTTGTAATAAAGAAAAGGCTACCTGAAACACTTTTCAGGCAGCCCTCACTCTTAAATTCCAATCGGTCTCAGGAAACCTGCTGCTGATACCACTCGATAAATGCTGCTGGCTCGGTAAAGCCGATGAGCGGGCTACTGCGGCGGCCATCGGGGTGGATAACGAAGATGCCGGGCGGACCGGGCAGACCGTATTCCTGTAATAGCGCGCGATGCTCGGGCGTGTTGTCGGTGAGGTCGATTTTAAATACACGATCGGGCGGCACAGCAGCCTGCACTTCGGGGCGGCTGAAGGTTTTATGTTCCATCTCTTTGCAGCTGGCGCACCAGTCAGCATAAAAATCCAGCACCACCGGCTTACCACTGGCCAAAGCCCTCTGCATGGCACTGTTGAGCTGCTGCGGCGTGGTAAATACTTGGTGTGCGGTTTGCTGCGGCGGGAACACGGTGAGTGCTTGGTGCAGGAAGGTGGGCTGCATGCGCACGCTCTGCACGGCAAAAAACACGCCGATGGTGAGCAAGAGGCTGCCCAGCCCCATAGCCAGCGGCTTGAGTTGCCGCGCACGCAGGTGTTTGCCCAAGAGCAGGCCACCGGGAATCACCAGCAGCAGGGAATAGAGCGAAACAGTGAGTGCATAGGGCAGGAAGGGGGCAGCCAGATACACGGCCACGGCCAAAAGGATGATACCGAAGGCGTGTTTGATGCTGTTCATCCACGTACCAGCCTTGGGCAGGATATGCCCGCCGAAAGTACCTACCAACACCAAGGGTACACCAGTGCCCAGCGCCATGCTGTATAAGGCCAGGCCGCCTAGCGCGGCATCGCCGGTTTGGCCGATATAGCCCAAGGCCACGGCCAAGGGTGGCGCCACGCAGGGGCCAACAATTAGTGCTGAGAGCATACCCATCACAAATACGGAAGCCATTTTGCCGCCGGAAAGCTTGCTGCTTTGCTGCTGGAAATAACTCTGGATAAAGGAGGGCAGCTGGATGGTAAATACGTCAAACATGCCCAGCGCCAGCACTACAATCAGCGCGGCAGCGGAAAGCACTACCCATGACTGTTGTAGCCACACGGTGAGCAGCGAGCCGGTGAGTCCGGCCAATACGCCCACAGCGGCATAGGTGAGCGCCAGCCCCTGCACATAAACCGAAGACAAAATCAGCCCGCGGCGTTTGCCGGCATTGGCACGGTCTCCCACGATAATGCCCGACACAATGGGCAGCAGGGGATACATGCAGGCGGTAAAGCTCAAGCCAATGCCAAAACTAAAAAAAGCCAGCAGGTTCGCCCCCAATGTATCGCGTGACAGACTGAATGGGCTTTTGCGTTGCTGCGGCACAGGGCTGGCAGCGGGCGTGCCATCCTGCGGTGCAGTAAAGCGGTTGCTGCCGCTGGCAGGCGGGGTGGACGTATCGCCATATACACCCGTACCTTTAATTTCCAGCGTTTTCGTTACTGGCGGATAGCATATGCCCACATCTGCACAGCCTTGGTAGGTGAGCGTGAGGCGGTAAGCGGCGGGTGCAGCGGATTGGAAGGGCAGTTTGACAACAGCTTGGCGGTAATGCACAGTTTGTTTGCCGAAGAACTCATCTTCCTTTTCTTTACCCGGCGAAAATTCAGCTGCGCCCAGCAGGCCGGAAGGCTCGGTTTCCACACGAATTTTCTCTTGATAGAGATAATAGCCATCGGCAATCTGGAACTGCACGGTCACATCTTGCTCACCCGCTGCTACCGTGGGGCGGAATGCTTGCTCCGACGGCAGCAGGTTGCTGGCATCCACCGCATGCGCGGCCATACCTGAGCATAACAGCACGGGCAGGATGAAAGATTGAATAAATTTTTTGAACATAAAGGTTACCTGAAAATTAAAAACACAGAAATCTGCGTATATGATAGGAAATAGTATCATGCCAGCTATGGGCTTAATTTAACAAAGCGATTGATGGGATTAACTTTGCCGCCACAGCCGACCTGCTGAATAGACGGATGGTACACGCTGTTTCTGACAGCCACCGCAAAATAATTGCGCCCGCTGCCACCCTTTTGCTTGAAAAGCCGCCATCCCTCCCCATTTGGCAGATCAAATGCTCTCTATTAAAAGGAACTCCCATGTCTCATCACCATAACCACCAGCAACACCAAAGCCCAGAAACCGAATTCCCGCAGCAAGAAGCACAGGCTGAAGCTACCAAGGCGCAGGACAACGCTGAAGCCACTGCCGAGCTTACGCCCGAGCAGCTTGCTCAGCGCGTGGCCGAACTGGAAGCCGAGCTGGCCGACATCAACAAATACCATCAGGCCGAGCTGCAAAACCTAGGCCGCCGCCATCAGGAAGAAATCCAGGCCGCCCACAAATTCGCCGCCAAGAAATTTGCCGAAGAGCTGTTGAAAGTAAAAGACTATTTGGAAATGGCGCTGCTCGACCAAAGCGGCAATTTCGATGCGCTGAAAATGGGCGTGGAGATGACCCTCACCGAGCTCAAGCGTGCCTTCGAGCAAGCTCAAATTAAAGAAATCCTGCCCCAGCCCGGAGATAAGCTCGACCCGCACCGCCACCAGGCCTTCCAAACTGTGGAAAGCGAGCAAGAGCCGAACACTATCGTGAATGTGATGCAGAAGGGCTATACCCTGCACGATCGTGTGCTACGTCCGGCCACCGTATCCGTAGCCAAGGTGCCAGAGGCGAAATAGCTTTCGGCCTATAAACAGACTGAGACCTTTGCAAAACCCCAGATTTGAGTGCAGTTCAAAGCGGTAGCATCGCAGAATGCGTAGATAATATTGAAATATTTTCAAGCGTTCGAGAAGCGCACCGCGCAGAAATGTGCCAAATCTGGGGTTTTGCAAAGGTCTCAGACTTTCAGGTAGCCTTTGTTGTGACCGTTTTTATCTGTTATTGCTGACCATCTGCCGTTTTGCCGAAACGCCGGATGCCATTTTCGCACACCCATACGTCTAGCTGCATATCATATTCTCCGGCAGGCAGGATGTCGGTTTCCTGGCAGGCGAAGCCGACACCGATTTTGTGCGGGCATAGGCGGTGACGGGTGGCGGCGAAGGTAACGTCGTAGAAGCCGCCGCCTTGGCCGAGGCGGTAGCCGCGCCAGTCGATGCCGACTAGGGGGATGATGATGCTGTGCAGGTTGTGGATGCGGATTTTGTGGCCGGCAAATTGGGGGATGTTCATCTTACCTTGGCGGCGGCGTTCGGGGCGGCCTTGTTGCGGGAAAGGGGTAAACCACAGGCGCTGGCGGCGCGGCTCGATATAGGGCAGGTAGAGTTCAGTGCCGCGTTGGCGGGCGGCAGCAGCGAGGCTGTCGAGCCGCAGCTCGCTGCCGATGGGCCAATAGATGGCCAGCCGTTTGCCACGTTTCAGGTAGCCTTTGAGCAGGTTGTTGATGCGTTTCTCGGCACGCTGACGTGCGGCAGGCGTCAGGCCTTGCCGTTGGCGACGGAAGTGGCGGCGGAGGTCGGTTTTACTTGGCATGGCAGGCTCAGTGGTTTAGGTGAGGCCTTTTTTTAGACGGGTCCAGCTTTCTGGGTCTTCCTGCCATTCTACGCTTTCACCGCGCAGTATGGCCTGCATCATTTGGGCGGTTTCGGCATCGATTTCACGGGCAGTTTGCAGCAGGGGCTCGTTGGCGAATATGGGCAGGTCGGGATTGTATTCTTCGGCCATTTTGTCCATTTGATAGCGGTCACGGGCAGCGTAGAATTCACTGAGTTCTTGTGCTTTTTCGGGGTTGATGCCGAGTTTTTCCAGAGCGAGGCGGCCGCTGCGGATGGCGGCATCCACGGTTTCGCGGATGATGTAGTTAGCACCGGCATGGTGCAGGTAGTAGGCGTGGATACGGTCGTGGGCACGGGTAATTATGGGCAGGTTGGGGTAGTGGCGCTGTACGAATTCCACGATTTCGGTTGCCTGTTCGAGGTTGCCGATGCAGATAATGAGCAGCTTGGCGTGTGCCAGGCCGATGGAATTGAGTAGCTCGGGGCGGGTAGCGTCGCCGTAGTAGGTTTTGCTGCCGTATTTGGTGAGGCCTTCCACGGTGTCGGCCTGGTAGTCGATAACGGTGGTGTGGAAGCCGCAGGCGGTGAGCATGTTATTGATTTGCTGTCCGAAACGGCCGTGGCCGAGTAGGATGATGGGGTTTTCTTCTTCAATCATGTCTTGCGGGCGCTCTTGGTTTTCTTCCACGATGCCGCGCGGGGAGATCACTTTGTCGTAGAAGATGAACAAAAGCGGAGTGAGCAGCATGGAAAGGGCGACCACCAGCGAGATGCGGTCGGCCATGGCGCGCGGCAGCACATGGCTCTGGCGGGCGATGGAAAGCAGCACAAAGCCGAATTCACCGGCCTGCGCCAGACTCAGCGCGAGTAGCTTGCTGCCCATGCGTGGCAGGCGGAACAGTAGGCCTAGGATAAAGAGAATGCTGCCTTTCACTGCCAGCGTGGCTAAGGTGATGGTGGATACTACCCAGAATTCTTTGGATAAAAGGGTGAAATTCATGCCTGCGCCCACGGTGATGAAAAACAGCCCCAAAAGCAGGCCCTTGAAGGGTTCGAGGTGGCTTTCCATTTCGTGTCGGTAGGAGTTGTTTGCCAGCGCCACGCCGGCCACGAACGCGCCCAGCGCGGGGGAGAGGCCGATGAGCGACATCAGTGTGGCGATACCCACCACCAAGGCCAGGGTGAACATGGTGAACATTTCGTTGAGGCGGACTTTGCTGATGAAGCAGAACATGCGCGGCACAAGGTAGCGCACGCTCACGGCAATCGCCAATATGGCGGCAATGCTCACGGTGGCAAGTACCCAGCCGGGTTGGTTCGCCAGAAGGTTGGTGGTGTGCTGGTTGCTTTGGTGGTGGTGGGTGGTGGCCAGGAGCGGTAAAAGTGCCAGCATCGGGATGGCAGCCACATCTTGAAACAGCAGGATGGCAAAGCCGGCCTGCCCGCCGGGTGACCGCATCAGGTTTTTTTCGTTGAAGGTTTGCAGCACGATGGCGGTGGAGGAGAGAGCCAGGATGCAGCCTACGGCTATGCCCATTTGCCAGCTTTTACCAATGGTTACGGTGATACCGGCAATGACTGCTATTGAGAGCAGCACTTGCAATCCGCCTAGTCCTAAGAGCTTGTGCCGCAGCTGCCATAGCTTTTGCGGCGCCAGTTCCAAGCCGACCAGAAACAGCATCATCACTACGCCGAATTCGGCAACGTGCTGGATGGATTCGGTTTCTTTGCCGGCAAAACCTAAAACCGGGCCGATGGCGATACCGGCCATCAAATAGCCCAACACCGAGCCCAAGCCCAGTTTTTTGGAGGTAAGCACAGCAGCCACAGCGAAGGCAAGATAGATGAAAGTGTAGGGTAAGATAGAAGTCATGGACTTGTGGTGCTAGGTGAGTGGTTGTTATAACAATGGCTTAGGGTTTCGGGTAGCCTATTTGACGGGCGAGAGGCTGCCTGAAAATAGATAGTGGTGTTTGCACCGTTCGTTTGGGCGAAGCTTGTTGCACTCGTTTTAACTTCGTTGAAACTTATGTTTTCAGGTAACCTTTCGGCAATTATTGTTGCGCGGCTTCGGCAATCAGTTTGTTCACCAGCTGCGGCACGCCGTCTTTGGCTTTGGCTTCGATGATGCTGATATCGGCCAAGCCCACCGGCGGGCGTGGATCGACCAGATAGCGTTCGGCTTCGTAGGGAGCATATTCCAACAGGCCAGCAGCGGGATACACCTGCATCGAGGTGCCGACTACCAGCACTTTGTCAGCCTGCGACACCCATCGGGCAGCGGTTTCAATCAGCGGCACGGCCTCGCCGAACCAAACGATGTACGGGCGCATGGGGTGGCCTTGGGGGTCGGTGTCGGCAGTGGATTGGTCGCCCGTCCATTCGATCACGTAGTTTTCATCGGCGCTACTGCGGGCTTTGTTCAATTCGCCGTGCAGGTGTAGCACGGTGCTGCTGCCGGCACGTTCGTGCAGGTCATCCACGTTTTGGGTAACGATTTGAACTTGATAATATTTTTCCAGTTCGGCCAGCGCGCGGTGGGCGGCATTGGGCTCGGCGGCCTGCGCTTGGCGGCGGCGCTCGTTGTAGAAATCGATCACGAGCTTGGGATTACGCGCGAATGCTTTGGGGGTGCACACATCCTCCACTTTGTAGCCTTCCCACAGGCCGTCGGTGTCGCGGAAGGTGCGCAGGCCGCTGTCGGCACTGATGCCGGCACCGGTGAGGACGACGATTTTTTGCATGGTTTGCTTTCTTTCAGGTTTTGTTTGAAATACTCGTTTTCAGGTAGCTTGAGTTGTTTGAAAGAGGCTGCCTGAAAAATAGGATATGGATTTTCAGGTAGCCTTTGTATTTAAAACCGGCGGTGTTGCAGGGCTGGCAGTTGATTGCGCACGGTGTGCAGGCGTTGGGGCTTGAGTTCGGCCATGATCCAGCCTTCGCCTTCGGGCCGCTCGGCGAGGATTTCGCCCCAGGGGTCGATAATCATGCTGTGGCCGTAGGTGCGCCGGCCGCTGTCGTGCAGGCCGCCTTGGGCGGCGGCGATAACGTAGCATTGGTTTTCGATGGCGCGGGCCTGCAACAGGGTCTGCCAGTGGGCTTTGCCGGTGGTGTAGGTGAAGGCGGCGGGCAGGAGGAGTACGTCGAACGGCTGCTGGGCGCGGAAGATTTCGGGGAAGCGCAAGTCGTAGCACACGCCTTGGCCGTAGCGCCAGCCGTCGATTTCCACAGACGGGGGGATGCTGTTGCCGGCTTCGATGGTGTCGGCTTCGCGGTAGCTTTCGCCGATGCCGGTGTAGCTGAAGAGGTGGGCTTTATCGTAGCGGCTGAGGCACTGGCCGTCGCGGCCGTATACGAGCAGGCTGTTGATGATTTTGCCGCTTTCGTTGGCGAGCAGGGGGATGCTGCCGCCGAATAAGACGATGCGGTGGCGGGCGGCCAGCTCGGACATGAAGATTTGCAGGGGGCCGCGGCCGAATTGTTCGGCTTGGGCGAGTTTGTCGGTGTCGTGCCGGCTCATCAGCGGCCAGTATTCGGGCAGCAGCACCCAGTCAGCGCCGGCTTGGGCGGCAGCGGCTACTTGCTGTACGACGCTGCGGCGGTTGACGGCGGGGTCGGTGTGGGAAACGAGTTGGATGGCGGCGGCGCGGATGGTTTGCATGGTGTGTTCTATGTCGGATTGGAAAACTAAGGGGAGGCTACCTGAAAGCATCTGCTTCAACGGGGTTAAAGCAATATTTTGTTGCGGGCGGCTGTTTCGGCGAAGCCGAAATTATTTCATGTAGCCCAAGGGTTTATTGTTGGTGCAACCGGGTGGCGTAATCCACTTCTTCGCGGCTGCCCATGATTACGGCTACGCGTTGGTGCAGGCCTTCTGGCTGGATATCGAGCATGTTTTCGCGGGCGTTGGTGGCCGCGCCGCCTGCTTGTTCGATGATGAGACTCAAGGGGTTGGCTTCATACATCAGGCGCAGTTTGCCGGGTTTGGCCGGGTCGCGCGCGTCTTTGGGATACATAAAGATGCCGCCGCGCATGAGGATGCGGTGGATTTCGGCCACCATGCTGGCCACCCAGCGCATATTGTAGTTTTTGCCGCGGGGGCCGGTTTCCCCGGCGAGCAGTTCGGCAATGTATTGCTGCATGGGCGGCTGCCAATGGCGCTGGTTGGACATATTGATGGCAAATTCGCGCGTGGCCTGTGGAATTTGCGGGTTGAGCTGGGTTTGGACAAATTGGCCTCTGGCATCCAGCGTAAACACAGCCACGCCGTGGCGCAGGCAGAACACGAGCTGGGTTTGCGGCCCGTAGAGCGTGTAGCCGCTGGCTACTTGGGCGCGGCCGCTTTGCAGGAAGGATTGGGTGGAAAGCGGGCCTGCAGGTTTTTCCAAGATGGAGAAGATGGTACCGACCGAAATATTGATGTCGATATTGGACGAGCCGTCTAAAGGATCGAACAGCACGAGGTAGCGGCCTTGATCGTTGGCGGATACAAACTGCTCCTCTTCCTCGCTGGCCAAGCCGGCCACGGCGGGGTTGGCAGAGAGGGAGTCAATCAAGATTTGGTTGGCGATCACGTCCAGTTTTTTCTGGGCTTCGTCTTGCACATTGCTGCTGCCGGCTTCACCCAGCACGCCGGCGAGCGCGCCCTGGCGCACTTGGCCGCTGATGATTTGGCAGGCTTGGACGATGGTGGAAACCACGCTGCCTAATTCGGCGGGGAGGTGGTGTTCGGCGAGGTGTTGCTGGAGGAATTGGGACAGGGTGGGCATGGGGAAAACTCGATTAGGATGTTTTTGTGGGTTATCTGTGTTAAAGGCTACCTGAAAAGTTTGGCATGGCAGCGCCGTTACGCTGGATTTGAACTGCGTAGGGACTTTATTTCCAGGTAGCCTGTTGGCATGGCCATATTTTACCCGCACAGCGGCTTGGCGGGGTAGGGTTTGCAGGGAGAAATTTGACGTGCAGCCATGTTTTGGCGTGGGAAGTTTAACGGCGCTTATTACTGCCGACGCGGCCTGGCTGAACTGTGCATTCCGCTTCGCGCTGAATGCATTTTACTTTGTGCCGGAATGGCGGAGTGAGGTGTTGGCTTGTCTGTTCGTAGTGTTGGCTAATCAGGCGTATTATTGGCGGTATCATGGCTTTAGTTAATCACCCTGTTCAGCACGTTTTGTCTAATCGGCGTGCGGTAGAAGGTAATCATGATGTTCACCTCTTCCTGTGTATAGGTTTGGTTTATTGCATTGTGACTGATTCCATGCAATTGGTTCAGTACTTCTTCAGATTGGAATACTTCGCGGTTAATACCGGTAATATATTGCTCGGCAGCGTGTTGTTCGAGGTTCGGACAGGGGTTATTGTTGGTTCGGTGAGGCGATTTTCTGGTTGGTGAAATCGGAGGTGGTGGACACGGTGGTGCACAGGCAAGTGGAAAGATTTAGCGGATCAATCAGTTGGTCGAGCACTTAGTTCAGATGGGGTTTGTGTTGTAGCGGGAGGGGAGTTGGGAGTGCGGCCAAGGCGAGGCTGCGCAGTAGGTGTGGGATATAAGCTTCTTTCTAGGCTGAGAGGCTACCACCTGAAAGTAGAACGTACATTGGGCGGTTGCCACAGAATTGGCTATTGTTCGTCACGGTGATACTCGTGAGTAAAAAAACTGCAATCATCGTGCCCGTGGGCGGTGAGCGGCTTGCGCCGGCGGTGGTGGTGCTGTTTCAGCCGCACCAGCAGCCATAGCAGCAGTGCTAGCAATAAGAAAGAGAGAGATAAATCAAACATCGTTATTCTCCCGAAAGTAATAGCGCAAAACACCTTGCATCCTCAATTATTTTGTAATTTATCTAGTAAGGCAACAAGTCTTGGTTGTATGGGATGAAGTTGTCTGGTTGTGGGTATCAGAATTAGTTTTACTATTTGTTTGTTATCGCAGCGCAAGGGTAAGAGTTCAAAGCTTGCCGCTTTTAGCAGAATGCTGTTTACATATTATGTTTCAACGAGCCTCTCTTTTTCGGAAACCCTCTGTATCTATTTTGAATTATAGCGATTTCTTTACATTTATGTCTAGTATAGTGACCAAAAAAGGTGAAAAAAGATAAAACATATGCGCAACAAGTGAATGGTTGTGGGCAATAAGCATAAAAATTCACTCGTTTACACATTATTTGTAAAAATCGTGCTTGTTTTTATGTCTATAGAAATGTCTATATATGGCGGCATCTACTATATTCTCGGTTTAGATTGAAAGTCTATTATGAACTCGATATCGATCTCCTGATTGTTTATTTAGTCGGTGTAAATGCATTAGCCGAGGTACTGCGCCTACATGATCCCGAAGGAGTTACCTCCACGGCGGCAATTTACAAATGGCGCGCACGCGGCGCTCGCTGCCGCTGGCGCAGCTGCAAAGGCTGACTACTCTGGCTGAAGTGCAGGGCAGGCCGTTGGACTTGAATGCTTTTTTGGAGCAGTAGCCTACTTTGCAGCATGTCCCGGCACAGCCCGGTAGTAGCCGCATAGTGGTCGATACCACTCTACGCGATGGTGAGCAATCTCCGGGCGCCGCCATAACCAAGGAAGAAAAAGTACGCGTGGCACGACAGCTGGAGAGGCTGGGGGTGGATGTAATCGAGGCCGGCAACGTCAGCTTGGAAGAAATCGTGATGGTGCTGGAAGTGCGGCACGACTTGTTTGGCCTGGAAACTGGCATCGATACCACCCAAATCGTACCCGCGTCTAAGCTGGTGTCCAGCATCACCGGCTATCCGGTGCAGCCCAATAAGGCCATTATGGGTGCCAATTTTTGCCCACGAATCCGGCATCTACCAAGATGGCATACTTAAACATCGGGAAACCTATGAGGTCATGTCGGCCGAATCGGTGGGTTGGTCGGCCAACCGATTGAGTTTGGGTAAACTTTCCGACCGCAATGCCTTCAAAAACCAAATTGGCTGAGCTGGGTATCAAATTGGGTAGCGAGGAAACACTCAATACTGCTTTTGCCCGCTTCAAAGAACTGGCCAATAAAAAACGTGAGATTTTTGATAAATACCTGCATGTGCTGGTGTCAGACGAAATATTCAATCTTACGCCAGACCGTTACAAAATCATCTCCCAGCGCATCATTACCGAAACCGGCGAATTACCGCGCGCCGAAATTGTGTTTAGTGCCGATGGCGAAGAGCAGCATGCCGAAGCCACCGGCTCCGGCCCGGTGGATGCAATTTTCAAAGCCATCGAAAGCGTGGTGCAAAGCAGTGCCGAATTGCAGATTTATTCGGTGAACATGGTAACTTTTGGTACGGAAAGCCAAGGTGAAACCGGTGTGCGCCTAGCCAGAAACGGCCGCGTGGCCAACGGCCAAGGTGCGGATACCGATATTTTGGCCGCCACCGCCAAAGCCTATCTTTCTGCGCTGAATAAGCTGGAAGGTGGTGAAAAAGTGAAGGCGCAAGGAGGGATTTAGCAGGATTTTGTTTTCCGCTTGCTTTTAAAGTACCGCCCTTCGGCATCATGTCGCAGGGCGGTTTGATTTTGCGCGAAAGGCTACCTGAAACTATGTGGTATGGTTTTCAGGTAGCCTTTTTGTTGTGCAGGAGGCGGGGATGTACACATCTGAGCAATGCAGGTATCCCCGCCTGAGTTTTGCAGCGCCAGACTTCTTTCAGGTAGCCTGAATCATTCTGTATGAGCAGGACGGTTTGTGCCCCAGCTAGTTGATCCCTGCCACATCAAATCTGACTAAAGCCTGTGTTTTTATATTTAAACTAGCTGGTTTTGCCGCTTCGGTATTGCCTGGCTTACCGGCCCGAACAACATGGGCTGCGCCATGTTTGGCAAAGGCAAATTGGCTGGAAACGTGTTGTCCGCATTTAAAAGGCTACCTGAAAATTTCAGGTAGCCTTTTATGGATTGGCTTAGGCATCCGGCAGGGTGGTTGCTGTGTCGCTGTCTTGGGTGAACCGCGTGCAGACTTCGAGGATGTCGCTGCCGAACTTTTGAATTTTGGCTTCGCCCAAGCCGTAGATGTTTTGCAGTTCGGTGAGGCTGGCGGGGCGTTGCTGCACGATGTCTTGCAGGGTGCGGTCGCCACACACAATGTAGGCGGGCACATTGTCTGCGCGGGCGCGTTCGGTGCGCCATTGGCGCAGGGCTTGCCAGAGGCGTTCTTCGCGCTCGGTGCGCAGCCATTGTTCGCGCGGGGTGCGGGTGGCGGATTTTTCGCGTTTGAGCGGGCGCAGCATCACGGTCTGCTTGCCTTGCAGCACGGGGCGGGCGGCTTGGGTGAGCATGAGGGCGTGGTAGTTGTGCGGGTCGGTGGCGAGCAGGCCTTGGCCGATGCATTGGCGGATGATGCCACGCCATTCTTTATCTGACAGGGCGGTGCCGATGCCGTAGGTGGAGAGCTGGTCGTGGCGGTTTTGCCGAATCCAGTCGTCGGCTTTGCCGCGCAATACGTGGATAACGTAGCCGGCGGCAAAGCGCTGGCCAACGCGGTAAACGCAGCTGAGGAGTTTCTGCACGTTTTCGGTGGCATTGAAGATGACGGGCGGGTGCAGGCAGTTGTCGCAGTGGCCGCAGGGGGGGATTTCTTCGCCGAAGTGGCGCAACAGGGCGGCGCGGCGGCAGCCGGAGGTTTCGCATACGGCAAACATGGCTTCGAGTTTTTGCTGTTCGATTTGCTTTTGGAAGTCGTTGCTGTTACCGGTTTGGATGCGTTCGCGCAGCAGGGAGTAGTCGTTGAGGCCATAGCACAGCCAGCTGGCGGCAGGCTGTCCGTCGCGCCCGGCGCGGCCGCTTTCCTGGTAGAAGTGTTCGATGCTTTGCGGCATGTCGAGGTGGGCGACGAAGCGCACGTCGGGCTTGTCGATGCCCATGCCGAAGGCGACGGTGGCCACGATGATGAGGCCTTCTTCGCGGGTGAAGCGATGCTGGTTTTCGTTGCGCTCGGTCATGGTGAGGCCGGCGTGATAAGGCAGAGCGCGGTAGCCGTATTCGTTTAAAAAGGCGGCGGTGTCTTCTACTTTTTTGCGGCTTAAGCAGTAAACGATGCCGCTTTCGTCGTGGGGGCGGTTATGCAGAAAATCGAGCAGTTGTTTTTTGCCGTTGTTTTTTTCGATGATTTGGTAGTAGATGTTGGGGCGGTCGAAGCTGGCGATGTATTCGGCGGCGTTTTCCAGCTTAAGGTAGTGTTTGATGTCGGCACGGGTTTCGGCGTCGGCAGTGGCGGTGAGGGCGATGCGGGGGATGGCGGGGTAGCGGTCGGCCAGGAGGCCGAGCTGGCGGTATTCGGGGCGGAAGTCGTGCCCCCATTGGCTCACGCAGTGGGCTTCATCGATGGCGAACAGGCTGATTTCGGTGTGGTCGAGAAAGCGCAGGAAGCGTTCGCTCACCAGGCGTTCGGGAGAAACGTAGAGCAGTTTCAGGTAGCCTGCCTCGATGGTGTCGGCAATCTGCTGCGCCTGACTGCTGCCGATGCCACTGTGCATGCTGGCGGCGGCCACGCCTGCAGCCTGCAGGGCGGCCACTTGGTCGTCCATCAGGGCAATCAGCGGCGACACCACCACGGCCAGCCCGCGCCGCATCAGGGCGGGAATTTGATAACACAGGGATTTGCCGCCGCCGGTGGGCATCAGCACCAGCAGGTTTTGCCCTTCTGCCAGTGCGTTCACGATTTCTTCCTGCCGCCCCCGGAAGGCGTGATAGCCGAAAACTTCGCGCAGGATGTTGAGGGCGGAGGGCTGTGGCATGAGTAGTTTTCCGTTTGCGGGATTTGTTGGATATAATGGCGCGGATTTTATAGCGTTTGAAGGCTACCTGAAAGGATTTTTATGCAACTGAAGAGATTGGCCGGGCTGTGTGCGGTGTTAGTATTAGCGGGTTGTCCGAGCATGAGCAGCGGGCCGAGCCTGGGCGGCAGCTGGAGAGAAGTGGGGTTGAGCCAAAACGGCAATATGCGTTACGAAATAGACACTTCCAGTATTCGGAAAGAAGGCAGCTGGGTTAGCTTCCGCGAGCGGATTACCGTGTCGGATGTGGGGCGTGAGCATTATGTGAACACGCCGCATTTCAAAACGGCGGTAAACCAATGGCAGTTCGACTGCCAGACGCGTACACGCCGTTTGGCTGCGGTGGATATGTGGGATGCTTCCGGCAACAAGCTGGCTGCCAACCAATATGAAACGGCCAGGCGGCCTACCCAGCCGATTGTAAAAGGCTCAGCCGGCGGCAAGCAGTTTGAAATTGCCTGCGGCAGAACTTTGTGATTTTTTCAGAATTAAGGAGAGAAAATATGCGGATCAAGGGAGTTGTGGCCGGGCTGTGCCTGCTGGCCGCCGCTACACCCGCTTGGGCGGATGATGCGGCACAAACCGAGCTTTTGAGTGCGCAGATGGCGTATCAGGAAGCATTGAAGGCGCAAACCGATAACGGCAGCCGTGTGAATACGTTGCGCACCCGTTTGGAAGCGGCGCAAACTGCTTTGCAGCAGAAACAGGCGGAAATCACGCAGTTGCAAACGCAATTGAATGAGGCAGATGTGGCCGCGCAACAATCGAATACCACGCTGGAAGAAGCCGGCCGTCGGTTGGACGCGGCTTGGACGGCAGTACGCGGACAGCAGCCTTAGTCGGAGATTGCTTGCAAGCAGACTTGTAACTTTGCAGAAACTGGTTTTGACTGGTTAAAGCTGCGCTTTCAGGTAGCCTTTCCGTACGGAGAGGCTACCTGAAAGTTTATATGGTGGTTTTGATGTTGGGGTTTGTATGGGAGAGGCTACCTAAAAGTACGACGCAGCAAAGTTTCTGCGCAGTTAAAATTTCAGGTAGCCTTTGTTCGCCCGGCTATATCGGCATATAAGAAACCGGCCTGATTATTCAGGCCGGTTGGTTTATGCTGCGAGGGCATGAAGCCTCGTACCGCGTGGGTTAAGCTTTAACAATCTTAACTTTGTAGCGGCCGTCTTCCTGGCGGTAGGCACCGTGGATGTCGGTTTCGAAGCCGGGGAAGTGGGCACCGATTTCGCACAGCATCATCAGGAATTCCAAGATGGGCTTGCTCTCTTCGGTGATCATTTCACCAGGCATTACCAACGGTACGCCGGGAGGATAGGGCAGAATCATGTTGGCGTTGATCTTGCCTACCATGTCTTCCAAGTAGCAGTCTTCAATCTGACCTTTCAGCTCAAGCTGGAAGGCTTTGTGCGGGTTCATCACCATAGTCGGCAACACTTCGAATGCGCTGAACATGAGTTCAGGCAGGTTGTGTTTGCAGATCAGGCTGTGGATGCCTTGTGCCAATTCTTGAATCCGCATGTCTTTGTAGAAAGAGGGAGATTCGTTGAATACGCGCGGCAATACTTCTTCCACGGTGGCGTTGGCATCGTACAGGGACTTGAACTCGTTCAGTGAGCGCAGCAGGCTGAGGGCTTTGGTGTCGTCTACGCCGATGCTGAAGAGCACGAGGATGTTGTAGGGGCCGGTTTTCTCCACGATGATGCCGCGGTCTTCCAAGAATTTGGAAACGAGGGTGGCGGGGATACCAGTTTTTTCCAGCTGGCCGTTTTTATCTAAGCCCGGGGTGAGTAAGGTTACCTTGACCGGGTCGAGGTACATGTGCTGGGCGTCGATATTTTTGAAGCCGTGCCATTTGTCGGTTTGATGCAGTTCCCAGCATTCGATGTTATCAACGTTTTCAGGTTGCCATACGTCGAAATACCATGAATCGGCATGGGCTTTGTATTTTTTGATTTCCTTACGGAATTTAACGGCACGCTCCAGGGAATCCTGCATCAGGCGTTTACCTGCGTTGCCGCGCATCATGGCTGCTGCCACTTCGGTAGAGGCTACCATGGGGTAGAACGGAGAAGTGGAGGTGTGCATCATGTAGGCTTCGCCGAAGGTGGCGGTGTTCAGGTTACCCTTAACGTGAATCATGGAAGCCTGTGAGAATGCAGCTAGCAGTTTGTGGGTGGAGTGGGTTTCAAAGATTACCTTGTCTTTAACCTGTTTGCCGCCCATACCGGTTTTGCCGTTGTAGATCGGGCTGAAGTTGGTGTAGGGAACCCAAGCAGAGTCGAAGTGGATGGATTTCACATCCAAGGTGTCTTTGATCTTGTCGGTGTTGTAGAACAGGCCGTCATAAGTTGAGTTGGTGATCACGGCGTGTACCGGCCAAGTGGCACCCGGAACTTTGGCGAGTTTTTCGGTGATGACTTCTTTGGTGAATTCTTTTTGCGGAATACCACCCAAGATACCGTAGGCGTTACGGGTCGGTTTCAGGTACACCGGAGTGATGTCGCTCATCATCAACAGATGAGTTAACGATTTGTGGCAGTTACGGTCGATCAGTACGGTACTACCGGCGGGCACTGAGTACATACCCACGATTTTATTGGCGGTGGAAGTGCCGTTGGTTACGATGTAGCTATGGTCGGCATTGAAGGTTTTGGCGATGTATTCTTCGGCTTCTTTGTGCGGACCGGAGTGGTCGAGCAGAGAGCCCAGCTCGCCCATGGAAACGGAAATGTCGGATTTGAAAGTGTTTTCGCCGTAGAAGTCGTAGAACAGGCTGCCTACGGGAGATTTCAGGAAAGCGGTACCGCTCATGTGGCCCGGAGTACAGAATGTATATTTGTTTTTAACAACGTAGTCAAACAGGGCTTTGGTGAAGGGAGGTGTGATATTGTCGATATAGTGGCAGATTGCTTTTTCAATTTTATCAACAATGTCTTCGTTGCTGAACAGGTGGCAATCAATGAAGGTGGCGTGGTCGCCTACAGCACCGAAGTCCACGGGTTTGTCGCAGTCGGTAGGCTTCAGAATGAATACAGGCAACTCATCGTTGAGCGCAATAATTTTCTTGTCTAATTCTTGGTTGAAAATATCCAGTGTACAAAGCACGGAACCTATTCTGGCATCATGTTTCAAAAGCGTCAGTATTTCTTGCTGGTCATGGGCTATTCGGATGGCGTAACCACCCTTTTCCAAAGTTGCAATCAAGCTCTTCAGATAGTCACCAAGTTCCTTATGACCACAGCCTAATAATATATTCTTCATGATCTAAATCCTTTAAATAAATTAAAAAACAGCTGCTTTGCTAGCCGGATAAACCCGGCTTTTTGCTGCTGCTGCTGCTGTGCCAGAATAGCACAGCAGCAGCGGCAACTTGTGTTTTGCCGTTTCGAACACAACGACAAAAATAAACCTGCATACGGTATATGCAGGCAAGAGGGATAGTGCGTTAATGATATCCTGAGACAAGCTGTCTGGCGGCGGGTAGAATATCTGTCTTACAGTTAAATACTGCTAAGGAAATTTAACAGTTGCTTTAGCTGTTGCGTTCAAGTGGGCAAATGCTAAAACCATTTGCATCCTTGCATGCATATAGAGCCAGTTGATTTTAAAGAGCAATATCTTAATAATTTGACTGAATTGGCAATTTATTTAGAATGCCTATCTATTTATTGATACATCATATCATAAAATATTGTGATATGGATTGACTTTAGTCAGAAAATTTTAGAGTAAACATACTAACTAAAAGGGGTTGGCAGGAAGGTGCTGGCAGCAAGGGTTGAGTGTGAATTTGCGTAAATGGAAATGGTGGGTATTGAGGTATTTAATCGTTGGGAAAAATAAGTTTCCCGCAAATATATTAGGAGGGGGTATATGTAGAGCACATTTTCCTACAGGGCGGCAAGCCACAGACAATACAGGAGTACGGTAAGGTGAGTTAACGCAATTAGGATATGAAGTGCTTTGGCCATATTTTCAGGTAGCCTCTGCCTGCTGCCAAGCGGGGCATTGCCATTTGGATGCATCTTGGAAGCGGTAGGCAGCCATTTTATCCAGCAGGGCAGAGATGCCACTGTCCACACATACTAGGCCGGTATTGGCGGTGGGCATGAAACCTTGGTTGGCGGTGTGCTGCAACAGGGTGGTAATGGGATCGAAAAAGCCGTTGATATTGAGCAGGCCGATGGGTTTGCTGTGCAGCTTGAGTTGGGCGGCAGAGAGTACTTCAAACAGCTCTTCGTATGTACCCAGCCCGCCGGGCAGGGCGATGAAGGCATCGGCCTGCTCAATCATTTTGGTGCGCCGCTCGGCCATGTTGTCGGTGATGATGAGCTCGGTGAGGCGTCCGTGCGCCATTTCTTCGTGGCGCAGGAAGGTGGGGATGATGCCGGTTACTTTGCCGCCGGCAGCCAAGGCGGCAGAAGCCACTTCGCCCATCAGGCCGATGCCGCCACCACCGTACACCAGCCGGCTGCCGCGTTCGGCAATAGCACGCCCCAGCTCGCGGGCGGCTTGGCTGTAGCTCGGGTCTTCGCCTAGGTTGGAGCCGCAATAGACGACGATGTTGTTCATAGCATTCATATTTATTCTTTCAGGTAGCCCGAGGCCTTGGCTAAATACTGCTCGCGGTATATTTCTTGATTGCATGTACACGCCTTAAACTGCATCTATATTCGGCAGCTTGGTGCAGGCCTTATCCTCTTGGAGGGTAGTGGTTTCGGCAATTAGCCGGTAAAGGTGAAAGAGTGAATTATAGCGAAATAGGAATTTTTGCGCACAAGCCGGAAGGTAGGACGGGCAAAGGCTCCCTGAAAATGCTACAACAGCTTTTCAGGTAGCCTTTGGCTTTAGTGGGACTGATGTTTTCAGGTAGCCTGAAACTTGTATGGTGCAAAAAAACAGGCTGCCGAAGTAATCGGCAGCCTGTTTGGCGTGTATCGTTAATGCCCGTGGTGGCAGCCGCCACCGCCGGCCGAGGCCATGGCTTCGGCCGCTTGTGCGTCGGCGTGGTAGCTGGAGCGCACCATGGCACCGATAGCAGCGTTGGTAAAACCTATGGCGTAGGCTTCATGTTCGAACTGCTTAAACATTTCGGGGGTAACGTAGCGCAATACGGGCAGGTGGCTGTTGCTGGGCTGCAGGTATTGCCCCACAGTGATCATTTCGATGTTGTTGGCACGCATATCGCGCATGATTTCGCGCACTTCATCGTCGGTTTCGCCCAAACCTACCATGATGCCGGATTTGGTGGGGATGTGCGGCATCATTTCTTTATAGCGGCGCAGCAGCTCGAGCGAATGCTGGTAGTTGGCGCCGGGGCGGGCCTGTTTGTAGAGGCGCGGGTGGGTTTCTAGGTTGTGGTTCATCACATCGGGCGGGGTTTTGGCCAGAATTTCGAGGGCAATATCCATGCGGCCGCGGAAATCGGGTACGAGGATTTCGATTTTAATATTGGGGCTGCGCTCGCGGATGGCAGTGATGCAGTCGGCAAAGTGCTGAGCGCCGCCATCGCGCAAATCGTCACGGTCTACCGAGGTGATAACAACGTAGCGCAAATTCATGGCGGCCACGCTGGAGGCGAGATGTTGCGGCTCTTCGGTATCGAGCGCGTTGGGGCGGCCGTGGCCGACATCGCAGAAGGGGCAGCGGCGAGTGCAGATATCACCCATAATCATGAAGGTGGCGGTGCCGCGGCTGAAGCATTCGCCGATATTGGGGCAGCTGGCTTCTTCGCACACGGTGTGCATTTTCTGATCGCGCAGGATATTTTTGATTTCAAAGAACTTCTTGCCGGTGGGCAGCTGGGCGCGAATCCATTCTGGTTTTTTCAGTTTCTGCTCCAGCGGCACAACCTTAATCGGGATACGGGCAACTTTGGCCGCACCTTTGTGTTTTACGCCGCGGCTGTTGTCTTGTTTGGCGGGGTTTTCTGTGGCCATGGCTTGTTCCTTTGCTGTGTTTTCAATGTGGTGTGTACTTTTCAGGTAGCCGGCGGGTGGTCAGTCGGCCTGTTTTTCAGGTAGCCTCAACTGCTGCTGCAAATGGTTGGTCAGTTTGGCGGCCACGTCGGCCACGGAGGGGACGGGCTGCACCAAGTCGGCGATTTGAGTCATTTCCAGCTCGGCGTAGCCGCAGGGGTTGATTTGGCGGAAGGGGCTTAAGTCCATATTTACGTTTAATGCCAAGCCGTGATACACCGCGCCGCGTTTGATGCGCAGGCCGAGGGAGGCGATTTTTTTGCCTTCCACATACACGCCGGGGCGTTTTGGGTCGGCTGCGGCGAAGATGCCGTATTCAGCCAGGGTGGCGATGATGCTGTTTTCCAAACGGCTTACCAAGTCGCGCACGCTGATTTTGCGGCGTTTGAAGTCGATTAGGGTATATACCACCAGCTGGCCGGGGCCGTGGTAGGTAATTTGGCCGCCACGGTCGATCTGCACCACGGGGATGTTGCTGCGTGCCAAGAGATGCTCGGCTTTGCCGGCCATGCCTTGAGTGAACACGGGCGGATGTTCCACCACCCAAAGCTCGTCTTTCGTGCGCTCGCTGCGGGCATCGGTGAAGGCTTCCATGGCGTGGAAAATCGGGCTGTATTCGGCCAAGCCAAGCTGGATGACTTTCATCACAGCACCACTTTCACCAAGGGGTGTGAGGTGAGTGCTAGGTAAATATTATCGAGCTGCGACTTGCTGTGGGCGTTTATGGTAACGGTTATGCCCTGATAGTTGCCGTGACTACTTTCGCGGTGACGCATATCGTGTTCGGCGGTGTCCGGCGCGTGCAGGCGCACGGTTTCCAATATCTGCACAGCAAATTCGGGATGTTTGGCGCCCATGATTTTGATGGAGAAGCGGCAGGGGAATTCCAGCAGGGTTTCTTGGTTGGTTTCGCTCATGGTGGCCTTTCAAACGGCCGCCGTTCGGAGTGGCGGCGCGGTATAATCAAGGCGGCATTTTACTGGAAAACCGATGGCTTGAACAACACGCCGCGGTGTGGCGGAAATAGGGTTTCAGGTAGCCTTTGGCGCCGGATAAAGGCTACCTGAAAAGATTAAATGCCTGTTTTTTATGTCCGCCTTAAATTAAGAATGATACGGGATTGGTTCGCTACTTTGTTTCATTCCGAAAGGGGAACCGCTATAGTGTGTCAGAAAACCGCTGCCTGTTCCGTCTAAGCTATGTCTTCCACTTTTTCGAAAGCTCAAACTATGCTACGTAAAATATTGCTATTCTTAGCCGCTATCATTCCAGCCGTTCTCATCCTCGGCTTTTTTGCCCCCAAATTCATCGCCCAAGCCAAACCCGGAGCCCATGCCATGCCCAGTAACCCCGCCTTTGCTCAACGCCTCGTTTCCTTGCACACTCCCGGCGGTCAGCCCGTACAAACCCTACTCAAAAGTAACCGCCCCACATTGGTTAAATTCTGGGCCAGCTGGTGCCCCTTGTGTTTGAGCGAGTTACAAACTACTGCCGAATGGCAGCAATCTGCCGAGTTTTCCGGCGAAAACGCCCGTGCCAACCTGATTACCATTGCCTCGCCTGGCTTCCTCGGCGAAAAGCCAGAAGCCGAATTTAAAGAATGGTTTGCTAAGCTAGACTACCCCGGCCTTCAGGTAGCCCTCGACGACGGCAGCCTAGCCAAAGCCGCCGGCGTTGGTGTGTATCCTAGCTGGGTATTACTCTCTGCCGACGGAGAAATCTTGCGCGTGCACAAAGGTAGTTTGCAGCATGAACAAGCCCTCGCCCTACTCGATAACCCTAATGCCGACCTCGCCGCCGTGCCCGTACAGCAGCACTACACCGCCGCCGACGGCAGCCGCCGCACCGCACAGACCAAAACCATCTACCTTGCCGGTGGCTGCTTCTGGGGTGTAGAAGCCTATATGCAGCGCCTGCCTGGCGTGGTGGATGCCGTATCTGGCTACGCTAACGGTCAAACTGCCAACCCCAGCTATGAAGATGTAATCCGCGGCAGCGGCCACGCTGAAACCGTGAAGGTGGATTACGACCCCGAGCGCATCAGCCTGGCAGACCTTCTACGCTACTACTTCCGCGTTATCGACCCCACCTCGCTCAATCAGCAAGGTAACGACCGAGGCCGCCAATACCGCACCGGCATCTACTACACCGACCCTGCCGAAGCTAAGACCGTACGCGCCGCCCTGGCTGCCGAACAGCGTAAACATCGCCGTCCCATCGTAGTGGAAGCCCTGCCCTTGCAACACTTCTATCCTGCCGAGGCCTATCACCAAGACTACCTCGCCAAAAACCCCAACGGCTACTGCCACATCGACATCGGCCTCGCTGACAAGCCGCTTGACCCTGCCGAGGGAAGCAGCCCTGCCCCCGCCAAAGGCTTCAACCCTGCCACCTACCGCAAGCCAGACGACGCCACCCTGCGCCGTACTCTCACCGACGAGCAATACCGCGTTACCCAAAAAGGTGACACTGAACGTGCCTTCAGTCACCAGTATGATGACCTGTTCGAGCCCGGCCTGTATGTTGATATTGTTAGCGGTCAGCCTCTGTTTAGCAGCCGCGACAAATTCAACTCCCACTGTGGCTGGCCCAGCTTCACCCGTCCCATCAGTCCTGATGCCATCACTGAGCACGACGACTACAGCTACCATATGCACCGCACCGAAGTGCGCAGCAGCGCTGCCCACTCCCACCTCGGCCACGTCTTCCCCGACGGCCCAAAAGACCGCGGCGGCCTGCGCTACTGCATCAACGGTGCCAGCCTGCGCTTCATCCCCGAAAACCAAATGCAGCAGCAGGGCTACGGCAGCTACCTGAAAGATTTGCATTAAGTGTGGATAAATGCAGAAAAGGCTACCTGAAGGTTCAGGTAGCCTTTTGTATGGCAGGCAGCCGTTTGGTTGTTTATCTTCAGTTAGCCTCTTAAATACTCAGTGTATCCATCTCAAGCCTGTTTTGTTTTAAAGCCAAGCTGCGTCCACGCAAATACTGCTAGAGCGGCAGCAGCTAGGGCGGTGCCCACCCAGCCTAGCGTACCCAGCCCCCAGTGGCGCGAGATGATGCCGCCCAAGAGCGCGCCGCCGCCGATGCCGATGTTGTAGCTGCCCGAGTAAATCGCATTGGCCACATCGGTGGCATCCGGCGCATAGCGGATCACGTGGGCAACCATACTCAAGCCCAACACCCCGATGCCGATGCCCCAGACCAGCGAGAGTGCAAACATCGCCGCCGTACTGCCGCCTAAAGGCTTAAACAGCAGTAATGACACCAGCAGCAGCACCGCCGAGCCGATCAGGGTGGGGTTGGGGTGTTTCGGATAGAAGCGCGAATACAGCCAGCTCGCCATCATGCCCGACAGGCCGAATACCAGCAGCAGCGCCGTGGCTGTATCTGGCGGCATATGGGTAATTTCCAGCACAAAAGGCTCGATGTAGCTATAGGCTGTGAAATGGGCGCTCACAATCAGCACTGCCATCGCATACATCCCCAATAGGTGAGGGCGTTTGGCTAAGAGTGGCAGACTTTTCAGCGAGCCGGCGTTTTTGCTTTCCAAGTGCGGCAGGATTTTGGCTAAAAGCACCATCACGCCCAAAGCCAGCACGCCGATCAGCGCGAAGGTAAACCGCCAGCCCAGCCACTGCCCCACCAACCGCCCCAGCGGCAAGCCCAATACCGTGGCCATGGAAGTGCCCAGCGACATCCAGCCCAAAGCCTGCTGCCGACTGCCCGCTGGCGCCAGGCGCATCACCAGCGAGGCGGTAATGGCCCAAAACAGCGCGTGGGTAAAGGCAATCAGCACGCGCGAAATCAGGAGCACGGGAAAGCTCCAAGCCACGGCAGACAGCCCATGCCCGGCTACAAACACAGCAAATAACGCAAGCAGCAGCCTGCGCCGCTCTGCATTGGCCACCAGCAGCATCAGCGGCAGCGAAGCCAGCGACACCACCCAGGCATACACGGTAATCATAATGCCTGTATCGGCGGCAGACATATTGAAGCCCTTGCCGATGTCGGTAAGCATGGCGATGGGGATGAATTCAGTGGTGCACACCACAAAGGCGGCCACCGACATGGCGAACACGCGCAGATAGGCCAACAGGATGGGGGCGTGGGGGTGATGTTTGAGCATAGCGTAGATGGCAAGCGAAGTAATGTTTTCAGATAGCCTTTATCGGTTGGGGAACGGGATAATTTTCTATTAGATAAACCTCTTCGGCACGGCAAGTTTCATATATCCATCGATTCCAATTACTTACCACCCATTCCCAGTTGATACCTGACGCGCCAGCCAGCTCGGCTTCTTGCGGCAGTTTCACCAAAACCAATTCGGCCTTATGGCCGGTGGCAACCAGCAAAACAAACCTTCTGTCGCCATCTGGCAGCTCAACCAACATCAAATCAACATATTCCTCATGCGGATAGGAGCCAGGCAGGCGAAGAACCATTCCACGTTTTAAATCACCGTGATAATCAAGCAGTTTTTTCATGATTGAGCCTTATGCCAGTACTGAGCGTTTCTGAAATATAGGCTACCTGAAATGATTGGCAACAGTTTTCAGGTAGCCTTTAAATCCTGATTCGGTAGGCGGGTTAAGAATTCAATATTCTTGCAATCAGCGCCTTATCCTTGCCTACCATATTCGGAATCTGCGCTTGAATGCCGTTGCCGGGAGCCACTTCTGCCGCTTCTCCCCTGCGTTTCATGGCTTGCAGCACGATGGTTTGGTTGCCCTGCGGATGGATGATTTCCAGCGTGTCGCCCACGGCGAAGCGGTTTTTCACTTCTACGGTGGCCCAACCTTCGGCGTCGATTTCGGTAACATGGCCGACGTATTGGCTCTGTTTGGCCACGGAATGGCCGGTGAGGTAGTTTTGGTAGTCTTGCGTTTGGTGGCGCTCAAGGAAGCCGGAGGTGTAGCCGCGGTTGGCGAGGCCTTCCAGTTCGGCCAGCAGGCTGTAGTCGAAGGGGAGGCCGGCTACGGCGTCGTCGATGGCTTTGCGGTAGGCCTGGGTCACGCGGGCGACGTAGTACACGGATTTGGTGCGGCCTTCCACTTTGAGGCTGTCCACGCCGATGCGGGCGAGCTCGGCCACTTGTTCTACGGCACGCAAGTCTTTGGAATTCATGATGTAGGTGCCGTGTTCGTCTTCCATAATAGGCATCATTTCGCCGGGGCGGTTGCTCTCTTCGATGAGGAAGATTTTATTGGCGGCGGGGTGGCGCACTTGGCCGTTGATGCCTTCGAAGGCGGCGTTGGCTTCTTCTTGGGCTTTGTTGAAGTCGAAGCCTTGCAGCAGGCGGGCGTCGCCCATTTCGTCGATTTCGGCGGGGTGGACTTTATAGTCCCAGCGGCAGGAGTTGGTGCAGGTGCCTTGGTTGGGGTCGCGGTGGTTGAAGTAGCCGGAGAGCAGGCAGCGGCCGGAGTAGGCGATGCAGAGTGCGCCGTGCACGAATACTTCGAGCTCGACATCGGGGCACTCTTGGCGGATTTCGGCAATTTCTTCCATGCTCAATTCGCGCGACAAAATAATGCGTTCCACGCCGATGCGCTGCCAGAATTTCACGCCCCAGTAGTTGGTGGTGTTGGCCTGCACAGAGAGGTGGACGGGCATATCGGGCCAGCGTTCGCGGGTAACCATAATCAGGCCGGGGTCGGCCATAATCAGCGCGTCGGGCTTCATGGTAACCAGCGGCTCCATATCGGCCACAAAGGTTTTGAGCTTGCTGTTGTGCGGCAGGGTGTTGACGGCGAGGTAGAACTTTTTACTGCGTGAGTGGGCTTCGGCAATGCCGGCCTGCAATACGTCGAGCTTGGCAAATTCGTTGTTGCGGGCGCGCAGGGAATAGCGCGGGCTGCCGGCATACACGGCATCGGCGCCGTAATCGAAGGCGGTACGCATGCGCTCGGGACCGCCGGCGGGGAGAAGGAGTTCGGGAGATTTCATGATGATAAATATGTAATTGGAATAATAAAGATTTTTGCTTTGCGGAAGATCAGCTTTGGCTACGCCAAGACATTACTTTCAGGTAGCCTCTAAAGATTTTCAGGTAGCCTCTTAAGTAGGCTACCTGAAAAACATCGGCTTCCACAGAAGCAGTAGTCAAACGGATTATAGCGCAAAATAGCGACTAACCGGTTTCTGCTGAGTCGTACTTGGGCGCGGGCTCCCAAATCTGCGAGGTGAAGAGTTGTGCGTCGTGCACATAGGGGTTGTTTTGGTCCCACACGTAGCCGGCAAACACGGCGCTGAGCATGCGGTCGGTTTCCGGTGTGCGTTGGCTGCTGAAAATCATGTCTTGCAGTGTACCGGAATACCAGGCATCCACATAGTGCCGGAACACGTTTACGCCGGACATCAGCGGGCGGGCGAATTCGTTTTGCCAGTTTACCTGCTGACCGTTCAGCTGGCGGGCCACCAAATCGGCGGCGAGTTTGGCCGAGTGGGTGGCGATGGTTACGCCGGAGGAGAATACCGGGTCGAGAAATTCGGCGGCGTTACCCAAAAGGGCGAAGTGGCGACCGTAGAGCGATTTTACACTAGCGGAATAGCCAGGCAGGTAGATGAACGGGAAGTCGTTATCCCATTGCGTGTTTTTCAAAATGCGGCGCAAGATTGGCACTTCCAGGGCGAATTTCTTCAGGATAACGGTGGAACTTTCCAGCCCAAGTTTTTCAGGCAGTCCTACCACACCGATGGAGGAGCGGCCGTTGGAAAAGGGAATCAGCCACAGCCAAATGTCGCGGTGTTCGGGGTGGATGCACACCAGGTTTTTGTTGCGGTCGAAGGCTGGGTCGGTGATGTGATCGTCGATGTGGGTGAAGTGCACGTGGCGTAAGGGCAGGTCGGAGGGGATGTCCCAACTGAGCATGCGCGGCAGTACACGATGGTAGCCGCTGGCGTCCAGCACGAAGCGCGCACCCAGCACATAAGGGTCGCCACCTTCCTGTTGCACCACCAGTTTGGCGAAATCACCGTGGTTGTCGAAGGCCTTTACCGTGGAGCCGAACTGCACAGTTACGCCCTGCTTGATGGCTTCGTCAATCAAGATTTTGTCGAAACGGGTACGCTCTACATTAAATGCAGTAGAAGGGCCGGGGGAGAATTTGTCGGTGAATTTAAAGCTGGTGTTGTGTTCGCCCCAAGATAAGGCAAAGCCGTTTTTATATTGAAAGCCGAAGCCGGCTTGCACGGCGGGCAGGAAGCCGGCCTCATGCAGCAGCTCCATGCAGTGCGGCAGCAGGCTCTCGCCGATAACGAAACGCGGAAAATGCTGCTTTTCCACCACACAAACATTGAATCCCCGCTTGTTCAACAGAGCAGCAGCCACCGCCCCCGAGGGGCCGGCGCCGATGATAACGACGTCGTGATGCTGAATCATGTTTTCCCTTTATTTTTTGCTTCCGCCCGGCTCTGTGGGCAGTGGCAAGATTATTCGTTTGCGGCTGCTTTGTCGGCACACCCCACGCACGGCGGCAAGGCTTAAATGGCTTAGAAATTAGTTTGATTATAAATGAATTAGATAAAAATTGTCTGAAACCAACCGCCGTGAGCAATACGGCACCGCTCCTGCCTGCTAGAGCTGTGTTGCCCAGTAAGCAATAGGCCTATAGGCTACCTGAAAGCAATTAGCCTGCCAAGCCGTATTGGTTTTCAAATTAGCGGATTAACTTCGCTTCCGCTGTGGTGTGAGCCCGCCTTGCTGTGCCTTAGTTGCAGTTGGCGGCTCGCAGCCCGATGTCGGAAACAAATTTAATCCTCTACTGTTCCAAGAAGGCCGTACAATATTGCCCGTTATCCAGGTTACCTGAAACTCCAAGGACCCCGCCATGCAGGATTTCCACGTTGCACAACTGTCGCTGCCGCCGCAGGGCACCCACCTTGTCGAGGCTTCCGCCGGCACGGGTAAAACTTACAATATTGCCGCGCTATTTACCCGCTTGGTGGTGCTCGAAGGCTGGGCGCCGGAAAACATACTGGTGGTTACCTTCACCGATGCTGCCACCGCTGAGCTGAAAAACCGCCTGCGCGCCCGGCTAGGCGAAGCCCTGGCTGCTCTGCAAAGCGGGGAAACGCCGGACGATGAGTTTCTGCAGCGCCTGCTGGCCGAAGCCTTGGCCAAACAAGAGCGCGGCAAACTCATCCTGCAGCTGCAGGCCGCCCTGTCCGGCTTCGACACCGCCGCCATCTACACCATCCACGGCTTCTGCCTGCGCGTGCTGGGCGACTACGCCTTCTTGTGCGGCGTGCCCTTCGAGCTGGAAACCGGCCCCGCCGACACCGCCGCCCGTCTGGTGGCCGCGCAAGATTTCTGGCGCGAACACGTGGCCGAGCATCTGCAAAACGCGCGCATCGCCGCCCGCTTCGGCATCACCCCCGCCTCCGTGCTGGCCGAATTTTCAGGTAGCCTCAAACGTGCCTTTTTGGACTACAGGCTACCTGAAAACCGCCTGCCGCAAATACAGAAAGGCCTCCACGCCGCTTGGCAGAAGCTGCAACGGAATGCAGAGGAAATCGAAGCCGTATACCGCCGCATCAAGCCGCAGCTCAACGGCAATACTTTCAATGTCTCTATCGACACCCTGTTTACCGAGCTCCGGCAAGCCGCACAAGAAGGCTTGGAGCAACCCGTGCTTTCCAAGCCGGACAAGCTGCTGTGTTTTGAAGACAACGCCTTGCGCGGCAAAATCAAGAAAAACCAGCATATTGAAGAAGCCGACATCGCCGCCCTGCAGCCCTTGGCCGTTCTCGGCCGCCGCCTGGCCGAAATCGGCGAAGCCGAGCAGGAAGCCGCCATCCGCCTCAAGCTCGAATGTTTGGGCTACCTGAAAACCCGTTTGGCCGAAGACAAGCGCCGCAGCCCGCGCCGCGACTACGACGACTTGCTGCTCGACGTGCACGCCGCCCTGTCCAACCCCGATAATCCCGAGCAGGCCGAAGCACTCGCCCAAGCCCTGGCTGCCAAATGGCGCGTGGCGCTCATAGACGAATTCCAAGATACCGACCCGTTGCAATACGCCATTTTCCATATTGCCTTTATCCGCCAAGGCGTGCCCGTATTTTTGGTGGGCGACCCCAAGCAGGCCATCTACGGTTTTCGCGGTGCCGATATCCACGCCTACCTCGCCGCCGCAGCCGATACCGCCCCCGAGCAAAGCTACACTCTGCGCACCAACTACCGCAGCCACAGCAATCTGATCAACGGCATCGGCCATCTGTTTGCCGCCCGCGGCCGCCCCTTTGTGCTGCCACAGATTGCCTATCCCAATGTGCAGGCCGCCCGCATTGAGAGCTTGCTCAGCCCCGCGCCTGAAGCCGCCGTGGCCGTGCGCTGGATCAATCCGGCGGGCGAAAGCGAAGGGAAGCTGCCAAATAAAGATGCTTTGCGCGAGCTCTGTGCCGATTATTGCGCCCGCGAAATTGCCGCACGGCTCAATCAGGCGCTTTCAGGTAGCCTTTCCATCGGCGGCAAACACGGCGGCAAAAACATGCCGCTGCATCCGGGACAGGTGGCCGTATTGGTTCGCACCCACAGCGAAGCCGCCCTGGTTGCGCGTGCGCTCAAACGCCGGGGCGTACGCAGCGTATTGCTGCAACGGCAATCTGTGTTCGACACGCCCGAAGCCGAAGCCCTGCACGCCCTGTTGCTGTTTTGGCTGGCACCGCAGCAAACCGAATACCTGCGCTTCGTGCTCGGCGGCATTTTCTATGGCTACACCGCGCAAGACCTGGCCGAATTGAACGGCAACGAAAACCGCCTGGCCGAGTGGATTGCCCTGGCCGAAACCGTCGCCGAAGCCTGGCAGCAGCACGGTATCTACACCGCGCTCACCCGCTTTGCCCGCCAAAGCGGCCTCGAGCAGCACCTTCTGCACACCCGCAATGAACGCAGCTTTACCAACTTCTGGCAGTTGGCCGAAATCTTGGCTCTGGGCGCTGCTGAATGTGCCAGCCCAGTCGCATTGGCGCAATGGTTGGAAATACGGCTGAAAAGTAGTAAGAAAAACAAGAAAAGCAAAGAAAATAAAAATGATAGGGAGGATAAGAGGAATAAAGAATACCAGCTGCGGCTGGAAAGCGATGAAGACTTGGTAAAAATCGTTACCATGCATGCGGCTAAAGGGCTGGAATACCCACTGGTGTTTTGCCCTTTCGTGTGGGATACCAGCCGCGATTTGGTGAAAGACTGGAACATCATCAGCCAAAGCAACGGTCGCAACCTATTGTTGGCCAAAGCCCAGCTGGGCGAAGAAGATGAGCGGCGGCTGTTTGCCGAAGACCTCGGCGAACGCCTACGCCTCTTGTATGTTGCGCTCACCCGCGCCCGCGAGCAGCTCGTGATTTACGCCGCCCCCTGCAGCAACACTCCGGAAAACACCTTCGCCTATCTCTTGGCCGAAACAGGTGAGGACGATTGTCATACCATCCGCAGCCACTGGAACAGCCTTGAAGGCCAAGGCCGAGCCGAAGCCCTACGCCAGGCCTGGCTCAAACGCATCCAAAGCGCCGCGCCCGGCCAGTTGCAATGGTTGGAAGGCGAGCCGCCCGAAGCCAGTTACCGCGCCCGCGACGAACAACAGGGTAGCTACCGCGCCCTCGTGCTGCCCGAGAGGCCGCTGCAATTTATCCGCCACACCAGCTTTACCGGCCTGAGCCGCCAAACCCTGGCGGCCGAAGAGTGGCTACCTGAAAAACTGCTGGCTGATGAGAATCCCGCCGCTGAAACCGAAAGGCTACCTGAAAACGAGCACAGCGAGTTTCTGCGAAGCAAAAGTTCAAGCGACGAGTTGCGGTCTAACGGCCAAAATGTAGTTCAGCCAAACGGGCAGAGCGATTTGTGGTCCAATGAAGCCGAAACCGCCTTACTAGCTTTCCCTGCTGGTACCCAGCCCGGCATCTGCCTGCACAGCATTTTGGAACAAACCGATTTTGTCCACCCCGCCGCCGAACAAGCGGCATCTTATGCCGACATCCTAGATAGACACGGCTTCGAGGCCGAAGCATGGTTGCCGGCGGTGTTGGAAATGGTGGAAGCCGTGCGCTGTGCGCCGTTGGCAGAGAATATGCAGTTGGCCGATATTCCCGCCGATAGCCGCGTGGCGGAAATGGGCTTCGTGCTGCACCTGCACGATTTCGGTTTGAAACGTCTGCGCCGCTGGTTTGCCCGCTCCGACATCGGGCTACCTGAAAACGCCGCCGCCCACCTGCCGCAGCTGGATTTCCACGCCGTAACTGGTTTCCTCAACGGCTTCATCGACCTGATTGCTGCAGGCAAAAACGGCAGGGTGTGCGTTATCGATTACAAATCCAACCACTTGGGTAGCCGTTTGGCCGATTACGGCCAAGCCGCCATGAGCGAAGCGGTGAGCGAACACCATTATTACTTGCAGGCGCTGATTTACGCCGTGGCCACCGCACGCTACCTGAAACAACGCCGAGCCCTGCCCGAATCCATCCATGTGCGCTACCTGTTTGTGCGCGGCTTGAATTCGCATGGACAAGAGGGCTTGTGGTGTTGGGACATCCCCGTTTCTGCCCTGCAAGAATGGCTCGAATAGCTGCAGTCGTGCCGGTAAGGTGAGGCGTAGCAGAAAATCAGCATAAATAACAATCCTTAGCCAAGTTTTCCAGAATGGATGTTGACTATTTGTCAAATCTACCTATAATATACCGTTTTCGTAAGTATGGCGCAGCCGGAAAACGCCCAAGCGGGAATAGCTCAGTTGGTAGAGCGCAACCTTGCCAAGGTTGAGGTCGCGAGTTCGAGACTCGTTTCCCGCTCCAAGTTTTCAATCATCCGAATCCCAAGCGGGAATAGCTCAGTTGGTAGAGCGCAACCTTGCCAAGGTTGAGGTCGCGAGTTCGAGACTCGTTTCCCGCTCCACTATCCACTTAGTTGTTGGTTCGGGTGCTATGCGGGAATAGCTCAGTTGGTAGAGCGCAACCTTGCCAAGGTTGAGGTCGCGAGTTCGAGACTCGTTTCCCGCTCCAAGTTTTAGCAATTTGGCCGATACAGTCGGCCAAAAGCTAATTTGGCGGGATAGCAAAGTGGTTATGCAGCGGCCTGCAAAGCCGTGTACGCCGGTTCGATTCCGACTCCCGCCTCCAAAATACCATAGTGAATGTAAGCCGCAGGCAGCAAATAGCCATCGCGGTATTGGTTGAAATTAACCATACATCAATCAGTATGGCGGGGTGGCAGAGTGTTTATGCTGCGTGGGGTGCAACCCTCGCATAGGCCGGTTAAAATCCGCGCCCCCGCCTCCAATCATCCAGGCTGCCAGCCGCAGCCCGGCCCGAGTGGTGGAATTGGTAGACACAACGGACTTAAAATCCGTCGCTCCTTAATACGAGCGTACCGGTTCGATTCCGGTCTCGGGCACCACAAACCGCTTTTCGGCGGTTCTTTTATTTTGTCTAATTAATATCTGCTTAAGTGTATATTGCTAAATACTTCACTTCATACAGAGTTAATTCGTCTTGCTATAGTTCTGTGTTGTCTGCGGCTGGCAACCTTGTACGAGTAATATGGCAAGGTAAGCCGACGTGGTACTGGTTTAAAGTTAATTTGCTTATAGTTGTGTATTTGGCAAGTATGCGGGTGGGTCCTTCTCATTTTTCTGCAGGAGTTTTGTCAGCAAAACCGCCGGCCTGATTATTTCAGGCCGGCGGTTGCTTTAATAAGTGCGCTATATTACTGCCCGTTTTTGGCTGCCCATTCGGCGGGAGTGGCGGCTACGGAGATGGAAAGGGCGTGCAGTTTGTTGCTGGCCAGCCGGTCGGCAAGACCGTCTTTGATCAGGCGGTGGCGGGCGAGGCGGGGTTTGCCTTCAAAATCGGCAGACACAATGGCGGCAAAAAAATGATGGCCGTCGCCTTCCACTTGAATCATTTCGGCGTTGATGATTTCGCCAATCATGGCTTGGACTTGTTCAGGGGTGAGCATGTAGGATTCCTTTTGATTTCTTAAGGGGTTTGTGTGAGGGGCGTATTCTACCGTAAACCGTTGTAGTGCGCTTTGTTTGTGTTGGGTAGTTTCAGGTAGCCTATATCGGGTAATGGGCTACCTGAAACTTTAATACGGTTTAAAAAACAGCCTGCTCTGGCAGCGATTTGGCTGATACTGCACTCTACTGCGTTTTAACTTCGTTGCAGCTCAAGCTTCAGGCAGCCTCTGCGGCGGGCTGCAAAATATACAGGCTCACAATTTCGCGGAGCCGGGCGGCGGCGAGAGGGTTGGAGGCGTCGCGGCTTTTGGGGTGTTGCGGGATAGTGTCGAGACGTTGGCTGACGGTGAGGCCAGCGGCGGCGATGCGTTCGGCCAATTCATTCGGTTGGCGCAGGCCGAGGTGTTCGGCAAGGTCGGACATGATAAGCCAGATTTGCCCGCTGGGATTGAGGTGGGCGGGGGCTTGCTGCAAAAAGGCTTGCAGCATGGCGCTGCCGGGGTCGTAGAGGGCGGTTTCGATATCGGCGGCGGGTTTGGCTGGCAACCAAGGGGGATTGCAAATAATAAGGTCGGCGCAGCCTTCGGGGAAAAGATCGGTTTGCAGCAGCTTGATTTGGGGCAGGCCGAGGCGTTGGAAATTGGCGTGGGCACAGGCGACGGCGCGGGGGCTGTTGTCGGTGGCGGTAATCGCTTGGAGGCCACGCCGGGCGATCAGTGCGGAAATCACGCCGCTGCCGGTGCCGATGTCGAAGGCGCTCTGGGCGCGGGGCGGCAGGGGTGCGTCGGCGATCAGGCCGAGATACTCGCCGCGCAAGGGGGAGAACACGCCGAACGGCACATGGATGCGCGCGCCGAGCGCAGGGATTTCCACGCCTTTTTTGTGCCATTGGTGGGAGCCGATGAAGCCGAGCAGCAGGTTGAGCGGCAGCAGGAATGGCTCGCTGTTCGGTTCGCCGAACACGTCGGCCAGGGTGGCGGATACATCGGGAGCGCGCCGCAGGTTCAGCCGATAGCCGGCATCTATTTCCACCAGCAGCATGTTGGCCAACCGGCTGCGTTGCGCCTGCTGCATGCGGTGGGTGTGGAAATCGGGCGAGGAGGCGGCGGGAAGCTGGCGTTTCACGGCGGAGAGCAGCTGCACGGCCTGATGATAATCGCCGCGCCAAAGCAGGGCTTGGCCTTGGCGGAAACTTTTGAGCGCTGCTTTGGCAGAAAGGCCGGCCTCCGCCACGGCAAGCGCGGCGGGCGGCTTTTGGGTAGCGGTGTTGCGCCACGGGGCTTGGCGGGTTTGGCCTTGTTCTTGCCAGGTGAGGGTGGGGGGCATGGTGGGTTCGCTTGATTAGGTTTCAGGTAGCCTTGGGGGGAGTGAGAGGCTACCTGAAAAAATGTCGGCTGTTCAATCGTTATTTGCACGGATGCCATGGTGGGTGGTGTAGTGTAGCAAGGCCGTATGCACAAAACAGCGGCAGATTGCGTATACCGATAGATAAAACAGGCTACCTGAAAGCGCAAGCTGCAACGAAGTTAAACGACTATGGCGGTTTCAGGTAGCCTTGAGTTTATGCGGCCTTAAGCAGGTTTATTGCCCAATCCACAAAGAGAGGATTTTACTGTTGGGACGGTAGCGGCTAGTGCTGCGGGGCGGGCCATCGTCGGCCGGGCGGTAGCGACCAGCATCTTCCACTTGGATGGTCAGCCAAGCGGGCTGGCGCTCAAAGGTAGCAAACTCGCGTGCTTCGATTTCACTTTGCGTAATCTGCTTCACGTGACCGAGTTTACCGGCTGCGGCTTGCAGGGTCATGCCCGGGCGAACTCCGGAGGAGGTGCTACAGGCCGGGCTGGAGGTTTGGAGCATGGTGATTTTGGCACGTTGGTTGATAGATGAGCTGCTGTCATCTTCCACACTTGCCTGATGGGCAATAATTTCCGTCCCGTTCGGCAGGGCAATGGCAATATAAGAGACGCCTTCGCCGTCGCTGGTGCGCCGCAAGCGGGCGCGGGGGAATTGCTGCTTGACTTGGGCGGGGGTTTGACCGAGTCGGATACTGCCGATGCTATTGGCCTGAATCAGACATTCAGCGGCAGCGGAGGTAGACAGGGCTGCGATGAGGAGGGCGGTGAGGATTGGTTTCATGGCTGGCTTTCGGTGAACGGTTAATTGATGGTTTGAATTTCAGGTAGCTTTCCTGTAGGGGAAGGCTACCCGAAATTTTAAACGTAGTTTCAAACTTTTACCAGCCTCACACCTACTCTGCCAAGCCATCCAGCAGCTTCTGATGAATCCCGCCGAAGCCGCCGTTGCTCATCACGAGAATGTGGTCGCCGCTTCGGGCGTTGCTCAGGATGCTTTGCACGAAGGCGTCGAAATCGTTGCCGGTATGCAGTTTGCTGCCGAGCGGGGCGAGGGCGGCGGCCACGTCCCATTCCACGCCGCCGCCGTAGCAGAACACTTGGTCGGCTTCGGCCAAGCTTTCGGGCAGGGCGGCTTTCATGCTGCCGAGCTTCATGGTGTTGGAGCGCGGTTCGAGCACGGCGATGATGCGCGCGCTGCCCACTTTCTGCCGCAGGCCGGCCAAGGTGGTGGCAATGGCGGTGGGGTGGTGGGCAAAGTCGTCATACACGGTGACGCCGTGCACGCAGCCTTTCACTTCCATGCGCCGCTTCACGTTTTGGAATTGCGAAAGCGCTTCGCAGGCTACCTGAATACTCACGCCGGCATGGCGGGCAGCGGCGATCACGGCCAGCGCGTTGAGGCGGTTGTGTTCGCCCAACAGTTGCCAAGCAATATGGCCGACGGTTTGGCCGTGGTGCAGCACATCGAATGCGCCGTTTTCATCCGGCTCACCGGCCTGCCAGCCTTCTGCGCTGCCGAAATTTTCCACCGGCGTCCAGCAACCTTGCGCCAACACGGTTTGCAGACTCTCTTCGCGGCCGTTACACACAATCAAGCCTTGGCCGGGAATGGTACGCACGAGGTGGTGGAACTGGGTTTGGATAGCGGCGAGGTTGGGGAAAATGTCGGCGTGGTCGTATTCGAGGTTGTTCAGAATGGCGGTGCGCGGGCGGTAGTGCACGAACTTGCTGTGCTTATCGAAGAAGGCGGTGTCGTATTCGTCGGCTTCAATCACGAAAAATGGCGAGCGGCTGGCCGGATCGGCTTTGGGCGCCTGCGGCAGGCGGGCGGAAATGCCAAAGTTTTGCGGAATACCGCCGATAAGGAAGCCGGGGGCAAGGCCGGCGTATTCCAACACCCAGGCCAGCATGGAGGCGGTGGTGGTTTTACCGTGCGTGCCGGCCACGCCGAGCACCCAGCGGCCGTGCAGCACGTTTTCGGCCAGCCATTGCGGGCCGGACACATAAGGCAGGCCGCGATTCAAAATGGCCTCGATCACCGGCATGCCGCGCTTGGCCACATTGCCAACCACATACACATCGGCAGGAAATTCGTTCAACTGCTCCGCATCGAAGCCTTCGTGCACGGCAATGCCCAAATCGGCCAGCTGCGTGCTCATCGGCGGATACATTTTGGCGTCGCAGCCGCTCACCTTGAAGCCCGCTTCCTGGGCGATGGCGGCCAGCCCGCCCATGAATGTGCCGCCGATGCCGATAATGTGGATGTGTTGCATAGCCGAAAGCCTTATCTGGAAATGGAAAGGCGAAATTATAACGGATTGGCGCATCGGCGGGCATGGTGATTCCTGCTATGCTGCGGATTAGGCTTTCAGGTAGCCTTTACCGTACAGCAGGCTACCTGAAAGTGATGTTTGAGCAGAATTCAATATAGCTTCATCACAGCCCGTTTCAGAATAAACCCATTGATTTGACAATAAAACCGCTAAAATTTAGAATCCCGCCGTTTTGAATTGGGAAGCCGGGATAACGATGAGCAAACGTGTGTTGGTGGTATCGTATTCGCAGAGCGGGCAGCTAGCGCGCCTGAAGGAGAGTTTTCTGCGCGATATACGCGGCGCGGCAGGAGTTGAAGTGGACGATGTGGTGCTGCAGCCGGAGCAGCCGTTTGCTTTTCCCTGGCGCTTCCTGCCGTTTTTTGATGCCTTTCCCGAAACCGTGCATTTGCAACCCGCCCCCATTGAGCCGCCTGTTTTGGCACACGAGCGGTATGACTTGGTGGTGATTGCCTACAGCGTGTGGTTTTTGTCGCCCGCCCAGCCGATTACAGCGTTTCTGCAAAGCGAAACCGCACGGCGGGTGTTGCGCGATACACCGGTGATCACATTGATTGGCTGTCGCAATATGTGGCTGATGGCGCAAGAAAAAATGAAACGCTTACTGGCCGATGCGGGCGCACGGCTGGTGGGCAATGTGGTGAAAATCGACCAATGCGGCAGCGCGGCGAGCTTCATTACCACGCCGCTGTGGATGTGTACCGGCAAACGGCAGGCGGTATCGTGGCTGCCGCCTGCGGGCATCAGCGAAGCGGAAATTGCCGATGCGGCGCGTTTCGGGCAGCGCACCGCAGAAGCTTTGCAGCACGATGAAACATTAGATGAAACGCTGCTGCAACACATGGGCGTGGTGAAGATAAACGAAAAATTGATGGTCAGCGAGCGCGTGGGGCACCGAAGCTTTTTGGTGTGGGGCAAACTGGTGATGGCCGCCGGGCACGTATCGCCGCTCTTGAGGCGGCTGGTATTGTGTGTGTATATCGTGTTTCTGCTGGGGATGATTCTCACCGTGGTGCCGATCGGCGCGCTGCTCAAAACCCTGCTTGTGCCGCTGCGGCGGGAAAAGATGCGGCGGGAGCGGGAATATTATGCTGCGCCGTCGGGGGAATGATGAGGAAAGGCTACCTGAATAATCAGATAGCCTTTTGTTTTAATGTACATAAATGGTTGTGAGCTACTAAGCATAGATCGGATTTCTGAATCAGACATCTCTGACATTGCGGCCATAATAGCAGTAGGCGATGGCATCCCAAGTTTTGTCGGATACGGGTATCCGCTTTGCTTCGCTTTCAGGTAGCCTCACGTTAAAACTGCTTTTCCAATTCTACAAATACTTGCCGGCTTTTACGTTCTGCCCACACATGGCTGCTGCGGATGCGCTGCCAAGAGAAATTCAACTTCGGGGTTAGGCCTAGGGTGGTCCAGTTTCTGTGCCACAGTGAAGCAGAGTATTGGATCTCGCGGTCGCGGCGTTGTTCGGGCGGGAAGCCTTGCGGAGTGATATTTAGCGCGGTGCCGCGGAAAAGGCGTTCGGCGAAGGAGACGTTAAGCCGGGTGGAGAGGCCGCCTAGAGCATCCCAATCGTGAATCCAGCCTGCGCCGATGCCGTAGCGGCGGTAGGCGGCATTGTTCGGTTTGCCGCGCAGGGTGGACTGTTCTGGCAGCATCTGGTTGAAATTCAGCCCGGCATACAGCGTGTTGCGCGATGTGGCGCACCAGGCCAGGGAAATGCTTTCCCCCAAATACCAACCGTTATACATTTCTGCTTTTTCGCTCATTCGGTAATACTGGCGATAGGCATCCAATGCGGTATGAAGCTGCCAGCGCGGGGTGAGCAGGTGGCTGTATTCCGTGCGCAGTCCGGAAGCGTGCGCCCACATGTACATTTTCAGCGTGTGGTTGTTTTGTGGTTTGCGGTTTTCCCAATTGTCTGTGCCGCTAAGCTGGAATTGGTAAAACGGCATCACCAACAGCCGCTGCCGCGCATCTTGCCAGAGCCAGCCCGTGCCCAAGCGGCCGTAGGCGCTGTCGTAGGCCGACTTGTTGCTCCAGTAATAATTGGTGCCGCTCACATCCAGCTGCACGCGCAGGTTGTGATGCCCGGCCAATGCCTGGTTTTTTGTCAAGCCCAGGCTGTAGGCTATGCCCACTGCATCTTCTGCGCGCTCTCGGCTGCAGCCGAACGGGCTGCAATGCGGCAGCGCCGCGTTGTTCACATTGTTATCAAATGAAGGGGAAAGCCCACCGCCCCACTGCCATTGCTGCTGTTTGGTGATATGGTTCAGATAATGTTGCACATTATTCTGCACCTCCGCTGGCACTTCCGGCTTGTTCTGCACTGTTTCAAATAGCTGCGCCGATTCGTGCCATTGCTTATCTTCTGCCAGCATCGCCGCCAAATCCAGGCGGATGCGCACATCCTGCGGCTCTTCTGCCACCAATTCCCGGTAAATTTGCACCGCGCGCGCGTAATCGCCCGTATATTTTGCCTGCATGCCTTGCGCACGACGCAGCAACACTGTGTCTGGCTGCGGTATTTGCGCATACAGCGAAGTCAAATCCGCCAGCAATTCCGGCTGTGGTGGGCTGTTTAACACTTGCACTAACATATGCGCCAATAATTGTGGCTGTGCCAGCAAATCCTGCTGTGTGAGCACTGGCGCAGCTTGCTGCCCATCTGTTACTGCAGGCGTTTGCACATTATTTTCCAACTGCCGCAGCCATTGCTGCTGCCCTGTTTGTAAAAAACGTTTCTGATCCTGTTCTGGCGTGGTGTCTCCCCAGCTGTGTTGCGCAACACACAACGTAGAAATAATCAGAAACACACTCGTTTTCATCTGCATATATACAAATAATCTATTGAAAATAATGAGAATATGATAGATATGGTTTCGTTAAGTTTGGACATTTCATGCAAACAAAACAGTTTCCTTATCTACAAAAATGAGATATATTACCATTATTTTTAACGAAGGCAGGACTTAACTTAGTAACTATGAAACACCTAATTTTATCTTTGTTTGTGGCTGCTGCGTTGGCAGGGTGTGCGGGTAACGGCGGGGTAACCATTCCCGATGGCACTGCACCTGTGCCTCCGCTCATGCCGGCTGATCCCAGCAAAATTCTCGGTCCGGCGACCAGTGGCGATACCCCTACCGTTTTCCAAACGGGCAGCGGCCAACTGCGTTATGTGTCGTGGAATCAGATGATGTTTGGTCAATCTTTCCCGACCGACAAGTTCATCTATCGCGCACCTGATGGTAAAGATTACGCTTTTGATGGGTTTACCAACCCGCCAAACTTTTCAGGCCGTTTTGTTCCCGACAAAACACAACCTACCAAAATTACCCCTCAATCCACCCCGGAAGGCAATAAATTATTGGTTTGCTGCGAAGGCTTCGATTCCAACCTGCCCGCCGGCTATTTGACTGCCACTCGCTACGGTGTTTGGATCGGCAATGGGCAAATCGATATGTTTGCCGGCGGTATTGTCGCGCCAGTGGCTGATATGCAGAAGCGCAACGGTGCTACTGCGCCTACTGGTAAAGCCACTTATGAAGTATGGGCATTCCGTGTGAAAGATGGCTCGGTAACGGCTTCCACATACAATCCAGCAGACGCAAGCAAACGTTCCTTGCTGACTGTTAACTTCAACACCGGCAAAGTGGGCGGCACCATCAAAGGCAATGCGGATTTCGGCGCGGATATTAATTTCCGCGATGTTACTCTCAGTGGCAATACTTTCAGCGGCAGCGTTACCTCCGGTGGCGTTGATGGGCAAGTAAGTGGCGGCCTGTTCGGCAAAAAAGGATATTATGGGCCGGCGGGTACCGAAATTGGTGGGAAAATCACTTTCGGTAGCAACCAAAGCCTCAACAGCGTATTCGGCGGTTCAGTACCACAGCGCAGTTACCGTGATGAAAACTCCACTTCAAATGATTTAACCCCGCTTACTCCTTAATTTAATTTTCAGGTAGCCTTTTGCAGGGTATGTGTCAATTTGGCGCACACCCTGCAATATATTTGGCTAATTAATGAAATTGTTTTTCAGGTAGCCTTTATTATTTCAAACTTTTTAATAGAATCATGAAAACACATATCCATCAACACCGACCAAGTATTTTATTCTTGGCTTTGTGTAGCATCTTTTCCACCCCGGTTTGGGCATCAGGCGAAACTGAGGATACCAGTTCTGCCCAATTGGAAACCATTGAAATCCAAGGCCGCAAACATACGCCGCGCCAGCTTGGACGTGAACGTATCCGACGGGAGCAGCTAGATAAAGAAATGGTGCAGGATATCCGCGATATGGTGCGTTATGACCCCGGTATCAGTGTGGCCGAAGGCGGCCGGGCCGGCTCCAACGGTTTCAGTATCCGGGGTGTGGATAAAGACCGTGTGGCCATTGTGGTGGACGGTCTTGATCAAGGCGAAAGCCGCTCTTCCTCTGCCTTCCAGGAGCTGTTTGGTGCATACGGCAATTTCAATGCCAACCGCAACGCCGCTGAGCTGGAGCACATGAGCGAAGTAACCATCAGCAAAGGCGCGGATTCCATCACGGCCGGCAGCGGTGCGTTGGGTGGTGCGGTGATTTACCGTACCAAGTCGCCGCGCGATTATGTGGATGAAGACAAGCCTTATTATGTTGGGATGAAAACCGGTTATCTGAGCCGCTCCGAACAATGGTTGGCCAGCATTACCGCTGCCGGTCGATTGGGCAAGTTTGACGCTTTGGTGGTTGGTACCGTGCGCAACGGACATGAAACCAAAAACTACAGCGAAGCCAAAGATGTAAATCTCAGCTTCAACAATAACTACCAATTCGGCAACACAAAATATAGCGGCGTGGCGCGCGGCATTCCCGACCCACAAAACACCGAAGACCATTCCGATTTATTCCGCCTCGGTTACCACTTCAACGACAGCAACTATCTGAGCGGCATTTACGAAACTACACGACAAGATCGGGAAACAGATGAATTATCTAATCTTTTTGGCGCTTATGACAGCACTAGCTACCGCTACCGCCGCGATGTTGCCTACCGCCGCCGCGTTGGCCTAGAATATGAAAACCTACTGGACTGGGGGCCGTGGAATAAGCTGACCGTAAGCCTCGACCGGCAAAAAATCCGCATGACCACCATGACTTGGGATATTCCCACTCAAGATTACATCCGCCGAATGGGACGCAGTGCCGAAAACTACTTTATCCGCCGTAGTCTGAATTACGAAACTAACCAATTCAAAGTGGCCGCCGAAAAACATCTCGATTTTGGCAAAAATGTATTGTGGGATACGGCATATGGCGTGGGTGGATCTCACAAACGCAATACTAACAGTAACACCAGTTATTGGACTTTCGTTTTCTATCCCGATCGTCTGGCTTCCGACCGCGATGAAAAAGAATTTTTGGTCAGCACCCAATCCAATAACTACAATCTTTATTGGAACAACACTCTGCGCTTTAACGAACGCTTCAAGCTGAATCTCGGTGTGCGCTACGACCACACCAAAATGCACACTTTGGATACGGAAAGCTTCAACCCCGATGTAAAAGGCCAGCTCGAAGCCAAGGGTATTTGGAACCAACAAGCGCGCTTCAGCTCGCCCAGTTATGTGGCTGCGCTGGATTGGAATATCAGTCCGTCTGTAACCCTGCAGAGTAAATACAGCACCGGTTTCCGCGCGCCCACCACCGATGAAATGTGGTTCTACTTTCCCAACACCCTGTTTTATGTTGAGCCCAATCCGAATCTGAAAGCGGAACGCTCCAAAAACGTTGAGCTGGGCATAGATGTGCACGGCAATTGGGGGCATGTACGCCTTTCCGGCTACCGCACCCGTTACACCGATTTCATCGATTTTGTACATCGTGGTTATAGAGAGGTTATGACTTGGAACTATACCAACAAAACCTTGAGCAACCGCGAATATGCCGACGTTTACCAGAACGTAAACCGTTCCCAAGCCGAAATTAAAGGTTTGGAGCTGAAAGCACGCTGGAATCTCGACAGCATCGGCCTGCCGGCCGGCATGTATACTACGTTGGCCGCCAATTACACCAAAGGCGAAGCTGACGGACGTATTCCAATTAATGCTATCCAGCCGTTTAACGGTGTTATCGGTTTCGGCTACCAGCAGCCTGACAGTCGTTGGGGTGTGGATTTGAATATCAGCTATTTCGCGCGCAAAAAACCAGAAGACACTATCGCCTCCTATGACGATACCGGCCGCACTTTCCCTTTTGTCCGCCACAGCAGCAACATCTGGCTGGCCGATCTGACTGCGAATTACCAGTTCAGAAAACACATTACTATACGTGGCGGCATCTACAACCTGTTTAACCGCCGCTACTATACCTGGGAAACCCTGCGCAGCATCCGCGAATTCGGCACCGTAAACCGTGTGAACAACCAAACCCATGCAGGTATCGAACGCTTCAGCGCCCCGGGCCGCAATTTCAGCCTTGTTATTGAAGCTAAGTTTTAAATCCTTGCCGATGGCAGAAACTCCGCTTCCTTGCGGAGGCTTCGTTTTAATTGCGTTGAAGCTTACACTTTCAGGTAGTCGCTGCACTTCTTGGGAGGTTACCTGGAATTACGTTGGCTACACACTTTAAAAAAGGAAAACAAACCATGCAAGATATCCCTTTCAAGCAATACCTGAAAGAAAACTGCCGCACCACCCACGACAGCGTGGACGAGCTGGTGATGTCGGTTAAACCTTTCGACAACACCGAAAACTACATCCGCTTTCTGCAGCTGCAAGCCGTGTTCCACAAAATTGTGGACGACATCTACAAAAATCCGCAGCTCAACGAAAAAATCACCGGCCTGGCCGAGCTTGCCCGCTACGATGATGTAATCCTCGATCTGCAAGACCTGAACGCTGCCGAAAAAGCCGTTTCCCTGCCCATTCCCAAGCCCGAAGGCGCAGAAGCATTGGGCTGGCTCTATTGTGCCGAAGGCTCCAACGTGGGCGCCGCCTTCTTGTTTAAAGATGCGCAAAACAACCTTGGCTACAACGCCGAACACGGTGCCCGCCACCTCGGCCCGCACGCCGATGGCAGGGGCAAACATTGGCGCCGTTTTGCCGAGCAGCTGAACAATCTGGGCATTTCCGACAGTGAACGCGAACAAGCCCTGCAAGGCGCGCTCACCGCTTTTGCCTTCTACAAAAAACTGCTGCGCGAAATCTTCGAATTGCCCGAAGCCGCGTAAGGATTGCCAGCTGTATCTGGCATAACAAAAAGCTACCTGAAATTTTAGCTTCGCAGGAACTTCGCTGCGCTGCGTTTTCAGGTGGCTTTTTTGGTGATACTGTATATAGCTGAAGCACTTATTTCTTGATACAAGGTGAGCCAACGCCGTATGAAGGAATAAGTGCTTCAGATATTGGGTCAAACTGCAAATATTATCGTATGTTGGCTCGTGTAAGCTGTACGTAGCTACCGCGGTTTTGCACGTTGGTGTAGCCCATGCTTTCGAGCACTTGTTTGGCGGCTTCGGCACGGCGGCCGCTGCGGCAGTAGAGGTTGATGGGGGTATTTTTATTGGGAACGTGGGCGGCAATCTGTTGGCCGATTTGGTCGTGCGGAATGTTTTTGGCGTTTTCCAGATGGCCTGCGGCATATTCCTCGGGCGTGCGCACGTCGATCCACACGGCTTCTTGGCGGGCGGGGGCGTAGCACGGCTGGCTCTGTTGTTGGGCAGGCTTGCGGCTGTGCTGGCCGTGGGCGGAAGCGGCAACGGGCAGGGCGGTCAACAGGGCGATGGCGGCTAGAGAGAGGGTTTTCTTCATGATGTACCTTTCTTGATGGCGGGGGAGTTTTTCAGGTAGCCTGTTATTCATTAAGGGCTACCTGAAAACCGGTTTAGGCTTCGCGGGCGTCTTCCACGGCTTCGAGGGCGCGCAGGGAATAGATGTAGGCAGCGCCGGCGTTGAGAGAGATGGCAGTGGCGAGTGCACCGGCCACTTCGCTTTCGGTGGCACCGGCTTTCACAGCGGCTTGGGCGTGCACGGCAATGCAGCTTTCGCAGCGGGTGGTAACGGCCACAGCCAGGGCGATGAGTTCGCGGGTTTTGGCATCCAGCGCTTCGGCTGCGGCAGCGCTTTCGAGGGCGGCATAGCCGGCCAGCATTTTGGGGTGGTCTTTGCCGAGTTTGGTAAAGGATTGTTTAACGTGGGTAGCGTGTTTTTTCCAATCTAAAAACATGATGTTATCCTTAGCAATAAACTCAAATGAAATTTGAACGGATAGCTTTTATCGAAACTGCCTGATGCGGCGTATGATGGCATAAGTTTTAGAGCAAGAATTGACTGATCGTCTCATTCTTTTGACTGCGTGCTATAGCTGAAACAATTATTTTTTTCCTACAAGGCGACGAGCCATGAACGGTAAAAGTACGGCAAGGCGAGCCAACGCTGTATGAAGGAATAAGTGTTTTAGCGATATATTTCCGCCATCGGCCAATAAGGAGAATGAAAATGGATGTGTTAGACAAATTAATTTATCTGGCATGGCTGCGTGGTCGGATTGATGTGTGCTGCCGGCTGGGCGGTGGATTTCACTTGGTACACGAAACCGAGCCGGAAACAGCGCGGCTGCATTGGGTGGTGTCGGGCAGCGGCTGGCTGCGGGTAGGTGACGGGCAAGCAGTGGCTTTGCATACGGGCGATGCGGTACTGCTTCCCTATGATACGGCACACAGTATTACCGACAGTTTGGAGGGTTTGGCGCAACCAGCGGGCAAGCCGCAGCTTCACGGAAACGGAGTGTTGGCAGTGAAAGACTGCGGCGGCAACCGCTTGCAACTGTTGTGCGGCCAATACCGCTATACGCGCCATGCAGCGCTGTGGCTGGGTATGCCGGAATACCTGCTTTTACCGCTACCGGAAATGCGGCAAACGGCATCGATGATGCTGGATGAGGCGGAAAGGCTGCGCTATGGTAGCGGTACGGTGGTGAACGCGCTCTCGCAGGTGATGCTGGTGGCCGTGCTGCGACGCTATCGGCAGCAGAGCAGTGCCCCATCTTTTTTGTCGCAGCTGGAAGACCCACGCCTAAGCGGGCTGTTGCAGGCGGTGTTGCTCGCGCCGCAGGATGAGTGGCCAATTGCACGGATGGCGGAAATGGCGAAACTTTCGCGGGCACAGCTGATGCGTTTGTTTAAATCGGTAACCGGGGTGAGTCCGCACCGCTTTGTGCTGTCTATCCGCTTGCAGCAGGCGGCAGTGCAGCTGGCGGCAAGTGCGGATACGATTTTGCGCATTGCGTTGGAAAACGGCTTTGTGTCGGAATCGCATTTCAACCGCGCGTTTAAACAGTATTTCGGGCAAACACCGAAGCAATACCGCGTACAGCAGCTGGAAGAGGCAGAGAAGGCTGTGGCTTGAGAATAGTGAGAATAGTGTTTTAATTAATGAAGGCTACCTGAAACTTTTAGCTTCGCAGAAATTTTCCGCGCTACGTTTTCAGGTGGCCTTTGTTTACTATCTAATCTGTTCTTCGTATTACTGTTTTCTGAAGTCTTTCAAAGTGCCGTCCATATTGAAATCGATAGAGTATTTGGCACGCGGGGTTTCGATGGTGGAAGTAATCCAGCGGCGGGTTTGGTCCGGCACCCACAGTTGGAAGCTGGTGAAAGTCAGCTCGGTTTCGGTGGCTTCCACTTCCTTGGCTTTCTCGTTCCAAGTTTTGGCGATGGTGGCCACGGTGGCAAACTTGATGTCGTTCAGGGGGGTAACGTTGTCTTTCATGTCGCCGCCGCCGGAAATCTGCACCGGTTGCGGTTCGCTCCACTTGCCGTCTTCATAGGTGTAGTGGTCGATATTATCCGGTTTTTCCGGGTCTTGGATGTCGATTTCAATGCGCGGACGGTTGCTGCCATAGAATTGAACGTTTTGGAATACATTCAATTCCTTGCTGGAAAACTGCGGCAAGGCTTTGAGGGAATCTTCCGCTGCCTGCAAAGCTTGGGCGTTGCTCAGGAAGTTATCCATAGAAGCTGCTTCCTGCTGGCTGCCGCTCTCAGCCTGCTGGCTGCCCTCCTGGCTTTGCGAGGCTTGTTGCTGTTGCACGGGGGCTTGTTCATCGCCGCCTTTGCCACCACAGGCGGAAAGGCCGAGTACGGCAGATACACACAACAACCAAAGTGCTTGTTTAGATTTCATAAAGTCATTCCTTCTTTCAATATTGGTTGGATAAGTCAGCATTGCTGCTGGGTGGTATTGTAAAGAAAATTGCTGTGTTTTTCAAAATCGTAGTCGATAAGACACGGTATCCGCCCCAAATTTGGTTGTTAGATGTTGGCTCGCACAATACAAGGATTGATGCATTTATAAGTCCTCGTTTTTGACGTATTTCTTCACAATGCGATTTTCGGATGCTGTCTATTTTCGATGTATCTGCGCGCTCTGTTTTGCTTGTTTTAAACTACACTTTAAAAGACGAGGAGTTTGTAAATATCATAGGCTATCTGCAACCGAATCTATCTTTTTCAGGTAGCCTTTTCCTGTCTACTAAAACCACAGGCTGATCAAAGCCAAAATAGGCAGCCCGCCTTGCTTGAACAGAATGCTTTTGTTGGGGGCGCACCGCAGGCGGTAACGGTGATGCAGTTGAGCAGTAAAACGGCGGCGAATTCTTTCGGCTGGGAGGCAAACAGGGTGGCGTAGACGAGCATGAGGGCAGTGCAGCCGTTGTAGATGCCTTGGTTACGCATCACACGTTGAAGCGTGATTCGGCCAGTTGCATTTGACTGAGTTTGAATACGCGGGTGGTGGTGGGGGAAGTAGTGGCGAAAGTTTCGAGATACATGATGTAGCCGAACAGAGTGGCGGGAGTAAAACGAGGATTTGCGAGAGGGTAGACATATTTTACTTTTTTATTCGTTAGTTATGGTGTGTATGAGTTATTGGGAGATTTAGCTTTGGAGCTAGTTAGAATAGCACAGATTCAAGCAGCAGGCCGCTGCCGAAAAGTAGGTTTATAGCCAAGGCAAGGCGCACGATGTGTGGCAGTTCGCGCCCGGCGGCAGCGGGGCTGGTGGCGGTTTGCAGGCGGTGCAAGTGGGTGGCGGCCAGCGGCAGCGCGGTCAGCCAGAAGAGGCCGCTAGGGATTTGAGGGGCGAGGGCGGCGTAGCAGGCGAGGGCGGCGGCGAGGAGGAGGCGGTGCAGGGTTTTGCTGCGCTCAAAGCCCAGCCGGGTGGCGGGGGTGGTTTTGCCGGATTGGCGGTCGCTTTCGATGTCGCGCATATTGTTGATGTGCAGCACGGCGGCGGCGAGCAGGCCGCAGCCGGCGGCGGGCAGCCAGCCCTCTGGCGGGCAGCTGCCTTGTTGCAGGTAGGCGCTGCCTTGCACGCCGAGCAGGCCGAAAAACAGGAATACGCTGATTTCGCCCAGCCCGTGGTAGCCGTAGGCATGGCGGCCGAGGGTGTAGGTGAGGGCGGCGGCGAGGGCAAGGCTGCCTAAGAGCAGGAAGGCGAGCCATTGCTGCGGGTGGCGCAAGCTGAGGGCGATGAGCGCGCTGCCGAGGAGCAGGGCGGCCAATACGCTGGCGGCGAGGCGGCGGCGGATGTGTGGGAGTGGGATTTGGCCGCTGGCGGTGAGGCGTTCTGGTGCATCGGGGGCGCGGTGGCGGTCGGTACCGCGTATGCCGTCGCCGTAATCGTTGGCGATATTGGAGACGATTTGCAGGGCCAGTGCGGTGAGCAGGCTGAGCAGGAACACGCTGCCGCGCCAGCTTGCGGGGCTGCTGTGCCAAGCGATGGCGTTGCCGCAGCAGACGGCGGCAAGGGCCAGCGGCAGGGTGCGCGGACGAATGAGGCGGAGTAGGGCGTACATGGCGGGAGTGGCTTGGAAGCTACCTGAAAAATTCAATTGGCAGTTTCAGGTAGCCTGATGAGAAAAACGGGCATGATACCCGATTTTGCGCCATTTGGCTGGGGCTTGCGCTTTTTGCTTGTGTTGGGTCAAGCCGGAGAGTGAACAAATTGTCGGGCAGCTTCAAGCGTTTTCGGCTAGAATATGCGGTTTGGTTTCGGCACAGCTTGCTGTGTTGCCGCCCCTGTTTTAACTTCGCTAAGGCTCCGCTTTTTCAGGTAGCCCGTATCGGCCAAGCCGATGCTTTTGCCTGCCATCACGACCGCTTACTTTTTGCCAAAATATGAACAATATCCGCAATTTCTCCATCATCGCCCATATTGACCACGGTAAATCCACGCTCGCCGACCGCTTCATCCAACACTGCGGCGGCTTGGAAAACCGCGAAATGAGTTCGCAGGTTTTGGACAGCATGGACATCGAAAAAGAGCGCGGTATCACGATTAAGGCGCAAACCGCCGCGCTGAACTATAAAGCCCGCAATGGCGAAACTTATCTTTTAAATCTGATTGATACGCCCGGGCACGTGGACTTTTCCTACGAAGTGTCGCGCAGTCTGTCCGCCTGCGAAGGCGCGCTGTTGGTGGTGGACGCATCGCAGGGCGTGGAAGCGCAAACCGTGGCCAACTGCTACACCGCGATTGATTTGGGCGTGGAAGTGGTGCCGGTGCTGAACAAAATTGACTTACCCGCCGCCGATCTCGACCGCGTGGCGCAGGAAATTGAAGACATCGTCGGTATTGATGCGGTGGGCGCAGTAACCTGCTCGGCCAAATCCGGGTTGGGCGTGGAAGACGTGCTGGAAGAAATCGTAGCCAAAATCCCCGCGCCGGAAGGCGACGAAAACGCGCCGCTGCAAGCCGTGATTATCGATTCGTGGTTCGACAACTATGTCGGCGTGGTGATGCTGATCCGTGTGAAAAACGGCCGGCTGAAACTGAAAGACAAAGTGCGCTTTATGTCCACCAAGGCTGAAAGCCAAGTGGAGCAGCTTGGCGTGTTTACGCCGAAATCGGTGAACAGGCAAGAGCTTAAAGCAGGCGAAGTAGGCTTTTTGATTACCGGCGTGAAAGAGCTCGGCCAAGCCAAAGTGGGCGATACGGTTACTTTGGTTGCCAACCCTGCTTCTGAGCCGCTGCCCGGCTTCAAAGAAGTGCAAAGCCAGGTATTTGCCGGCCTCTATCCGGTGGAAAGCCACGACTACGAAGCCCTGCGCGATGCGTTGGAAAAACTGCAACTCAATGATGCTTCGCTGAAATTCGAGCCGGAAGTGTCTCAAGCACTCGGCTTCGGCTTCCGCTGCGGCTTCCTCGGCCTCTTGCACTTGGAAATCGTGCAGGAACGCCTGGAGCGCGAGTTTGATATGGACTTGATTACCACCGCGCCCACCGTGGTGTATGAAGTGATTTTGAAGAGCGGCGAGCATATCGAAGTGGAAAATCCGTCCAAACTGCCGGATTTGGCCACGGCGGAGTCCATTTTGGAGCCGATTATCACCGCCACTATTCTGGTGCCGCAGGAGTACGTGGGCAATGTGATGACGTTGTGTAACCAGAAGCGTGGCGTACAAATTAATATGCAGTATCTCGGCCGTCAGGTGATGCTCACTTATGATTTGCCGATGAACGAAGTGGTGATGGACTTTTTCGACAAGCTCAAATCCACCTCGCGCGGCTATGCCTCGCTGGACTACCATTTCAAAGAGTTCCGCGCCGCCAATTTGGTGAAACTAGATATTATGGTGAACGGCGACAAAGTGGACGCGCTCAGCCTGATTGTGCACCGCCAAAACGCCGTGCAGCGGGGCCGCGAGCTGGCAGCGAAAATGCGCGAACTGATTCCGCGCCAAATGTTTGACATCGCCGTACAGGCCGCCATCGGCAGCCAGATTATCGCGCGTGAGAATGTGAAGGCGCTGCGCAAAAACGTATTGGCGAAATGCTACGGCGGCGACATCACGCGTAAGAAAAAACTGCTGGAAAAACAAAAAGCCGGTAAGAAACGCATGAAGCAGGTGGGTAATGTGGAAATCCCGCAGAGCGCATTTTTGGCGATTTTGCAGGTTGGGGATAAGTAGCCACATTCAGGCTACCTGAAAAACGAGAGCCTGAATGAAAGGAAGCCTGATAATGAAAAACATTTTTTGATGCTGGCGATTTATGTGGCTTCCTCCGCCTGTGCCACGCCCAACCTGCAGATGGAAAAGCCGACGCTATCCGAAAACCTTGCCGTTTCTGCCGCGCCGGAAGCGTTGGAACAATTCCGCCAATTCTGCCCGCAAGCCACACCGGTGCTGTTTTTGAATGAATACGATCCTCAGCAGCAATATTTTCAGGTAGCCTGCCGCCAGGGGCAGATGGTGAAACCGCCTATGGCTTTGGTGTGGGGCTGGGCAGATAGCACGCCAGATACAGATAATTTAGCTGCAGATCACCGCTGCCGTGTTTTGGCTTTGAGGGCTGCAGTTGAGGTGATGCGGTGTTTCCGGCAGCTATGACTTCCGTTTTCAGGAATCAGCCGTTAAGAACGAGCGATTTAGAGCCGGTGAGGCGCAAAAAATTAGTGGTAGAGTCGGTTTCGGCTATGGCCTCAGTTTTATCGAAGGTGTAACCATCAGCGGCAGGAAGCTATGAACAAAGATTTTAGGCGGGCTGCCAGTTTTCAGGTAGCCTAAAGCTTATCAAACTCATTTCAATACAGGAAATATAAAAGTGGAACAATCCAATACAATCCTTTATGCCGCCATCGCCGCTTTGGTGGCCGGCATCGTGCTGTTTGCCGTGAGCAGTAAAACGCGGCAGGAAAACGGCGAATGGAGCGGCGGCCTGCAATGGGGCTACCTCCTGATGATGGTGGGCTCGTTCGGCCTGCTGGCCAAGCTGATGAGCCTCACGGCGGTATTGCTGCTGCTGGTGCTGTTTACCGGTGCGGTGTGGCTGTGGACGCGTGCGGCACGCAAGCAGCGCATGCAGCTGACTGATCACGCTGAAGCAGCGGAGCAAGACGACAACCATTTCCGCGATTATATGGGCAGCTTCTTCCCGCTGATTTTGGTGGTGTTTGTGCTGCGCACTTTTGTGGCCGAGCCGTTTCAGATTCCCTCCAGCTCGATGCGGCCTGGGCTGGTGAAGGGCGACTTTGTGCTGGTGAACAAGTTTAGCTACGGTATCCGCGTGCCGGTGTTGAACAATGTGCTGATTCCGGTGGGGCAGGTGCAGCGGGGCGATGTGGCAGTGTTTAATTATCCGGTGGAGCCGGATACCAACTACATCAAACGCATTGTCGGTCTGCCGGGCGATGTGGTGGAGTATCGCAATAAGGTGCTGACGGTAAACGGCAAAACCGAGCAGGATAGTTTGGTGGGCGGCTACCAATATCCCGATGATTACAAACCGGAGCGGATTTTGGAAGCTACCCGCTTTTCTGCCGATTGGGAAGGCCGCCATTTCGATGTGCTGAAAAATGAAAACGCGCCCACGGTTTCCATCCCCTTCTTGGCCGAATCCGCCAATAATTTTGCTGCGAACGGCTACCAAAGCGGCTTGCGCGAAAATTGCGAATACGAAGCAGACGGCAGCGGCTTTAAATGCACGGTGCCGGAGGGCAAATATTTCGCCATGGGTGACAACCGCGACAGCAGCGCCGATTCGCGCTACTGGGGCTTTGTGGACGACAAGCTGATTGTGGGCAAAGCGTTTTTCGTGTGGATGAACGTGGGCGACACTTCGCGCATCGGCAATACTATCCGCTGATAGGAAAGACAAACCGGCCGGCTGGCCGGTTTTTGCTGCTTATGTAAAAGGCTACATGAAAGTTTCAGGTAGCCTTTATCCTTGTTTTAAATCAGATGGATATAGCGCCTTGCTTCACTCCTGGTGGCGGCTATTTGGATTGATCCGGCTGGAGCCAGCGGAAGGCGCGGCGCAGTTCGGCGGTACCGTTGGTTTCGTAGCAGCGGCCGTGGGCGAGGATGATTTTGTCGGGCTGCCAGGCGAGCATTTGCGCCAGGCTCTCGCGGGCGGCGGCGCGGTTGCGGAAGGTGACGCGCCAGTCGGGCGGGGTTTTGCCGTCGGGCTCGGCGATGCCGACCCATTTCATTACCTGTGCCCAGAAGCGGCTGGAGAATTTGGCGGGCTCGAAGTTTTCGATGAGGTCGGCGAGGATGAGGGTGCGGCTGGCGCGGTGGAAGAATACGGTTTCGGTCATGACCGAGCTGCCGAGGAAGGGGAGCTGGGCAATGTCGTCTGCCCATTGGGGTGGGGCGCTGGGGTCTAAATCAGCATCGAAGGATACGGCAATGCGCTGGGCGGCGCGTTCGCGCACACCGAGGCTGGCCCAGGCGGTGGCTTGGGGATAGTGTTTTTGCCAGGCGGGAATGTGGGCGTAGTGGATGCGGTTGGGCGAGACGAGGTGGCGTACTTCGCCCAGCGCATTGATTTGGGATAACAGTTCCGGGTTTGGCTCGATGGGGGAGTGGCACCAGAGGCCGCCATCGGCGAGGCGGATAACCGTCATGCGGGTGCTGAAAGGGATGCTCAGGCCGAGCGGAAAGGCCATACGCACGATACCGCCGTCGGCAATCCAGATATTGCTGCCGAAGGGTTTGAGGGTGTGGAGCGGGCGGTAGAGGTGGATGGGGGTGCTCATACGGTTTCCTTGCTGGCGGTAAGCAGCAATCGTTGAAGCCGGTGGTTTCAGGTAGCCTGTTGGTGCATTGAGGCTACCTGAAAGCGAGCGGTGTGAGCTTCTGTGAAGCTAAAACTATCGGCTCATCTGCCTGCTTTATTCCACCCAAACCACGGTTTCGGCGGCATCGCGGCGTGGTTTGGGCTGAATATCGCGGGCGCGGTAGCCGAAGGTGGCGGCCACGGACACGCCGTATTCGGCGGGGTCGAGCAGCCCGGCTTGGGCGAGGATGTGCTCCACGGCGGCGTAGTCCATGCCTTCCACGGCGCAGGAGTCGATGCCGAGCATGGCGGCGCCGGTGAGCATATTGGCCAGGGCGATGTAGCTTTGCTTGCTTGCCCAGTCGAACAGGGCGCGTTCGTCATCGGCGATGGCGATATCGTGGATTTGGAAGCTGCGGTAGCGCTCGAGGGCGGCGGCTCGCTGCTCGAGGGTGAAGCCGCGCCGGTTCATCAACTCGCTGAAAAAGGGGCTGTCGTAGCGGGCGTGTTTTTTCGCCAGCAGGATCACTAGGTGGCTGGCTTCGGTAATGGTGGCCTGCATGCCCCAGGCCACGGGCTTGATTTTTTCGCGCAGCTCTTGGTTTTGTATCACCAGAAACTTCCACGGTTCGGAGCCGACGGAGCTGGGCGAGAGGCGGCCGAAATCGAGGATGGCGGCGAAATCTTCGGCGCTGATTTTGCGCGCGGGGTCGTAGTAGCGGGTGGAAACGCGGCGGCGGAAAATATCGAGGGCTTGCTGGCGGGTGAGGATCATGATGGTTCCTTTCTATGGCATTACATGTTTATCGAAGGGATAACTGGTTTGGGCGGCGCAGAAACTGGCTCTGTATGTTTTTCAGGTAGCCTGTTTGTTTTCCTGATAACAGTGTTCGGGCATGCCGATTTGGCGGTTGACGGGGTTATTTGCCAGATGGAAGAAGCCGTCTTCGATTTCGTAGAGTGGGTGGCTCCAAAAGGCGAGGTCGGTAGTGGCATCGGGGTCGGCTTGGGTGAGCCAGCTTTGCAGTTGTGCGGCCAGGGCCGTGCCTTGGTCAAAGTTGTAGCCTTGGGCGAAATCGGCTTTGAGCAGGAATACGGCAGACATCAGCCGGCAATAAGTTTGTACAAACAAGGCTAGGCTGCTGTTAACCAATACCCATTCCTGCTTCCAAGCGTTTTCGGCGCGCGGCGAATACAGCCACACCGCATCATCTGCGGCCACCACGAAATAGCTGCCGCCATAGCCGTATTTGCCGAAGCAGCGGGCTTCGCCGTGCGGGGTTTGGATGGCGATGGTTTCATCGGGGAGGCGGACGAAGTGGAAACGGGCGGGCGGATAGTCGGCCAGATAGGCGATGCCGTCTTTGAAAACAGTATTGAGGCTGACCGGCTCTCCGACACTACAGGCAGCGGGGCGGAGGATGGGAATACGGTCGGCAGTGAGGGCTTGGGCTAGGTTCATGGCAGTGTTGGGGGTGCGTTGGTGATGGGCAGGCTACCTGCAAGCCAAATTAAAACGAGGGTTTGGATCGATGATGGTGGAGGGTATTTTACACTTTCAGGTAGCCTGGTTCAGAAAGGCCACCTGAAAATTTGGCCACGCATTTAACTGCGCAGAAACTTCGCAAAAAAACCAGCTGCAGCTGAGCCAGAACTTCGCTTTCAGGTAGACCTTTGCAGCTGAAACCCGCCTACAGTGCGGGCAGCCATTGGCTGAGGGTGTAAATCAGCAGGCCGACCAGGCCGCCGACTAAGGTGCCGTTGATGCGGATAAACTGCAAATCACGGCCGATGGAAAGCTCGAGTTTGTCGCTCATTTGGCGGCTGTCCCAGCTTTTCACTTTGTCGGCGATAAATTCAGCGGCGGCGTGGCGGCGGCGGCGCACCAGGCTGCGGGCGAGCAGGGCGAGGCGCACGTTGAGGCGGCGCAGCTGCTGCGGGGTGGCGGCGTGTTGTTGCAGCAGGTAGGTGAGCAGGCTGTTCAGCCGGCGGGCGGCGGCGGAGTCTGGGCGTTGGGCATCGGCGGCGAGGCGGGTGGTGAGGCTTTGCCACAGTTGGGCGATTTGCTGTTGCAGCTCGGGGGAGTCGGCCAGGCGGCGTTTGGCCAGGGCGAGTTTGCGCTGCCAGGCTTCGGATTGGGCGAGCTCGCGGGCGAGGGCGCGGTATTGGCGGCGGAAGGCGGTGCGCAGTTCGTGCTGCGGGCTGGTGAGGGCGGCTTCGAGGTAGTTGTCGGCCCAGTTGAGGGCTTTTTGCGCTACCCAGCTGTCGATTTGGCCAACGAGGCGGCCGCGCAGCTGGGCTTTGAGTTTGTCCCAGGTGTCGGGCTGGCTGGTTTCGATTTTTTCCGCCCAGGCACGGAGGTTTTCTTCGAGCAAAACGCGGGTGTCGGGCTGTTTGATCCAATGGCGGATTTGGCCGAGCAGGGCGGTTTGCAGGCTTTCAGGTAGCCCTTGCTGTTCGAGCAGGAGCAGGGCTTGGGAGAGGGCGCTGCCGAGTTGTTTGCCGCTGCCGTGTGCGGCTAAGAAGGCGGCGCCGAGGCGGGCGGCTTCTTGTGGCGGGATGGTTTGCAGGGCGGCGGGGATTTGGCGGGCGAGGGCGGGCAGCCATTCTTGGCGGGTGCTGCCGCGGGCCAGCCAGCGGCGCAGTTTTTCGGCGATGCGCAGGTGGTAGATGCGGATGGCGATGGGGCGCTCGGGCAGGAAGTTGGTTTCGATGAAGCGGCCGAGCTCGTCGGCAATGCGGTTTTGGTTGCGCGGCAGGATGGCGGTGTGGGGGATTTTGAGGCCGAGCGGATGGCGGAAGAGGGCGGTTACGGCAAACCAGTCGGCCAGCGCGCCGACGGTGGCGGCTTCGGCGAAGGCTTTCAGGTAGCCCAGCGCGGGGTGGCGCTGCACGAATAGCGCGGAAACGATAAACAGCAATACGGCAGCCAGCAGCAGGCCGCCGGCCTGGCGGCGGCTGCGTTGCAGCCTGGCGCGGGCGGCGGCTTCTCGGGCGTGGCCGGACAGGGTGTTCATGGCTATAGGGCGCGGGCGGAATAGAGCGGCACTTTGCTCTCGGCCGATAGGCGTTCGATATAGGCTTGCAGCTTGGCGGGGAAGGCGATGCCTTTCACCAAGGTGAGGTTGCGCAACACGGGGAAAATGATGATGTCTTCCATGCCGGGGGCGCTGCCGTTGAGATAAGGCTGCTCGCCCAACAGCGCGGCCAGCTCGGGCAGGGCGAGATGGATGCGCTCGAGATAGGTGTTGGTTTCGGCTAGGTTTTGCTCGAAGCTGCCGATGTTTTGCTCTTTTTTCTGCACGAAGTAGGCAATGGCTTCGGCGGTGGCGAATTCGGGCAGGGGCGGCTCGAGGCGCACGTCGCGCGGCATCACCAGATGGTTGCAGGGTTGGCTTGCCTGATCGAGCCAGGCCTGCACGGCGGGGCGGATGGTTTCGTCCAATCGGGCTTGGCCGGCGAATTCGTCCACATAGCGCACGATATCGAGGCTCTCGCCCATGTGGCTGCCGTCGGGCTTTTGCAGGATGGGCACTTGTTTGGCGCCGATTAGCCCGATGGGCGTGGCTTCGTCGTCGTTCAGCAAAACGATTTCTTCCACCGGCACGTTGCGCAGGCCGAAAATCATGCGGGCGCGTACGCAGAAGGGGCAGTGGTCGTAGATATAGAGCTTCATGGCGGTCTCCTTGGCGGGGTTGGATTTCAAACAGGCAGATTGTAGCACGGCGGCAGAGGGCTACCTGAAAGTATCGCGGATTAAAAAGGAGCCAACGCAGTAGCATTCTTATTTCCATTCACTATGTCTGCCAGCCAAAGCTGTTGCTGGGCAGAGCCGGGCGAATGTTCAGCGGCGCAGTTTGCTGTTAAAATCCGCTTTCTGTAACGAAACGGCAAAGCATCATGAGTATCGCCAACAATAAAAAAGCCTTTCACGATTATTTTATCGAAGACCAGCTTGAGGCCGGATTGGTGCTCGACGGCTGGGAAGTGAAAGCCGTGCGCGCCGGCCGCGTGCAGCTGAAAGAAAGCTATATCCACTGGAAAAAAGACGCGTTTTACCTGGTAGGCTGCCACATCACCGCGCTGCCCACCGCCTCTACCCACGTTAAGCCCGATCCGGCGCGCCAACGCAAGCTGTTGCTCAAGCAGAGCGAAATCAATAAGCTGATCGGCAAGGTGGAACGCAGTGGCTACACCCTCGTGCCGCTCAACCTGCACTACCGGCGCGGCTACATCAAAATGGACATCGGCCTGGCCAAAGGCAAGAAGCAGCACGACAAACGCCAAAGCCTGAAAGAAGCCGACTGGAAACGCGAAAAACAGCGGCTGCTGAAAAACCGCTGAGTTGGTTGTGTGTCCGATTAAAGGCCACCTGAAAACGCCATGCCGCCAGATTTCAGGTAGCCCCACCTTCAGCAGGAGCCCCTTATGAAACAATCCTCCCTTTTCCTTCCCATCGTGCTGATTATTTTCGGCGCCGTTTGGTTTCTCAGCAGCACCGACATCCTGCCCACCACCGCCACGCTGCTGGCTCTCGCGCTGGTGTTGGGCGGCCTTGCCCTGCTGCTGCTCGACGGCATCAACACCCAAAGCATCGTGCACGGCCCCATGCTGATGTATATCGGCGCCGCGGTTTACCTGCGCGACCAAATGTTTGTCGCTTTCGCCCCGCTGGCCGCGCTCGGCATGATGCTGCTCGGCGCACTCATGCTGCTCGCCCGCAGCGGCATTGTGCCGCACAAATATGGCGCCCGCGGCATCCCGCTGCGCCGCAAACGCCGCAACGGCGAACAGGAATAACATCAAGGCTACCTGAAAAAGTTTTGGTCTGGCAAAAGCCCGGCCAAGGTCTTGTTTTCAGGTAGCCCGTTACTGAAATTATTAGGAAAAACAATATGGCCATCATCATCAAAACCCCCGAAGAAATCCAAAAAATGCGCGAGCTTGGCCGCCTGGCCGCCGAAGCCCTCGACTACATCGGCGATTTCGTCAAAACCGGCGTTACCACCAACGAACTCAATCAGCTGGTGCACGATTATCATGTAAACGTGCAAGGCGGCTACCCCGCGCCCCTGCACTACGGCAATCCCCCCTTCCCCAAATCCTGCTGCACCTCCGTAAACCACGTTATCTGCCATGGCATCCCCGACGATAAGCCCCTGAAAAACGGCGATATCCTCAATATCGACATCACCATCAAAAAAGACGGTTTCCACGGCGATTCCAGCCGCATGTATGCCGTGGGCACCATCAGCCCGCAGGCGCAGCGCCTGATCGACATCACCCACCAAAGCATGATGGCCGGCATCGAAGTCGTGAAGCCTGGCGCCACCCTCGGCGACATCGGCTACGCCTGCCAGCAAATCGCTGAAAACGCTGGCTATTCCGTGGTGCAGGAATTTTGCGGCCACGGCATCGGACGCAGCTTCCACGAAGACCCGCAAGTCGTCCACTACGGCAAAAGAGGCACTGGCCCCGTGTTGCAGCCCGGCATGATTTTCACCATCGAGCCCATGATCAACCAAGGCAAACGCCACCTGCGCATCCTCGAAGACGGCTGGACCGTGGTTACCAAAGACCGCAAACTCTCCGCCCAATGGGAACACGAAGTGCTCGTTACCGACACCGGCTACGAAATCCTCACCATCAGCCCCCGCACCGGCCGGCCCTAATCCCGCCCCATCCGGTTTGGCCCGGCCGGAGCAGATTCAGTTTCCAGCCGCGCCAGGCAAATCACGGCACTGATTTCATTGCCATAAACACCCGCGCTACCTGATTCCACCGCACTTTCAGGTAGCCTTTTCCCCTTCGCCAAGCCCCGCCATGAACCGCACCTACCAAATCTTCTATTCCTTCTACACCGACGATGCTCACATCGACGGCGGCAGCCCCGTTACCGTATCCGCTGCCGAGCTGCCCCAATATTTCAGCCGCCTGCAGCAGCACCACGACTTCCTCGGCATCATCGACCGGCACGACAACACCTTCCAAATCCTGCTCGAAGAATTCAGCGGCTTTTACTGGGGCGAAATCCCCGACCCCGTAAAAGTGGGCGCACACGGCCGCTTCTACAGCGCCGAAGAGCTGCTCGAGCTGCTGGGCAACCTGCCCGCAGAATTCGTGCCGCAAAACTTCGAAGGCCTCAGCTTCCAGCCCTGGCAAGAATATTTTGAAGACACCCCCTACGGCAAAGAAGCCCAACGCCTGTTTGAAAGCAGCGGCGACACCGGCGAAATGGTGCGCACCGCCGAAGACATCTGCGAATCCTGCCGCCTCGGCGCATGGGACAACCTCTGCGACGACGGCCTCGCCCTCCTGCAAAGCGAACTTCCCACCAGCCCCGCCGCCTACACCGAAATCAACTACCAGCGCCTCTGCCGCAGCCTCGATTGGCTCGAAGACCTCGTGGCCGAAAACGGCGCATTCGACGAAGACGGCATGGATGACTTGTGCGACATGCTGCTCGAACGCATCGTTGATCTCGACAACTACCGCCAGCCGCGGCACTAGGCATAGCCCATCGAAAGGCTACCTGAAAGCGTATAGGGCTGGGTTTATGCCAGCCAAACCGCGATAAAGGCTACCTGAAAAATGTTTTAGGTAGCCTTTGTTACAGGAAAGTTGGCGCAACATGGAGAGGTGTACAGCAGGTGCGCAAGCAGATACTGGAAAGCTGGAATACCGCGTGCGTACGTTCCGCACACACTCTACACGATACAAATTGACAGGTTACCTGAAAGTCATTTTTCAGGTAGCTTGTTGATCAGGCAGAGCATAGGTTGGGTTGGTAAACCCAATATTCCACACTTTATTTGTTGGCTTATACCTGCGGCTAACCCAGTCTACTTACTATGGCTGTTGGTTGGGGAAACGCAGTAGCTTCGGGCTGTCTAGGTGCGCTTAACTTTCAAAAACACAGGCCCGACCGCTATAGAAATCGGGGTTGAACAAGGCAATACCGAGGTGTCCGCAATAGCGTTCCACCATTTCCGGAGTCAGGCGGTCTTTGATGCGCCGGGCTTGGTATTGTTCCACTTCTTCAAACGGGAAGGGCTCGCCTTGTTCGACAAACTCCCAGCGGCTTTCTCGATGTGCTGCAATATAATGCCCAAGAACTTCATAATAATAACCTGTTTCGGAAACAATTTTTTTGGCTCTCGAGCCATCGCTATAACTAAATTGGGTTGAGCCTAGTTTGATTTTTGGAATATCCCGCACCATGGTGAGTGCGACCTCATGGACACCTAATATTTGGCATAAATAACTTGGGTCTGAATAAATATCAGTCCCCCGCATACCGTTATCAACATAAACGCACCATAGGGACTGAGTTTCAGAAATCATCACTTTGGATCGGTTAAGTGGCAACAGACTGTTCAGCCGCTGTTCCCATGTACCACCAATATCAATTTTTTGAACGGGTATCTCTCGGTAGTTAACTACATCCTGTTTACGCTCCCACTGCACGATAAAATCGATCAGCTCGTCATAGGGAATGTCAAAAAAAGCTATAGAATTGGTGGTTGGTGCATAGCGGTGGAGGAAGAAATTGGGATCGCGCATGGTTTTACCTTGGTTGTGGCGGGGGATAGGGCTACCTGAAAAATGTTTCAGGTAGCCTTTTTGTCTTCCGGCTTGCCTGCCGGCTGCGTGGTGTTGCTTGGGGCGGCTTTGTCCAAATCTTTGAGCCAGGATAATTTTTCGGCGATTTTGGCTTCGAGGCCGCGTGGCACGGGTTGGTAGAAATCGGGCTCGGCCAGGCCTTCGGGCATATAGGTTTCGCCGGCGGCGTAGGCGTGCGGTTCGTCGTGGGCGTAGCGGTAGGCGCGGCCGTAGCCGAGCTCCTGCATGAGCTTGGTGGGGGCGTTGCGCAGGTGGGGCGGCACTTCGGCGCTGCCGTGTTGCTTCACGAATTGGCGCATTTGGTTGTAGGCGGTGTAGCCGGCGTTGGATTTGGCGGCGGCGGCCAGGTAGAGCACGGCTTGGGCGAAGGCGAGCTCGCCTTCGGGGGAGCCGAGGCGTTCGTAGGTGTGGGCGGCTTCGTTGGCGATGGTGAGGGCGCGGGGGTCGGCCAGGCCGATGTCTTCCCAGGCCATGCGGACGATGCGGCGGGCGAGGTAGCGGGGGTCGGCGCCGCCGTCGAGCATGCGGCAGAGCCAGTAGAGGGCGGCGTTGGGGTGGGAGCCGCGCACGGATTTGTGCAGGGCGGAGATTTGGTTGTAGAAGCTTTCACCGCCTTTGTCGAAACGGCGGATTTGGCTGCCGAGGCTGTCGGCCAGGAAATCGGCGTTGAGACGGCTGATGCGGCGGGCGGCGGCGGCGCGCAGGAGCTGTTCGAGCAGGTTGAGCAGGCGGCGGGCATCGCCGTCGGCGGTTTGGATGAGCAGTTTTTGCGCGTCCTCTTCGAGGCTGAAGTTGTTGCGGTATTCGGGCAGGGCGAGCACTTTGGCGGTGAGCCGGGCGAGTTCGTCTGCGGAAAGGGCTTGCAATACGTAAACTTGGGCGCGGCTGAGCAGGGCGGGATTGACTTCGAAGGAGGGGTTTTCGGTGGTGGCGCCGATGAAGGTGAGCAGGCCGCTTTCCACATAAGGCAGGAAGGCGTCTTGCTGGGCTTTGTTGAAGCGGTGGACTTCATCGACAAACAAAATGGTGGCGCGGCCTTGCTGGAGGGCGATTTCGGCTTTGTTGACGGCTTCGCGGATGTCTTTCACGCCGGAAAATACGGCGGATACGGGCAGGAATTGGGCGTTGAAGCTTTGTGCGAGGATGCGGGCGAGGGTGGTTTTGCCCACGCCGGGCGGCCCCCACAGCAGCATGGAATGCGGCTGCCCGCCTTCCACGGCCACGCGCAGGGGTTTGCCCGCGCCGATCAGGTGCTGCTGGCCGACTACGTCGTCGAGCGTGTGCGGGCGCAGGCGTTCGGCCAGGGGGGCGGCGGGGGTTTGGGCGAAGAGGTCGTTGGGCATGGCAGGCTACCTGAAAAGTGGTAAGGCATTGGGGTGGATTTTATAGCAAATTCTGTGCGGCGGCTTCTGGGGGAACGGGCTGGTTGTGGTATGATGCGGCGCGATGGGGTTCAGGTAGCCTTAAGCGCATTGGCTGCGGATACTGAAAGGCTACCTGAAAGCTGTGTTTCCGATTTTCCCAAAATAGCCCAAGTATGGGCTGTTTTTAACGCTTGACTGAATTCTCTCCTTATGCGATTCCGTTTTGATTTTACGGTGCTGTATGCCTTGCTGGTGTTGAATGGGCTGGTGTTTGTGCTGATGCAGCTGCCGGGTTTTGAATTTTTGCAGCTGGCCGGCTCGTTGTGGCCGTTGGAGCACCTGCGCTACCGCTATTGGCAGTGGCTGAGCCATATGTTTTTGCATGCGAATTTCACACATCTGCTGTTTAATATGGTGGTGTTGTGGTCGTTTGCGCCGATGTTGCTGCTGCGCTTCGGCCAGCGGCGTTTTTTGCTGCTTTATTTGCTGTGCGGCTTGGCCGGGGCGCTGCTTTATACGGGCTGGAACGAATACCTGATTGCTAACGGCGTGCGCAATGTGGCCGAGCAAATCGGGCTGGACGAAGCCACGGTGCGCTCGGCGCTGCTCTCCGGCGGCCTGCCCAATGTGCCCGACGGCTTGGCAACGGCGTTTTATGCACACCTGCTGGGCGCATCGGGCGCGGTGTTCGGCGTGCTCGCGGCGTTTGCGCTGTGCTTCCCGGATGCACCGCTCACGGTGATGTTTCTGCCGATGCGGATTAAGGCTAAGTATTTGGTGCCGGTGGCGGTGGGGTATGAGCTGTTTGCCCAGTTCGGCGGGGTATCGCTGTTTGGCGACAATATCGCACATTTGGCGCACGTGGGGGGCGCGGTGTGCGGCGCGCTTTTGGCCTGGTATTGGCTCAGCCGCCGCGATCCGGTGTCATTTACCGATTTCGGCGCTTCAGATTTCAGGTAGCCTTTCTCGCTTCGCAGAAACGCACTGCATTTGTTTTCAGGTAGCAATTTTATACAACTTATTATTCCAACAGTGTTTTTATGAGATACGTCAGCACGCGTGGGCAAACCGCGCCCAAATCTTTCAGCGAAGTTTTGCTTATGGGCCTCGCACCCGATGGCGGCCTGATGCTGCCGGAGCGTTATCCGCAGGTGAATGTAGCCACGCTGCAGCACTGGCGCGGCTTGAGCTACGCCGAATTGGCGTTTGAAATCATGAGCCTGTTTATCGATGATATTCCTGCAGCCGATTTGCGCCGCCTGGTGGGCAACACCTACACCGAAGCCGTGTTCGGCACGCGCGAAATCACCCCTGTGCGCACCCTCTCCGACGGCATCAAAATCCAAGCCCTGTCCAACGGCCCCACGCTGGCTTTCAAAGACATGGCCATGCAGTTTCTCGGCCACTCCTTCGAATATGTGCTGGCGCGTGAAGGCAAATGCCTGAACATCATCGGCGCCACCAGCGGCGACACCGGCTCTGCCGCCGAATATGCCCTGCGCGGCAAGGCCGGCATTCATGTGTTTATGCTTTCGCCGCACGGCAAAATGAGCGCCTTCCAGCGGGCGCAAATGTATAGCCTGGCCGATGCCAACATCCACAACATCGCCATCGAAGGCATGTTTGACGACTGCCAAGACATTGTCAAAGCGCTGCAAAACGATGCCGCCTTCAAGCAGCAATACAGCATCGGCACGGTAAATTCCATCAACTGGGGGCGCATCGTGGCGCAGGTGGTGTATTACTTTGCCGGCTATTTCCGCGCCACCGAAAGCAATAGTGAAGAAGTGAGCTTCTGCGTGCCCAGCGGCAATTTCGGTAACATCTGCGCCGGGCATATCGCCAAACAGATGGGCCTGCCCATCCGCCGCCTGATGGTGGCCACCAATGAAAACGACGTGCTGGACGAGTTCTTCCGCACCGGCCGCTACCGCCCGCGCAGCGCCGCTAAAACCTACGTTACCTCCAGCCCTTCGATGGATATTTCCAAAGCCTCCAATTTTGAGCGTTTTGTGTTTGATTTATTGAGGAGAGGCAGCGTTCAGGTAGCCTCCTTGTGGCAGCAGGTGGCGGCCGGCGAAGGTTTCGATTTATCTGCCGAACTACCGCGCATCCGCGACACTTTCGGCTTCGTGTCCGGCTTCAGCCGCCATGCCGACCGCCTCGCTACTATCCGCGCCATACACACAAGCGACGGGGAATGGCTCGACCCGCACACCGCCGACGGCATGAAAGTGGCGCGCGAATTGCGTGAGGCGGGCGAAACCGTCGTGTGCCTGGAAACCGCGCTGGCGGCCAAGTTTGCCGACACCATCAGCGAAGCCGCCGGACATGAAGTGAAACCCCCGCGCCCCGCCGCACTTGCCGGGTTGGAAAACCTGCCGCAACACGTTATCGTACTGCCCAACAGTGCGGCAGCAGTGAAAAGCTTGATTGAGCAGGCTTTGGCTTAATTGACAGACAATGAAAAGGCTACCTGAAAATATCGGCTTCAACGGAGCTCAAGCCAATTTCAAGTAGCCTTCGGGTGTATTATGAGCCGGTACGAACGCTTCATTCAGCCTGAGCGGCATTGCACTGCCGCTGCTTCCACCGCTTGTGTGAGCTGCTGCGGCGATACTTCGCCCAGCAGGGTTTTGCGGTAGTTGCCGCAGGCCGGGGCGCGGATTACAGTGAAGGGCAGGGCGCCGGTTTGGTTGCCCAAGCCGCGCATCCAGGCGGTGCTGTCATTGCCGGTGTAACGCAGGATTGGGTAGCGCACTGGCACGCTCTGCAAAAAGAGGCTCACATCGGCAGGCTTATCCAGTGCCACGCCTGCCATGTCCACGCGCACTCCGCGCCGCTGTCGTTTTTCCGCGGCATACCATTGCGAAAGCGCCGGCATCTCGCGCCGGCACGGTACGCACCATGTCGCCCACACGTTTACTACCTGCACCCGCTTCTGCGCGCCAGTATCGAGCGAGGCAGGGCGGTTGTCTGAATGGTTCACCAAATCTGCCGCATACAGCGGCACAGCGGCCAGCAGGGCGGCCAATCCAACATATTTTTTCAAAACAGATTTCCAAATTGTGAAAACAAGAGTGGCTATTGTACGATATAGTGGCTTAGAATTGAATCGACCGATGCTGATGCAGCTATTCCTTCCTGCCGCATTGACTCGTCTTAGCGTATAGTTTGTGCTAGTCTGCAACTAGCTTACTTATGTATGAAAAAATAATTGCATCAACTATCTCTGCCGACAAACCGCTGTTTAAATCATCATTTCTCTGTGAGCACCCCATGAGCAAAACCGTTTTGCTGTATCACAACCCGAATTGTTCCAAATCCCGTGCCGCCTTGGAGTGGCTGCAACAGCAGCCGGGCGTGGCCGTGCAAACACTGGATTACTGTGCCAATCCGCCTTCCGAAGCCGATTTGCGAGGGCTGCTACAACAGCTCGGCACCCAAGATGTGCGCAGCATCATGCGCACTGCCGATGCGGCCTATGCCGAGCTGGGTTTGGACAAGCCGGAGTTGAGCCAAGACGAGCTGATTGCCGCGCTGCACCAACATCCGGCATTGCTGCAACGCCCGATTGCGGTATACCGACAACGCGCCGCCATCGGGCGGCCGTTGGAAAACATTATTGCCTTGTTCGATTAACTGATTGAGTTGTAAGTATATGTGAGACCACCATGCTGGCCATATTCCGCGGTTCCCTGTTGCGCCAAGTTTGGCGGGGCATCAAGCTCTGCCTATTGGTGTTGCTGGTGCAGGCCGCATGGTGCACTTGGCTGGTGTACAGTTACAGTACGCGCACCGCTTCCCGGCGGGCAGATGCAGCGGTGGTGCTGGGCGCGGCGGCCTGGGGCAAAAATCCTTCGCCTGTGTTCCGCGAGCGCATCAACCACGGCATCACGCTCTACCGCAGCAATCGAGTGGGCAAGCTGATTTTCACCGGCGGCACGCCCAAGGCGGGCTATATGACCGAAGCCGAAGTGGCCCGCCGCTACGCACGCAGCCACGGCGTGCCGAATAAAGACATCCTGCTGGAAACCACGTCGCGTGATACGCAACAGAATTTGGAAAATACCAAAACTTTAATGTATAACAATGGTTTGGAAAGTGTTGTCATCATCAGCGACCCCTACCACCTCGCTCGCGCTGCCGCCGTGGCCGACTATGTGGGGCTGGATTACCAAACTGAGCCCACGCCCACCAGCCACTACAGCGGGCAGAACCGTGCTAAATTCATAGTCAGCGAAGTGCTGTCGCTGATGGCCTTCCAATGGTGGCGGTTGAGCGAAACCGCTGCTGCCTACGGGCGGGATTACCGGCAGGGCAGTAGTTTTCAGCACACCGCTTCTTTGCTGCCGCCATTATCTCCCCGCCGGCAGGAAAAGGGATAGAGAGGCAACGGTATTTCCCCCTATTCAGTTCACATAATTTTTAGGTAGCCTTTTGCATGATTTGGGTGGCTTATTTTGCATTTTCGGTTTGGGTGCAGCTGTTTTTGGCAATGGTGGCTTTGAAGGTTTCGGGGTGACCAGTGAGGGTGAAATGGTGGGTGGTGGGGTAGTAGAGGTTGCTTTGGGCGAGCAGGGGGTCTTCGCACACAAGGGCGCGGGCTTCGGTTTGCAGTTTGGCGCGGATTTGTGCAACTGGCTGTTTGGCGAGCTCAGGATCGTTGAGCGTGAGGTATTTGTGCATGGTGCGCGCGGTGTGGTCGAAGCGGACGCGCTGGAGGGTGAGTTTGTCTTCAGTGAGGGGGAGGCGTTGGTTCATGCCGGGGATGAGGAGGATGAGGGCCGCGATTTGGCTGTTTTCTTCTTGCTGGGCAGGGTTTTGGCTACTTTGGATTTGGGCGCAGCGGCTGGCAGGGATGGTAATGCTGATGGGGGCGGTTTCACCGCTGATGGTGTAGCGGGTGGTGAGGCTGCAAGTTTGGTTGAGGGCGGGGAATTGGGGATGTTCGCACCAGGAGGCTTCGGCCAGGGTTTGCAGGGCTTGGACGGTGGGCTCGCGTTCGGCAGCGGGCGGCAGTGGGAGCAGTTGGCTGTCGATGGCGGCATCAATCAGGATGTTGCCGCCTTGTGCGGTGGCACGACGGATGGTGAAGGGGCCGGATTTGATGGGCGCGTCGTGGTTGATGCTACGGATGAATCGGGGCAGGTTTGCAGCTTGGCGGGCGGGCTGCTTGGCTTGGGCGGCAAGGGGCAGGGTAGCGGCGGATAGGATGAGGGCTAATTTGATTGCTTGCATGGTGGTTTCCTTTTTATGCGGGTTGGAGGTTACCTGAAAACTGCGGTTTGGTTTTTCAGGCAGCCTTTCTTTTGTTTTACGCTTTCTTGCAGTACAAGAGGCTGTGGCCGAGGCCGAGGTTATCGTGGATTTTGGCTATTTGCAGGCCGGCGGCTTCGATGCAGCGGATCAGGTCGGTGCTGTGGAAGATTTTGCTGTTGCCGTTGGCCAAGGCGGTGAAGTAGAGGCTGGTTTGGGTGAGGCAGTAGGCGGCGGTTTCATATTTTTGCCTGTCCCACAGGGGCTCGAGGATGTAGAGGGTGGTGTTTTCACTCATGCTGGCGGCGGCACGGCTGAGAATGGAGGTAACTTGCTGCTCGGTAAAGCAATCGAGGAATTGGCTCATCCAGATGGCGTCGAAGCCTTCGGGGAAGGGGGTGGCGGGGTCGAGCAGGTTGGCAGGGTGGCCGTGGATGCGTTCGGCACCGGGCAGGCTGACGGTGTGCTCTTTCATCAGTTGGATTTGTTGGGGCAAATCCATGATGGTGACCTGTACTTCCGGGTTGTATGCCACGCATTGCAGCGCCCAGCGGCCGGTGTTGCCGCCCACGTCGAGCAGGCGGCTGATTGGTTGGGAGAAGACGATTTCCAGCGCGGCGGGGAAGGATTGGTCGGAATAGAAGTGGTCGAAGGCGAGCCATTTTTCGAGGGTGCGCGGGGGAAGGCTGGAGAGGCCTTCATACACGGTGGGCCAGTTGCCGAATACTTTGAGCCCGGCGGGTCGGCCTTCGAGCAGGGCGGCTTCGAGGTCGAACGCGGCTTGGTAGCAGACGTCGTGCACGAAATCCATGTTGATGGGGGACATGGGGTCTTTGATTAAAAACCAGCCGACTTTGCTGATGCGGTAGCGTTCGTTTTCGCAGAGGACGGTGCCGATGGAGAGGGAGGCTTCGAGCAGCACTTGGGCGGCGTAGCGGCTGAGCTTGGCTTCTTGGGCGATTTCTTCGAGGGTTTGGCCTTCGGCGGCGCGGTTGAGCCACTCGAGGATGCCGAATTTCACCATCAGGCGGGAGGCTTGGAAGGCGATGGGGCCGAAGATGATTTGTTGGGCAAGTCGCTGGGCTTCTTGGGCGGTGTACTGCTCTTGGCTGTAGCGTTCGAGAGTGTGTTTGGCGTTCATAATGGATTGGCCGATAAAGGGGTTTGGGTTTCAGGTAGCCTTTAAGCAAAGGAGGAGGTTACCTGAAAGAGTCAGCTTCAACGAAGTTAAAACGGAGCTTCCGAAAGAAGCGGAATTTCTATAAAGCTAAAACGGATTTTGGATCAATCAGTATCAGCCTGCCCATTGCCCGCTGATGCGGGCGGCTTCCTGCAGGCGTTCAGGCGTACCCACGTCGAGCCACAGGCCGGTGTGCATTTCGCCGCACACTTGGCCTTGCTGCATGGCTTGGCGCAACAGGGGGGCGAGTTTGGCGCGTTGGTGGGCGGCGGTGTGGGCGAAAAGCTCGGGGCGGTAGAGGCCGATGCCGCTGAAGGTGTGGGCGGGCTCTTGGGATTCGGCGTCGGTAACTTGGCCGCCGGCTTGCAGGCGGAAGTCGCCTTGCGGGTGGTGCGGAGGGTTGGGAACGAGCCAGAGGTGGGCGAGGGTGTGGGCGCTCATTTGGGCGGCACGCTCGATGGCGGTACAGCAGTCGAAATCGGTGAGGATGTCGCCGTTGATCACCAGGAAAGGCTCGCTGCCTAAGAGCGGCAGGGCGGTGGCGATGCCGCCTGCGGTTTCCAGCCCGCCGGGTGCTTCGGGCGAATATTGGATAGATACGCCATAACGGCTGCCGTTGCCGAGGCCTTGTTCGATTTTTTCGCCTAGCCAGGCGTGGTTAATAACGATTTCTCTGATGCCGGCGGCAGCCAGGCGGCGCAAATGCCAGCCGATGAGCGGCTCGCGGCCGCAGGGGAGCATGGGTTTGGGCAGGGTGTCGGTGAGCGGGCGCATCCGCTCGCCGCGCCCGGCAGCCAGAATCATGGCTTTCATGGTTTCAGGTAGCCTTAAGAGTGAGAAAACCGGGCGATTATATAGCGGAAAGGGTTTTCAGGTAGCCTTTTTGGTGGCAAGGGTCGGTTGGTTTGGCGCTGATGTTCGGGCTGCGGCTGCCTAAAAATATAAAGATGGGGTAGGGCAGGAGCGGGCTACGTTTGGGTTAGAGGGCTACCTGAAACAGGTAAACGGTTTTCAGGTAGCCTTTTGCCGAATGCCTAAACGCGGCTATTCTGCCTTGGGCGTGCGGTGGGAGCCGCGCACCATGTCGAGCAGGAACAGGCGGCAGTCGAGGTTGCCGTTGTAGAGGGGGATTTTGCGTTTGGGGGACAGGCGCATGAGTTTGGGCAGGTCGCGGTCGGCGGTGAGCAGGCCGCAGAGCCAGCCGGGGTAGTGCTGTTTGAGCCAGGAGCCGAGCTGGGGGTAGAGCGCATGCAGGGTTTGGATTTCTTCGAGGCGTACGCCGTAGGGCGGGTTGGCGAGGAGGATGCCGTTTTCGCCGTTGGGGCGGGTGTCGCGCACGTCGGCTACCTGAAAAACGATGTGCCCGGCCACTTGGGCTTCGCGGGCGTTGACGGCGGCGGTTTGGATGAGGCGGCGGTCAGTGTCGCTGCCGGCGATGGGGGCGGGAGCTTGCGGCAATACGGCGGCTTGGGCTTCTTGGCGCAGGCGCTGCCAGAGGCCGGCATCGAAGTTGTCCAGCTGCTCGAAACCGAAGCGGCGGTTGAGGCCGGGGGCGCGCCGTGTGGCGATGAGGGCGGCTTCGATGGGGAGGGTACCGCTGCCGCAGAAGGGGTCTTGGAAGGGCTGGCTGCCGTTGTAGCCGGCGAGCAGGAGCAGGCCGGCGGCGAGGTTTTCGCGCAGGGGGGCGGCGCCGGTGTCTTGGCGGTAGCCGCGTTTGAACAGGGCTTCGCCGCTGGTGTCGATAAAGATGGCGGCATGCTGCTCGCTGATGAAGGAGTGGATGCGGATGTGCGGATTGGCTTTATCTACGCTGGGGCGTTGGCCTTGGCTGCTGCGGAAGCGGTCGCACAGGCCGTCTTTGATTTTGAGGGCGGTAAAGTCGAGGCTTTTCACGCGGGCGCGTTTGCCTTCCACCTTGATTTTGAAGGTTTGCCCGGCATGAAACCAGTCTTCCCAACGAATGCTTTTGGCGGCGCGGTAAATGTCGTCTTCGCTGCGATAGGGTTGTTTGGCCAGTTGCAGCAGGATGCGGCTGGCAGTGCGGGAGTGGAGGTTGGCGCGGTAGGCGGCTTCTAGATTTCCTTGGCAGGATACGCCGCCGTCGGTGGGGGCGATGTGGGTGCAGCCTTGGGCGGCCAGCTCTTGGGCGAGGATGATTTCGAGGCCGCGCGGGCAGGTAGCGAAGAGGGTATGGATGGTCATGACTGGCAATCGGGGTTGGTTTGGGCTGCGATTATAGCGGGAAACCGGCAGATTGCGGCGGAAGGCTACCTGAAAACTATCCGGCGGCAGCTTGGGCAGTATCATTGCCATTTTAATCCGCTATACAATACGGGATTTTCGGTTTCAGGTAGCCTTATATATGAACACAGCTTTCTCCACCCGGCTGGTGCGCTGGCAAAAACAACACGGGCGGCACGGCCTGCCTTGGCAGGTGCGCGAGCCTTATGCGGTGTGGCTTTCGGAGATTATGCTGCAGCAAACGCAGGTGGCCACCGTGTTGGAATACTATCCGCGATTTCTGGCGGCGTTTCCAAACGTGGCCGCGCTGGCCGCGGCAGATGAAGACGAAGTGCTCGCGCTGTGGGCCGGGCTGGGCTACTACAGCCGCGCCCGCAATCTGCACGCGGCGGCCAAACAGGTGGTGCGCGATTTCAGCGGCCGCTTCCCTGATACGCGCCAAAGCTTGGAAACGCTCAAGGGCGTAGGACGCAGCACGGCAGCGGCGATTGCCGCCTTTGCCTTCGGCCGGCGCGAGGCGATTTTAGACGGCAACGTGAAGCGTGTTTTGTGCCGCGTGTTTGCGCAAGACGGGGCAATCGGCGACAAAAAATTCGAAACCGCTTTGTGGGATTTGGCCGAAAGCCTGCTGCCCGCAGCCGAGGACATGACCCCCTACACGCAGGGGCTGATGGACTTGGGCGCGCTGGTGTGCAAACGCAGCAAACCGCATTGCGATGCCTGCCCGATGGCGGAAATCTGCCTGGCCAAACAGCAAGGGCGGATTGCCGAGCTGCCGCGCAAGAAAAGCGCGGTGGAGGTAAAGGAAGTGGCGCTGTATTGGCTGGTGTTGCGCGACAAACAGGGCAGGGTGCTGCTGGAAAAACGCCCGTCCGGCGGCATTTGGGGCGGGCTCTACTGCGTGCCCTGCTTTGAGCGGCTGGATGATTTGTATGAACGCGCAGCCGCTTTCGGCGTGGCCGCGGAAGATTTGGCCGAAGGGGATTTGGTGAGCCACCGCCTCACACACCGCCTGTTGCAGATTACGCCTTTGCAGGCAAACGGCGTGGCGGCGGCCGCGGCACACGGTAGCCTGTGGGCCAATACGGCGGAATATGGTTTGCCCAAGCCGTTGGCAGAATATTTGCGGCGCGGGTAAAGTAAAAGGCTACCTGAAAACAGCACACTAATCCGCCAAAATTTTCAACACTGCAACAACTCACGTCCTGATACTTAATTTTCTTTACTTCTTTTTAAATAAAATATAGAATTATTATCAATTCTACTAAGGTAACAGCCTGATGAACAGGCTGTTTTTCATGCAGTCATCCCCATTCCGAGAACCAAACATGCATACTCCGCCCCATCCGCTTTCATGCCTACAGAGCCGCCTATTATCCGCCCTGTGCCTGCCAGCTATATTCGGTTTCATTGCTGTGCCTACTCAGGCGGCCGGTAAAAACAGCGATAGTGCCGTATTGCCCGTGATCGAAATCCGGGGGCAGCGTGCACTTTCTACCCTTGCCGGTCAATCCCGCCTTACCCGTGAAAATATCGACCAACAACAAGCAGACAATGTTGCCTCCCTTCTTGACCTGCTGCCTGGCACCAGCAGCTCCGGTTCGCCGCGCCCCGGCGGGCAAACCCTAAATATCTGGGGTTTCGGCGACAACGAAGACATCAAAATCTCTATCGACGGCGCTGCCAAAAACTTCGAACGCTACCGCCAAGGCTCGGTGTTTATCGAGCCGGAACTGCTACGCCAAGTAACGGTAGACAAGGGCTCATTTGACGTGTCGCGCGGCAACGGTGGCTTCGGCGGCGCAGTGAAGCTGGAAAGCCGAGATGCACGGGAGTTTTTGCGCGAAGGGCAAAATGTGGGCGGCCTTGTCAAAATCAGCCATCACACCAATGATGAACAATGGCAAACCAGCGCCGCCGTCTTCCTACAAAACAACAACCAAAGCTGGGACGGTTTGCTCTACACCTCCGTACGCCGTGGCCATGACATCCAACAACCCGACGGCGAACGCCTGGCCTATTCTGCCAACAACCAACAAAGCTTCCTCATCAAAAGTAACTACAGCCCCGCCCCCGAGCACCGCTTTACCCTTTCTGCCATGTATGGCCGCCATCACGCTTGGGAGCCCTTTGCCGCCAAACGTGGTGAGCTCGCTCGCCCATCCGAACGCGACATCCGTCTCTATGGCTTAGACGGTGCTTGGAAACGCAAACTGGTGTATCGACGCCAAGACGACCAAAGCTATTCCCTCAAATACCGCTACATGCCCGAAAATCCGTTATTCGATCTCACCATGCAACTCAACCATACAAAAACCGTGCAAGACGACGCCCGCCCGGAAAACGCTGGTTCCGGCTTCCTCGGCAGCATGGGCAATGAAAGCCACACTGCCTACCAAGATACCGGGCTCGACATCAGCAATATTAGCCACTTCAGTACTGGCCCGATGCAACACCGCCTCACTCTCGGCCTACAAACAAATCGCCACGTGCGCGAAGTGATGATGTACGACAAGAGCCGGCGGAATAATGCCAATTTCAACTACGGCCGTTTCCAGCCTTATTACATGCCCGCCGGCACGCAACAGCAAAACAGCTTTTACGTGCAAGACGAAATCCGCCTTGGCAACTGGACGTTCACCCCCGCCCTGCGCTACGACCACATCCATAACCAAGGCGAGCCTAATGTGGCACGCGGCTACAACACCCCTTCTGCTGGCCATGACTACCGCAGCAAAACCTACAGCAGCTGGTCGCCGTTTTTGGGCATCGCTTGGCAGCCCAACGACAACGCCCTACTATTTGCCAACGCCAGCCGCACTTGGCGCGCTCCTGTAATTGACGAACAATACGAAGTGCAATCCGCCACCAGCAGTGCCTCTGCCACCAGCCGCTATCTCGAACCCGAGCGACTCACCTCCTTCCGCCTTGGCGGCGTCCTGCGTTGGCAAAATCTGCTGCGCGAACAAGACAGCCTGCAACTGCGTACCACTTTGTTCCACAGCAGGGGGAAAGACGAAATCTTCAAAAACCGGGGTATCTTCTGCCGAGAGCAGCTGCCTAACCGTCCCAGCAGCGTTTGTGCCAAACCCATTGCCAACTACCGTAACCTCCCGGGCTACACCATACGCGGTGGCGAAATTGAAGCCTACTACGAATCCGACCACTGGTTTGCCGGCCTCACTTATTCCTTCATGCGCGGTAAACGCCAAGGCTCACCACGCAACCCTTGGCATGACCAAGATACCTGGCTCGCTGACATCCCTCCGCGCAAAGCTACTGCCACCCTTGGCGTACGGTTCCCTGCACAGGGTTTAACCTTTGGCTGGAAAGGCGAATTTATCCGCCGCCAAGACCGTTCACCCACCGATGGCGACCCAATGGCCGCCTACTGGGCGCTACCCAAATCCAAAGGCTACGCCCTGCACGGCCTATTTGCCGCTTGGCAGCCGCCGCACCACGAACAGTTCACTCTGCGTATCACCGTGGACAACCTGTTCAACCGCCGCTACGCCCCCTATCTTGGCGAAGCTGTGAGCGGCGTGGGGCGCAATATCAAAGGTAGCATGTCATGGCAGTTCTAACGGCAATCTTGTAATAAACAAACAAGAAATAGGCTACCTGAAAAATTGTTTTCTAGGTAGCCTTTGTATTGGCGTGGCAAAACAGCCGAATCGTTTTTCAGGTAGCCTTTCGGCTTCGATCAAGGCTACCTGGAACTTACATCGCAATGCCCATCTTCGCCAGCAGCCAATCCAAATAAAACAGGCTGTAAATCGCCGCGAGTGCCAACACAATGCCGGCTTGGTTCACTGCCGAAATCTTCTCCTTAAATGCCAGCGCGCCGGTGAGCGTACCCAGCACAATCACGCCCAAGTTCATGCTGGCAAATACCAAGGTTGGGTCGCCGGTAAAAGCATGGTGTGCCTTGATATAAAACAGCATATTGCCGAAATTCAGCAATCCCAGCAGCAGCCCGCCGGCAAAATCCACTGCTTTGAGCGGTTTGCCCTGCCGCCACACATAACCCCACATCAGCACACAAGCCAGTGCGAAGACTGCAAACAGATTCAGCGACATCGCCTGCCCAGTTTTGGATAACTGCTTAAACAAAATATCAATTACCCCAAAGCCCAGCCATACTCCCGCTAGCCAAAACATCCCGCCATCCTGCTTGCCCTTTCCCGGCTTATAGAGCAAAGCCGCTAGCGCGCTGAAAGCCAGCACAATGCTCATAATTTTATTACTGTTCAGCCGTTCGCCAAACAGCAGGAAAGCCGCCAACACCGGCAACACCAGCGACAGCCGCTGCGCCGCATCCGAACGCACAATCCCCGCCTGTTCCACTGCCCGTGCCATCACCACAAAAATGCTCGGCAACAACACGCCCAAGGCCAAAAACGGCCACAAGCCGCCAATATCCGCCCCGCGCAAGCTATCCAACGGCGGAGCAAGCAAAAACCAGCAGCAGGTCGTGGCCACAATATAATTCACCGCAATCGCATGCTCAATGTGAACCCCTTTTTTGCGTGCTATTTTCAGCAGAACAGAAACCGCCACGCTGCACAACACCGCTAAGGCGAGAAACTGCCATGTCCAAGAGGCGGGGGAAAAAGATAAAGCAGATAAAACCAGCATGATTGATGTTTAACAATAAATAGAGAGAGAATGGGGAAAATGGCGGCCTAGAAAAAATCGAAATCCATCTGTTCCGGCAGCTCGATAGAGACGGCCTGCTGTTTAACGGCCAACTGCAATAGCTTGTGCTTACGCAAACGGCACAGACGCAACACGTTCTGTTTTTGCGTGCCCGTAAGCTTCAGCCAATACAGCCGCTCCTTACGGCTGCGCAAACAGCCTTTGCAATACCCCTTGCTATTGGCCTGACAAACGCCGATGCAGGGGCTGGGAATGCTGAAAAATTCGAGTTGTTCCATGGTGTGTGCGAAACACTGCGCGAAGTCGGCATTGTATAGCAAGCGTTTGGGTGGAAGCCAGCGGCAGAAGGGGGTTGGCTGAATTTCAGGTAGCCTTTTCAAATGCCGTGCGGTAAGCTAAAAACGCGTAAGCACGCTCCACATCCCGTAAGGGGAAAGGCTACCTGAAAATAAACGTACGCAAAGCAATAGGCTACCTGAAAAGCAAAACTTTCAGATAGCCTGTTTGTCATGCGGCAATAAAGGCTTACATCACTTCCAGCGTGTCGATGCCCAAGAGGCTGAGGCCGGTTTGTAGGGTTTGGCCGGTGAGGGCGGCCAGCTGCAGGCGGGTGTTGCGGACGCTGCCTTCGGTTTTGAGGATGGGGCAGGCTTCGTAGAAGCGGGAGAACAGGCTGGCCACTTGGTAGAGGTAGGCGGCGAGATAGTGTGGATAGGAGCTGTCGGCCACGGTTTGCAGTACGTCTTCACACTTCAAGAGCTCGGTGGCGAGCTGGCATTCCAAAGGTTCGGTGAGCACGGGCTGTTCGGTTCGGCTCCATCCGCTGGCTTTTTTCAGCACGCTTTGCACGCGGGTGTAGGCGTATTGCAGGTAGGGGGCGGTGTTGCCTTCGAAGGAGAGCATATTGTCCCAATCGAAGATATAGTCGCTGGTGCGGTTTTTGCTCAAATCGGCGTATTTGACGGCGCCGATGCCGACGCTGCGGCCGATTTGGGCGGCGGTGGCGTCGTCCAGTTCGGGGTTTTTCTCTTTCACTAGGGCGGTGGCGCGCTCTACGGCTTCATCGAGCAGTTCAACCAGCTTCACGGTGTCGCCGCTGCGGGTTTTGAAGGGTTTGCCGTCTTTGCCCATCATGGTGCCGAAACCGATGAATTCGGCTTTCACGTTTTCCGGCAGGTAGCCTGCCAGGCGGGAAGTGGCAAAGAGTTGGCCGAAATGCAGGCCTTGGCGGTGATCTACCACATAAAGCAGGCGGTCGCCTTTGAGCCGGCCCACGTAATCGCGGATACAGGCCAAATCGGTGGTGGAATAGAGGAAGCCACCGCCTTTTTTCTGCACGATGTAGGCGGCAGGTTCGCCTTCTTTGTTTTTGAATTCGTCGAGGAAAACCACTTTCGCGCCGTCGTCTTCCACGGCCAGGCCTTTGGCGATTAAGTCGTTCACCACGGGTTGCAGGTCGTCGTTGTATTTGGATTCGCCGGCCACGTCTTCACGGGTGAGCAGCAAGCCGAGTTTGGCATATACTTTTTCGGCATGTTGCAGCGATATCTCCACAAACTGCCGCCACAGGGCGAGCACGGCTTCGTCGCCACCTTGCAATTTCACCACGTATTCGCGCGCGGTGTCGGCAAAGGCCGGGTCTTCATCGAAACGCACTTTGGCGTTGCGGTAGAACTGTTCCAAGTCGGCCAGTTCGAAATGTTCGTTTTGCGCCTGCTGTTCCACCAAATAGGCCACCAACATGCCGAATTGGGTGCCCCAGTCGCCCACGTGGTTTTGCGCAATCACATGGTGGCCGAGGAAGGAGTGGACGCGGTTTAAGCTGTCGCCGATGATGCTGGAGCGCAGGTGGCCGACGTGCATTTCTTTGGCCAGATTGGGCGAGGAATAGTCGATGATGATGGTTTGCGGTGCAGCAGCCAGCGCCACGCCGAGGCGGCTGCTTTGTAGGGCAGCGTGCACTTGCTTGGCCAAAAACTGCGGGTTCAGGCGCAGGTTGATGAAGCCGGGGCCGGCTACTTTGGCGGAGGCAATCAGCTCGTTGCCGGCCAGAGCTTCAGCCACTTTCTGCGCTAGTTCACGCGGGTTTTGTTTACGCTGTTTGGCAGCACCCATGACGCCGTTGATTTGGAAATCGCCGAATTCGGGGTTTTTAGCCGGCTGCAACACTACTGGTGCGCCTTCGATACCGGCGGCGGCAAAGGCCTGTTCGGCTTCGCGGTTGAGGAGTTGGGATAAGTTCATGATGTTTTCAGCTTTTGTAGATATAACGATAAAAAAATCTGTGATTTAGGTTCGGAGCACGGCAACGGCGGCCAGCAAAGTGGCGGCAATGCCGCACACGGTGTGCAATGCAAGAATCAAGCCGGCGTGCAGCCAGTCTTTATTCAAAAGGCGTTCAGATACTTTACTTCGCCGGAAAGTACGGGAAAGGTGGTGAGGCTGCCGAGAAAGCCGACTGCCAGTGCGTTTTGCAGAGGTGGAGCAAGCGGCTTGCCGACCAACAGCAAGCCCAATATTATGCCGGCCAGCAGGCAGCCGATCAGATTGGCCAGCCAGGTGCCGAAAGCGAATTGGGCAAACAGTGGATTGAAATGCAAACCCAGCTGCCAGCACAATAAGGCGCCGAGAGCGGCACCGACAGCAATCAGGGCAGGCTGGCTGTAAAGCGGCAGGTTCATTTTTCAGGTAGCCTCAAAGTGCAGCAATCAGCTGCAACACCATTTTGGCTGAATGCACGGAAGCGGTTTTCAAAAAAGTTTCGAAGTTGGTGTCGGCTTTTTCGTCGGCGAGGTCGGAAATGGCACGGATAACCACAAACGGTACGCCGAATCGGTGGCAGCTTTGGGCGATAGCGGCGGCTTCCATTTCTACTGCCTGTACGTCGATAAAATGGCGGCGTACCTCAGCCACGGATTCGCTACTGTGCACGAACTGATCGCCACTCACGATTAAACCACGGTGCACGGCAGCGTGCTCGAATACGGCGGCAGCTTTTTCGGCAGCGGCGCATAGGGCAGAATCGGACTCGAAGCGTGCAGGCATACGCGGTACATGACCGATGGCGTAGCCGAAGGCGGTAACGTCCACATCGTGATGCGCGGTTTGCGTGCCGATCACTACATCCCCCACTTTTAGTTCGCCACCCAAGCCGCCAGCACTACCGGTGTTGATGACGAAATCGGGTTGATGACGTTGCAGCACCAGGGCGGTGCTAAGTGCGGCATTGACTTTGCCGATGCCGCTTAAGGCCAACACAACATTTTTACCGGCGTATTCGCCGCAGTAGATATCGAAATCGGCCACGTGATCGTTGCACAGGTTTTGCAGGCTCTCTTTGAGCAGGGCAATTTCCGGCGGCATGGCGCCGATAAGGGCGATGGTTTGGGACATAATAGAGTTCTTTCAAGCCGCCTGCGTGGGCAATAGATGCGGGCGGTGTATGGATAAGCAAAAACGCACTGCCTGTGAGCAACAGCCAGTGCGCTGGGGATGCCTACTTATTGCTCGGCTTCGGCTGCAGGTTTCTGATCTGCGGGTGGCTGCAGGCTCACGGCGCGTGCCGGAACAATGGTGGAAATCGCGTGTTTGTACACCATTTGCGTTACCGAGGTGTTGCGCAGCAGTACCACATATTGGTCAAACGACTCTACCTGGCCTTGCAGTTTGATGCCGTTCACCAAATAAATGGATACCGGTACATGTTCTTTACGCAGTGCGTTTAAAAAAGGATCTTGTAACATTTGTCCTTTGGTTGCCATAGTTTTTTACTCCGATTATTTTTGTTCAAACTTTTTCAGGTAGCCTTGCTTAGCGGGATGCTTTCCGCACGGGCGGCCGAAAACTGAGAAAGGTGGCGAATTGTAGCTGTTTGGCACGGCTTTTTCCAACTTTTTTACGCAAGCGGTGGATGAGTAAAGTTCTTTTTATGAGGCAGGTCAAATTATATGCGCTGCCGGCTTGCTTCGGCGGAATTGTTTATAAGCGTTGGCACCTCGCTGCTCCTGTATAATTCTGCATTTAACGAAACACATGAAAAGGGAAGTTAAGATGGGGATCAAGCATTGGCCGGAAAACGAGCGGCCGCGCGAGAAGCTGCTGCATCGCGGTGCGGGAGCATTAAGCGATGCGGAACTGTTGGCCATCCTGTTGCGGGTAGGCACGCAGGGGATGAGCGCAGTGGATTTGGCTCGTTATCTGCTGCAGGAGTTCGGTTCGCTCAACCGCCTGTTTTCCGCACCCGTCGCCGAGCTGACGATGCATAAGGGCATGGGCGAGGCGGCGTATTGCCAGTTTGCTGTAGTGCGAGAAATCGGGCGAAGGCTGTTGGCGGAAGAAATGCGCGCCACACCAGCCTTCACTTCTCCGGAGTCGGTAGCGGATTATCTGGTGTTGCAACTGGCGCATGAGCCGGTGGAAGTGAGTGTGGCGTTATTGTTGAGCAGCAGCAACCGGCTGATTGCATTTAAAGAATTGTCGCGTGGCACAGTAGCGGAAAACACAGTGTATATTCGAGAAGTGGCCCAGCTGGCCTTGCAACACCATGCTGCTTCGCTGATTATCGCACACAATCACCCTGGTGGTTCGGCCGAGCCTTCGGCGGCAGATTTGGCCTTCACCAGCCAACTGCAACAGGCGTTAGCGCTGCTGGAGGTACGATTGCTGGATCACTTTATTGTGGCGGGCAATCGGGCAGTGTCTTTTGCCGCAAACGGATGGTTGCCGGAATTGGCAGGGGGTGGGGCTGCCTGAACTAGGTATTTTGTTTTGAATCGATGTATAGCGACGAAGCAGTATTGGAAAGGGCTACCTGATTATTCAGATAGCCTTTTGCTTTTCAGGTAGCCTTCAGCTTTGAAGAGGCTAGCTGAAAATAGTTTACTGTATTTTAAGAGGATAATCATTATATCTTAGCATATTATACCTTGGCGGCGGCTGTTGGGTTCGTATTCTTCCGGCAGGGTGTCGAGAAAGCCCCGGCCGAAGCCTTTGAGGATGCTGAATTCTTCAGTAATTTTTACCAGGCGAGGCCGCAGGGGAGAAGTGGCGATGGCAAAGATAAGGCAGAAGGCGATGATGCTGAAATACCACATGGCTATGAGAGTTGAGGAAAAATAGTTGCTTAAGGATGGAATGAATAGCGCAGTGAGTGGCAGCAACATCAATACCAGCACGATGGCGGGCACGCCCCAAAACAGCCAGCGCATCTGTTTTTGGTGCTGCGGGCAGAAGGTGGGATGGATGGGGAGGCTTTTCCGGACGGCAAGGGCAATAATCAGTGCAATTGGCCAAGAAACGAACAAAAGTGGGATAAGCAACAGATTCCAAGCGGGATGATACCAATACAATTTGCGCGGCCGCCGCTGCGGTTCAGCTGCTTCGCCACAACGGGTGCAGCGGTGGGGCAGATCAGCGCCTTCGGGTAGGAAGACGCGTTTGCCCTCCCGCCAACATTCAGTAGTGCTTTGCGGCAGGTATTCTTGGCTTTGCGGAGCCTGAGGGATTGAAATTCTGGTCCATTTCGCCGCTGACTACTAGATATACAGCACTTCGATAACTTCGTACTCTCTGATGCCGCCAGGTGCCTGCACTTCGGCCACGTCACCTTCTTCTTTGCCGATAAGGGCGCGGGAAATGGGCGAGCTGATGGAGATTTTGTTGTCTTTAATATCAGCCTCGTCATCGCCGACGATTTGGTAGCGCACTTGGGTTTCGTTTTCCAAGTCTTCCAGCACTACGGTGCAGCCGAATACGATTTTGCCTTCGGCGTGGATTTCGGTGGGGTCGATGATATGGGCCGCGGAGAATTTGTTTTCCAGTTCGGAAATACGGCCTTCGATGAAGCCTTGTTTTTCTTTGGCTGCTTCGTATTCGGCATTTTCAGACAAATCGCCGTGGGTGCGGGCTTCGGCAATGGCTTCGATAATGGCGGGGCGTTCAACGCTTTTAAGATACTGCAATTCTTGCTTGAGCAGTTCGGCGCCGCGTACGGTTAATGGAATCTTTTGCATGATTTTCTCCACAAGGGCTGCGGGGCAGCCGTTTTTACATAAAAATGCAAGCCGCCTGGTGCCGGCGGCTTGTGAACTCAAATTTTTAGCCAATCAAACGCAGAATTGGAAGCTGCGTTTTGATTGACTGTATGGGTTGCCATTCTATCAGATGGCGGGCGGAACGCCAACTGTGGGAAGAGGCGGCTGGCGGTGGGGGATTTTGTGCCAATAATTTGATTATTGGTATTTATTGTTGTTCATTGGATATCTTGGCGGCACCTTGGTTGGCCAGTTGGTCGGCACGCTCGTTTTCGGGGTGGCCGGCATGGCCTTTCACCCATTGCCAGGATACTTGGTGGCGGGCGACTTGTTGGTCGAGCTGCTGCCACAGTTCGGCGTTTTTCACGGGTTGTTTGGCGGAAGTTTTCCAGCCGTTTTTCTTCCAGCCGTGTATCCAGCTTTCCATGCCACTTTTCACGTATTGGGAGTCGGTGTGGACGGTTACCCGGCAGGGGCGGTTGAGGGCTTCGAGGCCGCGGATCACGGCGGTGAGCTCCATGCGGTTGTTGGTGGTATCGGCTTCGCCGCCGCAGAATTCTTTTTCATGGCGGCCGTAGCGCAGCAGCACGCCCCAGCCGCCTGGGCCGGGATTGCCTTTGCAGGCGCCATCGGTGTAGAGGTGAACGGTGGTGGTGGTCATGGTGTTTGGTTGGGGCTACCTGAAAGTTTCAGGTAGCCTTTAGTGTGTTTGATGTGGCAAAAGAGTAAGGCTACCTGAAAAAAAGGTTTTCAGGTAGCCTGATGTGGCTAAGCGCTTAGATTTTAGAAACCGTTAGATTTCCAAAATCAGGCGGGCCGGGTCTTCGAGGGCTTCTTTGATGGTAACCAAAGTGAGCACGGCTTCGCGGCCGTCGATGATGCGGTGGTCGTAGGAAAGGGCCAGATACATCATCGGGCGCACCACGACTTGGCCGTTTTCCACTACAGCGCGCTCTTTGGTGGCGTGCATGCCCAAGATGGCGGATTGCGGCGGGTTGATGATGGGGGTGGACATCATTGAGCCGAAGGTGCCGCCGTTGGTGATGGAGAACGTACCACCGGTGAGGTCTTCGATGGCGATTTTGCCGCTCTTGGCTTTGTTGGCATAGTCCACGATAGCCAGTTCGATGTCGGCAATGCTCATCTGATCCACGTTGCGCAGAATCGGCACCACCAGACCGCGTGGGCTGCCCACGGCGATACCGATGTCGAAGTAGCCATGGTAAACGATGTCGTTGCCGTCAATCGAAGCGTTTACGGCGGGGAATTTCTTCAGCGCGGCCACGGCGGCTTTCACGAAGAAGGACATGAAGCCCAGTTTCACGCCATACTGTTTCTCGAACTTCTCTTTGTATTTGGCGCGCAAATCCATAATCGGCTTCATATTCACCTCGTTGAACGTGGTGAGGATGGCGTTTTGTGATTGGGATTGCAGCAGGCGTTCGGCCACGCGCTGGCGCAGGCGGCTCATCGGTACGCGCTGTTCCACGCGGTCGCCCAGCGGCACAGCCACGGCCGGGATGGCAGCGGCTTTGGGAGCTGCGGCAGGCATAGCAGCCACGTCTTCTTTCAGCACGCGGCCGTCGCGGCCAGAACCTTGTACGCCGGATACGTCCACGCCTTTTTCGGCCGCCAGTTTGGCGGCAGCGGGCATAGCCACGCCGGCGCGCGCACCAGCGGCAGCCACATGGCTTGCTGGCTCGGCGGCTTGGGCGGCAGCCGGGGCTGCTTCTGCTGCTTTGGCTTCGGTGTCGATTTTAGCCAACAGCTGGCCGGCGGTAACGGTGGCGCCGTCTTGTTCGATGATTTCCACAATCACACCAGCCTGCTGGGCGGGCAGCTCGAGCACAACCTTGTCGGTTTCGAGGTCGATCAGGTTTTCGTCGCGGTTCACATAGTCGCCCACCTTCTTGTGCCAGCTCATCAGGGTGGCTTCAGTAACGCTTTCCGGCAGCGGGGGTACGGTGATTTCGATAATCATGGTTTTATCCTTTAATGAATTGAAAAATGGGTAAATCGTGTTCTGAGGAGGCTACCTGAAAACGGTTTGGCATGTTTCAGGTAGCCTTTTAGTGCTTTAGAACTTCATCGCGTCTTCAAGCAGGCCGTCCAAACCGGCTTTGTGTTTCACTGCATAGCCGACGGCGGGCGAGGCGCTGGCCGGGCGGCTGGCGGTGGTGAGGCGCTGGTTGGCGCCGAGCACTTTTTCCAGACGGTGGCGGATTTGATACCAAGCACCTTGGTTTTTCGGCTCTTCCTGCGCCCACATGATTTCGGTGGCGTTCGGGAAGCGTTTGAGCTCGGCAGCCACTTCTTCGTAGGGGAAGGGATAGAGCTGCTCGACGCGGACGATGGCGATGTCTTTTTCCAAGCCTTTGTCGGCGCGGGCTTTGGCCAAATCGTAGTACACCTGGCCGGCACACAGAATCACGCGTTTCACATCTTGGTCGCGACCCTGTACGGTGTCGCCGATAACGAGGCGGAATTCGCCGTCGGTGAAGTTGGCCAGCGGGCTGCAGGCGTCTTTGAGGCGCAGCAGGCGTTTGGACATGAAAATCACCAGCGGTTTGCGGTAGGGGCGTAGAATCTGGCGGCGCAGGGCGTGGAACATCTGTGATGCTTCAGACATCATCAGCACTTGGATGTTTTCTTCGGCACACAGTTGCAGCCAGCGTTCTACGCGGGCGGAAGAGTGCTCCGGGCCTTGGCCGTCGTAGCCGTGCGGCAGGATAACGGTGAGGCCGCACCAGCGTCCCCATTTGGTTTCGCCGGAGGTGATGAATTGGTCGATGGCGATTTGCGCACCGTTGGCGAAGTCGCCGAACTGGGCTTCCCAAATCACCAGGTCTTCCGGTGCGGAGGAGGCATAGCCGTATTCGTAGGCCATCACGGCTTCTTCGTTCAGGATGGAATCGATTACGTTGAAGCGGCCTTGTTTTTCGCCGATGTGTTGCAGCGGGATATACACGCCGCCGGTGCGTTCGGCACGGTTTTGGTCGTGCAGTACGGCGTGGCGGTGCGAGAAGGTGCCGCGGCCGGAGTCTTCGCCGGAAATGCGGATGTCGTGGCCGGCTTCGAGCAGGCTGGCGTAGGCGATGGTTTCGGCCATACCCCAGTCAATAGGTTGCTCGCCAACAGCCATGGCTTTGCGGTTGTCGATGATTTTGCTCACGGTGTTGTGCAGCTTCACATCGGCCGGGATAGTGGTGAAGCGGCCGGCCAGGCGTTTGATTTCGGCAGCAGGCAGAGCAGTTTTCACCGGAGTGCGCCAGCTGATGGGCTGGTATTTGCTCCAATCCACAGCGTGTTCGCGTTTCTGTTCTGGCAGGATTTCCTGGATGCGGTCGCCTTTATCCATCGCGGCGCGGTAGTCGCTGATGAGTTTTTCGGCTTCTTCCTTGGTTACCACGCCTTCTTTAATCAGCTGCTCGGCATACACGGCGCGGGAGCCGGGGTGTGCGGCCACTTGTTTGTACATCAAGGGCTGGGTCAGCGTAGGATCGTCGCCTTCGTTGTGGCCGAGTTTGCGGTAGCACACCAAATCGATCACGATGTCTTTCTGGAAGGTAGTGCGGTAGTCCAGTGCGATTTGGGCGGCGTGGCACACGGCTTCCGGGTCGTCGCCGTTTACGTGCAGAATCGGCGCGCTCACCATCTTGGCGATGTCGGTGCAATACAGAGTAGAGCGGGTATCGTGCGGGTCGGAAGTGGTGAAGCCCACTTGGTTATTGATCACGAAGTGGATGGTGCCGCCGGTGCTGTAGCCGCGAGTTTGCGACATATTGAAGGTAGATTGGTTCACGCCCAAGCCGATGAAGGCGGAATCGCCGTGGGTAAGGATGGGCAGCACTTGTTTACGGCCTTCAGCACCGCGGTGGTCTTGGCGGGCGCGTACGGAGCCTTCAATCACAGGATTAGTGATTTCCAAGTGTGAGGGATTGTAGGCCAAAGACAGGTGCACCGGGCCGTGCGGGGTGGGCACATCAGAGCTGAAGCCCATGTGGTATTTCACGTCGCCGCTGGGGAATTTGGCGTCCACTTTGCCTTCGAACTCGTCGAAAATAGCTTGTGGTGCTTTGCCCATGGTGTTTATCAACACGTTCAAGCGGCCGCGGTGTGCCATGCCGATTACGATTTCCTGCACGCCTTTTTCGGTGGAGGCGCGAATCAGATGGTTCAGCGCGGGCACGGTGCTTTCGCCGCCTTCGAGCGAGAAGCGTTTCTGGCCCACATAGCGGGTGTGCAGATAGCGCTCCATGGTTTCGGCGGCGGTGATTTCTTTGAGGATGCGGCGTTTGGTTTCGGCGTCAAACTGCGGGCGTGCTCCGTTGGCTTCCAAACGTGCCTGCAGCCATTCGCGCTCGGCGGTATCGGGAATGTGCATATATTCCAGCGCCAGGGGGCCGCAATAGATTTGTTTCAGATGGCGGATGATTTCGGCCAAGGGCAGCTTGGGGCTACCTGAAAGATCGGTGCCGACATGGAAGGGCGTATTCATGTCGGCATCGCTTAGGTCGTAGGTTTTGGGGTCGAGCTCGGGCAGTTGTCTGATATGGGTGCGGTCGAGCGGGCTGAGATCGGCAGCACGGTTGCCCAAAGAGCAGTAGGCGGAAATCAGGCTCAACACGGCCACCTGTTTTTGCATGGCAGCAAAATCCACGCCGCCTGCGGCTGCGCCGCCGCGCTGCTGTGCCAAGTTGGCAAAGGCTTCCTGAATCGGGCGGTGCGCCACATCTTTCGGGGTGCTGCCGGGCAGGGCGGCCACTTGGTCGAAATACTGCCGCCATTGGCTGTCCACGGAGTCAGGGGAGCTCAGATAGGCTTCGTACAAATCTTCAATATACGGGACGTTGGTACCGTATAGGTAGGACAAACTACTTTGTTCTTTCATCATGGCAAGATCCTTATTGAGGTGAAGGTTTGAAGAGCAGCACGTTTGCTTATCAGGCTGCCTGCCTAAGCGGGCAGCCTTTATCCTATCTGCAGCGAATGCCGATTCCGAATCGCCACACGGCGGGTGGATAAAAATGAGTATGGCGATTCGGAATAAGCATTTTCAGGTAGCCTTTTGCCGGCAGCCTGATTGCGCTTGGCGCAGGAAATTGTTTGTTTGGAAAGGGGGAGAATGGAGAATCTGGCGCGGTGGAATAGCCAGGGAGGGGAATATGATAAAAACTCGAAGCTGGCTACCTGAAAAGGTTGTTCTTTCTGTCGCTAAGATTCTGGAGTCAGTCCGGTCTTCCGTTGAGTTTTAGGGGTTTACCGTGCGACGGCAGGTGTATTTTTTACTTCCGCTCGGTAAGGCCTGTTCGGTAAGGCTCCAAGATGCCAGTATAACGATTGAATAATACGGCCTGACATGGTGAACGTCAATAAGAATAATCCCTTTATACTGCCGGCGCAGAGGAGTGGGCGCGAGTTGGTGGTGCAGAGCGAATACTAAAGGGATGGTTGACTGTTGATTAAACAGGAAAGATGCGAGAAAGAGGCTACCTGAAAACCGGAATGTTAAAGTTGCTTGCGGCGTGTTTGAGTGCCGGCTGTGGTCGATAAAGAAAAAGGCTACCTGAATGTTTAGCTTTGCAGAATCCATGCTGCGATTTCAGGTAGCCTTATGTGTCTAAACTTCGTTAAAGCTAAGCTTTCAGGTAGCCTTAACGGAAAGTAGCTCAAGCAGTTCATCGGCTGTTACGGATTTTGCCTAATAAGGATTCGCTCTTGGCATCGGCAGCAAGGTTTTGGCCGTTGACTTGGGCGAATAATTCGGAGTCGGGCGAGGTGAGCAGCTTGGTGAATACGGCCAGCTTGGTACCACTCAGGCGGCTGAACTTGGCGGCCATGAACTGCTTAAGCAGGATGCCGAGCCCCAGAAGGCCGCGCTGGGTTTGGAAGCGCAGGTGGCGTTTGGCGGTGTCGTCAAAGGTGGCATGGTTTTATTAGTAGGGGATTAGTTAAATCAGGAGAAAGCATGGCCTCGGGCGGTACAGCCAGTACGGCTAGGCTGGCCAAGGCCGTACTGGTTCAAGGTAATCCGCTATACCACGCGTTTGAGCATGATTTTCTTTGATTTTGCCGATGGCGCGGGTGGTTTTGAGGTGTTTGGATCGAATGTTCACGCAGTTCACAATGGTGTGGCAGCGGAACAGGTGGTAGGGGTCGTTGGGGTGGTTCAAAAATTCGTTGGTGATCGTGTCGCGGGCGTGTGTTGAACTACCGCTTAATAGTAACTGCATATAGTACCTCAATCGTCTTCTGGCAGTTGTAACAGCAATATGTTGGTAAATAAAAAGGTCACCTAAAAACTTATTTCTGGTTTTCAGGTAACCTTTTTCTCTTTTGAGTAGGTGAACCGCTTAATCGTGCACCTTCAGCAATACCACTTCAAAAATCAAAGTGGCGTTCGGCGGAATCACACCGCCGGCGCCGCGTGCGCCGTAGCCCATTTCCGGCGGAATGGTGAGCTTGCGTTTGCCGCCTTCGCGCATGCCGCCGAAGCCTTCGTCCCAGCCGCGGATGACCTGGCCCACGCCTAGGATGATGGTGAGCGGTTGTCCGCGGTCGAGGCTGGAGTCGAATTTGCTGCCGTCGGTGAGGTAGCCGCTGTAGTGCACGGAAATCCGCTTACCTTTTTCGGCGGTTTTGCCGCTGCCGGTTTCGATGTCTTCAATGATCAGATTGCTCATGATGTTTCCTTAAGTGAGGGATGGAAGGGGAGGCTACCTGAAAAATAAGCGTTTCGGTTTCATTCTAAACCGCGTTGAGCTTAGGCTTTCAGGTAGCCTGCTGATGCGGGCAGCATTCCCAAGTATAAAATGCAGTTCGGCAACTGTTTTGCCGCTTTCGGGCAAGATATTTCCACACTGCCGTTTTTCCCGTGTGGCAATTGGACTAAAATACCAACTTTCCGACCACCCGCCCAATAATCCATCATGACCACCATTCCGCTGAAAAAAATCTATTCCGGCAAAGTGCGCGATTTGTATGAAATCGACAGCCGCAGCATGCTCATCGTTGCCTCCGACCGTCTCTCTGCCTTCGATGTGATCTTGAACGAACCCATTCCCGGCAAAGGCGAAATCCTCACTCAGATTTCCAATTTCTGGTTCGGCAAGCTCTCGCACATCATGCTCAACCACTTCACCGGCCAAACCGTATACGACGTTTTGCCTCACAACGTAGCAGCCGCTCTGGAAAAACGCGCCGTGGTGGCCAAACGGCTCGAGCCCTTAAAAATCGAAGCCATCGTGCGCGGTTATTTGGCCGGCAGCGGCTGGAAAGAATACCGCCAAACCGGCGCCGTGTGCGGCATCAGGCTACCTGAAAACCTGCGCGAAGCCGAGCAGCTGCCCGAAATCATCTTTACTCCGTCCACCAAAGCCGCAGTGGGCAGTCACGATATCAACATCGGTTTTGACGAATGCGCCCGCATCATCGGCCGGGAGCTGGCCGAAGAAGTGCGCCGCAAAGCCATCGCCCTCTATAGCGAAGCCGCCGACTACGCCCGCACACGCGGCATCATCATCTGCGACACCAAATTCGAATTCGGCCTGGACGAAAACGGCACGCTCACCCTGATGGACGAAGTGCTTACTCCCGATTCCAGCCGCTTCTGGCCTGCCGACCAATACCAAGTCGGCAGCAACCCGCCCTCGTTCGACAAACAATTCATCCGCGACTGGCTCGAACAAAGCGACTGGAACAAACAACCTCCCGCCCCCACCGTGCCCGCCGAGGTTATCGAAAAGACCTTAGCCAAATACCGCGAGGCTTTGGAGTTGCTCACGAAGTAATCCGTTTTTCAGGTAGCCTCAAACACAATCAAGGCTACCTGAAAAAACCTATCCTGCTATTCAAACAGTATTTTCTGTCATGCTTACCCGCAAACAAACCGCTCTGCAAGTTGTAGTTGTCGCCAAACTCAAACAGGGCAAAACTGCCCGTCTGAAAGAATGGCAGGCGGTATCTGCCCAGCGGCAGTTTGCCAACGAATACACCGTGGCCGCCCGCCTCGGCGAACCCGCGTTCACCGAAGAGCAGGCCGAGATGGTGGCGGCGTTGTTTGGCAAATAAGCCAGCAATCAAAAGGCTACCTGAAAATTTAGCTTCGCAGAAACTTTGCTGCGTTGCGTTTCAGGTAGCCTTTATTGGTGCATAAAACAGAATTCAGCATGCGTTAAATAGCCGTGTATTGTCTACGGCTTGCTGCTTGGTATCAAAAGTTCATTTAATCCGTTATAATTCGCTACTTTTCGGTTTTTAAAAATTTAAAAAAGGAAATAAGAATGAAAGACACACCACAATACTACGGCACCCTCAGCCGTTTTTTCCATTGGCTGATGACGGCCATGTTTGCCTTTATGCTGTGCACGGCGGTCATGTGGAATATTAACGAAAAATACTACAGCCTGATAAGCTACCACAAATCGGTGGGCTTCCTTCTGCTGGTTTTGGTGGCCTTGCGCCTGGTTTGGGCGCTGGCAAATTGGCGCAACCGCCCGCACGGCAGCTTGGCTATGAAGCTGGGGCATGCCGCGCTGTATGTGTTGATGGCGGCTGTGCCGATTGTGGCGATGATTCGCCAATACGGCTCTGCGCGCGGCGATTTGGAAGTGTTCGGCATCACGGTGATGCATAAAATCGAGCAGCCTATCGAGTGGATGACTCAATTGGGCAACGCGGTACACGGTAAACTGGCGTACCTGCTGTTTTTGCTGGCCTTCGGGCACATTGCCATGGTGGTACTGCATCAGCTGCGTGGCGAGAAGATCATCAATCGGATGTCCGGCAAATAATATGGTTGAATTGGCCGGCTTAAGCCGGCACCGAAGAAGCAAAATAGGCTACTTGAAAATTGCTGTGTAGGATTTTCAGGTAGCCTTTTTGTTTGGGATAAGGCGGCGGATTGGGTTTCCGCGGGCGGCTCATGCCCGCCCGGTATCAAGTATTCAGCTGTTGAGGCAGTTTAGGCATTCGTTTTCTTTCTGCCTCAGGGTGGTGTGCAGTTTTTTGCTGTGCTGCTGGTTCAAACCGTTTTCGGCGAGTTTTTGTTTACTGGCCACGACGGATCAGTTTTTGGATTAGGCTTCTTCTTCGGCTTTGCGTTGGCGGAGGTAGTCTTTGGCGGCAGCTTGCTCGGCTTCGTTGCCGTAGCGGATGTTTTTCAGGGCGCGGCGGTGGGCGGCTTGTTGCTGGGCGGCGGCGATTTGTTGTTGGCGGAAGCTGTCGTGATTGCTGGGCACGGTGCGCTGGTTTTGCCGGGCTTGGGCGCCGGCCATGGCGCGGGCGATGAGGTCGGCCGGGTTGAAGGCGGGCGCGGCGGGATTGTTTGGTTTGGCAGGGGTTGCTGCCAGCTGGGCAGATGGGGGCATTTGGGCGGCTGCTTGCACGGCGGCGGCTCGTTGGGCAAGGTGGGCTCGGCGTTCGGCGGCGGCACGCTGTTGGCGCTGCTCGCGGTGTTGGAAGCGTTGTTTGGCGTGTGCGGCAGCGGCGCATCGGGCTTGTTCCGGTTGGGCTTGGGCGCCGGCGCGGGGCAATACGGCATCGGGCACAGGCTGCATTTCGATGCAGTCCACGGGACAGGGCGGCAGGCAAAGGCCGCAGCCGGTGCATTCGTCGGCCAGTACGGTGTGCATGAGTTTGGATGCGCCGAGGATGGCATCGACGGGGCAGGCTTTGATGCAGGCAGTGCAGCCGATGCAGGCGGCTTCATCGATATAGGCCAGGGCTTTGATGGCGGCTTTTTCGGGCTGGGCCAGGGGCAGCGGCGAGGTGTGCAGCAGCTCGGCAAGCTCGTGCAGCACGATGTCGCCGCCGGGCGGGCAGAGGTTGATGGGGGCTTGGCCTTGGGCGATGGCTTGGGCATAGGGAGCGCAGCCGTCGTAGCCACATTGGCGGCATTGGGTTTGCGGCAGGAGGGCTTCGATTTGGCTGGCGGTGGGCATGGTGGTGTGGTAGTTGGGTTTGGTTATGGATTAATTGCAGTTTAATTTCTGAATACGGTGTCGGCTTGCTTTGCGGTGCGTGGATGGGCCACGAGGCTGCTTGGTATCGAATGTTATAGTGGATTAAATTTAAATCAGGACAAGGCGGCGAGCCGCAGACAGTACAAATAGTACGGCAAGGCGAGCCAACGCTGTACTGGTTTAAATTTAATTCACTATAATCCGTTTTATTTTAACACGCGGTTTCAAGCTCAAAGGCTACCTGAAAATCAGTTTGGCGATTTTCAGGTAGCCTTTTGGCTGGGTTTCGGGCGGGCTTACAGTTCGAAGTCGCCCAAGTCGTCGGCGCTGACTTCGGCGTCGATTTGGCCGATGAGGTAGGAGGAGATTTCCACTTCTTGCGGGGCTACCTGAACGTTGTCGGAGGAGAGCCAGGCGTTGATCCAGGGAATGGGGTTTTGCGTGGCGGCTGGGAAGGCGGCGTTCAGGCCGACGGCCATCATGCGGTGGTTGGTGATGTATTCCACATATTGGCACAGGATGTCTTTGTTCAGGCCGATCATGCTGCCGTCTTTGAAGAGGTATTCCGCCCACTCTTTTTCCTGTTCGGCGGCTTTTTTGAAGAGTTCGAAGCAGTCGTTTTCCAGCTCGGCGGCGATTTCGGCCATTTCGGGGTCGTCGGTGCCGCTGCGCATGAGGTTGAGCATGTGCTGGGTGCTGGTGAGATGCAGGGCTTCGTCGCGGGCGATGAGTTTGATGATTTTGGCATTGCCTTCCATCAGCTCGCGCTCGGCAAAGGCGAAGGAGCATGCGAAGGAAACGTAGAAGCGGATGGCTTCGAGCACGTTGACGCACATCAGGCAGAGGTAGAGTTTTTTCTTCAAATCGCGCAGGCTCACCACAATGGTTTTGCCGTTGACGCGGTGCTCGCCTTCGCCCAACAGGTTGTAATATTGGGTGTATTCGATGAGGTCGTCGTAGTAGCAGGCGATGTCTTCGGCGCGGGCGATGATGTATTCGTTTTGCACGATGTCGTCGAACACGACGGAGGGATCGTTGACGATGTTGCGGATGATGTGGGTGTAGCTGCGCGAGTGGATGGTTTCGCTGAAGCTCCAGGTTTCAATCCAGGTTTCGAGCTCGGGAATAGACACCAAGGGCAGTAGGGCAACGTTGGGGCTGCGGCCTTGGATGGAATCGAGCAGGGTTTGGTATTTGAGGTTGCTGATGAAGATGTGTTTTTCGTGGTCGGGCAGGTTGGCGTAGTCGATGCGGTCGCGCGACACGTCGATCTCTTCCGGCCGCCAGAAGAAGGAAAGCTGCTTTTCAATCAGTTTTTCAAATACTTCGTATTTCTGCTGGTCGTAGCGGGCGACGTTGACAGGCTGGCCGAAAAACATCGGCTCTTTGAGGACGTCGTTTTTTTCCTTGCTGAAGGTGCTGTAGGACATGACGAGGTGTTCGCAGGACATGGCGGGATCTCTTTTGCAATGTGATTGGTGAAGGATATAGGGCTTCAGGCTACCTGAAAATAATATGGCGGGTTAGGTACGGTTTTTGGCACGTTGGTGTTCCATGCAATACAGTTTACCGTGAAAACGTTTGGAATATTTTTGGCAATATTGGACAACTGCCGGGGTAAGCTTCTTATCGCAGCCCGGGTGGTTGCAATGGATTTGTTCTGTTTCTGTTTGCTCGGCTTGGGTGTTGCTTATTTTGTCGGTTGTGTTGCTCTGCTGATGTTCGCGGCAATACAGTTTGCCGCCGAAACGGCTGCTGTGCTTTTGGCAATATTGAATGACTGCCTGGCTGAGTTTTTCATGACAGCCTGAATGTTCGCAGTATTCATCATGTACGGGTTCGGTTTCGGATTTGTGGCTGGCAGGGGGTGCTTTTTGTTGTAAGGCTGCCTGCTGGTGCTCGCGACAGTATATTTTGCCGTTGAAGCGTTCATGGTTATGCAGACATAGCAATGCTTCATTTTCGCTGATGGCCTGCCCGCAGGTGTGGCAGTTTGTCAATAAGGGCTTGATAGAGTTGGGCAGATACTCCAATAATCCTTCCGGCTTGTGTTCTGCCGCAATGCGCCGCCCCCATTCGTGAATGGTTTCGTTGTTGATTAACAGAGCATCAAACATATGGTTGAGAACGAAGCCGACGCCTACTCTATTTTCGCCGAATTGTTCGTGCCATTGTCGGATAGCATCGGCTTTGATGACACAGGAAGTATCAAAATCTTTGCTATCTGGCCTGCGGATAATGGACTGCGGCGACACAAGAACGGCATGGTGTACTTCCAACGGCCGACCAGTTTTCATTTTCACACCGATACGATCGAATAGTTTCAATAGGATTCGTTCGTGCCGTTTGCTTTGTTCGATAGGGGATGGAATCCCCTTTTTCTTACCGCTGGGGTATTGAACCGTGAATTCGCCGAATTTGTTGATAGTGAGGTTGCCATTGAAGTTTTTGGTTTCCAACAAAATGGCAAAAACGCGGTTGATCAATAGATGATCGATTTGCGCAACTTCTCCGTCTATTTCTATCCGCAAGTCATGGATGACTATATAGTATTCGCTGTCTTTTAGGTAGTTGTCGATGTAAAAGGCAGCATCTTTCTCGCCGTTGATACCGGTGCGCAGTTTCCATAATTTATCGGTTAACTGTTCGCGCTGCTGCTTGTTGAGCCGCAGTTTATCTATGGCCTCGAGCAGCTTCAGCTTGCTGCTTTTATCGTCGGCAGATTTAATCAACATAATGTGATAGGTGTGGAAAAGGTTTTTCAAGAAGCCTTTGTGGTTGAGACCAGAAGAGGGAAGTAGGCTACCTGAAAAATAATTTCCTATTTCAGGTAGTCTCTCTATCACGAACTAAATCTTACAAGCCCCGCCTGCGCAGCCGTCGTCCTGAATATCGCTCTGCGTATCGTCCGCACCGTCACGGGTGTGGTGGTAGTAGAGGGTTTTCAGGCCGAATTTGTAGGCGGTAAGCAGGTCTTTGAGCATCTGCTTCATGGGTACGCGGCCGCCGTCGAAGCGTTTGGGGTCGTAGCTGGTGTTGGCGGAAATGGCCTGATCGACAAATTTCTGCATGATGCCGACCAATTTCAGGTAGCCATCGTTGCCGCCCATCTGCCACAGGGTTTCGTATTGGTTTTTCAGGCGCTCGAATTCGGGAACAACTTGTTTGAGGATGCCGTCTTTGGAAGCTTTTACCGTTACCAGGCCACGCGGGGGCTCGATGCCGTTGGTGGCGTTGGCGATTTGCGAGCTGGTTTCGCTGGGCATGAGCGCGGTGAGGGTGGAGTTGCGCAGGCCGTGCTGGACGATTTCGGCGCGCAGCTTTTCCCAATCGTAGTGCAGGGGTTCGCTGCAGATGCTGTCGAGGTCTTTTTTGTAGGTGTCGATGGGCAGCACGCCTTTGGCGTACATGGTTTGGCCGAACAAGGGGCAGGCGCCGTACTCTTTGGCCAGCTGCACGGAAGCTTTGAGCAGGTAGTATTGCATGGCTTCGAAGGTGCGGTGGGTGAGGGCGAGGGCGGAATCGTTGCTGTAGCGCACGCCGTGTTTGGCCAGATAATAGGCGTAGTTGATCACGCCGATGCCCAGGGTGCGGCGGTTCATGGTGGCCTTGCGGGCTGCGGGGATGGGGTAGTCTTGGTAGTCGAGCAGGGCATCGAGCGCGCGCACGGCGAGGTCGGAAAGGTTTTCCAGCTCGTCCAGGTTTTCCAATGCGCCGAGGTTGAAGGCGGACAGGGTGCAGAGGGCGATTTCGCCGTTTTCGTCGTTAATGTCGTTTAACGGCTTGGTGGGCAGGGCGATTTCCAGGCATAGGTTGGACTGGCGCACGGGAGCCACGGCGGGATCAAACGGGCTGTGGGTATTGCTGTGGTCTACGTTGTGGATGTAGATGCGGCCGGTACCGGCGCGTTCCTGCATCAGGGTGGAGAACAGCTCGGTGGCGGGCACCACGCGTTTGCGGATGGCCGGGTCTTGCTCGTATTGCACATACAGACGCTCGAATTCGTCTTGGTCGGCGAAGAAGGCGTCGTACAGGCCGGGTACTTCGTTGGGCGAGAACAGGGTGATGTTGCCGCCTTTGATCAGGCGGGTGTAGAGCAGGCGGTTGATTTGGACGCCGTAGTCGAGCTGGCGCACACGGTTATCTTCCACGCCGCGGTTGTTTTTCAATACCAACAGGCTTTCCACTTCGATGTGCCACAGCGGGTAGAACAGGGTGGCCGCACCGCCGCGCACGCCGCCTTGGGAGCAGGATTTAACGGCGGCTTGGAACATTTTGAAAAACGGAATGCAGCCGGTGTGCTGGGCTTCGCCTCCGCGGATTTCGCTGCCCAAGCCGCGAATGCGGCCGGCGTTGATACCGATACCGGCGCGTTGGGAAACGTATTTCACAATCGCGCTGGTGGTGGCGTTGATAGAGTCCAGGCTGTCGTCGCATTCGATCAGCACGCAGCTGGAGAATTGGCGCGTGGGGGTACGCACACCGCTCATGATGGGGGTGGGCAGCGAGATTTTGAACAGGGAAACCGCGTCATAGAAGCGTTTGACGTAATCCAAGCGGGTGGCTTTGGGATATTTGGCAAACAGGCACATGGCCACCAAGATGTATAGGAACTGAGGGGTTTCGTAGATTTGGCGGGTAACGCGGTTTTGCACCAGGTATTTGCCTTCCAGCTGCTTAACGGCGGCATAGGAGAAGGTCATATCGCGGGCGTGGTCGATGTAGCCGTCGATTTCGTCAAACTCTTCGCGGTTGTAGTCTTCGAGGATATGGCGGTCGTATTTGCCTTCGGCGGTCAGCTTGCTGACGTGGTCGAATAGGTGCGGCGGCTCGTATTGGCCGTAGGCGATTTTGCGCAGATGGAAAATAGCGAGACGGGCTGCCAGGTATTGATAGTCGGGCGTGTCTTCAGAAATCAGGTCGGCAGCAGCTTTGATGATGGTTTCGTGGATGTCGTCGGTACGGATGCCGTTGTAAAACTGGATATGGGATTTAAGCTCGACTTGCGACACAGATACGTTGTCGAGGCCTTGCGCCGCCCAAGTAACGACGCGGTGGATTTTATCGAGGTCGATCGGCTCCAAACGGCCGTCGCGCTTGGTGACTTTGAGATTAACGGTATCGTTCATTTTCCCATCCTGATTTTGAGTAGGCAACACAAGATAATGTGTTTGGCGAGTTAAACTCGCACAATATAATGTATTTCGATGGCAAAAAAAAGGTGGCAAAATGTAAGGCTTTGTGGCCGGGCGGTGTATGGACTGGTGTATGGATTTCTAAACCAATCACTTATACCAAGCAAAAATAATTTCTATTGAAGTCAGTAGAATGATTGCTTGAGTGGAAGATGCAACGGAGTGGGAAGGCTACCAGAAAATTGAATAGCTAGGCTGTGTTGTATCCACCATGCATTGATGAGGCTACCTGAAAAATTTTGCTTCTTGATAAGCACGGTATAAATTTCAGGTAGTCTCTTTTGGGGTATCTTTAATACAGTCAATAAAACAACGTTGTTTCCAACAATAAGAAACAGTGTTGTTTGCTGGCGGCACTTACTACAGATTAGTTTACACCACGCCTTGAGCCAGCATGGCATCGGCCACTTTCTTGAAGCCGGCGATGTTGGCGCCGTTCACGTAGTTAGTGTAGCCGTTTTCTGTTCCGTTAGACACACAGTTTTCGTGGATGTTGCTCATGATCTCAAACAGGCGTTTATCCACTTCCTCGCTGCTCCAAGAGAGGCGGATGGCGTTCTGGCTCATTTCCAGGCCGGAAGTGGCCACACCGCCGGCGTTGCTGGCTTTGCCCGGAGAGTAGAGGATTTTCGCGTCTACAAAGGCTTTAACCGCATTTAGGGTGGAGGGCATATTGGCACCTTCTGCTACGCAGATGCAGCCGTTTTTCAGCAGGGCTTGGGCTTCTTCGCCGTTGAGCTCGTTCTGGGTGGCGCAGGGTAGGGCCACGTCGCAGGGCACGTGCCACGGGCGTTTGCTTTCGTGGTATTCCAAACCTTGCTCTTTGGCGTACACGGAAAGGCGTTCGCGGCGTACGTTTTTCAGTTCGGCCAATGCTTGCCATTGGGCTTCGGTCATGCCGCCGTCGGCAAATTTGACGAAGCCGCCGGAATCGGACACGGTGAGCACTTTTGCGCCCAGCTGCAGGGCTTTTTGGGCAGCGAATTGAGCCACATTGCCAGATCCGGAGATTACCACGCGTTTGCCCTTGATGCTGTCTTTGCGGGTGTTGAGCATGCTTTCGGTGAAATATACCGTGCCGTAGCCGGTGGCTTCGGGGCGGATCAGGCTGCCGCCGTAGCTTAAGCCTTTGCCGGTGAGTACGGAGGTGAATTCGTTGCGCACGCGTTTGTATTGGCCGTAGAGGTAGCCGATTTCGCGTGCGCCCACGCCGATGTCGCCGGCGGGTATATCTAGATCGGCGCCGATGTGGCGGGCAAGCTCAGTCATGAAGGCTTGGCAAAAGCGCATCACTTCACCCTCACTCTTGCCCTTGGGGTCGAAATCAGAGCCGCCTTTACCGCCGCCCATGGGCAGGGTGGTTAGGCCGTTTTTAAACACTTGTTCGAAGGCCAGGAATTTGAGTACACCAAGGTTTACGGTGGGGTGGAAGCGCAGGCCACCTTTATAGGGGCCAATGGCGGAGTTCATTTGCACGCGGTAGCCGCGGTTTACCTGCACTTGGCCTTTATCGTCTACCCAGGAAACGCGGAACATAATCACGCGCTCTGGCTCCACGATACGGGCGAGCAGGTTGTATTTGGTGTATTGAGGGTTTTTAGAGAGGAAAGGAGCAAGGCTGCCGAAAACTTCTTCTACGGCTTGGTGGAAGGTGGCCTGTTCGGGATCACGCTGTTTGATTTGTTGAAACAGGGTATTCAAATCACTCATAAAGTACTCCTAATTGTTTGATTAAAAACGAGATATAGATTTGGTTTGGCAAAATAGCCTTTTAGTGGTTGCCGCAATACAATACAGATAGTAGAAAATAATTCTGAAAAACCACCATCGCGTATGGAATTCTACTCTATTTGCCCTGTTTTCGATAGGATGATTTAAATGATTGAATTGTCTTGATTTTTTGAAAAATTTGAAAAGCGCTGTGGCCTGGCTGATGGTGGTAAAAAATGAAAATGTACCTGATTGATTTGATTTTGAATGTATCTAAATCAACAGATTGAATGTGTGAAACAGGAGGTCTTATCCACCGAAACTGGCAGAAAGTAATAAATGGACAAGCTTTATGGTTTCTGGCCAATTATTCAAATCAATTTTCTAAGTTTGGATGCTTGAGATTTCGGTCATCTGAACTTAAGAGAAAGACAGCAGGCGGTTCACATTTTGCTCGGTGGCTGCAGCTACCTCTTGGGTGCTGATGCCGCGCAAGGCCGCCACGGTTTCTGCCACCTGCCGCACATTGGCGGGCGTGTTTTCTCCCGCACCGGCTATCGGCATAAACGGGCTGTCGGTTTCCAGCACCAAGTGTTCCAGCGGCAGCTCTGCGGCGGCGGTACGCACTTTGCGGGCATTCGGGTTGAGCACCAGCGTGCCGATGCCGATAAGCAGGCCGCAGCGGATAAAGGCGCGGGCTTCTTCGAGGCTACCTGAAAACGCATGGGCAATGCCGCCGCTGCGGAAACCGCTGTGCTTGAGTGCGGCAACCACATCGGCTGCGGCGCGCACATGGTGCAGCAGCACAGGGCGGCCAAATTGCTGCGCTAAGTCGAGCTGGGCGAGCAGGGCGGCGGTTTGTGCGGCGCGGGTCTGCTTGCGATCGCCATAGTAATCCAGCCCGATTTCGCCCACCAGCAGCCCCGGCTGCGCTTGCAAGCGATCGGCGATGCGGCTAATTAAACTGGGTTGGAAGCTTTCGGCAAACCACGGGTGCAGGCCAAGCGCGCCATAATATTTGGGTGGGGCATGCAGCCGGCAGACGACATCGAAATCCGCTTCGGTAACCGACGGCACAATAAAACGCTGCACTCCTGCGGCATGGGCTGCAGTAGTGATTTCAGGTAGCCGGCAGGCAAGTGCGGAGTCAGCGAGGTGGCAGTGGGTGTCGGTAAGCATGGTGGAGGCATGAGGAGCTGATGGGGCAGTATAGCGCAGTTTGTGGGATGCAGAGGCTACCTGAAAATCGGTTGAGGCTTTCAGGTAGCCTTAAGCACATAGGCTGAGCAGGTATTATCAACTATGCCATGCTGAAAATGGCAGGCTGGGTGTTGGCTGCGTAGCAAGCTGCATGAGCTCGTTTTAAATTCGTCGGAGATGAATTTTCAGGTAGCCATCGTGTTTGAAAGGGCTACCTGAAAACTTGCCGTGCCGGGTAAGCAAAATTCGCCAAACTTGAGCAGCTTGACGAATTTGGTATGGCTTATTGTTTTACCGTGAGGTTTTTCAGCAAAGCATCCAGCTCGGGAAGGGAGGCGGTGCTGCTGGCGGCGCAGACGGTGTAGAGGTTTTTGGCATACACGGCCACGCAGCTTTCGTTGAGCACGTTATCGTCTTGGCCGTGGCTGAAGCGGTAGCCCATGCGCTGGTCGGCAGGCGTATCCACGGCGGTGTCTTTCAGGCTTTGGTCGGCTTTCAGGCTTTCGCTCAGTTTGGCGAAGTAGGCTTCGGCTGGCTGCTTGGGCGCGCCGAAGTTGCTGACGGTGATGGTGATGTCTTGGTTGGCGTCGTATTGCAGCAGGCTGGGTTTGTTGCTGTCGGCGCCATCGACATATTGGGCGGCTTCGGCCAATTTGTCTTCAAAACGGCCGTTTACGGTGAGGCTGATGACGCCGTCTTCGGTAGCCAGAGTTTGGCTGGGGTTTTGTGCGGCGGCAGATGCTGCGGCGGTTGCGGAGGCAGCGGCTACTTCGCTGGCGCTGGGGGTAACCACGGAGGTTTCGGCCTGCTGGTTGCAGCCGGCTAACAAGAGGCTACCTGAAAAGGCAAGCAGGAGGAGGGATGTGCGGGAGCGGTTCATGGGTTTTCCTTGGAGTCAGTAAACGTAAACGGAGCGCAGTATAGCAAAACGGGCTGCATGGCGCAGCGGGTTTGCAGGATTTTGCTCGGCTTAGGAAGGGTCGGTGCGTTCCAGCCCGGCTACGGTGCGGGTAAATTCGGCCACGTCTTTAAAGCTTTTATACACGGAGGCGAAGCGCACATAGGCCACTTGGTCGAGCTTGGCAAGCCGCTCCATCACCAATTCGCCGATCAGGCGGGAGGGTACTTCTTTGCTGCCGGTTTTATACAGGCACTCTTCGATTTCGTGCACGGTGTGTTCGATGGCTTCGGCGGAAATAGGGCGTTTGTGCAGGGCGCGTTGCAGGCTGGTTTGCAGTTTGAGCGGATCGAACATAACGCGCTCGCCATTGTTCTTGATAATCTGCGGCATCCGCAGCTCTACGGTTTCGTAGGTGCTGAAGCGGCGGTCACAGGCGGCGCAGCGGCGGCGGCGGCGGATGCTGTTTTGTTCTTCCATCAGCCGGGAGTCGATGACTTGGGTGTTGTTATGGTGGCAGAAGGGGCATTTCATAGTTTGGGGGTTAATATTTTATATAACAGTAGTTTGCTGTGGTTATTGTACTCTAAGCGAGCACCATAGCCAAAGTATTAATTTTTCCTGTGGTGCTGGTTTGCTTGGTATAGTGAATTAACAAAAACCTGTACAGCGTTGTCTCGCCTTGCCGTACTATCTGTACTGTCTGCGGCTCGCCGCCTTGTCCTGATTTTTGTTAATTCACTATATATAGCCATCATTGCTGTAGCTATCCCGAAAGTGCAGCGGCAAGCACTATGGTTCAGGATAAAACACAGCCTGAAAACTGCGGTGTTTTCAGGCTGTGCGTTTGGCAGTTTACGCTTCTTTCTGCTCGGTCTGCTTCTGGCGCAAGCGCAGGTGCAGCTCGCGCAGTTGGAGTTCGTCCACATGGTTGGGTGCGTCCACCAGCAGGTCTTGTGCGCGTTGCGTTTTTGGGAAGGCAATCACATCGCGGATGGATTCGGCTTGAGCCATCAAGGCCACCAAACGGTCGAGGCCGAATGCCAAACCGCCATGTGGTGGCGCGCCAAATTTCAGGTTATCCAGCAGAAAGCCGAATTTGTTTTGCTGCTCTTCAGGCGTGATTTTCAGCGCGGCAAACACTTTTTCCTGAATGTCGGCGCGGTGGATACGGATGGAGCCGCCGCCGATTTCCCAGCCGTTGAGCACCATGTCGTAGGCGCGGGCCAAGCAGTTTTCAGGGTCGGATTCCATCAGGTCTTCGTGACCGGGTTTGGGCGAAGTGAATGGGTGGTGCATAGCGGCCCAGCGGTCGTTTTCCTCGTCGTATTCGAACATGGGGAAATCCACCACCCACAGCGGTTTCCACTCATCCACGAAGTAACCGTTTTCCGCGCCGTGCTCTTTGCCAATTTTAATTCGCAATGCACCGATGGCTTCGTTCACCACTTTGGCTTTGTCTGCGCCGAAGAAGATGATATCGCCGTTTTGCGCGTCGGTGCGCTTGATGATTTCCTGCAGGCTGCTTTCAGACAGGAATTTAACGATGGGCGACTGCAAACCGCTGTTTTCTCCATTGCTCAAATTGGTTACATCGTTCACTTTGATGTATGCCAAGCCTTTCGCACCGTAGATGCCGACAAATTGAGTGTATTCGTCGATTTCCTTGCGGCTGAGTTTCGCACCATTCGGCACGCGCAGGGCCACCACGCGGCCGCCCTTCATGTCGGCGGCGGCACGGAACACTTTGAACTCTTCCGTTTTCATCAAATCGATCAGCTCGGTGAATTGCAGGTTGATGCGCATATCGGGCTTGTCGGAGCCGTAGTAGAGCATGGCTTCGGAATAGGGCATACGCGGGAAGTCGCCCAGTTCCACGCCCAGTGTGTCTTTGAACACTTGTTTGGCCATGCCTTCGGTGATGTCCATGATTTCATCCTCGTTCAGGAACGAGGTTTCCAAGTCGATTTGGGTGAATTCGGGCTGGCGGTCGGCACGCAAATCTTCGTCGCGGAAGCATTTGGTGATTTGGTAGTAGCGGTCGAAACCGGCCACCATCAGCAATTGTTTGAACAACTGCGGTGATTGTGGCAGCGCGAAAAATTCACCCGGATGCACACGGCTGGGTACGAGGTAGTCGCGCGCGCCTTCGGGGGTGGAGCGGGTCAGCATCGGCGTTTCGATGTCGATGAAGCCCTGCGCATCCAAATAGCGGCGCACGCCCATGGCTACCTGATAACGCAGGCGCAGGTTGCGCTGCATCACGGGGCGACGCAGGTCGATGACGCGGTTTTGCAGGCGCACGGTTTCGCTGATGTTTTCGTCGTCAATCATGAACGGCGGCGTGGCGGCGGGGTTCAGGATTTCGATTTCTTTGGCCAAAATCTCGATTTTGCCGGACACCATTTTGTCGTTGGTGGTGCCTTCGGGGCGGTTGCGCACGCGGCCGGTGATGCTCAAAACATATTCGTTGCGGGCGGAATCGGCCAGTTTGAACGCTTCGGGCGTATCGGGGTCGATGACGACTTGGACGATGCCTTCACGGTCGCGCAGGTCGATAAAAATCACGCCGCCGTGGTCGCGCCGGCGGTGCACCCAGCCTTTGACGGTTACGGTTTGGTCTAAGTATTGCTCGCTGATTAGGCCGCAGTAGTTGGTACGCATTTCGGTGTTTCCTGAAAAGTGTTTTGTTAAACGATAAAGGGTAATTGTAAAGGTTTGCGGGGTTTTCAGGTAGCCTTTGGAATTGGAGGGGCTACCTGAAAAATCATTCGGTAGGCTCGAGCAGCTTGATTGGAGCAGCTAATTTGCCGTTTTTATGTTCATCCGGTGCCACCATGCCCAGCGAAATCACATATTTCAACGCTTCGTCCACGCTCATGGCCAAGGGGCGGATGTCTTGTTTGCGCACGAAGATATAGTAGCCGCCGGTGGGGTTGGGCGTGGTGGGCACGTATACGGAGAGGTATTCTTCGTTTTCAGGTAGCCCTTGCTGCAATGCTTCGGAAAGGCTGCCGGATACGAAGGCAATCGTCCAAATATCGGGCTGCGGAAACGGCACGAGCACGGGGGTTTTGAACGAGCGGCTGTTGTCGGAGAGCAGGCTCTCGGACACTTTTTTCACGCTGGAATAGATGGATTTCACCACAGGGATCCGCCCCAGGAGTGAATCCCAGCCTTCGATCACTTTGCGCCCGAGCACATTGGCGCCGAGCACGCCGGTTACGAACAGCACAACGATGGCCAGGATGAAGCCGAGGCCGGGGATGTTGAAGCCGAGGTAGCTCTCCGGCTGCCATTGGGTGGGCAGCAGGTTGAAGAGGTGGTCGGTGGTGGAAACGATGTAGGTTACCACCCACAGGGTGATGGTGATGGGTAGCCAGACTAGGAGGCCGGTAATCAGGTAGCGCTTGATGGCTTTGCCGATGCCGCTGCTTTCTGACGGTGTTTGCTCGCTCATGCCTATCCCGTAGGAATGACTTAGTAAAAGTGGCGCATTATACGCGTTTGCGGTGGAATAAACGAGGGCTTTGCGGGAAGGGGTTGAATTTATTGACAGGGTATTGGCTGGTTTGATGCCACGGCATGATTGGGTTTCACAGTGGGAACAGAAAGGCTACCTGAAAGCCATTTCCGCGAAGCCAACGCCTGGTTTGCAAGAAACCTTAGATTCGGCAACGGTCTATGCGTGTTGAATCGGAATCGGAAAATGGGCGTTGTCGAAAGAGGTGCTGGCTTCGCGGAAATGGCTTTCAGGTAGCCTATTGTTTAGTTGAAATCCAGCTTAACGCTGCCGAGCCTTGAAGCGGGGATTGCTTTTGCAAATCACGTACACTTTACCCCGACGGCGCACCACTTGGCAGTCGCGGTGGCGGGTTTTGGCGGTTTTGAGAGAGGAGAGGACTTGCATTTCAGTTATCCTTTTTTAGGGCAGACATCATGCTGCCGTAGCGTTGGTTGAATGCACTGGCGCGACCTTGTTTGCTGTGCTCGCGTTGCTGCCCGGTGTAAACGGGGTGGGAGGCAGCAGAGGTATCGAGCATAAATACGGGGTATTCTTTGCCGTCTTTCCATTGCATGGTGTTGTTGGTGGGGGCGCAGGAGCGGATGAGCCAGCCTTCGTTGGCACTACTGTCAAAGAACAGGACGGTGCGGTAGTTTTCGGGGTGGATATTGGGTTTCATAAACAGCCTTTCAAATGTTATACCGTAACATTTAACCATAAGCCGAATGGTTTGGCAAGGCAAGAATTGTTCTTGATTAGGTTATTTTGAATGGGGGTAGATAAGAAATAGGCTACCTGAAAAGTTAGCTTCGCAGAAACTCCGCTGCGCTGCGTTTTCAGGTAGCCTGTTTGCCGATAGTTGGCGATTACAGTTCGGTAGTAACCGCAGCCTTGGTTTGTTCGGCCTTGTCTTGGTGGGTGAACGGGCCCATACGGACGAGGAAGCCGCCGTTGCGCTGCGGCACCATGAATACCTGTTGGCTGGTGTTGTTGGCGTGGCGCAGGCGGGTGGTGGTTTGCACTACGTAGTCGTAGGCGGCTTTGCGCTGGTCGAAGCGGCGCAAGTCCACATAAATATTGCCGGCTGGTTTGGCGGCGGGCTGTTGGTTTCCGGCCTCGGCGCGTGCCTGGCCGGGCAGGATTTGTTCGATGCGCACGTTGGCGGTGCCGGCATTGATGAAGCCGAGCTGGCGGGCGGCAGATTGGGATACGTCGATTACGCGGCTGCTGTGGAAGGGGCCGCGGTCGTTAATGCGCACCACTACGCTTTTGCCGTTGGAAAGGTTGGTTACGCGGGCATAGCTGGGGATGGGCAGGGTTTTGTGGGCGGCGGTCATGAGGTTCATGTCGTAACGCTCGCCGGAAGCGGTGAGTCGGCCGTGGAATTGGCGGCCATACCAAGATGCGCGGCCTGTTTGAGTGAATTGGCGCACATTGGTCATCGGGGTGTAGCGCACACCACGTACTTGGTAGCTGCGGTTGGCGGATTGGTGTAGCCGTTCGGGTTTGGCGACGGCGTTTAAATGAATGCTGCCGCGGCTGTGGTATTGCTGCCGGGCGGCGGGCTTGGCCGTTGCGGCTTTGGGCTCGGCAGCGGCGGTGTTAATCAGGGCGGTACACAGACCGATAGCGGCAGTGATGCCGATAAAGAAGGCGTTTTTCAATTTAGCCAAAACAGACTCCGTTTCTTGAGTGGATGGGGTTGTTGGCGGTTAGATACCGCCTTGGTAGCCGTTTTGCCGCCATGCTTCATACAGCATCACAGCCACTGTATTGGAAAGGTTCATGCTACGGCTGCCGGGCAGCATGGGCAGGCGCAATTTTTGGTTTTCAAGTAGCCTTTCGAGGATTGCTGCCGGCAAACCGCGGGTTTCGGGGCCGAACAGGAAAACATCGCCTGGCTGGAATTCGGCTTGGTCGGGTCGGGTGCAGCCTTTGGTGGTGAGTGCGAAAATGCGTTGACCCTCCAAGGCGGCAAGGCAGTCTTCAAAGGTTTCGTGCAGGCTGATACGGGCAAATTCGTGATAATCGAGCCCGGCACGCTTCATTTTGGCTGAATCCAACGGGAAACCCAATGGCTTCACCAAATGCAAATCAGCGCCGCTGTTAGCGCACAGACGGATGATGTTGCCGGTGTTGGGCGGGATTTCGGGTTGGTATAAAACAATGCTGAACATGAAGCGATATGCAGCGAAATTCAAACAAATAAGGCTGATTTGCAACAAACCAGCCGTTGGGACGATGCGCGGCATGATGCCGCAGCAGGGTAACTACGTCAATTATCTTTTCATTCGGCGCGGGCGAGCACCCAGCCATAAACCGCTGCAGCCCCCGCCCGCTGCAAAGTTCGGGCAAGTTCGCCGATTGTTGCACCGCTGGTAACAACATCGTCGATTAACAGCACATGACGGTTCTTTACATCCGCTGCCGAGGCTACCTGAAAAATGCCATGCACGTTTTTGGTGCGCTCATTTCGGGGCAGAGTGCTTTGCGCGGGGCGGTGAGAGCGGGTTGCCACAAACGGCGGTAATAGCGGAAGATTCAAGTGTTTAGCTACCGATTCGGCTAGCAACAAACTCTGGTTGAAACCACGTTTGTGCAGCCGCCGCACGCTCAAAGGCATGGCCATTACCAAATCAGGTTCAGCCGGCCACGCGGGCGGCTTGGCCAGCATCAGCTCGGCTAAGGCGGCATATAAATCGTTGCGGCCGAGGAATTTATAGGCATACAGCAGGTTGCTCAGCGGCGGCCGGTAGGCGAAGGCAGCGTGCAGCAAGGTTTGCGGCGGCGGTTTGCGTTGGCAGCGGCCGCACGGCAGGCCGGAAGCGGAAACACCGGCGCACAACGGGCAGCGGCGGCGCGCATCCAGCCGCAGGCAGTGCAAATCCGCCGTGCAGCCGCCGCACAATGCCTGGCTGCCGGATAATTCATGGCATAATACGCAGCGTTTACCCTGGCTGGAGGCTGCCTTAAAACGAGCGAAGCGAGTTTCTGCGGAGCTAAAACGCTGCCACTGCCCAACTAACCAAGTTGAAAGCGCCATATGTCTGATTCCGTAGATGTTATGCTGTTGCACGGTTGGGCGGCCAACCACCATATTTTCGACCTGCTAGCTGCAAGCTTACCCGAATGCCGCGTTGCCGCGCCCGATTTGCCCGGCCACGGCACGGCTGGGTTTGACGGCACGTTCGACGTGGCCGCCGTAGCCGACTCGCTGGCGGCACAGTTGAGCGAACCTGCACACCTGCTCGGCTGGTCGCTCGGCGGGCTGGTGGCGCTGCATATGGCTGCTCGTCATCCCGAAAAAGTGCGCAGCCTGTGCCTTACCGCCAGTTTCGCTCGCCTCACCGCCACGCTGGATTATCCCGAGGGTTTGGCCAAACCTGCTCTGGACAAGATGATACCGCTGTTTGTCCAAGATTTTGCCAAATATATGCGCCAGTTTTTGCAGCTGCAATTTTTGCATATCCCCGAACGCGCCCATCTGGCCGACGAAGTGTTGCCGGAAATCATCCGCCACGGCGTACCGCCCGGCCTGCAAGCCGCGCTGGATACCGTGCTGCGCACCGATGCCCGCGCCTTGCTGCCGCAGGTACAGTGCCCCGTGTTGCTCGTGTTCGGCGGCAAAGACGGCATCACCCCGCCGCGTATGGGCGAATACCTGCACCGCAGTCTGCCCAACAGCCGCCTGCTGCTGATTGAAAAGGCGGCGCATATTCCGTTTTTAAGCCATGCCGATGAATTTTCTGCCGCCTACCGAGCCTTTATCGGGCTACCTGAAAAAACATAGCAGGCTGAAAAACATCAAAAAACCATTTTAACTTCATTGAAACGGATGCTTTCAGGTAGTCTTTATATTGCGTATGCAAAAAGCTGATTAGGCTTAAATTTCGCGGCTGTTCACCCAGTTTTGAATCGCGCGTGCATCGTTTACGCGAGTGGTGGGCGAGGGGGAATTGAGCAGCACGATAATCAGCGGCTGGCGCTGCACGTTGGCATACAGCACCATGGAGCGGCCGCTTTCGCGGATGTAGCCGGTTTTCTGCAAGGAGATATTCCATGAGCCTTCGCGCACCAAGGCGTTGGAGTTGCGGTATTGCTGTACGCGGCCGTTGCTGGTTTGGGCAGAGCCGGAATTGGAAGTGGAAAATTGGCGGATAAGCGGGTATTCGTGGGCGGCACGCACCATCAGGCTCAAATCACGCGCGGTAGATACATTGCGGAAATCGAGGCCAGTGGGATCGTAGAAGCGGGTCTGCTGCATGCCGAGGCTCTGCGCTTTGCGGTTCATGGCGCTCATGAAAGCAGGCAGGCCGCCAGGATAGTTGCGGGCAAGGGCGTGGATGGCACGGTTTTCGCTGCTCATCAGGCCTAAATGCAGCATTTCGCGACGGGTGAGGGTGGTACCCACGGAAAGACGGCTGCCGGTGCCTTTGAGGCGGTCGATTTCGGCTTCGGTGATTTCCAGGGTTTCATTCATGTTTTGGCGGGCATCCAGCACCACCATGGCAGCCATCAGTTTGGAAATGGAGGCGATGGGACGAACTTGGTCGATACCTTTTTGATACAGGATCTCGCCGCTGCGGCCATTCATAATCAGTGCGGATTGCGAAGTGAGCATCGGCCCGGCCACGGCAGCCTGGGCTTCCACCCGTTCAGCCGGACGGCTGCTGAGGAAAGTGCCAAGCGGGTCGTCTTGCACAGGCAGGTTTTGTTCAAGGAACTGGCCAAGCACATCGATGTCGTCTTGCGCGGCGGCGGGCAGGCTGGCCAAGGCCAGGCTCAATCCGGTGGCCAAAATCAGCCAAGTCTTTTTAATTGCAAACAATTTTGTTACCTATCAGTCTGTTGTGTTCCAATGCCATCAGGCGGTTTACTGTTGCAGCAGGCAAATATCTGTTTTAACGGTAAAAATAAAAACTTGCTTATTGTGGATAAAAAATACAAGTTTGTAAACCCTAGATAGTGTAAAAGAATTTTTGTAAAGAGCAGGTTTTGCTATGAAGATAATAATTGGGATATAGCACTGATGGTGGCAGTGTCTGCGTTGATGTGCGCAGGATTCCCCTATATACTTTCATATTTCGCTATCTTCATTACGGCGCAACACATTACATTGCGGAATCACACCAAATGAGCAACGAAACCCGATACTGTTCTTTCTGCGGCAAATCGGAAAACGAAATAAAAAACCTGATTGAAGGCGATAATGCCTTGATTTGCAACGAGTGTATCGATACCTGTAGCCACATGATCCACAGCGAGGGAGCAGCGGCAGGCGAAACGCATTCGGGTGAAGACAGATTGCCCACGCCGGCTGAAATCGTCAGCAATTTGAACCAGCACGTTATCGGCCAAGAACAGGCTAAAAAGGTGCTGGCGGTAGCGGTGTACAACCACTACAAACGCTTGCGCCATCCGAAAGAGGGCGATAATGTGGAGTTGGCCAAATCCAACATTTTGCTCATCGGCCCCACCGGCTCGGGCAAAACCCTGCTGGCGCAAAGTTTGGCACGGCGTTTGGATGTGCCGTTTGTTATGGCCGATGCCACCACGCTTACCGAAGCCGGCTATGTGGGCGAAGACGTGGAGCAGATTATTACCAAGCTCTTGGGTAATTGCGATTTTAATGTGGAAAAGGCGCAAAAAGGGATTGTTTATATTGATGAAATCGACAAGATTTCCCGTAAGAGCGACAACCCTTCGATTACCCGCGATGTATCCGGCGAGGGTGTGCAACAGGCTTTGTTGAAACTGATTGAAGGCACGGTGGCGTCCGTGCCGCCGCAGGGTGGACGCAAGCACCCGAATCAGGATTTTATTCAGGTGGATACCACCAATATCCTGTTCATCTGCGGCGGCGCGTTTGCCGGCTTGGAAAAGGTTATTCGCCAGCGTACGGAAAAGGGCGGTATCGGCTTCGGCGCTTTGGTGCACAGCAAAGACGAAGATGCCGATGTTACTGAGCTGTTTGAAATTGTTGAACCGGAAGATTTGATTAAATTCGGCCTGATTCCCGAGCTGATCGGCCGTTTACCGGTGATTGCCACACTGGCCGAATTGGATGAAGAAGCTCTGATCAACATCCTGACCGAGCCGAAAAATGCCTTGGTGAAACAATATCAAACGCTATTTGAAATGGAAGGGGTGGAGCTGAAGGTGCAGCCGTCTGCCTTACGCAGTATCGCCAAACTTGCCATGCAGCGTAAAACCGGTGCGCGCGGCCTGCGTTCGATTGTGGAGCGCGCACTGTTGGAAACCATGTTCCGACTGCCGGATATTAAAGACCAAGTAAAAACCGTAGTGATCGATGAAACGGTGATCAACGATAACTGCCAGCCCAAACTTCTCACTGCCGACGGGCAGGAATATCAACTGCCGTAGCAGTAGGCTTGAGGCTACCTGAAAATATCCATTCGGTTTCAGGTAGCCCTATTGGGAAGACGCCATGTGGCACATTGTTTTTATCGGCTATATCTTTGTTACCCTGATGTTTGCCCTTGCGCAGCCATCGTTGGCGCGGATGCTGATTTATTTGGTGGTGTGGAGATTTTACCCACACTGTTTGCGTTTTGGGTGGCTTATATCCGTTTGCGCAACAAACGCCTCAAGCAGGAAGAAAAACAGGGTAGGGGAACCTTGCCAAAATAACACTTTTCTCCTATAATCCCACAGCTTTCGTTTTGAAAGCTGTTTCTTTTTTTATCTTAACGTAACGCTCGCATCTTGCACCAAAGGGTGTCTCAGTTTTGAAGTTTTGAGATTCTGTGTGCATTGATGTTTGCTATAACCCTTTGTAAGGAAAATAAATGTCTCAAATTACTATGCGCCAGATGTTGGAAGCAGGTGTTCACTTCGGTCATCAGACCCGTTACTGGAACCCGAAAATGGAACAATACATTTTCGGCGCCCGCAACAAAATCCATATCATAAACTTGGAAAAAACCCTGCCCCTGTTCCAGGAAGCGCAAGACGCCGTTCGCCGTTTGGCTGCCAACAAAGGCACCATCCTGTTTGTCGGCACCAAGCGCCAAGCCCGCGACATCGTGCGCGAAGAAGCCACCCGTGCCGGTATGCCCTATGTGGACCACCGCTGGTTGGGCGGCATGCTGACCAACTACAAAACCGTTAAGCAGTCTATCAAACGCTTGGAAGAAAAAGCTGCCATTCTGGAAAATGCCGAAGCCAGCGGTTACAACAAAAAAGAACTGCTCACCATTCAACGCGAAGTGGAAAAGCTGGAACGCTCACTCGGCGGCATCAAAAACATGAAAGGCCTGCCCGACGCCATTTTCGTGATTGACACCGGCTACCAGAAAGGTACGCTGACCGAAGCAGGCAAACTGGGTATTCCGGTAATCGGCGTGGTGGATACCAATAACGATCCGGAAGGCGTGAAACACGTTATCCCCGGTAACGACGACTCCGCCAAAGCCATCCGCCTGTACTGCCGCGGTATCGCCGATGCCGTATTGGAAGGCAAAAACCAGGCCTTGGCTGAAACCGTAGCCGCTGCACAACAGGCTGCTGCTGACGAAGCCGAATCTGCCTAAGCTGATACCGCATGAGGCTACCTGAAGACACCGTTTCAACAAGCGGACGCCAAATCCGGCCTTTCAGGTAGCCTTCAATTTATCCAAGCGCGGCATCCGGCCGCGTTTCTCAATAAAACAGGAGTAAATAATGTCTGCAATTACCGCAAAAATGGTTGCTGATCTGCGTGCTGCCACTGGCTTGGGCATGATGGAATGCAAAAAAGCCCTGGTGGAAGCCGATGGTGACATGGCCAAAGCTGAAGAAATCCTGCGTATTAAATCCGGCGCCAAGGCCAGCAAACTGGCCGGCCGTACCGCTGCCGAAGGCGTGTTGGCTTATGCTATTGAAGGCAAAGTTGGCGCTTTGGTGGAAGTGAACTGCGAAACCGACTTCGTGGCCAAAGACACCGGCTTCATCGCCTTTGCTCAATCCGTAGCCAAAACTGCTGCTGAGAAAAAACCGGCCACGGTTGAAGCTCTGGCCGAGTTGGTGGAAGGTGGGCGCAAAGCTGTGATTGCCAAATTGGGCGAAAACATTTTTGTACGCCGCTTTGAAATCATCGAAGCTGCCAACAGCCTCACCACCTACATCCACGGTGCTGCCGCCACTGAAGGCGTACTGGTGGAATACAAAGGCGATGAGACTACTGCCCGCCACGTTGGCATGCACATCGTGGCTTCTAAGCCGCAATGCATCTCTGCCGAGCAGGTTGATCCCGAAGTGGTGGCTAAAGAGCGCCACATCTATACCGAGCAGGCTATTGCTTCCGGCAAGCCCGCCGAAATCGCCGCCAAAATGGTGGAAGGCCGCGTGAAGAAATTCTTGGCCGAAGTAACGCTGCTGGGTCAACCCTTCGTGATGAACCCTGATCAGACTGTTGAGCAGTTCCTGAAACAACAGGGTACTGAGATCGTAAACTTCGTCCGCTTCAAAGTAGGCGACGGTATCGAGAAAAAAGAAGTGGATTACGCTGCTGAAGTGGCTGCGGCTGCTAAAGTGTAATTTTGTTTGTATAGAAACAGCCTCCGTTCAGTTGGAATAGAGGCTGTTTTGTATTTTGTGAGAGGCAAGTATTGGGTTTTCAGGTAGTCTTTTAATGTTATAGCTAAAGCAATTCACTGCCTACGGAGCTATGGCTGCAGCCATACAAACAGTGAGCCATAACAATAAAAGATATACGGTAATATAGGCTACCGCCATAGCGAGAGTTCGATTAATCTGTGCTGTCGGTAAACGCTTCTAAAATAGAAACTTATCTTATTATTTATACAATATTTCCATAAACTGCTATTGTTATAATATAACTCTAATTTTTTAAATGGAAAATTTGACCATTAGGGAAGAATTAAAGATTATAATGGACTATCCGGAATTCCCTGGATTCTTTCCCAACAACTGATTATTTATCGGTAAACACATTAGGAGAGTCTAATGAGCAAGACCATGAAGGCCATGACCTATTACGGCGAAAACGATGTCCGCTTCGAAGATCGCCCGGTTCCCACTATCATTGATCCTACCGATGCCATCATTCGTGTTACCAAAACCACCATTTGCGGTACGGATTTGGGTATCATGAAAGGTAAAAACCCGGAAATCGAAGCTGTTTCCCGCGAAAAAACCGGCAAATGGGAAGGCCGTATCCTCGGCCACGAAGCCATCGGTGTGGTGGAAGAAGTGGGCCCTGCCGTTAAAGACTTCAAAAAGGGCGATAAAGTTATCGTATCCTGCGTGAGCCGCTGCGGTATTTGCGACAACTGTCAGAAACAGCTCTACGCCCACTGCCGCAAAGAGGGCGGCTGGATTATGGGCTACATGATCGACGGCACCCAGGCAGAATACGTGCGTACTCCGTTTGCCGACAATTCGCTCTACCATTTATCTGAAACCCTCAATACCGATGTGGCCGTATTCCTTTCCGACGCACTGCCCACCGGCCATGAAATCGGCGTGCAATACGGCCAGGTGAAACCTGGTGACGCCATTGCCATTGTCGGCGCCGGCCCCGTGGGCATGGGTTGCCTGCTAACTGCCCAGTTCTACTCTCCGGCCACCATCATCGTGGTGGATATGGACGAAAATCGCCTGGCTATGGCCAAAGAAATGGGTGCTACCCACACCATCAATCCGAACAAGGAAGACGCTGTGGCCAAGATTTTGGAAATCACCGGCGGCCGCGGTGTGGATTGCGCTATGGAAGCAGTAGGTTATTCCGCCACTTGGGATATCTGCCAGAAAGTGGTGAAAGAAGGCGGCCATGTGGCCAACGTGGGCGTACACGGTAAATCCGTGGAATTTGATTTGGCTAAATTGTGGATCAAGAACATCACCGTTACCACCGGCCTGGTAAATGCCAATACCACCGGCATGCTGCTGAAAGCTTGTGAATCCAGCAAACTGCCGATGGAAAAACTGGCCACCCACCGCTTCAAATTCAGCGAAATGGAAAAGGCCTACGACGTGTTCAAACACGCTGCCGACACCAAAGCGATGAAAGTTATCATCGAAGTGTAAGCCGGTTTGCCTGATGAAATGATAAAAGGCTACCTGAAAGTTTTCAGGTAGCCTTTTGCTGTGCTCAAGCGGGGATGCACCCTGTCAGCAGCATGTAATACCAAGCGAGCCAATGCTGTAGGAAGAAATTATACTCCCCGCTTTTTCCCGCCCGCCTGTTAAGCTAAAATACGCCCCGCCAAATCAAATGAAGGAAACCATAGCATGAACTTAACCGTTATCGATCATCCGCTGATCAAACACAAAATCACTCTGATGCGCAAAGCCAACTGCAACACCTACCAATTCCGCACTTTGGTAAAAGAGCTGGCCCGCCTGATGGCCTACGAAGCCAGCCGCCATCTGGAAACCGAATCGCTTTCTATCGAAGGCTGGTGCGGCCGTATCGAAGGCGAGCAGATTAAAGGCAAAACCATAACCGTGGTGCCGATTTTGCGTGCCGGTTTGGGTATGCTCGACGGTGTGCTCGATTTGTTGCCCACTGCCAAGATCAGCGTGGTCGGCCTGCAGCGCGACGAAGAAACCCTGCAACCGGTTTCCTATTTCGAGAAATTGGTGAGCAAAATGGACAAACGTCCGGCCATGATTCTCGACCCGATGCTCGCCACCGGCGGCTCGATGGTAGCGACTATTGATTTGCTGAAGAAAAAAGGCTGCCGCAACATCACCGCCCTGGTGCTGGTGGCCGCACCGGAAGGCGTGAAGCTGGTGAACGACAAGCACCCAGACGTGAAAATCTACACCGCCGCGCTCGACAGCCACCTCAACGAAAACGGCTACATCATCCCCGGCTTGGGCGATGCCGGCGACAAGATTTTCGGTACCAAGCAATCAGCTTGATTGCCTGATACATTCTCCAATAGGCTACCTGAAAGTCGTGAAATTATTTTCAGGTAGCCTATAAACTAACCATCGTATCTCTCGCCAAGGCTACCTGAAAAAATGGGCAAACCGTTTTTAGGTAGCCTGAATTGCCGCTTGGCAGCAATAGTCAAAGCAACGATTTTCCTCCGGCAGGCAGCGGACTGTTCGCAGGAATCAGCGCTTGAGCTATCCCGGAAAACAACGCCATGGTCTCCACTCTCACACTCCCCTCTCTTGCCGCCACCGGCTTTCTCGGCAGCGGCCATTGCGCCGGCATGTGCGGCGGTTTGAGCACCGCCTTTGCTTTGCAGCTGCCGCCGCAGGTGGGGCGCGTGAAGCTGATTGTGCTGATGAACCTCGGCCGTATCGGCAGCTACACCTTTATCGGCCTGTACCTAGCCAGGCTCAACGCCTATGTCGCGCAGGTGGAAAAGCTCGGGCGGCCGGTGTGGCGGCTCAATCCGCTCTAAACCGCCTCTTGCCCATCCAAAATACCCCTTGCCTGCTTCGGCGTTGGCCTGCTGTGGGTTGGCTGCCGTGCGGCATGGTATACAGCGCTTCGCTGTATGTGCTGGGCAGCGGCAATGCGGAGGACGGCGCACTGATGATGCTGGCCTTAGGCTTGGGCGTGGCCGAACCCGCTGGTGATGAGGCTGTTTGCCAACCAGCTCAAGAGTCTGCGGCAACATCTGCGTTTCAGGCTGGCGGCCGGGTTGAGCGTCAGCCTGTGGGTGGCATGGTAGTTGTGGCATGGAGTGGCTGGGTGGCTGTAGGCTACCTGAAAACATAGTCGCTCCAAATGGAATAATGCGGCCTCGACCCGCCGCTTTGTTCCATTCCTGTATGAAACGATTACGGTGAAACAACAGCCGTATAACTGCAATTCTCCAACATCGGGGGAACAGTTATCCGGCTGTTTTATTTCAAGTCAGGCCTCTAGCTGCCGAAGTACAACTAAAGGCTACCTGAAAGCTATCCGCCTACTGCTTTTCAGGTAGCCGGCAGGCTGGGGCTTATATCAAATTAGCATTTATAGTGAATTAAAATAAGCGTTAGCTCGCCTAGCTGTACTACCTGTGTTGTCTGCGGCTCGTCGCCTTGTGCCATTCCTATTTTAATCCACTATATCTTTGCCGCCGCTCCTGAAAAAAACGTTGCAGCAGCCTCGTACTTTCCTCTGCTAACACGCCGCCTTGCACGGCGGTGTGTGGGTTGAGCTGTTTGTTGGCAAACAGGTCGAGCACGCTGCCAGCAGCACCGGTTTTCGGCTCGGCAGCAGCGTAAATCAGGCGGCGGATACGCGATTGCATGATGGCGCCGGCGCACATGCTGCACGGCTCGAGGGTCACGTATAGATCGCAGCCGTCCAGCCGGTAGTTGCCCAATCGGCGGCCGGCTTCGCTGAGCGCGGCGATTTCGGCATGGTGGCACACGCTGTGTTCGGCCGCGCAGGCATTGGCGCCACGCCCGATGATTTCGCCCTGGCGCACCACCACCGCGCCTACCGGCACTTCGCCTGCAGCCAAGGCCTGCCCGGCCAGTTGCAACGCCTGCCGCATCCAGCGTTCGCTTTCTTCTCGCGGCGGAAACCGGGCAACCGGGCGGTGGGCACGCAGTTTGGTGCGCCACACGGCTTGTTCGGTTTCGTTCAGGTAGCCTTCCCGCCCTTCGGCCAGCAATACCAATTGCCACAGCGTGGATTCGGTAACGGTGAGGCCGCTGGCTTTGAGCAGCAGGAAAGCGGTGGCGGGCGTAATGCGTTGTAGATCGGCGGTATCGGCTATACCCAATTCAAGCAGCGCTTGTCGGGTTTTGGGAGCAAGCGGGGGCGTGGTGATCGGGGTGGCGTGCATAATAGACGGAAATGATGGCTGAATGGGCAGCATCATAATTGGGCGGCTGCGGTTGAGGCAAGGCGGAGGCTACCTGAAAAGCGGAGATAGATTCTCAAGTAGCCTTCATTCCCGGCGGCAAGCCTTGCAAGGCTGTTGGCAAATCGGGTAGGATTGGCCGCTTTTCGATGGCCGGATTTTGCCCGGCATCGCTTTGTTTTTCACGCAAACGGTTCGGCGCCGTTTGGCACAATATGGGCGCTTATGTCTGATTTATTTCACTTTCCTACTTTCGACGAACAGTATCCCAATTTGCGCGAACGGGGCATCTGCAAATATGCGGTGGTGTATCTGCGCGACCACATCCAACGCCTGCTGGCGCGGCGGCAATGCGAAGCATTTACCGCCTTCATCAACCAACATCCGATGTGGGCACCGATTTTCCAACACAATCCCTATGCCGCCCGCGCCGTGCTGGATACTTATGCCGACAACCGCTTCGACAAGAACGCACGGTTGCAGGCCGTAATCAACAACTTCACTTTGGCGCAAAGCAAGCCTTCCGCTGCCAAGTGGCAAGAGTTGGTAACGCAGCGCACAATCGTCCTCAACCATCCTGCGCCGGAGCTCTCCATCAGTTTGAATATCAACCACAAAGACCCGTTGGAAGGCTTCTTTTTGGTGAGCCTGCAAAGCACCGAGCACAGCCGCATTTACGATGCCGTGTTCAGCTTTATCACGCCCAACGGCCTGCTGATTACCTCCATCCAAGGCCCGCACAGCAGCGATGCCCCCGATCTCATCCGCCACACCACCAAGCAGCTGCACGGCGTACGGCCGATGTTTATGATGGTGAACGTATTCAAGCTGATGGCTGCCGAACTCGGCTGCGAGCTCTACGGCATTCCGCACAAAAGCCAGGCCAAATTCCGCTGGAACGACTCCAGCCGCCTGCTGTTCAACTACGATGCCTTCTGGCAGGAAAACCAAGGCAGCCTCGATGCCAACGGCTATTGGCGGCTGCCCACTCAAATCGAGCGCACGCCGCTGGAAGAAGTGCAAAGTAAAAAACGCTCTATGTACCGCAAACGCTATGAAATGCTGGATACGCTGGAGCAGGATATCCGCCGTTTCTTTCGTTCGGAAAGTTGATTGCTAGGCGGCAACAGCGTGCCCACTGTGTTTCAGGTAGCCTTCCAACCGAGGGGAGTCTACCTGAAAAATATCCACTGCAAAACCAAGCCCTGTATGTTCAGGTAGCCTCTTATGGCCATGAACATACAGGGCTGCGTTTTATGGGTTTAAACCGTTTTGCCTTTGTATTCGCACAAGTCATACACGATGCATTCGTGGCACAGGGGCTTTTGCGCTTTGCAGGTGTAGCGGCCGTGCAGGATGAGCCAATGGTGGGCGTTGAGCAGGAATTCTTTGGGCACGAAGCGCATGAGTTTGTCTTCAACTTCGCGCACGTTTTTGCCGGGGGCGAGATTCATGCGGTTGGCTACGCGGAAAATATGGGTATCCACGGCCATGGTCGGCTGGCCGAAGGCAGTGTTGAGCACGACGTTGGCGGTTTTGCGGCCGACGCCGGGCAGCGCTTCGAGCGCTTCGCGGGTATCCGGCACTTCGCCGCCGTGTTTTTCCAGGAGCAGGCGGCAGGTTTGCATAATGTGTTTGGATTTGGTTTGGTAGAGGCCGATGGTGCGGGTGTATTCCATCAGCTTTTCCAGGCCCAAATCGAGGATGGCCTGCGGGGTGTTGGCCACGGGGAAGAGTTTGGCGGTAGCTTTATTGACGCCTTTGTCGGTGGCTTGGGCGGAGAGCAGCACGGCGATGAGCAGCTCGAATGGGCTGTGAAACACCAGCTCGGTGGTGGGATTGGGGTTGGCGTCGTGCAGGCGTTGAAAGATTTCGCGGCGTTTTTGCAGATTCATGTTTGATAGATGATGTTGGTAACTATTAGAAATCTATATAAATATTTTCAGGTAGCCTTAATCGAGGCTACCTGAAAAATGTTGCGCTCTTCGTAGAAGTTAAGTGCCGCTGCTCACGCGTAGTTTTTGGCCGGGGTGCAACACGCTGTTGCTCAGGTTGTTGCTACGTTTGATGTCGGCCACGGAGGTGTTGTAGCGGCGGGCGATGGATTGCAGGGTATCGCCGCTGCGCACGGTGTGGGACACGGTTTGCTGGCGGCCGTTTCTGCCATTGCGATCGTTGCCGGTGCGGCTGTTACGGTCGTTGCGGCTGCTAGATTTGTTGTCGGCATGGCGGTTGGCGGCCTGATGATTGCTGCTGGCGCTCACATGCAATACTTGGCCGGGACGGATATTGTTGCCGTGCAGGTTGTTGACGCGGCTGAGGTCGGCCACGTTCACGTTGTAGCGGCGGGCAATGGAATACAGTGATTCGCCGGCCTGCACTTTGTGGGTGACGGTTTGCGCGCCACGGCGGTTGGCCTGTTGCTCTTGGCGGGCAGCACGGCGTTGGGTGCTGCCGGTGTTGGCGGCCAGCTGACCGAAGCCGGCATTGTTGGCGCGGCGAGCCTCAGCTTGGGCTTGGCGGCGGGTTTCCTGGGCTTCGGTTTGCGCTAAGGAAGCACGCACGGCGGCTGCGGCGCTGCTACTGCCGGGTTCATTGGCAGGCTTGGTATTATCTGCGCTGCTGTTGCCGGCCAAGGACATCAACGGGTCGGGCTGGGGATTGCTGTTGTCGGCAAGTTCAACGGTTTCAGGTAGCCTGTCGTTTGGGCTGTGGATGTTGTTGGGCGTGGCGGGTTGGTCTACGGATTGGGCAGCTGTTTGGACAACCGTTTGAGCTGGGGCTACCTGAATATCGGGCGAGCTGTTCACGCGGGGTGCGGGCTCGGCGGGACGGGTGCCGTTGGAATCCAATGCGGTAAAAGTAGCAGGGGCAGTTGGGTTTTGCGCCTGCTGCACGGGGGCATGGACGGGTTCGGGCGGGTTGGCCGGTTGGAGTGAGGCTACCTGAACAGGGATGGGCGGTGTTACAGGCTGGGCAGCCGGTTTGGCAGCGGCTACGATGCTGTTGCGTTCAGCTACGTTCTGGCTGTTGCGACGGATGAGGTTGCCCAGTGGGTCGCCGCCGGCGGGTTTGTTGTCGGCGAGCATCTGCACGCCGCGGCCAAGCTGGCTGTTGTTCAGGCTGTTTTTGGCCACGAGAATAGGTAAACCGGCACGGATGGTGTTGCTGCTGAGGCCGTTGGTGCGGCGCAGGTCGGCCACGCTCACGCCGTTGCGGTCGGCGATGTCGCTGAGGGTGGTGGCACCGTCAGAGTGCAGGATGTCGTAGGAGAGCAGGGATTCTTTGGGGGCACTGCGCAGGTTGCGCTCAAAAGCATTGACTGCGCCTACGGGCAAGAGCAGTTTGCGCTGACCGTTTTCAGGCAGGAACACGGGCACTTTGAAGCTGGGGTTGAGCGCTTCGAATTCGGCTTGGCTGATATTGGCCAGACGGGTGATGGCGTTGATATCTATCGGGCTATCGATGCTGATGGCTTCGAAATAGGGCTTGTTTTCGATGTTGGAAAGGTGTAGGCCGAATACTTGCGGGTTACTCACGAGGTTGCGCACGGCCAGAAGCTTGGGCACGTAATTGCGCGTTTCATTGGGCATATTGAGGTTTTCATACACCGGCTCAAGCCCTTGGCTGCGGGCGCGGGCCACGGCGCGGCTCACGTTGCCTTCGCCCCAGTTGTAGGCAGCCAGCGCGAGCGACCAGTCGCCAAACATATTATGCAGATATTGCAGATAGTTTAGTGCTGCGTTGGTGGAGGCGTAGATGTCGTGGCGGCCGTCGTAAATATTGTTTTGCGCCAAACCGTAGTGGCGGCCGGTGGCGGGCATAAACTGCCACAGGCCGGAGGCACCCACGTGAGAACGGGCTTTGGTAACGAATGCGCTCTCAATAAACGGCAACAGGGCGATTTCGGAGGGCATGTTGCGCTTTTCCACTTCGGAGAGAATGTGGTAAAGATAGGGGCGGCTACGCTCCACGGTGCGGTTGAAATAGGCACTGCGGGTGCTGAAGTAGGTTTCGTGGCGGCGCACGATTTCGGGATTGACTTCGCTTATGCGGAAGTCCTGCCGCATACGGCTCCACAGATTATTGTGACGGGTTTGGCTGGGGTTACGCAGAATGGCAGCGTTGAGGTTGGTGATGGAGGTGGCAATCTGCTCCGGTGTATAGTTTTGGGCGAGGGCAGAAGCTGGAATTCCCAGGCTTAAAATGGCCAGGGAAAGAAATTTGAATTTACTCATGGCAGAGGAATGAGTCCGTTTGGTTTAACATTATGATTAGCTAAAATTTTTCGGATATTAAGGGCTAGGAGGAAGCCGTGTCAAGCCGCAGCTGAACGTTTTGCCGGCACGGCATGCGTAAAGATAAAATAATAACACGAGAGTGCACCCGAACTCTCATTTTCGGCAGGTTTCTTTGCGCTGTGTTTTGCAAAATTTTGTTTGATAGGTATGATGGCCAGAAGAATGAGGAGGCGGCATGATAGAAGAAAACAGGTTGGCCGAATGGCTGGATAACACTGCTACAGGGAGCTACCTGAAAATGGCGGAGCAGGCGTTTTTTGCCGTGCATACGGATAATTTATATGGTGTTACCGTGACCACCTCGCTCTGCAACTGGGATTGCTGGCCGCATCAGGTGTTGCGGCTGGGGCGGGGTAGGGCGCAGGCAGACGTGGTGTGTGCACTACCGCAACTGCCGCTGTTGTCGGGTAGCGTGCAGACCTTGCTGTTGCCGCATGGTTTGGAATTGTGTGCGCAGCCGGAAGAATTGCTGCGGGAGTGCTTCCGCATATTGGTGCCCAACGGCAGTTTGGTGCTCAGCGGGTTTAATCCGTATTCGCTGTGGCGCTTCGGGCTACCTGAAAAACAACTCGGCCTGCGCGCCCATGCGCTGCCGCTGCCGAAAGTGCGGCGGATGCTGGCTGAGGCCGGCTTCAGGCCGGATACAGGGCGGTTTATGGCGTATGTGCCGCCGTGGAAAAGCAGTCGGGCATTGCAGCGGTGGTGGTTTATGGAGTTGGCGGGTAACCGCTGGTGGCCGGCAGCCGCTGCGGCTTATGGTTTGGTGGCAGTGAAAACAGTGTATCCGCTTACCCCGCTGCGCGAAAAGGCCGGCCAACTGCGGAGCGAAGGGTTTTCGCTGCTGCCGGGAAATTGTCGGCAGGGATAGGGGGAAAAAATGGTTTGCGTTGCTGTGGGCATTTTAGTATAATTACGTGAATTACCTTGGAAAGGTGGATGAGTGGTTGAAGTCGCACGCCTGGAAAGCGTGTATACGTGAATAGCGTATCGAGGGTTCGAATCCCTTCCTTTCCGCCAGAACATTTTTGTAGAGTACGCGCTTTGCAAATCCAAGAAAAAACAGCCAGCCACACTGCTCGGCTGTTTTTGTATCTGTAGCTAAAGTCCTTCGCTGCCTACGTTGTCAATCTGTTTTGCTGTGTAGCAGTTATGGGAATTTTGCTATAGCTGTACTGTCCACCAGCGGCCGTAAAGGCAATCTGAAAGGAGAATCCTATGCATTTTGATACCGAAGTTATCCACAGTAGCTACAATCCGGACGAGCACAACCGTGCCGTGATGCCACCTATCTACCAAAATAGCATGTTCGCTGTACACACCATTGGCGAAGATATTCCATACCGCTATTCGCGTATGGGTAATCCCACGCGCAAAATTTTGGAAGACACCGTGGCTGAGTTAGAACATGGTTGTGCCGGCTTCGCCTTCGGTAGCGGTATGGCCGGCATTGATGCCGTGTTCCGTACCGTATTGCGCCCCGGCGACACTATCGTAGCCGTGGCCGATATCTACGGCGGTGCCTACGACCTGCTCACTGAAGTGTATGCCCAATGGGGCATAAACGTGATTTTCGCCGACCTCACGCTACCTGAAAATTTAGACAAACTCCTGACCGAATACAAAGTAAAACTCGTTTGGCTCGAAAGCCCCAGCAACCCGCTTCTGCGACTGGTGGATATCTCTTTATTGGCACAAAAAGCCAAAGCCGCCGGCGCCGTGGTGGGTATCGATAATACCTTCGCCACCCCCTATCTGCAAAACCCGCTCGATATGGGCTGTGACATCGTTTTCCATTCCGCCACCAAATACCTCTGTGGCCATTCCGATGTGTTGATGGGTATTGTGGTGGCTAAGGAAGAAGCCCTGGCCAAACGCCTGCAAAGCACCTTGATAAACACCGGCGGCATTGCCGGGCCGATGGACTGCGCACTTGTGTTGCGTGGCATCAAAACTCTCTCCGTGCGCATGAAGCAGCATCTGGCCAACGCTGCCGAACTTGCCCGCCGCTTGGAACAGCACCCCGCTGTGGCCAAAGTGTTCTACCCGGGCCTGCCTAGCCACGAACACCACGAATTAGCCAAACGACAAATGCGCGGCTTCGGCGGCGTGGTGTCGGTATATCTGAAGAAAGACAGCCAAGCCGCTGCCGATTCCGTTATCCGCAACCTCAAACTGCTGCACATGGCCGCCAGCCTCGGCGGCGTGGAAAGCTTGGTGAACCATTCCTTCAGCCAGTCGCACAGCGGCATGAGCCCGGCGGTGAAAGAAAAACTCGGCATCCGCGAAAGCCTGCTGCGCTTCTCTGTGGGCATTGAGGGTATTGAAGACATTTGGCGCGACATCGATACTGCATTGAACACCACGCTGTAACGCGCCTGCCAGAATAGCAAACAGGCTACCTGAAAATTGTACTACATGGCATTTCAGGTAGCCTTTAATCTGCCGCCACATTCCCCGAAGCCAGCCCAATCCGCTACAATACGCCCTTTCCCAATAGCGGATTCACTTAAAGTTTTGCCACGGCGTTGGTTCGCTTGGTATCAAAAGCTTGCCAATCCTCTATCTCATTCCGAAAGCCAATATCATGACCATCAAAACCCGTTTCGCCCCCAGCCCCACCGGCTACCTGCATATCGGCGGCGTGCGCACCGCGCTGTATTCATGGGCATTTGCCAGACACCACGGCGGCGAATTCCTGCTGCGCATCGAAGATACCGATTTGGAACGCTCCACCGCCGAATCCGTGCAAATCATCCTCAACGGCATGCAATGGGTAGGCCTGCACGCCGACAATGCCGACAATATTGTTTACCAAACCCAAAACTTCCCGCGCTATAAAGAGTTAATCCAACAACTGCTCGATTCAGGCCATGCCTACCATTGCTATTGCAGCAAAGAAGAATTGGAGCAGATGCGCGAAAAAGCCGAGCGCGAAGGCACGGCCACTTACGACCGCCGCTGGCGACCGGAAGCCGGTAAAACGTTGCCAGAGATTCCCGCAGGGGTAGAGCCCGTTGTTCGCTTCAAAATGCCGACCGACGGCGTAACCCGCTGGAATGATTTGGTAAAAGGCGAAATCAGCATCCCCAATGCTGCGCTCGACGACCTCATCATCGCCCGCGCCGACGGCACGCCCACCTACAACTTCTGCGTGGTAGCCGACGATATGGACATGGGCATCACCCACGTTATCCGTGGCGACGACCATGTAAACAACACGCCGAAACAAATCAATATTTTCAAAGCCCTCGGCACCACCCCGCCCGAATACGCCCACCTGCCCATGATCCTGAACGAGCAGGGCAAGAAAATTTCCAAACGCAGCGGCGACACCGTGGCGATTACCGAATACGAAGACCTGGGTATTCTGCCCGAAGCCCTGCTCAACTACCTCGCCCGCTTGGGCTGGGCGCACGGCGACGACGAGTTTTTCAATATGGAGCAGTTCGTGCAATGGTTTGAGCTGGAACACGTTTCTTCCTCCGCCAGCCGCATGGATGCAAAAAAACTGTATTGGATCAACGCCGAACACATCAAAGCCACAAGCAACGCCGAACTGGCCAAACTGGTGCTGCTGCGCTTGGAGAAACAAGGGGTTGCAGTTTCAGGTAGCCCCAAGCTGGAAGACGTGTTGGCACTGGTAAAAGATCGTGCCCACGATTTGAACGCACTGGCCGCCGAATGCGCCTATTTCTACCGCAAAGCCGTGCCGTTGGAAGCCGATGTGGCCAAACATTGGGATGGCGAAGCTCCCGCCCGAATGCAGCGTTTTGCCGAAAAACTGGCCGAGCTGACCGAACAGGATTGGACGGCAGAAAACATCCACGCTTTGTTCCCTCCGTTCTGCGAAGCCGAAGGCATCAAAATGGGCAAACTCGGTATGCCGCTGCGCCTGGCGGTGTGCGGCACGGCCAAAACACCCAGTGTGGATGCCGTGCTGGCCTTGATCGGCAAAGAAGAAGTGTTGCGCCGTATCCGCAAGTCGGCTTAAGCCTGCGAAAGGCTACCTGAAAGCAGCTACCCTGTTTCAGGTAGCCTCATCACATTATGAATCAACTCATCCTCGATTTTCCCGCTGCACCGCCGAGTTTCGACACCTTTTTAGGCCAAGGCAACCGCGAGCTGTTACAAGTGTTGCGCGAGCAGCGCGAGCCTTTTGTGTATGTTTGGGGGCCGGCCGGCGCCGGCAAAAGCCATTTGCTCCAAGCCTGGGCGGCACAGGCCGAAGCGGCCGGATTAAGCGCACACTACCGAAATGCCGCTGCCGAACCGCTGCACGAGATGCCGCCGGCAGGCTGCCATCTCGCCCTCGACCAAATTGATAGCCTAGATGCCGACGGCCAGGCCGAATTGTTTAATTTCTGCAACCATATCCGCCAAAGCCGGCAGGGCGCGCTCCTGATTGGCGCCAGCGTGCCGCCGCCGCGATTAGCCGTGCGCGAAGACCTGCGCACCCGCATGGGCTACTGCCTGGTGTATGAAATCAAACCGCTCAGCGATGAAGAAAAAATCGCCGCCTTGGTTGAAGCCTCCCGCAGCCGCCAAATCCGTATTTCGCCCGATATTTTCCGCTACCTGCTGCACCACTGGCGGCGCGACATCGGCAGCCTGATGGCCATGCTCGACGCGCTCGACCGCCACGCCCTAGCCAGCCACCGCCCCATCACGCTGCCCCTGCTCAAACAACTGTTGCAACAGGATATTTAAACCAATGAACCTTGCCATCTTCGACCTCGATCATACCCTCATCAACTGCGACTCAAGTAGCAAATGGAGCAATTTCCTGCACGAAAAAGGCATCTTCAGCGATGCCGATATGCAGCACCACCAAGCGTTCGACCAAGACTACCGCAAAGGCTGCCTTGATCTCGACGCCTATCTTGCCTTTGTCCTGCGTCCGCTGGCCGAATACAGCCGTGCCGAGCTGGACGAAATGCACCACGAGTTCATGCGGCGCATCCGCCCAAACATCACCCAAATGGCCAGAATGCTGGTCGATAGCCACCGTGATGCCGGCGATACCCTGCTGTTGATTTCTGCCACCAACGAATTCATCATCACCCCCATCGCCCATGAATTCGGCATTGAAAACATCATCGGTATCAGCCTCGAAACCGATGCCAAAGGCAACTACACCGGCCGCCCGATAGGCACGCCCAGCTTCCAAGAGGGCAAAGTAACCCGCCTGCACCAATGGCTCGCCGAACGCGGCCAAAGCCAGGCCGACTACGAAAAAGTTTATTTCTACAGCGATTCTCGCAACGACCTGCCGCTATTGGAACAGGTAAACCAGCCCGTAGCCGTTAATCCCGACCCTGTGCTTACCCTCACTGCCGCACAGCGGGGCTGGCCGATATTGGATTTTGTGTGATAGTGCCAACGGCTTAGCCGCAGTATGAAAAAAGGCTACCTGAAAACCCAAACCAGGGTTTCAGGTAGCCTTTGATTTGTATCTATTCCAAACTGCTAATCCACTTCCCGTTCGTGCGGCAGGCGGCCGGCCCAGTCGCAGGCGAACTGGTAGGCGGTGCGGCCGGAGCGGCTGCCGCGCATCTGTGCCCATTGGAGGGCGGCGCGGCGGGCGGTGTCGTCCAGCGGCAGGCCGGCATCGGTCAGCCAGCTTTCGACAGCGGCGAGGTAGTCTTCTTGGCTGAAGGGATAGAAGCTGAACCAAAGGCCGAAGCGGTCGGAGAGGGATACTTTTTCTTCCACAGCTTCTTGCGGGTGCACTTCGCCGCGCTCGCCGGTGCGTGCGAGGTTGTCGGCCATGTGTTCGGGCATGAGGTGGCGGCGGTTGGAGGTGGCGTACACCAGCACGTTGTCGGCGCGGCGGGAGAGGCCGCCATCCAGCGCGGTTTTGAGGGTTTTGTAGCCGTCTTCGCCGTCTTCAAAGGAGAGATCGTCGCAGAAAACGATGAATTTTTCGCTGCGTGGGGCGAGCAGGTCGAGCAGGGCGGGCAGGCCGGCAAGGTCGTGTTTGTCCACTTCAATCAGGCGCAGGCCGCGCTCGGCGTATTCGTGCAGCAGGGCTTTAATGAGCGAGGATTTGCCTGTGCCGCGCGCGCCGGTGAGCAGGGCATTGTTGGCCGGGCGGCCGGCGAGGAATTGCTCGGTGTTGCGCACGAGGCGTTGGGTTTGCGGGCTGATGGCGCATAGGCGGGCGAGGGGGAAAGTGTGCGGTCGGGGTAGGGCGGTGAGCAGGCCGCCGTTGCCGTGTTTCTGCCAGCGGAAGGCGATGGCCTGCCAATCGGGTTCGCACGGCTCGGGCGGCAGGAGTTGGTCGAGGCGGCGCAGTACGGAGGCGGCTTGCGTGAGGAAGGGTTTGAGTTTCATGATTGGGTTGGGTGGCTGGTTATCAAAGGGAGGAAGGCTACCTGAAAATGTCGGCACGGCACAAGGGGCAGGGCGGCGATAGCCGATTGCTATAGCAATGGAAATTGTCATTTGCCCGCTCTAGCAGTATCATTGCCCATTTTTCAGGAAAGCCGCCATGAGCACCGCATTGATTCAAGATTACCTGCGCACCCAAGGCCTGAAACTGCCGGCAGAGGCGGTGCAGATAGCTATGCTTACCGCCGGCAGCGTGATGGCGGCGGGCAGGGCGGAAATCGAACCGGAAATCCTGTGGTATCGCGGTGCGGACGGCACATTGGAGCAGCATCTGCCGCGCAACGAAGCGCACCACGCCCGGCTGCGCCAAATCTTTATGGCGCTTGATTCCGCCTACACCGCCAGCCCCTGCCGCAGCGCCGCCGTGTATCTGCTGCACACGCCAGGCAGCCTGCTGCACCTGGTGGCGCAAGGCGAGCCGTTGGAAAAGCTGCTCGCCGTAGAGCAAGACTTAGAAGCCGCGCACACCGCCCACCTGGCCACGCGCAGCGCGCAAACCGGTTGGCTGAACCAAATAGACGACGTTGCCCAATGGCTGCAAAACGGCGACCTCGCCGGTAGCCGCCACCGCCCCGGCAGCCAGCTGGCCGTACCGGTATGCGCCGAAAACGGCCGCGTGCTCGGCGTGGTGTATCTCGAGCATGGCCACACCGCCGCCTTCGACGAAGCCGCCCAAAGCATCTGGGGCGGCCTGGCTCTCGCCTTGGCCGAACCGCTCGCCGATTTGTTGCAGCCGGAAGAAGCTGCCGAATAAAGGCTACCTGAAAGTTAAAAACAAGCACTCCACACACACACCAAATAAGCACCATGACCCCGCTAAAATTCATCGCCTCCTGCCGCCTGCCCACCGAATACGGCATCTTCACCATGCACGGCTTCGAAGAGCCCAGCGGCCAAGAACACATCGCCCTGAGCATGGGCGACATCGCCAACGGCGAGCCTGTACTCTCCCGCATCCACTCCGAATGCCTCACTGGCGACGCGCTGTTTTCGCAAAAATGCGACTGCGGCCCCCAGCTGCAAGCCGCCATTCAGGCCGTGCAGCGCGAAGGGCGCGGCGTGATTGTGTATCTGCGCCAAGAAGGGCGCGGCATCGGCCTCATCAATAAAATCCGCGCCTACGCGCTGCAAGACCAAGGCCTCGATACCGTAGAAGCCAACCTCGCCCTCGGCCTCCCCGTAGATGCCCGCGATTTCAGCCTGGCCCAAGCCATCTACCAACACCTCGGCGTTCACTCCATCCGTCTGCTTACCAATAATCCCGATAAAATCAGTAAGATGGAGCAAAGCGGCATTAAAATCACCGAACGCGTGCCACTTTTGGTGGGACAAAACAGCGAGAACACAGGCTACCTGCAAACCAAAGCCGCCAAACTCGGCCATTTGATCGACAACTGATTTTTCAGGTAGCCTCCCGCTCCAAGGCTACCTGAAACCTAAAATCCACCCAACAAAGGCAACTTCCATGACCCTCCGCATCGGACAAGGCTACGACGTCCACCAGCTCGTGCCCGGCCGCCCGCTCATCCTAGGCGGCGTAACCATCCCCTTTGAAAAAGGCCTGCTCGGCCACTCCGACGCCGACGCCCTGCTGCACGCCATCACCGATGCCCTGCTCGGCGCCGCCGCCTTGGGCGACATCGGCACCCACTTCCCCGACACTGCCGCCGAACATAAAGACGCCGACAGCCGCGTCCTGCTGCGCCAAGCCTACGCCGCGGTGCAAGCCCAAGGCTGGTGCGTAGTGAACGTGGACAGTACCATCATCGCCCAACAGCCCAAACTGCGCCCCCATATCGACGCCATGCGCGCCAACATCGCCGCCGACTTGGGGCTGGCTGAAAACTGCGTCAATATCAAAGGCAAAACCAATGAAAAACTCGGCTACCTCGGCCGCATGGAAGGCATCGAAGCCCAAGCCGTGGTGCTGCTGGAGAAGGTTACTTGAAAGCAAAGCTTCAGCGAAGCTACATAACTCTGTAGGATAGATCAACTGCATCCCGGATATTCTGCTTACTGCTGCCGCCAAACCTGTTGCGAATGGTTGGGAAATCAGCCAAGATTTGCCGATGGGGCACAGTCTTAACGCAGCTGTAAGGGTAGGGTGGCTGCTTATTCGATGCCGCTTTGCCCTGATTGAAACTTAATCCACTATGAACCCCTGCCGCATAGTAGAATAAGGCTACCTGAAACGAAGCTAAGCTTGTCAATCCCGCTAACAGGAGAATCCTATGTCCGCTCAAGACCAACTCAAATGCACCGCCGCCCAAAAAGCCCTCGAATTCGTGCCTGAAAACGCCTATATCGGCATCGGCACCGGCAGCACCGTCAATTTCTTCATAGAAGAGTTGGCCAATAGCGGCATCCGCATTAAAGGTGCTGTTTCCACCTCCAAAGCCACCAGCGAGCTCTTGAAACAACACGGCATTCCCGAAATATCGCTCACCGAAGCCACCGAGCTGCCCGTGTATATCGACGGCGCCGACGAAGTCAACCACAGCCTGCAAATGATTAAAGGTGGCGGCGGCGCACTCTTGGCCGAAAAAATCGTGGCCAGCGCCGCCGAAAAATTCGTCTGCATCGTAGACGAGAGCAAATACGTTTCCCGGCTGGGCAAATTCCCGCTGCCGATCGAAATCATCCCCGCCGCCCGCTCGCTGGTATCGCGCCAGCTGCTCAAATACGGCGGCAGCCCGCAGTTGCGCTTGAATTTCACCACCGACAGCGGCCACAAAATCATAGATGTGCACAATATGCCGATCAATGAGCCGCTCAAACTGGAAGACGAACTCAACCGCATCCCCGGCATTGTCGAAAATGGCCTGTTCGCCCGCCATCCCGCCCACGTGCTGATTATCGGCCGTGCAGAAGGTGCGGAAGTGATCAAAATCGGCGGCTGATTGTAGCCGTTTGGCCTGGTCGTGCGGCACAGGCTACTTGAACATGGCAGCCTGCAGTTTGGAGTGCAAACCTATTCCTTGGCCGAGATAAATGCCCGCACTCCATTGGATATTTCCATATTTCAGGTAGCCTTAAGCGTTCATCAGGCTACCTGAAAACATAAAACTTAAGCGGCGAGATTGTGTATTTGTAGCCAGTTTTATCCGTTGTTTAAACATGAAAAGTTCTACTTAATTAAAATGAATAATATTAAAGTTCACATAATATATATTATGTGAAATTATTATGTTGGTATATAGCTTCGGTATTTGTTTATTGCTTTGGTCGTCCATAAATGCGTTGAACAGGCCGATCGTGGCCAAATGATACTTTGGAAATGGGGCAACCATTTCTGGATATTGCGCTGAGCCGGAGCCGGCAGGCAAGACGTTTCAATTTTTAGGAAACTTCTGCTCGGGTGAGCAGCATGGCATCGCCGTAGCTAAAAAAGCGGTATTGTTGCTCGATGGCGTGGCGGTAGGCGGCGCGGATGTGTTCCACGCCAGAAAATGCGCTTACCAGCATCAGCAGGGTGGATTTAGGTAGATGGAAGTTGGTAATCAAACCGTCGGCTACCTGAAAACGGTAGCCCGGGGTGATGAAAATATCGGTATCGCCCTCGCCTGCTTGCAGGCAGCCGTTTTGGGCGGCGGCTTCCAGGCTGCGCATGGAGGTGGTGCCGACCGCCCATACGCGCTTGCTGGTTGCTTTGGTTTCCGCAATGGCTGCTACGGTTTTAGCGGGGATGCTGTACCACTCTTTGTGCATTTTGTGTTCGGCAATATTTTCGCTGCGCACGGGCTGGAAGGTGCCGGCGCCCACATGCAGGGTTACTTCGGCACGGCGGATGCCTTTTGCTTGCAGCCCTGCCAACAATTCGGGGGTGAAGTGCAGGCCAGCGGTGGGTGCGGCAACGGCGCCTTGGTGTTTGGCGTAAACGGTTTGGTAGCGTTCGTCGTCGGCTGCATCGGCGGCACGCTCGATATAGGGCGGCAGTGGCAGGCGGCCGGTTTGTTCGAGGATTTGGTATACGTTGAGGCTACCTGAAAACCGAAGCTTAAAAAGCTCGCCTTCGCGTTCTTCCATTTGCGCCTGAATGCTGCCGTCAAATTCTAACAAGCTGCCGGGCTTGGGCGACTTGGAGGAACGGATGTGCGCCAGGGCACAGTGTTCGTCCAATACACGTTCAATCAAAGCTTCAATACGCCCGCCGCTGGCTTTATGCCCGAACAGGCGGGCTTTCATCACTCTGGTGTTGTTGAAAACGAGCAGATCGCCGACTTCGAGCAGGTTGGGCAGCTCGGCAAACAGGCGGTCGCATAGGGATCGGTCGGGGCGGGCATCGAGCAGTCGGCTGCTGCCGCGCTGTTCGGGCGGCTGCTGGGCAATAAGGTGTTCGGGCAGGTGAAAATCGAAATCGGCAAGCTGCATGGCGCAGTAGGCAGTCGGAGAAAAGCGGGCATTATATAACCTTTTTGCTTGGGTGTTGGGGTTTGCATTTTCAGGTAGCCTCATACTGGCAAAGGCTACCTGAAAAATCGGCAAGAGTTTTAAACCAATATTTTTAAATCGCCTTTCTCGCCCTGCCCTGTTTTGCTCCTCCTTCATTCTTCGCCACCTCTGAAAAAATCGGCTAAAACCCTTGCCAGACGGGCATAAAGCAGCTACCTTTCGTTTGATTTCCTATTGCGTACGGTATTTCGATGAGCAAACAGCTGTATTCCGGCAAAATTTGGAGCAAACTCTGGCTGAAAGCGCTGCTTTTCGGCCTGGTTTTGTTGGTATTGTGGCTGGGTGCATCATTCGGTTTGAGCCGATTGCTCAGTGAAGCCCGCATCCGCCAAACCGCCAGCCAAATGCTTGCCGCACAAGGCCAGCAGCTGAATTTTGATGGCCGTCAAATCGAACGCGGCTGGTTTCCCTATCCTTATGTGGTGCTGCACCAAGTGGGATTGAGCCGCACGCAGGAAAACGGCCAAACGCTGAATGCCGAGGCCGTGCAGCTTTCATTTAGTTGGTCGGCTTTGTGGGGCGATGTGTCTATCCACAGTCTGCACCTGCAACGCGCCAGTGTCAGCGCGCGTCGGCTGGAAAGCGGGCAATGGGAAGTGGCTGGGTTCACTGCTAACCAAGCAGCAAGCAGCACCCTGCCCCGCCATATCGAACTTGATGATTGTTCCCTGCGCCTGCAATACGGCGAACAAAAACAAACCCTGCGCCAAGTATCCGGCTTTATCGATCGTGCCGACGAAAACTTTAGCCTCTCTGCCAGCCTGTTTACCCCGCAGGAATACCGGATAGAAGCTTCCGGCGCTTATAGCGGCAGCCACTTTGAACAACTCCAAGCCAATCTTGCCGGCTTCCTACCCAATGGCCAGCCCTTTACCGCCGCCTGGCAAGGCAATGCCGACTATACCGCCGAGCAAAGCCGGCTCAATACCAAAGATGGCCGGCTCAGTATCCAAGTTCCTGCCTGGTCGCTCAATATTGATGGCAATACCCGCAACTGGCAATTCTCCCCCGACAGCGTCGTTTTGCCTGAAACCCACATTGTCTTCAACATCGATGCTGACAACAACCAACCCTCGGCTGAAACCGTGCGACATAGCGGCAGTGGCAGCATCAGCAAAGTTTCCTATCAAAACCGCACTTTATCAATCGCTGGTTTCCAACTCAGCGGTGCAGTGGAATACGAGCAAGGCAGCAGCGGCTACAGCGCCAACGGTCGTCTCCAATCCCAGCCTGGGCATTTTCAAATCGACAATCTTTATCTCAGTACCCGTCACAATGCCGCCCCCGGCAGCATGCCATATCTCTCCGGTCAATGGCATGGCCAAGCCGCCGGCAATAACCAAAACTGGAAAGCAGAGCTGCGAGGCAGCCTTGATAACAACGAAGGCTACCTGAAAATTTCCGGTAGCCTCAACGAGCAAGGCCACAACATCGAAGCGGCTCTCAATCTGAGTAAACTTTCACTCAGCAGCTATTTCGAAACCAAACGCTCTGCCATTGCCGCCGAAAACACTGCAGCCCCTTTGTGGCTGCAATACTGGCCGCGCGCCCTGCACCACCGCCAAATTCGGCTTACCCTCGATATCGGCATGCTTGAAGGCTCCGGCCTGCAAATCCAAAATTTCCACAGCACCCTGCACCTAGACGCTGAAAAACTTGAAGCCCAAACCATCAAAATGCAGATGTACGATGGCAATGCCGAAGGCAGTGCCGTGTTGCACCACGGCAGCCGTCCCAAATGGGAAGCCGCCATCCGGTTCAACAACATCCAAATCAAACCCCTGCTGCAAGATGCCTTTCGTTTCAACCACCTCAGCGGGCGCGGTAACGCATCCTTCCGCCTTGGTGCAGAAGGCCTCAACCGCAGCGAATGGCACACCACCCTTGCCGGGCAAGGCAGAATCGTGCTCGATAACGGTGCTTGGCAAGGCATCAACCTTGGCAAACTCCTCAATAAGCCCGACAACCTGCCCGCCCAAAACCTGATCCGCTACAACGCCGAAAGCAGCACCCCCTTCCGTCATTTCAGCATAGAAGCCAGCGTGGAAAACGGTATTGGCACCACCCCCGGCCTCAGCCTGCAAAGCGACAGCCTCAACCTCAGCGGCCAAGGCAGCTTCGACATTCGAGCCACCACTCTCAACTACGCCGTGCTCGCCAGCGTTGGCCAAGATCTCTGGCTGCCGTTAAAAATCAACGGCAGCATCAGCCGCCCCAACTTTGCCCTCGACTACCAACGCATCACTGGCAATCTGCAAAGCCCCGAACAAAAACAACGCGCCTTGCAAGATGTACTGCAACAGCAATGGCAGTGGATACAGAAACTGCCAGAGAACCAACAGCCATAGCTGTGCCACCTTGCTTCCAGATTTGCTTGTCTTTTCTTAGTAACAAGTTTCAGGTAGCTTAAACCGGCCAAACAAAGGCTACCTGAAAGCGGAAGCCTTGACGAAGTTAAAACTTGCAGTGTAATTTTTCAGGTAGCCTGCTACTTGAATCAGATTGATTCCACAAAAAACAGCCTGTTGCTGAAGCGTACAGGCTGTTGCTATTTGGAAAGGGTTTTGCCTAGTTTGGCAGTGGCTTGGTGTTTTAATCCTCTTGCGCCCCGAGTTGCAGGTAGTTTTGCAAACCCAAACTTTCCATCAGGTCGAGCTGGGTTTCCAGCCAGTCGAGACGTTCTTCGTTTTCGTCTTTCTGTTTTTCCAACAGCTGACGGGAAACGTAGTCCTGCTTTTCTTCACATACGGCAATGGCTTCCACCAGTGCCTGGTGTTTGTCTTGCTCTTTTTGCCGGTCGCATTGGATGATTTCTTCGGTGTTTTCGCCAATCAGCAGTTTGTCGAGTTCTTGCAGGTTGGGCAGACCTTCCAGCAGGAGGATACGTTCAATCAGGGCATCGGCTGCTTTCATATCGGTGATGGATTGTTTGTGGAAATAACTGCCCAGCTCTTCCAAACCCCAGTTTTTCAGAATGCGGGCATGCAGGAAATACTGATTGATGGTGATAAGCAGGATGCCTAGGTTTTTATTGAGCTGGCGGATAACTTCGCGATCGCCTTTCATACGTTTTCCTTTCCGTATTACAGCTGGCTTTGCAGGTAGTTCTGCTCGCCGAGCAGGTTGATGAGGCGCAGCTGCTGTTCGAGCCAGTGGGCGTGATCTTCTTCGGTGTCTTTGAGCTGGTTGATCATTAAATCACGGGTTACATAGTCTTGTTTTTCTTCGCATAATTTAATGCCGCGTTTGAGGTTTTCGCGCACTTCGTGTTCGGTATCCAAATCGAATTGCAGCATTTCGCGCACGTTGCGGCCGATGCGCACGGGAGCGGGCACCATCTGCGGAGTGCCGCCGATCATGAGGATACGGCGGATGAAATCGGCAGCGTGCTCGGTTTCGTCTTCCATTTCATGGCCGATACGGGCGAAGAGCTTGGTGTATCCCCATTCGTCGTACATGCGGGAGTGGATGAAATATTGGTCGCGGGCGGCGAGCTCACCGGCCAAGAGTTGGTTCATGTAGTCGATAACTTCTTTGTTGCCTTGCATTGTTTTACTCCTGTGGATAAATGGAATGATGCGTGTAATGGCAGCGGTAATATATGCTGTCGTTTCAACCTAGTGGATTATACGCAGCTTGTTGCAAAAATTCTCATATTGCGCTTATTAATGCGAATAATTATCCTGAAAAGTAAGCGATTCCCTTTCGGCATGTGGTATGAAATTTCAGAAAAATAAAATGGTTAAGCAGATTAGCTTAATCAGCTGAATTTGCCAATGATTATCAGTGGGCAGAATATTTACTTTTCTTTGCATTATATGGTGTGTTTTTTAGGAATCCTATTAGAAACATTATCTTGCGTATGATAACTATTGCCATTTCATTAAGCAGCCAGCCATTTGCTTATCTTGCCTTCTGTATCGGCAAAGGCTACCTGAAAATGGGTTCCCATGAGGAAAATGGTTTTCAGGCAGCCTTTTGGTTTTGAAGCTTGGTTTAATCAGCCATACTGCAACATATCTTTATACCAAGCGATGATGCGCCAACAATACAAAAGCAAGATGCAACAAAGGCTACTGAAACCCTTTTTCAAGTAGCCTTTTCCGTCAAGCCGTTTCGCTGCCGCCTACAGTTAAGCCGGCATCAATGCGCAGAGTAGGCTGCCCCACGCCCACGGGCACGCTCTGGCCTTCTTTGCCGCACACGCCGATGCCGCTATCGAGCGCCATATCGTTGCCGATCATGCTCACGTGTTTGAGCACTTCCGGCCCGCTGCCGATGATGGTGGCGCCTTTCACGGGGTATTGCAGCTTGCCGTTTTCCACCCACCACGCTTCGGAGGCGCTGAATACGAAGTTGCCGCTGGTAATGTCCACCTGCCCGCCGCCAAAGTTCACGGCATACAGGCCTTTTTCGATTGAGGCGATGATTTCTTCCGGCTCGCGGTTGCCATTTTGCATGAAAGTGTTGGTCATGCGCGGCATCGGTGCGGCGGCGTAGCTTTCGCGGCGGCCGTTACCGGTTACTGCCATGCCCATCAGCCGGGCGTTGGTTTCGTCTTGCAGGTAGCCGGCCAGGATACCGTCTTCAATCAGCACGGTTTGTCGGGTGGCGTTGCCTTCGTCGTCCAGATTGAGCGAGCCGCGCCGCAGCTCGATATTGCCTTGGTCCACCACGGTTACGCCTTTGGCTGCCACGCGTTCGCCCAAACGGCCGGCAAACGCGCTGGTGCCTTTGCGGTTGAAATCGCCTTCCAGCCCGTGCCCCACGGCTTCGTGCAGCAGCACGCCCGGCCAACCGCTGCCGAGCACCACGGTCATGCTGCCGGCAGGCGCAGGGCGTGATTCTAGGTTGACCAAAGCCTGTTTTACCGCCGCCCCCACATAACTGCGCAGCCGCCCTTCGCTGAAATAATCCAGCCCGTGCCGCCCGCCGCCGCCGAAGCTGCCCACTTCGCGCCGCTCGCCCTGCTTGGCCACCACGGTGATGCTCAGGCGCACCAGCGGGCGGATATCGGCGGCGGTGATGCCGTCCAACCGCGCCAGATAGATTAAATCGTGTTCGCAAGTCAGCCCTGCCATCACTTGCACAATCCGCGGGTCGGCAGTTTTGGCCAACTGCTCCACACGGTTGAGCAGCGCCACTTTGGCAGCTGAATCTAAGCTGGGAATCGGGTTATCCGGCGTGTAGAGTGTAACCTGCTGGCGGTTGGCTGAATCAGTCAGCTTAATCTGCCGTTCCTGCCCCGCTGCGCCGATGGTGCGTACCGCTTCTGCCGCCTGCCGCAACACGGCCGGGCTTAGGCTGTCGGCATAGGCAAACGCTGTTTTCTCGCCCGACACCGCCCGCACGCCCACGCCTTGATCAATCTGAAAACTGCCGGATTTCACCATGCCCTCTTCCAAGTGCCAGCTCTCATAAGCGGTGCGCTGGCAGTAGATGTCAGCATAGTCCACTTGGTGGGTGGAAATGGCAGATAAGGCGCGGGCGATTTCGTCTGTGCCCAGTTGGTTGGCATGCAGCATTTGTTTGGAAACGGTGGAGTGCACTGTGTTCATGGCATTTAAAGATTTGAAAGCGAAAGTCGGGCGGCATTATATAACGGTTGGGCAGCAGCTCGTATTTTGTCTGTTGGCAGAATTGCGAAAATAAATCACATTTTATGAGTATCGATAAAAATATTTCCTATCTAAATATTATTGGTAACAATTATCGCTTATGTATAATAGCCATGCCCCTCCTCATGGGGCATGGCTAAAGCAAGCTATATCTACCCAATTCTACAGGAGTGCGCCTAGCGAAACCAATTGTTTAACATCCCAATATTCAAAACCGAAAAGTTGAAGCCCGCTGCCAAAAACAGCGGGTTTCGGCTGTTCGCAACTCTTGCAAAACAGCTTCGGATTTACTCTGCCAACCTAAATTAAGCTATAATACCCCGATTTTGAGTGCAGGCTACCTGAAAATCAAGCAGCCTGTACAGACAATTTCCCCTGAGGACAAGAAAAATGGGCTTTTTGCAAGGCAAAAAAATCCTGATTACTGGCATGATTTCCGAGCGTTCTATTGCCTACGGCATCGCCAAAGCCTGTCGCGAACAGGGCGCCGAACTGGCGTTTACCTATGTGGTGGACAAGCTGGAAGAGCGTGTGCGCAAAATGGCGGCCGATTTCGGCTCCGATTTGGTATTCCGCTGCGACGTGCAGAACGACACCGAAATCGAACAAGTATTTGCTGGCCTGGGCAAAAAATGGGACGGCCTCGACGGCTTGGTGCACGCTATCGCCTTCTCGCCCAAAGAGGCCCTCAGCGGCGACTTCTTAGACAGCATCAGCCGTGAATCCTTTGAAATTTCACACGACGTTTCCGCCTACAGCCTGCCCGCGCTGGCCAAAGCCGCCCGCCCGATGATGCGCAACCGCAACAGCGCCATCCTCGCGCTCACTTATCTGGGCGCCGTGCGTGCGATTCCCAACTACAACGTAATGGGCATGGCCAAAGCCAGCTTGGAAGCCGCTATCCGCTTCACTGCCGCCTGCCTCGGCCCCGAAGGCATCCGCTGCAACGGCATTTCCGCCGGCCCGATTAAAACCCTGGCTGCCGCCGGCATTGCTGATTTCGGCCGCCTGCTCAGCCACGTGGCTTCGCAAAACCCGCTGCGCCGCAACGTAACCATCGAAGAAGTAGGCAATACTGCTGCTTTCCTGCTCTCTGACCTCTCCTCCGGCATCACCGGCGAAATCACCTATGTGGACGGCGGCTACAGCATCAACGCCCTAAGCGGCACTGGTGCCTAATTTTCCGCCCGATTTAGCCCGTTAAGGGCATACAGGCTGCCTGAAAACAATTTTAACGAAAGTAAAAATCCGTTTTCAGGCAGCCTCTTGCTTGCCCAGCATCAAGACAGTGCCCCGTTTTGGTGTTATCCTTGCGCTTTCCTAATATCACGCATTTTGGTTGTTGTATGAAAAAACTCCTTTGGCTGTTCTCCGGCCTCGTCCTGCTGCTGGCCGCTCTGCTTCTCGGCGCGCCCTACTATCTTGGCATCAAAGCCGAACAAAGCCTGAACAAACAGCATGAAATCCTAAGCCACACATCCTTCTTGCAAGTCGAATCCCGCCGCTACGAGCGCGGCTGGTTCAGTTCGCATGAAACCACCGTGGTGCGCTTCAAACCCACCTTCCTGGCTCAGCTGCAAGACAAACTGCCCGACAACATCAAAACCATCCTCACCCAGTCCATCACGCTGGAGAGCAACATCAAACACAGCCTGTTTGCCGACGGCGGCATGCCCGTGCGCGCCGTGGTAGACACCGAATTCGTTTTCCAACCCGAAAGCCGCGAAATACTGCAACGCTTCTTCGGCAGCCAAGCCCCCGCCAGCCTGCGCAATGTGATCCAACTCAACGGCAACGGCCGCCTCACTTGGCAGGTGCCCGCCTTCAAATACCAAGAGCTCTCCGGCATCGCCATTAATTGGCAAGGCCTCGAAGGCAGCACCGACTACGCCAAATACTTCACCGAATACCAAAGCAGTCTGAACAACCCCGGCCTTACCATCACCCTGGCTGATAAAGGCAGTATTTCCTATAAAAACCTCCAGCTGCACACCGAAACCCGCGAAGGCAGCCACAACCTTGCCTTGGGCAGCAGCAAGCTCTCCCTCAGTCAAGTAGAAGTGGAGTGGAAAGACAGCATCAACTACGACATTCGTCTCAACGATGTACTGAACATGGTGTCCGACCTGCAAATCGGCAGCTTCATCAACCCCTACGGCCAAGTACCGCCCGCCAAAATCACCCTCAACGACCTGCAAATCGAAACCCGCATGGATCAAGACGGCCGCTGGGTGAACACCGAAGGCAAATTCGGCTTCGCCAAGCTCAACTACGGCAGCGACAACTATGGCCCGCTGGCCATCCACGTGAGTGCCGAACACCTCGATGCCGAAAGCCTTGCCGCCCTCAAAACCCGCCGCGACCAGCTCGTCACCCAGCGCCTCAGCGACGAGCAAATGCGCGAAGCCCTGCTCGCCAGCCTGCGCAACGAAGCCGCCGGCCTTTTCACCAACGATCCCGTTATCCGGCTCAAACAGTTCGACCTCACCACCCCGCAAGGCATGATAAGCGGCAACGGCGAACTCAAATTCAGCAACCTCACTACCGCTGATTTGAACGACATCAATAAAATGCTCGCCCAAACCGATGCTGATTTCCACATTGTCGTACCGCAGCAAGTGATCGAGCGGCTCACCGTCGCCCAAGCTAAAAACTACATCAGTGTCGATCCCTCCCTGCCCGATGCCGACCACGAAATCAAAGAAGCCGTGCGCCTGTGGCTCGACAGCGTGCTCGAAAGCATGGCACGGCAAGGCTACCTGAAAATCGATGGCAACCAAATCGTGAGCACCCACATCGTCGTGCGCAACAAAACCTTTAGCATGAACGGCAAGCGCATCGAATCGCAGGCCGATGAAAACCTGTTGCCCGACAGCTCCCTGCCCGCCGATTCCAGTACCCCGGCCACGCCGGCATCTGCGCCTGCCACCGCCTCAGCCGCTTCCGCCCCGCCGAAGGGTGCATCTGCCCCCTAGCCCAGCAACAGAAGGCTGCTATTTCAGGTAGCCTTCTGATTATTTTCCAAACAAGCACCGCACAAAATGAGCCAATCCCCCTACCCATCCGCCACCTATCCTGAAAAAGTGGGTATTTACCCTGCCCACTGCCATTCCGGCAGTGGCTATTTCTACGATGACGTGCTCGAATACCGCGTATGGTGCCATCCCGAGCGCGGCGTCCCCGATTTATATGAAGGCGACGACTACTTCCATGCTTTCGCCACCATGCCGAAGCCCTCGCCTTTGCCCGGCAACAACCCGGCAGCGAAGCTCCGCTCGTCCTCGTCCGCCAGCAAGAATATGTCGACGAGCCCCAGCCCGGCACCTTCATCCGCCGTACCGGCGAAATGGAATGCATCACCGAATGGCTGCCGGAATGGCTGGAAAACAGTTAACGCCGGCCCGGATCAATCGAAGCCTTCCTCGCCCAACAGGCTACCTGAAAGTGATATTTTGGCGAAGCCAAGGCAGAGCTTTTGCGGAGCTAAAACAAAACCGCAATGAAATTAAACCACTAAGGCCATCTGAAACCCATTCCCCATCATGCTCCACACCGATTCCCTCACCGCCGCCGAACCCGAACGCCTCATCACCGCCCGCCAGATTTCCAGCCAGGAAGAGCAGCTCGAACGCGCCCTGCGCCCCAAAACCCTCGCCGACTACATTGGCCAGGCCAAAACCAAAGAGCAGCTCGGCATCTTCATCCAAGCCGCCAAAAAGCGCGGCGAAGCCCTCGACCATACCCTCCTGTTCGGCCCGCCCGGCCTGGGCAAAACCACCCTCGCCCACATCATCGCCAAAGAGCTCGGCGTCAACCTGCGCCAAACCAGCGGCCCCGTGCTCGAGCGCGCCGGCGACCTCGCCGCCCTGCTCACCAACCTCGAGCCGCACGACGTACTCTTCATCGACGAAATCCACCGCCTCAGCCCCGTGGTGGAAGAAATCCTCTATCCCGCCCTCGAAGACTACCAGCTCGACATCATGATCGGCGAAGGCCCCGCCGCCCGCAGCGTGAAAATCGACCTGCCCCCCTTTACCCTCGTCGGCGCCACTACCCGTGCCGGTATGCTCACCAACCCCCTGCGCGACCGCTTCGGCATCGTCTCCCGCCTCGAGTTTTACAGCAGCGCCGACCTCGCCACCATTGTTTCCCGCTCCGCCACCCTGCTGCAAATGAGCTTGGCCGACAACGGCGCACTCGAAATCGCCCGCCGCAGCCGCGGCACCCCGCGCATCGCCAACCGTCTGCTGCGCCGCGTGCGCGACTACGCCGAAGTGAAAAGCAACGGCTGCGTGGATGCCGCCCTGGCCGATGCCGCCCTGCAAATGCTCGATGTGGACAACGAAGGCCTCGACATGATGGACCGCAAATTCCTCGAAGCCGTGCTGCACAAATTTGCCGGCGGCCCCGTCGGCTTGGACAACATCGCCGCCGCCATCGGCGAAAGCCCCGACACCATCGAAGACGTGATCGAACCATATCTCATCCAGCAAGGCTTCCTCCAGCGCACCCCGCGCGGCCGCGTGGCTACCGAACGCAGCTACAGCCACTTCGGCCTGCCGTTTCAGCCGTGAGGCTACCTGAAACCATCGGCATCTTTTTAGCTTCGCAGAAACTCCGCTTCGCTTCGTTTTCAGGTAGCCTTTCTGGCCGTTTAAAGGCTACCTGAAAACCTTATTTACCCCGTTTCCCTATCCGCCCCTTACTCAAAATGCCCCAATTCTCCCCCGCCGACCACGCCCTGATGCAGCAAGCCCTTGCCCTTGCCCGGCAAGGCCGTTTTTCCACTTCGCCCAACCCGCGCGTCGGCTGTGTGATTGCGCAGGGTGGGCAGATTGTCGGCCAAGGTTTCCACCTCAAGGCCGGCGAGCCGCATGCCGAAGTGCACGCCCTGCGCCAGGCCGGCAGCGCCGCGCAAGGCGCCACCGCCTACGTTACCCTCGAGCCCTGTGCCCACCACGGCCGCACCCCGCCCTGCGCCGAAGCCCTGATCCGCGCCAGAGTGCGCCGCGTGGTGGCCGCCATGCAAGACCCCAACCCCCTGGTGGCGGGCAAAGGGCTGGCTATGCTTGAAGCCGCCGGTATTCAGGTAGCCTGCGGTCTGATGGAACGCGAAGCACGGCAGCTCAACCGCGGCTTCCTTTCCCGCATCGAACGCGGCCGCCCATTTGTGAAGCTGAAAACCGCCGCCAGCCTCGACGGCAAAACCGCGCTTGCCAACGGCCAAAGTCAATGGATTACCGGCGAAGCGGCGCGGCACGACGTGCAAATCCAGCGTGCCGAAAGCTGCGCCGTGCTCACCGGCATCGGCACCGCTCTGGCCGACAACCCGCGCCTAACCGTGCGCGACTTCCCCACCCTGCGCCCCCCGCTGCGCGTGCTGCTTGACAGCCGCCTGCGCCTGCCTGCCGGCAGCCATCTGCTCGATGGCAGTGCTCCCACGCTCATCTATACCTTGTCCAACAGCCCCGCGCCCGCCGCCGCCGAAATCTGCCGTTTGAAAGCTGACGCCCAAGGCCGGCTCAGCCTGAATGCTGTGCTGGCCGATTTGGCTGGGCGCGGCATCGGCGAGCTGATGTTGGAAGCCGGAGCCACACTGGGCAGCGCATTTTTGGCGCAGGATTTGGTGGACGAAATCGTCTGCTATCAAGCGCCCAAACTGCTCGGCGGCACGCAATCGTCCACCTTGTTCAGGCTACCTGAAAACCCTGCCGCTCTCAGCTGTGAGTCCAATTGGCACACCATAAGCGTCGAGCAGCTGGGTGACGACATCAAATGGGTGCTGCAAAATTGGCGGGGTTGAAATGCCCGCATGTTTGCCGCCATTTGTTGCCATAAGATTTCCTCGCCGGCGTAGTTAAGGAAGAAAATAGCTTCAGGTAGCCTTTATGTTGCCGCTCCTGTAAGCCAGGGCCTCGAATCCGACATTCCGATTGACAGCGTGGTTAGGGTATATGTATGAAATAATTATTGTTTCACGCAAAGCAATGAGCCGCAGACAGTACAGCTAGTACAACAAGGCGAGATAAAGCAGTATGAAGTGCTTTAGTTATAAAAAATTCCAGGTAGCCTCAATCATGCTGAAGGCTACTTGAAACCGATTTCTTTCTGTTTACACGTCTTCTGGCGCCAGCTCAATCTGTGTGGCGCCCTGCTTTTTCAAGCTGGCTTCGGCTGTCTGCCAAGCTGCATCCAGCCGGCTACAAGCTTCCCCTTCGGCTTTGAGGCCGAACAGCAGGCAGTAGCGCTGCTGGGTGGTGGGGGTGGCAGGCAGGCTGAAGCTGCGGATGCCGGGGTAGTGCTGTTCGATGTCGGCCATCAGGGCGCTGATACGGGATTCGGGCAAATCGATCCAGGCGCTGACGCTGCGGCGTTCGGTTTGGTGTTGGAGATGGGCGTAGTATTCGTCGAGTACCCAAGCTGCCATGGGCTGTGCCATTACGGGGAAGCCGGGCAGGAAGTAGTGTTCGCGGATAGAAAAGCCGGCGATGCTGTTGTAGGGATTGGGAATCAGGCCGCTGCCTTGGGGAAATTCGGCCATGCGCAGGCGGATTTGGTGGCCGTGGCTGTCGAGGCTGTTGCCGTGTTTGAGGGATACGGTTTCGATGTTGGCGGCAGCCTGCGGGTGCAGTATCAGCGATAAGCCAAGGGCTTCGGCAGCAGCTTGGCGGGTGTGGTCGTCAGGCGTGCTGCCGATGCCGCCAGTAACAAAGGTGGGCAGGCTTTCGGCAAAGCTTTGGCGCAGGCGGTGTACCAGGATTTGGCGGTTGTCGGGAAGGTATTGCACGGAGTCGAGCAGCAGGCCGCGCTCTTTGAGCAGCTGTTTGAAAAAGGCAAAGTGTTTGTCTTGGCGGCTGCCATGCAGGATTTCGTCGCCGATGATGATAAGGGAAAAGGACATGAGCTTTCCTTAGGAAGGAAGGCTACCTGAAACTGTGATCGATGCTTTCAGGTAGACTCTATGCAAATAACAGGCTAGCTGAAAACTGGATTGCTGCTTGAGCGTCTCCGAAACCTGCACTTTCAGGTAGATTTTTCTGCTTAATAGCTGATTCCCGGCATCGGGCAATACTGGAGGATGGGCGCAGGGCGGGTGGGGTGCACTTTGCCTTCGGCTCGCGGCAGGATTTCCACTACAGCCACATCGCAGCTGTTCCCGCCGCGCGAATACTGTATTTCGTAATTCTTGCCAGCCTGCGGGGTGAGGCTGCTGGCGGTGTAACAGCGGTGTACCTGGCTGGTGGTTTTACTGGGAAACGCGCCATCGAGCACCAGCGGTTTGCCAGCGGGCACCACAAATTCTTTATACGACTCGCGGAACACCACGCCGGTATCGGCATTCACGGTGTTGCTGCGCTGAGTAGCAGGCATGCCCACCGAAAGGTTGCGGATGCGGTGCGGCAGGGCACCAGTAAATCTGGTGTGGCGGCGTCGGCCTTGTTTTCTGCCCATTGTTCGCAGCTGCTGTTCGGGATCATGTGCACTACATCGTGGCCGTAAATGCGTAGTTGAGCCTGGTCTTGTGCGTTATACAGCTCTTCGCGGTGCATGATTTACGATTTCTGCGACATAAAGCAGCCACTCAAGGCCAGTGTGGCGCAGATAGGCAGCAATAAGCTGATTTTTTTCATTAAGATGTTCTCCATTAGGTAAAGGTTAAGCTACTCGGCTATAGCAAATCCAAAATCTGCCCGGGCGCATCCAGCCGTGCATCGGCCGGCCATTCGTGCACCGGGTCACTCTCGGCAATGTAGCCCCAGTTGGCCAAGGCAGTGGCCATCCCGGCGTTTTTGCCCGCCACCATATCGCGTTCGGCATCGCCCACATACAGGCAGCGCTCAGGTGCAATGCCGATTTGCCGACAGGCGTGGTGCATCGGCAGCGTGCTGGGTTTGGACTCGGCGCAGGTGTCGCCGCTCACCACCACGGCAGGCGGGGCGATAAAGCCCAGCTCGGGCACGAGCAGGCTGGTGAAACGGTGCGGCTTGTTGGTGATGATACCCCAGGCAATGCGGCGGCGGGCGAGCTGCTCGAGCATGGGGTTGATGCCTTCAAACAACACGGTTTCATCGCAAAAGCCGTGTTCGTATTCGGCCAGGTATTCCTGCCGCCAGCGCGAGTGGTCGGGGTGGCTTTTTTCAATGCCCGTGCCCAGCTTAATCAGATAGTTGGCACCATGGCTGGCCACTGGCCGGATTTGCGCCATCGGTACGGCGGGTAGGCCGTTTCTGGCCAAGAGGCGGTTGAGCGCGCCGCCCAAATCCAGCGCAGTGTCGGCCAATGTGCCGTCTAAATCGAATAATACAGCTTGAATCATAAGGTTCTCCAAAGAAGGCGGATGAGGCTACCTGAAAAGTATAGTGAATTAAAATGAGGATGCTACCGCGTTGGCTCGCCTTACCGTGCTATCTGTATTGTCTGCGGCTCGCTGCATCTACCGCAACCTTTTCCGCCGCTTACCGCAGCCGTGAATTATAGCGTAGGAATAAAATCCGGTTAAAAATTCGCCACCCTATTTTGCCTAATGCCTTGCCGCAGCGGAAAAATTCCTTTGCCCTGCTATCTTCACAATTCCTACCGCCCTGCCCCGCCACGCCCAAGCTGGTACAATGCGCCGTATTCCGTTTTGATTCGCACAAAGGAAAAATGATGAAAAACCAAACCTTCCGCCTTGTTGCCGCAGCCGTTTTGGTAATAGCCATCGGCAGCGCCCAGGCCGGCGGCATCGAAGCCCTGCAAAAATTCAACGCCGACACCGACGGCATCAGCGGCAGCTTCAGCCAAAGCGTGCAAAGCCGTAACAAAACCCGCAACGCCCAAGGCCGCTTCAGCATCCTGCGTCCCGGCCTCTTCAAATGGGAATATACCAGCCCCTACAAACAAACCATCGTAGGCGACGGCAGCCACATTTGGCTCTACGACATTGATTTGGCGCAAATCACCAAAACCGCGCAAAACCAAGCCATCGGCGACAGCCCCGCCGCCATCCTCTCCAATAAAGACGCCCTCTCCGCCAGCTACACCCTGAAAGAAGACGGCTCCGCCGGCGGCATCGACTACGTATTGGCCACGCCAAAGCATTCCAACGCCGGCTACCAATACCTCCGCCTTGGCTTCAAAGGTGACGATCTGGCCGAAATGCGCTTAAAAGACAGCTTTGGCAACCAAACCACTATCAAATTCAACAATCTGAATACCAGATCCAACCTCTCCCGCAGCCAATTCCGTTTTACCCCGCCGCAGGGTGTGGATGTGCTGACGCAGTAAGAGCAGTTTAGTACTTGAGATGAAAGGCTACCTGAAAATTTCAGGTAGCCTTTTTGTGTTAATCAATAAATGTAACTAACCTTTTTAATGTGCCTCTTCCCAATTCATTCCCACGCCTACCTCAGCCACCAGTGGCACTTTCAACATCCCTTCGTCCACTTTCGCCATAATCTGCGGCAGTTTTTCTTTGACTGAATCCAGTTCGGCTTCGGGTACCTCCAGTACCAATTCGTCATGCACCTGCATGATCAGTTTGCTTTTCAGGCTACCTGAAACCAGCCAGCGGGACACGTCTATCATGGCGCGTTTGATGAGGTCGGAGGCGGTGCCTTGCATGGGGGCGTTGATGGCGGCGCGTTCGGCTCCGGCGCGGGCGTTGGCGTTTTTGTTGCGGATGTCGGGCAGGTAGAGGCGGCGGCCGAACAGGGTTTCGACGAAGCCTTGGGCGGCGGCTTGTTCTTTGGTGCGCTGCATGTATTCGGCGACGCCGGGGTAGCGGGCGAAGTAGCGGTCGATGAAGGTTTTGGCGGACAGGTTGTCTATGCCCAGCGATTTGGCGAGGCCGTATTGGCCCATGCCGTAAATGAGACCGAAGTTGATGGTTTTGGCGTAGCGGCGTTGTTCGGACGAGACGTTTTCGGGGGCGGTGCCGAATACTTCGGCGGCGGTGCGGCGGTGTACGTCTTCGCCGTTTTGGAACGCGGCGATGAGGGTTTTGTCGCCGGAGAGGTGCGCCATGATGCGCAGCTCGATTTGGGAATAGTCGGCGGAAACGATGACGCTGCCTTGCGGTGCGGTGAAGGCGCGGCGCACGCGGCGGCCTTCGGCGGTGCGGATGGGGATGTTTTGCAGGTTGGGGTTGTTGCTGGCGAGGCGGCCGGTGATGGCGACGGCTTGGGCGTAGGTGGTATGCACGCGGCCGTCTTTGGGGGAAATCATTTCGGGCAGTTTGTCGGTGTAGGTGGATTTGAGTTTCGCCAGGCTGCGGTTTTGCAGGATGATTTTGGGCAAGGGGTAGTCGGGTGCGAGCTGTTCGAGCACGGCTTCGTTGGTGGAGATGCCGCCTTTGGCAGTCTTTTTCAGGCCTTTGGTGGGGATGCCCATTTTGTCGAACAGGATTTCTTGAAGCTGTTTGGGCGAGTTGAGGTTGAACGGCTGTCCGGCGGCGGTGTAGGCCTGTTCTTCGAGTTTTACCAGTTCCGAGCCGAGTTCCGCGCTTTGGCGGGCGAGTTCGGTGCGGTCGATTTGCACGCCGTTGCGTTCCATTTCAAACAATACCTGCGCGACGGGCAGCTCCATTTGTTCATACATTTCAAGCTGTTTGGCGTCCATCTGCGCGCGCAGGTGCGCTTCGAGGCGCAGGGCGAAATCTGCGTCTTGGGCGGCGTATTCGGTTGCCTGCTCAATGGCGACGTCGGCAAAACCGATTTGTTTCGCGCCTTTGCCGCACAGCGATTCGTAGGTAATGGTTTCCAAGTCCAGCCAGCGTTCGGACAATTCGTCCAATCCGTGTCCGAGATGACTCTCGATGATGTAGGAAGCGAGCATGGCGTCGCCGGCAATGCCGTTCAGGGCGATGCCGTAGTTGGCGAAAACGTGTTGGTCGTATTTGAGGTTTTGCCCGATTTTTTTCAGGGCGGGGTTTTCCAAATGCGGTTTCAGACGGCCTAATACGTATTGTAAATCAAGCTGTTCGGGTGCAGCAGTCAGGCTGTGTCCTACAGGGATGTAAACCGCTTCTCCTGCTTGGAACGCGATGCTGATGCCAACCAACGAGGCATTCATCGCGTCTAGGGACGTAGTTTCCGTATCAATGCCGATTTTGTCCGTCTGCGACAGTTTGTCCAACAAGGCGGCAAACTGCGCTTCGGTGGTAACGGATTGATAATCCAGCTTTTCTGGGGCGGGGACATGTTCTATGATTTTTTCAGACGACGTTTCCATGTCCAACGCTGCCTGTTCGCCTATCGTATCGCTGCCGAACAAATCGCCGTCCGCCGCTTCGTGCATACGGCTTTCCGCTTCTTTCAGCCAAGTGCGGAAGCCCCAGCGTTTGAAATCGACCGCAAGCTGCGACCATTTCGGCGAAGTGCGGCGCAGGCTTTCGAGGCCGTCTGAAAGCTCGGCGTACAAGTCCACATCGGTTTTAATCGTCACCAAATCATACGACAGCGGCAGTTGGGGCAGCGCGGCTTGTAGGTTTTCGCCGACCTTACCCTTGATTTCCGCAGCGTGCTCCATCACACCAGCCAGCGAGCCGTAGGCTTCCAGCCACTTCACCGCCGTTTTCGGGCCGCATTTTTCCACGCCCGGCACGTTGTCCACCTTGTCACCCATCAGCGCGAGATAATCGCGGATTTGATCGGGGCGCACGCCGAATTTTTCCTTTACGCCTTCAATGTCCAGCTTTTCGCCGCTCATCGTGTTCACCAGCGTTACACGCTCGTTCACCAGCTGCGCCATATCCTTATCGCCGGTGGATACCACCACATTCCAACCTGCTTCGCCGGCCATCGCCGCCAGCGTGCCGATAACGTCGTCCGCTTCCACTTGCGGAATCACCAGCACCGGCCAGCCCATCAACCGCACCAAATCCGGCAAGGCTTCCGCCTGCGGGCGCAAATCGTCCGGCATCGGCGGGCGTGTCGCCTTGTAGTCGGGGAACATCTCGTGGCGGAAATTCTTGCCCTTCGCATCAAACACCACCGCGCAATAATCGTGCACATAATCCGCCCGCAGCCGGCGCAACATATTCAACACGCCATAAAGCGCACCCGTCGGCGCACCGTCAGGCGCAGACAACTGCGCCATCGCGTGATAAGCGCGGTAAAGATAAGAAGAGCCGTCAACGAGGAGGAGGGTTTTGCACATTTGGGCAACCGTTTATGTGAAATGAAAACAGCGGGATTATAACGCACAATAAGCAGGCTACCTGAAAGTAAGCCAAAACCGGACGGCAGATTGCAGCTAGCCTTTGGCAGGAGGATGGATGACGGATTTGCTTTTATTCAGAAGATGCTTTTTATTGGCAAGCAAAGTGGCCATGCTGCCCTACTGTAAGCTCAAGGTTGGTTGCAAGCGGTGCAGCAGTAAAGCTCAAACAACGTGAATTGCTATATGGCTCAAATTGCTCGGCCGGTTTTTCAGGTAGCCTTCAAGCCAGCCAGTCGTAGCATTGCTCCCAAAGCAGGGTTTCTTCCGGTTTTTCGCGGCCGGCCAGCAAGGCTTGCTTAGAGGCTCGGCGAAAGGTGGCGCGGGTGTGCGTGGCGGCGAACCAGACGGAAAGTTTGGTGACTAGATGCTCACGATGCGGGCGATGGTCGGGGAGATAACAGGCTTTATCCCAGTCCGGTTCGTTTGCACCATAGGGTATGGTCAGATACAGGCCGATAAATTCGCGCAGGGCGTTGGTTTCAGAAGCAGACTGTGTCCACAGAGCGAGCAGCTTGTCGGTTACGTCTAGGCCCGCAAAGTGGAACATGGCCAGCCATGCGGACAGACAGCCTTCGTAGCGCGAAGCGGCAATTTGGTGTGCAAACCAAGCGGCAGCGAAGCAGTGCAGCCAGCGGATTTCATCTTCCGGCCAGCATTCGGGCAGGTTGCAGCGCAATTTGTCGAGCAGCATTTCATCGGTGGGGTGCACATCTTCGTCGTTTACCAAGGCCTGCAAAATGCGTGGCGGGAAATGCTTCATATCGCGCGCGGTGGCGGCTTCGTCTGCCAGCGGCACGCTGCCCAGATAGCCGACCAGGTTGTTGGCAGGAATCTCGCGTAATCGGTAGCGCAGCAGTTCGCGTTGGCAGTCTTTAGGCGTGCAGCATTCGCAGGTGCAGATATTGAGAGGGAAGCGGACTGTATAGGGAGCAAACAGCCGGTAGGCTTCTTCGATGAGGTCTTGCATTCGGTGGCTCTTTGATTGGGGTTCAGGTAGCCTGAATCGGTTTGAGGCTACCTAAAAATATAGCTGCTGTGATTTGAAGTATTCAGTATATCAGGCGCTTTGTTAGATACCAGCATCCGGCCTGCGGCTTGCTTTCTTTGTTGGTGGTTTATGGTTTCAGGTAGCCTCTTTCCCCAAAAAACACAAGCTGTTTCCAAGCTGTGTTTCTTGCTGAGGTATGCTTAGTGCACGTTTTTCCAGTATTCCTTTATTCCTTCTTCAGGAAGTAGGCCAGCGGCAGTATGATGGCGAACAGGAACAGCACCAGCAAGGTTTTGAAGGTGGTGTTACGGTAGCGCACAGACTTTACCGGCGAGCGGTTGAGCCAGACAGGCGGGCAATCAGAATCACTGCCGCGCCCATGCCGGTTACACCTCACATCTACGTGCCAGGAAACGAGGGAACGGCGCGCAAGATGGCGTAGAACGAGGTGAAATACCATACCGGGGCGATGTGCTCCGGAGGTTTCAGTGAGGTGGCCACGTTGAAGTTGGGCGCTTCGAGGAAGCGGTCGCTTTCAGGAGCGAAGAACATGATGGAGTAGAACACAATCAGGAACCAAAATATCTTTTACATGGTGTAATACGAATGGAAGGAGAAGCTGTTGAGCGGGATGCCGTTTTCGTCTTTCAGCTTTTTGATTTACACTTGATTGCCACGCCGTCTGGGTTGTTGGAGCCCACTTCGTGCAGCACAATCAAATGCGCCATCACCAAACCGACCAGCACCAGCGGCACGGCCATCACGTGCAGGGCATAAGAAGCGGTTGAGCGTAACGTCGGAAACGTTAAAGTCGCCGCGAATCCAAGTGGACAAATCAGGGCCGATTACGGGAATGGCACCGAACAGGTTGATGATTACCTGCGTGCCCCCAAACGACATCTGAAAGGCTTCCGCCGTCAGGGCGAGGAAAATCAGCGCGCTACACACCCACACGAGCTCGCGCGGTTTTTTGAACGAGCCGTAAATCAGGCCGCGGAATATAGCAGATACACCACGATGAAGAACAACGAAGTGCCGGGGAGTACATATAGCGGATAATCCAGCCGTCAGACACATCTCGTATGATGTATTCCGCCGCAGTAAGTGTGGCGGGCAGATAGTATTGGTTTAGGTTATAGTTTGATTGGTCATGATTTGTTCCTCGGTATAAGCTGTCTTCACCCACGCGGATGGTGGTTTCAGTATAGATATTTATAAGGAGGGATCACCAGATTGGACGGCGCTGGCATTCCTTTGAACGCACGGCTGACCAAGTTGAATTTGGAACCATAGCACAGGCAAAAGAAGCCCCCCTTTCCAGCGTGCACCAAAATCCACTTGCCGCGTCACTCGGCGGTAACCAACTGGCCGGTTTCAATTTTTCTCATGTCGATGTCGATCGGCGCAACGGTTACTTTGGCCTTTTCCGAAGGGAAAAACTGACAACGAAAGGCTGGCTACCACCAGCGCACCACACCGGCGGCTCCGGCAGTGGCCAGTACCAAAAAGCGCCGTTGTTCTTGATTGATTTCTTGGTTAGTCATTACTCAATCATCCTAATACTTTAAAAATACCGAAATACCAAGGCTTTTGCACAACAGCCGTTGTGGCGTCGCAAAGAGGCAACTTTGCAAAGGCCTCATCCTGCCAATAGCGCAGCGGCGTGATTTAACTTAACCTAAATCAACACTTAAAGAAATATTTAAAATAAAGTAAAGATTTGTCTTACCGCAGCAGGGGACATGGGCATAAGTGCAACAATGTAACAACTTGTTCAAATGATAAAAATGCATCCAAGGCTACCTGAAAAGCAAGATGTAAAGATTACACGACAACTTAAACTTAGGCTGGATTGTCTTCATCAAAAAACAGGCATTCCAGCGGCCATTCTTGCTGTAACCGTGCCGACAGCGCTTGGATGCCGTAACGTTCGGTTGCATGGTGGCCGGCACTCACAAACAGCACGCCATTTTCCTGCGCCAAATGATATTGCGCTTCGGAAATCTCACCGGTAACGAAGGCATCTACGCCCATATCGATTGCCTGTTGGAAAAAGCCCTGCGCCCCACCGGTACACCAAGCCAGCTTGCGCACCGGCCGCGACAAATCACCGGCAAATATCGGCTGTCGCCCCAAACGCTCAGCCAGATTAGCCAGCAGCGTATGGCCGTCTGCCTCTGCCTCTGGTGTGCCGAACATAAGTAGGTTTTGCTCACCGGTTTGGCCTTCTATGTGCCACCCCATGCGTAATGCCAGCTGAGCGTTATTACCCAGTTCAGGGTGGGCATCGAGCGGCAGGTGATAGCCAGCCATATTGATGTTGTGCCGGATAAGCGTGGCGATGCGGCGGTGTTTCCAGCCGGTGATGGTGATCGGCTCGCTTTTCCAAAACAGGCCGTGGTGCACCAAAAGCATATCGGCATCCTGCGCCACGGCATAATCGATGGCGGCCTGGCTGGCGGTAACGGCACACACGATTTTATGCACTTCTTCCCGCCCTTCCACCTGCAGGCCGTTGGGGGCGTAGTCGAGGAATTCGGCAGTGAGCAAAAATTCGTTGCACCAGCGGATGATGTCTTGGCATTGCGGCATGGTTGGGCTCCGGAGCGAATGGGTAATGGGTCTATTGTATTTTCAGGTAGCCTCGTATCTAAGGCTACCTGAAATCTGTTTGGGCGGGTCATTTATTGGCCAGTTTGATGATGTCGTCGGCCAGTTTGCCAGCAGCGGTTTGGTAACCTTGAGCGGTGAAATGCACACCGTCGCGCGCGCCTAAGCCTTGTGCCATCCAGCTTTTCATACTGCACGCGCCCCCCATAGCAGCCTGCCACGACCAATACAAAATTTGCTCCTGCTGTGCCACTTCGCGCTGCATTTGCTGTATGGCGTCAAGATAAGGCGGGCGTTGGCCGCATTGGCCGTGCCGTCCTTGAAGCGACTCGGGTGCGCCGATAATCAGGATGCCGGCACCAGGCAGGGCTTCGCGGATTTTATGGATGGTATTGGCCCAGATGCGTTTGGTTTGCGCCATGTCGAGACGGCTGTTAAATGCCTCGTTGGTGCCGTAGGCCAGGATGACCAAATCAGCCTGGGTGGCAGACAAATCCTGCTGCCAATCGGCGCGCCAGCCGCTCCATTGGGAGAGCTGCGAGCCATTGATGCCCATGGCCGATACGGTTACGCCGGGGCGGTTGTTTTCGATGTTGATGTGGCCGATTTCCCAAATATCGCCAGCTTGAGCACGGTAGCTGAGCGGCAGCTGGGAGGTGAAGGAGAAATACTGCCAAGCGTTACTGCCGAGATTGGGCAGGGAGGCGACTTGGCTGCCTTGCGCGCCGTACACTTTAAGTTCGCTGTCGGCAAACACGGGACGGGCGGTGATGGTGATTTGTTGGGCTTCGCTGATAGGGCTGCGGGGGTTAACGGTTACGCCACCGCTGCCGCCAGAGGAGCGGCTAAGAATGCCGCCCAATGGGAATTCGGCACGGGCGTTGCGGTTGCTCAACACCTGCCAGCCGCTGCTGCTATGCAGCACTTGGGCGTTACGCTGGCCGGATACAGTGTTGGGATATACCCAGCCGATGCCGCCATCACCCCACTGTTGTTGCAGGCGGGTGCGCAATTCGTTGGTGAAGTAGTCGCCGGCGGTATGAGAGTCGCCCAGCTGGATGATGCGGAATTTCACGTCGTCCCCACGGTTGAGCCGTTGCAGCTTGTCGAGCCACACGGGCTGCCAGCTGCCGTAGTTGGTGAGCTCGGCTTTTTCAGAAGAGCCTTGGGCGGCGATTTCGGCGCTGCAGGCCTGGCAGGCGAGCAGGCAGACAGTCATTAAGGCCAGTTGGCGGCCTTTTTTGGAAAACAACATTACTCTAGCTATCCTTAAATTATGATTTTCTATTCGCCATCACAGTTTCGGAGGCGGTGGGGTGGCGGGCGCAACGGAATTGGTGGGCTGATAGTCGATGCGGCCTGCTATCTGGTCGGCCAGAAGCTGTTGCCCCTTTATGGTGAAATGAATGCCGTCTTTACTGCGCAAACGGACGGTTTGTCCGTTGATGCTGATGCTGTCTCGGTATTTCCCATCTTCGCCACCCATGATTTTGTCGGTAGGTAACCAGATGGTTTTTCCGGCCAGCTCACTGGCAAATAGGCTGTCTAAGTAACGCATTTGGGCATTGAAGCGGGTACTCTTCATCAGCGGAATGCCCAGCCAGATAATCTGAACGTTAGCTGCTTTGGCGGCAACAACAATGCGTTCAATACGTTGCCGGTAAACCTGTTCCCATTCAGGGCTTTGGAATTTCAGGTAGCTTTGGGTTCCCGGCTCAGGATTGGGGAAATCCCAAGGGTCGTTTGGCCCCAGGAACACCACCAGCAACTTGATTTTTTGATCTTCCCGCAAGATTTTTTCTATGGTGCCCGGCCAGTCGAAGAAGCTGGGGTACGAAAGGCCAGTGCTTTGACGGCTGAGGTTGAGTGAGTCGATGCCGTATTGGCTGCTCAACCATCTCTGTACATGCGGCGCTACACCTTCCATCATGGAATCGCCGGCAAAGAATACTTTGTCGCCTGCTGAAAGCTGCACGCACTCGTGCAGTGGTTTGGATGCGGTGTTTTGTGCCGCAGCCGGCTCGGAAGCGGATTTGGTTCTGGTTTCGGGCGGTACAGCAGATGCAGTGGGTAACACTACACCCGGCGGGGTGTATGCGGTGGCGTGCTGCTCGCGCCAGCTTTTGTTTTCGGCTTCCAGCCAGCTTAGGGCAGCTTCATGCCGCTGCAAGGCTGCCTGCTGCCAACGGCTGCCGTTACGCCACCAACCATAGTCGGTTAATTTTTCCAAAGGGCTAGCACGGTGGTAGGTTTGCTGCCAATAGGCGTTGATAGAATCTTGACTAAACCACACGGTGAACAGTGCAGTGAGCAGCATAGCCGCATACAGCCGCCACACCGGGGAGGTGGGCTTGCTTTGGTTATCCGGTGTTGCACTCGGGATGCCGATTGCGTCGGCCACGGAGTGAGCGGTTTTGGCCGGACGCACGGTAGCAAATTGTGCAGGTTTCGGTTTGCGCTGCGGCGTTTTGTGCCCTGCTCTGGTTGTTTTGCCTGAGGCTACCTGAGAATGGGTTAGCGATGCGGATTCGGTTTTGGCCGCTTTGGCTGCGGGTTTGGCTTGCGAATCGGGGTTGGTTGCTACCTGCTCCGATACAGATACCGGTAATTCCAGCTGCTCAGGGCGTTTTTTCGTACTAGATTTGCGGCGTGCGGCTTTGTTGCGGTGTTTGTTCTTATTGGCTCTGCGTTTGGCTTTGCTGGGATTCATAACTGCCCAATCCTTTCTTATTATTATGGTTATTAAAAGTTGGCATACATAAAGCCCGGAATGCCGGAAGGGGCAAACACCATCAATAGCCACATGGCGGCACCCATCGGTAGCGGCCATATCCACATCGGCAGGCGTTCCAAGAGCACTATTGCGCTGTCAAACAGCTTGGATAAGAGGCCGTAGGCGGCCAGTGCGAACACCATCGCACCCAGCACTAATAAGGTTTCCAATTCCGGTACGCCACTGCCGCCTCCACCCAACAACGATCGGAACATCAGCCCGGTATCGGCCAGACTTTCAGTGCGGAATACTACAAAGGTGAGACAGACAAAGTTTACGGTAAACAGTACCGCTACTAGTTTACCAAAACGGGACAAGCCGGACAGTTTCTCGCGCCCGCCCAGCATTTTATCACCGATATTCAGCCCCACCAGCCCAACGCCGTGCAACGCGCCCCACAGCAGGAAATTCCAACCATGGCCGTGCCAGATGCCGGAGAGCAGCATGGCAATCATCAAATTGATTTGTGTGCGCCGCCAGCCTTTGCGGCTGCCGCCCAGCGGGATATAGATGTAGTCGCGAATCCAGGTGGAGAGCGTGATGTGCCAGCGGTTCCAAAAATCGCGCAGATTAAACGCGCGTAGTGGCATGGCGAAGTTTTGCGGCAGCTGAAAGCCGAGCAACATGGCCATGCCCACCACCAAATCGGTGTAGCCGGAAAAATCCATAAATAGTTGAACGGTGTAGCCATACATCGCAGTGAGCACTGTGATGGAGTCGTATTGCAGCGGGTTTTCAAACACCGGATCCACCCAGTTGCCGCCTAGCGCCCCGGCCAGCCACCATTTTTTGCAGATACCCAGCACAATCAGGCCAATAGCCAACGCCGGGCGGATCATGGTGCGCGGTTGTTCGCTGCGGATTTGCGCCGTCATGCCGCCGTCTGTGCCATAGATGCTTTTTAATTGGCCGGTACGGGCAATCGGGCCGGAAGTGATGGTGGGGAAAAAGCTGAAATACAGCAAAAGCTCGCGCCATTTGAGCCGCACGTCTTCATTGCGGTAGAGCGACACCAGATAAGCCACGCCTTGAAAGGTGTAATAGGAAATGCCCAGCGGCATCAGAATACCCAGTGCCGCATCGTGCCCGCTTCGCTGCAACAGCGGCAGGAAGAAATCCACATATTTGAAAAACGACAAATTCAACATCGCCAGCAGCACGCCAACCGTGAACCATCTGCGACGCGCCGTCTGTCCCCTTCCCTGCGACAGACCGGCAGCAATCAACGTAGTACCCAGTGAAAACGCTAGCACGGCCACGGCAAACCCCCAATGCAAATGCCACAACCAACCCAACCCAGCAAATAGCAATAGCCAATTCTGCCAGCGCGGCCGCTTGGCCAACAGCCAGTAAACAGGGAAGAAGCACAGGAAAAAGGCAGCAAATTCTATTGACAGCAGCGGCATAAAATCAGCGCAAAGAAAGAAAGGGGTAATTCGTTGGCGGAATTATCGAATTATACTGTGTCCTTCTGCCTGGATAAAGCCTTTTACATCTTCTGTGCCGTGTAGATTTGGTTTCAGGCAGATCGCTTTTCCCAGGTAGCTTCAAAAGGGCTACCTGAAAGCATAAGCTTCAACGAAGCCAAAATCCGTTTAGCCAGCCGCCCTATCCCTTTAACAGCCGATTCGGTATCATAATACTTTTTTACCGCAGCTATCGGCCATATCCAAGCAATAGTAGCCTACCAGAGAACATCATGAATAAAAACACCTTTATTATCGGCTTTATGCTGTTTGCCATCTTTTTTGGCGCCGGCAACCTGATTTTTCCGCCCACTCTCGGCCTCAATAGCGGCCCCGAATTCTGGAGCACCCTCCTCGGCTTCGTGATTACCGGCGTCGGCCTGCCTCTGTTGGGTATCATGGTAAGCGCTTTCTATCACAATGGCTACAAAACCTCCCTCACCCGCATCCACCCTTGGTTTGCCGTCATTTTTCTGATGGCGATTTATCTCACCATCGGCCCCTTCTTCGCCATCCCGCGCACCGGTGCCACTTCCTATGAAATGGCCGTGCTGCCCTTTATCGGCGAAGCTGGCAGCGGCTCGCTTCTCGCCTTCACCGTGGTTTACTACGCCATCACCCTGTGGCTGAGCCTGAACCCCTCCAAAATGGTAGAGCGCATCGGCGCCATCCTCACTCCCGCTTTGCTCGTCGCCATCCTTGCCCTGATCGGCAAATCCGTATGGTGGCTCTATGGCAACCCAACCACCATGCTTGCCACCAACTTCGGCGGCCAATCCGCCTTCTTAGCCGGTTTTATCGGCGGCTATCAAACCATGGACGTGCTCGCCTCCGTAGCCTTTTCCGTGATTGTGATCAATGCCATCAAGGCCAAAATGCCGGCGGATCAGCGCGATAACCAAGTGGTGATGAAGCAAACCTTTGTGGCCGGCATCATCGCCGCAATATCGCTGGCTATTATTTATGTCGGCCTGGCCTGGGTGAGCAACCGCCTGCCCGTGTCGCCCGACACCCTGGCCGATTTGGCTGCCAAACAGCAAGACATCGGCTCCTTCCTGCTCAATACCGCCGCCTATCAAACCTTCGGCAGCTTCGGCCGTATCCTGTTCGGCATCATCGTTACCCTCGCCTGCCTCACCACCTCGGTCGGCTTGGTGACCGCCGTGGGCGAATTCTTCTATGGACTGTTCCCGCGCATCCGCTACAGCAGCTATGTCATCGCGGTAACCCTCGTGAGCTTCATCCTGGCCAACCAAGGCTTGAGCGCCGTTATCGGCAAATCTGTGCCCGTATTGATGGTGCTCTACCCGATTGCCATGACCATCCTGCTGCTGCTGATTATCGACAACTTCATCCGCCCGATGCCCCTGCTTGCCCACCGCCTCGCCACCGGCCTGGCTACCGCGGTTTCCATCCTCTCCGTGGCCGGTGCAGGTTTTACCGAACAACTGCCGTTGAAAGCCTATTCGCTGGAGTGGCTACCCTTCGCCCTGGCCGGGATTGTGCTCGGCGGCATCATCGGCAAAATAGCCGGCGGTAAACCGGCTGATCAGGAAACAGTTTGATTAATTAGATTGCTTGATAGCGAGACAAGTAAGGCTACCTGAAACAAACGCGGCGCCGTTCCGCAATGTTTTCAGGTAGCCTTTTATAGCAAGCCAACCCATGTTCTCATTAGATTAAAGGCTACCTGAATTCTAGGTAGCCTTTATATTGTCGGCCAATCAAATCTGCAACATCACAGATCAACCAAGCGCTCCACGCTCGGCGCGTAGTAGTAGGCACTGCGTTTGGCGGTGGACATATATTTCAGCAGCAGGTCGATTTTGCCGTCTTTTTCACCGAACATGAATTTCAGCTGTTCGTCGATATTGTGCAGGCTGGCGCTGTAGGCGATGAATTGCAGGCCGTGCTCGCCGCTCACTTGGCCGAAAGGCAGGCTGCGGCGCACGATTTTCAGGCCGACGCCGTTTTCTTTGATGTTGGTGCGGCCCAGGTGCGAATCGGGCAAACGGTCTTCGCGGGCAAATTCGATGTTGTCGGCCTTGCTGCGCCCGACGGCCTGCTCCTGCTCTTTCACACTGATGCCGTCCCATTTTTTCAGGTCATGCAGGTATTGTTGCAGTACCACATAGCTGCCGCCCGCACTTTTCCCTTCGGCGATGATGCCGACGGAAGCGATTTCTTCGTCGCCGTGCGGGTTTTCTGTGCCGTCCACAAAGCCGTCCAACCCGCGCTCTTCCGGCATACGGAATCCGTGGGTTTCGTTTTTTATTTCAAGCGATTCGCCGAAAGCGGCCAGCACTTTTTCCGCCAGCAAATAGTTCAGGCCGGTGTGGGTGGATTGGATATGGATCATCAAATCGCACTGGGTGGCGGGGCACAGGCCGTTGCCCAGCGGCACGAAGGGGCGGATTTCTTCGCCTTCGCCGCTGTGGTTCAGGCCGCGCCAGAAGTCTGCACCGAAGGCGATGGTCACACCCAACTCGTGGCCGGGGAAACGGGTTTGGCAGTCGGCCAGCGCGGCGAGGGCTTCGCGGCAGGCGGTTTTGACTTTGGCCGCATCACGCACGTCGGCCTCGATATAAATAGCGGCGGTGATGGTTTCCGGGATGATAGCGGTTTGCGGAGTACTCATGCTGGTGATCCTTTACTTATCTTTCGGTATTGCTTTGGCTATGCACGCATTATAACGGCAGGCTACCTGAAAATTCGGTGGCGCTGTTTTTCAGGTAGCCTTTGGCCGTATCGGCGGGGATACGGATAGGGCTAAACCAAACTCTGCCGCAGTTGCGCCAAAGTGGCGGGGCGGGTTTCCAAGTTTTCCGGCGACACGGCGCGCACGTCGGCGCGGGCGGTGAAGTGTGCCAATGCGCTTTGGTTGGCGGGGCTGAGGTGGGGCTGCAAATCAGGCAGGCGGTATTGCATGAACACCCAGGCCATGCCCAGCGCGAGGTGGGCAACGTCGCCGCTCTCGGCATCCAGCTGCGGGGCGGCGGCCAGGCCTCGGATGCAGGCGGCGCGGGCGCGTTCGGTGAGCGGGTGGTCGGGGGTATTTTCGGCTTTGAATTTTTGCAGGCCGAAGAGTTTCACCAGCTGGTCGAGCAGGGAGAAGGCAAAGGCGGCGGTGGCGGTTTGCTCGGCGGTGTGCAGGGGGTGGCCGAGCAGGAAGTCCAAGATAAACGGGCTGTTGCCGATGACGGTACCGCTGTCGGTTTGCAAAACGGGCACTTGGGAGAAGGGGTTGAGGGCTTGGAGCTCAGCGGGGTTTTCCCAAGGGTTGGTGTAGGCAATGGCGAAATCGAGCTCATGCCGCGGAAGGGTGGCGAGCAGGACAAGGCGGCCATAGGGGGAAGTGGGGCTGGTGTAGAGTTTCATGGGTTTCCTTCGTTTTGATTGCGGTTGGTTTTGAACTTCGGTGCAGCTAGGTTTTGGCTTCGCAGAAAGTCGGCTTCTTTCGGAAACTTCGTTTTCAGGTAGCCTGTTGTATGCTTTGAGACTACCTGAAAATGCCGCCGCAACGAATTTGCAATGGATTGCGGCGTTAAACCGGCTTTCAGGTAGCCTTAGCCGGCAGCAGCAATGGCGGCTTGCTGGTGTTGCAGCAGTTCGGCGATGCCTTTTTGGCCGAGCGCGAGCAGTTGGGTGAGTGCGGCGGGGCTGAAGGCGGCGCCTTCGGCGGTTCCTTGGATTTCGATGATGTTGCCGGAGGCGGTCATCACGAGGTTGATGTCGCTGTCGCAGCCGGAGTCTTCGGGGTAGTCCAAATCAATCAGGGGCACGCCGCCGACGATGCCGAGCGATACGGCGGCCACGGCTTCGCGGATCGGGTTGTGCGCGAGTTTGCCTGCGGCCAAGAGCTTGCCCACAGCCAAATGCAAGGCGACATATGCGCCGGTGATGCTGGCGGTGCGGGTACCGCCGTCGGCTTGAATTACGTCGCAATCGATCAGGATTTGGCGTTCGCCCAGCCGGCTTAAATCCACAGCGGCACGCAGGGAGCGGCCGATCAGGCGTTGGATTTCCTGGGTGCGGCCGGATTGCTTACCTTGGGCGGCTTCGCGGCGCATGCGGCTGGCAGTGGAGGCGGGGAGCATGCCGTATTCGGCGGTTACCCAGCCTTGGTTTTTGCCACGCAGAAAGGGAGGAACGGATTCGTCGATGCTGGCGGTGCAAATCACTTTGGTGTTGCCGCAGGCAATCAGGGCGGAGCCGTCGGCATGGGGCAGGAAGTGAGGGATGATACTGATGGAGCGCAGTTGGTCGGCGGCACGGCCGGTGCGGATGGGGGCTGGGGACATGGTGTTCTCGCTATGTAGATGGGGATTAGGCCTTGGCTTGGCAGAAACTTCGCTACGTTCCAACTTTGTTGCAGCTTGCGTTTTCAGGTAGCCTCAACTCAGCCAGGGATGATTATACCGCCAGATGGCTTGCATTGCTTGGAAATACGGGCGTAGGTGGCTAGAATAGCTTTGATTTCAGCTATATAATCTAGCCATTTCAGCCCAAAAGGCTACCTGAAACCCCAACCGGCCTGCACACCATGTCTGATTTAATCGTTTTCAACAAGCCCTATGGGGTTATCTGCCAATTCAGCCCGCACGAGAAACACCGCTCGCTGAAAGAGTTTATCGGGCTGCCCGATGTTTATCCCGCCGGGCGGCTGGACACCGACAGCGAAGGCCTGCTGCTGCTCACGGCCGACGGCCGCCTGCAAGCCAAAATTGCCGACCCTCGCCACAAAACGGTGAAAACCTATTGGGCGCAGCTCGAAGGCAGCCCGGACGAAGCAAAACTGGATTTGTTGCGGCGTAGTGTGGATTTGGGCGATTTCGTTACCCGCCCGGCGCAGATCAGGCTACCTGAAAAATCGGAAACCGACCGCCTGTGGCCGCGCGTGCCGCCGATTCGGGTGCGCAAGAGCGTGCCGGATTTTTGGCTGGAAATCCGCATCAGCGAAGGCAAAAACCGCCAAGTGCGCCGCATGACGGCCAAGGCGGGCTACCCCTGCCTGCGGCTGGTGCGCGTGGGCATCGGTCGGCTGGATTTGTGGCAGCTGGATTTGGCACCAGGTCAATGGCGGCCTGCACCGTATTTGCCCTAGCTCAATATTCGGCGTAATGGCCGTACTCTCGGTATGCCGTTTGCTTGGCATTTGTCTAATTAAATAACACGAGGTTTGATATGGCAGATTTATCCCAGCAGTTGGCGCAGTGGCAGCATACTGCCCGTTTCCGTTTTCCCCTTTTAGTCAAGCCGCGCGCGGAAGACAGCCATAAAGGCACTTTCGGCACGGTGGCCGTGCTGGGCAGCGCGGCCGGCATGGCCGGTTCCGGTGTGTTGGCGGCCAGTGCGGCCTTGAAAGGCGGGGCGGGCAAAGTGTGGCTCGGTTTTGCGCAAAACAGCCTGCCGATACCGTATCTGCCCAATTATCCGGAAATCATGATCACCACCGCCGCGCAGCTGGTGCAGCGGCGCGACATCAGCGTTTACGCTATTGGCTGCGGCCTGGGCATGAGCGATGCTTCGCGCCAGCTGTTGGAGCAGACCACGGCGGCAGCCATCCATACCGATGCACCGCTGCTGCTGGATGCCGATGCGCTGAACCTGCTGGCAGTGGAAACAATGTTTTTGCCCAATAATGTGGTGCTCACGCCTCATCCGCTGGAAGCGGCACGCCTGCTGGGTATTACGGTGGAAGAGGTGCAGGGTAACCGCTATTTGGCGGCAACCCAGATTGCCGAGCGCTACGGCAGCTATGTGGTGCTCAAGGGTGCGAATACCGTGGTGTGCACGCCGAACGGGCGGATTGTGTATGAAAACGACAGCGGCAATCCCGGCTTGGCCACCGCTGGCAGTGGCGACGTATTGAGCGGCCTAATGGCCGCCCTGCTGGCGCAACATCTGCCCATGCAAGATGCGGCCTGCGCGGCAGTGTGGATGCATGGCACGGCGGCAGAGCTGCTGGCTACCCGAGGCATCGGCCCCATCGGTCTGACTGCGGGTGAAATTGCCGATGCGGTGCGCGAACTGCGCAATCTGGCCGCGGGTTAGGCTGGATAGTCGGCTTGCTCCAAACATAATTGCAGTAATAGAAAGGCTACCTGAAAGTTTCAGGTAGCCTTTATCGTGTCTATGCAAGGTATCAGTTTGCTTCTACTCTATTGACGCAAGAAGCTGGAACGAATGCAGCCTAACAAACCAATATTTCCTAACATCATTGAAACTCTCAAGCCGCCCTTCCCTGCTATCACTCAGCCGAAGCTAAGTAGAAATAGCAAAAGGCTACCTGAAACTTTCAGGTAGCCTTTTCAAGTGGCAAAATCAATCAGTTTTCATCCCGATCCAATTTCTGCGAGCCATGCTGTATCGGGTATTTGCGTTGCAGCACTTGCAAGTATTGGCGGTAGAACGCTTCGGTATTGCGTCCGGCAATTTGTTGGCGCAGCTCCGGCAACTGCTGTTTGCTGTTTTCTGGCAGGCTGATGGCGCGCACCTCCACCAAAGCGGCATTGCCGTTGGGCAGGGTAATCACTGCGTAGCCGGGTTTGCCGTTTTGCGGATGGGCTTTCACGATGGCGGCAAAGTTTTGCAGGCCGATGGCTTGTTGCAGCTGGGTGGCACCGGCTTTTTCCGGATTGCTCCATTGCAGGTTATCCACCGCTTTGCCGGCTTGTAGGTTGTCCAAGGCTTGGGCTGCGGCAGCTTGTGTCAACTTGGCGCTCTCCACGGCCACATAATCCTTACGCACCGCTTCCTTGGCTTCTTCAAAGCTTTGATTGCGGGCTTTGCTCACATCGGTGGCACGCAACACGCGCAATACGCCGTTGCCCATGTCCAATACTTCGGAGTTATGGCGGCGATCGATCACCTCGGCGCTGAACATGGCTTCCTGCACGGCCTGCGGCAGTTTGGCGGCGGCAGCTTCGGGCTGGCTGAGCCACTCTTCGTGTTTTTGCAACGGCAGCTTCATTTCCTGCGCTACTTTTTGTAGGCTGTCGGGGTTGTCGAAAGCCAATTGTGCCAACTGCTCGCGTGCATTGCCCAAGGCTTGTGCGGCTTTGCGTTGACGCACGCTCTCTTCTAACTGAGCTTTCACGCTCTCAAACGGCGGTTTGGCTTCGCTGGCGACGGTGGGCAGATTGCGGTAGGCTTCTTGCAATTCCTGCGCACTCACAGTTTGCTGTTTGGCCAGCTCTTCCACGTTCAAATCAACAAACTCAAGTTTCACTGCCAAAGGCAAGGCATATTTGGCTTTATTGGCTTCAAAATAGCTGTGCAAGGCGGCATCAGTAGGCTGTACTTTGCTGGCAAAATCGGTCGCATTGAAGGGCGCAGTACGCAGCTCGCGCTCGCTGCCGGTAAGAGCAAGGATTTGGTTTGCCTGGCTGTCGCTAACGATATTGCCGTTGCTCAGCAGGCTGATAAGGGTTTGGCGGCGGTATTGGCTGCGCATTTCGTCAATCAGCTGGTCTTCAGTAATACCTCTTTGGCGCAGGTAAGCTTGAAATTGCTCGGAGCTGAATTGGCCGTTGATTTGGAATGAAGGATCGCGCGTAATCACGCCCTTGATTTGCTCAATAGAAAGCTCGCCAACGCCCAGCTCTACCGCACCCTGATCAAAATAGGCTTGCTGCACCAGCGATTGGTAAACGTCGTCTTTGCTGATGGGTTGGTCGCTATGGCGCGGCGCTTCCCTCAGCAGTTCCTGCACTTGCTCGGCAGTGATGTGGGTGTTGCCGATTTTGCTGATGTAGCTGCTGTGCATACCCGAAGTAAGGGTTTGGGCACCGAATCCCACAAAGGTAACAGTAATCAGCCCCAGGAGCACTTGAGACAGGCGGCGGTGTTTTTCGACGATGGCAAACATAAAAATAAAAAGGAAACGTGGTGAAAATTAAATGTGGTATTGTAACGGTTCTGCGGGTGGCGGGCTATAGCGAATTAACTTAACTTTCTCGGTGGCTTTGACTCGCTTTACCGTGCTGCTGGTGCTGTCGGCGGCTAGCTGTCTTGTATCGCAAGCAAATTTAATCCGCTATTGACTACAGACAGTTTATTATAGCCCGAGACCTCTGCTATCTTGCCAAACATAAGAGGCTACCTGAAAATAGTGGCAAGAAAAAAGACAGGCGAGAAAGCCTGTCTTTTTCCATTTATGCAAGAAAGTGCGGTTTACAGCGCGTCTTTCAACGCCTTACCTGCACGGAATTTCGGAGATTTGGCGGCTGGAATAATCAGTTCTTTACCAGTTTGCGGGTTGCGGCCTTTACGTTCGGCGCGCTCGCCCACATAGAAAGTACCGAAGCCCACCAGAGTTACGGTGTCGCCTTTTTTCAGAGCGGTGGTAACAGCCTTGGTAAAACCATCCAGTGCCTTGCCGGCAGCAGCCTTGGAAATATCAGCTTCCTTGGCAATCGCTTCAATCAATTCAGACTTGTTCACGTTAAGTCCCTTTCTAGTTGAGGAGTAATGAAGAATTGGCCGATTGTGGTCGGCACTAATGCGTTTATCTGCAACAGGCTGCTTTATAGCAAGTTCAAAATCATCGGTCAAGCAAATAAACAGCTGGCAGGCGGCTATTTTCAGCTAAAGTGGCAGGTTTGCGCCTTTCACACAACAAAGCCTGCCACTTTCTCCCTAATGCTTGGTGGCGCGACCGCCAGATTTCGCCTGGGTTTTCGGTTTGGCCGCAAGCATGTCCTGCCAAGGTTGCGGCTGGTATTCCAAGCCGAAGGAGAGCACTTCGTCAATCCAGCGCACCGGATGGATTTCCAGCCCTTCTTTCACGTTTTGCGGAATTTCTTCCAAATCTTTCACGTTTTCCTGCGGAATCAGCACATGCTTGATGCCGCCGCGCAGAGCAGCCAGTAGTTTTTCCTTCAAACCGCCGATGGGCAATACTTCGCCACGCAGAGTGATCTCACCGGTCATGGCCAAGTCGGCACGCACGGGAATGCCAGTGAGAGAAGACACGATGGCCAGCGTCATGCCGATGCCGGCACTGGGGCCGTCCTTGGGCGTGGCGCCTTCCGGAACGTGCACATGGATATCGGTTTTCTCGTAGAAATCCGGTGCAATACCCAACACTTCGGCACGCGAACGCACCACGCTCCAGGCGGCAGAAATGGATTCCTGCATCACATCACCCAGCTTACCGGTGCGCAGGATGTTGCCTTTGCCTTTGAGTGCGGCAGCTTCGATGGTAAGCAGCTCGCCGCCCACTTCCGTCCACGCCAAGCCGGTAACTTGGCCGACACGGTTTTCGTTTTCGGCCACGCCGTAATCGAAACGGCGCACACCGAGGTAGTCGTGCAGGTTGGCGGCATCCACCACCACGGTTTGCGTCGTGGCAGTGCGTTTAGTGCTGGCTTTTTTGTCTTGCTCCAATACCTGCTTCATCACCACCTTGCGGCAGATTTTGGCAATTTCGCGATCAAGCGAGCGCACGCCGGCTTCGCGGGTGTAGTAGCGTATGATGTCGCGTACTGCGCTTTCCTGGATATCGATTTCGCCATTTTTCACCCCGTTGCGCTCAATCTGCTTGGGCACGAGATATTGCATGGCAATATTGACTTTTTCGTCTTCGGTATAGCCGGAGAGGCGGATAATTTCCATGCGGTCGAGCAACGCAGGCGGGATATCCATGCTGTTGGAGGTGGCTAAGAACATCACGTTACTCAGGTCGAAGTCCACTTCCACATAGTGGTCAGCAAAAGAATAGTTTTGCTCCGGATCAAGCACTTCCAAGAGCGCACTGCCCGGATCGCCACGGAAATCGCGGCCGAGTTTGTCGATTTCGTCCAGCAGGAACAGCGGATTGTTCACGCCAGCTTTAATCATATTTTGTATGATTTTGCCCGGCATCGAGCCGATGTAAGTACGGCGGTGGCCGCGGATTTCGCTCTCATCATGGATGCCGCCCAAAGCCATGCGCACATATTTACGGCCGGTGGCTTTCGCAATAGATTGGCCAAGCGAGGTTTTGCCCACGCCGGGCGGACCCACCAGGCACAGAATCGGGCCTTTGAGCTTGTTCATGCGTTTTTGCACAGCCAAATATTCCAAAATACGCTCTTTCACCTTTTCCAAGCCATAGTGGTCGGCATTAAGCACCAAGTCGGCCCGCACAATATCTTTGCTGACCTTGCTTTTCTTCTTCCACGGGATGTCTACCAGCGTTTCGATATAGTTGCGCACCACGGAAGACTCGGCCGACATCGGCGGCATCATGCGCAGCTTTTTCATTTCGCCCAGCGCTTTTTCTTCCGCTTCCTTGCTCATGCCGGCTTCGCGCACCTGCTGTTCAAGCTGGTCGAGCTCTTCACGCTCGTCGCCCTCGCCCAACTCTTTCTGGATTGCTTTTACCTGTTCATTCAGATAATAGTCACGCTGCGATTTTTCCATCTGCCGTTTTACCCGGCCGCGGATGCGTTTTTCCACTTGCAAAATATCCAGCTCGGCTTCCAGCTGGCCGAGCAGGTGTTCCATGCGTTCGGCTACATCGGTGATTTCCAAAATCTCCTGCCGCTGCTCCAGCTTGAGCTGCAAATGGGCGGCGATGGTGTCCACCAGTCGGCCGTGGTCGGTGATGCCGTGGATGGTGCCGGCCACTTCGCCGGGGATTTTCTTATTGAGCTTGATGAACTGGTCGAACTGTGCCAAGAGCGTGCGGCGCAGGGCTTCATAGTCATGGCCAGCGGTATTTTCTTCGGCAGCCAACACTTCAACTTCGGCTTGGAAATAGTCGCCACCATCGTTTACCGCCAAAGCACGGGCGCGCTGCATGCCTTCTACCAGCACTTTCACCGTGCCATCGGGCAATTTCAGCACTTGCAGGATATTGGCCAGCGTGCCGATCACGTGCAAATCGTCTGTACCGGGGTCTTCGTTGACCGGGTTTTTCTGCGCCAGAAGGAATACCGGCCCATCTTGCTCGATGGCGGCATCCAGCGCAGCAATAGATTTAGGGCGGCCGACAAACAGCGGCAGCACCATATGCGGATACACCACCACGTCACGCAGAGGCAACATCGGCAGGGCGCGGTTTTCAGCGGGATTATGCTGGGATTGGGTCATTATCTTCTCGGTTATTGTTTTCAGTCGAATAGGATGGTAAAGCCTCGCTGCTTGGTAAATTGGGGACGGGTAACAGCATTTCAAGCATTAAGTAGAGTTTAGTTTTAAAAGGCCACCTGAAAAACAGACAGCGGTTTTAACTTCGTTGAAGCTACGCTTTACAGGTGGCCTTTTGCTTCATGCCGATGAAACACACCAAGCCAAAGTTGCCGTTGCTGGCCGCTTCTGTCTATACTGCAGCCCTATCACCCATTCCCGCCCGCACTAGCCGGCAAATACCATGACTACCCCCGCCCTCATCTGGCAAGGCATCCCCGACGAACAAGAGCTTGCCGCCGCCATATCCCAGCATCCCCGCGCTGCCTGTATTTTTCTCAGCAACGATTTTTCAGCTAGCCTCAACGCGAAGGATAAAAGCCACCTGAAAAGTTGTGCCGCCTCCGCCGCCAACTTTATCCCCGCCGATGCCAACCCGCTGCAACGCGATATCTATCTGCTGCCTGCTGCCGCGGCTGCCGAGTTGGCACAATACGGCTTCGGAGAACTGGTTTGGCAAAACAGTCCGCCCGTGCCGCAACAGGCTAGCTCAAGCAAAGCTTGGCAAATCGCGCCAACACCCATCCCTGTGGAACGCGTGCTGATTATCGGCGGCGGTATTGCCGGCGCGGCCACTGCCCACGCCCTCGCCCGACGCGGCATCAGCAGCCTGATCCTCGAACAAAACAATCAGCCCGCCCGCGCCGCCTCCGGCAACCAGCAAGGCCTGCTCTACGCCAAAATTTCTGCCCACCCCACCCTGCAAACCCGCCTCCTGCTCGGCAGTTACGGCTACAGCCGCCGCCTGCTCGAACACCTTCTGCCCAATAGCCCGGATTGGCAAGCCTGCGGCGTACTGCACCTCAACCACAACCAGAGCGAAGCCCGGCGCAACCGCGAGCTGGCCGAGCAACGCGCCAACCGCCATCTTTATTACGCCGTCAGCCCCGCCGAAGCCGAAGCACGCTCCGGCATCCCGCTGGGCGGGCAGGACGGCCTGTTTTGGCCGCAGGGCGCGTGGCTTAACCCGCCTTCCTTCGCCGCCGCCCTGCTCGAATCCCCCCACATCCGGGTACTCACGCAACACCGCCTCACCAATCTGCAACGCCACGGCAGCGAATGGCGGCTTGCCGTGCAAACGCTGCAAGGCATGCAGACTTTTTCAGGTAGCCATATCGTGTTCTGCTGCGGTGCCGAGCAATTGGCCGATATCCTGCCCGAAGCCCTGCCACTACAATTCATCCGCGGCCAAACCAGCCTGGCCGATGCCTCGCCCCTCAGCCGCCGACTGCGCTGCGCCCTGAGCGCCGAAGCCTATATTTCGCCGGAATACCGTAATCAGCACTGTTTCGGCGCCAGCTTCGTACCCAACGAACAAAGCAGCGAATTGCGTACCGCAGAAGACGATGGCAACCACGCCAAACTGGCGCAACTCTCGCCCGAACTCGCCGCCGCCCTGCCCGCCTACCATTCCGGTCATGCCGCCGTGCGCGCCGACTGCTACGACCATCTACCCGCCGTGGGCGCGTTGGGCGACTGGGCGGCGATGCGCGTGCAATACGCCAAACTCGCCCATGATAAAAACTACCGCCTGCCCGAACTGCCCTGCCCCCACCTGCCCGGCCTGTTTGTGAACAGCGGGCACGGCAGCCGCGGCCTCGCCACCGCCCCGCTGTGCGGCGAACTGGTAGCCGCTCAGATATTGGGGCAGCCGCTGCCAACCGAACCAGAAGTGGCTGCCGCCCTCGCCCCCAACCGCCTATTGATCCGCCGCATTATCCATCGGCAAACTTAAAGGCTACAGGCTACCTGAAAATGTAATAGCAGCAGAATAGTCTTTCGTTGCGCTACTGGCTTGATTTGCCCCATATGGCCAGCTGGAATGCCTGCAAATCCTTTTGCAAGCATATTTCATTGAAGAACTATTGAAGGAATAAAGCAATGTGGTATCAATCATTTGAATTTCACGACCGACACCCTCCTGCCACGCCAAACGACATTGCCGCATTCCGTGCCCCTTTGCCCGAAGCCGAACACGCCAATGCATTAAACTATCTTGAATCTTACGCAGCACAACTTAGCGCCACCGGATATTGCCTGCCGCCCCACTTTTATATCCCCAATGAGCTAATGCAGCTTTGGCAATATTCCGTGCGCGGCGGTATCACGGGCAATGGGCAGGATTTTGGCTACTCTCACCAGCAGAAATTGTATCTTATTATTTTAGCTACCAGTTCTGGTATTACGCGCCTAATTTGCTGCCGATTGCATTCAATGGTGGAGGCGTGTTCTATTGTTACGATTTCGGGCAGCCCAACCCTTTAATTGTGATGAAAGACTCAGGCTCAGATTACCTAGACGTTCCTGTTGGCAGCAGCCTTGCCGCCGTGCTGGCTCAAAAATTGGATTACTAGATAGCAAACCAATCTGGTTAAAAGGCTACCTGAAACTTCAAATAAACCAAACCCACACGAAATACACCATGCCCAACCGCACCCTCCTCCTCGACCACCCGCAGCCGCTGCTCGACCAGCTGCATGCGCGCTCCAGCAGCAGCGAAATGCACGGCGGCAACAGCGTGCAACTCTTGCAAGACAGCCGCGAGAACTTTCCCGCCTGGCTTGAAGCAGTGGCTGCTGCCGAGCATTATGTGCTGATTGAAATGTATATTTTCGCCGCCAACGATTTCGGCGTGCGGCTGCGCGATTTGCTGGTGGAAAAATGCTGCCAGGGCGTGAACGTGGTGCTAGTGTACGATTGGATCGGCAGCCTGTGGCCGTCGGTGTGCCGCTTTTTTGAGCCGCTCAAGCAGGCCGGTGCTCAAGTGGTGGCCTACAACCCGCCTGGTTTTGCCAGCGGCATCGGCCTGCTCTCGCGCAACCACCGCAAATCCTTCGTGATAGACGGCCACACCGCCTTCGTGAGTGGATTATGTGTGTCTTCCGCCTGGGAAGGCAATCTGGCCAAAGGTGTGGCGCCGTGGCGCGATACCGGGCTGAAACTGCAGGGGCCGGTGGTGGCCGAAGTGGTGCAGGCTTTGTCCGACACGCTGCGCTCGCAAGGCGAAAGGCTACCTGAAAACATCACCCCTTATGGCGGCACGGCTGCCGGCACAGTACGCGCCGGCGTGGTGGCCACCACGCCCAGCAACAACAATATGATGCGGCTGGATTTGAACGCGCTGGCACTAGCGCGGCGCAACCTGTGGCTTACCGATGCCTATTTCATGCCCACCCGCCTCTACACTCAAGCCCTCATCAACGCCGCCAACGACGGCGTGGACGTGCGCATCCTGGTGCCACGCACTTCCGATATACGCTGGATAGGCCGCGTGTCGCGCATCCGCTACCGCAGCCTCTTGGAGGCCGGTGTGCGCGTGTTTGAATGGGACGGGCCGATGATTCACGCCAAAAGTGCCATTGCCGACGGCCAATGGGCGCGCGTGGGCTCGACCAATCTCAACTTTGCCAGCTGGTATCTCAATCGTGAATTAGACGTGGTAATCGAAGACGCAGTGGTGGTGTACCAGTTGGAGCAGATGTTTCTGCAAGACCTTACTAACGCCACCGAAATTGTGCTCAACAGCAGTGAACGCCGTGCCGCCCTACGCCGGCGCCACCAAGTGCTCTCCAAGAAGCGGCACAGTCGCCAGAGTGCCCAAGCAGCAGCACGCCAGCTGCTGCAGCTTTCCAGCATGTTTCGCGGCAACTTCTACGGCACGCGCACGGTGGATGAAAACGAAGCCAAATCCTACCTGAGCCTGGGCATTGGTATGCTGGCACTGGTGCTGCTGCTGTGGTTTGCGCCTTATCTGTTGGTGGTGCCTCTGATATTCCTGCTGCTGGCCGGTGGGCTTTCCACCACCGTCCACGCTGTGCGCCAATTGTGGCGCTTCCGCCGCCACAAGTGCACTAGTAAGGCAGATCGTCCGGTTGAATAGAAGGACTACTTGAAACAACTTTTTGATACAGCTAAGGCTGGGTTCTGCGGAACTAAAGCGTTAGCTTCAATGAAGTTATAATTGAAGCATATTTTTCATGCAAGGCGGCAAGCTGCAAACAACACAGTAGTACGGCAAACCAATGCAAATGCAGTAGGAAGAAATAAAAGTTTTAGCTAAAAAACCTGATTTTCAATTTTCAGGTAGCCTGCCCAGACAAAATTAACACAAGATAACAAAGCAGACGGTAAAAACAGTAAAAACTGTCTGCTAGTCTGGTCGGGTTGCTAAATTGGCAAAGAGGCTATTGCATATGGCAATGATTGCTGGCACGGCACGGCAAAATGCGAAAAAATAATCCCGTATACAGTATAGACCTGTTGTTTCTGTTGGTTTTTCCTGTTGTTATATAAAATCCATAATAAAATAATTGATAATAGTTATTATTTGCGCTAATATAGTGAAATTCCTGAACCTGATACAAGGCGGCGAGTTGCAGGCAGTACAGGAGTGCAGTAAAGCGAGCCAATGAAGTATCTGTATTCAGGAATTTTACTATAGCAGGCAAAATCTTTGCTTTAGTTGTCCATTTAATTAGCTCAACTTAAATTTAGGAGAAAACGATGCGCCGATTATTATCTGCATTCTGTCTGTTGGCCGCCTTGGGCTTTGCCGCACCGGCCTATGCTAAATTCAAAGTGGTCACCACCTTCACCGTAATTCAGGATATTGCTCAAAACGTGGCGGGCGATGCGGCCGTGGTGGAATCGATTACCAAGCCGGGCGCGGAAATCCACGATTACCAGCCCACACCGCAAGACATTGCTAAAGCCCAATCTGCCGATTTGGTGTTGTGGAACGGACTGAACCTGGAACGCTGGTTTGAGCGTTTCTTCCAAAACGTGCGCAACAAGCCGGCAGTGGTGGTAACGCAGGGTATTGTGCCGATGTCAATTCACGAAGGTCCTTATCGCAGCACTCCCAACCCGCACGCTTGGATGTCTACCCGCAACGCCTTAATCTATGTGGAAAATATTAAAAACGCACTAATTAAGTACGACCCGCAAAATGCAGCAGCGTACACCCGCAATGCCGCCGCTTATGCCCAGCGCATCCGCAACCTAGACCGCCCTTTGCGCGAAAAACTGGCACGCGTGCCGCAAAATCAGCGTTTCTTGGTCACCAGCGAAGGCGCGTTCAGCTATCTGGCACGCGACTACGGCTTTAAAGAAGTGTATCTGTGGCCGATTAACGCCGAGCAGCAAGGTACGCCGCAGCAGGTGCGCCGCGTGATCAACACTGTGCGGCAAAATCATATTCCGGTAGTGTTTAGCGAGAGCACCGTATCGCCGCGCCCGATGCAGCAGGTATCGCGCGAAACTGGTGCCAAATACGGCGGTGTGTTGTATGTGGATTCGCTTTCCGCCAAAAACGGCCCGGTGCCGACCTACCTCGACCTGCTCAACATCACGGTTTCCACCATTGTTAGAGGATTTGGAAAATAATGTCTGAACAAGCCGCCTCCATCAGCGTTGAATCGGTAACGGTTCGCTACAGCAACGGCCACACGGCCATCCGTGACGTGAGTTTCACGCTGCAAGGCGGCACTACCTGCGCGCTGGTGGGCGTAAACGGCAGCGGTAAATCCACCCTGTTTAAAAGTCTGATGGGGCAAATTAAGCTGAAGTCGGGCAATATCCACCTGTGCGGCCTGCCCGTGCCGCAGGCGCTCAAGCGCAACTTGGTGGCCTATGTGCCGCAGAGCGAGGAAGTGGATTGGCAATTTCCCGTGTCGGTGTACGACGTGGTGATGCAGGGGCGCTACGGCTACCTGAATTTCCTGCGTCTGCCTAAGGCGGAAGACAAACGTAAGGTGCAGGAAGCCATGGAACGGGTGGGCATTGCCCATTTGGCACAGCGGCAGATCGGCGAACTCTCCGGCGGGCAGAAAAAACGCGTCTTTCTGGCGCGCGCGCTGGCGCAACAGGGCAAGATTATCTTGCTGGACGAGCCGTTTACTGGCGTGGACGTGAAAACCGAAGACGCGATTGTGGATTTACTCGGCCAGCTGCGGGGGCAGGGGCATCTAATTTTGGTGTCTACCCACAACCTCGGCATGGTGCCGGACTTCTGCGACCAAGTGGTGATGATCAACCGTACCGTGCTGGCCGCCGGCCGTACTGAGCACACTTTCAACCAACACAACCTCGAACTGGCCTTCGGCGGCGTATTGCGCCACTTCCGCCTCTCCGGCAGCGATTTGCACGATGACGAAGACAGCCGTGTACTCACCGTGCTCACCGACGACGAACGCCCCGCCGTGTTCTACGGCCAAGCCCAAAACGATCCACCAGCCGTACCTTGCTGCAGCGATGCCCAAGGCAGCTGCGCGGAGCAGGAAAACGGCAGCGAAGGGGAAAGTTCATGCTAGAGATGCTGCTGGAGCCGTTTGCCTATGAATACATGGTGAAGGCCGTCGTGCTGAGCGCGGCGGTGGGTGGTATGTGCGCGTTTTTGTCGTCTTATTTAATGCTCAAAGGCTGGTCGCTGATTGGCGACGCACTATCGCACTCGGTGGTGCCTGGCGTGGCGGTTACCTATGCGCTCGGCTTGCCCTATTCTGCCGGCGCGTTTGTATCCGGCATTTTGGCAGCACTGTCGATTTTGTGGATACGTGCCATCACGCAGCTAAAGGAAGACGCGGTGATCGGCTTTATCTTCACCACTTTTTTCGCCATCGGCCTGTTTATCGTGTCGGTGAACCCGACTGCGGTCAACGTGCAGGAAATTGTGTTGGGCAATATTTTGGGTATTGCCGACGAAGATATTTTTCAGGTAGCCATCATCATTGGCGTATGCCTGCTGTTTCTGCTGCCCACTTGGAAAAACTTGCTCTTGGTGTTTTTTGACGAAACTCAAGCCGTGGCTGTCGGCCTCTCGCCACTGCGCTATAAAATTTTGTTTTTCTGTCTGCTCAGCGCCTGCGTGGTGGCCGCGCTGCAAACTGTGGGTGCGATTTTGGTGATTGCCATGGTGGTTACTCCTGGCGCCACCGCCTACCTGCTTACCGACCGCTTCGGCAAACTAGTGCTAATTGCCGTATCGCTCGGCATACTTACCTGCGCCTTGGGTGCCTATATCAGCTTTTTCCTCGACGGTGCCACCGGCGGCGTGATTGTGTCCCTGCAAAGCCTGCTGTTCCTGTTCTCCTTCGTGTTTGCGCCCAAATACGGCCTGTTGCGGCAAAAATTCGGCGCTGCGCCGCGGGCAGCGGAAGAAGAAACGGAGGCCGGCTATGTCTGAGCTAATCAACTGGTTTGCCGCGCCGCTCGCCTTCCCCTTCATGCAGAACGCCCTGCTCACCGCGCTGATTGTATCCATCACCTGCGGGCTGTTGTCCTGCTATCTGGTGCTCAAAGGCTGGTCGCTGATGGGCGACGCGGTGTCGCACGCCGTGCTGCCCGGCATTGTGCTTGCCTTCGTGTTCGGTATCCCGCTTCAAATTGGCGCGTTTGTCTCCGGCCTGCTCTGTTCCGTGGGTGTAGGCTACCTGAAAAACAACAGCCGCCTAAAAGAAGACACCGTGATGGGCATCGTCTTCTCCGGTATGTTTGCGCTCGGTCTCGTGTTGTTTACTAAAGTAGAAACCGACCAACACCTCACCCACATCCTGTTCGGCAACGTGCTGGGCGTGAGTTGCGAAGAACTGCTGCAAACCTTCGTCATCTGCACCGCTGTGGCTTTGACTGTGCTGCTCAAACGGCGCGACTTTATGCTCTACTGTTTCGATCCTGCCCAAGCGCGCATCGCCGGCCTATCCCCGCAGTTTCTGCATTACGGCCTACTTGCCTTGCTTGCCCTTACCATCATCACCGCCATGCAGGTGGCCGGCGTGGTGCTGGTGGTGGCCATGCTCATTTCCCCCGGCATCACCGCCTTCCTGCTTACCAAACGCTTTGAGCACATGATGATCATCGTCATGGCCGCCTCCGTTCTCACCTGCCTCGCCGGCACCCTGCTCAGCTACCACATTAACTCCGCTACCGGCTCCAGTATCGTGATTTTGCAGGCTATCCTATTTCTGCTCGCCCTCATCTGGAGCAAACTGCGGCAGGCGTTTGGCAAGGAGGAAGTAGTAGAGGCTAGCTGAAACCTTGCAGCAACAAGTTTCATATCCGCCCACCATAATACGAAAGGCTACCTGAATGATTCAGGCAGCCTTTCGTTATGCCAGCACTCACACCTTCACCACCAAAGTCTGCAACATCAAATCCTGCGGCGTTTGATAATTGCCGCGCTTGCGGCATAGCATAATCAGGTACAGCAATTGCACAGCACAATAGATAATGTGGCCCAAACCCAGGCCGCTGAGCAGCCCGCATAGCGAAAACAAAACGGCAAAGAAAAACACTTCGCGCGCCAGCACATAATTTAGTAAAGCCAGCCCGGGTTCTCGCCGGTATCCGTAATCATACGGATACGCAGGATTTTTTGGCCGATACTCTGACCGCTTCGACTCATGATAACAGCCTGCCAGAGAAATAACAGCACAGTTAGACAACCAATGATTAGTATAGAATCATACAACCACAGCAATTTGGCACGTGCATATCGTGGGTTCGCACCAACCGTTATGGTAAGAATGAAAAATATAATAGGCAGGATGCGGTTGATTGCCCCGGCCAGCAAGCGTTGCCACGGCTCGGCCAACTCTACTTCCTTCATCCGATCTGCTGCCTGCGGCGCGGCTTCTGATTGAGGAGGCCGATAGGCTTGGCGGAAGTTTTGCATGGTTTGTCCTCAAAGTAGGCCAGATAAATAAGGCTACCTGAAAGCGGGAAAATGATTTCAGGTAGCCTTGTGTATGAATAAAAAATGGCTTAGTTTTTGATGACCAATGTCTTTGCCAGTAAATCCTGTAAGGTTTGGCGGTTGCGGCTTTCCATAAACAGCAGCACGATACAGGCGATGGTGGCGATAAGTGCCAGCGAATTGCCCAATGATTTGCTAACAATTCCGATAAGGGTAAAAATGAAGTTGTAGCCAAATTCGCGCACCAAGCAATATTTAACGAAACCGGGGTTATTGCCATTTTCAGTGATCACGCGGATATTCAAGGCTTTTTTACCTATCGTTTGCCCATCGCGGGACATGATGACCATTTGGTAAATACCAAAGGCGAAAACGAAGAGCAAACTAAGTCCGATAACCATCATCGAATCTTTGATAAAAATTGCGATAACAAAAAAGAAGACCATAAAAATAGCGGCAAAAATCACTATATCTAGCAATCGTGCACCTATCCGCTGCCAAGGGCTGGCTAGATCCACTTCCATTTTACCGTTATCGAATAAATCATTTTCCAATGCGGTGGAAGCATAGGCTTGGCGGAAATCTTCGTTTGGGTTTTCACGGAAATCTTGCATAAGTGTATCTCCCTCAGGCAGCCGCAAACCTTTGCTCCTGCCCTGCAGTTAATGGCATCGTTGAAAAATTATAAATTTTAACAGTTTGGTGTAATTTGTAAATATTTTAGGTTTTCAGGTAGCCTTTTGTTGTATAGGGCTATCTGAAGCGTATTGGAGGCATTGTATTTAGTAAAAAATCGGCAAAAGCCGCTTTGCTCATATTCTGCCGCGATTGGCTTCGGCCATAAGTGCAAGCAACTCTTCGGTGGCATCCCAGCCGATGCAGGCATCGGTAATGCTTTGGCCGTAGGTTTCGGGGTTGTCTTGGCGGCTTCCCACCAAATGGCTTTCCACCATGATACCCATGATGTTTTGCTCGCTGTTTTTCAGCTGCACGGCCACATCGTGCGCCACTTCCATTTGGCGGGTGTAGTCTTTGCGGCTGTTGGCGTGGCTGAAATCCACCATCAGTTTGGGCGTTACGCCGGCTTTGGCCAGCTGTTCGGCGGCGGCTTTAACGTGTTCCGCGCTGTAGTTTGGCTCTTTGCCGCCGCGCAGGATGGCGTGGCAGTCGGGGTTACCGGCGGTATGGACGATGGCGGAGTGGCCGGCTTTGGTGACGGAAAGAAAGTGGTGCGGGTGAGAGGCGGCACCAATGGCATCGATGGCGATTTTGAGATTGCCGTCGGTGCCGTTTTTGAAGCCGACCGGGCAGGATAGGCCGCTGGCAAGCTCGCGGTGCACCTGGCTTTCGGTGGTGCGCGCGCCGATGGCGCCCCAGGAGATGAGGTCGGCATAATACTGCGGAGTGATCATGTCGAGAAATTCGGTGGAAGCGGGCACGCCGAGATTGTTTAAATCCAACAGCAGGCGGCGGGCCTGGCGCAAGCCGAAGTTGATATCGAAGGTGCCGTTGAGATGAGGGTCATTGATGAGCCCTTTCCAGCCCACGGTGGTACGCGGTTTTTCAAAATAAACGCGCATCACGATAAGCAGCTCTTTCTCGTATTTTTTGCGCAGGGGCAACAGGCGCTGGGCGTATTCGAGGGCGGCTTTGGGATCGTGGATGGAACAGGGGCCGATGATGGTGAGCAGGCGTTTATCGCGGCCGTGCACCAGGTCGGCAATCTGATGGCGGGTGGTTTCCACCAAATCGGCGGCGGCTTCGCTGATGGGCAGTTCGTAGAGGTGGGCGATGGGGGGCAGCAGTTCGCTGATGCTGCGGATGCGTACGTCGTCGGTGCGGCTGAAGGCTTGGGAATGGCTCATGGCTGTGTTTTGCTGTTCGTGGGGAAAAGGTTTATTGTGGACTGAGCAGCGGCTGGTGGCAAGGGCTTAATTTTCAGGTAGCTTCGGATGGGCTTTTGAGGATACTTGAGAATTGATAGATGCTTGATGCACGAGCCTGTGGTTTATCAGCATCTCGTTAGCTCTGATGAATTTCAGCCAGCCTGTAATCTTGCGGGCCCAAATCGGTTTCAGGTAGCCTGTTAATTGAGGCTGCCTGAAAACGTTGGCAACATCCTGTTTTGCAATTTCCGACATTAGTTAAAGGCATTAAAAGCCGTTTTCCATCATTATATGGCCGGGGATGCGGTTGCGGTGCATGGCAAAGCCGAGCTTGAGCAGAGCTTGGAAAGTGTCTTTCACCATGGCAGGGTTGCCGCACAGCATGAAGCGGCTGCGTTTGGTGGTGAACGGCAGGCCGAAGGCCTGGCTGAGGCTGCCGTTTTCCAACAGCTGCGGCAGGCGTTGGCTGAGGCTGCCGGGCTGCTGCTCGCGGGTGAGCACGGGAACGAAGCGCAGTTTATCGTAATACTCGCCCACTAATGGGTGTTCGGCCAAATCGCGGATACGCTGGTTGAACACGGTTTCGTTGGCATGGGAAACGGAGTGAGCCAGGGCGAGATGGTCGAAGCGCTGCCAAATCTGCGGCTGTTGCAAAATGGAGAGGAAGGGGGCGATGCCGGAGCCGGTGCTGAGCATGATGAGGTCGCTGCCGTCGGGGAAGCGTTCGGGCAGCAGGAAGCCGGTGGCGGTTTTGTCGAGCAAGATGGTGCTGCCGGCTTCCATCTGTTCGAACCGGGTCGACATGGGACCGCCTTCGATGAGCACGGCGAAGTATTCGAGGGTGTCGTCGTATTCGGCGGAAACCACGGAATAGGCGCGCCAGATAAAGCCGCTGCCTTCGGGGAAGCCGAGGCGGGAAAATTGGCCGGCGGCAAAGCGGTATTCTTCGGGGCGGCTGATGGCGAAACTCATCAGTTTGGGCGTGTGGCGTTTTACCCAAAGTACGGTTTCTTCTGTGTATTTGGCGGCGGGAGAGGCGCTCATGATTATCCTTGCTGTGTGGGCGGGAGGGTGATGGCGGCATCGGGGTATACCGGCGCATCGTCTTGTTTTTCTATTTGCCAAACATCGGTTTGGGTGTGGCGGCCGCTGTCTAAATCGAGATAGAGCAGGCGGTATTGGCCGGCGCCGAGTTCGTAGAGAGTGAAGAAACCCTTCTCGGACATGTAGAAAGTGCGGATGTTTTGCCAGCTGCCGTCTTGCTGCATTTGCAACTCCACCATGCGGTCGGCGCCGTAGTTGGCGATGCTGGCGATAGACATGCCGTTTTGTGCGGCCACGGGGTAGCCGGCGATATAGTCGGAAAAATACGGCCAGATGTTGCCGTTGGGGGCTTTGGCCGGGCGTTGGTAGGCGTTGCCTTGGGCGGCCAGCTGGCTCACGGCGGAAGGCGTATCTTGAGGCGCAGCCGGAGTTTTATCCAGCCACCACCAAAGTTGCAACACGAGCAGCCCAAGCAACAAGCCGGTGCCGAACACCAGCCAAAATGCTTTGTTGGCACGCAGCCGCTGCCACTGCGCTTTCAGCTTTTGCCCCCAAGGCATCAGCTTGGCCTGCTGCCGTGCAGCGGCTTGCTGCAGCAAGGGATTGGTAGCTTTGGCCTGGCGCTGGGCGGCAATCCAGGCATCGTGCCGTTTACGTTGCTCGGGGTCGGACAACACGGCATAGGCCTTGTTTACCATTTGCATAATGCGCAGGGCTTCAGGATTGTCGGGATTAAAATCGGGATGATAGCGTTTCGACAGGCGGCGGTAGGCCTCGCGTATCTCCTTATCCGAGGCGGTTTCGGACACGCGCAGGTTGCGGTAGTGCGTGGGGATGGCGGGCATAAAGGCTACCTGAAAGCGTAATCTTCAACGAAGTTAAATCGGTTGGGATTTTAGGTGGGCAAAATTCGGTTTAGTCGTTTTTCAGGTAGCCTGTATCACACTAAAGGCTACCTGAAAACGTTATTGCAAGAAATAAAGTATAACCGGATTTATTTGTTCAGGTTGTTCACTTCCTGCTGGGCTTTGTTTACTTCCTCTTCCAGCTTGCCGATGCGCTCCAGATAGCGGGCGTAGTTGCGCTCGTTGCCATAGCGCACTTTACGGCCTTCTTCCAGATTCTGCTGGGCTTGGCGCAGGCGCTCGGTAGCGGCTTGGCGCTGGCTTTCATTGGCAGCAGGCTGGGCGGCCGGGGTGGCGGCAGCTGGGCTGCTGTAGCTCGGGCTGCCAGGCGCTGTGCTTACGGGGGCGGGATAGGTGGTCACGCGGCCGAGGGTGACGGCACGGCAATTAGGGCCGGGGGTGGCGGTGTAGGTGCGGCGGCCTTGTCGGTCGGTGCATTCGTAGGTGGTGGCGCTGGCTACGGCACAGAAACCCAGCAGGCAGGCGGCGAAGATAGGGGGTAATTTTTTCATTTTCATATCCTTGTTTTGAAGTTAAGACGTTCTAGCTGATAAAGGCTACCTGAAAAACCGCTTTCAGGTAGCCTCCAAAATCTATACTATTTCCAATAGCGCCACCACGGAATATCGTCCGGCTGCCATTCTTTTTGCAAATAAGGGCTTTGCGGGAAGTTTTGCGCCAACACGCGGCGGGTGTCGTTGCTCAACTCCGGTTTTTCCAAACGGGTGTAGGCGGTCATCATAATCGCCAGCGCCTCTTCCACATAGCGCGTATTTTGATAACGGCTCACAATCCCCTGCGCGCGGTTGGCGGCGGCCAAGTACGCGCCGCGCTGCATATAGTAGCGTGCGATGGCCATTTCGTTACCGCCCAGCGCATCCACCAGGCGCGTCATTTTCTCGCGCGCATCGTTGGCGTATTTGCTATCGGGGAAGAGGGTGATGAGCTCGTTGAACACCTGATAGGCTTCGCGGTTTGCTTTCGGGTCGCGGTCGGACCAATCCTGCGAAGCCAGCTTGTTGAAGATGGATTTGTCTTGATTGAGCACAATCAAGCCCTTCAGATACAGCGCATAATCGGTGTTCGGATGGTTGGGATACAGCTTCAAAAACTGCTCCACATGCGCCAGTGCCTGCGGCTGCTGTTCGTCTTTATAATACACATAAGCCGTATCCAGCCGCGATTGCACCGCTTGGCGGGTGTTTGGGAAACGCGCCCGCAAAATTTCATATAAGCGCACCGAACGGCTATAATTGCGGCTCTCCATTTCCTCGTGCGCTTCGGCATACAGCTTATCTACCGACCAATCCTGCGTAATCTGGGCATCTTGGCTCACAGCGGTGGTTGAAGTACTGGAGCAGGCCGACAGCATCACTGCCAGGCCGGTAACTAAAAGAATCTTTTTCATGCAGAACATTTCTTTCTATACCAACAATGATGCCGATTATAACGATGATTTCGACTTTTCGGCAGGGGCAGACGTGGAAAATTGTATAAATTTAACCGTGCCCACCGATTTGGCCGGCCAAAGATTCGATGCCGCACTGGCCAAACTGCTGCCCGATTATTCCCGCAGCCGCCTGAGCATCTGGATTAAAGACGGCAACGTGTTGCTCAACGGCCAGATTGCCCGCCCCAAAGAGCGGCTCATCGGCGGCGAAACCTTGGAAGTGCACATCCAGCACAGCCACGAAACTGCCGCCTTCCAGCCCGAACCCATGCCGCTGGATATTGTGTTTGAAGACGACAGCGTGATTGTGTTGAACAAACCTGCTGGCCTCGTCGTCCACCCTGCCGCCGGCAACTGGAGTGGCACCCTGCTCAACGGCCTGCTGGACCACTGTCCGGCATTGGCCGAAATCCCCCGCGCCGGCATCGTGCACCGCCTCGACAAAGACACCAGCGGCCTGATGGTGGTGGCCAAAACCCCGGCTGCACAAAACAGCCTCGTGCAGCAGCTGCAAGAGCGCAGCGTGAAGCGCATCTACCGTGCCGTGGCCGACGGCATCGTGCCGTTCGACGGCAAAATCGACACCCTCATCGGCCGCGACCCGCACAACCGCCTCAAAATGGCCGTGGTCGGCTTTGGCGGCAAAAAAGCCGTGACCCACATCAAAGTGCTCGAACGCTACCAGAGTCACAGCTACATCGAATGCGCCCTCGAAACCGGCCGCACCCACCAAATCCGCGTGCACATGCGCGAAGCCAAACACCCGCTTGCCGCCGATCCCGTGTATGGCAACCCGCACCACCCCTGCTCGGATGCGGTGAAAGAAGCCGTACACCAACTTGCCCGCCAAGCCCTGCACGCCTACCGGCTCAGCTTCGTCCACCCCGAAAGCGGCGAAACCGTACAATTCGAAGCCCCGCTGCCCGAAGACATCCACCACCTGCTCTCCGTATTGCGCTGGGAATGCGGCATGGATTCCGCCCTCAGCCACACCCTTCCCTCCGCCGAGCCTGAAGACGAAGACGATTGGGATGACGACGATTACGACGTGGAAACCATCTACGTGCGCGATTAGAGGCTAGAGGCTACCTGAAGAGAAGAATAGTTGCCACTGCGGAAATTGAATCCGTAGTGGCAACTATTCTTCAGGTAGCCTAACTATCAACGCTTCAAAATATAGTGCACTTCATAACCCTTACCCGTTGGCCAGTCGTCACGCAAGACTTGGTGCGTATATTGTCCACTTTGGATTTCAGCAGGCTCACCCAATAACAGATTCTGCAAAATACTTTCAGGGGGTTTACTGCCCGTTGCTTTTTGTGACAGTTCCGTTGCCTACGTAATCAACATAGCTGTTGCCACTCCTGCGCTATCATCGTTTGGAACGTTGTAATTTACTACCAGTTTCAAAGTGTGGATACTGCTCTGCGTACCGATACCATAAAAAGCAATATTGTTGGGCAAACCGTATTTGGATGAACCGATATTGAAGTAGCTAGAGCCACACCAATACTCTCCGCCACCCGTATCTTTATAGGAACTGACAGGCAGCTTACTTTTTAAATGTTACAGGCCAGCCTCGGCTGCCAGCCGTTTGACGGCTCAGGCAAAGATGTCACAGACTGTTGTGATTCAGTCTCATCTGGCTCAGAATGCGAGGCAGATGGATCAGTTTGCGTTGCTTCTCCTACTTGGGCTCTTTCTTTTTCATAGTCGCGAACGATTAATACTATGAGGCATAGCACGAACAACCAGCCCACCACCATAAACCATTTCTTACAAGTTTTCTCCGGATTCAACAATGCCTCTAATCTTTCCTCGCCACCGCTACTAAGGCGGCGCCCAGAAAGCAAATTTTGGAAAACTTTATCCAACTGCCGATATTGTTCTCCTGCTTGGTAGGCAAAATACAACGCTGGTAAAGCAATGATACTGCAGAATAAAAATGTAGCTTTATCACCAGAAGCCAATGCACCAAGTGCTCCAAGGATAAAGAATATTCCCAAAACATACAACCAAACCTTCTTGCGCTTCAGTCGGTTTAGCTTTTCATAAATCTTCTGTTGCAGGGAATTATCTAAATGCTCCATCACAAATCCTGTAGTTTAAACAGATTATCGGGCTACCTAAAAATCAGTGGCGGCGGGCTGCACGTACGCAAGCCCTATATTTTGCCTCACTGCTGCGCTGAAGACTGCGGAAATGTTCTCGAAATGTTTGCTGCATCTCTGGATCATTTGATGTATATGCCTGAATCCGATTTTCCAGCATTCCCTCATCACTCAGCAAATAGTTCAAATGTCTATTGGCCTGTTGCCGCTTTTGTACGCAACTCAAATTACTATCCGCATAAATTCGATCAATCCCTTCTTGCCCAGCATATGCCTGGATAACACATACCAATCCTAATACAGTCCACAATATTTTGATTTTTGACAACATAGCCTTCCTTTCCGAAATAACTTGGATTTCTGTTAGAATACGCCTGATTATAAATTTTCTTCACAATTTTTTACCACCAACCAAATGTGGGTGCAGCTACCCAAAAAGTAGCAAAACATGAAAACTTTCGAAAAAATCCGCTTATTACGTGAAGAACGGCAATGGACACAGGAAGAAATGGCAGGCAAGCTGAGTTTGTCCGTAAACGGCTATGCTAAAATCGAACGTGGCGGAACCCGCCTGAATTTGCCGCGTTTGGAACAGATTGCCGAAATTTTTGAAACTGACCTCATGGATCTAATGCAACCTGAAAACCTACATTACAATGTAGGCAACAATCATTGCAGCGGGGAGATTACATTCCACAACTATCAAAATTTCACAGCAGAAATCGAAAAACTTCAACTCATCATAAAACACCAAAATGAGCTTTTAGCTCAACAATCTGAAGAATTAGCAACACTAAAAGAAGTGGTTGCCCTATTGAAGAAGCATACTGTCGGCAACTAATTTTAAAGAACCATTTGGGTGCGAGCTGCAAATGGTTCTCTTGTTTTCAGGTAGCCTCCACCCTACAACCAAACATCCCGCCATGCCCCAATCCACCACAAAGCCCCTCGGCGAATTCGACTTCATCCGCCGCTACCTCAATGCCGAACAGCCGGCCGACCTCGAGCTCCTGCTCGGCATCGGCGACGATGCCGCCATCGTCCGCCCGCGCCCCGGCCATGATTTATGTTTCAGCAGCGATATGCTGCTGGCCGGCCGCCACTTCTTCCCCGATGTTGCTCCTGCCGACCTCGCGCACAAAATCCTGGCCGTGAACATTTCCGACATGGTTGCCATGGGCGCGCAGCCGCGTTGGGTAATGCTCAGCGCCGCCCTGCCCGAGCTCAATCCCGGCTGGCTGGAAGCATTTTCAGGTAGCCTGTTCGCCATACTGCGCCAATACGGCATCACCCTCATCGGCGGCGACACCACCAAAGGCGATCTCGTTTTCAACGTGGCCATCACCGGCGAGCTACCTGCCGGCCTTGGCCTGCGTCGCAGCAGCGCGCAAAACGGCGACGATATTTGGGTGTCCGGCCAAATCGGCTTGGCTGCTGCCGCCCTGCACCATATCTGGCAAAACATCAGGCTACCTGAAAACCTGTTTGCCGAATGCGAAACCGCCCGCCTGCGCCCCACTCCGCGCGTATCCCTCGGCCAAGCCTTGCTGCCCGTTGCCACGGCGGCACAAGATATTTCCGACGGCCTGGCCCAAGACCTCGGGCACATCCTGCGCGCCTCCAATGTGGGCGCGGAGCTATACGCCGACCTAGTGCCTACCGCGCCCGGCCTGCGCCAATGCCTGCACGAGCAAACCGTATACGAGCTCATCCTCGCCGGCGGTGACGACTACGAATTATTGTTCACCGCCCCACCGCAAGCGCGCCAAGCCGTGCTTGCCGCGGCCGAAAGCAGCCGCACACCCGTGGCCCGCATCGGCCGCATCAACGACACAGGCTACCTGAAACTGCTGCGCGCCAACGGCAGCGAACTGCATCTTGCCCATTTAGGATTCGACCACTTTGGCTAAACAGAAACCCGCCTTCCGCCCCACTTTCGCCTGGCTGCTGCACCGCCCTGCCTGTTTCCTCGGCTTCGGCTTCGGCAGCGGCCTCGCCCCCGTCGCCCCCGGCACTTTCGGCACCCTGCCCGCCCTGCCCCTCGCCGCCGTGCTGATGGCGCTGGGCATCGACGGCTGGTTGCTCGCCCTGCTGTGTCTGCCCCTGTTTGCCGTCGGTATCTGGATTTGCAACCAAACCGAAGCCGCCCTCGGCGTGCACGACTATGGCGGCATCGTGTGGGACGAAATCGTGGCCATGCTGCTGGTGCTCGCCTTCACGCCGCACTCTTGGGTGTGGTGGCTGGCTGCCTTCGCCTCCTTCCGCTTCTTCGATGCGGTAAAACCGCCGCCCATCCGCTGGTTCGACCGCCAAGTGGGTGGCGGCTTCGGCGTGATGCTGGACGACATCATCGCCGCACTGATGAGCCTGCTCCTTATCCGCCTAGCCGTCTATTTAATCCAATGAAAATAAGCTGATGGATACGCCCAACCTCAACGAATGCTATCTCTACTTCGCCCTTACCGGCCGCGGTTTCGACCCCGATGCCGTCAGCGCCACCCTCAATCTTGCCCCTACCCGCGCGGTGTATGAGGGCAGCAACATAGGCGGCAGAGTGCTGCAGCATGCCAGCTGGCAATATGGCACACCCGTCCTGCGCGGCGGCGACGTGTTCCGATTGGACGAAATCGCCGACGAACTCATCGCCACCTTACTGCCGGTGCAAGACAAAATTGCCAAGTTAATCAAAGCCCACCGGCTCGAAGCCTGTTTGATGGTTGTGCTCACCGTGAGCACCGATGAACGCGACTCCACCCTGGCCATCGGCTTTTCGCCCCGAGTAATCAGTTTCTACCACGCTGTGGGTGCCAGCATCGAATTCGATATCTACCAAGGCTTGCCTGAAGAAGAGGAAGAAGCCGGCTACAGCGCAGATAATCCGCAGCGAGTGCTGCATTAACGCTGCAAACTTTTCAGGTGTAGTGGATTTAATTTAAACCGGGACAAGGCGGCGAGCCGCAGACAGTACGCAGGTACGGCAAGGCAAGCCAACGCGGTACCGGTTTAAATTTAATTCACTATAGCCTTTACATAAGGCAACAAACCGCCTAAATTGCTATACAATAGTCATACCGCCCGTCCACCACAAAGGAAAATCCCATGAACAACCTGCCCCTCATTACCCAATTTATCCTCACCGGCCTCGGCGGCTTCCTTATCGGCATGCTCATCACCCCGCTGTTCAAACGTGGCAACAGCAAACAGCAAGCCGAATTGGAAGAAGCCAAAAAAGCCCTGCAAGACTATCGCGAAGCCGTAAACCACCACTTTATCGATACCGCCGAAGCGGTGGACGAGCTCACCCGCAGCTACCAAAACGTATTCGCCCAGCTGAGCCGTGGCGCTGAAGAGTTGATGACTCCCGAAGCCTACCGCAGCCAGCTCGAACAGCGCAGCGGCCAAAGCGTCACCCTCTCCTACCTGGCCGATCAAGCCTCAGAAGCCCATGCCGGCAACGCCGAGCAACGCGTACAACTCGTGCCGCACGACGCGCCCGTGCCCCCGCAAAACGACTTAGGCGAAGCCGACGCCGCTGCCGATGCCACCGTGTTCACCACTGAGCCCGCCCAAGCCACCGAGCTGGCTGCTCCAGCCCCGGCAGATGAAGCCGCCGAACCCGCCAAAGAAACCCCGCCTGCGGTGTGATGCTTCGTTCAGAACGGATTAAAGGCTGCCTGAAAATTTTCAGGTAGCCTTTTGCTTATACCAAACGGCTGGCGTTTTATTGCGCCAATTCCAACTGCCGCTCCAACTGCTCCACCAAACCGTCATCCAGCCCCAATGCCTGCGACAGCCGGGACAGGAAGGCAATCTCACCGCGCACCAAATCGCCGCAAACCGCGCGGGCAGCCAAATAGGCTTCGGCAGCCAGCGCCTGATCGCCGTCTACCGCCTCGGCCAGCTCGTTAATAGAAGCCAGACGGGCATATTCGTTGGCTAGCCACTGCCGCACTTCGGCATCGGCACCGCCCTCTTGGGCAATCAGCTGCTTTTCCGTTTCATCAATCAAGCCGTCTGAAGCCGCGGCTGCAATCATGGTGCGCAAAATCACGCGGCTGCGCTCTTCAGCCGACTGCCCCTGCGCTGCAAAAGCCGCTTCGGGAAAAAAGCGGCCACCGTGCTGTTTTGCCGGCCTCCCTGCCAGCTTTGGTAAGCCTGATAGGCCATCATCCCCAAAGCGGCGGCCGACCCGGCCTTCAGCAATGATTTCGCGCTGCCTTTTTTCAGCAGAATCGCAGCCAGCCCGCCGATTAACGCCCCGCCACCGAACGAGTTGAGCGGATTGTTATCAGACATCACTTTGTTGCCGCTTTGCTGCACGGCATCCAATACTTGGTTGAGCAGATTATTGAAATTCATAGCGCTTCCTTTTTGTGTGGGGGTTAGCTTATTGCAGTTTCCGTATCGCCTATTTACCGAGAGGTGCAAAAAAGGCTACCTGAAAATATCGGTTTAATCATTTTCAGGTAACCTTTCCGTTTCAAATATTCAAGCCTTCAAATCAGGCAAACACCAGCCTACCGCCTTCTTCTTTCACATGAATCGTGCTGTCGGGCGCGTATCTGCCTTCGAGCAGGGCTTTGGAAAGCGGGTTTTCGATTTCCGACTGGATGGCGCGTTTGAGCGGACGCGCGCCGTACACGGGGTCGAAACCGGCTTCGGCAATCAAATCCAAGGCGGCATCGTCCACTTTCAGGTGCAGGTGCTGCGCTTCCAAACGTTTTTCCAAGCCTTTGAGCTGGATTTTGGCGATGTTGCGGATATTCTCCTGATCCAAGCCGTGGAACACGACCACTTCGTCGATACGGTTGATCATTTCGGGGCGGAAGTAGGCTTTCACTTCTTCCATCACCGCTTTTTTCACGGCTTCGTAGTCCTGCGTGCCCATTTGTTGGATGTGCTGGCTGCCGATGTTGGAAGTCATGACGATGACGGTGTTTTTGAAGTCCACGGTGCGGCCTTGTCCGTCGGTCAGACGACCGTCATCCAATACTTGCAGCAGGATGTTGAACACGTCGGGATGGGCTTTTTCCACTTCGTCCAAAAGAATCACGCTGTACGGTTTGCGGCGGACTTGCTCGGTCAGGTAACCGCCTTCTTCGTAGCCGACATAGCCCGGAGGCGCGCCGATTAGGCGGGCAACGGCGTGTTTTTCCATGTATTCGGACATGTCGATACGGATGAGGTGGTCTTCGCTGTCGAACAGAAAACCCGCCAAGGCTTTGCACAACTCGGTTTTACCCACGCCGGTCGGGCCTAGGAACAGGAAGCTGCCGTAGGGTTTGTTCGGATCGGCAAGGCCGGAGCGGCTGCGGCGGATGGCGTCGGACACGGCGCGCACGGCTTCGTCTTGTCCAACCACGCGGCGGTGCAATACTTCTTCCATTTTCAGCAGCTTGTCGCGTTCGCCTTCCATCATTTTGGACACTGGGATGCCGGTCATGCGCGATACAATTTCGGCTACTTCGTCCGCGCCGACTTCGGTGCGGAAGAGTTTGTTTTGTTTTTTGCCGTCGGGGTTGCTTTCCGCCGCTTGCAACTGTGCGCCTAATTTCGGCAACTCGCCGTATTCGAGTTCGGACGCGCGGGCAAAGTCGCCTTGGCGTTTGGCCTGCTCGATTTTGACTTTGATGTCGTCCATCTGTTTCTTGATGTCGGTGGTGCTGGAAGACGCGGCTTTTTCGGCTTTCCAGATTTCGTCCAAATCGGCGTATTCTTTTTGCAGGCCGTCGATTTCTTCGTCTATCAGTTCCAAACGTTTTTTGCTGGCGTCGTCGCTTTCTTTGGCAACATGCATTTTTTCCATTTTGAGCTGGATGATGCGGCGGTCGAGTTTGTCCATCTGCTCGGGTTTGCTGTCCAACTCCATTTTGATATGGCTGGCGGCTTCGTCAATTAAATCAATCGCTTTATCGGGCAGGAAGCGGTCGGTGATGTAACGGTCGCTCAATTCTGCGGCGGCAACGATGGCGGGGTCGGTGATGTCGATGCCGTGGTGGATTTCATAGCGTTCCTGCAAACCGCGCAGAATGGCGATGGTGTCTTCCACACTGGGTTCGCCGACCAATACTTTTTGGAAGCGGCGTTCGAGTGCCGCGTCTTTTTCAATGTATTGGCGGTATTCGTCCAAAGTGGTCGCGCCGATGCAGTGCAGTTCGCCGCGCGCCAAAGCCGGTTTCAGCATATTGCCCGCGTCCATCGCGCCGTCGGTTTTGCCCGCGCCGACCAAGGTATGGATTTCGTCAATGAAAATCAGGGTGTTGCCGTCGTCTTTCGCCAAGTCGTTCAACACGCCTTTCAAGCGTTCTTCAAATTCGCCGCGGTATTTCGCGCCGGCAATCAATGCTGCCAAATCCAAAACCAGCAGGCGTTTGTTGCGCAGGGATTCAGGTACTTCACCATTGACGATGCGCTGCGCCAAGCCTTCAACAATGGCGGTTTTACCCACGCCCGGTTCGCCGATAAGCACGGGGTTGTTTTTAGTGCGGCGTTGCAGCACTTGAATCGCTCGGCGGATTTCATCATCGCGGCCGATAACGGGATCAAGTTTGCCGTCGCGGGCGCGCTGGGTCAGGTCAAGCGTGTATTTTTTCAGAGCATCGCGTTGGTCTTCGGCATTGGCATCGTTTACGTTTTGTCCTCCGCGTACCGCGTCAATTGCGGCATTGATGTTTTGTTCGGTCGCACCGGCTTCTTTCAGGATTTTGCCGGTCGCATCGTTCTGCTGCACCAAGGCGAGCAGGAAAAGTTCGCTGGCGATATAGGCATCGCCGCGTTTGACGGCGGCCTTATCCGTCAGATTCAACACCGCCTGTAATTCGCGGCTGGGCAGAATATCGCCCCCCTGGCCAGACACTTTCGGCAGACTGTTTAAATGTTGCTGCAAACGCTGCTTCACTTGCGGCACGTTCACGCCCGCATGAGCCAACAGTGCAGATGTTCCGCTGTTTTGGTCGTCAAGCAGGGCTTTTAACACGAAACCTGCTTCTAGATAGCTGCTATCCGCAGCCAAGGCCAAACTCTGGCCTTCTTGCAAGGCCTGCTGGAATTTAGCGGTTAATTTGTCGTATCGCATGATTATTTCCTTTGCATATTGTTTTCTTGCAAGGCATATGGGTTTGGAGCAGATTTTGTCAAGGTATTTACACAGCTGTTTTACAGAATGTTGTTGCAACACATTCAATAATTAGGCAATAAATGCTAAGATAACCTGATTTTTAATCAGCGGAACCCTAGTATGCCAGCCACTCAGCGCATCCAAATCAACCTGCCGGAACACTTCTGTTTTGAAACCCGCATCACGCTAGAAGTCGGCCACCTCAACTATGGTAAACACCTTGCCAACGATGCCGTTTTACGCATCGCCCACGAAGCCCGCTTACGCTTTCTTACCGCGCACGGCTGCACTGAAACCGATGCCTTCGGTGCCGGTCTGATTATGGCCGATGCTGTCGTGCAATACCGCGCCCAAGCCTTTCATGGCGAAGAGCTGCTAGTTCAGGTAGCCTTAGGCGAAATTGGCAAGGCCGGCTTCCCGTTTTTCGCCAAACTCTCCCGGACAACCGACCACACCGAAATCGCCCGCGTACAATGCGGCATGGTGTTTTTCAACTACGCCGCCCAGCTTATCGAGCATACTCCCGCCGCCTTCCGCGCCCATTTTACTCACCACAGAGCAAAGCAATGAGCAGCGGTTGGATAGCACAAATCGAAGTCTGGCTGCACAGCCTGCAACAGCAAAACCACTCCCCCCACACCCTGGCCGCCTACCGCCGAGACCTCGCCTGGCTGGCCAATTTTCAGCCGCAAAGCGCACTTGCCCGACCATTGTTCACCGCCGCCCTGCGTCAGCTTGGCCAACAAAACCAGCACCCACACAGCATCGCCCGCCGCCTCAGCGCTTGGCGGCAGTTTTGCCGCTGGCTGGTGCGAACAGGCTATCTGAAAACCGACCCCACCCACGGCCTTAAAGCCCCCAGATCCCCTGAACGCCTGCCCAAAGCCGTACCTGCCGAGCCGCTCAACCAACTCCTCAACCAAGCCCCAGAAAATCTGCTCGACAGTCGAGACCTTGCCATCTTTGAGCTGCTCTACGGCAGCGGCCTGCGCCTTGCTGAAGCCTGTGCTCTCAACCTGGCCGACCTTAACCTGCAAAGCGGCTGGGTGGCCGTAACCGGCAAAGGCTGCAAACAACGCCATCTTCCCCTCACCGCTCAAAGCATCCGCACCCTCGAAGGCTACCTGAAAACCCGTACCGCCGCGCCCAACGAAACAGCCCTCTTCACCGGCCGTACCGGCCGCCGCCTCGGTGCCCGCCAAATCCAAAAACGCCTGCAACAATTCGCCACCCGTTACGGCAGCTGCCACCTCAGTCCCCATATGTTGCGCCACAGCTATGCTAGCCACCTGTTGCAAAACACCCGCGACATCCGTGCTGTACAAGAGCTGCTCGGCCACAGTCAGCTCGCCACCACCCAGCACTACACCAAGCTGGATTTCGACCATCTCGCTCGCGTGTACGATGATACCCACCCCCGTGCCAAGCGGCAGCAAACCAAAGCTGAAACAATGCAAGATAAAGAAGGAAAAATAGAGAAATAGTGTTGCTTATTAGCCAGCGTGCGATATAAAAAAGGACTACCTAAAGGTTTCAGGTAGCCTTTTTCGGCAATTTGAGCAATAGCGCGCGCAGTGCCCAATCAAGCAATCAGTTCAGCGTTCTGTTCTGCTCGATTTCCTGTTTTTTGCGCTCCAAGATACGCTCAATTTCCTCTTCACGGCGCTGGCGCTCAATTTCCTGTTCAATGCGACGGTTGCGGAAAAAGAAGAAAGCCACTACACTGGCCAAAATCAGGGCTAGTAAAACCAAAAACATATTTATCACTCCTCTAATTATTAATAAAATCTTCGATTATCAGTCCTACATTCCTTCCTCACAAGGAATACAGCCTGACACTTTTCGGCAGGTTACCTTATTTAGCTTTTTTTGTCTTTTCTCCATTCACACTTTGCAGTCGGTCTGCAATAAATCCCTGGATAAGTTCGCGCTTTTCCCAGAAGAAGGTTTGCATTTTGCCTAGGGAATAAATCTTGCGCACCATGCCGGGCAGGCCGGCGTGCACGATGGCGGCAATTTCGTTGTTGCTGGCTTCTTCGGCCATAGCCTGCTCCAGCGTAAGCTTCTTCTCAGTGAGGTAGTCTTGCAGCTGCTTTCTCACATAGTTATTGATTTCAAACTGTTTGATCATGGTTCATTTCCTTATATCGTTTTCCCGTGCATAGGCATCGGTGTGTGAATGAAATACTACAAGCAAAATTCTTGCCAAACCGGCCGACAGCGTTTGGGCAATGGCGGGCAGGCGCCGAGGCGGCCGCTGCCGAAATCGCCTATGCGGTGGAAATCGCTGCCGACGCTGGCGAGAAAGCCGTATTGTTCGGCGAGGCGGGCGTAGTTGAGGCGGTCGTTCAAGTCGGTGGTGCTGCTGTGCACCTCAATGGCCTGGCCGCCCAGTGCTTTGAACTCGGTGAACAAATTCCGCTGTGCGGTGGCGGAGAGACCATAGCGAATGGGGTGAGCGACAACTGCAATGCCACCTGCGCCCAAAATGGCAGACACAGCTTCTTCGAGCGTAGCCCATTCATGCCTCACATAGCCGGGCTTGCCATCACCCAAATATTTTTTAAAAGCCTGTTGTTTGTTGCGCACATGGCCGTGTTCCATCAGCCATTGCGCCAGATGGGTGCGGCTGACCATTTCGCGGTTGGGCACCAGCGCGAGCGCGCCCTCGCAGGCACCGGCAAGACCTTTCTTTTCAAGCTTTTCCGCCATACGCAGAAAACGCTCCAGCCGGCCGCGCCGCAGCCTGGCCAGCAGGTTTTGCAGTACGGTATCGGTATCATCGAAATTGAGGCCGACGATATGGATGGTGCGTTTGCGCCAGCTCACGGAGACTTCCACGCCGTTTATCAGCCGGATGCCCAAGGCTTGCGCTTCCTGCCGCGCTTCGTCCAAACCGCCGGTGTGGTCGTGGTCGGTGAGCGCGAGCAGGGTGCAACCATTGGCGTGCGCCAGTTTCACTACTTCCCGTGGCGGCAGGGCACCGTCTGAAATATTGGAATGGCAGTGTAAATCTATCATCTAATCAGCTAATTGGTATGAAATGAAGGCTACCTGAAAAACCAAAAATAGGTTTTCAGGTAGCCTTTGAGCTTAGGGGACGAGTTTGTCCACGCCGCCCAAGTAGGGGCGCAAGGCAGCAGGGATGCTGATGCTGCCATCGGCGTTTTGGTGGTTTTCCAGCACCGCCACTAAGGTACGACCTACTGCCAAGCCGGAGCCGTTCAGGGTATGCACCAGGCGATTTTTACCATCTTCATCTTTGAAGCGGGCTTTCATGCGGCGGGCTTGGAAATCTTCGCAGTTGGAGCAGCTGGAGATTTCGCGGTAGGTGTTTTGCGCGGGCACCCACACTTCCAAATCGTAGGTTTTCGCGGCACCGAAGCCCATATCGCCGGTACACAGGGTAATAACGCGGTAAGGCAGTTCAAGCAGTTGCAGGATGCGCTCGGCGTGGCCGACCATTTCTTCCAGTGCGGCGTAGGAGTGGTCGGGGTGAGCAATTTGCACCATTTCCACTTTGTCAAATTGGTGCTGGCGAATAAGGCCGCGCGTGTCTTTGCCGTGCGAGCCTGCTTCGCTACGGAAGCAGGGCGAGTGGGCGGTGAGCTTGATGGGTAGGGCATCGGCCGGCAGGATGCGCTCGCGCACGGTGTTGGTCAGAGTTACTTCGGCTGTGGGAATGAGGTACTGCTTGGTTTTGCTCTCATCACCACCGCGGATAACATGGAACAAATCTTCACCAAATTTGGGCAGCTGGCCAGTACCGATGAGGGTACTATCGCTGACGATATAAGGGGTGTAGCACTCGGTGTAGCCGTGCTGCTGGGTGTGGGTGTCGAGCATAAATTGCGCCAAGGCACGGTGCAGGCGGGCAACCTGGCCTTTCATCAGGCTGAAGCGGGCACCGGAAAGCGCAGCAGCGGTTTCAAAATCGAGGCCGAGCTTTTCACCCAAGTCCACATGGTCTTTGATTTCAAAATCAAATTGACGCGGAATACCTACGCGGCGCACTTCCACGTTTTCAGTTTCATCTTTGCCGGCCGGCACGCTCTCATGCGGCAAATTCGGGATACCTAGCAGCAAGGCATCGATTTGTGCCTGTACGGCTTGGTAGTCGGTATCAGCCTGTTCCAAATCGGTTTTGATTTGTGCTACTTCGGCCATAGCTGCTTCGGCTTCGGCATGTTTGCCCTGCCCTTTGAGTGCACCGATTTGTTTGGACACACTGTTGCGTCGGGATTGCAGCTCTTCGGTACGCATTTGCAGAGCCTTACGCTGCGCTTCCAATGCGTCGAAGGCGGCAGAGTCAAAAACAAACCCGCGTTGTGCCAGTTTGGCGGCTACAGCGGCGGCATCGGTACGGAGAAGTTGGATATCTAGCATGACTTATGTCCTGTAAAGAGAATTTGGCTATATTGTAAACGCGGTGTATAGGAAAGGCTACCTGAAAAATGCCTTGCCTTTTTCAGGTAGCCTTCGAATGGACGCTCTCTTACTTAGCCACAGGCTGCGAGGCGGCAGAAGCTGCACTGGCTGAGGAAGCAGCAGCTGGTGCGGGAGCGGATGCAGTTGCCGCTACGGGTTTGGCGGCGCCGTTCGGATTGGCTTTACCCCACACATAGGTTAGGATAGCCGATGGAAAACAGTCAAATCAGAATAATATGAGGTAAAACACTAGAGTGTGACAGCGGATCGTTGTATTCCTCGATGCCGTTCCAATTGTGGCCGGTGGTTTTTACATCTTCGCTTTTGGCTGGTATCTTAACTTTACTTTGCGACAAAATTAGCCATATCAGCCTGATAAAGCTGATTGCGACGATGCCAGTAATGTAGTAGTTCCGGAAATTGCCAGTTTAAAGAGGGATGTATTCATTGTTGTGCTCCGTATTCACGGCTTTAGGGAGTCTGGTTGTTGTTATTGATCGAATCATTATCATCGATGATGTGCCGCTCCTCTTCATCGTAGTGCGTTTTGAATTTGTCGTAGTAGTAGGCAATATTGATCGGTATACTCCAATTGCCTTGGTAAAGTTCATTGGCAGGGTAACCGCCGCCAGCAGAAGCACCAGCTGCCAGCTCCAGAATGTAAAGGCTGGTAGTCAACCGCCATATAGACGAGCGTTACAAGTGTGCTGCACCATAATTAAGATGTGGCAATTAAGCCACAGCTACCGAATACAAAAATAATGGCATTGGTATGCGGTGGATGTAAACGGCCAGAATGGAACCACGGCCCCAACTCAGATAGATTCAGCTGCGGAAAATAGAGCTGTGCAGTCACAGTTACTCTAACCAACATTCCAACCACACCCCAAACCACCGTCATCACGGCAAACTGCCGCACTACTTTGTAGTTATAGGTTTATGTTCTCATGAAAAATCTCTATTCTCTATATTAAAGATAGCTGTACTCTCCTTTAATACTGGTATTGCATGTAACTTAAACAGTATATAAAGCAAATTTTCATTTTTAACAAAACAGGTTTCCTGAAAAAGCTGTATCCCATTCAGTTCTAGCGAAACAAGCAAATGCTCCACTACACCATTACTCCCTTGCCTGAACAGCATCTCTTCCGCGTCTGCCTGCGTTTCAGCCACCGCGGCAACCAAGCCGTCCGCTTCACCCTGCCCAACTGGGTGCCCGGTAGCTATATGATTCGCGAGTTTGCCCGGCACATCGTCCGTATTGAAGCCAGCTGTAACGGCCAAACTGCCAACTTACAAGCCGTCAGCAAAAATATCTGGCAGGCCGAAGAAAACACACCCGGCGACTGGCTCATTGAATACGACGTTTATGCCTTCGATCTCTCCGTACGCGGCTGCTATTTAGATAGCGAACGCGCCTTCTTCGACGGCGCCGCCCTGTTTTTTCAGGTAGCCTCACACACCGAAGAGCCACACCAAGTCGAACTCTGTTTCCCTAGCCAATGGCAAACCGCCACCGCCCTGCCCAGGCTGGATAACCATCTCTACCAAGCAAACAACTACCGTCATCTTATCGATTGCCCGCTTGAATCCGGCACCCTCGAAATTCTCGAATTCACCGCTGCCGGCATTCCACATCGCATCGTCCTCAGCGGCCACTACCCCGACTTCGACCGTCAACGCCTGCTGGCCGACACCCAGGCCATCTGCACCGCCCAACTCCAATTCTTCCCCAACCCCGCCCCATTTACGCACTACACCTTCTTGCTGCACCTGGGCGATCACGTCTACGGCGGCCTCGAGCACACATCATCCACCGCCCTGCTCGCCGATCGCAGCTGGCTACCTGAAAATAACCTTGCCGAAGCCTCTGCCAACTACACCCAGCTGCTCGGCCTGATTTCCCACGAATATTTCCACGCCTGGAACGTCAAATCCATCAAACCCGCCGCCCTTGCCCAATCCGATCTCAACCAAGAAGCCTACACCGAGCTTTTATGGGCATTCGAAGGCATCACCTCCTATTACGACAACCTATTCCTCGTGCGTAGCAGTTGTATCAGCCCCACCGCCTATCTCGAACTCTTAGCTAAAACCATCACCCGTGTGCACCGCAATCCCGGACACCGCCTGCAAACCCTAGCCCAATCCAGCTTCCACGCCTGGGACAAATACTATAAGCAAAACGAGAACAGTCCCAATGTCATTACCAGCTACTACCAGCAAGGCACCCTCGCCGCCCTTTGCCTCGACCTATACATACGCCAACAAAGCCGGCACAGCCTCGACAGCATCATGCAAGCCCTCTATCAAGACTGGCTGACCAGAAAACAACCGCTGCATGAAACTGAATGGGAAGAGCTTGCCCAATCCATCACCGGCCTCGACTTGCGCAGCCTGTTCAACCAAATCATCCGCAGCACCCGGCCACTGCCGCTCGAAACCGCCCTTGTCCACGCCGGCCTCCGCCTACACTGGCTGTCCCTGCCGCCCTCGCACAACGGCGGCTGCGGCCCATTGCCGACTGTTCCGCCCGCCAACGACTTCGGCGCCCGCTTCCAGCAAAACGGCAGCGACATCACCCTCAGCCACGTACTCAACGGCGGCAGTGCCGAACAAGCCGGCCTCGCCCCCGGCGACCGCATCGTTGCCATCAACGGCTATGCTGCCAATGACTTCGCCGTCCAATGGCAGCAGCAGAAAGCCAGCAGCCAAGCCAAATTGCACTACTTCCGATACAGCGTGTTGTATCACACCTCTGCCACTGTACGGCTTGCCGCCGCCAACACCGCCTGGCTTACTATCGAAAATCCAGTCGCACTACAAACCTGGCTGCAAATATAGCCAAAGCACTGGTTTTCTTCCTACTGCGTTAGCTCGCATTGTAGAAAAAATGAGCTTTGGCCATATCAAAGCACAGCCATTTTTCAGGTAGCCTTTTTGGAACAGCTGCCAGTGAAATCCACTGTATTATAGGCATAATGAACAAATTGCCACATAATCTGTCGTCTCATTTCACAGATTTTTCCGCATGTAGCAGCATTCACTTGATTTCTAAAAAGTAATTAGCGATAATCCTCAACTTAGTAACTTTAGAGGTAAACTCAATGACACTCACTAAAGCAGAATTGGCCAATATTCTGGTAGAAAAAGTCAGCAATATTAGCAAGAGCGATGCAAAAGAAATCGTTGAACTCTTCTTCGAAGAGATCCGCGCCACTTTAGAACGCGGTGAGGAAATCAAAATTTCCGGCTTCGGCAACTTCCAACTGCGCGACAAACCGCAACGCCCTGGCCGCAATCCCAAAACCGGCAAAGAAGTTCCGATTACCGCCCGTCGGGTAGTAACCTTCCACGCCAGCCAAAAACTCAAAGGCATGGTGGAACACCACTATGGCAAACAAAACTGAACGCGCCTTACCACCCATTCCGGTTAAACGCTACTTCAGCCTGGAAGAATTGTGCTATCTAGCCGATATCCAGCCCGAACAATTCTTCCAATGGCAGCAAGATAACGGCGTAGTGATCGGCCATGGCGGCAACCAATACACCCGGCAAGATGTGGTGAAGATCCGTAAATTAAGCGGCAGTTTCCCCACCTACATCGACCGTTTCAATCTAAACGGCCACGACAGCCTAAATCGCCCCGCTGCCACTGCTAAAGAAGTTTGGCAGGATTTGCAGGTAATTTTAGAAAAAATCGAAGCAGTCCTTGCCAAGCCGTAAAAAACAGCTTAAAATTGTTCCTTTCGGAAGTCGGAGTGTGGCGCAGTCTGGTAGCGCACTTGCATGGGGTGCAAGGGGTCGAAGGTTCGAATCCTTTCACTCCGACCAAAAATCCAAAGGCTTAACTAAAAATAGTTAAGCCTTTTCTTATATATTTATCATACAACGTTGCATCTTCCCATATGCCTGAGCGGCTTAAGCTTATACTCGCCAACTCACATCACAAAGCATGTTAATCCGCTACGAAGGCCGCCTGAAAGCAAAGCTTAAACAAAATAAAAACAAGTAAAACAAGTCCCGCTAAATTTCTCAAGTTCTCCCCTTCTATGTCTGATAAAACATGAAGACTCCAGTCGACGTCTACTAACACTGCCGCACCGATTCCCACACCAAACTGCCCTCTTGGCTAGACAGTAATAACGAAGAATTACGTTATGCTGTAGGTGTCTACAATTTCTACCTATCCGCGAGCTACCTGTCATTTAATCGAAAACTTTCTTGTTCACCAGCTGGACAACACTGATCATGAAACTGCATCTTGGGCATAGTTTTCATTCAAGCAACATATCCCACCCTACACCAATTCTGCTATTTGCTCTACTTTACTGCACTTGCTCGACAGCGTACCGACAAGCAACCTGTTCTACTACGACATCACCGCCAACCTGATTACATGCGGTGAATCCATCGTGCTGCCTTTACTGGTGCGGGATGAATCGATAACCATATTGCCGATACGCTGGAAAACAGCACTGATTCTGTATTTGCCAAAAGCAGACAGCAGCTGATAGAGAGCCCATTTCTCACACAAGGCAGCAATCCATCCGTCCTCAAAGGTTACCGGAAATTTTAGCTTCGCAGAAACTTCGCCTCGCTGCGTTTTCAGATAGCCTTTTCTTCACTAAAATACTCAAACTTTATTGGTCTACAAACGCACGCTCAATCAGATAATCGCCGCGCTGCCCCATTTTGGGCGACACAGTTAAGCCAAAGCTGTTGAGCACATCACTGGTGTCTTTGAGCATGGCCGGGCTGCCACACAGCATAGCACGGTCGTCTTGTGGGTTAATCGGTGGCAGGCCGATATCTTCGAACAGTTTGCCGCTCCACATCAAATCGGTGAGACGACCTTGATGTTGAAATTCCTCACGAGAAACAATTGGGTAGTAAATCAGTTTCTCACGAATCATTTCACCCAGGTATTCGTGATTAGGCAGCTCTTGGGTGAAGCGATCGTAGTAGGCGAGGTCTTTTTTATAGCGCACACCGTGCACGAGAATCACTTTTTCAAACTGCTCATACACTTCCGGATCTTTGGTGATGCTTAAAAACGGGGCAATACCAGTGCCGGTTGAGAGCAAATAGAGATGTTTACCGGGATTTAAATCACCACAAATCAGGGTGCCGGTGGGCTTTTTGCTGATGAGTACTTCGTCGCCAACTTTGAGGTGCTGCAGGCGGCTGGTGAGCGGGCCATCCGGCACTTTAATGCTGAAAAATTCGAGATGCTCTTCCCAGTTGGCGGAAGCCACGCTGTAGGCACGCATCAGGGGCTTACCGTCCACCAGCAGGCCGACCATGACGAATTGGCCGTTTTCAAAGCGCAGGCTGTCGTCGCGGGTGCAGGTGAAGGTGAAATAGGCGTCAGTCCAGTGGTGTACGGACAGGACTTTTTGTGTGTTGAAGGCTGCCATATTGTCTTTCTGAATAAAGTTAACCCGCACGGCGGCGGAAAAATCTGTAAATTATAGCATTGTGTTGGCAGGGATAGGTGGTTTTATTGCGAACGATTTTGATTAAGCAGATGCCTGGTTTTGGCAAAGCTTATTCCATCCGTTTTTACTTTGTTGCAACCTCGTTTTAGCTTCGTTGAGGCTCACATTTTCAGGTGGCCTTTTCAATGCCAATACTGTTGTGGCTGCCGATGACGAAACTGCCACGGTGCCTGTGGAGAAGCTTGCCGCCACAGACCGAGCCGCTGGTTTTTGGCTTGCACCTCAGCTTCCGCATAAGCGGCATATTCGGCCTCGCTCTGCCATTCGCGGGCGTAGCGGCGATAGTGCCAGGCGCAGCCGTCGGCCACCTGCTGTCGGTTGATATCCTGGCCATTTAGGCGGATTTGTGCCACTTTGCGGCCGTAGCGGTCGGTATCCACGATTTCGGCCTGTACTTGTCGATGCAGCACTTGTTCGGCCAAACGGTCGCGGCAGGCTTTGCCCTGGGCTTGCTCCAATTCCGGCGCATCGATGCCGGCAAGGCGGAGTTTATGCCGTTGACCGGAGCGGTGGTCTTGCAGATGTAGCGTATCACCGTCCCACGCACGAACCACTTCGCCGCTAATGATGTTGTTCCTAGCAGGTTCGGCACTGGCGGGCAAGGTAGAACAGGCGGCCAGCAGCATAGCGTAGCCGGCCATGCCGATTTTGACGAAACCTGCTGCATTAGTTTTAGCTCCGCAAAAACTCACTGCGTTTGTTTTGGCAAAATTTACTATATTTATTTTCAGGTAGCCTTTGACCTGCAGAATGGGTAACGGGTGTTTCATGCTGTTAAAATCCGGCACGGATTTTTTCTGCCAGTTGCCGCAAAGCTTGAGCACGGTGGCTAAGTTGGTTTTTGGTGTCTGGTGCAAGCTGGGCGGCAGTTTGCTGCAAATCGGGTAGGTAGAAATGTGGATCGTAGCCGAAGCCGTTGCTCCCGGCGGCCTGTTCCTGCCATTGCCCGTGCCACACACCTTCTGCAATCAGCGGCTGCGGGTCATCGGCGTGGCGCACTAAAACCAGCACGCAAACGTAATACACGGCGCGGTTGGCCTGCGCAGCCAAGTCAGCACTCAGTTTGGCGTTGTTGGCAGCATCAGAACGCAGCTCCTCTCCGGCATAGCGTGCGGAGAGCACGCCCGGTGCGCCATTTAGGGCAGGCGCGCAAATACCGCTGTCGTCAGCCAGTGCGGGCAAATCGCTATGTCGGCTGGCATGCCGTGCCTTTGCCAGCGCGTTTTCCACAAAACTAACATGCGGTTCCGGGCATTCGGGCACGGCAAAATCCGACTGGGGACATACCTGCCAGCCGAGTTTGACAAACAGAGTGTTGAATTCACGCAATTTTCCGGCGTTGGTACTGGCTAATACTAATTCTTTCACGATACCTCCTTACCTGTCGGTTTAGCTTCATTTTCTACCTGCTGTGAAACAGCCTGCTGCATCTGTTGGGCGACCAGCTGTTTTTCGCGTAAAAACTTGGCCAACGAAGCCATCTGCCCGGCCATGCACAAGAAGGCGGCCAGGAAACAGGCTACGGCTGCGGCGGTGTATTTCAAAATAAATAACACATTGCCCGCGAGCAGCAACAGGATAAATAGTATCGTGAACAGCGCGGTAAGTTTCAGGTAGCGTCTGGTTTTATTCATGGCAATATGCGGTAGAACTAGGAAGATTTAATTGGAATAATTGAATTTCAAGAATTTTATGACTGAAGTAATTATTGCCTATATTAAAAGGCAGCAAGCTGCAGATAATACGGCAATAGTACGGCAAATTGAGCCAACGAATTAGGATAGTAAAGCACCTTAGCTATAGGAACAATAGAACAAAATCACTAATCCAATTTTGATTCTGTTAAATATGGCACTTTCAGGTAGCCTGAATCACTAATTGTTTCAATAAATAAAAGATTAGCTGGATGCTGCTTATCTTATTCCAGTTTCGTGACAGCCCATGTTTTCAGGTAGCCTGAAGGCTACCTGAAAGTGTAAACGACCAATCTTTTATTTATTGCGGCGGAACGTTTGGCTGTTCGGTATCCTGCGATGCCTCATTTTGTACTGACACATCCTGCTGGAGATCCGTCACATCGGGCTTATCGCCATATTGCTGTTTTAGCTGCGATACACCTTCTTTGGCTGCCCGTGTTGCGTGTTCGGATGCCGATTTAACCGCCTGTGCGCTGCTGCCAATAATTTTTTGCAAGCATTCGGTATCGTCGCGGGCAAAACTCTGTGCCTGTGCATCAAATTTTTCATCATCGCTGTTGAAATATTCCACCGTGCCAAACGACAGCTTCTGCGCCACCAACACGGCGGGGAAGGAGTTGCGGTAGCTGTTGAAACGGCGCACGCGGTTGTTGTAGCTTTCACGACGCTCGAGAATTTCATTTTCCAAGCGCTCCAGCTGCCCCATCAGCTTTTGATAGGTGGCATCAGCTTTCAGTTGCGGAAACGATTGCGCCATAGCCATCATCTGTTGGGTATTGTTAGCCTGAGCTACTTTAAGTTGCGTGATCTGCTCGTGTTCCAAATAGCCGGATGCAATTTCGATAATCTGCCCACTGAGCTGCTGGCGTTTTTTCAAACCAGCCTGCAAATTGGAAAACCCTTCGCGAATACTCTGCATACTGCTTTGCAAGGTGTTGTAAACCTTAACCAGCCAACCGATGGCAACGGCAACAATAATTAGCAAGAACAAAAGCATGTGTGCAACTCCTGAATGATGGTCGAAAATAAGGAAACGAATGCGGCGTATTGTAACAGTTCTCTATTTGTTTTTGTTTGCCATAAAGGCTTTCCAAGCTGCCTGGCGAGCGGGATAAGGCTACCTGAAAACTATCGGCATAGTTGGATTCAGGAAAAACAGCCTCTTGGATACAACAAACTTTCAGGTAGCCTTGAATACAGACAATAAAGAAGCAGCCTTTAATCTGCATTAAAGGCTACTTTCTCATTGTGCCATCAGCGCAGTTCGTTATACAGGCGGCTCAGCCAAGTTTGTGCATCCGCGCCTTGGTAGGGGCTGCCGTCTTTGTTGGATAACACCAATTGGCTGCTGTTATTGCCCTGCGGCTGCACAGCCACCACAAATTCAGGCTGTGCCTGCGGTTCGGCGGGTTTGCTGCTGCGGCTGCCGAATAGGCGGCTGAAGAAGCCAGGCTTCTCGGTGCGCACGGCTTCTCCTTCGGCAGGAGCCTCCTGAACCAAATAGGCTTGGCGTTGGGTGTTTTGGGCAGTAACGCTCAGGCCGATGCGGTCGAGCGCAAGGCCGACACGACGCCAATTGCGGGCTTGATTACCACGCAAAATCAGGCGGCCTTTTTCCAGGCTGGCCAAATCGCCGTTGCGCGGGGCGGCAGCCTGCCGCTGTTTTAGCGCTTGCTCAATTTGTTGTTCGTCGGCACCTAAATACTGCATGAAGCGGCCGAGCAGCGTAGCTTCTAAAGCGGTATCGCGCTGTGAAGGCTGCCACATGGTGGTGTCTTTGTTGCGGTCGGCATAAGTTTCCTTCATGCCACGATGAGTGAAGAATACATCAGTACCACCTTTGCTGTTGCGCTCGAGGCGGATGGTGAATTTGTCGCGCTCGCCGGTGGAATATACACCGCCCAGGCCGACGCGTTCAAACAGGCGGCGCAGGCCGTCTTGCGGCAGTTTGGCGCGATTTTCCGCCCAATCGGTTTCCATCAGGCCGATACCCGGCTCTTCACGGGCAATCACGAAGCCCTGCTCTTGCCAGAAAGCGTGCAAGAGCGGCCACACTTCGGCTGGGTTTTTGTTGGCAATGTTCAGCCAACGCTCACCACCTTCTCGCTGCATGGTGATGTTTTTCACCTCAGCCAACACCGGCGAACCCGCTTTGTTGGCAGCAGCCTGCTGGCTACGGGCAACATCGCTGGCCCGCACTGAGCCGCCAGCGGGCAGGTTGTATATATTGCCTTGCGAGGGGTTGTCTAAATCGGGCGGTACTTCCAAGCTCACCACTTTGCGGTTTTCAGTTTGGTAGTCTAGCTTTGGCGTTTCGGTTTTAGTGGCGCAACCGGCCACCAGGCTGGCCATCAACAAGGCGGCGGGCAGTTTGAATACGTTCATGCAGCTATGTCCTTCAGGGTTGAAACTTGTAATTAAATCCAATTAAATCAGTTGCAGTTTTTGCAGTGCGGCGCTCACGCGTGCCTGGCCGGTTTCGCTCAGGCTTACCATCGGCAAGCGCACGGCACGGCCGCACAAGCCTAGTTTTTCCAGCGCCCATTTCGGCGCGGCAGGGCTGGGCTCGCAAAACATTTCTTGATACAGCGGCACCAGTTTGGCGTTCAGCGCACGGGCTTCGGCCAGATTGCCGGCTAGCGAGGCACGGCACATATCGGAAAACAACTTGGGCGCCACGTTGCCGGCCACGGTAATCACACCGTGTGCGCCACACAGCATGGCTGCCATGCTGGTGGGGTCATCGCCAGAATAGATGGCAAAATCTTCGGGCACGCGGTTAATCAGATCCACCATGCGGCCAATGTCGCCACTGGCTTCTTTGATGCCGATGATGTTAGGGATTTCAGCCAAGCGCAGCACGGTGTCGTTATTCATGTTAACCACGGTGCGGCCAGGCACGTTGTACACAATCATCGGAATATCCGCCGCTTCGGCAATAGCAGCGAAGTGGCGGTAGATGCCTTCCTGCGGCGGTTTGTTGTAGTACGGCACCACAGAGAGCGTGGCATACGCGCCGGAGCCAACTGCCGCTCGGGACAGCTCGATGGCTTCGCTGGTGCTGTTCACACCGGTACCGGCAATCACCGGAATGCGGCCGTCGGCAAATCGGATAGCCGCCTCAATCACTTCAATCTTTTCCGGCACGCTGAGCGTGGTGCTCTCGCCGGTGGTACCAACAGCGACAATGGCATCAGTGCCGTTGGCAACGTGCCAATCAATCAGGTGTTGGAATTGTTCGTAGTGGACACTGCCATCTTCACGCATCGGAGTAATGATGGCGACAAGACTACCGGTTAGCATGGCTCAACCTTTATTTGGAGGGTGGTCGAAAACGGGACGATTGTAGCCTATTTTGCCGGCTTGTGCGAAATATTGCATAGATTAAAACTTGCTTGCCGGAATTGTCTCCCAAGTGCTAGCAATATGGATTTAGCAAACAGATTGAGTATGATAAATGAAGGCATTAACTGCTTTCAGGTAGCCTCCACTAGGCAGCCATCACTGAGAAAATTTGGGCAACCGACTATATTCTTGCTCTTAGTAAACCAGCAGCCATTCGCTGAAAGCTAGCCAGAAACAAGATTTCAACGCGGTTAAAACGAGCGTATATAGTGGAGTTCGCCAGACTTTAAAAGAAATCGGTAAAACCAAATATCGTTACAACAATGCCGAACCACGGCAATAGAAAGGCTACCTGAAATTTCAAGTAGCCTTTGTTTCAAGTGGTGCCCTCTGCCTCGCAAACCGCCATTTCCCCTTCCATAAATCCAGCCAAATCCACCCTTCGCTCAAACAGTTCCTGAATCCGTGCCTGATGGCTGATACCGATGCACAAGACATCCGGCAAGCATTGGCGCAGAGTGTGCATGAGTTCGGCGGCGGAAGTGTCGTCCAGCTGGTTGGTGGCTTCGTCCAGAAACAATACATCGGGGCGATGCAGCAAGGCGCGGGCAAGGCTGAGGCGCTGCTGTTCGCCACCGGAGAGGATGTTGTGCCACTCGTGTTCGGCATCGGGATCGAGCGCGGTCAGACGCGGCAGGCCAGTTTGCTTCAATACTTGGGCGATGGCGGCATTATCAGGTGCGGCAGCGTATGGGTAGGCGAGCACGTTGCGCAGGCTGTCGTGCGGCAGATAGGGGCGTTGCGGCAGAAACAGGCTGCGGCCTTGGATGGCGAAACGGCCTTGGTAATACGGCCACAGCCCGGCAAACGTGCGCAGCAGGGTGGATTTGCCGATGCCGCTGCGGCCTTCGAGCAGCAGCCATTCGGGGGCGCGGGCGGCGAGCGAGAGGCCGTGCAGTAGGGTACGGCCGTCTGCGGTGTGGAGGGTAAGGCTGTCTGCTTTGAGTGCGGCGGTTTGTCCGGATTCGCCGTCGCTATCATGTGCGGGCTGCTTTTGCGGTACGTCGCCCAGTGCGTTCAGGGCTACCTGAAAACCGTCCAGACGTTCCACCACGGATGCCCATTCGATGATGCGTTTGTAGTAATCCATAAACCAGCCGAAGCCGTCCTGCACGTTGGAAAACGCGCTGCGGGCCTTCATCATGTCGCCGAAAGTGAGGGTATGCGCCAGATACATGGGCAGGGTGGCGATGATGGGGATAAACATGGAGAGGCGCAGATAGGCGGCGGAAAAGGTTTCCAGGCGCAGTTCGCGGCCGATGAGCTCGCGCCAGTTGCGGCGCACGGCTTCAAAGCGGCGGTTCAGGCGGCTTTGTTCGGCCGCTTCGCCGCGATAGAGGGCGATTTGCTCGGCATGGTCGCGCACGCGCAGGAGGGTGGCGCGGTAGTCGGCTTCGCGGTGCTGGCGTTCCACGTTGAGCGGCTGGAGCTTGCGGCCGATCAGGTGGGTGAGCAGCGTGCAGGCTGCCGAATAGGCCAGCGCCACCCACACCAGATAGCCGTGCACCGTGATGTTTTGCCAGAAAATTTTGAAGGTTTGCACACCGGATAGTTGCCACAAAATCACCACGAATGCGCCGAGTTTGGCGGCGTTCATGATGAAATATTTGAACAAATCGATGCTTTTTTCCGAGAGCAGGAAGATGTCTTCGGCAATACGCTGGTCGGGGTTGTCCGGTCCGCCGCCGTGTTGCAGCTGCAGGCGGTAGTGGCGGCTGCGGCCGAGCCATTGCCGCTGGAACTGCTGCGTAAGGTGGCTGCGCCAGCGGAACAGTAGGATTTTGCGCAACCAGTTGCCGAAGGCGACCAAGGCGGTCACCAAGGTGATATACAGCAGATATTCGCCAACCAGTACGGGCATGGCGGCGCTGTTGAAGGCGGCGAGCGCATCGTAAAACGTTTTGTTCCAATCGGTAATCAGCACGCTGACGCGCACGATGGCGAGCGAACAGCCGACCACGGCAGCCAAAAGCAGCCATTCGCGCCATTGGCTTTTGGCAAACCAAAACGGGGCGGCAAGACGGAGGAAACGGCGGAGGGTTTTCACGGGGCTACCTGAAAATGGGATATGGATAATATTTGGATGGTAAAGCAAGGTTAATCGGTTTTACTTGCAAAGCAAAAAAGGTTTATAGTCTCAACTATTAATAGCACACAACCAAGGAGTATTTTTATGAGCAATTTCGACGATATCGCAGGCAAAGTGAAAAAAGAAGTGGGCGATGCCATCGGCAGCGGCAAACTGCAAGCCGAAGGCCTGATTCAAGAAGGCGTGGGCAAAGCTAAAGAAGCCATTGCCGACGTGGAAAAACAAGCGGCCGATGTGCTGGAAAAAGGCAAAAAATCCGCTGAAGAGCTGATGAGCGAAGCCAAAGGCAAAGCCGAAGGCCTGATCAACGACATCAAAAGCAAGTTCTAACTGAGCAAACGGCACGGCAAACCGCTCTGCCCCACGCCGCCGAACAGAGGCTACCTGAAAATTTTCAGGTAGCCTTTTCTCTTTGCCTGCGCGGCGGGATTACAGCTTCCAATCGAATTTCAGCATGATGTTGCGCGGTTCGATCAGATAGTTGTTGATGCCGTTCTGCCGGGTTTTCTGGTTTTCATACACGCGCCGGTCGGTCAGGTTGCTGCCAATCAGGCTGAGCTTCATGTTGTCGTTGAAGCTGTATTGCACATTGGCGTTAAACAGCGCATAACCGCCCTGCTTCACATTGGCCAGGCTGGAGGTTTCGCTTTGTGCCGTTACGCCGCCGCCAATCGTCCATTTGTTTGCCGCACCGGGCAGGCGGTAGCTGGTGTAGAGGCGGAACATATGGCGCGGCGTGTGTTTGCTGAAATTGGTGCCCGCAGGAATCGCACCGCGGTTTTCGGCATCCAGATATTTGCTGTTGTTCAGCGTGTAGCCTGCAAACAGCTGCCAATCGTCCGTCAGCTTGCCGGAAATTTCCATATCCACGCCGCGGCTGCGCACACGGCCCACCGGCTCGTTATACCAGCGCGACATGATATTGTCGTACACCTGCACGCTGCGGTTTTTCTGCACGATGTCGAACAAGGCCACGGAAGCATTCAGCTTACCTTCATACCATTCGCCCTTCCAACCGATTTCGTAGTTACTGCCCAATACCGGCGGCAGATAACGCTCGTAGCGGTCTTTGCTGCCGTTGGGCTTGAAGATGCTGGTGTAGCTGGCGTATACGCTGTGATGCGGCGTGATGTCGTAAGTGATACCGAAATACGGAATAAAACGATGATGGTTGCGCTCGGTAACACTATCCGGGTCATTATCGACCGTACCGCCGGTGTAGTGATAGTCCACCACAGATTTGGTGGTCATATTGGTGTAGCGCGTGCCGGCCAAAATGTGCAGCTTTTCGGTGGGGTTGAAGCGTGTACCGGCCATTAAGGAATAACTGCGCTCGGTATTATCGTAGTCCCACAACATCCACGGTGTGCCGGCATACCAATCCGGCTCGGCCACTTCGTTGCCCTGGAAAGAAGACGGGTCGTAAGACCGAAGATGTCGGAACTGGCGGCGTTCGCCACCGCCGCTTTTGTGGTTGTAGGTATAGCCGAAGAACACATCGTGTTCCTGCCCCAACAGGCGGTATTTGCCGTTCAGATTGGTTTTGATGGTGAACTGCTTTTCGTTGCGGTCATACCGGCCGAGCCAGCCGGAAGGCAGAACGCCGCCGGTTGTCCAGCCCGCATAGGAAGTACTGCCGCTGTAAATGCCGCCGTTACGTTTCAAAGAATGGTTGTTGTTGTAATTGAGCGTGCCGGTCAGTTTCCAATCATTGGGAAAATAGTGCTCCAATTCAGCAAACAGATTGATTTTACGGGCTCTGTTGCGGCTCCAATCATAGCTGAGGAAAGTGTCGCGTGGCAGGCCGGAGTCGCTGCCGTTCACGCCCATCGGAATACCCCAGTCGTCGGGCGTGGATATTTTGCGCTGATACAGCCCGCCCCAAGTTAGCTTGGTATTCTCACCTAACTGTGCATCCATCACGCCGTATAAGGTGAATGTGTTCCCTGCCGCACTGTCTTTGAAACTGCCGTCTCTACTTGCCACGCCCACCACGCGCCCGCGCAGGGTTTGCGCTTTATTCAGCGGTCCGGAAACATCAATCGTGGTACGGGCGGTGCCGAAGCGGTTAAACAAAACATCGCCTTGTATTTGGCGCAAAGAGGTCGGGCGTTTGCGCACGGCATTGACCGTGCCGCCCGGCTCGCCGTTGGCTTGGGTAAGCCCCGTGGCACCGCGCACCACTTCGATATGATCGTACACTGCCAAATCAGTAGCAGATTGTGCATCGTACATGGGGTTGGCTACTGCGCCGGGTACCACGCTGCTGATGCCGTCTTCCTCAATCTGGTCGATATAGAAACCGCGCGATTGGAAGCGCGCTGTGCCGGTATCGCGGATAACGTTGATGCCCGTCGTGGTTTTCAGCGCATCTTCCATACTGGTGATGCCTTGGTCGCTCATCTGCCGTTTGGTAATCACGCTCACCGACTGCGGCGTTTCCTTGGGCGACAGCGAAAGCCCCGTGGTGGTACGCATGGTGGAGGTGGTGTAGCTGTTTCGGTTTTCGGTGCGGGTGCTGCGGTTGCGGGCGGTGATTTGGATGCTTTCCAATTCGGCGCTGCCGCCTTCATTTTCGGCAGCATTATCGGCCCATGCGGGCGCGGTAGCGGCCAGCAGGGCGGCGATAAAGGTGGGTTTGAACGGGTGTTGCATGATTTCCCTTTGATAAAGAAAGTAAACATAGATAATTTTTCAAGGCGCGATTATAGTCTTTTACAACCTAATACAAATGAATTTGATAATTCTTAACAACAAATAGAGTGCAAATACCATATGCAACGCAAAAAGTTTGGTTGTTGGCCGGATACTCCCTTCTTCGCTGTTGCCGAATAACAATGATGCACTCTCCTGAAAAATGTGTCCTTCAAAGCGGCGTATCGGATAAGCTTATTTTTCAGGTAACCTTTGCCGTTTGGTGTTCCCCGGCGGCGGGTTTATAATATTGCTCCTTAATTTTGCAAGCCGGACGAAAGCAGATCATGATTGGTTCTTATCGGAAAATCCTGTTGGGCATTTTTGCCGTGGCGGTGGTGTGCACGGCGATGTCGTTGTATATGCAGTATGGGCGGGGTATGGACCCGTGCGTGATGTGCATTATCCAGCGGGTGTCGATTATTTTCGTGGGGCTGCTTTCGCTGCTCTCCATGCTGTTGCCGCTGAAACGCCGCTGGGCGCGGACGGTGGCGGCGATGCTGGTGAGTATTCCGGCGCTATGGGGCGGCTGGACAGCCATCAGCCAGCTGCATCTGCAAAGTCTGCCCGTAGACCAGCAGCCTTCCTGCGGGGCGCCGTGGACTTTCCGCTTGCAGGGTGCGCCGCTGTTTGATTGGTATGAGCCGATTATCCGCGGCTACGGCCAATGCGGCACAGTGGAATATTTCTTGAGTGTGCCGTTTGCCTGGTGGTCGCTGCTGGCTTGTGCGTTTATCCTAGTCGGCCTATGGGGCGGCTGGTGGGTGATGCGCCATCATGAAATAGCGGAATAGAAGTTTTCAGGTAGCCTGTTGCAATATGCAGGCTACCTGAAATTTGGGGATTGATTGAATGGAAGGCTGGCTGAACATTTCAGGCAGTCTTAATGCGTGCTAATCCAATTATTGGCCGGAATACCAGCATTGCAATCCAATCTATACAACACTTGGCTACAAACATACTCAAAGGCTACCTGAAATTTTTCAGGTAGCCTTTGCCTTTACTCCTATGCAACAGCGTTAAAGCATGCCCGAGAGGCTTTTGGCGGCTTCTGCCTGTTGTGCCTGCTGCTCTTGCTGTTCGTGGAACTGCATACGGTAGAGGTCGGCGTAGCGGCCGCCTTTGGCAAGCAGCTCGGCATGTTTGCCCTGCTCGACAATCCGGCCTTCGTGCATCACCACAATGTTATCGGCCTGCTCGATGGTAGAGAGGCGGTGTGCCACCACCAAAGTGGTACGCTGCTGCATGAGTTTGTCGAGCGCAGATTGCACCAGGCGTTCGGATTTGGTGTCGAGCGCGCTGGTGGCTTCGTCCAAAATCAGGATAGGCACGTTTTTCAATAGAGCGCGGGCAATGGCGATACGCTGGCGCTGACCGCCGGAGAGTTTGAGGCCGTTTTGGCCGATTTCGGTTTGTAAGCCCTGCGGCATGGCAGAGATGAATTCCCAAGCGTTGGCAGCTTTGGCCGCCGCTTCAATATCGGCGGGGTCGGCATCGAAACGGCCGTAGGCGATGTTTTCGGCCACCGTGCCGTTAAACAGCACCACGTCTTGGCTCACCAGCGCCATTTGTTTGCGCAGGGAGGCCATGCTGTATTCGCGAATGTCGCGCCCGCCGATACGCACTTCGCCCGCGGTGGGATCGAAGAAGCGCGGCAATAAGTTGGCCAACGTGGTTTTGCCGCAGCCGGACGCGCCCACCAAGGCCACCACGCTGCCGTTGGGGATGTGCAGATTGATGTTGTCGAGGCTGTTGCGGGCGGCGCCTTCATAATGGTGGCTCACGTTCACCAGCTCGATATCGCCGGTGTGCTCGCTGAGGGTTTCGGTGCCGTTATCGGGCTCAACCGGTTCGTCTAAAAACTGGAACACGCTCTCGGCGGCGGCCAGGCCGCGCTGCAGCGAGGAAGAAATGCCGGTCATGCGCTTGATGGGGTCGAACATCATCAGCATGGCGGAAAGGAAGGACATGAAATCGCCGGCGCTAAACGAATCGGAAGCGGCGCGGGCGGCAGCCAAATAGAGGATGGCGGCCAGCGCGGTGGCAATCATCAGCTGGGTTACCGCCGTGCTGAAGGAGTTGGCGGCAGTTTGCTTCACGCCGTTGCGACGCACGTTGATGGCGGTTTCATCGAAGCGGTTTTTCTCATGCTCCTGCCCACCATACACTTTAATCACGCGTTCGCCGGTGATGCTCTCGCCCAGCACCTGCGTCATCTGCCCGGCATATTGCTGGCTTTCCCGCGAAAGCTGGCGCAGGCGTTTGCTCACCTGGCGCACGCACCAAGCCAACACGGGAATTAAAATCAGCGTAATAATCGTGAGCTGCCAATCCAGATACAGCAGGAAGCCCAATAACCCCACCACGGTGATGCCGTCTTTGGCGGTTACAGTTACCACATTGAAACCGGCCTCGGTAATCTGGCTGGCATCGTTCATGATACGCGACATAATCCGCCCGCTGCCGTGTTGGCTGAAATAGCCGGCCGGCAGCTTGAGCATTTTGGCAAACATTTCGCGGCGGATTTGCTGCACCAGGTGGCCGGAGAGGTAGCTGGTGCTGTATTCATTGATGAAGTTGAAAATACCGCGCAAGATAAACAGACCGATAATCGCCAACGGCACCCAACGCATAGCGGAGAGGTTTTTCTCCACAAAGCCTTCGTTAATCAGCGGTTTGAGCAGCCAGGCGAAAATCGGCCCGGTGGCGGCCACCACCACCATACCGAGCACGGCCAGGGCAAAAATGCGCAGATAGTTTTTCAGGTAGCCAAACAGGCGGCGGAATAAGGCCAGGCTGCTGGCTGTAGTGTGCGGGGTAGAAGACGAAGACATGGTGGCCTCTGCCGTTGAAAACGGCGATTGTAAGGCAAATCGAGGGCAGGCAACAATGCGGCAAGGCCGCTTTAGCAGGGTTTAACCTAAATTTGTGGCTGGCTGGGGAAAAGGCTACCTGAAACCCATACCGGTTTTCAGGTAGCCTTTATTTTGATTTAAGCGTTCACACTGTCAGTGTAGCCCGCCCATGCTGCGGATGCGCTGATCGAGCTCTTGCGCAGTGAGCGCGCGGCCGTCGTTGCAGAAAATCGCCATCAGGCGGCTGCGCACCGGGTCGTTGGCGTTCACATAGCTGTCGAACTTGCGCCATACATTATTGCGCGGAGCAATCCAGCGCCGGTTAGTGTTGTCGCCAAAGGCGAAGGATCTGAGATGGCGGTCGCCGCAGCGCATGCCCTCATAGCTCATATTCGGCTGCCCGCCCTGCGGCTGTACTGCCAGCACATAGCGCATGCTGCGGTCGGCAGCTTGTTGCACGGGCAGTTGTAGCCAAACTTTATTGCGGTAGGTGGGGTTGATATACAGCTCAAACCACTCGCCGCGCTGCAGATCGGGATAATCGGGCAGCACCACGGCAGCCTCTTCCCACGGCTTTTCCTCTTCCGGCATGTAAGAGCGGTTTTCGCGCAATTCGGCCGAGGCTGCGGCGGAAAGCGCCAATACGCAGGCTGCAAACCATAGTTTTTTCATTGCTTTTCCTTTTTCAGGTAGCCTTTTGGTTTCAGGTAGCCTGCTACTTGGTTGGAGGCTGCCTGAAAACTTCTGCGCCCGGCTTATTTGCCCAAGGCGGAGAGCACGGCGTTTTTCACGGCTTCCACCGGCTGCGTGCCGTCGATTTTGATGTAGCGGGGCGCGTTGTCGCCGGTGAGCCGACTGTAGAAGCCGATGAGCACGGCGGTTTGCTTGTGGTACACATCAAGGCGGTTTTTCACGGTTTCCTCGCGGTCGTCGTCGCGCTGGATCAGGTCTTCGCCGGTAACGTCGTCTTTGCCTTCCACTTTGGGCGGATTGTAGCGGATGTGGTAGGTGCGGCCGGAAGGCAGGTGCACGCGGCGGCCGGCCATGCGCTCGAGAATCACCGCATCGGGCACATCGATTTCCACCACCGCATCCAAAATCACTCCGGCTTCTTGCATAGCTTCGGCCTGCGCCAGCGTGCGCGGGAAGCCGTCAAACAGGAAGCCGTTTTGGCAATCGCTTTGCGTAATGCGCTCTTTCACCATGCCGATGATGATGTCGTCGCGCACCAAGCCGCCTGCATCCATAATCTTTTTGGCTTCCAAGCCCAGCGGCGTGCCGGCTTTGATGGCGGCACGCAGCATGTCGCCAGTGGAAATCTGCGGGATACCGAAAGCGGCGGTAATAAACTGCGCCTGCGTACCTTTGCCCGCGCCGGGTGCGCCCAATAACAAAATCTTCATTATTTCTTCCTTTAAAATCAATATAAAGTAAGGCAGCAGCAATATTCCAACAGGCTACCTGAGAAACGCTGCCGCCCAATCTGCTGCACAGTTTAGAGCCAGCGCCGCAAAAAATCCAGTTGCCGCCGCCCTTTCCACCGCCCCACCTTCCCTAGAAAGGCTGCCTGAAAAGCATTACAATCCCCGCTTCCCCTCCTCAAGCAGCGAGACTAGCCATGCCCAAAATCAGCAGCAACTTCGACTGCGGCGCCATCACCGTAACCGACAGCGCCGACAGCCAAAACATCCGCCTCGCCCTGTGCGGCGACAATGCCGCCTCCTTCAGCCAGTGGTTTTATTTCCGCCTGCAGGGCGCGGCCTACCAGCCTTGCCGTATCCGCATCGAAAATGCCGGTCAATCCAGCTACCCCGAGGGCTGGGAAGATTATCAGGCCACCGCCTCCTACGACCGCAGCAACTGGTTCCGCGTGCCCACCCGCTACGAAGACGGCGTGCTCACCATCGAACACACCCCGCTGGCCAACAGCATCTACTACGCCTATTTCGAGCCCTACTCCCACGAGCAGCACCTCAACCTCCTCGGCGACGCCCAAGGCAGCGGCCTGTGCCAAATCGACGACCTCGGCAGCACCCTGCAAGGCCGCGACATCAACCTGCTCACCATCGGCCACCAAGCCGCCAGCGACCTCAAAATCTGGATTATCGCCCGCCAGCACCCCGGCGAAAGCATGGCCGAATGGTTTGCCGAAGGCCTGCTCTCCCGCCTGCTCGACCACCAAGACCCCACCGCCCGCGCCCTGCTCGACTGCGCCACCTTCTATATCGTGCCCAATATGAACCCCGACGGCGCCGCCCTGGGCAACCAGCGCACCAACGCCGCCGGCGCCGACCTCAACCGCGAATGGCAAACCCCCAGCCCCGAGCGCAGCCCCGAAGTGTATGCCGTGCGCTGGAAAATGCACGAAACCGGCGTAGATTTATTCCTCGACATCCACGGCGAAGAAGCCCTGCCCTACGTATTCGCCGCCGGCTGCGAAGGCAACCCTTCCTATGATGCACGCCTTGCCGCGCTCGAAGCCGCCTTCAAAACCGCCCTGCGCCAGGCCAGCCCAGACTTCCAAGACGAACACGGCTACCCCGAAACCGCCCCCGGCCAAGCCAACCTCGCCATTGCCAAATCCTACGTGGGCGAAACCTTCGGCTGCCTCTCCTATACCCTCGAAATGCCCTTCAAAGACAACATCAACCTGCCCGACGACGACTTCGGCTGGAACGGCCAACGCTCCCTGCGCTTGGGCGAAGCCATCCTCAGCGCCATCCTCGCCGTCTGCCCGCAACTGCGCCCGGATGAAACCGCATGAACGGCCAATTCCCCGCCAACAGCTTTGCCGCCAACTTAGGGCTACCTGAAATTTCAGGTAGCCTCCTGCACGCCGATTGGCCCGCGCCAAGCAATGTCCACACCTTGATTACCACCCGCCAAGGCGGCGTCAGCCAAGGCCGTTTCGCCAGCCTGAACGTAGGCGACCACGTGGGCGACGACCCCGCCGCCGTGGCCGAAAACCGCCGCCGCGTGCAAGCACACGTTCCCCTGCCGCTGGCCTATCTGCGCCAAGTGCACGGCAACCGCGTAGTGCCCGCTGCCGACTGCCTTGGCGCTCCACCGGAAGCAGATGCCGCTTTCGACCGCAGCAGCCGCGCCGCCTGCGCCGTCATGACCGCCGACTGCCTGCCCGTACTCCTCTGCGACCGAGCCGGCAGCGTAGTGGCCGCCGCCCACGCCGGCTGGCGCGGCCTCGCCGGCGGCGTGCTGGAAAACACCATCGCCGCCATGCAGGCCGACCCTGCCGACCTCCTCGCCTGGCTCGGCCCAGCCATCGGCCCCGACGCTTTTGAAGTAGGCGGCGACGTTTTGGCCGCCTTCACCCAGGCCGAAGCCGCCTTCGAGCCCATCGACAGCGGCAAATACCTAGCAAACATTTATCTGCTTGCCACCCAAACCCTGCGCCGTGCCGGTGTTAGCCAAATCTACGGCGGCCAGCATTGTACCGTGCTCGAGCGCGACCGCTTTTTCTCCTACCGTCGCGATGGCCAAACCGGCCGCATGGTCAGCGCCGTGTGGCTGAGCCCGGAGTAAACAAGCAAAGGCTACCTGAAACCCATGTTTCCAGCTCAAATCAAGTATGGGTTTTCTAGCTAAAGTATTTATTACCCATGCGCTTCCACCGCCTTACCCTGCTTGACAAATCCCGCCGCAACCACCATAATCTGCGCCTTTATATGCAGCCCTTTCTGCTGCCTAATATTTCGGCGCACCGCCCAGCCGGTGCAGCCCCCCGATGAGGAGGTGATTTTTCCACCCCGGCTATTTATCCGGCCCGCGCCGAACGGTGCAAAAGCGATAAATCAAACCATTTTCCCGGGTAAGCTGCCCGGCAACAGATATTTTTAAGGATGACAAAATGCCTTCTATTCGCGTAAAAGAAAACGAACCGTTTGAAGTAGCCATGCGCCGTTTCAAGCGTGCCATTGAAAAAACCGGCCTGCTCACCGAGCTGCGTGCCCGTGAAGCCTACGAAAAACCGACTACTGAGCGCAAACGCAAAAAAGCCGCTGCAGTAAAACGTTTGCAAAAACGCCTGCGCAGCCAACAGCTGCCGCCGAAACTGTACTAATCTTTTGAGAAACAAACACAGCCCGTTATTACAACCGGCTGTGTTTTTCTTTGGGCATAAGCCGAAAAGGCTACCTGAAAGTTTATGTGCTTATGGCTTTGATATTTGAATGCATCGCTGAAACGCTTCGCTTCATACGGCATTGGCTTGCCTTACAATGCTTCCCGTATTGTCTACAACTCGCCGCCTTGTAAGAAAAAACGATTGTTTCAGCTATAGATTTAAGCGTTTGAAGCTAGAGAAAGGGCTACCTAAAATTTTCAGGTAGCCTCTTTGGCATTTGAGGCTACCTGAAAATTTACAGCAGATACAAATATTGGTTTACGGTTTACCGCCCATTGCCAGCCCTCAGCAAGAACAGGAAATACTTTCAGGTAGCCTGCCCTACCACGCCTGGCGGCGTTTGAGCTGGAGGTAGCGGTTGATGAGTTCGGTACTCAGTTGGTTGGGCAACACATTAATGGCATTAATGCGGGCGGCATCAAAGTGGCGGATGGCTTCGGCCACGTGGCTTTCGTATTGCAGGGCGCCGAGGTAGGCTTGGGCGTCTGCTTCGTTGCGCACGGGCTGTTGGCGCACTTCTTCGGGGGCGAGCGGGCGCAGGCCGCCGAATAAAACCATGTGGTGTTTGCGCAGGCGCTGGATGTGTTGCAGCAGGTAGCGGCTGTCTTCGTGGTTCAGGTGGGAGAGCACCACCACGAGGGCGCGGCGTTTCTGTTTTTGCAGCAATAAGTTCACGGCGCTTTCAAAATCGGCGGCCTGCTGCGAGGGCTCGATATCGAATACGCCCTGCACCAGGCGGCCGAGCTGCTCCATGCCTTTGTGCGGCGGCACGAAGCGGGCCACGGGATGGGCGAAGGTGAGCAGGCCGACGGCGTCGCCGTGTTTGAGCGCGGTGTAGGAAAGCAGCAGCATGGCCTGCAGGGCGTGGTCGAAATGGCTTTTGCCTTCCATTTGCAGGCGCATATTGCGGCCGCAGTCGAGCAGGAAGATGAGCTGTTGGTCTTGCTCGTCTTGATAGGTGCGCACGATGGGGCGGCTCATACGGGAGGTGGCTTTCCAGTCGATATTGCGGATGTCGTCGCCGTCTTGGTAGTCGCGCAGCTGGTGGAAGTCCTGGCCGAGGCCTAGGCGCGGCAGTTTTTTCACGCCCACGAGGTTGAGCCAGCGTTGCAGGCCGATTAAATCGGCACCGAGGATGCGGCTGAAATCGGGCAGCACGTCCACTTTGCCGGGCAATTCCTGCCGATGCCGCCGCTGCCACAGGCCGAGCGGGCTGGCGAGCCAGTATTCGATGCCGGTAAATTCGGCACGGCCGCGCCAGCGCGGGGTAAGCCGGTAGCGGATGGTGGAAAGGCGGCCGGGCCGCGTGTCGATAATCAGGTGCTGGGTGTCGGTGTCCCAGTCGGGCGGGAACAGGTCGGCCACCAGGATGGTTTGCGGCTGCCGCCAGCGGCCTTTGGCCGGCGGGGTGAGCGTGAGTTCCACTTCGTGCGGCCGGCCTTGGATAAACTGGTGCGGCAGACTGCGCTCCCAGCGCGGCTCGGGCTGGCGGCGCTGCCAGAAGGCATCAACCAGCGCAGCCAGGGCGAGCAGGATGGCGAGGCCGCCGGCAGTATATTGGACGATGCGGCCGTTATCTGCGTTCAGGTAGCCTGCCAGCCAGCCGGCGGTGCACACGGCAACGATGGCGGCAAATAGCAGCACCAGCAGTCTGGACGGTCTCATGGGCAGGCCTTACAAGCGCGGGGCGGGCACGGAGGCGGCCAGTTCGTTCAACACCTGCTCCACTTGGATGTCTTCCATTTCCATTTGGGTGGAGAGGCGCACACGGTGGCGCATGGCGGGCAGCCAGATGGCTTTGATGTCGTCTGGGGTAACGAAATCGCGGCCGGCCAGCAGGGCATAGGCGCGGGCGCAGCTGATGAGGGCGATGCTGGCGCGCGGCCCGGCGCCCACGGGTAAGGCAGGCCAGTCGCGGGTGGCGGCCACCAGGCGCACGGTGTAGTCGATAATCTGCGGATCGACGCCCACCTGCGCCACCAGTTTTTTCAGCTGCTCGATCTGCTGCGGCTGGAACACATGCGCAGGCTGGCTGCCGCTGAGCAGGTCGTTGTTGCTGCTGTTGATGACGGCGTTCAGCATGCGTGCTTCGTCGGCCGGGGCGGGATAGCCGATCATCACCTTGAACATGAAGCGGTCGAGCTGGGCTTCGGGCAGCGGATAGGTGCCTTCCTGCTCGATCGGGTTTTGGGTGGCCAATACCATGAAGGGGCTGGGCAGGTGGTGGGTGTGGCCGTCGAGCGTTACGCTGCGCTCCTGCATCACTTCGAGCAGGGCGGATTGGGTTTTGGCCGGGGCGCGGTTGATTTCGTCGGCGAGCAGCAAGTGGGTGAACACCGGGCCTTGGCGCAGCTCGAAGCGGCTGTTTTGCGCATCGTAGCGGTAGTGGCCGGTCACGTCGGAAGGCATCAGGTCGGGGGTGAACTGGATGCGGCGGAATTCGCCGGCAAAGGTTTGCGCCAGCGAGCGCACGAGCAGGGTTTTACCGGTGCCCGGTACGCCTTCGAGCAGCACATGGCCGCCGGCCAGGAATGCGGTGAGCACTTCGTCCACCACCTGCTGTTGGCCGATGAGCACTTCGTTCAGCCGTGCGCGCAGCATTTGAATAGCGCGCACACCCTGCTGGATGGCGGGGTTGGCGCTGGTTTGTTGGGGCTGGGAAAAATTGATGTCCGTCATCGAATCATCCTTTTGCGTTATTTGTTTCGTTGGTTAATCGGAGGTTTGGGTTTCAGGTAGCCTGCGGCTTGCTTGAGGCTACCTGAAAAATAGGCTAGTTCAGATTACCTAAAACATGGTATTCGCCTTTTCAGGTAGCCTCTGCCGTTCAATACCACGAGCGGTTTATCTTGCGCACGATGCGCTGGTGGGCGGTGAGCATTTGCAGCCACTGCACCAAATTAACCTGTTCCGGCAAGGGTGTGAGCCAGGGCTCGACCACGGAGGGCGGCAGCTTGGTTTGGGCGCACAAAAATTCCAGCTGTTTGCGGCTGTCCATCTGTTTCCAAGCCGGGTGACACTGTTGCAGGGCTTCGAGCAAGCGGCGCTGCATATCGCTGAGGATGGCGCGGCGGCTCAAGTGGCGGGTGAGGAACTGGCCTTGCGCGAGCAGGTGCTGGTTCAGGTAGCGTTCCGGCGCGGGCGGCAGCTGCTGCACCACGCCCACGCGAACGATGATGCGCCACAGCAATACGACGGCAGCGGCCAGCACAACGGCAAACAGTATGGGTTGGGCTTTCAGCATTTTCCACAGCATCGGCTCGGTGTCGTTATAGCTGGACGGGTAAACTTTCTCGGCCAGCAGGATGCCGTCTTTCCCTTGAGTCAGATAAACGGCAAGGTAGGGGTGGTCGTAGAGGGCGAGGTGGTTGCGGTCGATATCGGGGCTGCTCGGGTTGCCCAGCCAGTTTTCGTTCCAAGTGAGCAGTACGCTGCCGTTACCGTAACGCACACGGATGGTTTGCACGGCGCCGTAGGCATTTTTGCCCTGGAACATCACCAGTTTGCCGTCTTTCGCCGCCCAGCCGTTGTCGGAGTTGTACTCAGAGCCGGTGAAGGTTTCAATGGTGGCGCCCTCGGGCAGTTGGATGCTGCTCAGGCCGGCGTTGCAGTGCTGGTCAATCTGCAAAGCAACCTCATCGCCAACTTGGCGGGCGGCTTCGCGGCGCTGCTCGGCTGCCTTCACGCAGGCGGGCAGGTTAGGCAGGGTTTTGCCGTCGGTTTCTTCCAGCTCCACGGTGCCGATTTGCAGCTGGCGCAGCATGGTTTGACGGAAGTTTTGCGTATTTCCATCATCTTCCGTATCGCTTGGTTTGTCGTCTGCTTTCAACGGATTGTCGTCGGCATAACTGGGCAGCGCCATCACCAGGTGGTTGCCGCGCCCCACCCATTCCAGCAGACGTTCGGCATCTTCCTTATCCCGCATGCGGTTGTCGGCCACGATCAGCAGGCGGTTGTTATCGTAGGAATTGAGTTTCTCCAAGCCAAACATGCTGCGCTCATGTTGGATATTTCCCACGCCGTATTGAGTGAGCAGGGTTTTCAGGGCGTAGAGCGAGCCTTCACGCATTTCCTGCTGCGGATCGAGCGACTGCCAGGTTTTGCTTTCCTGCTTGGAAAGCCCGGCAACGGCAATCAGGCCACCGATAAGCAATATGGCGGTCAGACCGATGAGGATGGAACGAAGGTTTTTCATGCCCTACCCTCCCCGGCGGCACGCAGGCTATCTGAAAATTCCTGTTCCCCGCCGGCAAACACTTGGCGGTATTGGCGGCACAGGCTGTGCACCGCTTCGCGCTCGGGCAAACGGTGGGCATAAGCCAGCTCTACCCAGTTGTCGGTAAGCGGCTGCCAGTAGTCCAAAAGCTGCGGCTGTCGCTGGCGTACGCGTTTGAGCACTTGGCCTTCGGTGTCGCTGCTGCGCAGCGGCAGACCGTATCGGCGGCTGATTTGCGAGAGGCTGGCGCGATAAAGCAGGCTCATGGCGGCGCGCGGGTCACGTTCGTATTCGGCCAGCACGGCGGAAGCCACGTCGTTGGGCAGGCTTTCGGGCGTAATTTCCATGCCGAACAAGGTTTCCGGCACTTCTTCGCCCTGGCTCAAGCCGAAGCCGCCGTTGGCTTGATACCAACGGTATAAAATCCATAACACCAAGGCCAGCAGCAGGCCGATTAGGGCATACATCAGGGTGTTAAACCAAACTGGCGACGGGGTTTTCACATCAGGCAGCTCTGGCAGCTGGCGTGATGAAGCATCATCGTCTTTATCGCATTTGAACCAGCAGTATTCGGTTTTTGTTTTAATGCTTTGAAACGGCGCTTTACGCAGAGTGTTATCACGGATTTGCTCCACCTTTTCACGCTGGGGCAGCGGCTCGGCATGCAGGCTACCTGAAAAACCGAAGCCGATAAACACGACCAAGGCCAACGCCCATAAGGCGCTGCTGCTGCCCAACAAGCGGTCTTGGATTTTGCGGGCGGCCAGGCGGATATCCCAGCCTTCGGCCTTGGTGCGGGCGTTCAGGTAAAGCGTGAAGCCGCAGGCCACATAAATCGGCCCCCAAAAGCACAGCAGCAGCACATAAATACCGTTGAGCAAATGTTGGAAAAGCATGCCCTGCCCAGAAGACACCAAAGTCTCAATCTGTTCTAAAGCCGCCATGGAACGCGCCCCGCCGAAAGGGCCAGCCACGATGTTTTGCGTCGGATCGCCCACCCACAGCCAAAACAGCATTGAGAGTAAGCCACAGGCAAGGATAGACTCCAAATGGATACCGAAAACCGCCAGCCAGCCGGCTGCACCACCACTTTGGCGCGACAATTCGTTACAGCGGCGCTGATGCGCCTTGCCGCTCAAGCCTTCCAAGAGCGTAACCGGCAGCACCAGGCTACGGCGCAGGCTGAACCGCCGCCAAGTTAAATCACCAATCAAGCGCGGTCGCCACATCTGCCTAAACGCCGTGCGCACGCATTGCCGGTATGGCGGCAGCGGCTCGAATACCTGCTGCGACATCAGCCACAGCACCGGTGCTTCAAACAACGGCTTAAGCCACCACACCAAAAAACCGCCCCATTCAGGCTGCTGCCAGCACAAAGCCAGCACCAACGCATACACCGGCAGTGACAGGGTTGCCCACACCGCCATATACAGCGCCGGTCGCTCCTGAAACAGGCGCGCACCCAAATCCAAAGCCTCCCAGCCACTGCGCGGGCGGAAATTGAGGCGGGTTTCCCAAATATTCATGCCGCCCTCCTGCCCGCATACAGCAGATAAGCATACACCAGAAGCCACATTGCTATGGAAACAATATATTTCAAAATCATCGGAATACTGGTAATCGGCGACCAAAAGCCTTCAATAAATGCGGCAATAAACAACATTAGGAAACCGCCATTCATCAGCCCCACCGCCTGTTTGCCCTGAATACGCAAGGCATCGCGCCGCGACAAACCCTGCGGTTTGAGCAGCGCCAAGCCCAGCCGCAGGCCGCCTGCCGCAGCCATCACAATGCCGGTCAGCTCAAATGCGCCGTGCGCACCCACAAACGAGAAAAAGGCCGGTCCGGCCGGGTCGCGGGTCATATAGCCCATTGCCCCGCCGATTACCCAACCATTCATCACCGTAAGATACACCGTGCCCAAACCAAACAGAATGCCGCTAGCAAAACTTTGAAACGCGATACCTATATTGTTGAAAATATAATAGCCGGCCATCAAAAAATTTTGCCACGCCTCACGGTTAGTTCCCTCACTATACTGATCCAGCATCTCTTTATAGCTATCCGCCAATTGCGGACCATGCTGTAAGCCTTCGATTTTGTCCACGCTGTCGGGATAAAACGCCGTGAGCAGAAAAGCCACGATAAACGGCAGGTAAAACAGCGCATGCGCCAGCCACACCAGTTTTTTCTCGCGCCGTACCAGTTGTGGGAAGCCCTGCATCACGAAATCGCGGCAGCGCACCCACAGCGATACCTGCTGCCCCACATACAAAAGTTGGTGCGCGCGTTCGCACAGATATTGCAAATAATCGGTAAGGCCGCCGGAATAGCAGCGATCGGTGGCCACCGCCAAATGGTGGCACACTGTACGGTAGTCTTGCATAAACAAAGCCGTTTTCTGCGCACTCAGGCTGCCGCGCCGTTTTTCCAGCTGCTGCAAATCCTGCTCGAACGTGCGCCAGAACGCCTGATGCTGTTCTTCAAAAAACAGTTGCCTCACGCCGCCTCCTTCCGCTGTTCACCCGCATAATATTTGGCCAAACCCAAGATCAGCTGCTCGGCGCTGCGTTCGTCTTCCTGACGGCCGAAAATCGCCCCCACCATCATTTGCGCCAACTCGCCGGTACGCGCCGCGCTCAAATGGCGGCAGCGCTCGACAAAGCTCAAAATTGCCTGCTGTTCCTCACGCGTGAGCGCCACGGGCGGGGTAATCGCTTCGATATTGCCCAAATCCATGCGCTCGGCCTGCCCGCGCGTTTTATCCACATACACCACCACCGTGGATGCCATGATGTCACCCAAGCGGCGGCCATAGGGATTGCATAGGCCGCAAATCATGCCAATGCCATAGAAAAACGGCAGGCTGTCAAACACGCGCAGCAGGTTGCGCAGCAACGAAGCCGACCAGGAAATATGTGTGCCGTTGTCGTTGATCACACGCAAGCCGAAGATTTTCTTGCCCGGTGTCTGGCCGTTCCAGCACACTTCAAACACCACGAAATATAGCCACAGCGTGAAGAAAATATTAACAAACAGCATAAAGAAGAACAGGCCCTTAGCGATATTGCCGTCATCACCGCCATTCGCACCAGAGAAGATAAATGCAAACAGCATAGTGGAGAGCATCAGCCAAATGCCACGGAGAATGAAATCAACAAACCAAGCGCGCGAACGGGCAAACACCGAAGCCGGACGCAGATAAATATCAATGGCTTCTGGCGTTTCAACTTTGAGCAGGGTATCCAGCCGCGAGAGAATGGGTTCAGACATAATGAATGGTTTGCCAAATGAGATAAAGGGTGGCCAAGAAAATGACGGACTTTGCCCGAAAGACGTGGGTTTGGCAAGCCCCCAAAGGGGTGGGAAAACTGCTTATAGACAATTTTTATGCGGGATGACTGTGTGGTGATAGGATAGAAGAAACGGCTACCTGAAACACAATAGCGCAATTTCTGCGAACCACTCTTCAGGTAGCCTAAGCGCAGTTCAGGCTACCTGAAAATATCAGCTTCAATGCAGTCAAATCCTCGCCCTCAAAAGAAGTGCGTTTCTTAAGAAGCTACAACACGCTTACAGCGCAAACCATATCTGCCCTGCATCAGCCGTTGGCATCCGCCACTTTACCACGCTTGGCTTTGGCTGCAGAGAAGGCAAGGGTGACTTTATCAGCCTTGGCATCGTAGCCGATGGTTACTTCGCCGCCTTTACTTAAGCGGCCAAAAAGCAGCTCGTCGGCGAGCAGGCGGCGGATTTTGTCTTGAATCAGCCGCTGCATAGGGCGGGCGCCCATTTGCGGATCAAAGCCCTGCTCGGCCAAGTAGCTGCGCAGGCCGGTGGTGAAATGAGCTTCCACATTTTTCGCCAACAGCTGCTGCTCCAGGGCAAGCAGGAATTTGTCGGTTACCTTGGCGATGATTTCGGTGTCCAATGGAGCAAAGGAAATCACGGCACCCAAGCGGTTGCGGAATTCGGGGGTGAAGGCTTTTTTCAGCGCATCGCCCTCATCGCCGCTCATGCGCTGGCGCGTGAAGCCGAGCACGGGGCGGCTGAGGCTTTCCGCACCGGCGTTGGTGGTCATGATCACAATGGTGTTGCGGAAATCGGTTTTGCGGCCGTTGTTGTCGGTGAGTGTGCCGTAGTCCATTATTTGCAGCAGGATATTGTGCACATCAGGGTGGGCTTTTTCGATTTCGTCCAGCAACAGCACGCAGAATGGCTGTTTGTTTACTGCTTCGGTGAGCAGACCGCTCTGCTCAAAGCCAACGTAGCCTGGCGGCGCGCCGATAAGGCGGGCCACGGCGTGGCGTTCCATGTATTCAGACATATCGAAGCGTTGCAGCGGCACACCCAAAATGAAGGCGAGTTGGCGGGCAACTTCGGTTTTGCCCACGCCGGTGGGGCCGGAAAACAGGAAGCTGCCGATGGGCTTTTCCGCCGACCCCAGACCGGAACGGGACATCTTAATGGCGGCAGCCAATGCTTCGATGGCAGCATCTTGGCCGAACACCATGTTTTTCAGGTTGCGCTCCAAATGGCGCAACACTTCTTTATCGTCTTTGGAAACAGTTTGCTCGGGAATGCGGGCGATTTTGGCCACCACTTCTTCAATCTGTGCTGCTTCAATCACTTTGCGCCGTTTGTCGCCGGGCAGGATGCGCTGGGCGGCGGCGGCTTCGTCAATCAAATCGATGGCCTTATCGGGCAGGAAGCGGTCGTTCAGGTAGCGTACCGAAAGCTCGGCGGCGGCATTCAGGGCGTGCTGGGAAAAGCGGATTTGGTGGAAGTCTTCGAGCGCGGGTTGCAGGCCTTTCAGGATTTCCACGGTTTCAGCCACGCTGGGTTCGGGCACATCAATTTTCTGGAAACGTCGGCTTAAGGCGTGGTCTTTGGCGAAAATGGTGCGGTATTCGTCATAGGTGGTGGCGCCGATACAGCGCAGATGGCCTTTGGAGAGAGCCGGTTTGAGCAAATTGGAAGCATCCATAGTGCTGCCGGTGGTGCTGCCTGCGCCGATGATGGTATGGATTTCGTCGATAAACAGGATGGAATGCTCGATTTTAGCCAGCTCTTTGAGTACAGCCTTGACGCGGGCTTCAAAATCGCCGCGATATTTGGTGCCGGCCAAGAGCGAGCCCATATCCAGCGCAAACACAGTGGCGCCGGCGAGTGTGTCAGGTACATCGCTGTGTTCTAAGCGGTAGGCCAAGCCTTCGGCCAACGCAGTTTTGCCCACACCGGCCTCACCCACCAAAAGCGGGTTGTTTTTGCGTCGGCGACACAGGGTTTGCATGAGGCGTTCCAACTCCATGGTGCGGCCAACCAGCGGATCGATACGCCCTTCGCGTGCTTCAATATTAAGGTTAACGGTATATTTGGCTAGGGCATGACGGATAGGTTTGCCCTCTTCGCCATCTTCCTGCTCAACTTCATCGCCTTTATCTGTTTCCACTACGCGATCTGGCACGATGCCGTGCGCGATATAGTTGAGAATCTCGCTACGGCCAATCGACTGCAAACCCAGGAAATACACGGCATGGCTGTTTTTTTCTGACATAATCGCCACCAGTACGTCCACCGGCTGCACCTGCCGTTTGCCTGCCGACTGCACATGCACAATCGCACGCTGAATCACGCGCTGGAAGCCGAGCGTGGGCTGGGTTTCGCTGCTGGTTGGCGAATCTTCGGGCAGCACCGGTGTGTTTTCTTCAATGCTGATGGCCAGCTGTTCGGCCAAAACCGGAATGTTTGCACCGCAGCTTTTTAACACCGCCCGTACCTCGTCGCTCTCCTGCACCAGCGAGAGTAATAAGTGTTCGATGCCGATAAATTCATAACGCTGCATACGTGCATCGGCATAGATCACCTGCAAAATGCTTTCCAGCTCTTTCGACAACATGGCTCACACCTCCTCAACCATACTCAGCAGTGGATGACCGGCCTGCCGGGCAAGGTTTTGCACTTGCTGATGCTTGGTATCAGCAATATCTTTTTGGTAAACACCACACAGGCCTTTGCCTTCGTGATGCACTTGCAGCATCACTGCCTCCGCCCGGTTTTCAGGTAGCCTGAAAATATCAGTAAGCAAACCAACCACAAAATCCATCGGCGTATAATCATCATTCAGCAAAAATACGCCGTATTTCTTGGGCGGAGACACATTTTGCCAGACGGTTTCTGGCTGGAGCGCCTGTTCGGTATTGGACATAGCTTTGACTCTTCAAGGTGTACTGTAGTTGGCCGAAGCCTTTGCTTTATCTGCTATTAGTGAAGCAGACTAACGCCGCAACAGGAACTCAACGGCTTTAGCCGTAATTCGGTTTTAGATTGTAAATCAACTTTGTTTGCCGGTTGCTTTTTTGCACAGCCTAACCGCAGACTGATGCCAGACAATTATATTCAACCGCACGGCAGAACACAAAATAAGGGTAAAAGCTCGGATTTCTGTCTTTTTTTTGCGATTTTTAACATTATTATTCAAACATTACTTGACTGTTAATCCCGGCTGCGCGAAACTTATCTCCGCAAGCGCGGCAGGCTGGATAAATTGCTCCGGCTCGGCAGCTGAACAAACCGTTTTACCCAACACAGTCGTTTTCCTGCTTTGCCAACCCTGCTTTTTCCGATATTTTGTTTTTTAGATAGGATGTATTGTATGGCAACTGGTACTGTTAAATGGTTTAACGATGCTAAAGGTTTTGGTTTCATCACTCCCGATGAGGGTGGCGAAGATTTGTTTGCCCACTTCTCGGCCATCAACATGAACGGTTTCAAGACCCTGAAAGAAGGTCAGAAAGTTTCTTTCGAAGTAACCACCGGCCCGAAAGGCAAACAAGCATCCAATATCCAGCCGGCCTAAGTAGCCGCTTATAAAAAGACAGGTAACGGCCTGTCTTTTTGTGCTTTCAGACATACCCTCCCGACTTAATGCTACCTGAAAACACGGTTTCAACAAGGTTACGGTCTAGCATAGCAAGTTTTCACACAACTAAATCTTCACACTCCAAGCACATCCCGCAAAAGCAAGGCATTCCAGCCTGGCATAGCTAAATAAATGCTTTAGTTATACAATGCGCTTTCTGCCGGCTATAATATGCACTATGCCAAACACCACCCGCTCCATCTTTTCCCTCCTGCTTGCCCTGATGCTCTTAGGCGGATGCGGCAAAGAAGAAGCCTCTACTGACGATTCCTCATTTGTCCGAACCGTGAGCGCACCCGCAGGCGGTGCTGATATGCTGTTGCCTGACTTCACCAAATTAGTTGCGCAAGAGGGCGGCGCTGTGGTCAATATTCAAGCCAGCCGCACCAATGAAAACACTGCTCAGGCCGGTGGCGAAGACAATATCGATCAGCTGCCTGAAAACGATCCTTTCTCCGAATTTTTCAAACGCCTGCAGCCCAACCAAGCCGATTTAGTCGAGCCCGGCGACGACGAATACAACTTCGGTTCCGGCTTCCTCATTAGCTCCGACGGCTACATCCTCACCAACACCCATGTCCTCAGCGGCATGAACAGCATCAAAGTCGTGCTCAACAACCGCCGCGAATACACCGCCCGCCTGGTCGGCTCCGATACCCAAACCGACATCGCCCTCTTGAAAATTGACGCGCAAGGCCTGCCCACCGTCAAAATCGGCGATCCCAAAACCCTGCGTGTAGGCGAATGGGTAGCCGCCATCGGCGCACCTTTCGGCTTTGATAACAGCGTAACCGCCGGCATCGTCTCCGCCAAAGGCCGCAGCCTGCCCAACGAAAACTACACCCCTTTCATCCAAACCGACGTGGCCATCAACCCCGGCAACTCCGGCGGCCCGCTGTTCAACCTGCGCGGGCAAGTAGTGGGCGTAAATTCCCAAATCTACAGCCAATCCGGCGGCTTTATGGGCATCTCCTTCGCCATCCCCATCGATGTGGCCATGAATGTGGCCGACCAGCTGCACCGCAACGGCAAAGTTGAGCGCGGCCGCATCGGCGTGGTTATTCAAGAAGTAAACTACGACTTAGCCAAATCCTTCGGTCTCGAAGCCGCCAATGGCGCACTGATTTCGCAGGTAACGCCCGGCGGCCCTGCCGACAAAGCCGGCCTCCAGCCCGGCGACATCGTGCAAAGCGTAAACGGCGAAAACGTAAAAGCCTCCAGCGACTTGCCCGTGCTCGTCGGCATGATGCCGCCCGGCACCCGGCTCACCCTCGGCATTTGGCGCAACGGCAAACGCGAAGAAGTACAAGTCACCCTCGGTTCTAGCAACACCAGCAGCGCCGATGCCGGCAACCAATCCGGCAGCGGCACCAATGCCGATAACGGCAGCGGCTTTACCTCCGAGCCTACCGGCCTGCAACTGCGCAGCCAAGGGCAAGGCCTCTTGGTTTTGCAAGTTGAAGGCGCAGCTCAACAGGCCGGCCTGCGGCGCGGCGACATCATCCTAATGGTAAACCGCACCGCCGTGAGCGACGAAAACAGCTTCAACCAAGCCCTCAACCATGCCGACCGTACCGTCGCCCTACTCATCCAGCGCGGCAACAGCAAGCTGTTTTTAGCGTTGGAATTACACCGTTAGCCGAACCGCACAGCAAAGGCTACCTGAAAATTTTTTTCAGGTAGCCTCTTCATCTAAAAAATTCAGATTCCCACGTATCAAACAACATGATAGAAATCAACCGCCTCACCCTGCAACGCGGCAATAAAGTCCTGCTCGAACAAGCCTCCGCCCGTATCGCCCCCGGCCGCCGGGTCGGCCTTATCGGCAAAAACGGCAGCGGCAAATCCAGCCTGTTTGCCCTGATTAAAGGCGAAATCGGTGCCGACGCCGGCGACATCCGCCTGCCCCCACATTGGAAGCTCGCCGCCGTGGCACAAGAAACCCCCGCTCTGGAAATCAGCGCACTGGATTACGTGTTGCAAGGCGATGCCGAGCTGCAAACTTTTCAGGTAGCCCTCAAGCAGGCCGAAGCGCAAAACGACGGGCACGCCATTGCCGAATGCCACGCCAAGCTTGAAGAAATCGACGCCTACAGCGCGCCCGCCCGTGCAGCCAAACTACTGAACGGGCTTGGGTTTAGCCAATCCGAACACAGCCGCCCCGTTAAAGCCTTTTCCGGCGGCTGGCGCATGCGCCTCAATCTTGCCCAAGCCCTCATGTGCCGCGCCGACTTGCTCCTGCTCGACGAACCCACCAACCACCTCGACCTCGAAACCGTGTTGTGGTTGGAAAGCCACCTCGCCGCCCTGCCCTGTACCCAAATCATCATCTCCCACGACCGCGACTTCCTCAACGCCGCCACCAACCACACCATCGAGCTCGCCCAGCGCCAGCTGCACAGCTACAGCGGCGACTACGACTTCTACCAGCAGCAACGCGCCCAACGCCTTGCCAACCAACAGGCCGCCTACGTCAAACAGCAGGCGCACATCCAGCATCTCCAATCCTTCATCGACCGCTTCAAAGCCAAAGCCACCAAGGCCAAACAAGCCCAAAGCCGCGTAAAAGCCCTGGCCAAACTCGAGCTCGTCGCCCCCGCCCACCTCGACAGCAGCTTCAGCTTCTCCTTCCCCCCGCCCGAACACCTGCCCAACCCCCTGCTCAAGCTCGAACAAGTCGATCTCGGCTACGGCGGCCACACCGTCCTGCACCAAATCACCCTCTCGCTCGAGAGCGGCGCCCGCCTCGGCCTGCTCGGCGTCAACGGCAGCGGCAAATCCACCTTGATCAAAGCCCTTTCAGGTAGCCTGGAGCCCCAAAGCGGCCAAATTATCCGCGCCGACAAACTGAAAATTGGCTATTTCGCCCAACACCAGCTCGACACCTTGCGTGCCGACCAAAGCCCGCTCTGGCACATCCAGCGTCTCAGCCCCGAAGCCAAAGAGCAAGACATCCGCAACTTCCTCGGCGGCTTCGACTTCGCCGGCGACATGGCCATCCAGCCCATCACCGGCTTTTCCGGCGGCGAAAAAGCCCGTCTCGCGCTGGCCGTTATCGTGTGGCAGCAGCCCAACCTGCTCCTGCTCGACGAGCCCACCAACCACCTCGATCTCGATATGCGCCACGCCCTCACCGTGGCCCTGCAAAGTTTCCAAGGCGCGCTCATCGTCGTTTCCCACGACCGCAGCCTGCTCGAAGCCACTACCGACAGCTTCCTGCTCATCGACCAAGGCTACCTGAAAACTTTCGAAGGAGACCTCAACGACTACCGCCGCCTGCGTCTGGTCCAAAGCAACCCAGAAGCCGCCCCGCCCCCTTCCGCCGCCAGACAAAACCGCAAAGACGAAAAACGCCTCGCAGCCCAAATCCGCCAACAACGCGCCCAACGCGGCAAACCCATCCAGCAGAAAATCGAGAAAGCCGAACAGCTCATGGCCAAACTCAGCACCGAGCAAGCCGAATGCGAAGCCTTTCTCGCCGATGAAGAAGCATATAAGGAACACAATAAAGCCAAATTGCACCAATACTTAGCCAAAACAGCCGAAGTCAAAGTACAATTAGCACAAATAGAAGAAGACTGGCTCGCCCTGCAAGAACAACTTGAAGCCGTGTATCAAGCCGTCGAACAGGAATTTTCCAGCCAGCAATCGTTAGAAAAGGGAAAATAAAATGCAGAAAACTACGCTACTTACCATTTTCGCCCTAAGCTGCCTCAGCGCAGCCGCCGGTCCCGTTTATTCCTGCGGTAACGGCAGCTACAGCAGCAAACCAGGCCCCGGCTGCCAACGTGCTGACCTGCCCACTATCGGCCGCTACAGTGCCGCCCGGCCGCGCCCCACGCCTGCGCCCGTTGCCGCCGCACCCGCTCCGCAGCGCGCCGCAGCCGCCGGCAGCCAGCAGGCCGCCGTATATCGTGCGCCCGCACCGCAGCCCGTGGTTGCAGCCGCCCCTTCCGGCCGCACCAACAGCGGCCGCCGCATGATTCTCGAGCAAGAGCTGGCCAACGAACGCCGTGCCCTGGCCACCGCGCAAAGAGCCCTCACCGAAAGCCGCACCATGCCCAAAGGCGACGGCGCTGCCTACCAGGCCCACCAAGCCCGCGTGAGCAGCCTGCAAAGCGACGTGCTCGATCGCCAGCAAAACATCCAAGCCCTACAGCGCGAACTCAGCCGCATGTAGGCACAGCGGCAAACCCAGCCGCATTTGCTATAATCCTTTTCAGGTAGCCTCTATCGCTTGAGGCTACCTGAAAATTATAGTGGACCAAAATAAGAATGGGACAAGGCGGCAAGCCGCAGCCAGTACACATGTACGGCAAGGCCAGCCAACGCTGTAGCATTCTTAATTTTAATTCGCTATATTTGAAAGAGCCCACATGAAACCATCAGTTCTAGACAAACTTCAATCCCTCTCCGAGCGGCTCGAAGAAGTAACCGCCCTGCTCAGCACCCCCGAGGCCACGGCTGACATCAACCGCTTCCGCCAGCTCAACCAAGAGCACGCCGAGCTCACCCCGGTAGTGGAAACCTACCGCCAATACCGCCAAGCCGAAAGTGACCTTGCCGACGCTGAAGACATGCTTGCCGACCCCGAAATGAAAGACTTCGCTGCCGAAGAAATCGAGGCCGCCAAAGCCAAAATCGAAACGCTGGATACCGAGCTGCAAAAACTCCTGCTGCCCAAAGACGAAGACGACGGCAAAAACATCTTCCTCGAAGTCCGTGCCGGCACCGGCGGCGACGAAGCCGCCCTGTTTGCCGCCGATTTGCTGCGCATGTACACCCGCTATGCCGAGCGCAACCGCTGGCAGGTCGAAATCGTTTCCGCCAACGAAAGCGATTTGGGCGGCTACAAAGAAGTCATCGCCCGCATCGCCGGCATCGGCGCCTATGGCCGGCTCAAATTTGAGAGCGGCGGCCACCGAGTGCAACGCGTGCCCGCCACCGAAAACCAAGGCCGCATCCACACCTCCGCCTGTACCGTGGCCGTGATGCCCGAAGCCGATGAGCTCGAAGAAATCCAGCTCAACCCCGCCGAACTGCGTATCGACACCTTCCGCGCATCCGGCGCCGGCGGCCAGCACATCAACAAAACCGATTCCGCCATCCGCATCACCCACCTGCCCACCGGCATGGTGGTGGAATGCCAAGACGGCCGCAGCCAGCACGCCAACAAAGCCCAAGCCATGAAAGTGCTCGCCGCCCGCCTGAATGACAAACAAAAACGCGAAGCCCAGGCCAAAGAAGCCGCCGAACGCAAATCCCTCATCGGCAGTGGCGACCGCAGCGAACGCATCCGCACCTACAACTACCCGCAAGGCCGCGTCACCGACCACCGCATCAACCTCACCCTGCACAAGCTCGACTTCGTGATGGACGGCGATATGGAAGAAATCACCAACGCCCTCATCGCCGAACACCAGGCCGAGCTGCTGGCCGCCATGGGCGAATAGGGTTCCGCTCCACTGAAGATTAAATTTTCAGGTAGCCTTAAACGCCAAACAGGCTACCTAAAGCCGATATACAGCTTTTCAGGCAGCCTCTGCATACCGCCCCAAAGGTCACCTGAATCTCACCAAAAGAAAGCCCACATGAACACACTCGGCATCATCGGCGGCATGTCGCCCGAAAGCACCGCCACCTACTACACCCAAATCAACCGCCTTATCAACCGGCAAAAAGGCGGCAACCACAGCGCACCCATCCTGCTCGCCAGCGTGGAATTTCAAGAAATCGTGGATTGCCAGCAGCGCGGCGATTGGCACAAAGCCGGTGAAATCCTCGCCCACGCCGCCCGCACTCTGGAGCAGGCCGGGGCAGACGCCGTCCTCCTGGCCACCAACACCATGCACAAAGTTGCCGCCCCGATACAGGCTGCCATCGGCGTGCCCTTCCTGCATATTTTAGACAGCGTGGCCGAACGCATCCGCACACAAGGCATCCGCACCGTCGGCCTGCTCGGCACACGCTTTACCATGCAGGACGCGTTCTACCGCGAAGGCCTGGCCGAACGCGGCATCCAAGCCATTGTACCGGACGAGGACACGCAGGCCGAAATCCACCGCATCATTTTCGAAGAGCTCTGCGTGGGCCACTTTCCCGAAAGCAGCCGCCGCTTCTATGTGCAAACCATCGAACGGCTGGCCGCCCAAGGCGCAGAAGGCATCATCCTCGGCTGCACCGAAATCGGCCTGCTGGTGCGCCCCGAAGATACCGCCGCGCCGCTGTTCGACACAACGGCAATCCACGTGCAAGCCGCCGCCGAATTTATTTTGCAGCCCGCCTGACCTACGTCGTGGCTCTCAAGGTAGTCTATTACAGTCATATATTTCTCATATGAAGCTAAACAACTGCTTCAAATACTTGCGCAATAACCCCTATTTATCTTAATTGATATCGGAGAACAGCCATGAATCCCCCCCTCACCACACTCCCCCAACAGTTCCAATCCGCCCGCGTGCTGGTGGTGGGCGACACCATGCTCGACCGCTACTGGTTTGGCGAGGTGGAGCGCATCTCCCCTGAAGCCCCCGTGCCCGTAGCCAAAATCGGGCGCATGGATCAGCGCGCCGGCGGCGCAGGCAACGTGGCGCGCAACATCGCCGCCCTGGGCGGGCAGGCCGGCCTGCTCTCCATCGTGGGCGAAGACGAAGCGGCCAACGAGCTGGAAAAAATCGTTCAAAGCAGTGGCGTACAAACCTTTTTAGAACGCGACGAAACCATCGCCACCACCGTGAAACTGCGCGTACTCTCGCGCAATCAGCAGCTCTTGCGCATTGATTTTGAAGAAAAACCCAGCCAAGACGTGCTGGAGCGGCTCAATCGCCGTTTCCGCAGCCTGCTGCCGGATTATGATGCCGTTATCCTTTCCGACTACGGCAAAGGCTGCCTGTTTCAGGTAGCCGATATGATTGATTTCGCCCGCGAGCACAACAAACCCGTGTTGATCGACCCCAAAGGCGACGACTACGAAAAATATGCCGGCGCCTACCTCATCACCCCCAACCGCAACGAACTGCGCCAAGTGGTTGGCTCGTGGGGCAACGAAACCGAGCTCACCGAAAAAGCCGAAACCCTGCGCCGCCACCTGCAATTAAACGCCATCCTGCTCACCCGCAGCGAAGAAGGCATGAGCCTGTATGAGCCCGACCACATCAGCCACCAGCCCACCCGTGCGCAGGAAGTGTTCGACGTATCCGGCGCGGGAGACACCGTCATCGCCACCGTGGGCCTCGGCCTGGCCGCCAAACTGGATTTGCGCCAAGCCATGCACATCGCCAATGCCGCCGCCGGTGTGGTGGTGGCCAAACTAGGCACCGCCGTGTGCAGCCAAGCCGAACTGCTCGCCGCCTTGCAGCAAGATGCCGAGGCAGGCTAAAGCCCAACCCCATTCCCAACACAGGCTACCTGAAATTTTGTTCCACCCGTTTTCAGGTAGCCTGTTTCTTGTATGCCCGGCACAGCTTGGATAGCCATAAATCGCCAATCCTAATATGTTAAAATAGACCGGATTTAAAACGTGAACACACCCATGACCAAGCAATACTCAGAAAGCAGCATCAAAGTCCTCAAAGGCTTGCAGCCGGTGAAAGAACGCCCCGGCATGTACACCCGCACCGACAGCCCCACCCACATCTGCCAGGAAGCCATCGACAACGCCGCCGATGAAGCGCTGGGCGGCTTCGCCAGCCGCATCGATGTGGAAATCCACGAAGACGGCTCGCTTTCCGTATCCGACAACGGGCGCGGCATCCCCGTGGGGCTGCATCCTGAAGAAAACGTGCCCGTGGTCGAGCTGGTGTTCACCCGCCTGCATGCCGGCGGCAAATTCAACAAAACCAGCGGTGATGGTGCTTATGCATTCTCCGGCGGCCTGCACGGCGTGGGCGTATCCGTAACCAACGCCCTCTCCCGCCGCCTCGAAGTAACCGTGCGCCGCGAAGGGCGCGAATACCGCATCGCCTTTGCCGGAGGCGACGTGGTCGAACCCTTGGCCGAAACCGGCAAATGCCCCGCCAAAGACAGCGGCACCACCCTGCGCATCTGGCCCGATGCCCGCTACTTCGAAAGCCCCAACTACGACATCGCCGAAATCGAACGCCTGCTGCGCGCCAAAGCCGTGCTGCTGCCCGGCGTAACCGTTACCCTCACCCGCCGGCGCAACGGCCTGCCCGAAACCCAAACCTGGCACTACCCCGACGGCCTGGAAGGCTACCTGAAAACCCTGCTGGCCGGGCAGGAAAACACCCTGCCCCTGCTTACCCTGCAAAACCATGTTTCAGGTAGCCACCACGGCGATTTTGCCGACGGCGAAGGCGTATCCTGCGCCCTCACCTGGCTGGAAGAAGGCCGCATCACCACCGAAAGCTATGTCAACCTCATCCCCACCCCCGCCGGCGGCACCCACGAAGCCGGGCTCAAACAAGCCCTGTTCAACGCCGTATCCAACTTCATCACCCACCACAACCTTTTGCCGCGCGGCGTGAAAATCCAAAGCGACGACGTATTCAACCGCGTCGCCTTCGTGCTTTCCGTGCGCATGCTCGACCCGCAATTCCAAGGCCAAACCAAAGACAAACTCACCAACCGCGACGCGCTCAAACTCGTGGCCGCCCTCGCCGGCGACCCCGTCGAACTGTGGCTCAACCAAAACCTCGAAGCCGGCAAGAAAATTGCCGAGCTCGCCATCAAACAAGCCCAAGAGCGCATGCGCTCGGTGAAAAAAATCGAAAAACGCAAAGGCAGCGGCATTTCCGTGCTGCCCGGCAAGCTCACCGACTGCGAAAGCGAAGACATCCGCGAAAACGAGCTTTTCCTTGTGGAAGGCGATTCCGCCGGCGGCTCCGCCAAACTCGCCCGCGACCGCAACACCCAAGCCATCCTGCCCCTGCGCGGCAAAGTGCTCAACAGCTTCGAAGTGCACCGCGACCAACTCTTCGCCAACACCGAAATCCACGACATTTCAGTAGCCGTTGGCGTAGACCCGCACGGCGAAGGCGATAATCCCGACCTCTCCGGCCTGCGCTACGGCAAAATCGCTATCCTCTCCGATGCCGACGTCGATGGTTCGCACATCCAAGTGCTGCTGCTCACCCTCTTCTACCGCCATTTCCCCGAACTCATCCGGCGCGGCCACATCTACGTTGCCCAGCCGCCGCTGTTCCGCGTGGACGTAGCCGCCCAAGGCAGGAAAAAAACCGCCCGCAAATTCTACGCCCTAGACCAAGCCGAGCTTGAAGGCATCCTGGAAAAACTGCGCAAAGAAGGCTTGCGCGAAAACCAATATTCCATCAGCCGCTTCAAAGGCCTGGGCGAAATGAACCCCGACCAGCTCAAAGACACCACCATGCACCCAGATACCCGCCGCCTGCTGCGCGTGCATATCCCTGAACACAGCAGCGAGCCCACTCACGAAGTGTTCGTCAAACTCATGGGCAAAGGCGAATCCGCCCAGCGCCGCAGCTGGATGGAAGCTGAGGGCGACAAAGCCGAGCTGGATATTTAAAGCCATAAACAAAGGCTACCTGAAACATTGCTTGCTTTTCAGGTAGCCTTCATTCTTGCCGTCAATTTGAATTAAATATATAAATATCATTAAGTTATATAGGTTTCCTAGCCATAAAACCGCCGGCAGGCTATAATTACGCAGCCAGCATATGCCGGCAGCCTTGCCAAGCCGGCGAAACCATTTAGGGAGAATACAGTTATGATGGTCTTATACTCAGGCATCACCTGCCCGTTCAGCCACCGCTGCCGCTTCGTGTTATATGAAAAAGGCATGGATTTCGAAATCAAAGACGTAGATATCTTCAATAAACCAGAAGATCTCTCCGTAATGAACCCCTACAACCAAGTTCCCGTATTGGTTGAACGCGACCTCATCTTGTTTGAGTCCAACATCATCAACGAATACATCGACGAACGCTTTCCCCACCCGCAGCTCATGCCCGGCGATCCCGTGATGCGCGGCCGCGGCCGCTTAGTCTTGTTCCGCATGGAAAAAGAGCTGTTCAGCCACGTGCAGAAACTCGAAAACCCTGATACATCAGCCAAAGAGCAGGCCAAAGCGCGCGAAGCCATCAGCCAAGGCCTTACCCTGCTCGCTCCCGCCTTCTCTAAAAACAAATATGTACTGGGCGACGACTTCTCCGTGATCGACGTGGCCATCGCCCCCCTCCTGTGGCGGCTCGACCACTACGGCATCAAACTGGGCAAATCTGCCGCCCCCATCCTGAAATACGCCGAGCGCATTTTCCAGCGTGAATCCTTTATCGCCGCGCTCACTGCCGCCGAAAAAGCCATGCGCCGCTAGGCATATAACTGAAATAATTATTTTTTCATACAAGGCGGCAAGCCGCAGACGGTACAGGTAGTACGGCAAGGCGAGCCAACGCAGTAGGAAGAAATAAGTATTTTAGCTATATGTTTTTCAGGTAGCCCTTCGCCACACAGGAATCTTGCTCATGAACCCCACCCTTAAACCCTACCTTGTCCGCGCCCTGCATGAATGGTGCAGCGACCAAGGGCACACTCCCTACATACAAGTATGGGTGAACGAACACACCCGTGTGCCCATGCAGTTTGTGAAAGACAATCAAATCATCCTCAATATCGGCGCCACCGCCTGCGCCGGCCTCTCCATCGATAACGACTGGGTCAGCTTCACCGCCCGCTTCGGTGGTGTGGCGCACGATATTTGGATTCCGGTTGGCCACATCGGCGCCATCTATGCCCGCGAAACCGGCGAAGGCATGAATTTCGATATCACTCCCTACGAACCCGGCACTCCACCCGAACCCGAAGCTGGCGGCAGCAGAAAAGACAGCAAACCCACCGGCAAACACAAAGGCCTGAAGCTGGTGAAATAACGCCATCACGGTCAAACTAAAGGCTACCTGAAAACTGAAAATCGGTTTTCAGGTAGCCTTTGGCATATATCGCCTATTTCCCCTTACGCCGTTCGGCCTGCCGCTCGGCGCGTTTGGCTTGCAGGCGGGCTTCCTCTTCGCGGGCGGCGGCGAGCCAGGCTTGCCATTGCTCGGGGGTTTCGAGGGTGATGCGGCCGATTTGGCCGTCGCGGAAATCGGTGAGGGTGTTTTCGGCGGCTTTTTGGTAGTTGATGCGGCGGCCGCCAAGCAGGGCGCCGCGCCGGCGGCCGATCCATTCGAGCCAGTCGGTGTCTTGCCAGCTTTGGCTCTCTGCCGGGTCGGCTTGGTAACGCGCCTGCAGTTGGGGCAGGTAGTGCTGGCGCAGGTAGTCGAGCAGCTCGAGGGCAACGGTTTCTTCGTCCAGCGCATTGCGGCCTACTGCGCCGCTGGCGGCGAGGTTGTAGCCGCTTTGCGGAACGATGATTTTCGGCCACAGCATGCCGGGGGTGTCGTAGAGCCAGAAGTCGTCGGCAAGCAGCAGGCGTTGTTCGGTTTTGGTGATGCCGGGTTCGTTGCCGGTTTTGGCGGATTTTTTGCCGATCATGCCGTTGATCAGGGTGGACTTGCCCACGTTGGGGATGCCGCAGATGAGCACGCGCAAGGGGCGGTCGATACCTTGCCGGTGCGGAACCAGCGCGCGGCAGGCGGCGGTGATTTTTTGGGCGGCCTGGCGTTCGGAAGCATCAAGGGCCAGGGCGCGGGTGTCGGGCCGGTTTTGCAGTTCGGCCAGCCACACGCAGGTGAGTTCGGGGTCGGCAAGGTCTTGTTTGTTGAGCAGATAGAGCTTGGGCTTGCCGCGCGAGAGCTGGGCCAGCAGGGGGTTTTGGCTGGAGGCGGGCAGGCGGGCATCCAGCATTTCGATGACCATGTCGGTGCTTTTCAGCCGCTCGGTGAGGGCTTTTTGGGTTTTGTGCATATGGCCGGGAAACCATTGGATGCTCATGATGTTTTCTTTCTGTGGGCTTCAGGTAGCCTGTTTGATGTTTTAGGCTACCTGAAAACTCAAACCTTAACAGAACCAATCCTTTGTTTTTACATATGGTGAGCAGCGGTTGCGGGAAGCTGGCGATGGCGCACCCACACGGGGTAGTCGCGCAAGCGTTCGGCCACGGCTTCGGCCACGAATACAGAGCGGTGCTGGCCGCCGGTGCAGCCGATGCCGACCACAAGCATATGCACGCAGGTTTGGCGGGCGTATTCTGGCAGCCAGCGGTTTAGGTAGCCGCTGATGTCGGCCACCATCTGCTGCACGATTTTGAATTGAGCAAAATAGGCACGCACGGCTTCATCGCGGCCGGTTAGCGGGCGCAGGTTTTCATCGTAATACGGGTTGGGTAAGGCTCGGGTGTCGAAAAGGAAATCCAAATCCAGCGGTGTGCCGTATTTGAAACCGAATGATTCAATCACCACCTGCAAACCACCGTGGCTGAGGGCGAGCCATTCTTGGATGCGGAATTTCAAATCACCTATGCTGTCGTGGGAATTGTTGATACAAAAGGCGAAACTCTGCCACGGCTGGAGCATCTGCCGCTCAGCTGCTATGCTTTCGCCCAGGGTGAGGGTGTTGGCGGCGAGGGGATGGCGGCGGCCATGACGGTCGAGCCGGCGGATGAGGGTGGCGGTGTCGGTATCGAGAAACAACAGGCGTAGGGGATGGCCTTGGCGGCGTATGGCGCGCAGGCAATTTTGGATGTAGTCTTGAGGATAAAGCAGGCGGATATCGAGGCTGATGGCCAGCTTACTGATTTGGCTGGCGGCAGATTGGGCTACCAATTGGGGCAGGAGCGAGGGCGGAATGTTGTCCACGCAGGTGAAGCCCATGTCATTGAGCAGTTTTAAGGCAACTGTTTTTCCCGAGCCGGTGAGCCCGCTAATCAGCACTATTCTCATGGATGCGTTCGTTTTCCCTCAGCATGGCGGTATGGCGTTCTAAAAATTCTTTGGTACTGTCTTTGCCACGCGCCTGCAGAATATAGTTGCGCACCGCTGCTTCCACTAGCACGGCGAGGTTGCGACCGACAGCCACTGGCAGAGTAACCGAACGCACGGCCACGTTGAGGACGGTTTCGGTTTCGCTCTGGATGGAAAGGCGGTCGAGCGTTTTCATGTAGTTGTCGTCGGCCAGCGTAAGATTGATGATGAGTTTGAGCTGTTTGGAGGGCAGCACGGCGGTTTCACCGAAGATGGTACGGATATTGAGCACGCCCAAGCCGCGTACTTCGAGAAAATCGCGCAACACGGCCGGGCAGCGGCCTTCCAGCGTTTCCGGACCGGTGCGGTAAAGTTCCACCGAGTCGTCGGCTACCAGGCCGTGTCCGCGCGAAATCAGCTCCAAGGCCAGCTCACTCTTGCCCAAGCCGGACGCGCCCATCAGCAGTACGCCGATTTCAAATACATCAAGAAACACACCGTGCTTCACGGTAGAGGTAGCCAATACGCGTTGTAGGTAAATCCGCAGCACGTCCATCAAAAATGGGCTTTCGGTTTTAGAAGTAAGCAACGGCACGTTGTGCGTGTGGCAATAATCGCGCAGCATGAAGGGCACAGGCAAATCATTGGCCACAATCACCAGAGCGATGCTTAAATCGAAGAGTTCGTCCAAACTCTCTCTCACTTCGCCGCCGGCCATCTTATCCAAATAAGCCACTTCGGCCACACCCAACACCTGCACCTGATTGGGGTGGATAAAATTCAAATGCCCCACCAGCGCCAGCACGGGTTTATCGGCATCCACGCTGATGCGGTTGTCTGCGCCCGCCGTGCCGGCCGACCAAGCCAAACTCAGCTTGGCCTGGTTGTCTTGATAGAGCTTGCGCACGGAGATGCTGGGCATGGGTATCCTGCCTGTTATGCGGTGAGGATGCGGTGGACGGCTTCGGTGTTTTCGGCAACTAAAAGCTGCTCGCGCACGGCTTTGTCAGAAAGCTTGATGGCTAAGGCCGACAACACTTCCAAATGCCCGCCGGAAGCGTTTTCCGGCACCAGCAGCACAAACACCAGCGACACCGGCTTGCCGTCGGGCGCATCGAAATCCACAGCTTCTTTCAAGCGGATAAACGCGCCGGTGGCCGCTTGCACTTCGGCATGCCGGCCATGCGGGATGGCCACACCGTGCCCCAGCGCGGTGGTGCCGAGCTTTTCGCGCGCAAACAGGCATTCAAACACAGCGGTGCGGCTCAGGCCGGATTCGCTTTCCAGCAGCAGGCCGGCTTCTTCAAACAGGCGTTTTTTGCTGCTCACTTCCAAATCCAGCACAATATGCGATAAGGGCAGGATATTGCCGATTAGGCTCATGGTTACTTCTCTCGCATAAAAATACATTCAAAGTTGGGATTGTACCTGTGCTGCCACCGAAGGGCAATTTTGTGCCCGGCGGCCAAGTTTTCAGGCAGTCTTTTAGCCGCCACTGTAATGTGCCAGCAAACCAAGCTACAAAGCTCAGCTGATTCGGTTGCTGGATTAAGGATGCTTTAAAACAGGCCTCCCAGTTGCGGCTACGGATGGCGCGGTATTGGCCGCATTGGTGCCACATCACATAAATAAGCGCGAACCAATACGGCCAGCGGGCGTGAATGGCGCAGCCAGTAGTGGCATCAGCAGCACAAACAACGTGTGGCATAGCCTGCAGGTATAGGCGGCAGCTACCGCACAAGGCCAGTACTAAGAGTAGCGCTTTGCGCGTGCTCATTTTGCCGGTGGCAAATGGGCAGTTTTTGGTGCGCGCCACCGCACCGTCGAAATTGCGGTCGGCAAAATCATTGACCACGCAGCCGGCGCTGCGCATCAGAAAAGTGCCGAGCACGAAGGCAAACAGAATGCCGAAATCGGGCAACCCGTCGGTAGCCATCCACAGCGCCCACAGGGTGGGCCACAGCAAAAGTAGCGTGCCGATGGGCTTGTCGGCGCGCATCAGTTGCAGGTACACGGCCAGACGCTCGGCTTGCTTCGGGGAGAGGAAAGAAAAGGCACGGGAGTGCTCGGGGAGTGTGGTTTCAGGTAGCATCGAGGCTGCGGCAAAGGCTACCTGAAAAAGAGTGTTGCACAATAAAACAGCCGGGGGAAGCTAATGGTTTAGGCTACCTGAATAATGTCTGCTGCAAAATACCGCCCTACTCTTCCAAAAACCGCACCAGCTCGGGCATAAACCCTTCGGTCAGCACCATCTTTTCGCCGTTCAAATCGAATGCCGAGCGGCGCAGGCAAATGGCTTGGGCGGCTTGTTCTTGTTGCGCGGGCGGCACGGCGGCGAAGGCGAGCGGGCTGCGTTCGGCGGCCAGGCGGCCATCAAACAGGCGTTTGCCCAAAGGCTGCGTGCCGCAAGCCAGGATGCTTGGCCACGCGCCCGCTAAAGGGCACACGCTGCGCGCCCACACCACCGGCGTATCATCCAGCAGCAGCCACACCTGGCGCACATGAAACGCATTGCCGGCCACCGTTGCGCCCTTTCTCCTTGAAAGGCTACCTGAACGCGGAAATCCGCACCGGTAGCCTGCAAGGCCAAGGTGAGCGAGGGCGCCTGTATCAGGCGATGCAGGGCGGCGGGAACAGCGGGCGGATCGGGCTGCCAAATAAACGGCGGCAGGGTGTGTGGAAAGGCTGTCATTTGTTTATGTTATTGAAACTGTGCTTTTCAGGTAGCCTCTGCGGCTGCCAAGCATTAAGATGCGAATTGTATCAGAGAATAAGGAAGGCAAGATGAACCTGATTTTATGGCGGCATGCCGAAGCCGAATATGGTGTGCCTGATTTGGAGCGCGGCCTCACCGACAAAGGCCGGCAGCAGGCCGGTGCGGCTGCCAAGTGGCTGAGGCTGTATCTGAACGGCCGTGTAGAAGTGTGGGCTTCGCAGGCGCTGCGCAGCCGGCAAACTGCCGAAGCACTCGGCCTGCCCTATACCGTGAAACCCGAGCTTAATCCGATTAACCGTGTGGAAGAGCTGCCTGCGCTGATTGCTGCGCATAAAAGGGCTGATTATTTGATACTGGTGGGGCACCAGCCCTGGCTGGGGCAGCTGTGCGGCTATCTGCTCAACGGCGGCTGGCTAGGCGGCCAATATTGGTCGGTGAAAAAATCCGGCATTTGGTGGTTTGGCGTGAAAAGCAGTGAAGGCGGCAGGCTCTGTGCCAAACTGAAAGCTGCAATGACCCCGCAGCTGCTACTGCCAGAAGATTAAACTTGAAACCTGCCGCTGCTGCGCCCATTTGTGCCGTATCAATGCAAGGAGTTTGCTATGAATCAAGACAACCCTGTCCGCCCCGAAGATTTCGTGCCGGAATTCCGCCGTCGCCGTTTTGAGCCGGACGGTTTTTTGCGCAAGCTGCGCCGTTTTGCGCTGCGGCTGGGGCGGCCGGTGGTGGAACAGCTGTATGCGCTGTATTTCCTGTTTCAATCGCCCGCCGTGCCCAAACGCGCCAAGCTGATTATCGTGGGCGCACTGGTGTATTTCGTCAGCCCCATCGACAGCATCCCCGACCTGCTCGGCCCCTTGGGCTTCAGCGACGACATCGCCGTGATCACGCTGGTATACGCGCAGATGAAGGATTATCTGACGGAGGAAATCAAAATCCGCGCCCGTGCCGCGGCGGAACGGCTGGTGCGGAAGTAGGCTTGGTTATACCCGGAAAGGCTACCTGAAACCATAACTTAGGATTTTCAGGTAGCCTGCTTCATATCTGGCATATTTTTCAGGTGGTCCCTCTCATACTCGGGCTACCTGAAACTTTGAAGCGCATAAGCCGTATTACAGAAATGCAAACAAGCCATACATGCTCCATGCTGTACCCCCATAATGAAGGCTACCTGAAACCCCACCACCTGTTTTTCAGGTAGCCTCTCCCAGCATGGCGGAGTATACTGCGCCGCATTTTATTGATAAGGCAAACCAGCCATGAAAACTATCCATACCATTAAAGAACTACGCGACTGGCGCCGCGAAGCCGGCAGCGTGGCATTCGTGCCCACCATGGGCAACCTGCACGAAGGGCACCTGGCTTTGGTGCGCGAAGCGGCCAAATGGGCAGACAAGGTGGTGGTGAGCATTTTTGTCAACCGCCTGCAATTTGGCCAAGGCGAGGATTTCGACCGCTATCCGCGCACGCTGGAGCAGGATGCTGCCAAACTGGCCGGCGAAGGAGTGGCCGTACTCTTCGCGCCGAGCGAGCAGGAGCTGTATCCGAATGTGGCCCAGCAATACAACGTCGAGCCGCCCAATCTGCAAAACGAGCTGTGCGGCGCGTTCCGACCGGGACATTTCCGCGGCGTGGCCACCGTGGTGGCCAAGCTGTTCAACATTGTTGAGCCCGATTACGCCTGTTTCGGCAAAAAAGACTACCAACAGCTGGCCATCCTGCAAGGCATGGCTGCCGATTTGAATTTCCGGGTGGAAATCGTACCGGTGGACATCGGCCGCACCGCCGACGGCCTGGCGCTCTCCAGCCGCAACCAATACCTGAGCGAAGCCGAGCGCAAACAAGCCCCGCAGCTCTACCGCGAATTGCAGGCCATTGCCCGCGCGGTGGAAAACGGCAACCGCGACTATGCCGCACTGGAACAACAGGCGGCAGCAAACCTGAAACAGGCCGGCTGGCAGGTGGACTATGTGGAACTCCGCCACGCGGGCAATCTTCAGGTAGCCCATGTCGGCGACAGCGAACTGGTGGTGTTGGCCGCCGCCCGTTTGGGCAAGACGCGCCTCATCGACAATATCGAAATCCGCCTCTGATTGGTTCGCCCCTCCGCCCGCAATATGCGGGCGGAGATCTTTGTAAACTCTTAGATTTGGACACCAATCAAAGCGCCAGCATCACAGAACGCGCAAACATATCATACAGATAGGCAGGCCATCAGGAAGCACATCACGCAGAAATGCGCCAAAGTCGAGTTTTTACCCAGGCCACAAGGTTTAATTTCGGCGGGAAACACGTTAAAATACCAACCTTTGCGCCAAATTCGGGAGCTGCTGTTTATGTTTTTAGTTTTTCTGCTGATTCTGTTGTTGGCCGGCATCGCCGTGCTCTTGTGGTGGCGTGCGCGCGAAGAGCGCGAATGGCTGCTGGAGTTTACCTATCTCAACCGGCACCAAAACAACAAGCAATCCACTGATACCGAAGCGGAAAACACTCCGCAGCAACAGCCTGCCCGCCCCAACGTGCTGCCGCAGCGTGCGCAAACCCAAGTGAAGCTGCATTATCAAAAAGTGCAAGACGAATTGCAGCGCAAAATCGAGCTGCTTGCCGGTAGTGTGAAGAAAAAAGCACGCCGCCGTAACGTGAGCGAAAACCAAGAAGAACTACCGATTTTCAGCCCCGCCGAAGAAAAAACGGCCGTAACGGAAGCAACTGCCCTGTTGCCAGAAATCGCCATTGATGCCACTGCTGAGCAGGTTGAAAATACTGAAAGCTCTCACACCACCGAAACCGAAGCCAAAACTGCCGCCGAGCCGGAAATCCACGATTTATCCGCTCCCGACGCCAATTTGCCGGTTATCACCGAAGCCGAGGCCACCCGCTACAGGCTACCTGAAAATATCGAAAATGAAGAAAGCCAACCCGAGTCGAGCATCATTTCCCTTTCCGAGGCCACGCGTATGCTATATAAAAACGAAGCAGCCGAAGCCAAACCACTGGAAACCGTGGTGCTGAACTGGCCGATAAAAGCCCCCTCTCCCGCTGCCGAGCCGCGCGAAGAAATCACTCCGGCCGATCCCGCTGTGCAGTATGTGCGCGAAAAAATCCAAGCACACCTGCCGCCCGTGGCCGAGCCTGCGCCTGAAGAGCCTGCCGAAGAGCGGCACACCATCAGCCCCGACGACATCCGCAACAATCTCCTGCGTCAGCGCCTGCGTGCGCGCAGGCAGCCCCAGCCCGCGCCCCAACCGGCCATCACCCCGCAGCAGCCTGATTTGCCGGTAATCAATGAAGACGAAATTTTAGCTAATCTGGCTAAAACCGATGCCCCGGCTAATCGCCAGCGCCGCCACTTTAAACGCCAAACCGTGCGTGAGAGCGTGATTCCCGCCGCCGCGCGCGTGAACCACAGCCAGGGCGCACAAGTGCCGATGGCTATACCATCTCAGCAGGCTCAACCACTGCCAATTTCCACCCGCTTTACCCCCTTCAATCATGGCATTGCACCCGAAAGCCCCGATGCCCAGCCCGCTGAGGAGGAGTCGGCGCTGCCCGCCGAACAACCGCCGATTTTTTTCCCGCAAAGCACCGTTGAAGACAGCCCGCCTTGGAGCTTAACTGAAACTGTGAGCGACGATACCGCTGAAACGTATTCAGACACCGCCGACCAAGTCGGTATCCAGCATCACTTCCGCCCCGACCTCTCGCTCACCGAACAAGCACCGGCTGCCGAACCCGCCATCGAATTCGATAACGGCAACGAATGGCAGCAGGTCTTGGAGCAAGGTGCAGCCGAAACTCAGGCGCAAGCCGCGTGGGCAAACCCTACTCCCACTGCCGCGCCCGGCATCCCTCCCCTGCCCGACCTGCCGCCGCAGCCCACGCCGATTTCGGCCGTTTCCGCCGTATCGTATGCCGATTTCGGCCACTATCATGTGCCGATGAACGAGTTGCTCCTGCCGCCGCAATACGACAATGAAGCCTCCCTCAGCGAAGAGCAGCTGCTGGATAACAGCATCAAAATCGAAGAAAAACTGGCCGAATTTCGCGTAAAAGTAAACGTGGTGGATGCTTATGCCGGCCCGGTGATTACCCGCTACGAAATCGAGCCCGATGTAGGCGTGCGTGGCAACTCGGTGATTAACCTGGAAAAAGACCTCGCCCGTTCGCTCGGCGTGGCTGCCATCCGCGTAGTGGAAACCATCCCGGGCAAAACTTGTATGGGTTTAGAGCTGCCTAATCCCAAACGGCAGATGATTCGCCTAAGCGAAGTATTCAACTCACCGGTGTTTGCCAAAAGCAAATCTAAGCTCACCCTCGCGCTGGGTCAGGACATCACCGGCCAGCCGGTGGTAACCGACCTCGCCAAGGCCCCGCACCTCTTGGTAGCCGGCACCACCGGCTCGGGCAAATCCGTGGGCGTGAACGCCATGATTTTGTCGCTGCTGTTCAAGGCCACACCCGACGAAGTGCGCATGATCATGATCGACCCGAAAATGCTCGAGCTTTCCGTGTATGAAGGCATCCCGCACCTGCTCGCGCCGGTGGTAACCGATATGAAGCTTGCTGCCAACGCGCTCACCTGGTGCGTGAACGAAATGGAAAAGCGCTACCGCCTGATGAGCCATGTGGGCGTGCGCAACCTCGCCGGCTACAACCAAAAAATCAAAGATGCCACCGTCCGCGGCGAACGGCTGGCCAACCCCTTCAGCCTCACCCCCGACAATCCCGAGCCACTCACCCACCTGCCGCACATCGTCGTGATCGTGGACGAATTTGCCGACCTGATGATGACTTCCGGCAAAAAAATCGAAGAGCTGATCGCCCGCCTCGCCCAAAAAGCCCGCGCCGCCGGCATCCACCTCATTCTCGCTACCCAGCGCCCCAGCGTGGACGTAATTACCGGCCTGATTAAGGCCAATATCCCCACCCGCATCGCTTTTCAGGTAGCCTCCAAAGTGGATAGCCGCACCATCATCGATCAAATGGGCGCAGAAAACCTGCTCGGCCAAGGCGATATGCTCTTCCTGCCGCCCGGCACCGGCTACCCACAGCGCGTACACGGTGCCTTCGTGGCCGATAGCGAAGTGCAGCGCGTGACCGAATACCTCAAAGGTTTCGGTGCGCCCGATTATGTGGAAGACATCCTTACCTCCGGCGTGGGCAGCGACGATTTGTTCAGCAATGCCAACAGCGGCAGCGGCAACAGCGACCAAGACCCCCTGTTCAACGAAGCTGTCGCCATCGTTTTGCGTACGCAAAAAGCCACCATTTCCTCCATCCAACGCCACCTGCGCATCGGCTACAACAAAGCCGCCACCCTGGTGGATCAAATGGAAGCCGAAGGCATCGTCTCCCCTGCCGATACAAATGGTAAACGCACCATCCTCGCTCGGCCGGATCATTTAGATGACGGCGCATAGGGCCGGATAAGCTGATAAAAGGCTACCTGAATTTTCCGGTAGCCTTTTATTACGCCCCAACAATAGGAGTACACAGTAAAAACCAATCTGAACAACATATTAGGAAGATTTTCCACGCTGAGCTGAATAAATTACTTGGCAATCAGGCTTTAGAACGAATAGCGGGCATTGAAGAAGCGGTGCACATTGCGGTTGTAGCCACCGACACGACTGTTATCAACAATGCGGTTGTAGTAGTCGTTATGGAAATAAGCCAGCGAGGCGAGATAGCTGTCTTTGTTGAACTCGAAACCGATTTCTTTGTTGAGGAAGGTGCAGACTTGGTTGAAGGATCGGAAATGTTGTTACTCACCGGCATGTGCTGCAAGCCTTGCGTGGTGATGCGTGAGGAGCCGAGCTGCTGTTTGGCTTGGGCTTCAGCGATGGTGTAGATGGTTTCCAGTTCGGCTATTGGCTACGTATTTGCTGGCAGCAGATGTGGTTTTGGCAGCAGCGAAACCGGAGAAGAAACGTGTGTTGAGCACGGTGAGGCGGAACAGCTTGGTTTGCATTCGGCGTGTGCCCTTGTAATAGCAGTTTATTCAAAAGTAAGTAGAGAAATGAGTTTTCAGGTAGCTTACTGTGTACAAGAGGCTACCTGAAAATATCATTTCGGCAGGCAATAGGCGTGGTTGCCGAATTCTGAGTAGGTAGATAATCAGTTTTTGGCACAGTGAAAACCATAGGACGGAAGAACTAATCCTATCGGCCATACGTCAGGCTGGGCAATAGCGTAGAAATGGGTGGCCTGCGGCCATGCCGCTGTTTACACCGTATAGTGGATTAACAAAAACCAGTGCTGCGTTGGTTCGTCTTGCTGTACTACTTGTACTATCTGCAGCTCGCCACCTTGTCCTAATTTTTGTTACTCCACTATTGGCGGCAACGCCGTACAAATAGCCAGCTAATATAACGCCAAATTAGACAACAACCTGCGTTTCACACTCGGCTGACTAACCTGATCGAAGTACCAGTGGAAGCCCTCGTTTGCGACAACCCCGACATCATCATCGTTGGCGGGCGCAACACACGTGTAGACCATTGCCCGCATCAGGCAAGACTCAACCTGGAAGTAGGTGCGGCAGTCGATTTCGATTTGGCCGTCTTGATAGCAGTAGATGTGGCAGGTGGAAACCGTCTAGTGTCTTTGAATAAGCATAATTTGTTTTTATTTTAATGAGTTGGAGGATACCTGAAAGCATAGGCTGCAAGGAGATTGAAACGCTTGGCTTTGAGGCAGTGTGGTTAAAAGTGTAAGTGTTTCTATTAAAAGGTGTAAAAAGCGGGGTTTTCAGCTAAGATAGCGACTTTCTGTCCGCTTTCGGATTTTATTGTTTATCAGCTTGGCTGCCCGTATGGCAGCCGGCATTTTCAGAGCAAAACAGCACTCGGCACAGCCGTAATCATAACAAGGAATCAGCATGCAACCAGTCAGAATCGGCATCTTAGGGATGGGCACCGTCGGCAGTGGTACGGTCAAACTGTTGGCAGAAAACGTGCAGGAAATCACGCGTCGCCTGGGGCGGGAGGTGCGTATCAGCATGGCCGCCAGCCGCAACACTGGCTGCATCCGCAAATTATGTCCGCCGGATACCATAGTGTCAGACGATGTGTTTCAGGTAGCCCGCAGTGCGGATGTGGATATTGTGGTAGAGTTGATGGGCGGAACGGATACGGCACGCGAAGTGGTGCTGTGTGCCATCGAAAACGGCAAACACGTGGTTACCGCCAACAAAAAACTGCTGGCTGAATACGGCAATGAAATTTTCGCTCTGGCGGCGGGAAAAAACGTGATGGTAATGTTTGAAGCAGCAGTGGCCGGCGGCATCCCGATTATCAAAGCCCTGCGAGAAGGCCTGGCCGCCAACCGTATCAAATCGGTGGTTGGCATCATCAACGGTACTAGTAACTTCATTCTGAGCAATATGCGCGCCCACGGCAGCCCGTTTGCCGAAGTGCTCAAACAGGCACAGGAGCTGGGCTACGCCGAAGCCGACCCGACTTTCGACATCGGAGGCCACGATGCGGCGCACAAGTTGAGCATTATGTCTGCGCTAACCTTCGGCACGCCGATTAATTTCCAACACTGCTACTTGGAAGGCATTAACAAGCTGGAAAGCCAAGACATCCGCTACGCCGAAGAGCTGGGCTACCGCATCAAGCTCTTGGCCATCACCCGCAAAACCGAAGAAGGCATTGAATTGCGTGTACACCCCACACTCGTGCCCGAATGCCGTCTGCTGGCGCAGGTGGAAGGTGTGATGAATGCTGTACTGGTGCAATCAAATATGGTGGGTGAGACCCTGTATTACGGCGCCGGCGCTGGTGCAGCCCCTACCGCCAGTGCCGTGGTGGCCGACATCATTGACACCGCCCGCCTAATTCACGCTGCCAACGAACAGCGTGTGCCGCCTTTGGCCTTCCGCAACAACGAAGAGCTGTCCGTGCTGCCGATAAACGAAATCACCAGTAGCTACTACCTGCGTGTATCGGCACAAGACAGACCTGGCGTGGTGGCCGATATCGGCCGCATCCTTGCCGAACAGGGCATCTCTATCGAAGCTCTTCTACAAAAAGGTGTAATCAATCACGAAAATGCCGAAATCGTGATTCTCACCCACCAGTCTAAAGAAAAGCACATCAAGGCCGCTATCGCCAAAATCGAAGCGCTGGAGCACGTTTTCCAGCCCGTGATGATGCTACGCATGGAAAGCCTGCATGGCTGAGATTCAAGCCGATGAATCCGACCGCCACAAACGCTGCCCCTTCATCGGTTGGAATGTGGTAACGGTGGTGTTGACACTCACCTTTGCCCTCATACCGCGCTTCTATGCGCCGGATAAGGACGGCATCAGCTGCCGCATCGTGGAAGCCTGTCCAAAATATACCCGCCGTACCGCAATGACAAGCCAACTTGGCCAAACACGGCCTTGCCGGCCAAAGCGAGCGCGTGCTTGAACCCTACTGCTGCTGCCTGTGGGAAGAGTCGGTGCAAAAACTCAGTACGGAAGATCTCCGCAGCCTGCCGAAGCTTTCACCGAAACAGCAGTTGGACAAACTCGGCGGCAGCGAAGTCTTCCTGCAACGGCAAGAACAATGCCTGGTTGTGCATACCGGGCGTTGAAAATGAGAGCTTGGCCAGATTAAAGGCTACCTAGAAGATTCAAGTAACTTTTTTAAGACGGCAAGCTGCCCTTATAAAAATGTGTTCTTAGCTACAGCAGAAGGCTACCCGAATCTTTCAGGTAGCCTTCTGCTCACAAAAAGCAGCCTGCACTCTACCCATCTAAAATGCAGGCTGCTTTTCCTTACATCAAAATCAACTAAACAACAATCTTACCCACAGCCCCCGCATTTCCCACATCCACTGCTGCAATCAGGTTTCCTTTTTTTTGGTTTAAACACAAACTTCCGCAGCAGGAACACCACACAGGCGAGCATGATGATGGCGACTATAATAAATTGCATTTGAATCATCATAATATCCTTGAAGTAATTTGATACACGATAAAGGCCGCGAGGTAGGCGAGTGCGAACATATAGCCTGTAACCATAACAGTGTGTTTCAGAGATTTGGTTTCGCGCTTGATAACTGCCAAAGTCGCGGCGCACATGGGGGCGTAGACATACCAGGCGAGGAAGGCGAAGGCGGTGGGCAGGCCCCAGTTGCTGTGGACGATGGGAATCAGCGCGTTCTGCACCGCGTCTTCGGACGACGCGCCCACGGCATACACCGTGCCCAGCGCGGCCACGACCACTTCGCGTGCGGCGATGCCCGGAATCATGGCGATGCACATTTCCCAAGTGAAGCCCAGCGGGGCGAACAGCGGCTGGATGGCGTGGCCGATCATGCCGGCCAGGCTGTAATCGATTGCCGCGCCGGTTGCGCCTTCGGGCGGCGCAGGCCAGCTGACCAAGCCCCACAAAATCACGGTCAGCGTGAAAATAATCGTGCCGGCGCGTTTCAGGAAGGCTTTCACCCTGTCCCACAGGCTGGTCAGGATGTGTTTGAAGTTGGGCATACGGAAGGTGGGCAGCTCCATCAACAGCGGGAACTGCTGCACGTTGCCCTTAATCCGCGCCAGCCGTTTCATGAGGTAGGCGGCGAGTGCGGCGGACAGGATGCCGGCAATGTACAGCACAAACAGCGTCAGCCCTTGCAGATTGAATATGCCGAACACCGTTTGATTAGGGATGACGGCGGCGATAATCAACGCGTACACGGGCAGCCGCGCGGAGCAAGTGAGCAGCGGGGCGACGGCGATGGTAACCAGCCGTTCGCGCGGGTCGTGGATGGTGCGGGCGGACATCACAGCGGGCACGGCGCAGGCGAAGCTGGACAGCAGCGGAATGAACGAACGGCCGGACAAGCCGCTTTTCGCCATCACGTTATCCAGCAAAAACGCGGCGCGCGGCAGGTAGCCCGAGTCTTCCAGCAGCAGGATGAAGGCGAACAGGATGGTAATCTGCGGCAGGAACACCAGCACGCTGCCCGTGCCTGCAATCACGCCGTTCACGATTAAATCGTTCAAAATGCCGGGCTGCATATTGGCGGCCACCCACTCGCCCAGCCAGCCGAAGCCGCCTTCGATGGCTTCCATAATCGGCGCGGCCCAAGTGTACACCGCTTGGAATACCATAAACAGGATGACCATCAGCAACACCACGCCCCACACGGGGTGCAGCACGATTTCGTCCAATTTTTTGTGCCAGGCGGGCAGGGTCATTTCCGTGCGCACGACTTGCGCCAAAATGGATTCGACTTCGTGATAAAGCGCGTCGCTGTCCAATTCGTCCAACGTGCGTTCGGCGGAGGCGGGGTTGGCGGGGAACGAGCGTTTGCGCGGCAACTGCGCCACGGCTTCGCGCACCGCCTGCACACCCGACGCGCTCACGGCCACGGTTTCCAGCACCGGCACGCCCAAAAGTTCGCTCAGTTTCGCCGCGTCGATATTCAAACCGCGCCGCTGCGCCACATCGCTCATATTCAGCGACACCACCATCGGCAGTTTCAGCGTTTTCAGTTCTAAAATCATGCGCAGCGTCATGCGCAGGTTGGTCGCGTCGGCCACGGCGATAATCGCATCGGGCGGAATGCCGAGTTTGCCCACCGCCACGTCTTTCGCCACCGCTTCGTCGGGGCTGGTGGTGCGCAGGCTGTATGTGCCGGGCAAATCGACAATGCGCACGGCTTCGTCGTCCAAAAACGCGCCTTCGCGCTTGTCCACCGTTACGCCCGGATAATTGGCCACTTTGGCGTGCGCGCCGGTCAGCCCGTTGAACAAAACGGTTTTGCCGCAGTTCGGCGCGCCGATTAGGGCGAAATAGCTCAGCTCCATCATATTATCCTTACTTATTCTATCTTATTTTCAATCAGTTACTATAAGAAAGCTGCTTTTTAGGTAACACAAAATGATTTTCAGGTAGCCATTAAGCATTAAGCCTCAGGTTGCTTTTCGATATGACACATCACCTTCCCTGCCTCCTCATGTCGTAGCGAAAACTGTGACTGATTGCCCAAACGCACTGCAAACGGCCCGCGCCCGAAACCGCCCACGGCAATCACCTGCAAAGGCATGCCGCTGGAAAATCCCAAATCAGCTAAACGGCGCGACACCAAAGGATCGAGTTCGCCGAACACGGGATTGGGGACAATGGAATCAATATGCGCAACCGCGCCTTTGCGCAGCTGGGAGAGTGGAATAACGGACATAGCTGGGCTCTCTAGAATGGAGTCGGAAGTCTCACGAAAAGAAATAGTTTTGATTCTTTCTTACTGAAGCTTGCTATGATAATAAATCTTATTAACATAGAACTCAAACTGAAAACCGCAATCATTCTAGCTTTATTAAGCAAATTATTGTGCTAAATCAAAAAAGAATGGTTTTCTGCTCAAAGTAAGACAATATGAAAAGCAAATAAAAAGGCTACCTGAAAATGCAACGCAGCAAAGTTTCTGCGAAGCTAAATTTTCAGGTAGCCTTTTTCCTATTCCAATTCCGGCTATGCTTATATCGGTTTTTTCTTCCAATAATACCGCCGATACACTATCCAGCCATACCCCACCAGCACCGGCAGCGCGGCGAAGATCAGCTTAAACGTCCAGCCCGCATACCAAGGCAGGGCTGAAACCGCAGCCGCTGTATCCTGCTGCAACAAGCCCACCGGCAGCGATTGCTCGCCGCGGGCATCGAAATACGGCCACCAGCAAGCGGCCAGCAGGCCGAGGAGGCAGGGCCACAGCCAAGCCGCACGGTTGCGTTGCCACAGCAAAAACGCCGGCAGCAGCACAATCAGCGTGAGCGCCGCCACCAGCAGCGCGGTTTGCCCCTGCGCGCCGAAATAGGATGCCGCCGCATAAGTCAGCACCACAAACAGCGCGCCCAGCACCGCCATAATCACTTCTTCCGGCCTTTTCAATATCGACATGGTGTGTTCTCCGTAACAAAATCAATTTAGGAAAATATACTGCAAAGCTGGTGCAGCCGCCAGTTTCTTGCGGCATGAATACCGTTTTTTCAATCATCAAACGGCATTTTCGCTTTATTGAAGCTTGGCTTTCAGGTAGCCGTATTGGCTTAATCAAAGGCTACCTGAAAATTTACGCCGAACCTCTTTCAGGTAGCCTGCCGCCCTATTCTTCCCCTTCTTTGGCCGCCAGATGCCAGCGAACGCCGGCATCGTCCAGTTTTTTGCACAGGCCGGCGCTGGGTGGCTCATCGGTGAACAGGGCGTGAAATTCAGTTACATCGCCTATGCGCACCAAGGCATTGCGGCCGAATTTGCTGTAGTCCACGGCCAGATAGCAGTGGCGGGCGTTGGCCATCATGGCCTGCATCACGCTCACTTCTTTGTAGTCGAAATCGAGCAGCGAGCCGTCGGCTTCGATGCCGGAGGCACCGAGGATGGCGTAATCCACTTTGAATTGGTTGATGAAATCGATGGTGGCCACGCCGGTGATGCCGCCGTCCACCGGCCGCACCACGCCGGAGGTGATGATGACGGTGTAGTCCGGCCGGCCAGACACAATGGAGGCAACGTGGATGTTGTTGGTGATGATGCAGAGGTTTTTATGGTTTTTCACCAGCGCGAGCGCCACTGCTTCGATGGTGGTGCCGATGCTCATAAACAGGGAAACGTTGTCGGGGATGTGCTCGGCAATCAGGTCGGCAATGTGGGCTTTTTCGCTTTGCAGCTTGTTTTTGCGCGTGGCGCAGGATGTTGTGTTCGCACAAAACGTTGATATCGCGGCGGATGGTTTGCGGGGTCACTTTAGGCTGCGTGCCAGCTCTTCCACCGACATAAAGCCGTGGTCGTGCACAAGCCGGGCGATTTTCTGCCGGCGGGGGGGGGGTGCAGCGCGGCATGGTTGCTCTATCTTCTTTGTTGATTGGTTGTGGGAATGGTTTGGCTAAGGTTTTCAGGTAGCCTTTTGGCTCAATAGCGAGGCTACCTGAAAACAATGGCAAGGCAATCTGAATTTAGCCTGGCAAAAGCTGCGCGGCGCTTTCAGGTAGCCTCACTTGATTAACCTGCCTCAAGCTGCAAAGGTATGCTCCGGCGCGGGATAGGTTTTTTCTTTCACTTCGCGCACATAAGCCGCCACCGCCGCCTGAATGCTATCCTGCCCCTGCATGAAGTTTTTCACAAACTTCGCCGTTTGGCCGGGGAACACGCCGAACATATCGTGCATCACCAGCACTTGCCCGTCGCAGTCCACGCCCGCGCCGATGCCGATGGTGGGGCAGGCCAGCGTTTCGGTAATCTGTTTGCCCAAAGCGGCGGGTACGCATTCCATCAGCACCACTGCCGCGCCGGCCTTCTCGTGCGCCAGCGCATCGTTCAGCAATGCCTGCGCCGCCACATCGCCCTTGCCCTGCACCTTATAGCCGCCAAACACATGCACCGACTGCGGCGTGAGCCCGATGTGTGCGCACACCGGAATGCCGCGCAGCTGCAGAAACTCGGTGGTTTCCGCCATCCAGGCGCCGCCTTCCAGCTTCACCATATGCGCTCCTGCCGCCATCAGTTCGGCCGCAGCGGCAAAAGCCTGCTCCTTGTTCTGCTGGTAGGCACCAAACGGCAAATCGCTCACGATCAGCGCATTGCTGCTGCCGCGCGCCACCGCCGCCGTGTGGTAGCACATATCGGCAAGGCTCACCGGCAGGGTGGATTTCTGCCCCTGCACCGTCATGCCCAGCGAATCGCCCACCAGCAGCATATCCACCCCTGCCGCATCCATTAACGCGGCAAAGCTGGCTTCGTAGCAGGTGAGCATGGCGATTTTCTCGCCCTCGTGCTTCATTTTGCGCAAAGTGTTCACAGTAATCACGGTATGTCCTTTCCAATATTCAGATGGCGCGCAAGGCTACCTGAAAACCTTGGCGCAGGCAAACCTGAAGTGTTTTGAGGTAGCCTTCGGTATGACCGTTCCATATAATCGCCACACTATCCCTCCTTAAAGGAAAACGCTTATGAAAAAACCGCCCTCCTCCTGTCCACGCTGCTGGCCGGCCTCAGCCTTGGCCCCGCCCTAGTCGAGCCGCTCAACTACAACCTGCTCAAATTCAGCGAAACCGCCAGCCGCACCTTGCCCAACAACTGGATGACCGTGCGCCTGAAAGTTTCCTCCACCCACGCCAATCCCGCCCAGGCTGCCGCCGAAACCACGCGCTGCTTAAACATCCTGCAAAGCCGCGCCAGCCACCTCTCCGGCGCAGAAGTGGAGCTGGAAAGCCGCCACGTCTACCAAAGCTACCGCAACGGCTCACGCCCTTGGGAAGACATCGCCGTCTTGCGCGTTTCCGGCAGCGATTTCCAAGCTATCGGCAAGCTGATTGCCGAAAGCAGCGGTGAAGCCACCATCAACGACATCGGTTTCTCGCTCAAGCCGGAAAGCCGTCGCCAAATTGAAGAAAGCCTCGCCATCGAAGCCCTGCAAAACTTCCGTAAACACGCCGACACCCTCAGCCGCAGTATGGGCGGCAGCGGCTACCGCGTGGTGGAAGTATCGTTGCAGCAAAACGAACAAACCCTGGCCGTTCCCGCAATGGCACGCGCCGCTGCCTATGAAAAAGCAGGCAGCCCCGAGCCCGTGTTCGACAGCCCGGGCAGCAGCACCGTGCAGCAAACTGCAAACGGCACAATCCAGTATTGAATACTGCCAGCCCCTAACCAGCCTTTTCCTACAGCAATCAGGCTACCTGAGAAGCAAACCGCACCGTATTGCCACGGTGCGGTTTGCTTTATCCGGCTCGGTTTCACAACGGCCACTGCAAGCCGCCGTGCTGTTCCACCAGGGTTTTGAACTGCGCCTGAATTCGTGCCAGCGCGGCCTGGTTGTCGCCCTCGAAGCGCAACACCAGCACCGGCGTGGTGTTGGAAGCGCGCAGCAAGCCGAAGCCGTCGGCGAATTCGGCGCGCAGGCCGTCGATGGTAATCAGCTCTTGCAGGCCGTCGAACCGGGCAGCCTGAGCCAAATCGGCAATCAGCGCGTGGCCGTCGGCGCCTTCGGGCAGGGCAATATTCAATTCGGGGGTGGACACGCCTTCCGGCAAGGCTTCCAGCACAGCGCTGGGGTTGGGGCTACCTGAAAGGATTTCCAGCAGGCGCGCACCGGCATAGAGGCCGTCGTCGAAGCCGAACCAGCGCTCTTTGAAAAACACATGCCCGCTCATTTCGCCCGCCAAAAGCGCGCCGTGCTGCTTGATGGCGGCTTTGATGAAACTGTGGCCGGTTTTGCTCATCACCGGCTCGCCGCCGTGCCGCTTAATCCACGGCGCCAGCAGGCGGGTGGATTTCACGTCGTAAATTACTTTCGCGCCCGGGTTGCGCCCGAGCACGTCTTGCGCAAACAGCATCAGCTGGCGGTCGGGATAGATGATACTTCCGCTGCGGGTAACCACGCCGAGACGGTCGCCGTCGCCGTCGAAAGCCAGGCCGACTTCGGCCGCTCCGGCCTGCACGGCACGGATGAGGTCTTGCAGATTGGCGGGCTTGGCCGGATCGGGATGGTGGTTGGGGAAATGGCCGTCTACTTCACAAAACAGTTCCTCCACTTCGCAACCCAGCGCGCGATACAGCCGCCCGGCAAACGCTCCGGCTACGCCGTTGCCAGCATCGACAGCGATTTTCAGCGGCCGCTTCAGGCGAATATGGCTGGCGATGTGCCGAATATATTCGTCTGCCACATCCAAACTGCGCACGCTGCCTTGCAGGCTAGCTGACACAAAATCCTGCGCTTCGATGATACCGCACAACTCTTGAATGCTTTCCCCGGCCAGGGCATTACCGCCGAGCATCATTTTGAAGCCGTTGTAATCGGGCGGGTTGTGGCTGCCGGTAATCATCACGCCGCTGCCGGAGCAATGCTGCACGGCGGCGAAATACAGCATGGGCGTGGCCGCCATGCCCACATCGGCCACCTCCAGCCCGCCTGCGGTGAGCCCGCACATCAGCGCCGCTTGCAATGCCGGGCCGCTGAGCCGGCCGTCACACCCTACGGCAATCTGCCGCAGGCCTTGCCGGGCAGCACGCGTGGCGATGGCACGGCCGATTTGCTCGGCAGTCTCTTCGGTGAGGGTTTGGCCGACGATACCGCGGATGTCGTATGCTTTGAAAATGTTTGGGGAAATGGGCATGGGGGTTCCTTTGGGGTTGGAGTAAGAGGCTACCTGAAAATATAGGAGCAAACAGAAAATCGCCCTACAACATGCTTGCAGGGCATGAGTATTCAACCTACCAGTTTTAATTTTCAGGTAGCCTTTCCAACCAGGCAAAGGCTACCTGAAACCTTACTGCGGCTTGCTGCTGAGCTGTTGTGCTTTCTCAATCAGCTGCACAAACTGGCGGCGCAGGCCGTGGCGGTCGGGGGATTGGGCGTTGCGGGCCAGCTCGAGGGTTTGCGGCCAGCCGAAGTTGCCGCTGTATTTGCCGCCGCGCAAGAGTTCGCCGAAGGCGGCTGCAGCCACGGCTTGGCGGGTGGCGTTGCTGCCTTGGGCGAGCGGTTTGCTGCCCACGTCCACGGGGCGGTTGATGAGAATGCTGCTGCTTTGGCCGGGCAGTTTGTAGCGCAGGTTGATGAAGGCGTATTCGCTGCCGGCTTTATCGTTGGCAGCGGGGGCGGCCTGGTAGCGGCTTTCGGGCAGCCAGCCGGTTTGTCCGGCGGGGATGATTTCATACAGCGCGGTGACGTTGTGGCCGGCGCCGATGTCGCCTGCGTCCACTTGGTCGTTGTTAAAGTCTTCGCGGGCGAGCATGCGGTTTTCATAGCCGATCAGGCGGTATTCCTTCACGGTGGCGGGGTTGAATTCCACTTGGATTTTCACATCTTGCGCCACGGTGGCGAGCGTGGATGAGAGCTGGCGATGCAGCACTTTCTGCGCTTCTTCGGGGCTGTCGATGTAGCTGTAGTTGCCGTCGCCGGCATCGGCCAGCTGCTCCATCAGCCGTTCGTTGTAGTTGCCGCTGCCGAAGCCGAGCGTGGTGAGAGAAATGCCGCTTTTGCGTTTTTCGGCCACCATGCTGCGCAGGGTGTTGAAATCGGTGATGCCCACGTTGAAATCGCCGTCGGTGGCGAGCAGGATGCGGTTGATGCCGTTGCGGATATAGGCGCGCCGGGCGGCTTGGTAGGCCTGCTGGATGGCGTTTTCGCCTGCGGTGGAGCCGCCTGCCTTCAGGCTGTCGAGCGCGGCAAGGATTTTCTGCCGCTGGTTGCCCGGGGTGGGCGGCAACACGACTTTGTTGCCGTCGGCATAGGTAACGAGAGTGATGCGGTCTTGGGCGCGGGTTTGGTGCGCGAGAGTGCAGAGGGTGTATTTCACCATCGGCAGTTTGTCGCGGCTATACATGGAGCCGGACACGTCCACCAGGAACACAAGATTGGCCGGCGGCAGCGCGGCCTGGCTCACTTCTTTGGCCTGAATGCCGATGCGGATCAGCTTGGCGCCGCTGCGGAAAGGGGAATCCACGGTTTCGGTGTGCACGGCGAAAGGTTTGCCGTCGGCAGGCTTGGCGTAGCCGTAGTCGAAATAGTTGATGATTTCTTCAATGCGCACGGCATCTGCGGGCGGCAGGCGGCCGGTTTGGGTGAGGAAGCGGCGGATGTTGGCGTAGCTGCCGGTGTCCACATCAATGCTGAAGGTGGAAACGGGCTGTTCGGCCACAGCGTGCACGGGGTTGGGCTCATAATGGCCGTAGCGCTCGGTGTTTTGGCGCGGCGGGGCAGATATTCCCGCATTCACCATCCTCTTCTCGCTAATCATGTCATATGAGCCTTCGAGGCCGATAAAAGAATCTCTGGCGGCTGCTGCCTGCGGGGCGGGTGCAGCACCGGCTGCCAATTCAACGACAGGTGCGCTCTTGGTAGCCGCATTCGGCATGGCGCGTGCCCTGAACCGGGCATTCCGGGATTCAAAATAATCCGGCGGTTCGTCCAAATAACGCGAACAGGCCTGATGAACACGCTGGGTATTGTCTGCCAGCGCAGGCAGGGCGGATACAGACAATAAGGCGAGCAAAATAGTGCGGGCAAACGGCGATTTGTGCATGGCAACCTCCTTAGTAAGCAGACATAGAAAACAGCTGCCATTATATAGCCGCCCACGCCGCCTGCAAACCAATCACCGCGCCCTGCCGCCACTCTATTTTCAGGTAGCCTCCAAGCCATTTAAGCCCAGCATTTGGGCGTGGAATTTGGTATCATTCCCCTGTGAGCGAAAGGCTACCTGAAACTGGCCTACAGCAAAACAAGGAGAAAATCGTGTTCAGGGAGATGAAACACGCAAACCAGCAGCTATCCAACGACGAAGCTATCGCCATTTTGCAGCGCGGCAAATCCGGCGTACTCGCGCTGCACGGCGACAACGGCTATCCTTACGCCGTGCCTATCAGCTATGTTTACCACGAAGGCAAAATCATCCTACATGGCGCACCCGCAGGCCATAAACACGAGCTGCTCGCGCGCGACAACCATGTTTCCTTCTGCGTGGTGGATCTCAACGACATCGTGCCGCAGGAATTCACCACTTATTTCCGCAGCGCCATCGTGTTCGGCACGGTGCACACCGTTACCGACCCCGCCGAAAAACAGGCTGCGCTCGAAGCCGTGGGGAACAAATACTCTCCTAGCCAAAACGGCCTCCTGCCCTATATCGGCAAACATTTTGATTACGTGAAAGTGATGGTTTTGGAAATCGACCACCTCACTGCCAAAGAATCCATCGAACTTGTCCGATCCAAACCAACCCATTCATAAACAAAGAAAACCATGTCAAACCAAGCCCCCTTCCCCATCCTTGCCCCCGGCCTGTTTGTTTCTCCGCAAATCAGCCGCCAAGACATTCTTGCCGCTGCCGCCGCCGGCGTGCAAACCATCATCTGCAACCGCCCCGACGGCGAAGAGCCCGGCCAGCCAAGCTTTGAGCAAATCCGCCGCTGGGCGGCCGAAGCCGGTATCCGGCACGTTATTCACCAGTCCATGCTGATGCCGCAAATCGATGCTGCCGCTGCCGCACAGTTTGCCAAACACCTGGCCGACAACCCGGCGCCCGCCCTCGCCTACTGCCGCAGCGGCACCCGCAGCAGCTTTTTGTGGGCCATGGGGCAAGCCGCTCAAGGCGCAGACCCGCGTCAACTGGTGCAAACCGCCGCTGCTGCCGGCATCGACCTTACTGCCGCCCTGCCCCGTTTGCAGGAAGCACAGGCATAGACTGAGCTGGCCCGCGCAATTTTAACTTCGGTATAGCTGAGCTTTTCAGGTAGCCTCATCAACGAGGCTAAAGGCTACCTGAAACGATGTCTTAGCCTAGCCAAGGCAGAGTTTCTGAGAAGCTAAAATCTCAACCACATAAGAAAGGAGCCGCCCATGCACTACTGGTATTGGTTTATCGCCGCCGCCGCCCTGTTCGTTCTCGAAATGTTCAGCGGCACGTTCTACCTGCTGGTGGTCAGCATTGCCCTGCTCGGTGCAGGCATAGCCGCCTGGCTCGGCGCAGGCAGCGGCGTATCGCTGCTGGTGGCCGTGCTGCTTTCTGTAGCCGGTATCGCCGCCGTGTACCGCATCCGGCGCAACCGCCGCGCCCACGCCGCCGATGCCGAAGGTGATTTGGATATCGGCAACACCGTGCTGCTGCACCAGCCCCAATCCGGCAGCCTGTGGCTCGTGCAGTATCGCGGTACCTATTGGCAGGCTGAAGCCCCCTTCCCCGCGCAGACCGGGCAAGCCGCGCGCATCGCCGGAAAATCCGGCAACATCTTGATTTTGCAACCTCTGGAGGAAAACTGATGGATATCGTTACCCTGGCAATCCTATTTGCCGTTATCATTGTATTCGGCTTTAAAGCCTTCACCGTCGTGCCGCAGCAGGAGGCCTATGTGGTGGAGCGGCTCGGCCGCTTCCACGCCGTGCTCAACCCCGGCCTCAACTTCCTCATCCCCTTCCTCGACCGCGTGGCCTACAAGCACCTGCTCAAAGAAATCCCGCTCGATGTGCCCAGCCAGGTGTGTATCACCCGCGACAACACCCAGCTCACTGTAGACGGCATCATCTACTTCCAAGTAACCGATGCCAAACTCGCCTCCTACGGCTCCAGCAACTACATCACCGCCATCACCCAGCTTGCCCAAACCACCCTGCGTTCCGTCATCGGCCGCATGGAACTGGACAAAACCTTTGAAGAGCGTGACGACATCAACCGCACCGTGGTCGCCTCACTCGATGAAGCCGCCGTGTCTTGGGGCGTGAAAGTATTGCGATACGAAATCAAAGACCTCGTTCCGCCGCAGGAAATCCTGCGTGCCATGCAGGCGCAAATCACCGCCGAACGCGAAAAACGCGCCCGCATCGCCCAATCCGAAGGCCTGAAAATCGAGCAAATCAACCTTGCTTCGGGCGAGCGTGAAGCCGAGATCAAAAAATCCGAAGGTGAAGCCCAAGCCGCCGTCAACGCCTCGCAAGGCGAAAAAGTGGCCCGCATCAACCGCGCCCAAGGCGAAGCCGAAGCCCTGAAACTGGTGGCGCAAGCCAGCGCCGACGCCATCCGCCTGGTGGCCGACGCCATCAACCAGCCCGGCGGCAACGAAGCGGTTAACCTGAAAGTGGCCGAGCAATACGTGGACGCCTTCGCCAAACTGGCCAAAGAAGGCAACACCCTGATTATGCCAGCCAACGTGGCCGACATCGGCGGCCTCGTCTCCGCCGGTATGAGCATCATCAAAGGCCAGCAAGGCAAAACACCTGCGGCTTGATTGGGATTGGTACGGAATGTGCAAAGGCTACCTGAAACCGTTTCAGGTAGCCTTTGTTTGCAGAATAAAGTTGCTCGGTATTGGCAATGGCAAGCCTCCAAACCATCCAGGCAGTTTCAGGTAGCCTGATTCACTTCCGCGCAGGCAATACGTTATCCAAGCTACACGCCACCTGAAATCTAAAAGGCTACCTGAAAAAACGGCTGTTGCCGGCGGTGGGTTTTCCATCCGCCGGCAACAGCCGTTATGGGCTTTGACCCAACTTAGTTCAGCTGGTCGATTTTCAGCTGTATAAACTCGCGCCCTTGGTCGTCTTGGGGCAGTTTGTCCATCGCCTGTTTGTAGGCGGCGGCGGCTTCGCTGCGTTTGCCTTGGGCGGCGTAAACGTCGCCTTTGGTTTCCAACAGGATGCCGGAATAGGCTTCATCGGTGTTCATGCCGAGGGTGGCGATGGCTGCATCGTATTTCTGCTGTTGCAGCTGCACGGTGGCCAGGCGCTGGATGGCCATGGCGCGGATGAGCGGTTCTTGGTGGTATTTGAGTACCCAGTTCAAGTGGCCGATGGCTTCGTCGTATTTGCCTTGGTCGAAGGCGGCACCGGCCTGCATCAGGGTGGCTTGGGCGGCGGAGATGCTGGTCGGATATTGGCTTTGCAGTTGGGTAAGCAATTTGGCAGCTTCGGCGGGCTTGCCGGCCTGCTGGTTTTCCGCCCACTGGTCGAACACGGCCACGGCTTCGTTGTTCACGCTGCGCTGGTGGCTGCTGTACATCACCCAGCCGAAGTAGCCGATGGCGGCCACCACAAGCAGGGCAAACAGCCAACGCCCCCAGCTGCGCCAGAAATATTTGAAGTTTTCAATTTCTTCTTGGTCTTTTAAATCGTAAACAGCCATTTAGCGTATCCATTCGTTTAATTGTTTAAGCAAATCGGCAGCAGGCACGCTCACTTGGCCGCGCCCTTGCTGCATGTCTTTGAGGCTGGCCTTGCCTTCGGCCAGCTCGCCTTCGCCCACGATCAGCGCCACTTTGGCGCCGGAGGCGTCGGCTTTTTTCATTTGGGCGGCCAGTTTCTGGCTGCCGGAATGCTGCAGCACGCTGAAGCCGGCGGCACGGGCGGCGGCGGCATACTGCATGCTGGGCAGCAGGGTGTCGCCGCCTTGGTGTATCACATAAATATCGGGTGCGGCATCGGCTTGCAGATTGCCGTATTCGTGCACCAGCAGCAGTAGCCGCTCCACGCCCATGGCAAAGCCGATGGAAGGGGCGGGTTTGCCGCCGAGCTCTTCAATCAGGCCGTCGTAGCGGCCGCCGCCGCACACGGTGGCTTGGGCACCGAGTTTGTCGGTGGTCCATTCGAACACGGTTTGGTTGTAGTAGTCCAGCCCGCGCACGAGGCGGTGGTTTTCCACATAGGCGATGCCCAAACCGTCGAGCAGGGCTTTGAAACCGGCGTAGTGGGCGCGGGAGGCTTCGCCGAGGTAATCGGCCAGGCGCGGGGCGGCATTGCAAATTTCCTGCAAATCGGGGTTTTTGCTGTCCAGCACGCGTAGTGGATTGGTGTGCATACGGCGGCGGCTGTCTTCGTCCAGCGCGGCTTCGTGCTGTTTCAGGTAGCCTACCAAGGCGGCGCGGTGGGCGGCGCGTTCTTCGCGGTTGCCCAGGCTGTTGATTTCCAAAGTCAGGTATTGGCTGATGCCGAGCTCGCGCCACAAATCGGCGCACATGGCGATGATTTCGGCATCGATATCGGGGCCTTCAAAGCCCAGCGCTTCCACGCCCACTTGGTGGAATTGGCGGTAGCGCCCTTTCTGCGGGCGTTCGCGGCGGAACATGGGGCCCATATACCACAGCTTCTGGCCGCCGTTGTACAGCAGATTGTGCTCCACCACGGCGCGCAGGCAGGAGGCGGTGCCTTCGGGGCGCAGGCTGAGGCTGAGGGTGTCGTTGGAGTCGGCAAAGGTATACATTTCTTTGCCCACCACATCGGTTTCTTCGCCGATGGAGCGCACGAAAAGGCCGGTTTGCTCCACGATCGGGGTGCGGATTTGGCGGTAGCCGAAGCGGTGCGCCCATTGGCCGATGCGGTTTTCAAAGGCCTGCCAGAAGGCGGCGGTGAGCTTGAAATCTTTCTGCTCCACCGGCAAGAGGTCGTTCATGCCTTTTACGGCTTGGATTTTTTGTCCCATGGTTCGGTTTGGGGAGAGGGGTAAACGAAAATGCGAATTATAGCGGATATGTGGGGGTTCGGGCTAAAGCTGTGTGCAAGGCTACCTGAAAAAATGCTGCGCTCGGTTTTCAGGTAGCCTCTGCCAACACCGCCCACTCCGCCTCGGGAAAATGCCGCTGCAGGTAATCGCGCAAATAGCGTTCGGTTTCCGCGCCGATTACGGGGTCGGCAGCAGGATAGCGGTTGTACACCAATCGGTGCACCGGCAAGCCAGCATGGCGGGCTGCGGCAAGGCTGAGCAGGGTGTGGTTGATGCTGCCCAGGCGGCCGGATGTAACCAACACCAGCGGGTAGCCGCGTTCGGCGGCAAAGTCGAGCAGGGTTTGCTCGCGGTTTAGCGGTACCATCAGCCCGCCCGCCCCTTCGAGCAGCACGGTGTCGTAGCTTTGCAGCAGGGTTTGGGTGGCTGCATCGATGGTTTTTAAATCAATGGGGCGCTGTTCCTGCTCGGCAGCCAAGTGCGGCGAGCAGGGATAGGCAAACACATAGGGGCAGGTGCTGCCGTTGCGGTCGTGCTCTGTGAGCCCGATGCCTTGCAGGCGGCGGTGGGTTTGGATGTCTTCGGCGATGCCTTGGCAGCCGGTTTGCACGATTTTTTGGGTAATCACACGTCGGCCGGCGGCGGCCAGCTCTTTGGCATACAGGCCGGTGGCGATGCTTTTGCCGATGCCGGTGTCGATGCCGCTAACAAAATAAACTTGTTTCTGCATACTGTTCTCCTCTCTGCAAACAGGCTACCTGAAAATTTCAGGTAGCCTTCAGCGCGTGTAGCATTATTCGGACTGCGGCCATGCTTCGCCGTATTCCTCCGCCACTGCCGCCAAGGTCTGTTCGGCCAAGAAATCCAATTCCTGCTGGCTGATCACAAACGGCGGCATCAGATACACCAGCCGCCCGAACGGCCGCACCCACACGCCTTTTTCCACCAGCCGCGGCTGCAGGGAAGCCGTGTTGACCGGCTGCGCCATCTTCAGCACACCAATCGCGCCAAGCGCCCGCACTTCGCGCACGCAACGCCATTGCGCCGTCGCAGCCAGCTTACGCCGCAGCGTTTGCTCGATATTGGCCACCCGCTGCCGCCACGGGCTTTCCCGCAGCATCGCTACGCTCTCAGCCGCTACCGCGCAGGCCAGCGGGTTGGCCATGAAGGTGGGGCCGTGCATAAACGCGCCCGCCTGGCCCCGGCTGATGGCCGCGGAAATCTCCTCGGTGCACACCGCGGCCGACAAGGTGAGATAACCACCGGTGAGCCCCTTGCCCAGCAAGATAATGTCCGGCACCACGCCGGCATGCTCCAAAGCAAACATCTCACCGCTGCGGCCGAAGCCGGTGGCGATTTCGTCAAAAATCAGCAACACGCCGTATCGGCTGCACAATGCCCGCGCCTGCCGCAGGTATTCGGGGTGGTAGAAATACATCCCGCCCGCCCCCTGCACCACCGGCTCTAAAATCAGCGCCGCCAATTCATCGTGTTTTTCTGCCAACAAGCTTTCCAACGGGCGGATGCTTTCAGGCTGCCATTCGCCGTGGAACGGGCTGGCCGGTTGCGGCAGGAAATACTGCACCGGCAGGCTGCTCGAAAACAGGCCGTGCATGCCTTCTTCCGGGTCGCATACCGACATGGCATGCCAGGTGTCGCCGTGATAACCGGCGCGGATGGTGGCGAAACGGCAGCGTTTCCCCTGCCCCACGGCCTGCTGGTATTGCAGCGCCATCTTCATCGCCACTTCCACCGCCACCGAGCCGCTGTCGGCATAAAACACTTGGTTGAGAGCCGGCGGCAGCAATTCCAGCAGCAACTGCGTGAGCCGCACCGCCGGCTCGTGGGTGAGCCCGCCGAACATCACATGGCTCATCTTTTCCAGCTGTGCGGCAGCCGCGGCGTTGAGGCGCGGGTGGTTGTATCCGTGCAGCGCCGCCCACCAAGAAGAAGTGCCGTCCACCAGCCATCTGCCGTCGGCCAGCTCGATGCTGCAGCCTTCCGCCCGAGCCACGGCATACACCGGCTGGGTGTTGGGCATGGCGGCATAGGGGTGCCAAATGTGGCGGCGGTCGATTTGCGTGAGGGTTTCCCAATTCATGATGAGGCTACCTGAAAAATATCGGGCTGGCTTGCCCGCTTATGAAATCGAATCAAATCCTTCAAACACGGCCTGACGCGGCGCGGCACGCAGGGCGGCGGTGGCAGCGGATTCGCGGGTGAGATTAAACCAAACTTCGTCTTTGGCCAACTCGTTGGGATCACCGAATATTTTGGCCGGTTTTATAGTGAATTAAATTTAAATCAGGACAAGGCGACGAGCCGCAGACAGTACAGATAGTACGGCAAGGCGAGGCAACGCTGTACTGGTTTAAATTTAATTCACTATAGAAGCCGATACTTTCAGGTAGCCTTATTTTGCCCGACAGCCTAGCCCAGCACCTTCCGTGCCGTAGCAAACATCCGATACCAGCCGGCCAGTTCGCTGTCGCGCCACTCTTCCGGCAGCCAGCTCATTTGCGCGCTGCGGTACACGCGCTCGGGGTGCGGCATCATGATGGTTACGCGGCCGTCGGCAGTGGTGACGGCGGCGATGGCATCGGGCGAGCCGTTGGGGTTGAGTGGGTAGGTTTGGGTGGGCTTGCCCTGCCCGTCGATATATTGCATGGCGGTTTTCAGGCTAGCTGAAACTTGGTTTTCAGCTCGCCCCAAGTGGGCGAAATCGGCGCGGCCTTCGCCATGGCTAACCACCACGGGCAGGCTGCTGCCCACCATATCGGCCAAAATCAGCGAGGGCGATTGCGGCACGCGCACCATGCTCAGGCGGGCTTCAAACTGTTCGGATTCGTTGCGGCGGAACTTCGGCCAGCCCTCCGCGCCGGGGATAATTTCGGCCAGGTTGGCCATCATCTGGCAGCCATTGCACACGCCGAGTGCGAGCGTGTCTGGCCTAGCGAAGAATTCGGCGAATTGGTCGCGCAATTTGCTGTGGAACAGGATAGATTTCGCCCAGCCTGCGCCCGCGCCCAGCACGTCGCCGTAGCTAAACCCGCCGCAGGCAGCCAGCATTTGGAAGGTGTCCAGCTTCACGCGGCCTGCCATCAGGTCGGACATATGCACATCGTAGGCATCAAAACCGGCGCGGGTGAAGGCGGCGGCCATTTCCACTTGGCCGTTCACGCCCTGTTCGCGCAGAATGGCGATTTTGGGTTTCGCCCCGCTGTTGATAAACGGCGCGGCAACATCCTGTTTCACATCAAAGCTTAAATCGGCAAACAACCGGCTGCGTTCTTTGTCGGCCAGCAAGGCAAATTCGCTGTCGGCGCAAGCCGGGTTGTCTCGCAGACGTTGGATTTGGTGGGAGGTGGACTGCCAGGCGCGTTGCAAATCTACCAGGGGTTGGTCAAACAAAGTCTCCCCGTCATTCACAACCGTGAAATTGCTGCCGCAATGCGCCTGTCCGATGCAGTAAACCGCGTTGCCCAAGCCTTGTTTATCAAATGCCGCCATCACATCGGCAAAATCCTGCTTCCGCACCTGCAATACCGCGCCCAGCTCTTCGTTGAATAAGGCCGTCAGATTAGCGAGTGGCAACACCTCTTCCACAATCGCGTTCGGCAGTTTGTTTTCCCATTCTTTAAACAGAACCTGCGCGTATTCATCGATATTCGCTTCCAAGCCGCTCCGCCCCGCAAACGCCATTTCCGCCAGCGTGGCAAACAGGCCGCCGTCCGAACGGTCGTGGTAGGCCAGCAGTTTATCTTCTTGCACCAGCTGCTGAATCACATCGTAAAACTTTTTCAGGTAGCCTGCTTCGATGTCGGGCGCTTCGCCGCCCAATTCGCCATACACCTGCGTTAAGGCCGAGCCACCCATGCGGGCTTTGCCTTGCCCCAAATCCACCAGCAGCAGCACGCTGTCCGCCACCGGCTTGATATCGGGTGTAACCGTTTTGCGCACGTCCTGCACAGGGGCGAAGGCGGTGGCAATCAGGCTCAACGGCGACACCACGGATTTTTTCTCCGCGCCGTCCTGCCACACGGTTTTCATGGAAAGGCTGTCTTTGCCCACAGGGATGCTCACGCCGATTTCCTGGCACATCTGCGACACGGCTTCCACCGTGCGGTAGAGCTTCTCGTCTTCGCCCGCATTGCCGCAGGCGGCCATCCAGTTGGCGGAGAATTTGATGTTGCCGATATTGCCGATATTAACCGCCGCGATATTGGTAACGGCTTCACCGATACACATCCTGCCCGAAGCAGGCGCGTCAAACAGCGCGACGGCGGATTTTTCGCCCATGGCCATCGCTTCGCCGCGATGCGTATCGAAGCCCATGATGGTCACAGCGCAGTTGGCCACGGGGGTTTGCCAGCGGCCGACCATCTGGTCGCGGTGGGTCAAGCCGCCCACGCTGCGGTCGCCGATGGTAATCAGGAAGTTTTTCGCGGCCACGGCGGGCAGTTGCAATACGCGGTAGGCGGCTTCCTTCAAATCGATATGGCTATCTGAAAACGGTTTTTCAGGCTGTTGTTGCGTTTTATCGGTGCGCGTGGTTTTGGGCGGTTTGCCGAGCAATACGTTCAGCGGCAAATCCACCGGCTTGTTGGCAAACAAATCGTCGCGCACCTGCAAATGCCCGTCGTCGGTAGCCGTGCCGACCACGGCAAACGGGCAGCGCTCGCGTTCGCAAATGGCGCGGAAGGTGTCCAAATCTTTTTCCAGAATCGACAATACATAACGTTCCTGCGCCTCGTTGCACCAGATTTGCAGCGGCGTCAGGCCATGCTCTTCCAGCGGTACGGCGCGCAGTTCGAAGATTGCGCCGCGCCCGGCATCGTTGACCAATTCGGGGAAAGCGTTGGACAGGCCGCCCGCGCCCACGTCGTGAATGGCGATAATCGGGTTGGACGCGCCGAGCTGCCAGCAGCGGTCGATTACTTCCTGCGCGCGCCGTTCGATTTCGGGGTTGCCGCGCTGCACGGAGTTGAAATCGAGCGAAGCATCGTTCGCGCCCGTATCCATCGACGAAGCCGCGCCGCCGCCCAAGCCGATAAGCATGCCCGGCCCGCCGAGCTGCACCAAAAGCGCGCCTGCGGGAATTTCGTGTTTATGCGTTTGTTCTGCCTGAATATTGCCCAAACCGCCGGCAATCATAATCGGCTTGTGATAGCCGCGCATTTGGCCGTCGAACTCGGCTTCAAAGGTGCGGAAATAGCCCAGCAGGTTCGGGCGGCCGAATTCGTTGTTGAACGCCGCGCCGCCGATGGGAGCTTCAATCATGATGTCGAGCGGGGGGGCGATGTGGGCGGGCTTGCCGTAGCCGCCTTCCCAAGGCTGTTTCAAATCGGGGACATTGAGGTTGGAAACCGTATAGCCGGTGAGACCAGCTTTGGGGCGCGCGCCGCGCCCCGTTGCGCCTTCGTCGCGGATTTCGCCGCCCGCGCCCGTGGCCGCACCGGCAAACGGCGCAATCGCCGTGGGGTGGTTGTGCGTTTCCACCTTCATCAGGATATGGGTGTCTTCTTCGTGGAAACGGTAGCCCTGATTGGCCGATGCATCAGGATAAAAACGGGCGATTTTTGCGCCTTCGATTACCGAGGCGTTGTCCTTATACGCCACCACCGTGCCGGCCGGCGCGGCTTCGTGCGTGTCGCGAATCATGCGGAACAGCGATTTGGGCTGCTTTTCGCCGTTTAAGATGAAGTCGGCATTGAAGATTTTGTGGCGGCAGTGTTCGCTGTTGGCCTGTGCGAACATCATCAGTTCCACATCAGACGGATTGCGTTTCAAAGCCCGATAATTGTCCAGCAGATAATCGATTTCGTCGGGCGAGAGTGCCAAGCCCAAGTCGGTATTGGCTTTTTCCAGGGCGGCACGGCCGCCGGAGAGCACATCTACCGTATCGAAGGTTTGCGCTTCGGGGTGGGCGAACAATTTGGCGGCCGCCTGAAAATCAGGCAGCACGGATTCGGTCATGCGGTCGTGCAGCAAAGCTGCCCATTGCTGTTTCTGCGCTTCGGAAAGGCTACCTGAAAGCCACACTGCCATGCCGCGTTCGATGCGCCGGATTTGGGTGAAGCCGCAGTTTTTTGCAATTTCCGTGGCTTTGGAAGCCCAAGGCGAAATCGTGCCGATACGCGGCGTGATGAGAAACAGATGCAGGCTGCCTGAAGACTGCGGCAACTCCGATGCCACCTGCCCCGCCAGCAACGCTTCCAATTTTTCCGAATCTGCTGCATTCAAGTGTTCGGCGCAATCGGCAAAATACCAATATTCGCTGCGGATTCCGGCTTCAGGTAGCCTCAAAGCAGCAGATTTTTGCAGCAGTTTTTCAACACGGAAACCGGAGAGGGCGCGCTCGCCGCGCAGGAAGAGGATAGGCATGGGCAGACTCGCATGAGAGGGGGTTGGGGAGGCGTGATTATACGCCAAATCTGCCCCGTCCTGTCGGCGAAACGGGCGATTGAAAGCGTTGCGGGCTTGTGGTAGCTTAACTGCCTAAAACCTTATATACCACCCCCCGAGGAACCCATGAAGAAAATCGAAGCCATCATCAAACCGTTCAAACTCGACGACGTGCGCGATGCGCTCACCGATATCGGTGTAAACGGCATGACCGTAACCGAAGTGAAAGGCTTCGGCCGCCAAAAAGGCCATACTGAAATCTATCGCGGCGCGGAATACGCAGTGGATTTCCTGCCCAAAATCCGGCTGGAAATCGTGCTGGAAGACAGCATGGTCGAGCAGTCGGTAGAAGCGATCATGCAGGCGGCTAACTCCGGCAAAATCGGCGACGGCAAAATCTTCATCCTGCCGGTGGAAGGCGTGGTGCGCATCCGCACTGGCGAGCGGGACGAAGCCGCGCTGTAAGCCGTTTCCTTCCGACCAGCTGCCGCGTAAATTGCAATCAAACGGCATGCCGGCCATGCCAGCCAAGGCTACCTGAAAATATCGGCTGGCACGAAACTGCTATTTTTCAGGTAGCCTCATCCGGCCAAACCGCTTTTACCCCATCATGTTCCGCCTGCGCAAACATTATTTCGACGGCATCGATTCTGCCGGCAACGCATTGATTGCCTATGCGGCCGAGCTGCATTATCACGGCATCAAGCTGCCATATTCCGCCCTGATTTTCAGCCCGGCCCACGGCTGCACCATCGAACGCAGCTGCCTGAGCGCATCGCAACTATCCCCCAACAGCATCCGGCAACCCAAGCTTGGCCTCGAAGGCCGCTGGCAGGCTTTGTCCGACGGTGTCCGGCTTACCTTGCCGGCCGGCGGCAAACGCCGGCTCGTTTGGCATGCACACACGCCCAGCGCCCGTTTTCAGGTAGCCTTAAACGGGCAGGAATACAGCGGCTTGGGTTATGCCGAAACGCTGGAAATGGATTTTTGGCCGCAACAGCTGCCGTTATGCGAGCTGTATTGGGGGCGTTTCGTATCGGAGCAGCACTATGTGGTGTGGATCGAATGGCGCGGCGAAATGCCGCTGAAACGTTTGTACTACAACGGCGTGCTAACTGAAGATTTCGTGCTGGAAGCCGGCGGGCTGAAAGCGCCCGCACTCGGCCTACATCTGGAGTTTGCTGCACCGGAAACGATAAAAGACGAGCCGCTGCTGGCCATTGCAGCGCGCAACCCATTGTTGCGGCTACTATTCAGCCGCAGATTTTTATCCAGCCGCGAACAAAAATGGAAAAGCCGCGCCACCCTGAGGCTACCTGAAAATATTGCCGTGGAAGGCTGGGCCTTATACGAGAGGGTGTTATGGCAAAAAATAAGCGTTACCCTGCAAAAAATTGTTTATGCCTTGGTATTCTGCCTGCTGCTGCCGCTGGTGCTGCAATATTGGGCACGGCACACTTCGGATGTGGTGCGGCTGCCCGTACCGCCCTACCCACTGGCCGGCGCACTGATGACGGCAGCCGGGCTCTCATTAATCCTGTGGGCGATGCACAACCTGTGGTACCGCGGCGGCGGCCTGCCGATGAATGCGTTTCCACCGCAGTATTTTGTGGCTTCCGGCGCCTACCGCCTGTGCCGCCACCCGATTTATACCGGTGCCGTCCTGCTTTGCACGGGCACGGCGCTGTATGCGCAATCGCCCGGCGGGCTGTGGCTGGTATCGCCGCTGTTTGCGTTGCTCATAGTGGCTTATGTGGCCGGCTTCGAGCGCGAGGTGATGGCCAAGCAGTTCGGCGCCCGGCCGATGCTGCACTACGGCCTGTTCAGCCTGCCGCCGGATAACGGGCATGAGGCGGCTTTCTCCAGGCGGCTGTTGCTCGGACTGAAAGTTTGGCTGGTATGGCTGCTGCTGTATGAAGCGTTTGTGTGGCTGGGTGTGCCGCCCGATGCGTGGTATAGCAACGGCGCTTGGGATGAGGTTGTGCCGCTGTGGGGCTTCAGCGTGGTGTTTTATGTGCTGCTTTATCCGTGGGCCGGGCTGCTGCCGCTGTGGTTGCGGCAAAACCGCCAGCTGCGCGGCTTTGCCCTAGACGCATTCTGGGGCATGGTACTGATTTTCTATTGTTATCTGATTATTCCGGCTGCCGTGCGCTATGGCAGGCTACCTGAAAATACGTTATGGCTACGTTGGATTGCCCTGGGGCGGGAGTATGACAGCGCCGCCGCAGCGCTGCCTTCGTTTCATGTGTTTTGGGCACTGTTGGCCGCACGATATTCTTGCCTATGCCGCCCGCAGTGGCGTATGGTATGGGCTTTGTTGGCGATACTGGTGATCGTCAGCTGCCTGACCACGCACAACCATACCTTGGCCGATGTGTTGGCCGGGATGGCCGCTTATTGGGCAATCCGACATCGGCAGCCGATCTACCACGCTCTGTTGCGTGCCGCCGAATATATTGCCAACTCGTGGCACGAATGGCGCTTCGGCCGCCTGAGGCTGATTAACCACGGCTTCTATGCCGCATTGGGCGGCGTGAGCGGTTTCCTGGTGTTGGCTTATCTGCTGCCGCAGTATTTGTGGGCAGTGTGGCTGCTGGGGGTGGCCGGGTTTATCGGCGCGGGCTTATGGGCGCAATGGGTGGAAGGCTCATCGGCACTGCTGCGCCCGTTTGGCTACTACGGCAGCGTGTTCGGCATCGTGCTGGCCGGCTGTCTGATTGCCGCCGGTTCGGATTTGGGCGGTTGGACGCTGCTGGGCGCGGCCGCACTGGCTGCCTGCCCCATCCAGCTGTTCGGCCGCTGCCGCTGCCTGATTCAGGGCTGCTGCCACGGCATCCCCACCGATATGCCGGGTATCCGCTTTTTCCATGATAAATCGCGTGTGTGCAAACTGGCCGGCTGGCAGGGGAAAAATCTGCACCCCACCCAGTTTTATTCCATCGCCGCCAATTTCCTGAGCTTTTTCCTGCTGTGGCGCTTATACCGGCTGCAAATGCCTGCTTCGTTTATTGCCGGTATGTATTTGATTCTCAGCGGTGCGTTCCGCTTTGTGGAAGAATCGCTGCGCGGCGAACCGCAAACGCCGTATTTTCTCGGCATGCGCGTATACCAATGGCTGGCTCTGGCATCGGTGCTGGCGGGCATCTTGTTTACCTGCCTGCCTTCGGCTCCGCTGTTTTCAGGTAGCCTTCCTGCCAACTGGCCGCTGCATGCCATTGCCTATTTCGTATTGATCTGGTGCGTGTACGGCTTGGATTACCCAAACAGTACATTGCGTTTTTCCCGGCTAACCCAAGAATAACCTTCTGCAAAGGAATAACCCCATGATGCCCGAACCCTCTGGCCAACACCCCTACAAAGACGCGCCGCTCTTCGACGACGTTGCCTTCCTCACCGGCGCGCTGCAAACCGTGCTGGCCGCGCAAACCGACTGCCCCGTGCAGGAAGCCGTGGCCGCGCTGCTGGGCGGCGAAGCACCGCAAGACGTGGTGACACGCAGCCTGCCGCAGCTCAACGACCAACAGCTGGAAGACCTCATCCGCGCCTGCGGCCTGTTTGCACAAATCCTCAATATTGCCGAAGACGCACACCACCAACGCCGCCGTCTGGCGCACAGCCAAACCCGCGACAACGCCAAATCCACCTTCGGCCACACCCTCGATTTGCTGCAACAGCAAGGCGTAAGCGCCGAAGCCTTGCAGCAGCAGCTGAACCACACCGAAGTGGCCGCTGTGCTCACCGCGCATCCCACCGAAGTGCAGCGCCAAACCACCCTCACCCTGCACCGCCAAATCCGCAACCTGCTCGACCAACGTGCCAACCAGGCCGGGCAGAATGAAGAACGATTGCAGCAGCAGGTGCAAACCATGCTGTGGACGCTGTGGCAAACCAATGAAAACCGTCATTTCAAAATCACGGTGGCCGATGAAATCAGCAACGGTATCATGTATTTCCCGCTCAGCTTCTTCAGTGCCGTACCCGGCGTATACCGCAAGCTGGAGGCCGCCCTTCAGGTAGCCTTTCCGCACACCCGCCTGCCCAATGTGCTGCACATCGGCGGCTGGATCGGCGGCGACCGCGACGGCAACCCTTTCGTTTCCGCCGACACCCTGCGCACCGCCTTTGCCCAGCAGGCCAGTGCCGTGTTCCGCTTCTACCGCAGCCAGCTCTACAAACTGTATGAAGAGCTGCCGATGTCGATCCGGCGCGTGAACGTGAGCCCCGAAGTGCTGGCTTTATCAGCCAAATCACCCGACACCGAACGCGCCCGCGAAGAAGAGCCCTACCGCCGCGCCCTGGCCTACATCCTCGCCCGCACCGTGGCCACTGCCCACCGTTTCGGCAGCGGCTTGGGCAGCCGGTTCGGCCTGCTCGAACCGTATGACACAGTGGAAGAATTTTTAGCCGACCTGCACACCGTGCACGCTTCCTTGTGCGCCAACGGCGGCCGCCCGCTGGCCGACGGCCGCCTGGCCGACCTGATCCGTGCCGCTTCCGTGTTCCGCTTTTATCTGATGCCGCTAGATTTGCGCCAACACACCCAAAAGCATATCGACGTGGTGGCCAGGCTCTTTGCCGCCGCCGGTTTGGAAGACTTCGCCGCGCTGAACGAAGCCGAGCGCGAACGCGTGCTGCTGCGCGAACTGTCTTCCCCGCGCCCGCTCTACAGCCCGTTCGCCCGATACAGCGAAGATACCGAACACGAGCTGGCCATCTTCCGCGCCGCTGCCGAAATTAAAGCCGGCTTCGGCGAGGAAGCTATCCGCCAAAGTATCATCTCCAATGCCGAAAACGTGAGCGAAATGCTTGCCTTGGCCTTGATTATGAAAGAAACCGGTCTGTTACGTCTAAACGCCGAATGGCTACCTGAAAGCCGGCTCAATATCGTGCCGCTGTTTGAAACCATTGAAGCGCTGCAAGAGTGCATCGGCGTGATGGATCATCTTTTCTCCCTACCGTGGTACCGCCACCTGCTTGCCGGCCGCAGCAATATTCAGGAAATCATGCTCGGCTATTCCGACAGCAACAAAGACGGCGGTTATGTAACCAGTCAATGGGTGCTGTATCAGGCCGAGCAGGCTTTGGTGAAACTGTTTGCCAAACACCAAGTGCGCCTGCGCCTGTTCCACGGGCGCGGCGGCAGCGTGGGGCGTGGCGGCGGTCCATCCTACGAAGCCGTACTGGCGCAACCCGCCGGCAGCGTGGCCGGGCAAATCCGCATCACCGAGCAGGGCGAAGTCATCACCGCCAAATACGCCGATGCCGACAACGCCGAGCGCAACCTCGAAACCTTGGTGGCCGCCTCGCTGGAAGCCAGTCTGCTGCTGCACCGCACCGAAGAGCCCGATGCCGCGCTGATGCAGTCGCTCTCCGACGCCGCTTTCGCCTACTACCGCGAACTCATCACCCATCCCGATTTCGTGGGCTACTTCCTGCAAACCAGCCCGATCAACGAAATCGCCAGCCTCAACATCGGCAGCCGCCCCGCCAGCCGCAAAACCCTAGCACGGATACAGGATTTGCGCGCCATTCCCTGGGTGTTCTCCTGGACGCAAAACCGCCTGATGCTGCCTGCTTGGTATGGCTTCGGCAGCGCGGTCGAACAGCTCTTGCGCGACAACCCCGCCAACCTCGACCGCCTGCGCCATATGGTGCGGCACAGCGCCTTCTTCCAAGCCATGCTCTCCAATATGGAACAAGTGATGGCCAAAGCGGATTTGGACATCGCCCGTGCCTATGTTGGCCTAGCCGCCCAACCGCAAGCCGCCCAAGCCATGTTTGAGCGCATTGCAGGCGAGTTCGAACGCAGCCGCCGCGCCCTGTTGCAATTAATCGAGCAAGACCACCTGCTCACCGACAACCGCAGCCTCGCCCGCTCCCTGGCCCTGCGCATTCCCTACCTGAACGCGCTCAACTGGCTTCAGGTAGCCCTGCTCGCCCGCTTGCGCCAGCACCCGGGCAACCCGCAGCTCATCCACCTGATCCACCTCACCATCAACGGCGTGGCACAAGGCTTGCGCAATACGGGTTAATCCCCCTTTCCTGCAAACGGCAGGCAAGAAAAAGGCTACCTGAAAATTTCAGGTAGCCTTTTCATCATGGCCCCGCCGACAGGAATCGAACCTGTATTTTACGCTTAGGAGGCATACGTTCTATCCATTGAACTACGGCGAGAAATACTCAAACTTTCCAATCACACTTTTCCGGCAATAAGCGACAAAATCCCCGCGGCAATCAGCGGCCCACCGGGATGCCGCCCAAAAACGCCACACCGATAATCGTGCCCGGCAGCAGGCCGGTTACCAACACCGGCTGCTCGCTCATCAGCGGCACGCCGCGCCCGGCCAGCCAGGCCACCAACATGCCCATCAAAACCACCGCCAGTATTTTCCAGCTCATCAAACCGGCCAAACCGGGAAACTGGATTCTGCCCGACACCAGCGGACTGAGCACGCCGATGGTGAGCAGAATGATGCCGGCTTGAATGCCGTATTATTCGGCCAGCGGAATATAGCGCACCAGCACAGTTTACTGCATCAGGAGCAACACGGTGGCCGAGATGGTGATGGATTGGTTGTTGCTGAGCACGCCAAGCAAAATCAGCAGCACCAAAAATAACGGGATAACATTCAGATGCAATTATATATTCCCGAAAAAAGGCCGCTAGGATACACGCGCCAGCGATTCTTCGGCAAGCTGCCGCATCGCTTGCGACACTTCATTATCCGGCAACGCGGCCAAGCATGACAAGGCCTCGTCCACTGCTTTACGCGCCTCGTTCACGCAATAGGCCAGTGCATCGGATTGCGCCACATAGGCATGAATTTGCTTGAAATAGCTCCGGTCCGAGTGCTCCAGTGCGTAGCGCACAGCTTCGGCCACCGGTTGCTCAGCGTTTTGCATCAGGTAAATCAGCGGCAGGGTTGACTTGCCTTCGGCCAAATCATCGCCCACGTTTTTACCAGTTTCTTCGATGTTGCCGGAATAATCCAGTACGTCGTCAATAATCTGGAAGGCGGTGCCGATATGGCAGCCGTAGCATTTCAGCGCAATTTCCTGCTCGGGCGTGGCGCCGGCCAAAATCGCGCCCACTTGTGCGGCGGCTTCAAACAGTTTGGCGGTTTTATATTGGATCACCTGCGCATATTCGGCTTCGGTGATGTTGGTGTTGCCGATATTCATCAGCTGCAACACTTCGCCCTCGGCGATGATGTTGGTGGCATCGGCCATCACGTCTAAAATCTTGAGACTACCTGAAGACACCATCAGCTGGAAGGCACGGGTGTAGAGGAAATCGCCCACCAGCACGGCAGCGGCGTTGCCGAACATATTGTTTGCCGTTTTCCGGCCGCGCCGCAGCTCGCTTTCATCCACCACATCGTCGTGCAGCAGGGTGGAAGTATGGATGAATTCCACCATCGCCGCCAGCGCGTAGAGCGGGCCTTCATCGTAGTCCAGCACCTTGCCAGAAAGGATGGTAAGTACCGGCCGCAGCCGCTTGCCGCCGGCGCTGATGATGTAGCGCCCGATTTGCGAAATCAGCGCCACTTCCGATTGCACCGCGCGCTCAATCACCGCATTAACGCGGCTCAAATCGCGGGGCAGGTGTTGCTGGAAATAAGGCAGGTGTTCAAGCATGGTGATGTGCGGCTTTGTATGGTTATCGGCATAACGCCAAAGCACTTACTCCTTCCTAGCTGCGTGAAGAAATAACCGCTTTAGCTATACGGCCAGCCAAACAGGGGCGGCATTATAGCAGCCTTATGGGCAAACTGCCTATTTCCGCTCTACCCTGCAGGCTACCTGAAAACGCAGCTTCAACGAAGCGGCACAATATTTTGCCCGACCGAAACCGTACTTCTGCCCGGCTGCCATCCCGCGCCGCCGTTTTCAGCCCGCTTCAAATCGCCTAAAGGCTACCTGAAAACCCAAACCGCAGCTTTCAGGTAGCCTTCTATGTTAAAATCCGCCGATTTTAATCTAACGGCATTTAAGGAACACACATGAGCTTGAAATGCGGCATCGTCGGCCTGCCCAACGTCGGCAAATCCACCCTCTTTAACGCACTGACTCAATCGGGCATCGAAGCGGCGAACTATCCCTTCTGCACCATCGAACCCAACGTCGGCATCGTCGAAGTGCCCGACCCGCGCATGTCGGAGCTGGCAAAAATCGTCAATCCGCAAAAAATGCAGCCCGCCATCGTCGAATTCGTCGACATTGCCGGTTTGGTTGCAGGCGCGAGCAAAGGCGAAGGCTTAGGCAACCAGTTCCTCGCCAACATCCGCGAAACCGACGCCATCGTCAACGTCGTGCGCTGCTTCGACAACGACAACATCGTCCACGTCGCAGGCAAAGTCGATCCGATTGCCGACATCGAAACCATCGGCACCGAACTAGCCCTTGCTGACCTCGCCAGCGTCGAAAAAGCCATCGTCCGCGAAGAAAAACGCGCCCGCTCAGGCGACAAAGACGCGCAAAAATTAGTGGAACTGTGCAAAAAAATCCTGCCGCACCTCAACGAAGGCAAGCCCGTGCGCTCGCTCGGCTTGGACGCGGAAGAACTCGCCATGCTCAAACCGCTGTTCCTGCTCACCGCCAAACCCGCCATGTATGTCGGCAACGTGGCCGAAGACGGCTTTGAAAACAACCCGCATCTGGACAGACTGAAAGAACTCGCCGCCAAAGAAAACGCCCCCGTCGTGGCCGTATGCGCCGCAATGGAGAGCGAAATCGCCGAGTTGGAAGACGACGAAAAAGCCGAATTCCTCGCCGAAATGGGCTTGGAAGAGCCGGGCCTGAACCGCCTGATTCGTGCGGGCTACGACTTGCTCGGCCTGCAAACCTACTTCACCGCCGGCGTGAAAGAAGTCCGCGCGTGGACGATTCACAAAGGCGACACCGCCCCGCAAGCCGCCGGCGTCATCCACACTGACTTCGAACGCGGCTTCATCCGCGCCCAAGTGATTGCCTACGACGATTTCGTCTCGCTCGGCGGCGAAGCCAAAGCCAAAGAAGCCGGCAAAATGCGCGTGGAAGGCAAGGAATACGTGGTGCAGGACGGCGACGTGATGCACTTCCTGTTCAACGTGTAATCCAAATGGAAGGCTACCTGAAAAGCGATAAATTGTTTTCAGGTAGCCTGTTTTACTTCCTACCCCATCGGGCTACCTGAAACCCAAATCAGGCAAACTGCCAATGCCCAAATAAACAACTATAAAGGCCTCATCATGAAAATCAGCAGCTTTGGCGAAGTACTGTGGGACGACTTCCCCGGCGGCAAAGCCCTTGGCGGCGCGCCGCTCAATGTTTTGGTGCGTCTGGCCTCGTTTGGCGCGGACTGCAGCATCATCAGCCGACGCGGCCGCGATGCCGACGGCGAAGAGCTGCTGCGCCAGATTGCCGCGCGCAACGTGGCCGCCGACTTGGTACAAACCGACGAAGAACACGCCACCAGCCTGGTGAAAGTGCTGCTCAAGCCTGACGGCAGCGCCAGCTACGACATCGTCTACCCCTGCGCCTGGGATAAAATCTGCGCAACCGAAGCGGCAATCGCGCGCGTGGACGAATCCGACGTGCTCGTGTATGGCAGCCTCTCCGGCCGCGATCCCGTATCCCGTGCCGCACTGGAGCAAACCCTGCCCGCCGCCCGTTTCCGCGTGCTCGATGTCAACCTGCGCAAGCCGCATTACGAGCCCGAACGCGTGCTCAGCCTCATGCGCCATGCCGACCTCATCAAGCTCAATGACGACGAACTCTACGAACTCTCCGCCGCCTTCGGTTCGCCCTACCACAGCCTCGAACAAAACCTGCGCTACCTCGCCGGCCATACCGACACCGCCCACATCTGCATCACCCTCGGCCAGCACGGTGCGGTGTATTTCCGCCACAGCAAAATCCTCGCCCACCACGGCTTTCGCGTGAGCATGGCCGATTCTGTGGGCGCGGGCGACAGCTTCCTTGCCGGTTTCCTGTTCCAAATGCTCTCCGGCGCCAGCCCCGAAGACACCCTGGCCTTCGCCTGCGCCATCGGCGCGCTCAACGTTACCCGCCACGGCGCCGTGCCCGATATTTCCCTGGCTGAAATCCAGGCACTGATGCACCCGGAATAAGTCGGCACAGGCAACAGCCTGGGTTTTCGCTTAGCCTTGCCTTCAGGTAACCTTTGTAAATCAGGCTGAAGCCCTCTTTAACCATACTCGGCAGCAATATGGCCGTATGAAATGAAGTGCTTCAGCCCTATCTTTTTTCAGGTAGCCTCACATGAATACGCCCCGCCCCAAAACCATATTCGTAGATGTTGACGACACCCTCGTCCGCAGCGTTGGCCAAACGCGCATCCCCATGGCCGCCGTAATCGCCCACATCCGCCGCCTGCACGATGCCGACCACCTGCTCTACTTGTGGAGCAGCGGCGGTGCCGACTACGCCCGCGCCAGTGCCGAAGAGCTGGGGATAGCCCACTGTTTCCAAACCTTCCTGCCCAAACCGCAAGCCTATATCGACGACCAAGCCGTTGCCGACTGGCGTTTCTGCCGCCATATCCTGCCTGCCAACAGCGGGGAAATCGAATAATTTGCTGCTTTCCCCGCCATTCAGCCACAATTAACAAAATTTATCCGTAACCTACAAGACGGCGGCGGCTAAAACCATTATCATGCCGCCGTTCTTAACCATTCAAGGAAACTCACATGGCATTACGTGACGAATTCAAAGCCTTCATCATGCGCGGTAACGTGATTGACCTCGCCGTCGGTATGGTAGTCGGCACCGCCTTCTCCGGCATCGTCAAATCATTGGTGGACGACGTGATCATGCCCCCTATCGGCCTGATTTTGGGCGGCGTGGACTTCTCCAACCTGTTCATCACCCTGAAAGCAGGTGCCGATGCCCCTGCCAACGGTTACGCCACCCTGGCCGCCGCCCAAGCTGCCGGTGCGGTTACCCTGAATATCGGCCTGTTTATCAACACCGTGATCAGCTTCCTAATTATCGCCACCGCTATCTTCGCCGTGATCAAAAGTATCAGCAAACTGCAAAAAACCGCTCCGGAAGAAGCTCCTGCCGAGCCATCCGAAGAAATCTTGCTGTTGCGCGAAATCCGTAATTCGCTGAAGAAATAATCGCCGCACAGCACAAAAGGCTACCTGAAAACAGCTTCAGGTAGCCTTTTCTCTTGCTGTATCGCCAAACCGTGTAAATCCTTCCCATAACCAAAAAGCTAGCTAAAAAATTTTAGCTAGCAGCAACTTGCCGTGCTGTGTTTTCAGCTAGCTTTTTTCTTATCCAACCCCATCACAACAGCACAATATCAAACTGCTCCTGCATGTAGCTGTTTTCCACCATCAGGGAAACGGGTTTGCCGATAAAATCAATCAACAGCGCGAGCGATTGCGATTCTTCGTCCAAAAACAAATCGATAACGGCCGGTGCGGCGAGGATGCGGAATTCGCGGGCATCGAAGCGGCGGGATTCGCGCACGATTTCGCGTTGGATTTCGTAGCACACGGTTTGCGGGGTTTTCAGGTAGCCCCTGCCATGGCAGGTGGGGCAGGGTTCGCACAGGATGTGGTTGAGGTTTTCGCGCGAACGTTTGCGGGTGAGCTCCACCAGCCCTAGGCTGGTGAAGCCGTTGAGGGTAACGCGGGTGCGGTCGAAGCGCAGGGCTTTGGCCATCTCGCCCAATACGGCCTGGCGGTGCTCTTCGCTCACCATATCGATGAAATCCACAATAATCATGCCGCCGAGGTTGCGCAGGCGCAGCTCGCGGGCGATGGCGTGGCAGGCATCGAGGTTGGTTTTGAAGATGGTTTCGTCGAAATTGCGTGCGCCCACGAAGCCGCCGGTGTTCACGTCGATGGTGGTCATGGCTTCGGTGCTCTCGATAATCAGGTAGCCGCCGAAGTTTAAATCCACACGCGGCTTGAGCGACTGGTTGATTTCCTGCTCCACATGATGGAGCTCGAACAAGGGTTTTTCGCCCTGATAGTGTTGGATACGTTCCACCGCGCCCTGCACGTATTGCTGGGCAAATTCCTGCATCAGGCGGTAATTATTGGCGGAATCGACGAAGATTTTCTGGGTGTTGCCGTTGAACATATCGCGCAGCACGCGCAGGCTCAGGGGCAAATCCTGATACAGCATGGTTTCGGGCGGGCTGGTTTTGGAGCGGGCGAGGATGTCTTGCCACAACTTGGACAGGTAATCGATGTCGGCCTGCAATTCTTCGTCGCGGGCGTTTTCGGCGCTGGTGCGGATGATGTAGCCACCGGCGTTTTCGGGCAGCAAGGCTTTGAGGCGGGCACGCAATTCGTTGCGCTCTTCTTCGTCTTCAATGCGCTGGGAAATGCCGATGTGGTCGTCTTGCGGCAGATACACGAGAAAGCGGCCGGCCAAGGAGATTTGGGTGGAAAGGCGCGCGCCTTTGCTGTTAATCGGGTCTTTAATCACCTGCACCAGGATGGTTTGCCCTTCAAACAGCATATGCTCGATGCGCTGGGTTTCTTCCGGCTTCTGCCGCTGTTCGAGCACGTCCACGATGTGCAAAAAGGCGGCGCGCTCCAAGCCGATGTCGATAAAGGCGCTCTGCATGCCGGGCAGCACGCGTTTGACCACGCCCAAATAAATATTGCCCACCAGCCCGTGGCCGCTGTTGCGGTCGATGTGCAGCTCGCACACTTTGTTTTCTTCCAACAGCGCCACGCGGGTTTCCTGCGGCGTTACGTTCACCAAAATGGTTTCCGGCGGGCGGCCTGAATTATCGGCCAGCCGGATTGGGTTGATTGCCTGTAGCATGTTCAGCTTTCTGATTTCAATTTAGATTTTGCAGAACAGGCTGATGGCCTGCCTGTTCTGCAAAATCTACTGTCTGCCGGCTGACCGGAGGCAGAATCATACGATGAAAACAACCTTGCCGACAACCTGAACAGCAGCCGGAAAACCAGTTTCAGGTAGCCTTTAGTTTTCATTCAACTCATTGCCACACCAAAAGCGCGTGGTTGCGTTTGCCGCGGCGGAGGATGGTGTATTTGCCGAAGCGTTTGTGTGCGTCGGTCAAGAGGTAGGCATCGTCGGGGCGTTCGGCGGCGTGGTTCGGGTTGTTCGATTCGGCGGCTTGGCCGTTGAGTAATACCGCTTTGCTGTTCACAAAACCGCGCGCTTCTTTGTTGGAAGAAGCCAAGCCGGTTTTCACCAAGGCTTCCACCACATTGAGGCTACCTGAAACCTCAAATGCGGGCAGGCCGTCGAGGGCGAGCTGTTCGAAGTCGCTTTCCGTCAGGCTGCTTTGATCTTCGGCAAACAGGCTCTCGGTAATGCGCTGCGCGGCTTGCAGGGCGGCTTCGCCGTGAATCAGGCGGGTCATTTCTTCGGCGAGGATGCGTTGCGCTTCGGGCTTGGTGCCGCTGGCTTGGTCTTTGACTTCGATGGCGTCGATTTCTTCGATAGACAGGAAGGTGAAGTATTTCAGGAATTTATACACATCGGCATCGGCCACTTTCAGCCAGAACTGGTAGAACTGATACGGCGAGGTTTTCTTCGCGTTCAACCATACCGCGCCGCCTTCGGTTTTGCCGAATTTGGTGCCGTCGGATTTGGTTACCAGCGGCAGGGTCAGGCCGAATACTTGTTTTTGGTGCAGGCGGCGGGTCAGGTCGATACCGGCGGTGATGTTGCCCCATTGGTCGGAGCCGCCAATTTCCAAAACCGCGCCGTGGCGTTTGTTCAGTTCGGCAAAGTCGTAGCCTTGCAAAAGGGCGTAGGAAAATTCGGTAAACGAAATGCCCACGTCGTCGCGCTCGATGCGCTGTTTGACGGATTCCCGCGCCAGCATGGAATTGACGGAGAAATGCTTGCCGATGTCGCGCAGGAAGTCGAGGCAGTTCATGCTGCCGAACCAGTCGGCGTTGTTCGCCATGATGGCGGCGTTTTCGCCTTCAAAGCTCAAAAACGGTTTCAGCTGGTTGCGGATGCTTTCCACCCAGCCGGCAACGGTTTCGGCGGAATTCAAGCTGCGCTCGGTTGCTTTGAAGCTGGGGTCGCCGATCATGCCGGTCGCGCCGCCCACCAGGGCAATCGGCGTATGCCCGGCCTGTTGGAAACGGCGCAAGGCCAATACGGGCAGCAAATGGCCGATGTGCAGGCTGTCGGCGGTCGGGTCGAAACCGCAGTAGAGGGCGATTTTTTGTTCGTTCAACAACGTGCTCAAAGCTTCGATGTCGGTGGTTTGCGCGATCAGGCCGCGCGCTTGCAGGTCTTGGATAAGGGAGGCGGTCATAACGGATTTCTTTGCAATAACTGGATGGAATAGGAAATTCAGCCCGGCCGAAACCTAAGTTTCAGGTAGCCTTTAAGACCGAGAGGGCGCAGCATTTGCGCCGCACCAAAACAAAAAGACTTGGCGGCACCAAGTCTTTTTGAAAAGCTGGTCGGAATGAGAGGATTCGAACCTCCGACCCCTTCGTCCCGAACGAAGTGCGCTACCAGACTGCGCTACATTCCGAAGAGTACGCATTATAAGTCTGTGTCTGCCGTTTGGCAAGCGCGCGCCGCCTGCACCCTGCCCGCCAAATACAGCGCCGCCGCCGCGCCGGCCATGTCTGCCGCCGCATCGCGCCAATCGGCCTGCCGCGATGCCGTGAGCGCGCCTTGCGCCCACTCGCTGCCCGCAGCCAATACCAGCGCCGCCAGCAGCAAAGCTTGCCACGGCACAGTCCGCCGCCGCAGCAAAAATACTTTAGCCAGCAGCCAAAATTGGCCGAAAAACAAAGCCGCATGCACCACTTTATCGAAATGGGCAAACGGCAGCGGCGCGTTGCCGCCCTGATGCAGCAGCAAGGCATACATCATGCCCGCAAACCACAAAACGCTCAGCCACAGCCAGCGGTTCACGCCCGGTGCTCCTCAAGCCAGTCGGCACACATCATCGCCAGCCGTACAAACCGCCCGCCGCGCTCGTCCAGCACCGCCTGCCACTGCGCCACTTCCTCGGCCGAAGGCGCTTCATCCAAACTGCATTCGTTGAGCCAAAAATCCAGCGTTTCCGCTGCCGCACCCACGGTTTCGGTACGGGAAAATTCCAAGAGTTCAGACATTTCACTCTCCAGCTGTTTGATGATTGATGCGACGGATTGTACTTGCCTTTCATTTCGCACGCCATCGGGTTTCAGGTAGCCTTTATCGCGCAACAGGCTACCTGAAAGCTTATAGCCGTCTCCATGAAGAATATGGCATTGTCTTATTCTGATTTTGGAACACCTATTCCCTCTCTGCCCTGCCCTATATTTTTCAGGTAGCCTCCACTCCCGCCCAAGCCCTCCCATAATCTCTTATAATACCCGCTTCTTTCCAGCCGCCACCGCCATGCTCACCGATTTAGAAAAAGACGCCATCCGCCGCCACTACCAAGCCATCAGCGAAAACCTGCCCCATTTCCGCCCGCGCAAAGCGCAGCGCGAAATGCTGGCCGCCGTGGCCAACACCCTGTCGCGCACGCTGGAAAAGGCCGACGGCGAAGAGCCGCCCAAGCGCGAGGGTGAGAGCATTGCCGTGATTGAAGGCCCCACCGGCGTGGGCAAAAGCCTGGCCTATCTTTTGGCCGGCGGCATCATGGCGCAAACGCGCGGCAAGCGGCTGGTGGTATCCAGCGCCACCGTAGCCCTGCAAGAGCAGCTGGTGGGGCGCGATTTGCCGTTTTTGGTGGAAAAAAGCGGGCTCGAGCTCACCTTTGCCCTGGCCAAAGGGCGCGGCCGCTACCTCTGCCCCTACAAGCTCTACCAGCTCACCCAAAGCCAGGCGCAGCAAAGCCTGGCCGGCTTCGACACCCCGCAAATCCTGTGGGACAGCAAGCCCAAGCCCGAAGAAATCCAAACCCTGCGCGAGCTGGCCGACGCCTTCGCCGAACGCCGCTTCAAAGGCGACCGCGACACCTGGCCGGAGAAAATCGACGACGCCCTCTGGCTCAAGGTGAACAACGACAACTACGGCTGCCTCAAAGCCGCCTGCCCCAACCGCCCAGAATGCCCCTTCTACCTTGCCCGCGACACGCTCGAAACCGTAGACGTGGTGGTGAGCAACCACGATTTGCTCATGGTGGACATCGGCATGGGCGGCGGCGTGATCCTGCCCGCGCCCGAACACAGCTTCTACTGCATCGACGAAGCGCACCACCTGCCCAAAAAAGCGCTCAACCAGTTTGCCGCCGAGCATTCGCTGAACCAAGCCGTGTGGGCACTGGAAAAACTGCCACCAATCACCGATAAAATCGCCGCCGTGGCCGACAAAGCCGAGCTGGCCAACCTGGCCGACGAAGCCGCCGCCGCCCTGCTCGACAGCCTCTACGAATGGCAGTTCCACCTCGGCGACACCCCCGAGCTCGCCTACAACGACAGCGGCCGCGATCCGCAATGGCTGTGGCAAGACGGCCAAATCCCCGAAGGGCTCGCCCTGCTTGTATCCAACACCGCCGCCGCCGCGCAAAGCCTCTACAAACACGCCAACGGCCTCAACGACGCCCTCTCCGCCGCCCGCCGCGAAAAAGACAGCGACAGCGCCCAAATCGACCGCCTCAGCAGCGAGTTCGGCATCTTCCGCGCCCGCATCGAGCAAATCAGCGCCGTGTGGGACTTGCTCGCCACCGAGCCCGCGGGCGACGCCCCGCCGCTGGCCAAATGGATCGAATGCAGCCACAACAGCGACAAAACCGACTACTCCTTCCACGCCTCCCCCGTGAGCGCCGCTGCCATGCTCGCCGCCGGCCTGTGGCGCCGCGCCGCCGGCGCCATCCTCACCTCCGCCACCCTGCAATCGCTCGGCAGCTTCGACCATTTATTGAAACAAACCGGCCTGCAATGGCTACCTGAAACCACCACCCTCGCGCTGGAAAGCCCCTTCAACTTCCCCGCCCAAGGCGAGCTCTACATCCCGCCCGTGGCCGCCAGCCCCAAGCAGGCCGACGCCCACACCGCCGAAATCGCCGAATGGCTGCCCAAGCTCATCAGCCCCGAAGAAGCCGTCGGCACCCTCGTTTTGTTCTCCTCGCGCAAACAGATGCAAGACGTGGCCTTAAGGCTACCTGAAAGCCACCTGCCCCTATTGCTCATCCAAGGCGACCTGCCCAAAGCCATCCTGCTCGAACGCCACCGCCAAGCCATCGCCGAAGGCCGCGCCAGCATCCTGTTCGGGCTCGACAGCTTCGCCGAAGGCCTCGACCTGCCCGGCAGCGACTGCGCCCACGTCATCATCGCCAAACTGCCCTTCACCATGCCCGACCACCCCATTGAAAAAACCCGTAGCCGCTGGATAGAGCAGCGCGGCGGCAACCCCTTCATGGAAATCACCGTGCCCGAAGCCGGCATCAAGCTCACCCAAGCCGTGGGCCGGCTCATCCGCACCGAACACGACTACGGCCGCATCACCATCCTCGACAACCGCATCCTCACCGCCCGCTACGGCAAACAACTCCTCGCCTGTCTGCCCCCGTTCAAACGTATCGGCTGAGCTTGGGGTAAAAGGCTACCTGAAACTGATTAAGAGGTCATAAAGAGGCTACCTGAAAGAGCAGCTTCAACGAAATTAAACCCCCATATCCTTCCAATACCTAGAAACACTGCCCTACGCCAGCCTGCCCGAATGGCAACACCGTCAATGCCGTACCGCCATCAGCTGCTTCCACGAGCTCGGCGGCATGTTCGACTTCCAACAATTCACCCACACCGCCGCCCATGGTGAAGCCGAACGCCACAAATACCATTTGCATATCGCCAACCACACTCTGCACACTGTTATCGCCAAACGTAACGAACAGGCCGTGCAGCGCGCAGCCCGACACCAAGTGCCTCCCTCGCTCAACTTATCCAACATTTCAGCCTGCAAGCCTATACAGGGCACAAAATCAGTGTGGCGGAGTTCTATGGTAACCAGCTCGATTTGCAGCAAAACCGCCTCATCGTGCACGACAGACAGAACAAAATGTCGGTGTGGCAACGCCTACCTACCCACAATCCAACATTACCGCACCCTACCACCCAAACAAAAGGCTACTTGAACAATTTCAGGTAGCCTTTCTCGCATCAATCAAGCCATATCAAGACCCGCTAAACAGGCTCTTAAACCACAGCACGATGCTGTCCCACAGGCGGCCGAAGAAGCCGGCTTCAGCTACGTCGTTGAGCGCCACCACGTCTTTCTGTGCCACCACGCGGTTTTGCGCATCCATAAATTTCACCGTGCCGAGTACTTGGCCTTTAGTAATCGGGGCAAGCACGGGCTGCACGGTTTCCAGCACGGGCTGAAGCTGGGCGGCTTGGCCGTGCGGCACGGTGATATAGGTGGTGTCGATAAAGCCCACGTTCACGGCGTTTTCTGTACCTTTATACACTTTCACCTGTGAAATGGCGGTCTCGGCATCATACAGCTTGGGCGTGTCATAAGATTGCAGCGCCCAATTGAGCAATTTGCTGCTCTCGGCGGCGCGCGCCTGCATGCTTTCAGTGCCCACCACTACAGAAATCACGCGGCGGCCGTTACGTTTGCTGGAGGCAACCAGGTTGTAGCCGGCGCTGTCGGTGTGGCCGGTTTTCATGCCATCCACATCAGGGTCGCGGTAAAGCAGCAGGTTGCGGTTGGGCTGGGTGATGTTGTTGTAGCTGTAAGACTGGATGGCGTAGAGCCGATAGTATTGCGGATAGTCGTGAATGATAGCGGCGGAAAGGGTGATGAGGTCTTGCACCGAGGTGTAGTGCTGCGCGCCGGGCAGGCCGGTGCTATTTTCAAAATGGGTGTCGTTCATGCCGAGCCGTTTGGCTTCGGCGTTCATCAGCTGCACAAACTGTGCTTCGCTGCCGGCCACAGCTTCGGCCAGGGTAATGGAGGCATCGTTACCAGACTGCACAATCACCCCTTTGAGCAAATCATCCACGCGAGCAGGGGTTTTCGGATCGAGAAACATGCGCGATCCTTCTACTTTCCAGCCTTGCTCGGAAACGGTAAAGGTTTGATCCGGTTTGAGCTTGCCTTCTTCCAGCGCTTTAAACACCAAATAAGCGGTCATCAGCTTGGTGAGCGAGGCGGGCTCGATGTGTTCGTTTAATTTGTGCGAGGCGAGCATCTGGCCGCTTTGCGCGTCATACACGGCATAAGCTGAGGCTTTGATTTCGGGCAGCCCCACAGCGGTTACGGGCTGAGTGGCGGCGGAATTGGCAGCGGCAGCCGGAGTGGAAGCGGCGGGCGCAGAGGCTTGGCGGGGGGCGGAAGCGGCTTGCGGCGCAGCCTGCACCTGCCAGCCGGCCACTAAAAGGGATAAGGTGAGGAGGGTGAGTTTTTGTTTCATTGCGTTGTCTGTTTGATTTGGTTGAATGGTTTGCCGGCAACAACGTTTGGTTTGAGTCTATCTGAAAACTTTTCAGATAGACTGCTGCCAAATGCCAATCATGCAGCAAAATCGCACTAATTATAGCCATTCAAACCCGCTTTGCTAAGCGTTTAACCTGATTTTTCTTGCCAGCGGCGACGCAAACAGAGTATCTTGCTTTTTAGTCTCGTTCAAAACACCCTATCATGCCACTACCCTACACCGACTACCTCACCCGCATCCTCACTGCCTCCGTTTACGACTTGGCTGTTGAAACACCACTCGATTTCGCTCGCAACCTTTCCGCGCGCACCGGCAACTGCATTCTGCTCAAGCGCGAGGATCTACAGCCGGTTTTTTCCTTCAAAATCAGAGGGGCATACAATAAAATGGCTAAGCTTCCACCAAAAATGCTGCAAAAAGGTGTGATTGCCGCCAGCGCCGGCAACCACGCGCAGGGCGTGGCGCTTTCCGCGCAGAAGCTCGGCTGCGAAGCCACCATCGTGATGCCTGAAACCGCGCCGCAAATTAAGGTGGACGCAGTACGCTCGCGCGGCGGCAAAGTGGTGCTCAAAGGCGTGTCATTCAACGATGCCTACGACCACGCCATGCAGCTGGCTGACGCCAGCGGTCAAACCTATATCCCGCCGTTTGACGATCCTGATGTGATTGCCGGCCAGGGCACCATCGGGCTGGAAATCGTGCGCCAGCACTCCAAACCGATTGATGCCGTGTTCGTACCTATCGGCGGCGGTGGGCTGGCGGCCGGCGTAGCCGTGTTCATCAAGCAGGTGCGCCCTGAAATCAAGGTAATCGGCGTGCAAACCCACGATTCCTGCGCCATGAAAACCTCCATCGAACACGGTCGGCTGGTCGAGCTCAGAGACGTCGGCCTGTTTTCAGACGGCACGGCAGTAAAACTGGTGGGAAAGGAGACCTTTCGCCTGTGCCGCGAATTCTTGGATGAAATCATCACAGTCGATACCGATGCCATCTGCGGCGCACTCAAAGACATTTTCGACGACACTCGCAGCATCTGTGAGCCCGCCGGCGCGCTGGCCTTAGCCGGCCTCAAAGCCTACATCGCCCGTGAGCAAGTGCAGAGGCAAACCCTGATTGCCGTAACCAGCGGCGCCAATATCAATTTCCACAGCTTGCGTCATGTTTCCGAGCGCAGCGAGCTGGACGAGAGCAACGAAAGTATTTTTGCCGTATCGATCCCCGAGCAGCCTGGTAGTTTCCTAAAATTCATCAACATATTGGGTAACCGAAACATCACCGAGTTCAATTACCGCTACAGCGACAACTCCACCGCCCACATCTTTGTGGCTATCCAAAGCAAAGGCGCGGCCGACCTGGCCGCAATCAGTGCCGCGCTCACCGCCGCCGGCCTGCCCAACACCAACCTTACCAAAAATGAAACCGCCAAAATTCACATTCGCTACATGGTGGGTGGGCGTACCGGCAAAGTAACGCACGAACGTTTGTTCAGTTTTGAATTTCCCAAACGCCCCGGTGCGTTGGCCTACTTCCTCGACCGCATGCAGAGTGGTTGGAACATTACCCTGTTCCACTACCTCAGCCACAGTTCGGATTATGACCGCGTGCTGGTGGGTATCGACATACCGCCCGCTGACAACCAAGCCTTTGCCACCTTCCTGCAAGAGCTGGGCTATGTGCACACCGAACAAACCGACAACACCGCCTACCGCCTGTTCCTTGGCTAGGCCTAGAGCATTACCTGCCACTAGTTTTCAGGTAGCCCTCAAACCCATTCAGGCTACCTGAAACTTGCAGTGGATTAAGTTTAAATCAGGACAAGGCGGTGAGCTGCAGATAGTATAGTAGTACAGCAAGGCAAGCCAACGCTGTCTTGCTTTAAAATTAATTTACTATGAATCTCATTCACAAACTAAAAAACTATGCTAACTCCACAACACCTACTCTGGATAGACGGCCCCGCCGGCCGTCTGCACACCATTTATCTGCCGCCCAAAGCCCCCGAGCGCGGCGTGGCCATCATCAATCACCCCAACCCCCTGCACGGCGGCACATTTACCAACAAAGTGATCCAAACCGCCGCCAAAGTCTATGCCCGTCTAGGCTTCCACTGCTACCTACCCAACCTGCGCGGCGTAGGCAAAAGCGAAGGAGAGTACGACTACGGGCGCGGCGAAACCGACGACTGCCTCGCCGTAATCGACTACGCCCGAAGCCAACACCCCCATGCCGCCCAACTCATCATTTCCGGCTTTTCCTTCGGCGGCTATGTGAGCCTGTTTGCCGCCCGGCAGCACCGCCCCGATGCCCTCGTGCTGCTCGGCCCCGCCGTGGGCATGTATGAAGTGCCCGCTGCCCAAGCCGCCGACCCGGCGCACACTTTGGTGATCCACGGCGAAATTGATGAAGTGGTGCCGCTGGCCAACGCCCTCAGCTGGGCCGCCCCGCAAGACATCCCCGTGGTTGTACTGCCCCAATCCTCCCACTTCTTCCACGGCAAACTCATTCCCCTGCGCGACACCCTGCTGCGCTTCGTACCCAGTGTGTTAGAAAAATAAGCTAATCAGTTTCAGGTAGCCTTTGGATTGGAAAGGCTACCTGAAAAACTATCCACCACACTTTCCTCCTATTGAAACCACAATGTCCGCCAGCCTGCGGCGCCCAACCAGGCTACCTGAAACCCTATCTTCTCCTTACCACCATGCCCGCCTGCCAACCCGCCATCGTCCTCACCACCTGCCCCAGCCAAGCCGAAGCCGAACGCATCAGCGGCCTCTTGCTGCAACATCAACTCGCCGCCTGCGTGCAATACGAAACCATTCAAAGCCAATACATCTGGCAGGGCAAACTCTGCTGCGACAATGAAATCCGCCTCACCATCAAAACCGCCACTCGGCACTATCCCGCCGTTGAACGCCTCATCCTCGAACACCACAGCTACGATTGCCCGCAAATCCTGCTGCTGCCCGTATCCGACGGCGTGGAAGTCTACCTGAAATGGCTGCAAGACAACCTCGCACCGTAATTCGGCAAACGTTCATCACTCAATCTTCTCCCTATATCTTGCCACCCGTTAAAAGGCTGCCTAAAAATTTCAGGTAGCCTTTCTCTCCGCCCTCTGCATATAGCTGAAGCAATTATTTTTGGAGCTGTCCTAGATAATTAGGAATACTCAGATTTGATTAAAGCATTCCCATGAGAGAAGTCGCCTCAATCAGCCTGTCCAAGACAAACTGATCGAATTGTTCGTTGCAGGGGCAACCGCCCGTACTGACACCGAATTGACCGGAGTCAATAAAACCACCGCTGCCTACTACTTTCACCGTTTGAGTTTGCTTTTTTTTCATAGTTGCGAGCACTTGGAATTATTTGATGGCGAAGTAGAAGCAGATGAAAGTTATTTGGAAGGCGGCCGCAAAGGCAAACGCAGTCGCGGAGCAGCCGGCAAAGTTGTGGTATTCGGGCTGTTAAAGCGTAACGGCAAGGTTTACACCGTTACCGTAGCCAATATTAGCGACTACCCTGCTGCCGATTATCCGGGAGCAGATAAGGCCGGACAGCGTAGCTTATACCGATTGCCACAGTATCCCAACGTATTGGATGTCAGCGAGTTTAGCCGCTTGCACATTAATTACCGCACTCATTTTGCAGGCAGGCAAAACCACATTAACGGGATTGAGAATTTCTAGAACCGGGCCAAACGTCATTTATGCAAGTTCAACGGTATTCCGAAAAAAGTATTTCGAGCTGTATTTGAAAGAGTGCGAATGGCGATTTAACAACAATGAAATGAAGTCTCAGATTGCCATGTTGAAACAAATGGTAAGAGATAGTCTGTCCTGGTTATCTAGGTCAGGCTATAATATTTTCATACAAGGCGGCGAGACCACTGAACAGTACAGCACACAGTACAAGTAGTACCGCAAAGCAAGCCAACGCAGCAAGAAGCAAGTAAGTGCCTTAACTATAACCACAGAATTCAGCTACAATACAGCGCCCCTGATACCACCAGCGTCCTACCATTGCCTTTACTAAAGGAGATCCAAGCATGTTTTCCCGCAGCATCACCATCGAACAATATGACCCCGAACTCGCCGCTGCTATTACCGCTGAAGAGCACCGCCAACAAGACCACGTCGAACTGATTGCCTCCGAAAATTATGCCAGCTACGCCGTGATGGAAGCCCAGGGCAGCCAGCTCACCAACAAATACGCCGAAGGCTACCCCGGCAAACGCTACTACGGCGGCTGCGAACACGTGGATGTGGCCGAAGAGCTTGCCCTCGAACGCGTGAAAAAACTGTTCGGCGCCGCCTATGCCAACGTACAGCCCCACTCCGGCTCGCAAGCCAACCAAGCCGTATATGCCTCCGTATTGAAACCCGGCGACACCATCCTCGGCATGAGCCTCGCCCACGGCGGCCACCTCACCCACGGTGCATCGGTAAACATTTCTGGCAAGCTCTACAACGCCATCACCTACGGCCTGGACGAAAACGAAGTGCTCGACTACGCCGAAGTGGAACGCCTCGCGCTTGAGCACAAACCCAAAATGATTGTGGCCGGCGCCTCCGCCTACGCCTTGGAAATCGACTGGGCGAAATTCCGCGAAATCGCCGACAAAGTGGGCGCGTACCTGTTTGTGGATATGGCACACTACGCCGGCCTGATTGCCGCCGGCGAATACCCCAACCCCGTGCCGCACGCCGACTTCGTTACCACCACCACCCACAAAACCCTGCGCGGCCCGCGCGGCGGCGTGATTCTGTGCCGTGACAACACCCACGAAAAAGCGCTCAACTCCGCTATTTTCCCCAGCCTGCAAGGCGGCCCGCTGATGCATGTGATTGCGGCCAAAGCCGTGGCCTTCAAAGAAGCCCTGTCGCCTGAATTCAAGCAATACGCCAAACAGGTGAAAATCAATGCCGCCGCCATGGCCGAAGAGCTGGTAAAACGCGGCCTGCGCATCATTTCCGGCCGTACCGAAAGCCACGTTTTCCTAGTGGATCTGCGCCCGAAACACATCACCGGCAAAGCCGCTGAGGCTGCACTGGGCAAAGCGTTGATTACCATCAACAAAAACGCCATCCCGAACGACCCGGAAAAACCCTTCGTTACTTCCGGCATCCGCGTGGGCACCGCCGCTATCACCACCCGCGGTTTCGACGAAGCTGCCGCCCGCAAACTGGCCAACCTGGTGGCCGATGTGCTGGACAAACCCGAAGACGAAGCCACCCTGGCACGCGTGGCCGGTGAAGTGAAAGCCTTGTGCGATCAATTCCCTGTATACGGCGCATAAGCGGATAGCTTGGATCGTCTCGCTTAAAATAAAACCAGCCGGCTGTTTCCAGCCGGCTTTTTTATGCCATTCAATATATAGCGGATTAAAGATAAGGCGGTGAGTCGCGGATAGTATGAGTAATACGGCAAGGCAAGCCAACGCTGTAGCATTCTTATTTTAAAAGGCTACCTGAAACTTTCAGGTAGCCTTTCATTCATGCGATTGAATCAATCAAACCGAAAACGAAGAACCACAGCCGCAAGTGGTTACGGCATTCGGGTTGCTGCGGATAACGAATTGCGAGCCTTGCAAGCCTTCGGTATAGTCGATTTCCGCGCCGAGCAGGTATTGGTAGCTCATCGGGTCGATTAGGAAAACAAGGCCGCTTTTTTCGATTTGGAAGTCGTCATCGTTCACGATTTCGTCAAAAGTGAAGCCGTATTGGAAGCCGGAGCATCCACCGCCGTTCACGAACACGCGCAGTTTCAAATCAGGGTTATTTTCTTCAGCAATCAGCTCGGCTACCTTATTGCAGCAGCTTTCAGTGAAGATAATGGGATCGCTGTGATCAATATCAGACATGGTTTATTCCTTTTTCTGTGTTATGCGGGATGGGCTTAATTGTGGCGCAAAGCGGGGTTTGCGGGCAAGTCGGCTTGGGTAAATTCTAAGCGGCAAATAAGGGCGGATGCGGCGGGTTTAAAGTGCAGGCAGGCGGTGCCTGCGGCGAAATATTTTAAGGCAGGCGTTGCGTTTCGCCATCACTGCATATAAAGGCTACCTGAAAAACCGTTTGCCATTTTTCAGGTAGCCTTTTGATTTCAGGCAGCCCTAAGCCAATTCTTCCTGCCATTGCTCCAAGAGCTTCTGCCACTCGCCTTCGTTCTTATGGCCTTGGGCGATGGCGGCCTTGAGGTGGGAAATCGCTTCACCGGCGTTGGCGCGCACACCCCAGCCGTGGTAGTAGAGGCAGGCGAGGTTGTAGTGCGCCACGGGATCGTGCCGGAGGGCGGCTTTTTTAAACCAAGCAGCGGCTTTTTCGTAGTCTTTGCCCACAAATTCGCCAAGGAAAAACATCATGCCGAGGTTGGTTTGCGCACGCGGCAGGCCGTATTCGGCGGCGGCTTTATAGAGCGAGAAGGCTTGGCCGATGTCTTGGGTCGTACCATTGAGGCCGAAGTGGCAAACGAAGGCTTGCCGGTAGTGTTCTTCGGCCAGCTGCTCTTCCGGATCGGGCAGATGGCACACCGGATCGGACGCACGGCGCTGGGGTTTCACCGGCTCGGCCAGCTTTTCTTTGGCTTCTTCGTGCCCGTTGAGCACGGCCTGTTCATACCATTGCCGCGCCAGTTTGTCGTCTTTAGATACGCCCAAGCCGTAGCGGTACACATCGCCCATTTGATACATGGCGTCGGCATTACCCAAACGCACGGCTTGCTCCAGGCAACGCACGGCGGCATCGAAGTTTTGCTGGATGCCCTGCCCGGTGAGCAGCTGTTTGGCCAGCAGGTTCAATGCTTCCGAGTCGTTGGCGTTGGCAGCCTGGATAATCCATTGTACGGCGGCCTTGGGGTCGGCAGCACAGCCGATACCGTTAAGCCGCATATGCCCGGCCTTGCTTTGGGCAGCCACCACGCCTTTGGCAGCCACGCGCTCATACCAATGCAGGGCTTTGGCTTTGTCCATGCCACCGAAGCGGCCGGTTTCATACAGGCGGGCGAGCTGCCATTGTGCATCGCCGTAGTCGTGTTCGGCGGCGCGTTTGAGCCAGCTGATGCCTTGGCGCACGTCGGTTTTGGTGCCCAATCCGTGCAGGAGGGCATAGGCCATATGATATTGCGCCTGCGGTTCGCCCAGCGCGGCGGCATGGGAGGCCCAGGCAAAGGCTTTTTGGTGCTGGCCGTGGGCGGCCGCGTTTTCCATCAGCCACACGATGGCCAGCGGGAATTTTTGCGCAGCCAGATGCTGCATCACTTGGCTGGCGGCTAATACGTCTTGCTGCATGCCTTCGCCGTTGGCCTGCATCAAAGCCAGGCTGTAGGCGGCTTTCAGGTAGCCTGAAGCGGCGGCACGCTCCAGCCAATATAGTGCGGTGGCATAGTTTTGCGGCACATTTTGGCCTTGGCGGTTCCATTCGCCCAGCTCGTATTGCGCCTGCTGGTGCCCCATTTCGGCGGCTTGGAGCATATCGGCCACGGCTTTTTCGCGGGTGTCTTCTGCTTCCAACAGCTGTTGGGCACGGCGGTAGTAGGCTTCGGCATCAGGCAGATTATCCTGCTCGGTCCGATTTGTTTTCACCAGCTTAACGGCTTTGCGCCCGAGTGCAAATTTAATCATTCGTTCCAACCGTATTTAAATCTTTCTTTTGGCGGCTATTGCGGCCAGGCCGCATACTGCCACTCCCTAGTTAAGGCCGGTTGGCAAGGGTCATTCCCCTGCCCGCTAACTGTTCTGTTGCACGGCATCTTGTTAATATACAGACATTTTAGCACGCTGGCACACCCTGTGGCAGCCCGTTTAAGCTATTTGAGGCTACCTGAAAAGCCGGAACACACCGATAATTTGCTAACGGAGCCTCTTTTACGCATAAATTGCCAAACTTTCGGGCTATGAATTGTCGTTCATTTGATTTTGGTCAACATTTCTCCCAGCCATTATCTTTATAATTCCTTCCAAGTTGAAAGGATTTAGTGCCCGGCTGGCAAGCAAAGCCGGTTGGTTGAAATAGAGATACTCCTGTTTCTTGCAACATTGGATTCATTTTCCTCTTGATGTGTGTGTGTTTAGGTGTGGCCAACTGCCACACCTTTTTTTATCTGCAATATTTAGCCAAAGTAGCGGAAGCCAACCAACCCGCTATAAAATGCCGCCTTTCTCAACTCAGCGCCACCCCATGCTAAGCTACCGCCACGCCTTCCATGCCGGCAACCATGCCGACATACTCAAACATTTTATCCTGTTTCTCACTCTCAGCTACTTCAACCGCAAAGACAAGCCCTATTGGTATATCGACACCCACAGCGGTGCCAGCTTATATCGCCTGACAGACGATGCCGCACAAAAAACCAGCGAACACCAACAAGGCATCAGCCGCCTGCTTGCCACGCCTGCCTTGCCCGCCGAGCTGGAACAATTCCGCCAACACCTGCGCCATATCCTGCCCGCGCCCGATTTCTATTGCGGCTCGCCCCACCTTGCCCAAAGCCTGCTGCGCGACAGCGACAAAATGCGCCTGTTTGAGCTGCATCCCGCCGATTTTGCCCTGCTGCAGGAAAACACCAGCGCCGACCGCCGCATCATCGCCAAACAAAGCGACGGCTACCAAGGCCTGATTTCCCTCCTGCCGCCCCCGACGCGCCGCGCCCTAATCCTCATCGACCCGCCCTACGAACAAAAACAAGACTACCGCCAAGTAGTCAAAACCCTGCAGGCCGCCCTGCGCCGCTTCTCCACCGGCTGCTATTTGCTGTGGTATCCCTGCCTTTCGCGCGAAGAAAGCCGCCAAATGCCCGCCGAACTGCGCAAACTGCCCATTACCCATTGGCTGCAAGCCGAACTGCATGCCCATGCCCCACGCAGTGACGGCTTCGGCATGCACGGCAGCGGCATGTTCGTTATCAACCCGCCCTATCTGCTGGCCGAACAGCTCGCCGCCAACCTGCCTGCCCTCGCCGAACTCTTGGCGCAAGACCAAGGCGCAAGATTTGTGCTGGAGCAAGAAAGCGCTTAAGCATTTAAGTTTTCAGGTAGCCTTTTCCATACCAAGGCTACCTGAAAAATATAGCCTCACGCCAAACCGGCAATCAATACATTAATTTGTCATACAGCTGCCCCGGCCGGCAGCGATTTCTGATTTCCTCCGCCAATTCCAAAGCATTCCACGCGCTGTTAAGCCACACCTGGTTTCCGGCTGCAGACGACGGCTTAATCCGATTCAAATTCAAACTGAGCGTTTGCGGTACTACGCCGGCCTGTTCCGGCATGCGGTATTGCAATAACAATTTGCTGGGAAAATTTCCGCCCCGCAAATTCACAAATTGCAACCATTCATAAGCCACAAAACCTTCGCCCGCACCCGATAAACAATAACGGATACCCTCTTCCTCCAAACGCACAAACTCGCGTGGCCCGGTACGTTTGCCATGCCACCGCCACCACACCAGCCTGCATACCGCCACTGCAATCAGCAGCAATATACCCAGGTGCAATACTGTTATTCGATATTGCCCAGACAGCAAAGCTATCTGGGCAAGAATAGTGAGCAAAGCCGCGGCACCAAATACAGTAGCCCATCCATTCAACAAACCTCTGCCAAACTCCCACTCCCGCTCCCTCTTGCCCCATCCTAACCGGCAGGCTACAATCCGCGCCCGTTTTAATACAAAACAAAAGGAAAGCCCTATGGCACACCAACTCAATAAAGGCAAAATCCGCGATAACGCACTCAAAGCGCTGGTACGTTCCAATCTGTTCCGGCACAAAACGGAACGTAAAAAGAAAGGCAAAGGCAGCTACAACAGGCAGGCAGCCAAAAAATGGCGGGACGGTTTTGAACAACCGTCCCGTTTCATTTGCACTATGCATAACCAAAGTGCTGCATACAGCCTTGACTGGCCTGTATGGAAAATATTTCAGCTACAGGCTACCTGAAAACTGCTTTACCGATTTTCAGGTAGCCTCATGCTTGGGCAGATTCCAAGCCTGCGCTATGGTTTGTTCCCAAACAATACCCCATAACCGAATGCGAGCAACAGCAACACTACTATCAGCCAAGTAAGAGGCGATTCATTCAGCTCCTTGTAACGCAGCCCGATTGCCTTACAAGCCCGATAGCGCAGGAAAAACGGCAAAAGAGCGTAGACAAGCATCACGCCCACCGCCAGCCAAAATAGGATTTACCCCGCCAACGGCGACAATGAATCCAACACACCCACCATCCAAACAAACAAGGCAAGCAGAGCGGGAATCCCGAGTGTGTACACCCATATCCGCCGAGCCTGACCCCAATGCACCGGCTGCTTGATAATTTGATAATTCGTGCCGGAGAGCATGGTCGGTTCCACCAACAAAATCCGTGCGCTATACAGCGGAATCAGCGGTATCCATAAAGCCACAATCCATGCTGTGGTGATGTAAGTACCGTCCGGCTCGTAATCGCATTCGCCAACAAATGTGGTGCCAAACCCATTGAGTGTAAACATACTTTCCCTTTCTTATATTTTTATTTGAACCATCTGCAAAAGGCTACCTGAAAATTGATTTCTCTTTCAGGTAGCCTTTTGGGGTTACACCAAGCCTTTCTTGGCTAAGTAACCTTCGTAATCGCCCAGATAATATTCATAGCCGCCTTTGCCGTCGAGCTCGATAATCTGCGTGGCGAGCGAGGATACAAACTGGCGGTCGTGCGACACGAAAATCAGCGTGCCTTTGTATTTTTCCAGCGCCATGTTCAGCGATTCGATGCTTTCCATGTCCATGTGGTTGGTCGGTTCGTCCATAATCAGCACATTGGGGCGCAGCAACAGCAGTTTGCCGTAGAGCATACGGCCTTTTTCACCGCCGGAGAGCACTTTCACTTTCTTCACCACGTCGTTGCTGCCGAACAGCAAACGGCCGAGCGTGCCGCGAATCACTTGTTCATCGTCGCCTTCCTGACCCCATTGGCGCATCCATTCGGTCAGGTCCATGTCCACGTCGAAGTCGTTTTCGTGGTCTTGCGGGTAGTAGCCGACGGTGGCTTTTTCCGCCCATTTGATGCTGCCTGCATCGGGCTTGATGTCGGAAAGTTTTTCGTCAAACGCGCCGGCCAAGAGTTTCAGCAAGGTGGATTTGCCCGCGCCGTTCGGGCCGATAATGGCGAGGCGTTGCCCGGCTTCCAGAATATAAGACAATTTTTCAAACAAGGTTTTGTCGAACGATTTGGCCAGGTTTTCCACTTCCACGGCTTGGCGGCGCAGCTTGTTTTTCTCGTCGGTTTCAAAGCGGATATACGGGTTTTGGCGGGTGGAGGGCTTCACTTCCACCATTTCGGCTTTGATTTTGTCGGCCTGCTTCAAGCGGCTGGTGGCTTGGCGGGCTTTGGATTTGTTGGCGGAGAAGCGAGCCACAAATTCTTGCAGTTCCTGCAATTTTTCTTTGGCTTTGGCGTTGTCTTTCAGGGCGCGTTCGCGGGATTGGGCGGAGGCGAGCATGTAGTCGTCGTAATTACCGGGGTAAACGGTGATAGTGTTGTAGTCCAAATCCGCCATGTGGGTGCAGACTTCGTTCAGGAAGTGGCGGTCGTGGCTGATGATAATCATGGTGCTGTCGTATTGGTTCAGCACGCCTTCCAGCCAGCGGATGGTGTTGATGTCCAAGTTGTTGGTCGGCTCGTCCAACAGCAACACGTCGGGTTTGGAGAACAGGGCTTGCGCCAGCAGCACGCGCAGCTTGAAGCCGGGGGCGACTTCCGCCATGGTGGCGTTGTGCAGTTCTTCGGCAATGCCCACGCCGCTCAATAATTCGGCGGCGCGCGCTTCGGCGGTGTAGCCGTCGTATTCGGCAAACTTGGCTTCCAGTTCGGCCGCGTGCATATAGTCTTCTTCGGTGGCTTCGGGGTTGGCGTAAATCGCGTCGCGTTCGGTCATCGCCGCCCACATTTCGGTGTGCCCCATCATTACCACGTCCAGTACGCGCATGTCTTCGTAGGCAAACTGGTCTTGGCGCAGTTTGCCCAGGCGCACGCCGTGTTCAATCGCCACTTCGCCGCTGGTCTGCTCCAAATCGCCACCCAAAATTTTCATGAAGGTGGACTTGCCCGAACCGTTCGCGCCGATGAGGCCGTAGCGGTTGCCTTCGCCGAATTTAACGGATACGTTTTCAAACAGCGGCTTCGCGCCGAACTGCATGGTGATGCCGGAAGTGGAAATCATGGGTGTGCCTTTGCGGAAAATTAGAATGTAAAAAACGGGCAATTTTAACACAATCAATGCTTTCTGTATTTAAAACAACCCTTCTCACCATGGCCGGCATCTATGGCAGCGGAAACCGTTCTTTCTTCTTGCCGAGCGAAGAGTTGCAAACAGCATGAGCAATACCGCAACACCAGCTAACGCAGCAGGCAGAAGTGCTTTAACCGTGCTTGCAAAATTTTCAGGTAGCCTTTACCCTAACGCCTTTATTCATTTCCATATCTTAACCAATATCATGAACAAACCGTTCCGCACACTCATCCTGGCCGCCGCACTCGGCTGCTCCGCCCTCGCCGCCCATGCCGAAACCCGCGTGTTGCTTGAAACCAGCCAAGGCAATATTGAGCTTTCCTTGGATGAAACCCGTGCACCCAAAACCGTGGAAAACTTCCTCGCCTACGCCCGCAGCGGCTTTTACAACGGCACCATCTTCCACCGCGTGATTCCCGGCTTCATGATCCAAGGCGGCGGCCTCACCGCCCAAATGGCCGAAAAAGCCCCCATCCGTCGCGCCCTCGATAACGAAGCCGACAACGGCCTGAAAAACAACCGCTACACCATCGCCATGGCGCGCACTGCCCAGCCCCACTCCGCCACCAGCCAGTTTTTCATCAACCTGAAAGACAACGAATTCCTCAACCACACCGCCCCCACCGCACGCGGCTACGGCTATGCCGTGTTCGGCACAGTAACCGCCGGTAAGGAAGTAGTGGACAAAATCGCCAGCATTCCCACCAGCACCGTGGATATGTATCAAGACGTGCCGCGCACGCCCATCGTTATCCGCCAAGTGCACGTTCTTTCGCAATAATCCCAACATAAAAAGGCTACCTGAAACCCCAAACTGTTTTTCAGGTAACCTCTTCCCTTTCCTCCAACCCATTACAGGACGGCAAACATGATCAAACTCCATACCAACTTCGGCACCATCGGCATCGAGCTCGACCACGAAAAAGCCCCCGAAACCGCCGCCAACTTCGAACAATACGTGAAAGACAGCTTCTACGACGGCCTTATTTTCCACCGCGTGATCAAAGGTTTCATGATTCAGGGTGGAGGCATGGACGAAAACATGCAGGAAAAGCCCTCCCGCGCCCCGATTAAAAACGAAGCGCAAAACGGCCTGAAAAACAACAAATACACCCTCGCCATGGCGCGTACCCAGGCCCCGCACAGCGCCTCCTCCCAATTCTTCATCAACACCAAAGACAACGAATTCCTCAACCACACCTCCCCCAGCCTGCACGGCTGGGGCTACGCCGTATTCGGCAAAGTGGTGGAAGGCCAAGATGTAGTTGATGCCATCGAAGGCGTGGCCACTAAACGTCACGGCTACCACGACGATGTGCCGGTTGAGCCCGTAGTCATCACCAAAGCCGAAATCGTATAAGCCAAACCAGCAGGGCCGGCCGCAACGTGCCGGCCCGGCTTTCACACATAACCATATAAGTACAAAGAGAAATCGCCATGATCTTCATCTGGGGCAGTAAAGGCTATTTTGACGACCTCGGCGAAAGCTGCCTCTGCGGCAACTGCAACAACCGCGTTAATCTACACATCACCAATGCCTACACCAAATTCACCTTCTTCTTCATCCCCCTATTCCGCATAGAATCAAAATACTACCTCACCTGCCTCGTTTACTCCCACGGCTGGAAGCTCAAACGCCAGGAAGCCAAACAACTGATACAACCCTGCTAAACCGCCATGCCCATCGATCTCGGCATCTACCACCGCCGCCTGCACAAACTCGCCTACTACACCCGCCACAGTCCATTCGGCCTGTTGCCACACCGCTTACTCGCCAAATCCATCGAGCCCGTATTGGCCGAGTTTGCCCGCCTCCCCAGCGAAACCCAGCAGCAAATCCGGCAGCGCGTGGACTACTGCAACCAGCAAAACCAGCCGTTTACCCTTTCAGCTAGCCTCACCCCGGTAGGCCAAGCCGGCAACTTCAAACGCGGCAGCCACACCTCCGCCTACTACTACGACCTCGCCACCCTCCTGCGCTACTTCCCGGCAGAAGCCCGCTTCGCCTACGAATTCGGCGATGTCACCCACATCTCCGCCCAGCCCGCCTTCGTGAAAAGCCGCCCTATCCGGAGCGACAACCAATACTCCGTTTTACTCAAGCTCGACAGCGTGCGCCATTTCTACATCTACCCCGACCGCACCCCATTTGCCGCCAAACGCAACCAACTCGTCTGGCGCGGCGCCGCCTTCCAAGAACAGCGCCTGCGCTTCTTGCGCCAATACCACAACCACCCTCTGTGCGACGTCGGCTGCGTACACAAACAATCCATCGGCCAGCCCTACCACCGCAGCTTCATGAGCGTAGGCCAACAGCTGCAATACAAATACATCCTCAGCATCGAAGGCAACGACGTCGCCACCAACCTCAAATGGATACTCGCCTCCCGCTCCCTCTGTTTCATGACCACCCCCGCCTACGAAACCTGGCTGCTGGAGGGCCTGCTGCAGCCTGAAGTCCACTACGTCCACCTCCAGCCCGACTACAGCGATTTCGAAGAAAAACTCGCCTTCTACCAGCAATACCCCGATGCCGCCGAACGCATCATCCGCAACGCCAACGCCTATATGCAGCCCTTCTTTAATAGCAGGCAAGAACTGATCACCAACCTGCTGGTGATGCAGAAATATTTTGAATTGGCCACAAGCTAATTGATCAGCCTGGCTTGCCCGGCCACAACAAAAGGCTACCTGAAAATCAAAAAACCACTTCAGGTAGCCTCTATACCGCCCGCCATCACAATGATGACACCAAGCTCACTCCTGTGGAATCTCCCAATCGCCTACTGCTACAAAATCCAGCTGATCCAAATCCTGCTCAAACACCGAACCGGTGGAGCTGTGCAGCAATTTGGCAATCGCCGGCTGGTAGTTAGCCATGCGTTGCAAGCTGTAGAAGTGAAAGTTGGCGGCATTGTCGGCGTAGTCATCGTCTTCAAAGCCGGAAAACATCCGCCAGCCACTGTCGGGCGGGAAGGCGGCATCAGGCTCTTCGCGATACAGAAAACGGATGGGCATGCCTTCTTTGGCAACCTGGTCGGAAACGATGGCATAGCCCTGCGGCACATCTTTTACCGGCAGCTCTTCTTCCGGCAGGCTGAAAATTTTCGGGTTTAACATAGGTATCCTCCTTAAAACGCCTCGCCCACTTTCACCCCGCCGGCCAAATCTTGCGGCGAGGAAAGGGCAGCAGTGAAAGCTTGGGCGGCTTGGAATTCGGGCTGCTGCATCACTGCGGCGTAATCCTCTGGTGTGCCGCGCCCGGCCATGTATTGCCAGCGCTCGGCCAGTTGCGGGTTTTCAGGTAGCCTGAAGCCTTCGAGCAGTTCGTCCACCCAATCGGGGCGGTTGCACACCAACACGATATCGCAGCCGGCGGCAAAAGATTGCGCTGCCCGCTCGCGGATGCCGCCGGCCATGCTGGCGCCTTCCATGGTGAGGTCGTCGGAAAAAATTACGCCGTTGAAGCCCAAATCCTGGCGCAAAATTTGCTTTAGCCAGATGCTCGAAAAACCGGCAGGTTGTTTGTCTACCTGCGGGTACACCACATGCGCGGGCATCACGGCGGCCATACCCTCGGCGGCCAGGGCGCGGAAAGGCCGGATATCTGCCGCCATCAGTTCGGCCAGGCTGCGCGGGTCTTCGGGCAGAACGTGGTGGCTGTCGCCGGAAACAAAGCCGTGGCCGGGGAAGTGTTTGCCGCAGCTTTGCATGCCGCCCCGGTTGAGCCCGCGTTGCAGCGCCAGCGCCAGCGCGGTAACAGTATCGGCTTGGCAGTGAAAGCTGCGGTTGCCGATTACGGCGCACTGCCCCCAATCCAAATCCAACACCGGCGTAAACGACAAATCCACCCCGCAGGCGCGCAATTCTGTCGCCAACACCCAACCCACCTGTTCCGCCGCCGCTTCTGCCGCTGCTTGGCCTTGCTTTTCCCAAATGCCGCCCAGCGTGCTCATGGCCGGTAGGCGGGTGAAGCCTTCGATAAAGCGCTGCACGCGCCCGCCCTCATGATCCACGGCAATCACCAACTCCGGCGTACGCAAAGCCTTGATTTCGGCACACAAAGCCTGAAGCTGGCTGCGGTTTTGGTAATTGCGGCGAAACAAAATCACACCGCCAACGGCGGGGTGCAGCAGGCGTTGTTTTTCCTCCTCGCTCAAGCGGTAGGCGGCAACATCGGCCATAATCGGGCCGCGCGGCAGGCAAACGGGTGGCATAGCAAATCTTTCTGTGTGTTCGGTGCAAAGGCGGGATTTCATCACTTCCGCCGCGAAAAAACAAGCCGAGACCTTTTAATTCAGGTAAAACCGATTGAAACGGCACGGCAGAAATGATGTAATGCCCGCTGTTGTTTCCTTTCATTCACATTAGGGAGTTTTATGCAAACCAACACATTCCGCACCGGCCTGCTGGCCGCCGTGGTATTCGCACTGGCCGCCTGTAACCAACAGCCCACTTCCGGCAGCGCCTCTGCTCCGGCCGCATCTTCAACTGCATCCGGCCCCGCTGCCGCTTCAGGCCCTGCTGCCGCCTCCGACGTATTGGCCGGCATGACCGAACAGCAAAAAGCCAGCTACCTCATCGGCTATCTGCAAGGCCAACAGCTGGGCGACGCCAATGCTATTTTGGATTTCGACCAAGCCACCCTGATTAAAGGACTGCAGGCCGGTATGGCCAGCCAGCCGCTACCCGTGAGCGACGAAGAAGCCAACAACATCCTGCAGCAATACCACACTGCCCAGATGGGCAAACTGGCCACCCGCCAGCTGGAAGAAGGTAAAGCCTTCCTCGAAGCCAACAAAGCCAAAGAAGGCGTGAAAACCACGCCCTCCGGCCTGCAATACAGCGTGAAAACCGAAGGTACCGGCAAACAGCCTACTGCTAAGAGCACTGTAACCGTACACTACGAAGGCAAATTGCTCGATGGCACTGTGTTCGACAGTTCCATCAAGCGCGGTGAACCCGCTACTTTCAAGCTTGACGGTGTGATCAAAGGCTGGACCGAAGGCCTGCAGTTGATGAAAGAAGGCGGCGAATACACCCTCTACATCCCTGCCGAACTCGCCTACGGCGACAAAGGCAACCCCAACATTCCGCCCAACTCCGTGCTGGTATTCGATGTTAAACTGATTAAAGTTCAGTAATTCCATCAGCTAATTAAAAGGCTACCTGAAAGGCTACCTGAAAAGCAAAACACTTTTCAGGTAGCCTTTAATCCATTCCCTCAATCACACCAAGGCTACCTGAAAAAGAAACCCCAATCCCCTACCCCAACTTTCCAACTAGCCCCTATAATCCTATATCCCATTTCCAGCAAACCATCCCGCCATGCAAAAAATATTTGTCCTCTACACCGGCGGCACCATCGGCATGAAGCCCAGCCCCGACGGCCTTGTGCCCGATGCCGAGCTCGCCGAACAAGCCCTGCAATCCTATGCCGAACAAGCCGTGTTTCACTGGCACATCTGCCAGCCCCTGATCGACAGTTCCAACATCACCCCCCAACATTGGGCAGAATGGCTCGCCATCCTGCAAGCCGCCCTGCCCGAGCACGACGGCATCCTCATCTTGCACGGCACCGACACCCTCGCCTACACTGCCAACTTCCTCGCCCTTGCGCTCGACAACGTCGGTAAACCCATCATCCTCACCGGCGCGCAAAAGCCCTACCACGCCGCCAACAGCGATGCCCCCGACAACCTCCGCACCGCCATCGCCGCCCTGCAAAATCCCCAACTGCACGGTACCGTTATCGCCTTCGGCGGCCGGCTCTACCCCGCCATCGGCAGCAGCAAATGCAGCACCGAGCTCGATCACGGCTTCGACAACGCCCACTTCAACACCTGGCAGCCTAACACCCCGCCCTGCCGCCTCAGCGGCCTGCCCACCCGCTTCAACCCCGACGCCCGCGTGTGCAGCCACCTGCTCACCCCCGGCAGCAGCACCGAGCAAATCGCCCACAGCCTGCGCCACTTCCCCCAAGAAGCCGCCATCCTGCTTTCCTACGGCCAAGGCCACGCCCCCGCCAACCCCGAATTGCTCGCCGCCGTGCAACACTTCACCCAAAACGGCGGCCTGCTGCTCAACATCAGCCAAGCCCACCACGGCCGCACCGGCACCGCCTACGCCCAAGGCAACGCCCTGCGCCAGGCCGGAGCGGTGGGCGGCGGCAAATGCAATATCGAAACCGCCACCGCCCTCATGACCCTCGCTGCTAGCAACCACTGGACGGCCGACCAGCTGCAACGGGCTTTAGCGCAATTGGATTTGCTCTGATACCTTCCTCTGCTACAAAAAGGCTACCTGAAACCGTATAAACCGTTTTCAGGTAGCCTTTAACCTTTACAACAAGGGCATAAGCAGCCTAACGCACCAAAAACCGCCCCTGCCACACCAAATACAACGTTCCCGCCAACAGCAGCGCCACCCCAGCCGAGCCGCTTACCGCCAGCACCGTGCCCAGCCACACCAACCTGCCCGCCTCCAGCAGATGCAACCCGCAGCCGCACATGGCCGCCAAGCCGAACGAGAAGCCCCACCAGCTCATGCTAAACCCGCCCTCGGCAAACCAGCCCAGCAGGCGCAGCAACAGCAGAAACTGCAAACAGCCGTATCCCATCAAGGCCAGCGCAAAAATGTCGATTGCGCCGCCGTTCACCGCAAAATACGCCCCACAGCCCACAAAGGCCGGCGCAAGCTGGATGCCCACTATCCCGCGCACCTGCGGTACAACCGCCACCGCCGTGCGCAGCCTGCCTAAAATCGCCGCCTCCAGGCTAAACCAAGACAGCAGCCCCGCACCGAAAAACAACACCGCATAATCATGCTGCCCCAGCACGTCTAGCGCCGTGGCACTCACGAAATTAGCGGCCACCGTAGGCAGATAAATCACCGGCGTAGTGGCTGCCAAGCTGTGCAGCCCGCGCCACAGCCCGGCAGCACGATACATGGCAAACGCCAGCTGCCCGGCAATGCCGGCATACACCAACACACGTGCCACCCCGGCGGCATACGGCAGCCCGGCAATGCCTGCCAAGGTGGTGGTAATCGGAATGGCACTGAGAAAACAGCATTGCACCAAATCAGTTAAGTCGCTTAAAAAATCATCGCGATAAGCCAATATCTTGCAAACGTAAGCCGCCACCAGCACCAACCACACCACAAACGCCGCTGCCAGCAGCCATTCGCTCGGCCAAGCCGGCATCAGGCCTGCCGCTGCGCCATAGCGCCACGACAAACCCAACGCGAATAGGCCGATGGTGGTGCTGAAATAACTGAGCGGAATCGGAAATTTGCGGCGTGCGCCCATGATGTGTTCCTTATTGCTTGGATAATTTAAAACAGGTGGCATCATACTGGCATTCCTCTGCTCCAAACTATCCGATTTTGCTCAATCTGCCGCCATTTTGTCTCGTGCAATCATGGGACAAAGGCTACCTGAACCTGCGAAAGGCAGCAGCCAGGGCAAACATTCGGTATAAAAAAGCCACCTGATTGTTCAGGCAGCCTTTTCATTCTGCCTTACAGCGAGTAATACATTTCAAATTCCAGCGGGTGCGGCGCCATGCGGATGCGGCGCACGTCTTCTTCTTTGAAGGCGATGTAGCTGTTGATCCAGTCTTGGCTGAACACGCCGCCGCGCAGGAGGAATTCGTGGTCGGCTTTGAGGGCGAACAAGGCTTCTTCCAAAGAGGCACACACGGTCGGCACCAATGCATCCTCTTCCGGCGGCAGGTCGTAGAGGTTTTTGTCGGCCGGATCACCGGGATAGATTTTGTTTTGGATACCGTCCAGCCCGGCCATCAGCAGCGCGGCGAACATCAAATAGGGGTTCGCGGTAGGATCCGGGAAACGCACTTCAACGCGGCGGGCTTTCACGCTGTACACGGTGGGGATGCGGATGGAAGCGGAGCGGTTTTTGGCGGAATAAGCCAGCTTGGTGGGCGCTTCAAAATGCGGCACCAGGCGTTTGTAGGAGTTGGTGGAGGGGTTGGCGATGGCATTCAGCGCTTTGGCGTGCTTGATGATGCCGCCGATATAGTAAAGGGCGGTGTCGCTCAAGCCGGCATAGCCGTCGCCTGCGAACAGGTTTTGGCCGTTTTTCCAAATGGATTGATGCACGTGCATACCGCTGCCGTTGTCGCCCATCAAAGGTTTGGGCATGAAGGTGGCGGTTTTGCCGAAGTTGTGCGCCACGTTGTGGATCACGTATTTCATGTCTTGGGTTTGGTCAGCACGGTGTACCAAGGTACTGAATTTAGTACCGATTTCCATCTGGCTGCCAGTGCCCACTTCGCCATGATGCACTTCCACTTCAATGCCGATTTCCTGCAAGGTATTGACCATGGCGGAGCGCAAATCCTGCCCGGCATCCACCGGCGCAACGGGAGCGTAGCCACCTTTCACCATCGGGCGGTGGCCGGTATTTTGGCCGTCCAAATGCAGGCCGCTCGACCACGCGGCGCTTTCGGAGCTGATTTCGAAGCGGGCTTTGTGCATATGAGTTTCAAACTCAATGCCGTCGAACACAAAAAATTCAGGCTCGGGACCGAAATAGGCGGTGTCGCCCACGCCGCTGGCTTTCAAATAAGCTTCGGCACGGCGGGCGATGGAGCGCGGGTCGCGGTCGTAGCCTTGGCCGCTGGCCGGATCGATCACGTCGCAAGTGAGCACCACGGTGGCATCATCGTAGAAAGGGTCGATGAAAGCAGTAGCCGAGTCGGGGCGCAGCATCATATCGGAGGCCTGAACGCCCTTCCAGCCGCCGATAGACGAACCGTCGAACGGGTGGCCGTTTTCAAACCACTCCTCCGGATCGTCCAGCACCACCGCGGCGGGCACGGTGAAATGGTGCTGTTTGCCTTTAGTGTCGGTGAATCGCAAATCAACGAAACGGACATCGTTCTCTTCAATCATGCGAACTACATTGCTGATGGACATGGTGGCACTCCTTGGAATATACAGAAATAAAATCAAGCAGGCATTTTGCCATAGCCGTCGCCCGGGCGTATAGCTTTGATTGCAGTTTTTCTCAAACCAACTGCAGGAACAAGCGAAGAACATGGCATACACGTTACCTGAAATCACAACACCTGTCCAAAATGAATATGCTAAAGGCTACCTGAAACTTCAACTTCGCAAAAACTCTGCCATGCCGTATTTTCAGGTAGCCTTTAGCATATTCATAGCGGATTAAAATAAGAATGCTACAGTGTTGTCTCGCCTAGCCGTACTACCTATACTGTCCGCGGCTCGCCGCCTTGTCTCATTCTTATTTTAATCCGCTATCTTCCCAATCAAAACCGCTCGTGCGGCGCCAGATAACGCCACTGCCCCGGCGGCAGCGCACCGAGTTTCACCTTGCCGATGCGGATGCGCTTGAGCCCCACCACGCGCAGCCCCACCAGCTCGCACATGCGGCGGATTTGGCGTTTTTTGCCCTGTTTCAGCACAAAACGCAGCTGGTCTTGGTTTTGCCACGACACCTTGGCCGGCCGCAACGCTTCACCGTCTAGCTTCAGGCCGTGTTTCAGCAGGCGCAGGCCTTCTTCGGAAAGTTTGCCCTTCACCCGCACCAGATATTCTTTCTCCACGCCGCTGTTTTCGCCGATCAGGCTTTTGGCCACGCGTCCGTCTTGCGTGAGCACTAGCAGCCCAATCGAATCGATATCCAGTCGGCCGGCGGGGGCGAGGCCGTGGCGGTGTGCCGCTTTAAACTTTTGCGGGCTGCGGTCTTCCGGCCAATGGTTGGCTTCGGTAATCAGATCGGCAGCGCTGCGGTAACCTTTTTCGGCCTGCCCGCTCACGAAGCCCACCGGTTTGTGCAGCAGAATGGTAACCCGCCCGGCCTGTTCTTCGTGCGCAGCGCGGTGCAGCTCGATGCGGTCACCCGCTCCCACCTTTTGGCCGAGCACGGCTTTCTCGCCGTTCACGCTCACCCAGCCGCGCTCGATATAGGCATCGGCTTCACGGCGCGAACAGAGGCCGAGCTCGGCCATGCGTTTGGAAAGGCGGACGGTGTTGTCGGGTGTGGTCATATTCGTTTCTTTGTTAGGCAGATGTTAATTTCAGGTAGCCTGCTTGGCGTGAGGAGGCTATCTAAAAAACAGCATCAGGCTTGGCCGCGCCGCCACTTCACGGCGCCATATTGGGCGGGCTGCCTGAAATGGCCGACGATTTCGTGGCGGAACAGGATGTCCTCTTCACGCGTGCCTGCGCCGATATTGTGGATAATCAGCGGTGTATCACCATGTTTGCGGTCGGATACGATGCCGATATGCGGCAGCCCGCTGCCCGCCAACCGCCAGGTAACAATGTCGCCCGTGCGGTATCCGTCTTGCACCGCCCAGCCGTGCCGTGCGAAATAAACCTCCAGATTCGGCACGCGGCGGTGGTCGATATTCAGGTCGGGGCGTTTTAGCCCCAGCGGTTCGGGTAGGCGGGAAAATTCGCTTTCATGTCTTGGTGAACCAGCTGCTGCAAGTCTATGCTCTGCTGCCGCAGTGCGCGAATCACCACATCGGTGCACACTCCTTTTGCTATCGGCACATCGCCCATCGGATAATCCAGCGCAGTATAGGCGGGGTCGTAGCGCACGGTTTGGCCGATTTGGCTGCAGGCGGCGCGGACGATGGGCGGCGCCTTATCCGTGTTGCCGACCTGTGCCGATGCGGGCGGCGGCATGGTTTTAGGCAGCCGAACAGCTTTGGCGCGGGCAGCGGGATTTTGTGGCGGGCGGGTGGTGTTCGCAAAATAAGCGGCAGAGAGGGCAACGGCAATCAGGAGGGCAGCGAAACCAACGCGGCGGAGCAAACGCATAACACAACTCCTTAAAAGCGGTCGTTCAAGGCGGAGGCGGAGGCAAGCTGTCTCGGGAGAACAGGCTACCTGAAAGCATCAGCTTCAACGAAGTTAAAACCATATTGGCTTTGCTCAGCCGGGCGATTTATTTTCAGCTAGCCTCTTCGGGATGCCGGGCAAACCAATCACGCACGCGCTGCAAATCTTCGGCGGTGTCTACGCCGGCGGCGGGGGCGTTGTCGCACACGGTTACGGCGATTTTGCCGCCGTGCCACAACACGCGCAGCTGCTCGAGCGATTCGATACTTTCCAGCGGTGAGGGAGGCAGGCCGACGTATTGGTGCAAAAAGCCCACGCGGTAGGCATACAGGCCGATGTGGCGCAGCGGGGCAAAGCCTTCGGGCAGCACGGCTTGCGTTTCGGCGAAGGCGTCACGCGGCCAGGCGATGGGGGCGCGGCTGAAATAGAGGGCGTTGCGCCGTTGGTCGAGCACCACTTTCACGCAGTTGGGATTGAGAAATTCGGCCGCGTCGGCAATCGGGTGGGCGGCGGTGGCCATTTGCGCACTGCTGCCGCCGAGCAATTCGGCGGTGCGGTTGATGAGGGCGGGATCAATCAGCGGTTCGTCGCCCTGCACGTTTACGGCGATGTCGCTATCGGCCATGCCGAGCAGCAGCGCGGCTTCGGCCAGGCGGGCGGTGCCGCTGGCGTGCTGTTTGCCGGTGAGCACGGCTTCGATGCCGTATTCGGAGCAGGCGGCGGCAATGGCGGTGTGGTCGGTGGCCACGACGACGCGCTGCGCCTCGCTCAGCTTGGCGCGCTCGGCCACGCGCACCACCATGGGTTTGCCGGCAATATCGGCCAAGGCTTTTTCAGGTAGCCTGCTGGAGGCCAGGCGGGCGGGGATGATAACGGTAAACGGGGTGCTCATGCGCGCAGCTCTTCTTCGGTGAGGGAGCGGGCTTCGTTTTCCAGCATGATGGGGATGCCGTCGCGGATGGGGAAGGCCAGCTTGGCTTGGCGGCTCCACAACTCTTGTCGGCTGGCATGGTATTCGAGCACGCCTTTGGTGATCGGGCAAACGAGGAGGTCGAGGTATTTTTTGTCCATGGTTTGGGGTCTCCAGTGTTGTTTTGGTTGAAGCTTACGGTTTTGGCTTCACAGAAATTCCGCATCCTGCGGCAACTTCGTTTCAACTTGTGTTTTAACTGCGTTGAAGCTTCGCTTTCAGGCAGCCTGCTCCTTATCCGGCAGGCAACGGCGGATCACGGCCTGCACTAAGGCTTCCAGCAATTCGGTGCGCACGGGCAATACCCATACTTCCTGCGCGGTGTCGGCGGCGAGCTTCACTGCGTCTTTCTCGGTAACGATGTAGCAATCGGCCGCGGGCAAATCGGCAATCTGCCAGGCGGTGTGGTCGGGCAGGGCCATTTGCCGTTCGGTTTCGATGCCCAGCCGCGCCAATTCGGCAAAGAAACGTTCGGGCTTGGCGATGGCGGCGGCGGCAATAACGCGGCGCTGTTTCAGGTAGCCTTCGGGCAAGGGTTCGTGCGGGCGGTGCAGGCGGTAAATCTGCCCGCATTGCAGGCGGCTGCGGCAGAGCAGCACGTTATCCGGCAGCGCCCAATCCGGCTCGGGGCTGTCGGGCGTGCTGTTGGCGAGCAGCACGGCGTTTACGCTTTCCAAGCGCACCAAAGGCTCGCGCAAATTGCCGTTGGGCAGCAAATCCAGCGGCCGCCCCACATCGGCGGCGGGGAACACGGCCAGCTCGAAATCACGTTGCAGGGCGTAGTGTTGCAGGCCGTCGTCGGCAACGATGATTTGCACTTCGGGATGCGCGGCCAAAAGCGCCCTGCCCGCCTCGGCACGGCGGCTGCCCACGGCGGCGGGGGCGCCGGTGCTGCGGTGCAGCAGCAGCGGTTCGTCGCCGGCCTGCGCGGCGGTGCTTTGGCTATTTAACACGTGCACGCCCTGCCCGCTGCGGCCATAGCCGCGGCTGATGATGCCGGGGCGGATGCCGCGCTCCTGTAAGGCACGCACCAAGGCCTGCACCACGGGGGTTTTGCCGCTGCCGCCAGCCTGCACATTGCCCACCACCACCACCGGCACGGGCAGCTTTTCGCTGTGCCGCCGGCCTTTCAGGTAGCCTTCACGCCGTCGTGCCGCCAACAGGCCGAACAGCCGCGCCAGCGGCCATAAAATCGGCGTGAGCAGCGGGTTGGGCGTTTGCCAATGGCGCTCGATCAGGCGGTGCAGCATTTTTCAGGTAGCCTCAATCTTTCAGGTAGCCCGCCGGGCGCGGCGGTAGTGCACGAAATCGAAGCGGATGCCGTTGGCGGCAGCGGTGTGGCTGCTGCGTTCAAGCTCCTGCCATTCGGCGGGGGCAAAGGCGGGGAAAAAGGCGTCGCCGTCGATAGCCAAGTGCACTTCGGTGAGGCGCAGATCGGTGGCCAGCGGCAGGGCTTGGGCGTAAATCTGCGCGCCGCCCATGATGATGATTTCGGGCACGTCGGCCAGCATGGCCAGCGCGGCATCTAAGCTGCCGGCACGTTCTGCGCCTTCGGCCTGCCAGTGCGGCTGGCGGGTAATCACGATATTGCGGCGGCCGGGCAAGGGTTTCTTGGGCAGCGAATCCCAAGTTTTGCGCCCCATCACCACAGGTTTGCCCAAGGTGTAGCGTTTGAAAAAGGCGAAATCTTCGGCAATATGCCAGGGCATGGCGTTGCCGCTGCCGATGCAGCGGTTGCTCGCCACGGCGGCGATAAGGGTGATGGTTTGCATGGAAGGCTACCTGAAAGTGGAGCAAAACGCCGCCATTGTAACGCAAGCCATCTTCCTTCACAGCCCCAAAACGTGCGCTTTGGTGTAAAATCCGTTTCCTTTGCGGCGCATGCCGCTTTTGCTTATTTCACTACAACGGAGCAGCGGACATGACCATCATCCCCCCCAACCACGAAGGCGCAGGCCTGAATATCGGCATCGTACAAGCCAGTTTTTCCAACAAAATCGGCAGCGCCATGCTTGAAGTGTGCACCGAAAAACTGGTGGAAATGGGCGTGCCCGACGGCAACATCACCGTAGCCACCGTGCCCGGCGCGCTGGAAGTGCCGCTGGCGCTGCAAAATATGGCGCAGTCGCACAGTTTTGATGCGCTGGTGGCCTTGGGCGCGGTGATTCGCGGCGAAACTTATCATTTCGAGCTGGTGGCCAATGAATCTGCCGCCGGCATCAGCCGCGTGGGGCTGGATTTCAACATCCCCATCGCCAATGCCATCCTCACCACCGAAAACGACGAACAAGCCCACGCTCGCATCCAAAGCAAAGCCGCCGAAGCCGCCGTGGTGGCGGTGGAATGCGCCAATCTGCTGCGCCGCCTCAATCCGGCCGGCAACAACCTGCCCGATGCCATCGTGTAGCCCTTGATTTCAGAAAGCCAAGTAATGAAACCGAAAAACCGCACCCCGCGCCGCCGCGCGCGCGAATTTGCCGTGCAGGCGCTGTATCAGGCCGCGCTCAACCAACTGCCCGATACCGAAGTGGCCAAAAATATCCGCGAAAACGAATACTTCGCCAAGGCCGACAACGAGCTCTTCACCGCCATTTTCTTCGGCGTGCAGGCCAAACGCCGCGAGCTGATGCAGATTATCCGCCCGCTGCTCGACCGCGACGAAAAAGACCTCAGCCCCATCGAATGCGCCGTGCTGCTGGCCGCTGCTTTCGAGCTGCGCGATATGCCGGAAACGCCCTACCCCGTGATCATCAATGAGGCAATTGAAGTCACCAAAACCTTCGGCGGCATCGACGGCCACAAATTCGTCAACGGCATTTTGGATAAACTGGCGGCCGAACTGCGACCCAATGACCCGAAACGCGCTTATAGCTAAAGCACTTATTTCTTCATACAAGGCAGCGAGCCGCAGACAGTATAGGTAAAAGTATGGCAAGACAAGCTAACGTCGTATATAAGAAATAAGTGCTTTAGCTATGACCCACGCTCATTTGCTCATGCCGCAAGCTACCTGAAACCGCTGTATCCGTTTTCAGGTAGCCTCAACCGCCACCACAACACCCCGTTAAAACAAGTAAAATACATCCTTTTCCACAGGCCACCTAAGCCACACCATGTACTACAAACTCGCTCCCATCATCCACATCTTCTCCCGCCTTGGCTTCGTATTTTCGCTATTGCTCTTGGCGCCCACCATCGTATCGTATCTCTACCAAGATGCTGCTTTCTGGATATTTGCTGACACCGCCGCTGGCACCATCTTCGTTTCCGGCATCATCTGGCTCATCACCCGCCGCCACCACCGCGAGCTGCGCGCCCGCGACGGCTTCACCCTCGTCTTCCTTTTATGGGTAGGCTTTGCCATGGTCGCCTCCCTGCCATTCTACTGGCATTTGCCCGGTATCAGCTACACCGACGCCTTTTTTGAAGCCATATCCGGCCTTACCACCACCGGCGCCACCGTCTTCACCAACCTCGACAGCTTCCCCCCCTCACTTAACTTCTGGCGCCATCTGCTCAACTGGGTAGGCGGAATGGGCATCATCGTGTTAGCCGTGGCCATCCTGCCCATGATCGGCGTGGGCGGCACCCAGCTCTTTAAAGTCGAAATCCCTGGCATCCACAAAGACAGCAAACTTTCCCCTCGCATCTCCCAAACCGCCAAAAACCTTTGGTTAATCTACGTTTTTTTCACACTCCTTATCTGCCTCGCCCTGCGCCTGGCCGGTATGAGTTGGCTCGATGCCGTGTGCCATGCCATGTCCTGCCTCGGCCTAGGCGGCTTCTCCACCCACGACCAAAACATCGCCTATTTCAATTCTCCACTCATCGAAATCATCATCACCATTGGCAGTGTTATGGCTGCTATCAACTTTACCAATCATTATTACGCCTTCCGCCAATGCAGCCTCAATGCCTATCGCTGCGACAGTGAAGTGCGCGTGATGATTACCACCCTAATTGCCAGCATTATCGTATGCTCCCTCTATTTGTGGCACAAAGATTTTTACGCCGACTGGCCGCACGCCCTGCGTTACGTCGGTTTCAACTTCGTCTCCATCGGCCTGGCCAACGGCTACGCCAACACTGACTTCGCCACCTGGCCGCTGCCCGTATCCCTGTGGATGTTTTTCCTCGCCAACATCCTCGCCAACGCCGGTAGCGCCGGTGGTGGGCTCAAAACCATCCGCGCCATCGTATTGTTCAAATTCAGTCTGCGTGAAATGATGCTGCTCTTGCACCCCAACGCCGTGCACACCGTAAAAATCAATGGTATGCACATCGCAGAGCGTACCGCCATGACCGTGCTCGTGTTCACTGCCGTTTATTTCCTCACCATCATCTTCGCTACCTTCGCCCTCATGGCCACCGGCCTCGACTTCGTAACCGCCCTCACTGCCACCACCGCCTGCATTACCAACGCTGGTCCCGGCCTCGGCAGCGTGGGCCCCGCCGGCAGCTACGCCAACCTAGCCGACGCCCAAAAATGGCTGTGCTCTATCGTCATGCTACTCGGCCGCTTGGAAATCTTCACCGTGTTTATGCTTTTTACCCCCGCCTATTGGCGCAAATAGCGTTTGATGATTTCAGGTAGTCTCAAACGGGAAGAGGGCTACCTGAAATAAAGCTGTTGAAAAGCTGAAGATAGGTAGGCCAAGCTCTCGAATCCGACAGCCGCTTACCCCGCCACAATGGTGGCTACCTGAAAGGCAATAGCAAGAGCAGCTTGTTTGGGTGGAGCAGCCCCAAACACAAAAGGCTACCTGAAAATTTCAGGGTAGCCTGAGACCTTTGTAAAATCCCGTTTTCGGCATATTTCCTCTCGGTACGTTTCTCGAATGCTTGAAAATATTTCCATATTATCTGTGCCCAATAAAGCCAAATGATTTGCGATGCTGCTGCTTTGAACCGCACTCAAATCCGTGGTTTTGAAAAGGTCTCGGTCTTCATCACCCAAGCATTCCTCAGCCGCCCAGTTTCTCTAGCAGTTCCATCAACCCATCGGTGCATTCCTCCGCCTGCGCCCGGATTTCTCGCGGCTGTAGAGCGCGGCTGAGGCATTTTGGTTTTCAAGCAGCCTCCTTTATCAGGCTACCGGAAAATCTTTTCCTGCGTAAAAAGCAGTAAAACCCGCCGTCTGTTCGCGCCTGCCGCTTCATTGCCCCACCGCTTTCAGGTAGCCTTAGGCCATTCCGAATTATCCAAGCCGACATCAAGCATGAAAAAAACTGTATATCAGCACAGCATCCCCCTCCTCGCCGCCGGCCTGCTCGCCGCCTGCTCCAGCCAAACCGAAACCCCGGTCGAGCCCATCAACGCCGACAGCAGCGCCGCTGTCCAGCTGCCCGGCGGCCGCCGCAGCGATTCCGAAGACAAAGTGCTGGCCGACTACCAGCTCTTTCAATCTGCCCAAGCCGCGCTCAAACAGGGCGATGCCGGCCAAGCCGCCCAATTCCTCGCCCAAGCCCAGCCCAGCGCCATGGCCAACAGCCTGCGCAACCAGTGGCTCAAACAGCTCGGCCGCAACGGCCAATGGCAAGAATTTGTTCGGCAATACGGCTACCTGAAACCCGCCGACCGCGATAAAGAAACCCGCTGCTATGCCGCGCTAGCCGGGCAGGAAAACCAAAATGCCGCCCAAGAAGTGCTGGCCGAACTCGGCCGCCAGCCCGAAGGCTGCAACCGCCTGCTCGAGCAGCTCGCCGCTCAAGGCAGACTGCCTGCCGAAGCCGCCTGGCGGCGCGTGCGCGGCCTGTTGGCCAACAACCAAATCAGCGACGCCCGCCGCCTGGCCGCCGCCTTGGGCTCACCCCTGCCCGAACCGCTCACCAGCGCCACGCCCGACAGCCAAGGCGGCCGTGAAGCCCTGTTGCACAGCGTAATCGGCCAAAACGCCCGCAAACAGGCCGATGCCGCCCAACGCCTGCAAAATCTCTCCGCCAGCCTCAGCCCGGCTCAAACCGGCTTCGCCTGGGCCGTGCTCGGCCACCACTACGCGCTGAACCAACGCTTCCCCGCCGCGCTCGACGCCTTCAACCGCGCCGACCGCAGCCAGCTGGGCAAAGAACACTGGGAATGGTATGCCCGCAGCACCCTGCGCCTCGGCCGCTGGAGCGATCTGCAAAACATCATCGAAGCCATGCCCGACACCCTGCGTGCCGACCCCGCCTGGCAATACTGGCTCGCCCGCAGCCTGGCCGCCGGCGGCGATTCCGCCCGAGCCCGGCAGCACTACCGCCAAGCCGCCGCCTCCGGCCGCAATTTCTATGCCCTGCTTGCCACCGAAGCCCTCGGCGGCCAAGTGAACACCCGCAACACCGCCGCCGAGCCCGGCAGCAGCCAAACCGGCCAAGTGGCCGCCGACGGCGCAATTTCCCGCGCCCTCAGCCTATTCCGCGCCTCCCAGCGCAGCAGCGATTGGGATATGCGCAAACAGGCGCAGGCCGAGTGGCGCTATGCCGTGGACGGCTTTAACGAACCCACCCTGCTCGCCGCCGCCAAGCTCGCCCACGATGCCGGTTTCTACGAAATGGGCATTTATGCCGCCGACAAAACCCACAGCCAAATCAACTACAACCTGCGCTATATCTCCCCCTTCCGCGACAGCGTTACCCGCTACGCCGCCCAAGCCAATATCGACCCCGCCTGGGCCTACGGCATCATCCGCCAGGAAAGCCGCTTCATAATCGGCGTGCGCTCCCGCGTGGGCGCCACCGGCCTGATGCAGGTGATGCCCGCCACCGCCCGCGAAATTGCCGGCAAAATCGGCATGGACCCTGCCGAACTGCATACCATCGAAGGCAACATTCGCATGGGCACTTGGTATCTAGGTGATGCCCGCAATCGCTTGGGTAACGAAGTACTCGCCACCGCCGGCTACAACGCCGGCCCCGGCCGCGCCCGCAACTGGCAGGCCTCCACAGCGCTCGAAGGCGCGGTGTATGCCGAAACCATCCCGTTTGATGAAACCCGCGACTACGTTAAACGCGTGATGTCCAACGCCACCTATTACGCCAGCCTGTTCAACGAGCCGCACACCTCCCTCACCCGCCGCATGGGTACTATTCCTGCGCGATAATGCCGGCCAGTTGAACTATTTTGCTACCGACACAGTTATAACAGATTAATTAATTTTTGATACAAAGCAGCAAACTGCAGACAGTACAGAGCACGGTAAGGTAAGCTAATGCTGTATCGGAAGTTAAGTTAATCTGCTATAAACCAAAGGCCACCTGGGACTTTTCAGGTAGCCTTTTTGTATCGAAAATCGATTAATAAAAATAAAACTGTTGTTTGAATTGCGAAATATCGGCGTGGCAACGTTGACATTTTGTTATGCCTATCCTCCTGAACCTTCAGGTAGCCTTCAACCGAATAGCATGGGCAATTCATTGACCACACAAAAGTTTCTACTATCCCTTGCATAATAACGAATTTCGTGCTTTAAATCCGTCAAATCTACCCTCCTCCATATCAACGGTGTCTGGCATTAGCCCTAATTTCACAAGCATCTTGACCATCTAAAAGCATATCGCTTAAAGTAGTATGGATTTTCCGTTGGTAAGACTCGCATCGGCTTCTCTAAATTATTAAGAAATAAGAAGCATATTATGAACACCAACCAAACCACCACACACACAGTGGCGGCAAGCCTGCCGAAGTTTAATTTTTCGGCTCTGCCTTTTGGACTTATTTATGCCGGAAGCAGGTATGGATGCCATTACGCTGTTAGAACAGCAAGGCATCAAAGTGCATTATCCGATGGAACAAAGCTGCTGCAGGCAACCTGCATTTTCTATCGGGATACTGCGAAGAGGCGTTCAATGTAGCCAAAGCCCAGCTCGCTTTATTCACCGAAAACTACTCATCATTATGCTTTCCGGCTCTTGCGGCAGTATGATGAAGCACCATTGGCCCAAATTGTTTAAAGGCAGCGAATACGAACAGCGCGCCAACGAATTGGCCAGCCGTGCGTTGAGTTCACCAATTTTCTGGTGGGCATCGGCTACGAGCCTAAAGACGTGGGCGAGCCGGTGAAAGCGGCGGTGCATACTTCCTGTACGGCACGCCGCGAAATGGGCGTGCACATCACAGGCTGGAAGCTGATTGACGCCTGCAAAACGTGGAGCGCATCGTGCACGACCACGAAAGCGAATGCTGCGGCTTCGGCGGCACATTCTCCGTTAAACAATCCGACATTTCTGGCAACATAATGAACGATAAAGTGACCATGCTGAAAGAAACACAGGTCACGGAAATCGTGAGTAACGCACGCGAAGCCCTTACCGACAAACCTTTGTGCAAAATCCTGTGCACGGCAATGAATATGCTGATGACCAAGCGCAAAATTGTGTTGTCGGACGAACAGGAATTGCAGATGCTGTGCACCCTTTGTAAGCACATTCGCCAGCGTTCGCTGTCCAAACGCCTGATTTGCTGGAACAGCTGGAAAGCAATCTCACCAAACTGGGTGTGAGAGTGCATTGGGTGGAAATGCCCAAAGAAGTCTGCTGCATTATCCACAGTATCGTGATGCACCACCAAGGCAAATCGATGGTGAGCGAAGAGATCGAGCTGAACCATTATCTTGCCGAATGCGGCATTAAAGCGGTGAAAATCGATTAGGGCAAATATATTGCGCAAATGGCCGACGAAAGCCGCCCCCACATTGTGATGCCCGCCATCCACAAAACTAAACGGACTGCTCTACAAAAACACCGGCACAGAGCTGTCCGACGATATGGACAAACTCACCGGCTTTGTCCGCATGATATTGTGCAACATTTACTACACCGCCGATATCGGCTTGAGCAGTGTGAACTTTGCCATGACCGAAACCGGCACACTGCGTCTAATGGGAGGCGATGGTAAAGGCCGATGCGGGTAATGCGCACGTCGCCATTGAAAAAGTGGTGGCCAAATTGTCGGATGTTCCGACACTCTACAACCTGATACCGCACAGCGGTATCGGGCAAAGTATCACCCACCTAAGAACAGATACACCGCACGCTGCAATGTATCTGCTGTAGCGCCTACATGAACCACTGCCCGTACCATATCGGCGGTTCGGCACATGGCACCGCTTACCTCGGACCGATTGGCAAAATCCTGTTACCGCATCTGCTGGGATCGGAAACCACCCACGACCTGCCTACCGCCTGCACCATGTATGGCACGTCTTGGAAGGCTGCCCCGAAAATCCTGATTATCTAGCAGATATAGCGCCTGTGTAAAGAAGCACAACACACGCCCGATGAAACTGTGCCCTATCTAATTAAAAACTAAGGCGCTTTGTACACTTTGAGCAAATAACTGGCTTGATGCGGATTTGACGGCATTTTATTCAGCAAAACTGCCTACCGCATGTTCGGCATGATGACCACCAAATTCCGCAGGCTGCCCCTGGCGAGCAGCTCAGCTGGACAGACAGCCATGTACTGATGAAACCTGCGCCCAAATCGCTGCACCAGTTGTTGAAAGCAAAACAACAGAAATTCCGGCTAAACCGAATGCAGGCCGCTTTGGCAGCAATTAAACAATGGCACGCGGACATTTCCATCTGCATTTTTTGTAGAGCAAAAGCTGTTTTCGGGTAGCCTGTAGTTCCTCCTACAAAGCTAAAGACTGCAATTTGGCGTTTGCCCTGTTGCGAACCAGAACGCTCACGCTCCAAGTTTTAATCAGCTACACACCCCCAAACAACACCTGTACCTCATGCCCCCAGTCTTTACGGCGTTTCATTGACATATAACGGAGACATCATGAGTATCGCCCTTTCTGTCTTTCCAATCTTATTTCTAATTATTTCGATGATTGGCTTCAAAATGCGCGGCGATCACAGCGCAATATTAGCAGCATTGTCCGCTGTTTTGATTGCCATTTTCGCCGTTCCCAATATCAGCGGATTTACGCCACCGGAAGGCTACAGTGTCAGATACATCGGCTGGGCATTTGCCGAAGGTGTCTTGAAAGCCATTTTCCCTATTCTAATTGTGATTCTGATGGCATTGTTCAGTTACAACGTGCTACTGGAAAGCAAACAGATTGAAGTGATTAAACAGCAATTTACCAATATTTCCAGCGACAAACGCATTCAAGTTCTACTGATTGTTTGGGGCTTCGGCGGCCTGTTGGAAGGTATGGCTGGTTTCGGCACGGCAGTGGCAATTCCAGCCGCTATCTTAATCGGTTTGGGCTTTACACCGCGCTTTGCGGCGCTCGTATCGTTGATTGGCAACAGCGTAGCCACCGGTTTCGGTGGGGTTGGCATCCCCGTGATTACGCTAGCAAAAGAAGTGTTCGGTTCTGCGGTTACTTCCGAGCAAACCCATGCTATCGCCAGCGACGTGGTGATTCAATTGGGATTCTTAATGTTCTTGGTGCCATTTGTCATCTTAATGCTGACCGACACCTCTAAAAAATACATCGTTCCCAATATTATCCTATCTACCGTGGTAGGCGGATTGTCGCTAGGCGTGCAGTTTGTGGCCGCTTATTTCATCGGCGCGGAAACGCCTGCCATCTTGGGCAGCATCGCCTGCATCGTCTTCATCGTGCTGTATGCGAAAATGACCGAGAAAAAAGCCACGCCTACCGATAAAGTCATCAGCATGGGGCAAATGGCGAAAGCATGGGCGGTGTACGGCTTCATCCTGTTCTTCATCATCATGGACAGCCCCCTGTCCGGCCCCGTCAGCGAGTTTTTGAAATCCACGCTGGTGAGCAAAATCCACCTGCCGATTTATGCGGAAGGCAAATATTTCTCCTTTGGCTGGTTGTCCAACGCCGGTTTGATGCTGTTTTTGGGCGCGTTTATCGGCGGCTTGGTGCAAGGCGTTTCCGCCAGCAAACTGTTCCAGATTTTGGGCCAGACTTTGGTGAAAATGAAGGCTTCGGGCATCACCGTCATCTGCCTGGTGGCCATGAGCGCGATTATGAGCCACAGCAGCATGATTGCCGTGATTGCCAAAGGCTTGGTGGACGCTACCGGCACATTCTATCCGCTGGTCGCACCGCTGGTAGGCGCCATCGGCACGTTCGCCACCGGCAGCGACACCTCTTCCAACATCTTGTTCGGCAAACTGCAAGCTTCCGTGGCCGACCAGCTGGGCATGAACAAATCATGGCTCGCCGCCGCCAACACGGCCGGCGCCACCGGCGGCAAAATCATTTCGCCGCAAAGCATCGCCATCGCCACCGCCGCCTGCGAGCAGCAAGGCCAAGAAGGCGCCTTCCTGCGCTCGGCCATGCCTTATGCGATTGTGTATGTGATTATTGCGGGTATTACTGTGTATTGCTTCACCACACTCGCACTGTAACGTTGTTGGCATCAAAACAGCCTGCACTCTAATTTGAAGAGTGCAGGCTGTTTGTATGGAAAGGCTACCTGAAATTTTCAGGTAGCCTTTATTCAATCAAGTTCAGTTTACTGCTTATTCAGCTTTCCTCACTATCCAATACTTTAGGTAATTTTGCAGTTTTCATCCACAGCTAACATCCAATCTGACCGTTTACTGATTCAGCTGTCGATTTGTAGTAGTGTGGCAGTAATGTTTGCAAGTTACTTTTGTAGGGACTTTAGAAAATGATCAATCAATGTATCTCTGCGCCCTTTAATATATGCTGCATTCCATTCGGTTTTATCACGCAGGTAATCGTTAATTTTGACATTTCCGCTTTTCAAGCCGATATCTTTGCCATTTTCATTTACTTGCGATTTTTTGGCAAATGAGTGGTTATGCAGATTGCTGTTATATGCAGATAAAGTTAGGTTACCCAACGAATGCAGCCATTCTTTGCAGTCATCTGGCCATTCCCCCGTTTTGGGTTTTTGCGGATAAATGTGTTCCACAGACCAAATAGGTTTACCTTTATGGTTGTTTGCCCAAAAATCTACCGTATTTTCGGCAGTTCGTTGTTTTTGTTCCAAATACACCAAGATATAACGTGTTAAATTAGCGTTGTCTTCATATAGATATTTGTTTTCTAAAGATTGTCTTATATATTCTGTATCAGGTAGAGCTTGTTGTAATTGGGAAATTAGTGCGGCTTCATCATATTTTTCATGCTGGGGTCTTTGTGGCAGCAATAAAAATATCATCTGTACGGTTGGTTGCGGGAATATTGGTTAAATGACGCACCATAAACCATTGCTCTATATAGCTTAATAAACCAGAGAAATCTTGTTGCGGATACCGGTCAAACAAAAACAGCAGTAATGTATAGGCAGGTGCGACACCAAGTTTTTTCAAATCAATCAACTTGTTTTGATAACGGATGAATGTGCTGTCTGCCGTTATATTTTCTGGGAATGATAAGGCTTTGTAAATTCCTGATTTTACGGTCAACTCCCGCAGCACGTTTTCAGGCTGCTGCTTGATGACTGCGGTATAAGTTTGGATTAGGTCGTTTTTGGTAATTTTGTCCTTACCTTTATCTTTATCCCAAATCAAACCGACAGGTTTGAACGCCTGATAGAAATGGCGCAAATAGCGGACTTGCACGTCATAGTCGTTCAGATTATTGATGATTTGCTGCCATTCTTCGTTGGTCTGTTCGGCTGATTGGCTTTTCAGGCTGCTAATCATGCTGTTTTTAATCAAATCCATCGGCGTAAGCGGCACGCCCCGGTTATTGATACTTTCAAACAGAATAAATGCAGATGCCGCATCTTGCGTATCAATCCGCACCACGCAGGCAGCTATGATTTTATCCAGCAGTTCAAACAAAGTATCCACATCATCGCCAGCATAGTTTTCAATACGGTCTTGAAAATGCTTGAATGCTTTGATAATTCGGCGGTTACCACAATTTTGCGGTTTGTTGCTCTCATTGCCGTGCACGATTTTGCGTACCAAATACGTATAATCTACCTGATTGTTGTTTTGGATAGACGGGGTAAGGCGTGGTAATTTGTCATCGGAATCGTTAAGAAAATATGTTTCAAATGCAAGGTACGCTCTCAGATAAGATCTACTCTCTATCACTTTTTTGTGTGAATTTAATGGTTTGATTTTTTCATACAACGCGAGCAGTAATAAATTCAAAGTGGTCAAACGCTGTTGTCCATCAATAACGGTGACTTCTATGCTATCCCCTACGTTACCGTCTAAAATACAAATCAGCGAACCAAGAAAATAACCTTTATCGTTATCGGTCAAATCATCAAACAGGTTATCCCATTGGTTTTTTGTCCATGCATATTCGCGTTGATAGGGCGGAATAACATAATGGTATTTTGCGCCGTTGTTTTCACTTAACAAGGCTTTTACGGTAGTTTGTGCGGCAGTTTGAATCATGGTTACATCCTTTATTTCATAAAGTAGAAAATAGTAGTGTATCGTGTTTTATCAAATTTAATTAAGTTTTGAACATGGCAAGTTATAGAGCGGGCTGCCTGAAAACCCACTTTCAGGTAGCCCATTCTTTTGTGATTACAGCTTCTCTCTAACCCAGCCTTCTACCGAATCCAGCATCGCGCCGACTTGGGAAGCATCCGTCCCCCCGGCCTGTGCCAAATCCGGCCTGCCGCCGCCTTTGCCGCCGACTTGTTCGGCTGCGAATTTGACCAAGTCACCGGCTTTCACTTTGCCGGTCAGGGCTTTGGATACGCCGGCGCACAGGGAGACTTTGCCGTCGTTTACTGCCGCCAAAAGAATCACGGCGTTGTCGGATTTGCCGGTTAAATCGGTAACGATTTCGCGCAGGGCGGCTGCGTCGGCTTCGATTTGGGCGGCGACGAGTTTGGCTGCGCCCAAGTCTTTTGCGTCGTCCAAGAGCTTTGCGCCTGCGTGGACGGCAAGTTCGGCTTTGGCTTTTGCCAACTCTTTTTCCAAGGCTTTGGCGTTTGCGGCGGTGGCTTGGATTTTGGCGAGTACGTCTTTTTCGGTTTGGGCTTTGACTTCGGCGATGATGTTTTTCATCAGGCTTTCTTGGTTTTGCGCCCATGCGAGTGCAGCAAGGCCTGTGATGGCTTCTACGCGGCGGATGCCTGCGGCGATACCGCCTTCGCTGATGATTTTGAAGAAGCCGATGTCGCCGGTGCGGGCGACGTGGGTGCCGCCGCACAATTCGGTAGAGTAGTCGCCCATGGTGATGACGCGGACGAAGTCGCCGTATTTTTCGCCGAAGAGCATCATGGCGCCGGATTTTTGCGCGTCTTCAATAGACATGGTTTCTACTTTGACGGGCACGTTGGCGATAATCGCGGCATTGACGCGGCGTTCGACTTCGGCGATTTCTCCCGCGCTGATGCCTTGCGGGTGTGAGATGTCGAAGCGGGTCAGCTCGGCGTTTTGCAGGCTGCCTTTTTGTTCGACGTGCGTGCCCAAAACATCGCGCAGGGCTTTGTGCATCAGGTGGGTAACGCTGTGGTTGCGCATGATGCTGTCGCGGATGTCGTTGTCGATTTCAGCGGATACAGCATCGCCCACTTTCAGGCTACCTGAAACGACCGCGCCGAATTGTCCGTGTACGGCGGCTTTGATTTTCTGCGTGTCTTCGACGCGGAAGCGGTTTTCGCCTGCGAAGATAAAGCCTACGTCGCCGACTTGGCCGCCGCTTTCGGCGTAGAACGGGGTTTGTTCCAAAACGACCACGCCTGCTTCGCCTGCTTGGAGTTCGTCCACGGCTTCGCTGCCTTTATATAAAGCGATGATTTTGGTGTCTTGGCTGCGTTTTTCGTAGCCGGTGAACTCGGTGTCCGCGCCTGTGTAGTCCAGTTGGGCGTTGGCTTTGAAGTTTTGCGCGGCGCGGGCGCGGGCGCGTTGGGCGTCCATTTCGCGGTTGAAGCCTTCTTCGTCCAAATCAATATTGCGTTCGCGGCAGATGTCGGCGGTCAAATCGTATGGGAAGCCGTAGGTGTCGTAGAGTTTGAAGATGATTTCGCCGTCCAGTTTGTTGCTGCCTTTGGTCAACGCGTTTTCCAGCAAAGCCATGCCGGTTTCCAAAGTTTGGGCGAAGCGGCTTTCTTCGTTTTTCAGGGCTTCTTCGATTTGCGCTTGTTTTTCTTTCAACTCAGGATACGCGTCGCCCATTGCTTTGACCAAATCGGGTACGAGTTTGTAGAAAAACGTCTGTTTCTGACCGAGTTTGTAACCGTGGCGCACGGCGCGGCGGATGATGCGGCGCAGTACATAGCCGCGGCCTTCGTTGGACGGCATCACGCCGTCGGCAATCAGGAAGGAGCAAGACCGGATGTGGTCGGCAACGACTTTCAGGCTCGGCTCGTCCATGCTGAACGGTGCGCCGGTTTCGCGGGCAACGGCTTTGAGCAGGTCTTGGAACAGGTCGATTTCGTAGTTGCTGTGGACGTGCTGCATCACGGCCGCCATGCGCTCCAAGCCCATGCCGGTATCGACGGACGGCTTGGGCAGCGGGTTCATATTGCCTTGTTCGTCGCGGTTGAACTGCATGAACACGCAGTTCCAAATTTCAATCCAGCGGTCGCCGTCTTCTTCGGGGCTGCCGGGAATGCCGCCCCAGATTTCTTCGCCGTGGTCGTAGAAAATTTCGGAGCACGGGCCGCAGGGGCCGGTGTCGCCCATCTGCCAGAAGTTGTCGGACGCGTATTTCGCGCCTTTGTTGTCGCCGATGCGGACGATGCGATCGGCAGGCATACCGATTTCGTTCAGCCAGATGTTGTAGGCTTCGTCGTCTTCGGCATATACGGTCGCCAAGAGTTTTTCTTTGGGGATGTTCAGCCATTCGGGGGAGGTGAGGAATTCCCAGGCGAAGTGGATGGCGTCGCGTTTGAAGTAGTCGCCGAAGGAGAAGTTGCCCATCATTTCGAAGAAGGTGTGGTGGCGGGCGGTGTAGCCGACGTTTTCCAAGTCGTTGTGTTTGCCGCCTGCGCGTACGCATTTTTGCGCGGTGGTGGCGCGGGTGTAGGCGCGTTTGTCGAAGCCGAGGAATACGTCTTTAAACTGGTTCATGCCGGCGTTGGTAAACAGCAGCGTCGGGTCGTCGTGTGGCACGAGCGATGAGGAGCGGACGATGGTATGGCCTTTGGATTCGAAGAATTTTAGGAATTTTTGGCGTAGTTCGGAGGTTTTCATAGCTTTTTGGTATCTTTCAAAAAGTGATTTGGGCGGTTTGTGCGCTTAACAAAAATTGGGCATGATTTTACTGCATATTGCAGGAAGCTGCCTACTTAAATACCAAGGGAGAATCGGCGACTTCAGCCATATCCGAAGTGGGTAAGCAGAAGTTTTCAGGTAGCCTTATCTATATCTATTTGCGCAAAGGCTACCTGAAAGAGACTGCTTGAAAATACCCACCCAGCGATGTTGATTTAAATCAGTGCCAAACCGCCATCTAGCTCATAGCCCGCCGAGCACAGCAGCATCCCCGAACTCGCCTGCCTCGCCGGCAGCCTGCCCTCCCTGAAAACCGCCGTGGACAAGGGCACGGACACGGTTTACACGGAGCCGAAAAACACGACTAACGTGCGCGACTTCCCTGGCCTGAATTTCGACCAGAAATTTATCATCGAAGGCATATGCTACATCCATGAGTGCAGGCGGCATGTGTTAATGGCCATCAGCACCTATGCGCAAGCAGGACAAGTGGAATACTGGGGCAGCGCGCGTAGACACGGCGACTGCCAACCCTGCGCGCTACTGTATAACACCCGTATGGGATGCGGCTTCGAGTAAGGCATCGGAAGGCAGCCAAAGCACACTGGGGCCATATAGCCAGCCTTGAAAGTGGGTTTCAGGTAGCCTTTCTACAGGAGGGGAACTATTATGAAACAAGAATGGAAGAAGGTTAACTAAAGATTCATACGGTATTAAGGCGTCGCTTGTATTGCTGGATGTGCTGCCGCAATCATTCATTATGATAAACGGCGAAAGCAACCCCAATGCTGCGATACTGCTAATTTTTCCGAACGTATGAGCGCTCTGTACAACTTGACGTATGCCGTGAAGATAAATTACAAAATCCACTGCCAGGCAGACTGTTGACGATTTTTCCGTGTAGCCGCTGGAAGACGTTTGGCAGCAAAAAACGGCGGGAGAGGATTAAGTTGGATAAAGGCAACTTGGTCTACACCATTATGATCGCCCAGTCTAATTTCATCACGCCTGAAATGTGACAAGATGCACAGGCCAAAACACGCATTAAGAAACCTGTATAAAGAAGTATGCTTTGAACGCATGGCTGATAGCAAATGCGTGAGCATTCTACATGTTGGCAGGTTTGATGACGAACTCACTTCGTTCGCCAAAATGGACAAGTTCTACCAAAAACACGTCCTGCAACGCAGCAGCGCTACGAACTGCGAAATTTATCTGAACAACGCCAACCGTACCGGAAAAGCTCAAAACTATTTTGCGCTATACCGTAGAATGATTTCAGGCAGCTTCAAGGCCGTCTGAAAGGCTACCTGAAACAAAGGAATGCCATGAAACTATCACCACCATCAGCAGCGAAACCAAAATAACCCTTGCATGTTATTGGCAATACACAGGCAAACTCTGTGTACCAAGAATCCCGTACTGCTCTAAGCAGCAACCCTAACTACATCGTATAATATAATATTCCGGTAAACCTCAGCAGCAAAACTGTAGGCCGGCATGGCCATGCCGACACCAGCATAAGAAAATTTTTCAGGTAGCCTTTGCTAGACTCATCGAAGACTGCATGAGAACAATCAACCAAATGATTTGAAACCTATTTAATTTAAAAAAGGAAGCTGTCATGGCACAATCCGTATTTGTGGAAAAAATTGAGCTAGCCTGCCGCAAGAAGGTGGGGGTGTTTGAGCGCAACAAGGCGAAGTATGCGCTGCGTTCGCTGATTGCCGGCATGCTGCTCACGCTCACGTCGGCCACGGGTGTGATTGCAGCGGATGTGCTCAACACAGTGCATCCTTCACTGGGGCGTTTTGCCTTTCCGTTTTTCTTCTCTTGGGGGCTGGTGTATATCTTGTTTCTTAATGCGGAACTTACCACTTCCAATATGATGTACCTCACGGCCGGCACCTTCCTCAAAAAAATCAAATGGGAAAAGGCGCTGATTATTTTGCTCTACTGCACGGCATTTAATTTAATCGGCTCGATTTTCACCGCTTGGCTGTTCAACCAAACCAGCGCGTTTGCCCATATTTCGGCGGATGGCTATTTGGCCAATATGGTGGGGCACAAACTGGAACGACCGAACGGCCTAGTGCTGTCGGAGGGGATTTTCGCTAATCTGTTTGTAAACGTGGCGGTGTTATCCTATCTGCTGCTGAAGGAACAGGTGGCGAAGATTGCGGCAGTGTTTGCGGCGGTGTATATGTTTGTGTTTTTGGCCAACGAACACGTGGCGGCAAACTTTGCTTCGTTTGCGCTGGTGGGCTTCAATCAGATTGCCGATAGCGTGTCGCATTTTGAAGCGCTGAATATCCTGCGCCATTGCAGCGTGGCTTTTGTGGCAAATTGGATTGGCGGTGGGCTGCTGATTGGCGTACCGTATGCGTTTTTGAATAAGGATGAGGGAGAGTATGTGGATTAGGGTTTGATGTGTCATCCCAATAGAGCGGATGGAAATAAGAATTGGATAAAAAGGCGAGCTGCAGATAGGACAGCGAGGAGAACCAACACCGCAGCATTCTTTTTTCATTCATTATAAAAATTTCAGGTAGCCTGTTTTCTGTTAACAGGCTACCTGAAATTTTTTACATGTCGAAGGTGGAAAGCTATTGGGCAGCGGGCATTTGGAAGTGGCAGCGGGCCACGACGATGGGTTTGGCGGAATCAGACTGCCAGGCTTCCACGGCCACATTAGCAATGCGGCTGCCTTGGCGGGTGAGGGAGCAGCGGGCGTAGGTGGTTTCCGGCTTGCCGCTGCGCAGGTAGTCGAGCGAGAAATCGATCATTTTAGGCAACTCGGCGAGGCCGGCCTGGCGGTAGAGGAAGAGCACGGCGCAGCTTTCGATGAAGCCGCCGAGCATGCCACCGTGCAGGGCAGGCAGGAAAACGTTGCCGATATTTTCGCGTTTGTATGGTAAGGCAAACAGGGGATTTCCGTTGGATTCGCCGCATTGCAGGCCGATGAATCCGGTGTAGGGGATGAGTTCGGCGGCTTCTGCCGTGAGTTCTCTGGAAAGGGTGAATAGGGTGTTGTTCATGCTTGCAACATCTCCTGTAGTTTAGCTTGTTCTTCTGGGGTGAGCGGGGTACGCATGAAAGTGGCCATGCCCAAGGCGAAGGGGTCGGCAGGGTCTTCTTGGTAGCAGCAGCTACGCACGAAGGCCACTTGGCCAGCTAGGCGGTAGCATTCGGCGCGTCCGTAGATGCGGCGACCGGGGGTGGCGGGGTGCATATAGTCGATGCGCATATCGAGAGTGGCGAGGATTTCGGCACTGGGCAACTGGGCGGTTACCGCGCAGGCGGAAACCATATCGACCAGGGTGGTGATGGTGCCGCCGTGGATGATCTGGGTGTCGTGGCGGCCAACAAGATGAGGCTGCCAATCGAAACTGAGCACGGGGCGGCGGGCACGGATACCTTCATAGCACAGGCCGATGGCGCGGGAGTGGGGGAGGTCGAGGTAGTGTTGGATGAGGATGCGATAGAGAGAGGAATTTGCGGGCATGGTGGTTTCTACTGTAAGACAATATGTTTTCAGGTAGCCTTTGGGAGGCGGAGGGGCGTTATTGTTTGACTGGCAGGAGGCTTTGTCAAGGCTACCTGAAAAATGGCAAACGGTTTTTCAGGTAGCCTTTCTATTTATTTTCATCTTCGCCTTCTCTTTGCAGCACGGCAGTTTCATCTGCCTCTCCGGGCAGGCTCACCAAAATATTGCCAAATGCGCCGTCTTCCTGAGTGAGGCGCACCAGCCCTTCTTTCACCAGCTCCAACAGGGCGATAAAGCACACCACCACCTGCACCACGCCGCCCTCCGGCTCAAACAATCGGCTGAAGCGGCAGCTGCCGTCTTGCAGGCGGCGCAGGATGCGGCTCATGGTGGCGCGCACAGAAAGGGCTTCGTTTTCCTGCACCACTGTGTGGCTGCGGCGTTGGCTGGCGCGGGAGAGGATAGCTAGCCAGGCTTGGGTGAGGTCGGCCAGCTGTACTTCCGGCAGCTTGGCGGCGGTGGCGATTTCCAGCGGCAGATACGCCCAGGCGAAATCACGGCCGGCGCGGGGCAGCGCATCCAATCCCACAGCGGCGAGCTTCATCTGCTCGTAGGCCAAAAGGCGGCGCACCAATTCGGCGCGCGGGTCGGCAATGTCTTCGTCTGCGGCAGCGGGCGGCGCGGGCAGGAGCAGGCGTGATTTGATTTCAATCAGCACCGCCGCCATCAGCAGGTATTCCGAGGCCAAATCCAGGTTTTGCTCGTCCATTTGCGCGATATAGGCCAGATACTGCTCGGTAATTTTGAGCATGGGGATATCCAGCACGTCGATGTTTTGCTTGCGGATAAGGTACAGCAGCAGATCGAGCGGGCCTTCAAAGCTGTGCAACACCACCTGCAACGCATCGGGCGGGATGAAGAGGTCGGCTGGCAAGTCGGTAACCGGCTGGCCGAACAGCGTAGCGATGCCGGGGCTGTTCGGCGTATCGGACGGGGGAGCGGGCATTTTCAGGTAGCCTTTAGCGGGCAGAAAGTGGGGATTATATCGCCTTTACCGTATTAGCTTGCCAATCTGCTATTCGTATAATCTGCCTACTTTCAAACAAGATTGAGCTAATAAGGAATATTAAGATGAAATTTGTAGCAGACAAACAATTGTTTACCCAATTTCCTGGATTGCGTATTGGCATTAGTGTGGCACGCGGGGTGAACAATAAGGCAGATGTGGCTGCTTTCCTGCCACAATTGCAGCAGGCGGCAAATAATGTAGCGGAAAATTGTGGAGGACAGCCTGTAGCACAATTGCCGAAAATTGCTGCCTGGCGCGAGGCATATCGACAATTTGGTGTGAAGGCCAAGAATATCCAAGCTCGGTAGAAGCGCTATATAAACGCGTTTCTAAAGGAAAAGGTTTGGGCAACATCAGCCCGTTGGTAGATATTTATAACTATATTTCGCTCAAATACACCGTGCCAGTGGGCGGAGAAGATTTGGATGCCATGCAGGGTAATTTGCAGCTAACCTACGCCGGAGCGGATGAAGTGCCGGTGGTTGTGTCGGGCAAAGATGAGGCACAAGGCGCCAGCAGAGGGCGAGATTTTCTATAAAGACAACGCTGGCGCCATTTGCCGACGCTGGAACTGGCGTGAAGTGGCACGCACCGTCATTAGCCCAGATACAACCAACTGTGTGTTTGTGATTGAAGCATTAGCCGAAGTGGGAGACGACGAACTACGCGCCGCACAGGAAGAATTGGACATACTGGTTACGCAATACTGCGGCGGTACGATTACCCACCAAATTGTGTGTGCCGGGCAGGAAGAAGCGGAATTGCGCTGAGGCCACACGGCAATCAGCCCACCCACACCGGCAAATATCAAGGCTGCCAGCAGGCCAAGCAGAGCCAGCCTCCAGTCCACACCCAAGGTACTGAACAGGGTCTGCCGACATAAACGCAAACAATGCCAGCGCCACACTAACCAGCATGCCTTCCAACATCACATCCCCAAACTAGCCCGGATACAACATCACGATTTTGTTTTTATTCTGTTGCATGGCTTCCTCTTTTATATTGCAGACTACCTGAAAGCCGTCCGACTACCCTACACTACCAAAGCCAGCAGGCAAAACACCGTCCAGCCGATCCATGTCAGCAGTGCCCACATCCAGATCTGCTCCGTATCCCAATCGTCCGCCACCCAGCCGATCAGCCAGCCCGCTTTCCAACCCTCGATTTTTTCCGCTCCGCCCCACGAGAGAATCCATTTGAAAAACAGGCTGAGCAAAATATAAACCGGCAAAACCAGCAATCTTCCCACCCAATCCGTCATAATTTACTCCATTGCAGGCTACCTGAAAGCTGTTTAGGCATCCGCTTTGAGTACCATAAAATTTGGCTGCTATTTTCAGGTAGCCTCACTGGGCTCCAGCAAAGGCAGCCCAGTGGCATGGCTCAAATCTGCCAAACCAGCCACAAAGCGTTTCTGCAGAGCACCCGTGCCCAAAAATATCCTGTCCAGCAGCACATCCTGCCCGCCGTTTTTGCCCGCCAGCCACACTTCGGCAATCGAGCCCTTGCCGCTGCGATACAACCCGGTAAATCCGTCCAACGGATAACTTCCCGCCAACCGCCAGCCGCGCAGCGACACGGCATATACCAACAGGCAATCCTCTGACGCGCTATAACGGATTTTGCACAACCGCTGCCAGCACCGCCCCAAGAAAAAGCCACTCAGCAGCAAACTGCTGATCTGTTGCATCCGCAGCGTGGTATTCGCCACCCCCATCAAACAAGAGAGAGCAATCAGCAGCCACACCAGCGATGCCGCCGTCAGCAACCCCAACTGCCGGAACACCAGCTCCGTATCCTGCCGGCTGGAAGGCTCGGCTCTAGGTGGCAAATCTGGCATGGTATGAGTCATTCTATATCTCCTATTTAGCTTGCCATTTTCAGGTAGCCTTAATCCACCGAGCTCCCGCTCGGATTCAAAATCGCCTTAAACGTATTCCCCTCCAGCGACACCAAAAGCACTGCATCGCCCTGCTTCAGCACACCTTCGCCATCGGGTCGGGCTCGGCCATCACATAATGCTGCTGGCCTAGGCTTTCCTGCGAAATGGCGGTAGTTCCGTCTTTGGGCATGATTTTATAGAGCCCGCCCGTCATAAAGTGCACCAAAGGCAGCGCAAGAAACAGTGCCGCCGCAACTGCCAGCCAAGCGTTCAGGTAGCCTTCAAACAGCCTCGCGCACAAGGATTGCAGCACATAGCCCACCAGCCTGAACATGGCGAGAAACACCAGCAGCAGCACCCGCTCCACATACAGCCAATCCAAAAAGCGCACCAATGCGCCCGCCCCTTCGATGCCGGCGTGCAAATCGCCATCTAAATCCGCTTCCACCAAACTGTCGGGCAACAGATTATCGAGCCAGTCGGTGAAGCCGCCTACCAAGAGCGAGAGCAGCTCGAGCAGGCCGAGCATCAGCATCAGGGCAATGGCGATGCCGAAAATTTCGGTTTCGGGGGTGTTGATTAAATTCCACATGGCGGGATCTTTCACGGGTTGTCGGTTAATCGGATTTTCCGCTTCGCAGAAACTCGCTTTGTTTGAGCTCCGTTGAAGCAGTGCTTTCAGATAGCCTTCAGGCGGTGGGAAGAGGCTACCTGAAACCATATTTCCATTTCATTTAATCTCTTGTAATGGCACGGCGCTGCCGACCGTGTTCATCGAAATTCTCTTCGTCCAACCAGCGCTGCATCCGCCGCTTAATCTGCGGCCATTCTGAATCCAGCATGGCAACCCAGGCCGTGTCGCGGTTGCGGCCTTTTACACCACCGCCGGAAAATGCCTTCGAAACGGAAGCCCAATCGCTCAGCAGCACGACGCGAGGCCTGGTTCAGCACGTCGCACTTCCATTCGTAGCGGCGGTAGCGCAGGGTTTCAAACACATATTGCGCCAGCAAAAACTGCGCTTCGGTGGCAATGCAGCTGCGTTTAAGCCTCTCGGAATAAATCACCCAGCCCATGTATTCAAAAATAGCGAAAACGGTTTATATACGCAATATTTTTCGTATCAGCACCCAATAAAAATAAATCAACACAATGATAATAAATATAAAAATATTACGAATACATTTGCATACATACTACATACAAATCCAACCACCAGCCGTTAGCCGTATTCCCGGCCTTTGGTATAAAATAACCGCTTGAACACGGAGGCAACTATGGCAGGCAAAAATTCACACAAAGAACACCACATGCGGCTCGACAAATGGCTGTGGGCAGCACGTTTCTTCAAAACGCGCGGCATGGCACAGAAACACATCGAGCTCGGGCGTGTGCTGGTGAACGGTGCGAAAGTGAAAAACAGCAAAAACATCGAGCCGGGCGACACCATCGACCTCACGCTCAACTCCTTGCCCTACAAAATCACCGTGCTCGCGCTCAACCACCAGCGCCGCCCCGCCCCCGAAGCACGCGCCCTCTACGCCGAAGACAGCGCCACCGCCGCCAAACGCGTAGCGCAAAAAGCGCTCGACCAGGCCAGCCGCATCAGCGCCGCCTACCCCGACGGCCGCCCCACCAAACGCGACCGCCGGGAGCTGGACAAACTCAAACGCGGCTGGCAGGAATAGCATCAAAGGCTACCTGAAAATCCGTCTATACCTTTTCAGGTAGCCTCCGCCGACTCTCTTCCACCAAGCGCAAAGGAAAGCATTATGTCCACAGAAAAAGCCCTCTCCGGCAGCGTTAAAGCCCTCGGTGCCCTACTCGCCATCGGCCTCGTGGCCGCAGCCTTCGTGTTGGGCGGCCAGTTTAAAAATTTCCGCCAGCCCGGCACGATCACCGTAAAAGGCCTGGCCGAACAAAACTTCCAGTCCGAGCGCGCCCGCTGGAACACCGCCGTGAGTGTACACGGCGCCAGCTATCAGGAAGTGCTCGACCGACTGAACCAGCAACGCCCCAAACTCGAACAATTCCTGCGCAGCCAAGGCTTTGATGCAGCCGAGATCCAAACCGCTGCTCCCGAAATCAGCCCCGCCTTCTTGGTGGAACACGATGCCCACGGTAACGAAATCCGTACCCCCAACGGCTACAACGGCAAGCAGCAGCTCACCGTGGCCAGCAGCAAACTCGACTGCATCCAAAGCGCCCACCAAAACATCCTCGCCCTGCGCGCCGGCAATGACGCCATCGATTTCGAGGCCCCGCAATACCTGCTCGGCAACCTCGAAACCATCAAACACAGCCTGATTAAGCAGGCCACCGAAGACGCCCGCCGCCGCGCCGCCGAATTCGCCTCCACCGGCGGCGGCAAAGTCGGCGCCATGCGCTCCGCCTCGCAAGGCTCGTTCAATATCTACGCCGATAGCGGCAGCAGCGGCGACGACGAATACGGCGGCAGCTACGACAAAACCACCGTCGGCAAACAAGTGCGCTTAGTCGTAACCATCGAATACGCCATCGAATAAATCCACGCCGCACACGCCAAGGCTACCTGAAAGCACCGGCTTCAACGAAGCTAACACCAGCGAAGCAAGTTTCTAATCTCCGCATGCTTTTCAGGTAGCCTGTTATATAATTGCCCCCGAACCACACCAACCCAAGGAATGCCAATATGAAACTCGGCAACCAACGCAGCAGCAGCAACATCGAAGACCGCCGCAGCCTTGGCGGCGGAGGCAGTGGCGGGGGCAAAATGGGCCTTGCCGGCCTGATTATCGTGCTCATCGGCGCCTATTACGGCGTGGATTTGAGCGGCCTCACTGGCGGCATGCAGATGCCGCAAATGCAACAGCAGCAACGCGCCGTCAGCCCCGAAGAAGAGCAGCTGGCGCAGTTCTCCTCGCAAATCCTCGCCACCACCGAAGACGCTTGGGGCAAATATTTCCGCAGCCAGGGCCGGCAATATGTGCAGCCGAAAATGGTGCTCTACCGCGGCAGCACCCCCACCGCCTGCGGCACCGGCCAATCCGCGATGGGTCCGTTCTACTGCCCGGCCGACCAAAAGGTTTACCTCGACCTCTCGTTCTATGACGACATGAAAAACCAGCTCGGCGCAGCGGGCGATGCGGCCTTTGCCTATGTGATTGCCCACGAAGTCGGCCACCATGTGCAAAACCTCGACGGCACCATGGAGCGCGTAAACCGTGCCCGCGCCCGCATGAGCGAGCGCGATGCCAACCGCCTCTCCGTGATGGTGGAGCTGCAGGCCGACTGTCTGGCCGGCGTGTGGGCCAACCGCGCGCAAGCACGCCAGCTGTTTGAGCAGGGCGACTTGGAAGAAGCCTTCAACGCCGCCGAAGCCGTGGGCGACGACCGCCTGCAACAGCGCAGCCGCGGCTACGCCGTGCCCGACAGCTTCACCCACGGTACTTCCGCCCAACGCCTGCAATGGTTCCGCCGCGGCCTGCAAAGCGGCGACCCGGCGCAATGCGACACCTTCTCCTCCCTGTAAGCGCCAGTCCAATACCAAAAGGCTACCTGAAACGGTGTATTCCGATTTTCAGGTAGCCTTTTGCATAAGGTGCATAAGGGCAATGTGATAAATACCGAAGCTTCTGGAGCTACTTCCATTGAGTGCTTATCCCCTACAAAACCTTCACCTCAACATTCATCAGAGCAACACACCCCGCTTAACGCAATTTGCTATTTAATCCCAAACCGGCGCCCCAATCCGGCAAACAGGCTACCTGAAAACCCGTCTGCGGAGCGTAAACGCCTTGATGGCGGGTTTGCTTTTCGCAGAAACCATTGTTCAGGTAGCCTTCTTGGATGCAATTTTTGGCACAAAAGGCTTGTCAAACGCTTTGCTTCAAGAATATCTTTGGTGCCTTAGCACAAATCACAAAGAAATATCATGGAAAAAGCAGTTCCTGCCGTTTTCGGCAGCGTTTTCCACCGCGAGATGCCGGTGTTGGTTTTTTCCGATGGCGCATGGCAGCCGATGCGCCGGCAGTCTTCCGATTCGCTCTCCCTGCCATCGGCCAAGCAGCCTGCATTACGGCAGTGAGTGCTTTGAAGGGCTGAAGGCTTTCCGCCAGTAAAATGGCTGTATCGTTATCTTCCATCTGGAAGTGAATATCGCCTGTATGCAGCAGAGTACGAAACTGTTGGAACTGCCTGTGCCGGATGCGCCCGCCGCCATGTATCTGCGCCCACGCTTATCGGCACCGACCCGGCAATCGGCAAGGCCGGCGTGGGCTCGTCTTCGGCCATGCTGTATATTTTGGCTTCACCGGTGGGCGACTATTTCAAAGTGGGTTCGCCGATGAAGCTGTTGGTGGAAACCGAACACATCCGCTGTGCACCGCACATGGGCCGGGTGAAATGCGGTAGCAACTATACCTCCGCACTGCAAAACGTGGTGCGCGCCCGAGAACAATACGGCGCCAACCAAGCGTTGTTCTGCCCGAACGGCGACGTGCAGGAAACCGGCGCGTCCAACTTTGCGTTGATTAATGGCAACGAAATCATCACCAAGCACCTGCCCACCGAAGAATTCCTGCACAGTATAACCCACGATTCCGTATTGCATGTAGCCGCCGATTTGGGCTACAAAGTGAGTGAGTGCAATTTCACCGTGGCCGAATTGCAAGCAGCGGCAGAAAACAGAGCAGAAGCCACCCTCACCGGAACGGTAGCCGTGGTGTCGCCGGTTACTTCCTTTGTTATCAATGGAAAGGAAATCGTGCTGCAAAGCCAAGAGCATGGCACAGCCATCCACAATGCGATTACTGACATCCAATACGGCTTGGCTGAAGACCGCTACGGCTGGCTTTGCCCGTACCCGAGCGCTGATTGGCCGTTTGTTCACCCGCTTTTGCATAGTTAAGCGGAGTGGAAATGCTTTTTCAGGTAGCCTTCCGCCCCTTTTAAAGCCGCAGCCGCTTTGCCGGCTGTTCCCACCAACCGTCCTTTATTCTCCCGCAGTCCAGATGGCGTTTATACCATGGCAGATTCAATTCGCTTTAATTATATCCATGTTTCATGGTAATGAAGCGGCTTCAGGCAGCCTACACTTGTAGATAGAGGTTACCTGAAAACCATCATCCGTTTTTCAGGTAAACCCAAACTCCATCCCCTAAAGCGCGTATGATCCTATCCTTCATATCTTGCCCATTCACAGCCATACCCTATTTCGCCCTGTTTTGACGATGCCGTGAGCGGCCGCGAAAAACTCTATCAAAATCATGTGGAAATCCGCCTTTTCCATCATAACGAACTGGATTCGCTGGACGATACGCTGCAAAAGGGCTGGCAAAAAGGGCTGCATGCTGTGTTGTTTGCAGACTACGAATTCGGATTACCGCTGATGGGGATTGAGTCTGAACGCGGCGGCAATCTTGCTCTACATTGGTTTGCCGCCTGCGCCAACCCGTTCTGTATGCCGTCTTGTCCCACCTGCCCGATACGGAAGGGAAATCTGCGTGGACGCTGTGTTTCTCGCCCGAACTCTTCCTCAGAATCGGTGCAGACGGCACCATCAGCATCGAACCGATGAAAGACACCACACCAATTTTAGGCGACGGGCAAGACGAACGCCGCGCCGCCTTTCCCTGCGGCAGCATCACCGGCGCGCCCAAACGCATGAGTATGCAGATTATCGAATCGCTCGAAGCCGAACCGCGCGGCCTGTACACCGGCAGCATCGGCTACCTGAAACCGTGTGAAGGCAAGCTGGGGTTTGAAGGCATATTCAATGTCGTCATCCGCACCTTGTCGCTCAAACCTGTTTCCAACTCGGTTTCAGACGACCTCTATCAAGGCATATACGGCGGCGTCATCGACAGCGACCCCGCCGCCGAATATCGGGAATGCGGCTGGAAAGCCCGTTTCCTCAACGAACTGCGCCCCACCTTCGGCATCTTCGAAACCATGCGTGTGGAAAACAGGCAATGCCGCCTGTTCAACCTGCATTTAGGTCGTCTGAAAACCTCCGCCCAAGCCCTCAACCTACCCCTGCCCGACGACTGCGAAACCCGAGTCCGACAATACATCGCCAACTTGCCCGACGGCCTCTTCCGCCTGAAAACCGAACTCGTTTCAGACGGCCTCATCCTCAGCCATGCCGCCTCCGCCGAACTGCCTGCTTCCCAGCGCATCATCCCCGCCCCGCAACCCCTCCCGCGCCGCGACTACCTGCGCCGCTTCAAAACCACCCGCCGCGCCCTGTACGACCAAGCATGGCAAACCGCCGAAACGCAGGGCGCATTCGACAGCCTGTTTTTCAATTCAAACGGCCTCCTGCTCGAAGGCGGCAGAAGCAACGTGTTCGTCAAATACCAAGGGTAATGGCTCACCCCGCCTCTGGATTTGGACATCCTGAACGGCGTCATGCGCCAAGCCGTGTTGAAACAACCGCAAACCTACTTGGGCGCGGACGAAATCATCGAAACGCACATCACCCGCGACATGCTAGAACACGCCGAAGAAATCCGCCTCTCCAACGCCTTGCGGGGCGTGCTCCAGGCGGAATGGGCACAATAAACAAACGGCTTGGAATCTTGTTCCAAGCCGTTTGTTTCTGTATATCGAGTTTCAGGTAACCTTCCAGCCATATGCACGAAGGCTACCTGAAAACATCAGCTCCAACGAAGCCAAAGCTTTTCAGGTAGCCTTTGCACACAGCCAAGCTGTCTGCTTGCTTTCTTCACTCTGCACACATCGCCCAATGGTTTACCGGCCCGTGGCCGTGGCCGATGTTGATGGGCTGCGAGATGGCGGCGGTGATGCACTGTTTGGCGGTGCGGATGGCCGCTTCTACGCTTACGCCTTTGGCCAGCTCGGCGGTGAGGCAGGCGGAGAAGGTGCAGCCGGTGCCGTGGGTGTGCGGGGTGGGGAAGCGCAGGCTTTCCAAGGTGAACTGCCCGTCGGGCATAAACACCCAGTCGCGGCAGGTTTCGCTTTGCGATCCGCCGCTGTGGCCGCCTTTAATCACCACGGTTTGCACCCCGGCTTCCTGCAAGATGCGGGCGGCGCGTTCGGCATCGGCATCAGTTTGGATATCGATGCCGGTGAGCGCTTCGGCTTCGGGCAGGTTGGGCGTGAGCACGTCGGCCAGCGGCAACAAATGCCGTTTGAGCGCGGAGACGGCATTTTGCTGCAACAGCGGCGCACCGCCCTTGGCCACCATCACCGGATCGAGCACCAGCCGGCCAAACGGTTTGCCTGCCAGTTTTTCCGCCACGCATTCAATCACTTCTGCCGTGCCGAGCATACCGATTTTAAAAGCGGCTACCTGAAAATCGGCAGCGATGGAATCAATTTGTGCGCGGATAATATCGAGCGGCACGCCGTGGATGGCCTGCACGCCGAGCGTGTTTTGCGCGGTTACCGCCGCCAGCACGCTCATGCCGTACACACCGCGCATTTGAAAGGTTTTCAAATCAGCCTGAATGCCGGCACCGCCGCCGCTATCGGAGCCGGCGATGGTAAGGGCTTGTGCAATTTGCGTCATCTATTGTCTCCTAATTAAGCCGTTAAATCCATTCCACTTTCGCACGCGCAGCCACTTCCTGTGCCGATATGGCAGCCAGGCTGTCGATCAGCTTCCATGCAAACGAGCCGCTCTGCGAAGGCTGCAAGCCCTGCGCCGCCAACTCGCCCGCCACGGCATACACAGTGCAGGCTTCGGCCACGGCATGCAGATAGTCTTCCGGCGCAGCCACGGCGGCAAATGCGCCCACCACCGTGCTCAACAGGCAGCCGGAAGCAGTTACTTTGGGGAACAGCGGCGTACCGTTATTCAGCTTGGCGGTGCGGCTGCCGTTGGAAACGTAGTCGGTTTCGCCGCTGATGGCGGCAACGCAACCGTATTGCTGCGCAATGCGTTGGGCGATGCTGTGCAAATCGGCCGAACCGCTGCCTGCATCCACGCCTTTGGCATGCCATTCCACCCCGGCAATATGTGCCATTTCGCCCGCATTACCGCGCACAGCAGCAAATCGGATTTCTGCCAGCAGCTGCGCCGTGGTTTCGCGCCGCAGTTGGGTAAAGCCTGCGCCCACCGGATCAAGCACTACCGGCACGCCTGCACGGTTAGCCGACTTGCCCGCCACCAGCATGGCTTCCACCTCCTGCTTGTTCAGCGTGCCGGTGTTCAGCACCACTACCGAACTCACCGCTGCCAGCTCCTCCATTTCGTCCACGCTGTCGGCCATAATCGGCGAGGCGCCGATGGCAAGCAAGCCGTTGGCCGAGAAATTGGCCGCTACAATGTTGGTGATGTTGTGCACCAGCGGGTTGCGGGCACGAACTTGATCTAGATATTTGATTTCCATATTACTTTATTCCTAGTGATTGGCGGAACGGGCAAGAAAAACGCCCGCTGCTGGATCGGGCGAGAAATGGTGTTGTATCAAGAGAATATGGCGGGCTCTTCAGCTGCGCTTTCAGGTAGTCTGTCATCAAACTGTACTGTTTGATGCCCAACTGCCTACATAGTTTCCTACGCCAGTATTGGGGCTGTTGGCAATTACTTTTCCAAGCGAATTTTTGTTCCCAAAGCGGCAATTCAAGGCGGAAACCACAGCAAGGTTAGACACCTTGTGAGGATTGCCAACGCGGAAAATGCCGCTTTGGAAGCGAAAAGACGCGGAAACCAGTAATTGCCGGCAGACCCTAGCTGTATCAGGTACAACGGGTATTTTCTCAGCCGCCTGCGCGGCACCCCGACTAATGGCGGCGGATTATAGCCTGCAATATGATGAAAGGCTACCTGAAACTAGCCCATCATTTCGTTTCAGGCAATCCGCTAAATTTCAGGTAACCTGCAACCTTGTTAGGAATGAGTTTTATACCTGTCGGAACACTATCCAAGCATGGCCATCATCTCTGCACCAGGCCGGCTAAAAACGGATGTTGTTTAAGCATGGCAACACCGCTGCCAGCAAAAGGCTACCTGAAAATTTTCAGGTAGCCTTCCCCATACGATATATCTGCCCCTACTCTATCTTCACATAAGCTACAGACAACACTTCGATTTCCTCCCGGCCTTCCAGCCCGTGGAACACGATTTCGTCGCCTTCGCGGGCTTTGAGCAGGGCGCGGGCGAGCGGGGAAGTCCAGGAAATTTTGTGGCGGGCGGTGTCGATTTCGTCCACGCCCACGATGCGCACGGTTTGCTCTTCGCCGTTGCCGCGTAGCAGCTCCACAGTGGCGCCAAAGAAGATTTGGTCGGTGGCTTCGCGGGTTTCGGGGTCGACCACTTGCGCCGCTTCCAGCCGTTTGGTGAGGAAGCGGATGCGGCGGTCGATTTCGCGCATGCGGCGCTTGCCGTAGAGATAATCGCCGTTTTCGCTACGGTCGCCGTTGCTAGCCGCCCAGTTGACGATTTGCACGATTTCGGGGCGCTCTTTGTTCACCAGCTGATAGAGCTCGTCTTTCAATGCCTGCCAGCCGGCGGGGGTAATGTAGTTGGGGGTAGTGTTGCTCATGATGGCTTTCAAATCTGTTCAAATGTGCGGATGAAGGTTTCAGGTAGCCTTACGGTTTAAATGCCCGCCGTCGCCGGAGTGCAGTTTGGCCAGCAGCCACAGCAGCACCAGGCCGAAGGTGGCCAGCGACAGGTAGGTGTAGCTGAAGGCCTGTTCCAGCAGCGCGCCGGTTTCACCCACGGCGGCACGGTATGCGCCCAAAATCACGGCGGCCACGGCAATGCCGATGCCGATGCCCACCTGCTGCACCACGCTGAGCATGGTCGAGCCTGCGCTGGCTTCTTCGTCCGACAAATCGCCAACAGTCAGAGTGTTGATGGCGGTGAACATTAGGGATTGGCACAGGCCGAAACAGGTGGCCAGCAGCATGTAAAACGTTATCGAGCTGCGCGAATCGAGCAGCGACAGCGCGGCCACCACGGCCGACATGGCCACGGCCACGCCCAAGAGCGTGGCCTTATAGCCGAAGCGCACCAGAATCGGCGCGGTAAACGGCTTCATCAGAATCGAGCTCAATGCCACCGGCGCCAGCATCCAGCCCGCCATTTCGGCATTGTAGCCGAAGGCTACCTGAAGCATCAGCGGAACCAGGAAGGGAATGCCGGAAGAGAGCACGCGGAACATCAGGTTTGCCGCCAGCCCGACGCTGAACGTATGCACCCGGAACAGCGAAAGCGGCAGCAGCGGGTTTTTAGCACGCCGCGCATACGCGGCATACAGCCACATGGCCGCCGCGCCCAACCCGATAACTACTAGGGCGCGGCGGCCGTTGTGCAGGTTTTCCGCCGCCAGCTCCAGCCCGTAGGTAATCCCCACCAGGCCGCCGGCAAACAGCAAAAAGCCCAGCCAATCCAAGGGTTGCACGGCGGCCCGCACATTGGGCATATAGCGTCCGGCAATGGCGATGCCGAACAGGCCGATGGGGATATTGATGAAGAAAATCCAGTGCCAAGAAAGGTTTACCGCCATCCAGCCGCCCAAAATCGGCCCGACGATGGGGCCGATGAGGCCGGTCATCGACATTAAATTCCACGCCGCCACCAATTCCGATTTGGGCACAGTGCGGATAATCGCCAGCCGCGCCACCGGCAGCATCAGCGCACCGCCCGCGCCCTGCAGTATCCGCGCGGCCACCAGCCAATCCAGCGTGGGCGACACGGCGCAAGCCACCGAACCGAGCACAAACACCGCCACCGCCAGCCGGAACACGTTGAGCGTGCCCAACCGGTCGGCCAGCCAGCCCGATAGCGGAATCAGCGCGGCCACGGTAAGCGCGTAGCTGATGATGGCCAGCTCCATCTGCAGCGGCGATTCGTGCAGGCTCGCCGACATCACCGGCAGCGCGGTGTTCAAAATGGTGGCGTCCAGCGACTGCATAAACAGCGCCATCGCCGCCGTCCAGGCTAGGCCTTTTTGTTGCGGGGTCATCATGATTAAGAAAGGGTGTTTGGAATGGCGTTTGATTAGCCGGTAGATTGCAGGAGGCTACCTGAAAAATAAACAGAATGGATTTTCAGGTAGCCTCTGTCTGACTGGGCATCATCCCGGCCAATAGCCAGAAACATGCCAAAACCCTGTATCCTGTTTCAGATAACCGCCAATTTTACATGAAAATACAAGTTTTCCTTTATTTATCCCGCCATCTGTATTTACAATGAACTGTTTTTAGCAAAACTGCAAAAAAATTACTGAAAAGGGAGTTTCAAACGCCATGCAGATTACCGACCTACTCGCGTTCAGCGTGAAAAACAAAGCATCCGACTTGCACCTCTCCGCTGGCCTACCACCTATGATCCGCGTGCACGGCGACGTGCGCCGCATCAACCTGCCGGAAATGAGCGCCGAAGAAGTGGGCAACATGATCTCTTCCATCATGAACGACCACCAGCGCAAAGACTACCAACAACGGCTGGAAACCGACTTTTCCTTCGAACTGCCCAACATCGCCCGTTTCCGTGTGAACGCATTCAACACCGAACGCGGTCCGGCTGCCGTATTCCGTACTATTCCCAGCAAAGTACTCACACTGGAAGAATTGAACGCGCCCAAAGTATTCCAAAAAATTTCCGACCAGCCGCGCGGCCTGGTGCTGGTAACCGGCCCCACCGGTTCCGGTAAATCCACCACCCTGGCAGCGATGATCAACTACATCAACGAAAACCATCACCACCACATCCTCACTATCGAAGACCCGATCGAGTTTGTGCACCAGAGTAAACAATGCCTGGTAAACCAACGCGAACTGCACCAACACACCCACAGCTTCGCCAACGCTCTGCGCTCCGCACTGCGTGAAGACCCGGATATCATCCTGGTGGGTGAGATGCGCGACCCGGAAACCATCGGCTTGGCGCTTACCGCCGCCGAAACCGGTCACTTGGTATTCGCCACCCTGCATACCACCGGTGCCGCCAAAACCGTGGACCGTATTATCGACGTGTTCCCCGCCGGCGAAAAAGAGATGGTGCGCTCCATGCTTTCCGAATCACTGCGCGCCGTGATTTCGCAAACCCTGCTCAAAACCAAAGACGGCAAAGGCCGCGTGGCAGCGCACGAAATCCTGATTTCCACCGCCGCCGTGCGCAACCTGATCCGCGAAAACAAAATCGCCCAAATCGGTTCTGCCCTGCAAACCGGCCAAGCACACGGTATGCAGACGCTCGACCAATCCCTGCAGGCCCTGCTCAAACGCGGCATCATCAGCATCGATGCCGCCCGCGCCAAAGCGCAGAACCCCGACCAACTCGTCTAAACCGACAATCGTACAAGGGAAAACATCATGTCAAACGATCAGCACAAACAAAACTTGGCCGAGCTGCTCTCCGAAATGGCCAACCAACGCGACGACCTACCGCCCGAACCCACTCCCGTTACTGCCGCCATGATGCCGAATGGCAATTTGGCTTCCATGGAAAGCCAGCTGGCCACTGGTACGCTCGATATTCCGCCGCTGCCCGATTTGCCCGAAAGCACATTCGGCAAACCGGAATTGATTGAACCAGGTTTCGTGGCACAGCCCATTACGCCGCCTGCCCAACCAGTGCAGCCGCAAGCAGCACAACCGCAGCCGCAACTTAAATCTAAATACGCAGCAGCCCTTGCACCCCATGCCGTCCAACCAATGCAGACCCCAGCCAAACCGACTCTGGCTCAGACTGCCCCGCAGCAGCCTACCGCCCGTCCCGCACCAGCCGTGTCTAGCCATCCGCCGCTGCATGCCGCGCCGGCACAGCCTATTGGCCACGGCCCGAACCAGCACTTAACCCGCGAGCGCGCCAAACTGCACCCGCTACTGGAAAAAATGGCCGATGAATCGCTCAAACGCAACGCTTCCGATATCTTCATCAGCAGCAACTTCCCGCCTTCGTTCAAAATCGACGGTACGCTGGTGCCGATTCCGGTAAAACCGCTCGCCGAAGAAGAAGCCGCACAAATCGTTTACTCCACCTTCAACGACGAGCAGAAAGCCAAATTCCCGGTGGAGTGGGAACTGAACTATTCCCTGCAATCGCAAAACGGTATCCGTTTCCGTGTGAACGCCTACCACGAGCAAGGCCGTATCGGCTTGGTAATGCGCCGCATCACCACCAACATTCTCACCATAGACGACCTGCGCCTGCCGCAAGTGCTCAAAGAGCTCTCCATGCGCAAGCGCGGCCTGATTATTCTGGCCGGCCCCACCGGTTCCGGCAAATCCACTTCGCAAGCCGCGATGCTCGACTGGCGTAACAAACACTCCGCCGGCCACATCGTAACCATCGAAGACCCGATCGAGTATATTCACAGCCCGATCAAGAGCATCATCACCCAACGCGAAGTCGGCCTTGATACCCACAGCTGGGGTGCGGCCGTGCAAAGCGCCATGCGTCAGGCGCCCGATGTAGTCTGCGTGGGTGAGGTACGTAACGAACACTCCATGGAGTACGCCCTGCAACTGGCGCAAACCGGCCACTTGTGCTTCTTCACCATCCACGCCACCAACGCCAGCCAAACCGTTGAGCGTATTATGAACTTGTATCCGGAAGAACGGCATCCGCAAATTCTGATGGACTTGGCGTTGAACCTAGTGGCCATTATCGGCCAGCGTTTGGTGCTGAAAAAAGGCGGCAAAGGCCGAAATGCCATCATCGACCTGCTTATCAACACCCCCGCTATGCAGGATCACGTATTCAAAAACCAGTTGCTTGAGGCTCGCGAGCTGATGGAACGCGCTGAGGACGACGGCATGCAAACCTTCGACCAAGACTTGTTCCGCCTCTACATCAACGGCGAAATCGACTACGACGAAGCCCTGCGCCAGGCCGAATCCGCCAACGACTTGCGCCTGCGCATCAAGCTCTACGAAGAAGGCCGCGAAAGTACGCACATCTTCGAGCGTGTAAGTGATTTGAACCTGATGTAACGGCCAAACAGCTGTATAGAGGCTATCTGAAACCGCCCGACGGATTTTCAGGTAGCCTCTACACCATTCACCAACACATCATGAATACCACCCACTCCACCGAATACCGCCGGGGCCTCTACTGCGTCATCGGCTGCTATCTGATTTGGGGCTTTTTCCCGCTCTACTGGCTGCCCCTGGTCGGCCAGCTCATCGGCGCCGGGCAACTGATGGCGCACCGTATCGTATGGGCATCGCTGCTCGCCATCGGCACGGTAGCCTGCTCACCTTCCGCCCGCACCCAGCTCGCACAAGCCATCAAAAGCCGCCAAACCCTCACCGCCTTCGCCCTCTGTTCCACCCTATTGGCAACAAACTGGCTGCTCTATTTGGCCGCCATCACCCAACGGCAGGTATTGCAAGCCAGCCTAGGCTACTTCATCGCACCACTCGCCAGCATCTTCTGCGGCCGCCTATTTCTGCGCGAAGCCCTGCGCCCATTGCAAATCGGCGCCATTCTTTTAGCCATCGTGGGCGTGGTATGGCTTTCTGCATGGGGCGGGCAGATGCCTTGGATTGCACTGGGCCTCGGCGTGAGCTGGAGCATATACGGCCTGTTGCGTAAACTTGCCCCGCTGCCAGCCCTGCCCGGCTTCACGCTGGAAACACTGATGTTGCTGCCCTTTGCCCTCCTGTATCTGGGCTGGCATTATTGGCACGGCAGCCTGGTCTTCACCCAATTGCCACCCCTGCCCTTGGCCATTGTAATTGGCAGCGGTGCCGCCACCATGATTCCGCTGCTGCTGTTTGCCGCTGCCGCGCAACGCATCCGCCTCACCACCATCGGCATACTGCAATACCTCTCGCCCAGCCTGCAATTCCTACTCGGCCTCACCGCCTTCCACGAGCCGTTCAGCCGTATGCAGTTTGCCGGCTATCTGTGGGTATGGGCGGGTGTGGCGCTGTTTGTGTGGGGTGCACGTAAAAAGCAGGCTACCTGAAAGCTGATCAATACGGTAAGGCAACCCAGCATGTCTTGGCTTATCCACCCACTATAAAAGGCTACCTGAAATCTTTCAGGTAGCCTTTCAGCTTAACCAACTATCCTCACTCTGCCTTACCTTCCTCCAAGCAATCCGCCCTAGCTGCCGCTGTGCCGTTTTTGCAGGCATCTTGAGCCGAAGCAGTCGAGCCTTCTTGAGCCCCTGATTCTGACCCCGCTTCTTTCGATAAGGCAGCCAGCACCCGGGCGTATTCGGGCGATTGGCGCATCAGCACGCGGGCAGCCTCTTTCAGGTTGTTGATGTCTTCGCGCGGCAGGTAAAAGCTGGTGGAAATATTGAGCACGTTTTTGCGCAGGGGGGAATCGGGCAAGTCGCGCAGGCTGAGGCTCACGAAATGCATGCTGATCGGATGGCCTTTGCGGCTGCCGGCCTGGCTGTTCCATTGGTCGGCCACGGCGCGGATGCGGCGTAGCGACTCCTGCGAATTTTGGTCGATGGGCACGTTGATGATGGCGCCCAACACATCGTAGAGGCCGGGCACTTTGGCGCTTTGGTCGATGATGCTGTCGGGCTGGTTTTGCGCGTTCACGCTGATTACGATGATTTTGCGCACGTTTTGGTTGGCCAGCTGGCGGTATAGGGTATGGCTGGGATAGATTTCAGCGGCTTCCAGCAGGCCGCGCAAACCGAGGTTGTCGGTGAGGCCGCCGTCGAGCAGGTGGATGTAGGGGCGGCTTTTGCTGTTTTGATATAGCGCCAACTCTTGGCCGAACTCGCGGCGGGTTCGGATTTGCTGCTGTTCGTCGCTGCCGTGTTCCAGCGCATTTTGCAGGCGCGGCGGCAGGGTGTAAACCATAACGCAGGCTACCTGAAAAATAGAAAACCAATTTTCAGGTAGCCTCAAGCGCATTATAACAAAGCCGCCTTCCCCTAGAGGCGAGCTGAAATTCCGCAGCATAATGACACACTAGGCGCCGCAAGGTAAGATACACTCTTTCTATCCAACACAAGCAATATGACCATCCCCGCCAATATGCTGGCCGCGGTAGACCTCGGCTCCAACAGTTTCCGCCTGCAAATCTGCACCAACCACAATGGGCAGCTGCAAATCGTTGACTCCATCAAAGATATGGTGCGCTTCGCTGCCGGGCTGGACGAACACAAACAACTCGACCAAGCCGCCCAAGAGCGGGCACTGGCCTGCCTGGTCAAATTCCACGAGCGCCTGCGCGGCTTTCCGCCCGAGCAGGTGCGCGCCGTGGCCACCAACACCTTCCGCGTAGCCAAAAATATCGCCCCCTTCATGCCCCGCGCCGAAGCCGCCTTGGGCTTCCCCATCGAAATCATCGCCGGGCGCGAAGAAGCCCGCCTTATCTACACCGGCGTCATCCACACCCTGCCGCCCGGCAGCGGGCAAATGCTGGTGGTCGATATCGGCGGCGGCTCCACCGAATTCGTAATCGGCAGCCGCCTGCAGCCCGACATCACCGAAAGCCTCAACCTCGGCTGCGTGAGCTACAGCCTGCGCTTCTTCCCCAAAGGCAAAGTATCCGCCGAATCCTTCAAGCTAGCCGTAAACACCGCCCGCAGCGAAATCCAGCGCATTGCCAAGCTGTTAAAAAGCACCGGCTGGCAGCTGGCCGTAGGCACTTCCGGCACCGCCCGCACCATGCGCGACCTCATTGCCGCCGCCAATCCCGAAGACAACCGCATTACTCCCGCCGCCCTGCAAAAAATCGCCGCCCGCCTGATTGAAGCCGGCAGCGCCAAAAAAGCCAAATTCGACGGCATGAAAGCCGACCGCATCGAAGTATTCGCCGGCGGGCTGGCCGTGATGAGCGCCGTATTCGCCGAGCTCGATATCGACAGCATGACCGTAACCGACGCCGCCCTGCGCGACGGCGTATTCTACGACCTCATCGGCCGCCAGCTCAACGAAGACATGCGCGAGCAAACCATCGCCCATTTCCAACAGCGCTACCACGTCAGCCAAAACCAAGCCCAACGCGTGGCCGCCCTCGCCGCCCAGTTCTTCGACATGCTCGCCGAACGCGAATCCGAAAAAGAACGCCACTATTGGCAACAATACCTGCGCTGGGCCGCCCTCGTGCACGAAATCGGCACCGACATTGCCTACACCGCCTATCACAAGCACTCCGCCTACATCCTCGAGCAAGCCGACATGCCCGGATTTTCCCGCCAAGAGCAGCAAATCCTTGCCACCCTAGTGCTCGGCCAGCGCGGCGATTTTAAAAAAATGGCCGAGCTGCCTATCAGCCCCACCATGTGGCTTGCCGTGGCCGCCCTGCGCCTGGCCGTACTGTTCTGCCGCGCCCGCCTGCCGCACACCCTGCCCGCAGGCACCCGACTGAGCTACGAAAACAAAAACTACACCCTCGCCATCAGCCGCCAATGGCCGGAAGACAACCCCCTCACCGCCGGCGCGCTGGCCGATGATGCCGCCCAATGGCGCAAGATCGGCATCCGCTTCGGGCTGCTGCTGCAATAGCAACGGGATGACGCAAACTTTCAGGTAGCCTTTCAGCCCACACCAAACACAGGCTACCTGAAAACCGAATCCTCCTGTTTCAGGTAGCCTCCTCCAGCCATCGAAAGGCTACCTGAAAAACTACGGCTTCAACGATAGCCAAGCAATGCTTCCTTCTCCCAAGCAGCGGACTGCCAACAGCATACGTGGCGAGCCGCTGCAGTAAGTAAAACGCTTTAGCTGCAAGCAAAAATTCCCGCCACGGCGCACCACGGCGGGTTAGAATACTGTTATCCATCTCCTATCAAGGAATCTAAACATGAAACCCCTGATTAAACCAGTCCTCGCCCTCCTGATCACCGCTGCCCTCGCTGGCTGCGGCAAAGGAGAAGAAGAAGCTAAACCCGCCACCCTCAGCTGCCAGGCGCCAGAAGCTCTCGAACAAATTAAAGCCCAAATCCAAGCTGCCGTTGTTCCCTCTAAAGAGGGGGTAGGCGGCCTACCCTACTTCCAAGCCGACATATCTGAAGTGGGAGCCGCCTTTGACCAACTCGGCTTCGAAATCACTGACATCCGCACCACCCAAGCCGCCTCCGAAGGCAGCAAACAGCTCGCCTGCGAGGCCACCCTGCGCCTTGCCCCCAAACCCGAAGCCCAAACCCGCATCAAACAAAGCATCAATGACTTCATCGAAATAAACGAAATGGACGGTGCCGACTACAACAGCCTGATGAGTGCCGGCGAAATGCTCAAGCCCGATGGCAAAGGCGGCTTCATTGGCCCGCTCAGCTATACCGTCAGCCAAACCGACAGTGGCGACAAACTCGTAGTCAATGTAGCCAGCAAAGAAATTGCTGAAGGCTTGCGAGGCCCCGTTGCCTACTACGTCGCCGCCCCCGATTTAGCTAAACAAATGGCCGAATCCCAACAAAAATCTGCTGCCGAAGAAGCCCGCCAGCAAGAGCTGAACACACTCGACCAAAACCGCCTGCAAGCCCGCATTGAGCTCTTGCGCACTCAAAACAAACAGGCACACGACGAACTTAATAAAGCCTGGCAAGCCCTGCCCGCCGCCGCCCGCACCCAGCTGAAAGATGCCCAAAACCAGTGGAACCGCCTGCGTGAGAGCCAATGCGCCTACCAAAGCAAGGCCGACTCCACCGAACCGCTGGAGCAGGAAGCCCTGCGTATCGAATGCGATACCCGCGAGGTGCAGCAGCGCATCCCCTCCCTCAAGCAGGAAGCCGAAACTTTCACCGGCAACCAGCTCACTGAAGCCACCCAGCGTGCCCAAGCCGCCCAGCAGGAATTGCGCAATGTGTGGCAGAGCGTGCCTGCCGATGTGAAAGACATCATCGGTCAAGACTACCAATCCTGGGCCGCCAGCAGCGCAGCCAAATGTGCCCAAGCCGCCCAACAGGCCGGCGGCGGCAACAACGGCCAGCTTGCCCGCCTCGAATGCACCGCCACCGAGGCCCGCAACAAGGCCAAAGAACTGCGCGGCTACGTTTCCCAATAATCTGTTTCTAGAAAAGGCTACCTGAAAATTTCAGGTAGCCTCACCCCACTGCAATGAACCTCACCGAAACCCAACTCTCTTCCGAACCGATTTTCGACGGCAAATTCGTTACCATTGCCCACGATACTGTGCGCCTGCCCAACGGCAACCAAAGCTACCGCATTGTTATCCGCCACCCCGGCGCCGCCTGTGTGCTGGCCGTTACCGAAGCAGACGAAGTGGTGCTGGTGCGCCAATGGCGATATGCTACCGGCCAAGCCCTGCTCGAGCTGCCCGCCGGCAAGCTCGATGCCGGCGAGGATCCGGCCGTATGCGCCGCGCGCGAACTGGAAGAAGAAACCCCCTACCGCGCCCAATCCGTGCGCCTACTGCATACCTTCTACACCGCCCCAGGCTTCTGCGACGAGAAAATGTATCTCTACCTCGCCGAAGGCATCACGCCCACCAGCACCCGCAAACCCGACCAAGACGAATTTGTCGAAACCGTATTGCTCTCACGCCAAGCCGTGCGGGAAGCCATTGCCAACAACCAGATTCAAGATGGCAAAACCTTGGTCGGCCTGCAGTATTGGCTGCTCAACAGCAAATAACACACTCAACTAAGGCTACCTGAAATAAAAGGCTACCTGAAAATGTGCCAATTCACCCTCAGCACCCCCAACGGCACCCTACTCGGTTTCCTCGTACTCATGGCCGACAACGACGATGAGCCCATCTCCGGCAGCGCCATGATTCAAGCGCACGCAGCCGAGCTGCCGCCGGAAGACGCCGCGCCTGCCCGCGCACTGGAATCCTTGGCCGGCCAGCTGCTGGTTTGGCAGCCGCATGGCGAGGGCATTGCCCTGTATGATGCCGAAGGCGGCCTGGCGGCCGATATCCGACAGCAATACCTGCGCCTCGGCGGCCAGAGCCTGCTGCTCACCGATTTGGAAGGAAACCTTTGATGGACAGCGTGTTTATCCTGATTCCCATCAGCATCGTGCTGGCCTTCGTGATCGGCTATTTCTTTTGGTGGTCCGGCCACAACGGCCAGTCTGACGATTTGGAAGGCCCTGCCCACCGCATTCTGATGGACGACGATTCCGTGCATCCCGACTCCCCACCCCCGCAGGACAAACCATGACTCCAGGCTTCAAATTTGCCGTATCGCGCCGCTTTGCCCCGTTGTTCGGCACCCAATTCCTCGGCGCGCTCAACGATAACCTGTTTAAAATCGCGCTGGCCACCATGATCAGTTTTTATGGTTTGGGCAAAAACGGCTTCATCGAGCCGGCACAAATGATTAACGTGAGCGCGCTGTTGTTTGTGTTGCCCTTTTTCCTGTTTTCCGCCCTCTCTGGCCAGCTGTGCAACAAATTCGACCGCAGCCGCATGGCAGTGGCGGTGAAGGTGGCCGAAGTGCTGATTATGCTGCTGGCCACGGTGGGTTTCCTCAGCCAATCGCTGCTGCTTTTGCTGCTCTGCATTTTCCTGATGGGCCTGCATTCCACCCTGTTCGGCCCGCTTAAATACGCCGTATTGCCCGATTATTTGGACGAACACGAGCTGATTGTGGGCAACAGCCTGGTGGAAGGCGGCACTTTTCTCGCCATCCTGTTCGGCCAGATTTTGGGCACCATTCTGGCCGGCATCGGCGGCACCACGGTATCTGTTTTCCTGCTCATCATTGCTGCCGGCGGCCTCGCCTCCAGCCTGTTTATGCCGCGTGTGGCGCCGAAAACCCCGGAAGCAAAAATCGACTGGCACATTGTGCGCAACTCCAAAGCCATTCTAAAACAAGCCTTTGCCAACCGCGAAATCTACGCCGCCATCATCGGCATTTCCTGGTTTTGGTTTATCGGCGCGGTGTACACCACCCAGCTGCCCACCTTTACCAAACTGCACCTGGGCGGCAACGATAATGTGTTCAACCTGATGCTCACCCTGTTTTCCATCGGCATCGGCAGCGGCTCCGTGCTGTGCGCCAAACTCAGCCACCGCCGGCTCAACCTCGGCTGGGTGGCCGTGGGCACGGTGGGCATGGCCATATTCGGCCTGCTGCTCGTTGCCCTCGTGCACGGCACGCACTACCACGAATACAGCGGCATCGGCAGCTTCCTGTTGCGCGGCGAGGCCTATGCCGTGATGCTCTGCATCGTGCTGCTCGGCTTCTGCGGCGGCTTTTTCTCCGTGCCGCTCTACACCTGGCTGCAAACCGCCAGCAGCGAAGAATTCCGTGCCCATGCCATCGCCGCCAACAACATCATCAACGGCCTCTTCATGGTGGCCGCCGCCCTGCTCTCCGCCATTCTTTTGTGGCTGTTCGACAGCATCAACCTGCTTTATTTCATCGTGGCGGCGAGCAATATTGTGGTGTTGGTATACCTGCTGAAAATCGCCCCGCCAATCCGCGAAGGCTGGCAACGCTGGTTTGGCAAAGAAGACTAAGCCTCGGCCTGAAAAGCGCAAAAAGGCTACCTGAAAAACAAAAAAGCAGTTTCAGGTAGCCTTTACCCGCGCAGGCTGCCAAGGTTTCAGGCTACCTGAAAAATAGTTTGCAAACCAAATACCGCCCCGCCGCTTCGCATCCGCCCCACCCTGGGCTATACTGCCGCCCTTTAATCGGCCACACCGAAACCCATGCTGAAAAAAATCCTTTATTCCCTGCTTGCCCTTATCCTGCTGGCCGCCGCCCTGTTTGCCGGTCTGCTCTTCGCCCCCAAAGACACCCACAGCCAACGCCTGCGGATAGAACGCGGCAGCGGCATCGGCAGCGTGAGCCGCACACTGGCCGCCAACGATGCCATCTACAGCCGCTGGGTATTCGTGGCCGCCGCCTACCTCACCGGCACCCACAAACAGCTCCTGCCCGGCAACTACCGCCTCCAGCCCCGCGCCTCCTCCTGGCAAATCCTGCACCACCTCAAAAACGGCCGCCCCGACACCGTCACCGTGCGCATCATCGAAGGCATGCGTTTTGCCCAAATGCGCCGCCTCATCAACCAAACCGCCGACATCCGCCACGACACCGCATCTTGGAGCGACCAACAGCTCCTCGCCGCCGTCGCCTCCGATGCCGCCGTGCAGCACCCCGAAGGCCGCTTCTTCCCCGACAGCTACGAAATCGACTACGACAGCAGCGATTTGCAAATCTACCGCCTCGCCTACCGCAACATGCAAAGCCGGCTGCAATCCGCCTGGAGTGGCCGTGCCGGCGATTTGCCGTATAAAGACCCCTACGAGCTGCTCACCATGGCCAGCATCATCGAAAAAGAAACCGCCCACGAAGAAGACCGCGCCAACGTGGCCGCCGTATTCGTCAACCGCCTCAGAAAAGGCATGCGCCTGCAAACCGACCCCACCGTGATTTACGGCATGGGCAGCGCCTACAACGGCCGCATCCGCCGCGCCGACCTCCAGCGCGACACCCCCTACAACACCTACACCCGCGACGGCCTGCCCCCCACCCCCATCGCCCTGCCTGGAGAAGCCGCCCTCCAAGCTGCCGCCCACCCCAGCAACGCCGACTACCTCTACTTCGTCTCCCGCATGGACGATACTGGCAAAAGCGAATTCAGCCGCACCTTAGAAGAACACAACGCCAACGTCCGCCGCTATATTTTGAAAAGGCCGTAACATGACCGCCCTGCTCGACCTCCTCCCCCTCCTCGCCTTTTTCATCGCCTCCAAGAAATTCGGCCTCCTGGCCGGCGCTGCCGCTGTATTGGCCGCCACCCTGGTTGTATACGGCATCCACCTCGTGCGGCAAAAATGGCGGCTCACCAAACAGCAATGGGCGGTACTCGTGCTCACCATCCTCTTCTGCGGCGCCACCATCCTCCTGCGCGACGACCTCTACCTACGATGGAAAACCCCCATCATCAACCTCAGCTTCGCCCTCGCCCTGGCCATAAGCGCCCTCATCGGCAAGCCCCTGATGCAGCCCGTGGCCAAAGACGTATTCCGCTTCGGCCCGCAAGGCTGGCAGCGCCTCACCTATGCCTGGGCCGCCTTCTTCCTCCTGCTCGCCGCCCTGCACTACTGGTTCGGCCTCTACCACTACGACGCCTCCGAGCAGGCCAAAAACCTGTTTATCCACTTCAAAAGCTACGGCCAGCTTATCCTGATGGGCATCTTCCTCGCCGCCCAAGCCTTCGTATTGCGCAAACACCTCAATATCGAAAGCGACACCACCCCGGCAAACGAAGCGAGCGAACAGCCAAGCCAACAGCGGTACTGAAACTGAAGGCCACCTGAAACCTATAAAATACTTTTCAGGTAGCCTCCTCCCAGCAACAGGCCACCTAAAAGCAAAGCTTCAACGGAGTTAAACAATGACCGCCCATTTCATCACCCTTGACGGCATCGATGGCGCCGGCAAAACCACCCAGCTGGCCGTAATCCGCGAATGGTTTGCCGTACAAGGGCGCCCCGTCTTGTTCACCCGCGAGCCCGGCGGCACACCCTTGGGCGAAGCCTTGCGCCGCCTGCTGCTCAGCCCGCAAACCCAGGCCTGCCTGCGTGCCGAAACCCTGCTCATGTTTGCCGCCCGCGCCCAGCATATCGAAAGTGTTATCCTGCCCGCTCTGGAGCGCGGCGTCTCCGTGGTGTCCGACCGCTTCACCGATGCCACCTTCGCCTACCAAGGCGGCGGCCGCGGCCTGCCAGAAGCCGATATTGCCCAGCTCGAACAATGGGTGCAGGGCAGCCTGCGCCCCAGCCTCACCATCCTGCTCGACGTGCCGTTGGAGGTTTCCTTGGCACGCATCGAACGCAGCCGCCACAAAGACCGCTTCGAGCAGGAAAAATCCGATTTCTTCACCCGTGTGCGACAAAGCTACCTAGAGCGCGCCGCCGCTGCACCCGAGCGCTATACGGTTATCAACAGCAACTGCAGCAAAGCCGTGGTGCGCCGCGATATTGAGGCCGCGCTGGAAAAACTGTTCGCCTGATGTTTTGAACGCACTGCGTAAAAGTGCGATAATTTGCGTCGTTTTCGCTTGCCGGGTAATTTTCAGGTAGCCTCATTATTCTATCTAAACCAATCATTTAGGAAACACCATGCCCTCCCAACTTGCCAACGCCATCCGCTTCCTCTCCGCCGACGCCATCCAAAAAGCCAACTCCGGCCACCCCGGCGCGCCCATGGGTATGGCGGAAATGGCGGAAGTATTGTGGACGAAATTCCTGCGCCACAACCCCGCCAACCCCAAATTCTACAACCGCGACCGCTTCATCCTCTCCAACGGCCACGCGTCCATGCTGTTGTACAGCCTGCTGCACCTGACCGGCTACAACCTGAGCATTGAAGACCTGAAAAACTTCCGCCAACTGCACAGCAAAACCCCCGGCCACCCCGAATACGGCTACACCGACGGTGTGGAAACCACGACCGGCCCGTTGGGACAAGGCATTGCCAACGCAGTGGGCATGGCATTGGCGGAAAAAATCCTGGCCGCCGAGTTCAATAAAGACGGTTTGAACATCGTCGATCATTACACCTACGTCTTCATGGGCGACGGCTGCCTGATGGAAGGCGTATCGCACGAAGCCTGTTCGCTCGCTGGCACTTTAAGCTTGGGCAAACTGATTGTTTTGTATGACGACAACAATATTTCCATCGACGGCAAAGTGGACGGCTGGTTTACCGAAAACATCCCGCAACGCTTTGAAAGCTACGGCTGGCACATCGTTCCCAACGTAAATGGTCATGACACCGCCGCCATTCAAGCCGCCATCGAAGCCGCACGCGCCGAAACCGGCAAACCGTCCATCATCTGCTGCAAAACCTTAATCGGCAAAGGCAGTGCCAACAAAGAAGGCAGCCACAAAACCCACGGCGCACCTTTGGGCGCGGACGAAATCGAAGCCACGCGCAAACATCTGGGCTGGATTTACCCCGCCTTTGAAATCCCGCAAGAAATTTACGACGCATGGAGCGCGAAAGAACAAGGCGCAAAACTGGAAGCCGAATGGAACGAACTGTTTGCGCAATACCAAGCAAAATATCCTGCCGAAGCCGCAGAATTCGTGCGCCGCATGGAACACAGGCTACCTGAAAACTTCGACGCCTATATTCAAACCGCCTTGCAAGAAGTGTGCGCCAAAGCCGAAACCATCGCCACCCGTAAAGCCAGCCAAAACAGCATTGAAATTTTGGCTAAAGAGTTGCCCGAACTGGTGGGCGGTTCTGCCGACCTGACCCCGTCCAACCTGACCGACTGGTCTAACAGCGTCTCCGTTACCCGCGAAAAAGGCGGCAACTACATCCACTACGGCGTGCGCGAGTTCGGCATGGGCGCCATCATGAACGGTCTTGCCCTGCACGGCGGCGTCAAACCGTTTGGCGCGACTTTCCTGATGTTCAGCGAATACGAGCGCAACGCTTTGCGTATGGCGGCGCTGATGAAAATCAACCCTGTCTTCGTCTTCACCCACGATTCCATCGGTCTCGGCGAAGACGGCCCGACCCACCAACCCATTGAGCAAACCGCCACCCTGCGCCTGATTCCGAATATGGATGTATGGCGCCCGTGCGACACCGCCGAATCCTTGGTAGCATGGGCGGAAGCGGCTAAAGCCGAAGACCACCCGTCCTGCCTGATTTTCAGCCGTCAAAACCTGAAATTCCAAGCGCGCAACGAACAACAGCTGCACGACATCAAACGCGGCGGCTACGTCATCAGCGAAGCCCAAGGCAACGCCCGAGCCGTCATCATTGCCACCGGTTCCGAAGTCGAGCTGGCTTTGGAAGCGCAAAAAGCACTCGCCGCGCAAAACATCGCAGTACGCGTCGTTTCCATGCCGTCCACCAACGTATTCGACCGCCAAGACGCCGCCTATCAAGCCGCCGTCCTGCCCGAAGGCCTGCCGCGCATCGCCGTAGAAGCCGGACACGCCGACGGCTGGTACAAATACGTCGGACTGAACGGCGCAGTCGTCGGCATCAACCGCTTCGGCGAATCCGCCCCTGCCGACGTACTGTTCAAAGAATTCGGCTTTACCGTGGAAAATGTTGTCAATGCCGTGAAATCGGTGCTGTAAACGCCCGCTATTAATCAGGCTACCTGAAATTTTCAGGTAGCCTTTCTCTCTCTTGTCCGCATATAACCCTATCAAACAATTAGCCGGCATCTGCTGCTCTTTCTGCTCAAAATATCTCTTCTACTTTCCCCTTCTCTACCATATATCCCTATATCTATATGTAAGTTTACGTTAAATATAAATTAACGTACAACAAGCGTTTCCTGATTAATAATTTTTCATACCATGATATTATTTTGTTATATATAATTAATTTAATCTATTATCAAAATATTTCAAATAATCATGCATAATTTCTTTTCTGTTATTTTTTAGTAAATTGTAAATAATTATTTACATTTGCTAATTTCCTATTGACATAATCGGAATATCGAAAAAAAATGCAACCTCATTCCAACCAAAGGTAAAGATTATGTCTCTCTCAACTCACGACCCTTATGCCAACTACAGGGAGCTCACCCTGCGCGGCATGATATTGGGTGCATTGATCACAGTTGTGTTCACCGCTTCCAATATTTATTTGGGGCTGAAAGTTGGTCTCACTTTCGCCTCTTCTATTCCAGCTGCTGTGATTTCTATGGCAATTTTGAAGTTCGCCAAAGGCAGTAATATCCTTGAAAACAACATGGTGCAAACCCAGGCTTCTGCCGCGGGTACGCTCTCTTCCGTGATCTTCATCCTGCCCGGCCTCTTGATGAGCGGCTATTGGACAGGTTTCCCGTTTTGGCAAACCACTCTGCTGTGTATGGCCGGCGGTATTTTGGGGGTGATTTTCACCATCCCGCTGCGCTATGCCATGGTGGTGAAAAGCGATTTGCCCTATCCCGAAGGCGTGGCTGCGGCTGAGATTTTGAAAGTCGGCAGCGGCGACGGCGTGGTGGGCGAAGAAAATGCCGACACCGCGCAAAAGGCTGACAGTGGTATCGGCGAAATCGTTACCGGCGGCGTGATTTCCGGTATTTTCAGTTTCGCCAGCAACGGCCTGCGCGTAGTGGCCGACAGCGCCAGCCTGTGGTTCAAAGCCGGCGCATCTATTTTCCAAATCCCGATGGGCTTCTCCTTGGCGCTGCTCGGCGCAGGCTATTTGGTTGGCCTGGCCAGCGGTATTGCCATGCTGGTGGGCATTGCGATTGCCTGGGGCATCGCCATCCCCTATTTCTCTGCTACCAATCCGCAGCCAGCCGATATGGAAATGGTCGCTTTCGCCATGCAGCTGTGGAAAGAAAAAGTGCGCTTTATTGGCGCGGGCACCATCGGTATTGCTGCTATCTGGACACTGATTACCCTGCTCAAACCCACCCTCGAAGGCATGAAAATGTCGTTCCGTGCCATCAGAGGCGGCGAGGGCGCTGCACTGGAACGCGTTGAGCAAGACTTGTCGCCCAAAGCGATGATTGCCTACGCACTGGGTATGATGCTGCTATTGGGCTTTTCCTTCTACCACTTCGTGGCTGATGCCAACCTGCCCACCGGCACGGCTTGGCTGCTGGTAGTGGTCTGCACCCTGCTGGCCTTCGTTATCGGTTTCCTGGTGGCAGCCGCCTGCGGCTATATGGCCGGCTTGGTAGGCTCTTCTTCCAGCCCGATTTCTGGCATCGGCATCATCTCCGTAGTGGCCATTTCACTGGTGTTGCTGGGTGTCGGTAGTGCCAACAACCTGTTTGCCGATGAAGGCTCGCGCAACTTCCTAGTGGCGCTCACCCTATTCTGCGGCTCCGCCGTAGTGGCCGTGGCCTCCATCTCCAACGATAACCTGCAAGACCTGAAAACCGGCTACCTGATTAAAGCCACCCCGTGGCGGCAGGAAGTGGCGCTGATTATCGGCTGTGTGGTGGGTGCATTTGTGGTATCTTCTGTGCTTGAGCTGCTTTACGCTGCCTACGGTTTCACCGGCGCCATGCCGCGCCCGGATATGGATCCGAACCAAGCTCTGGCAGCCCCGCAGGCCACGCTGATGACCACCATCGCCAAAGCCATCTTCTCGCACTCGCTGCAATGGAACTACATCCTCACCGGTATCGGTATTGGTGTGGTACTTATCATCATCAACGAAATATTCAAACGCAGCGGCTCCAAACTGATGCTGCCCACCCTGGCTGTGGGTATGGGTATCTACCTACCGCCGGCTATCAATATGCCGATTGCCATCGGTGCCATCATGGCTGCCTTCCTGAAACGCCATATCGGCAAAGATGAGGCCAAACAGAAAAATGCCGAACGCGTAGGCACCCTGTTTGCCGCCGGCCTGATTGTGGGCGAGAGCTTGATCGGCGTGATTATGGCTCTGATTATTGCCCTGTCTGTTACCAGCGGCGGCTCAGACTCCCCACTGGCGCTGAACCTCGAAAACTGGGACACCGCAGGCGAATTCCTCGGCTTGGCCTTCTTCATTGGCGGTATGCTTATTTTCATCCGCCGCATTTTGAAAGCCGGCAAATAAGCCACAACAAAACAGCTAGAGAAGCAGCCGCCCGACACATTCAATCGGGCGGCTTTTTTTGCCGCAGCATTTTTCAGGTAGCCTCTTCCAACACAAACAAAGGCTACCTGAAAAACATATCTTCCCATTTTCAGGTAGCCCTTTGCCAACTAAAGGCAATAGCCAACACACAGAAAAATCGATACATGTGCAGGGTGGGCTAAAGCCCACCCTGCAGAAAATGGTAGCCCGCAGATCGGGCATTGGTACCCGACACTTTACAGATACAAACACATAATCCGGCATCAATGCCCGACATGCCTCACTTTTCAGGTAGCCTTCAAGCAGCGGGATAGATGTTTACAATATCTTGTTTTTTGTTACGATCCGATCATCGGCAATACCCTTATTCCCCCTTTCCAAACAGGAGCGGCAAGATGAAGCAAACCATGATGAACACGGCAGCGGGCGTATTGGCGGCAGTGCTATTGGGCAGTGCGGGCTTGGCATATGCCAACCCCTATCCGGTTGGCTCGCAGCAATGGCACAACTTTAATGGCATCATGCAGTCGGAAGCAGATCGGATACAACGCGAGCGCAATGCCGTACGGCAACAGCCGATCAACCGCGGCCCCACCGCCGCCGAAATACGCGCCTGGGAGCAGCGCGAGGCGGAGGTGCAAGCACGTATCGCCCGTTTCCGCGCCACGCCGTATTGGATGGCTTTGGCTTGGAATTTCGAGAAAGATGCAATCATTTGGCCTGGCGGTTTTAGATCTGAGCAGCGAGCCATCGAACGAGCCAAACAGATCTGCTCTTCCCCCAATTGTCATGTGTTTGCCACTTTCAATAACACCTGCGCCCATTTCGTTAGTGCGGTAGCCAGGCCGCGCTCGGTGCAGGATTTTTTTGTGGCCTACGACCGGGACGGCAACAGGGCGGTACGGAAAGCTGTTCATGCCTGCGAGGCGGTGCATGGCAAAAGGGAAGACAGATGCTTCTCCTCCCTGCTGCGAACGCCGCATGGGGAAGGCATTTTCTGCGTGGGCTACGATTACAACCTTTACAATCAGCGCTAAAACCTGCCGTTTGAGGCTGAAAAGGCTACCTGAAAAGTATTTTCAGGTAGCCTTTTCCATTACTTTGTCGCTCCTTCCGCCAACCGCGCTTCCTCTTCCCGCTGCAATTCCTCGCGCACGCGTTGGCGGAAACGCCCTGCCGCAAAGTGGTAGAACGGCTGCGGGCAAAACTGGCGGGCAATCACCGAAGCCGCAATCGACGATACCAACATCCAAAACAGCAGCGACTGGCTGCCCGTCATTTCCATCACCACCACGCTGGCCGTAAGCGGCGCCTGCGTGGCCGCTGCTAAAAACGCAGCCATGCACAGCAAGGCCAAAATCGCCGCCGGTGCTTCCGCGCCGGCAACTTGGGCAATGTGCACGCCCAAGAGCGCACCGATGGCCAGCGAAGGCGTGAAAATCCCGCCCGGAATGCCCGCCCAATAGGAAAGCACCGTGGCTGCCCACTTCGCCCCGGCCAGGCCGTAGGCCAAATCCGTCTGCCCGTGCAGCGCGGCTGCCGCCACATCATAGCCTGTGCCGTAGGTTTTCCCGTTAAACAGCACGCCCAATGCGGCCAGCATCAAGCCGAACACGCCCGCCAGCCAAATCGGGTGCCGGCGCATCCAGTTGCGCCATTTCGGCAGCGCCAGCCAAGTTGCACCCTTGCTTAAAAAACGCGCAAACAGCCCGCCTGCCACGCCGCACACCGCAGCACAAAGCAAGGCCCAGCGCAACATATGCTCTGCCGTTTGCCCGGCGTTAACGCCTTGAAAATAGGTGCTGTTGCCCTCAATCGCCACCAAAAAAAAGCCCGAAGCCAGCACGCCGATAAAAATCTGCCGCTCCCAATGCAGCGACACCGAACGCCCCAGCTCTTCAATCGCAAAAATCACCCCGGCCAGCGGCGCATTGAATGCCGCCGCCAAACCGCCAGCCGCGCCTGCCGCCAGCAATTCCTTGTCCTGCAAGCGTTTGAATGCCAAATTGTAGCGTTTGCACCAAGAGCCCCATGCCAGCATTACCGCCGCCCCCACCTGCACCGAAGGCCCCTCGCGCCCAATGGAAGCCCCGGCCAACATGCCCAAAAACGTAAGCGGGATTTTCAAAGCCGTGCGCCCCAAAGCCACCAAGCGGTTGCTTCCTTTCACTTTCGGCATCGAAAGCGTGGCCAACACCTGCGGAATCCCGCTGCCCGCCGTATAAGGCGCATAACGGCGCGTGAACCACACAATCAGCATCATCGCTGCCGGCAACACTGCAAACGCTGCCATCGGATACCGCTGCGACCATTTGGCGTTCAGATGCAGCGCATAATCCGCCAATTTGGCAAAACCCAGCGACACCAGCGACACCAAGGCTGCCCCCATCAACAGCAAAATCACCGCCGCCGTTTTGCGCGACAGGCGCTGCGTTTGTTTGATTTTGTGCGACAGCGCCCTGCCGATACCGCTGCTCAGCTTAAAACCCAATCGTTTCATATTGATTTATCCGTTGCGGCTGAAAAATTTGCTTGTCGGCACAAGCCATTCCCAAACGCAGTAGTACGTTAAATGAACAAAACATTTCTTTGCACATTATAGCAAACAGCGATGAAGCGGTAAGCCGTTGGTACATTTATGCTGCTTATCCGTTGCAAACTGCCTGCTATTCTGTCAGCTAAAAATCTTTACACTTCAAGTCTATCAAACCCAAGCACCCGCCCTGGGCACAAAATATCTTGCCTTTTAGGTACGCTTCCTATATTATCCGCTGTTCCGAACACGGAGTAGTGGCTGAGAGGCTGAAGGCACACCCCTGCTAAGGGTGCATATGGGCTAAAACCTGTATCGAGGGTTCGAATCCCTCCTACTCCGCCAGTATTAAAACTCCCCAACCTTGCCGGTTGGGGAGTTTGCTTTTGCCTGCTTGGTGTGTGAAGCTTCAGGTAGCCTGTTTGTTCAACCTAATTGGGTTTTGAAACCTATTGAACAGAACGTCGAACACTTAGTGGGTATGGTGCCGATATCAGCGAATAGCTATCTACTCTGTGTATAAGGAATATCGGCATAGTTCTGCCGAGCGGCGCCATGAAGGCTACTTGAAAATCAAATCGCCCAATCCGCTGCTTCCTGCCAAACCCATCAAAAAAAAGGCTACCTGAAACCTACCGGCCGCTACATCTCGCCGTAATTCGGTCCTCCGCCGCCTTCGGGGCAGGTCCAGGTGATGTTGGCGGCGGGATCTTTGATGTCGCAGGTTTTGCAGTGGATGCAGTCGGCAGCATGGATTTGCAGGCGCGGTTTACCGTTTTCCTGCACAATTTCATACACGCCGGCGGGGCAGTAGCGCGTTTCGGGGGCGACGAAGCGGCGGTAGCCCACCTCGATGGCGGCCTGTTCGCTGGCGAGTTTCAGGTGCGGCGGCTGGTTTTCTTCGTGATGGGTGTTGGCCAGATACACGCTGCTGGCGCGGTCGAACGACACTTGGCCGTCCGGCTTGGGATATTCGATGGGGCGGCACGCGGCGGCCGGCTTCAGGCTCTCGCGGTCGCTGCCGTGATGGCCGATGGTCCACGGGGCGCGGCCGCGGAACAGATACACATCCAGCGCGTTGAGCCCCATAGCCGGCCAGAAGCCCCATTTGAAGGCGGGGCGGATATTGCGGGCGCGGTAGAGCTCGTCGTGCAACCAGGATTGGCAGAAGGCTTCGGCATAGGCCGCAGCTTCGGCGCCCTCTTCCGCCGCACCGTTTTGCAGCACGCCAAACACGGCTTCGGCGGCCAGCATGGCCGACTTCATGGCGGTGTGTGCGCCTTTGATGCTGGGCACGTTGAGGAAACCCGCCGCATCGCCCGCCAGCACGCCGCCGGGGAAAGTGAGCTTGGGCAGGCTCTGCAAACCACCTTCGGTGAGCGCGCGTGCACCATAGGCAATGCGCCGCCCGCCTTCAAACACGGGGCGGATGGCTGGGTGGGTTTTAAACCGTTGAAACTCTTCAAACGGCGAGAGGTAGGGGTTTTGATAGTCCAGCCCCACCACGAAGCCGACGGCCACTTTGTTATCGGCCAAGTGGTAGAGGAAGGAGCCGCCATAGGTGCGGGCATCCAGCGGCCAGCCCACGGTGTGCATCACGTTGCCGGGCTGCGACTGTTCAGACCGCACTTCCCAAATTTCCTTCACGCCCAGGCCGTAGGTTTGCGGCTGGCTGTGGCGGTCTAATTGGAACTTGGCAATCAGCTGTTCGGAGAGCGAACCACGGCAGCCTTCGGCAAACACCGTCTGCCGCCCCCACAGCTCCATGCCGGGCTGGTAGGCGTCGGTGGGCTGGCCGTCTTTGCCAATGCCCATATCGCCGGTGGCAATGCCTTTCACACTGCCGTCTTCCCTATACAGCACTTCGGCGGCGGCAAAGCCGGGATAAATCTCCACACCCAAGCCTTCGGCCTGCTCGGCCAGCCAGCGGCACAACACGCCCAAACTGATGATGTAGTTGCCCTGATTGTGGAAGCTGGGCGGCAGGGGCAGCGGCAGCGCGGATTGGCCGGTGAGGAAAAGCAGCCGCTCGCCTTTCACCGGCTGCAGGAGCGGCGCACTGCGCTCGCGCCAATCGGGCAGCAGCTCGCTCAGCGCCTTGGGATTAAACACTGCGCCAGACAAAATATGCGCGCCCACTTCTGAGCCTTTTTCCACCACGCACACGCTGATGTCGCTGCCTGCCTCGGCCGAGAGCTGCTTGAGCCGTATCGCCGCCGACAGCCCGGCCACGCCCGCGCCCACGATCACCACGTCATACTGCATACTCTCGCGCGTTGTTTGTTCTGTCATATCTGCCAAACTTTCCTGATTACGGGCCGTTTTTCCGCCCGTTTCCATACTAAAAACCGAAAGTTGGATTTTACCACTTTGGCGATGTTCCTGCCCCGCTTCTGAGGCTACCTGAAAACCAAAAAAGGCTACCTGAAACCTTTCAGGTAGCCTTTATTCCCAATCGGCTGCTTACTCCTGCCCGCTGCCGTGGTCTTCCGGCAGCCGCATGATCGATACAATCAAGCCGCCCCAGATCACCACCAGCGCCACCACCATCATCACAATCGCAATCGTGCTCATTATTCGTCTCCTTCGGTTTCAACAGGGGTTTCTTGCAGTTTGTCTTCGTGTTTCCACGGCAGGAGGGAAAGCAGGAAGGCAAACACCAACACCCCGATGGCCGTACCCCAGCCGTAGATATTCACAAACCAGGCCGGGTAGCCGCCATAGCCTTCGGTGAGCAGCGAGCGCGTGTCAGTGAAGAGCATGGTGCCCAACACCAGGGGCGTTACCGCGCCCACAAACAGCAGCCAGGTTTTGCCCACTTTCAGCGAAGAAGTTTTGTTGATATGGCGGGAGAGCACGCCCAGATGGCGGCTCAGCACCACGCACAGAACATACAGGAAACCGGCGGCCACGATGCCGTAGGTATTCACAAATTTATCCAACACATCTAACACCGGCAGGCCGGTGGTGGTGCCGAACAGCAGCACGGAAGCCGTCATCATCGGCACGCCCACCACCAAAGTGGCGGCCACGCGGCCGGTTTTCAGTTTGTCCTGCACCGCCGCAATCACCACTTCCAGCACGGAAATCAGCGAAGTGAGCCCGGCGAACACCAGCGAGCCGAAAAACAGCAGGCCGATCAGTGCGCCGGCCGGCGCCTGGTTGATGATGGTGGGAAAGGCGATAAAGGCCAGCCCGATGCCGCCGGCGGCCACATCGCCCACCTGCTGCCCGTTGGCTGTGGCAATAAAGCCCAGCGCGGCAAACACGCCGATACCGGCCAGCAATTCGAAGCTGCTGTTGGCAAACGCCACCACCATGCCCGTGCCGGTTAAGTCTGAATCACGCTTCATGTAGGAAGAATAAGTGATCATGATGCCGAAGCACACCGAGAGCGAGAAGAAAATCTGCCCATAGGCCGCTACCCACACTTCCGAGCTGGCCAACTTGCTCCAATCCGGGGTAAACAACACGTCCAAACCCTTGGCCGCGCCCGGCAAAAACAGCGCAACCCCTACCAAGAGCACAAACATCACCACCAACAGCGGCATAAAGAAAGTGGACGCGCGCGCTACGCCTTTTTGCACGCCGAAGGCCAAAATCAGCAGCGTAGCCAGCCACACCAGCACCAGCGGCACGGTTACCTGCGCCACAAACTGCATCTGCGCCGACACATCCGAAGCCACCTGCAGATAGTCGTTAGAGAAGAAATCGGCAGGATTCGCGCCCCAGGCCGCATTGAGCGAATAATAGGTGTAGCTGGCTGCCCAGCCCAAAATCACCGCGTAGTAAAGCCCGATGAGCACGTTCACCAACACATTCCACCAGCCGATGGTTTCAAAACGGCGGTTGAGGCGGCGGAAAGCCAAAGGCGGCGAGCCACGATAGCGGTGGCCGACCGCATAATCGAGAAACAAAAGCGGGATGCCCGCCGTGAGCAGCGCCACCAAATACGGCAGGATAAACGCCCCGCCGCCGTTTTTATACGCCACATAGGGAAAGCGCCAGATATTGCCCAAACCCACCGCCGAGCCGATGGCGGCAAACATAAACGCCTGTCGGCTGGAGAAGGTTTCGCGCTTGGAATTTTGCGGATTAGACACGTTCGAATACCTCTTAAAATGTGAATGGCGGCCATTTGCCAAAGCTCAGCGGCCGCCGCAACTTACATCAACAACGATTTTGCAAGCAATCGTAAAGAATCGCCCCCGTTCGGTCAAGCACCGCACCGCCAAATACTGGCAATTTTATTTATCCGAACTAAAAACACAAGCAATAAAACACTGCCCATCCACAGCAAAACAAGGCTACCTGAAAACCAAATGCCACGCATCGGCAGGAATATGCTTTAATTGGCCAAGCGGTTTTTGCCGCGCAGAAACGCGCCGCACTCGTTTTCAGGTAGCCTCAAGCCGCGTTTTCCTTCAGCGAGCCCAAATAAATCGCCGCCAAAGTCAGCGCTGCGCCAACCCATTGCCAGCCAATATGGAAGCGTGTTCACCATCCGATATCCAACAATAATAAAAAGAAAGGGCCTCCTTTATTTTTTCTTTTCTTAACAGACCCCTAATCCAGTACTAATTCTCCATGCCTATACTGCGAATCGTTGCAACAAACAACCTATTTCCCAACTAACGCCGTTTCACGGCAAGGAGTATCTATTATGAAAAAATCCACCCTTTCCCTTACTCTTTTGGCTGCACTGTTCACCGCTCCCGCCTTTGCTGATGGCAATCAACTGCACTACGAACATAACCGCCAAAGTTACATCAGCTACGACCGTGCCGCACAAATTGCTGTATCCAAAGTGGGCGGCGGCCAAGCTACCGAAGTCGAATTCGACCGCAGCCGCACCAAGCCCGACCACTTCGATGTAGATGTGCGCCTACCGGACGGCCGAAAATACGAAGTGGAAATCGATGCACAAACCGGCAATGTCCTCTCCAGCCATCTAGATAACTAAAGTAGAACCGACACAGCCCCATAGCTGAAGCAATTATTTTTTCCTGTAAAGAGGTAAGCAAAAGACAGTATGGTTTAAGCTACAGCAAGCCAATGCTAGAAGAAATAAGTGCTTTAGCTATCACACAGTGTCGCCAACACACTATGGAGAACAACAGTATGATTAAAATCTCTTTCAATCCCAACAACCAAGCCCACGCTGCGCACGCCACCAAACAATTTACCGACGTCATCAAAACCAGCAGTATACGATTGTGGCATTTCGCCAAAACCCTTCGACCGAGCCGTAAAACGGTGCTAAAAATCGGCGCTGGTACCATCCTGATTGCTCTGGCAGCCGGTGCGGGAGTCAACTATCTGCCCAAACTCACTGGGCAGAGCAACCTCACTACCGTTCAGGCTGCACAGAAGGCATTTGCCACTACCAACGGCGGCATTATTACCGAAGCAGACTTCAAAATCGGACATCGCGGTAGCCGCTACGAATTTGAAATTCTCAGCGGCGGGCGCAAATACGATGTGGAAGTGGATGCCATGAGCGGACAGGCTTACGTCAATTAAGCAGCCAAAACTGCCGACAATATAAAGGCTACCTGAAAACTTCGCTTCGGTTTTCAGGTAGCCTTTATGCCACACCCGGCGCGCCTACACAATCCGCGCCTTGAGCAAATCGTGCATATTCAGTGCGCCCAACAGCCTGCCCGCTTCATCGCACACCGGCAAGCCGTTCACGCGGTTTTGCTGCATGGTTTTCAGCGCCTCGGTAGCCAAGCGATTCGGCGTGATGGTTTTCGGATGCGCGCCCATCACGGCTTGGGCAGTGAGGCCGGAGAAGTCGCGCTGCTGCTGGAACAGGCGGCGCAAATCGCCGTCGGTAAAAATGCCTTTCAGGTAGCCTGCCTCATCGGCCACGGCCACCATGCCCAGGCCTTTTTCGCTCATGCACACAATCAGGTCGGCAAAAGGCGTATCCGGGCGCACCACGGGCAGTTCGTCGCCCGTGTGCATCACGTCGGCCACTTGCAGCAGCAGGCGTTTGCCCAGGCTGCCGGCGGGGTGGCTCAGCGCAAAATCGTCTCTCGTGAAGGCGCGGGCACGCAACAGCGCCACGGCCAGCGCATCGCCCAAGGCCAGCGCGGCGGTGGTACTGCTGGTGGGCGCGAGGCCGAGCGGGCAGGCTTCCTGCGGCACGGCCACGGTGAGGTGGATGTCGGCATGGCTCGCCAGCGTGGATTCGGGGCGGCCGGTCATGCCGATTAACGTGATGTTCTTGCGCTTGAGCGCGGGCAGGATCACGGCGATTTCGTCGCTCTCGCCGGAGTTGGAAATGGCCAGCACCACATCGCCGTCCACAATCATGCCCAAATCGCCGTGCGCGGCTTCGGCCGGATGCACGAAAAAGGCGGGCGTGCCGGTGGAGGCCAGCGTGGCGGCGATTTTGCGCCCGATGTGCCCGCTTTTGCCGATGCCGCTCACCACCACGCGGCCTTCGCAGGCCAGCACGGCTTCGCAGGCGCGGGAAAAACTGCCGTCCAACGAGTCGGACAGGGCGCGCAGCGCATCGGCTTCTATCGCCAGCACTTCGCGGGCGTGGGCGAGATATTGTTGTTCACTCATCATTCTTCTTTCTTCATTCTGGCTTGCGGCGGCCGCCGGAATCGGGTATTTTCCAAAATTTACACATTCAGCGGAGGCTCAAAATATGGCTATTTTGCAGGAAGTCAAACAGCTCGGCCAGCAAATTTGGCTCGACAACCTTTCCCGTTCGCTCGTGCGCTCCGGCACGTTGGCTAAGTTGCAGGAAAGCGGCGTGAGCGGGGTTACCTCCAATCCGGCCATCTTCCGCCAAGCGCTGGCCGGCGATGCATTATACACAGCCGAAATCGCTCAATTAAAGCAGCAGCCGCTTTCTGCCAAGGCGCGCTACGAAACCCTGGCTGTGGCCGACGTACAGGCCGCCTGCGATGTGTTTGCCGCACAGTTTGCGGCAGAAGGCAACGGCGGGCTGGTAAGCCTCGAATGCGACCCCACGCTCTCGCACGACACCGAAGGCACCATTGCCGAAGCGCACCGCCTGTGGAATCTGATCGGCCGCCCCAACGCCATAATTAAAATCCCAGCCACCGATGCCGGCCTCGCCGCCCTGCCCGCCTTGGTGGCCGACGGCATCAACATCAACCTCACCCTGTTGTTCTCCCGTGCCCAAACCGTGCGCGCCTACCAAGCCTATCAACAAGGCTTGGCGCAACGCGCCGGCCAGGCCACACCACAGCTGGTGGCCAGCTTTTTCATCTCCCGCATCGATACCGCGCTCGACCCTCAGCTGCCGCCGCACCTGCAAGGCAAAACCGCGCTGGCCCTGGCGCAGGCCTCCTATCAGGATTGGCAGAAATTCTTCAGCCAACCAAGCAGCGCCGTACCCACCGCCCGCCTGCTCTGGGCCAGCACCGGCGTGAAAAACTCCGCCTACCCCGACACCCTGTATGTGGACAACCTGATCGCCCCGCACACCGTCAACACCCTGCCCGATGCCGTGCTGCAAGCCTTTACCGACCATGGCCGCGCCGCCGATGCCCTTTCCCGCCCCGCCGTGCCCGCACAGCCGGTTCTGGACGAAATCGCCGCCCTCGGCATTAACCTCGAAGCCTTGGCCGCCAAGCTCCAGCAAGACGGCCTAGCCCAGTTTGAGCAGGCCTTTTCCCAAATGCTTGCCCCGCTGGCCGATTAGGCTAAAGGCTACCTGAAACCGCTATGCCATTTTTCAGGTAGCCTCCTACCTCTGTATAGGCGTATATTCACACACGAGATTTCCTTTAACTGTAACTAGGAGCAAAACATGAGTATCGTCATCCGTAAAGCCGTAGAAAGCGATGCCCCGCAGCTGTGGGAGCTGATGAAAGGCTTGGCCGTATTCGAAAAATATATCAACGACTTCGCTATTACCCCGGAAGTGGTGGTGAACAGCGGCTTCCGCAAAAATCCGCCCGATTTCTACAGCTTTGTGGCTACCGACGGCGACAAGCTGGTCGGCATGATTGTGTACTACTTCCTACCCTACACCCTGCATAACCGCCCTGCTGTATATATCAAAGAGCTGTATGTAGACGAAGCCTATCGCGGGCAGAACATCGGTGAAAAATTGATGCTCGTGCTAAAAGAGGAAGCCCAAAAGCACAACTGCGTGCAAATCAAATGGACGGTTGCCCCGTGGAACAAAGGCGGCCAGCGCTTCTATGCCCGCCTTGGCGCCAAGCAAGATAACGAATGGCTCAATTATGTGTGGAGCCTGTGATACCGCTTCCATCATACAAAACCGGTCTATATGGCCGGTTTGGTTTTTCAGGTAGTCTCCATTCCCAACAAAAGCTACCTGAAAACCATCCGCCCCTCCTCCCGCGCCACGCTGTTCAACACGCTACCTGAAAATGCTAAAATCACGCTTTGTCATCCCACCAGATAAACAAGGAAAGCAATATGGCCGGCCATAGCAAATGGGCGAATATCCAACACAAAAAAGCCCGCGTTGATGCCCAACGCGGCAAAATCTTCACCAAACTGATCAAAGAAATCACCGTAGCCGCCCGCCTCGGCGGCGGCGACCCCGCCTCCAACCCCCGCCTGCGCCTGGCCATGGACAAAGCCTGGGACGCCAACATGCCCAAAGACAACGTCCAACGCGCCATCGACAAAGGCACCGGCAACCTCGAAGGCGTGGAATACACCGAACTGCGCTACGAAGGCTACGGCATCGGCGGCGCCGCCCTGATGGTGGACTGCCTCACCGACAACAAAACCCGCACCGTGGCCGACGTGCGCCACGCCTTCAGCAAACACGGCGGCAACCTCGGCACCGACGGCTGCGTAGCCTTCAACTTCAAACACCAAGGCTACCTCCTGTTCGGCCCCGACACCGAAGAAGACGCCCTGATGGAAGCCGCCCTCGAAGCCGGCGCCGAAGACGTCGTTGCCCACGACGACGGCTCGTTTGAAGTCATCACCGCCCCCAACGACTGGGCCGGCATCAAAGCCGCCCTCGAAACCGCCGGCTTCAAAGCCGAGGATGGCGATGTAACCATGCGCGCCCAAAACGAAACCGTGCTCACCGGCGAAGATGCCGCCAAAATGCAGCGCCTGATCGACGCGCTCGAAGCACTGGACGACGTGCAGAACGTGTACACCTCCGCCGTGCTGGAACTGGAGTAAATAGGCAAAGGCTACCTGAAAGCTGGCAATCATTGCTTTCAGGTAGCCTCATACGCATCATGCCACCCGCAGGGTCTTACTACACCGAGAAGCCAAGCCATGCATCCGAGCAAAGTAAACCGTCAACTACTGCGCCACCTTACCGATCTGCCCAACGTCGGCCACGCTGTGGCTCAAGATTTGCAACTGCTCGGTATCCGCACCCCAGCAGAGCTCATCGGTCAAAATGCCTACGATTTATACGAACGCCTATGCAGCCACACCGGCAACCGGCACGACCCCTGTATGATCGATGTTTTCCTTTCCATCATCGACTTCATGCACGGCGGCCAGCCCAAACCTTGGTGGCACTACACCACTGAGCGCAAGGCATTCTTGAGCAAGGGAAAATAAGGCAGCAAATCCACCCCCTGATTTTCAGCCAGCCATAAGGGGCACACCATGAGCGATAAAATCGAAGAACGTTGCAGCAAGCTCATACTCGCGTGTTCAGCTGATGGCATAAAAATCCGTACGCCGGCTGATGCCGACGACTTAATCGGCCACGCCTTTCTTGGCGTGGAATTGGTTGCTCTGCCTGCAAAGCGCCTAGACGACAGCTTTTTCTCCCTACAAACCCGGCTGGCCGGCCACATCATGCAAAAATTTGCTACCTACTGGCTGCAACTGGCCATCATCGGCGACATCAGCCGGCATTTGGCCAACAGCCCCAGCCTGCAAGCCTTGGTGCAGGAAAGCAATGCTGGCCAACACATCTGGTTTCTGCCCGATATGACTGCGCTTGATGAACGTCTGCAAGCCATCAGATAAAGCCTAAACCTGCCTCCACCAAAAAACCAAACCAGCAAAATTTGGGCTGCTCAGGAATCAGCCTTAGCTACACCCACACATCAGCCTCTTTCATTGCAACCATGCTTTCAGGTAGCCTCAACAGCTGCCCTACCGATTTTGCACATAGCCTCTAAAGAGCCCTCCCATGACCCAGCCCAATCTCCCCGCCCTCCTACGCACCCGGTGCTACATCAACGGCCAATGGCTTGATGCCGACAGCGGCCGCACCATCGCCGTATCCAACCCCGCCACCGGCGAAACCATCGGCAGCGTGCCCGATATGGGCGCGGCGGAAGCCGAACGCGCCGTGGCCGCCGCCCAAGCCGCCCTGCCCGCCTGGCGCGCGCTCACGGCCAAACAACGCAGCCGAATCCTGCGCCGTTGGTTTGATTTGATGATGGAGGCGCAGGAAGACCTCGCCACCCTGCTCACGCTGGAGCAAGGCAAGCCGCTGGCCGAGGCACGCGGCGAAATTGCCTACGGCGCGTCCTACATCGAATGGTATGCCGAAGAAGCCAAACGCGTGTACGGCGACACCATCCCCGGCCCCGCGCCCGACAAGCGTATTGTGGTGCTCAAGCAGCCCGTCGGCGTGTGCGCCGCGATTACGCCGTGGAACTTCCCCAACGCCATGATCACGCGCAAAGCCGCGCCCGCGCTGGCCGCCGGCTGCACCTTCGTCATCCGCCCCGCCTCGCAAACGCCGTTTTCCGCGCTGGCCATTGCCGCCTTGGCCGAACGTGCCGGTATTCCGGCGGGCGTGTTCAACGTGATCACCGGCTCGTCGCGCGAAATCGGCCGCGTGCTCACCGAAAGCGATGTGGTGAAAAAATTCAGCTTCACCGGCTCCACCGCCGTCGGCCGACAGCTACAGGCGCAATGCGCCTCCACCATCAAAAAAACCTCGATGGAGCTGGGCGGCAACGCGCCGTTTATCGTGTTCGACGATGCCGACATCGATGCCGCCGTCTCCGGCGCGATTGCCTGCAAATTCCGCAACGCCGGCCAAACCTGCGTATGCGCCAACCGCATCTATGTGCAAAGCGGCGTGTATGACGAATTTGTCCGCAAATTCGCCCAAGCGGCAGGCTACCTGAAAGTGGGCAACGGCTTGGAAAGCGGCACGGAATGCGGCCCGCTGATTGATGAGACCGCGCTGGCCAAAGTGGAAGAACACCTGGCCGACGCGCTCGCCCATGGTGGCGAAGTAGTTGCCGGCGGCGCGCGCCACCCGGCAGGCAAGCTCTTCTTCCAGCCCACCGTTATCCGCCACGCCCATGCCGGCATGAAAGTGGCGCGCGAAGAAACCTTCGGCCAGCTCGCCCCCGTGTTCCGTTTCGAGAACGAAGCAGACGTGTTGCAACAGGCCAACGCCACCGAATACGGTCTGGCCGCCTATTGCTACACCCGCAGCCTCGGCACGGCCACGCGCATGATGGAAGGCTTGGAATACGGCATGGTCGGCATCAACACCGGCGTGATTTCCAACGAAGCCGCCCCCTTCGGCGGCGTGAAGCAATCAGGCATCGGCCGCGAAGGCGGCAAATACGGGCTGGAAGAATATTTGGAAACCAAATACGTGATGCTGTCGGTTTAAGCAGCAGGCTACCTGAAAGCATCCGCTGCAACGCAGTGAAACGTTAATTGGCGCAGCCAAGACTCGGTTTCTGCAAAACGAAAATATGGCACAATTTTTCAGGTAGCCTTTGCGCCAGTCCTTTATAATGTGCATATTTGCACACGGCGGGCTAAAGCAAAATCCGGCACAGCCATACCCATTCCGGCCGCAAGCATCATCCCAAACCAAATAACGAATTAAGATTTTCAGGTAGTCCCAAGAGGCTACCTGAAAACGGAAAGCGCAAATGAAATTTATCGACGAAGCCAAAATCGAAGTCGCCGCCGGGCGCGGCGGCAACGGCGCAGTCAGCTTTCGCCGCGAAAAATACGTTCCGCGCGGCGGCCCCGATGGCGGCGACGGCGGGCGCGGCGGCAGCGTGTTCGCCGTGGCCAGCGAAAACGTAAACACACTGGTGGAATACCGTTTTGTGAAACGTTATCAGGCCAAAAACGGCGAAAGAGGCCACGGCTCCGACCGCTACGGCGCCGGCGCCGGCGATATCGAGCTGCAAATGCCCGTAGGCACACTAATCCGAGATGCCGACACCGGCGAAATCGTGGCCGACCTCACGCGGCACGGCCAGCGCGTTTGCCTGGCGCGCGGCGGCAAAGGCGGCTTGGGCAACATCCATTTCAAGTCCTCGGTAAACCGTGCGCCCAAACAGGCCACGCCCGGCGAACCCGGCGAGGCGCGCCGATTGCTGTTGGAGTTGAAAGTGTTGGCCGACGTCGGCCTGTTGGGCATGCCCAATGCCGGCAAATCCACCCTAATCCGCGCCGTGTCTGCCGCCCGCCCCAAAGTGGCCGACTATCCCTTCACCACGCTGCACCCCAATCTGGGCGTGGTGCGCGTGGACGAAAGCCAAAGCTTTGTGATGGCCGACATCCCCGGCCTGATTGAAGGCGCGGCCGAAGGCGCCGGACTGGGACACCGCTTTTTGAAACACCTTTCGCGTACCGGCCTCTTGCTGCACGTGGTAGACTTAGCCCCGTTCGACGAAGCCGTCAGCCCCGGCGCCGAAGCGCTGGCCATCATCAACGAACTGAAAAAATACGACGACGAACTGTTCGACAAACCACGCTGGCTGGTGCTGAACAAACTGGACATGCTCACGCCGGAAGAGGCTGCCGAACGCAAAGCCGAATTCCTCGAAGCCGTCGGTTGGGATTACCCCGCCCCCGGCGAGCCTGGCTTCAATTGGCAAACCCCGCGCCTATTTGAAATCAGCGCACTCGCCCATCAGGGCACGCAGGAGTTGGTGCGGCAAATCGGGCAGTATTTGGCCGAGAAGAAACAACTGGTCGCAGCAGAGGCTGAAACTGATACACCTCTGGAAACACCTATTACTACTGATATGTCGATTTTTAAAGCAGAATTAAGTTAATAAAATCAACTCATTTAAGGAGATATTTCTATGGACATTGGAAAACTCGTTAGCTGGCTCATCGTCGGGGCTATCGCCTACGGCGGCTACAATTACCTAAGTACCGGCGATATAACTATCACGCCCCCACCGCAGCAAACTGTCCTAAAACTGGCTAATGAGGCCAACCGCAACCTGCCTAAAGGCAGCCATTTAGCCACGGGCAAATCCTGCACCCGTACCGGTGGCGGTAAAGTTAAACGTGGAATTTATACATGTGAAATCAAAGTATTTACCGGCCTCTCTTCCTACGAAGACGCCAAAAACAGTTACAACATTCTCATTACCAAACGCGACGGCCGTTGGCAACTTACCCGTTAGTTCGTCACAATGCCAAACCATCGAGAAAGGATTTAAGATGCAAACAAGATCCGCCCTCCCCCTTATCCTCCTGCTGGCCGCCTGTGCCCCGCAAGACAATGCCACACCGGGCTCCACCCTGGCGGCTGCTTCCACTGTTGCTGCCTCACAGCCTGCTGCTGAGCCTGCCGCATCAGCTGCTTCCACTGCTGCACAACCTGCTGCCCAATGGAGTGGCCGCTACTATGGCGTGCTGCCCTGCGCCTCTTGCGAAGGCATCGAAACCACCTTGATATTGCAAGAAGACGGCAGCTACCTACTCACCGAAACCTATAAGCAGCGCCAGCCGTTTACTGAAAAAACCGATGGTCGCTTCACTTGGCGCAAGCCGCAAGAAGTATTCCAGCTCGACAAAGCCGGCGGCGAGCGGCTCTACCAAATCGGCAACGGCCAGATTTGGGCGCTGGATGCCGACGGTAAACAAGTGGAAGGCGAACTGGCCAACCTCTACATCTTGAAGCAGACCGTCAGTCAGCTTTAACCCCAAAAGAAATCTGGCCTTGGCCAGGCCAAACAATTTCAGGTAGCCTTTATGCCTGCCCGCGCATAAGAAAGGCTACCTGAAATTTTCACTGCACCAAACCAAACACCGCACGCCATGCCCCAGATTACCACCCACAGCACCCGCTTCACCATGCAGGAAGGCGAAACCCTGCTCGAAGCCTTGGAGCGCACCGGCCACGAAATCGAATACCAATGCCGCAGCGGCTATTGCGGCTCCTGCCGCGTCAAACTCCTATCCGGCAGCGTTGCATACCGAGAAAGCCCGCTGGCCATGCTTCTGCCCAACGAAATCCTCACCTGCTGCTGCATGGTGAAAGAAGACATCCGCATCGACTGCCGACAACGGCAAGCCGAACCGGATTTATTCGACCGAGACCTGTTTGCCGAAAACAGCAAATAACCGGCAATTTCTCTACAGCAAAAGGCTACCTGAAAACCCAAACCAAACCCGCCGCCTGCTTCTATTCGGGAACAGGCGGCGGATTGTTGTCATCAACTTACCGTTTAAAATGGTTGTTTCTATATAATATAAACTGCAAAAATAAAATTACAATATTTCCAATATATTATAGACTAAAATTAAAATAATTATTTGCAATACGTAAAAATAGTACACGCAATCGGATAATAATAGCCCTATATTTTACAAAATTAGTACAGGATTTGTATTAATTGCTTTCAAGAGCTAACCCTTTATTTGCTCTTATTTCAATCCTTTTTCCACCAACCAGTTTTCCAGCACATCAGCGATTTCCACGTTATTTGCTTCGGCAAAGGCGAAATGGCTGTTGCCGCGTATGCCGATGTCGGGCAGGCGCACAACGCTGGCATCGCCGCCGTGGCGGTTGACGCAGTCAGCGAAAGCTTGCGCCATATGGATGCGCTCAATCCACCGCTGTGATGCCCAGTGCGGGTTGTCTGCCGAGATGTAATCGCCGTAGTAGATGACGATGGGCATTTGGGTCAGCAGGGCGAAACGTTCGGCACTGATAGGCTGCGAGAGTGAAATGTTGGCGGCGTCGTTAGCGGGCGTGGCGACGCTCGGCATGTCGTTTTCGGGGAAAACAAACTCGGTGCCGGGTTCGTAGGAAACCATGGCTTTCACTTTTTCAGGATTTTTCAGCACGGTCTGCCAGCCCGGGCCGCCGCCTTGTGAGTGGGTAATCAGCACGCCTTCGCCAATGCGGTCGAATACGGCGGCAACGGCATCGGACACCACGTCCAAATCATACGCGCCGGTATTGGGCGTGATTTGGCGCAAAAACTGGTTCAGGCTGGCAGCATCTTTGGGGAACTGTCCGTCTGCAAACAGGTTCGGGAAGATGCCCATGCGAAAGTTTTCAAACCAGAACTGGTCGTTGGGCAACACGGGGGCGTTGTCGGCGATGGTGCTGTTGCCCGCGCGTCCGCGTCGGGGCTGGTCTAAAAGATAAGTGGCAAAACCGCGCCGCAGAAATAGCGTGCCGAAGCCTTCGCGCCCGTCGGGTGTGGATTCCCAGGTTTTGCCCGATTGTCCTGCGCCGTGCAGGAAAACGAGCGGCAGGCGGCGGGCGTTTACGGGAATTTGGTAGGAAACGTAGGCATGGTCGCCGTGAAAGGTTTGTCCTGCGTGGCTCATCGGGTTTTCGGTGCTGTATGCGCCGTCTGCCTGAATTACTGTGCCGCCCACGAAAAAGCTGCCTTGTTCGGCGAGGGTGAGGGGTTGTTTTGTCATGATTTCTCCTTATTGGACAAGTGAAAGTTAAGCGTCAAGGGCGGTGTATTGCGCATCATCAACGGGCTCGCACCATTCGTTGCTTGCGCCTTCTTTCGGCACGGTAACGGAAATGTGTGAAAACCATTGGTCTTTGACGGCGCCATGCCAATGTTTGACTTCGGGCGGAATATCCACCACATCGCCCGCTCGCAGACGGCGTGCCGGTTTGCCGGCTTCCTGATACCAGCCTTCGCCCGCCGTGCAAATCAGAATTTGACCTGCGCCGTGGTGGATATGCCAATGGTTGCGGCAGCCCGGCTCGAAAGTGACGTTGACTACCGCCGCATCGCGAACGGCAAGCGGGGCAAGATAGCTGGTGCCGGTAAAAAATTGGGCGTAAGCGGTATTTATTTCACCAGTAGGGAAAGGTTGTTTGAAATCTTCGGGATGGGACACGGTTTTCTCCTTATGGTTTGGCAATTTGCTGAATTTCCAAAACGGCTTCGTCGTCCAGACCGATGTTTTTGGCGATGGCGATATGCGAAGCCAACTGGTTTGCCACGCCGTCAAGGTTGTTTAGGGCGGCGATGGTTACGGTTTCGCGTTCTTGGTGCGTCAGGCGGTCGTCTGAAAAGATGTCGCCAAAGAGATGGGCAGTCAGGTAGTAATCGCTGCGCGGGGCAAAGGCGGCAAGCGCGCCGCCAACGCGGTGTCCGACCAATTTTTCACGCAACATGCGTCCGCGCTCTGCCATATCGCCTGCGGGTAGCGGGGAGGGCGGATTGCCTTCTTGTACGGACTTGCCTGCTTTTTTACGCTCTTCCACGACATTCATCAGCGTGGTCAGGGCGTTTAAGCTGCGCGGGAAACCGCAATAGGCGTAAAGCTGCTCCAACGCGCTTTGAACCTGCTGGACGGTCAAGCCATCCGCAGCGAATGCCGCGTGCAAATGACGAGCAAGTGCGTCTTGATCACCGCGTGCGCTAGCAGCGGCAAGGGCGGCGAGATGCTGTTGGGTTTTCGTTAAAGACATGATGGTTCTCCTTGTAAATCTCTCGTTAAAAATACGCGGTTTACGACTCTTTTATTCGCCGCTCTCCGGCTTTTTTGCCCACTGCCACACCGCCATCACCGCACTCAGCCCGACAAATAAAACAATAATCCAGGCCATGGTAAACGGCGTGCCGCTGGAAAATGCCGCCAATAAAAGTGAGGAAACGATGCCGCTGCCGTATTGCAGTGAACCGAGTAAGGCAGCGGCAGAGCCTGCGATTTGGTTCGGCACGGCGGCAAGGGCGGCGGCGTTGGCGCAGGCGGCGATGATGGCGTTCATGCTAAACATCACGAACAGCGGCGCAACCACGCCCCAAATCCCGCCGATGTTTGCCCATACGAGCGCGAACAATACGGCGGAAGCGGTAAAGGCAATCAGGCTGGCAACCACCAATAATTTGGACAAAGCAAAGCGGGATACCAATTTTCGGTTGAGAAAGCTCAAGCCCACAATGCCAATGATGTTGATGCCGAACAAAAAACCGTAGTTTTGTTCCGCGACACCGAAATAATCAATGTAAACAAAAGGCGATCCGGTGATAAAGGCATAAGCGGCAACGTAGAAAAAGGTCACGCTTAGGGTGTAGCGCATAAATGTGCCGTTGGTGAACAGAGTGCGGTAATTTTTAAAGGCGTTCCACACTGAGCCGCTTGCCCGCTTTTCCGTCGGCAGTGTTTCGGGCAGTTTAAAAATGGCGGTAAACATCAACACGCCAATCATCGCCAACAGCCAGAAAATCCAATGCCACGAAGCCACTTTCAGCAAACCGCCGCCGATAAACGGCCCGGCAATCGGTGCAATCGCCATGATGATGGTAAGCGTGGAGAGCATTTGCGCCGCTTGGCTTTGGGCGAAGCTGTCGCGAATCATCGCACGGCTCAACATCGGCCCGACGCATGCGCCTACTGCCTGAAAAATGCGCCAAAAAACGACCGTACTCATGGATTCAGACAATGCACAACCCACAGAACCAATCACGAACAGCACCATGCCGATAAACAGTGGCAGCTTGCGCCCGATACGGTCGCTAATCGGCCCCCAAATCAGTTGGGCGATGGCAAACCCGGTCAAAAAGCCCGTAATGGTCAGCTCCGCATTGCCGCCCAGTTGCTTTTCCATCGTCGGCATGGCGGGCAGATAAATATCGGTAGAAAGCGAGGTGAACGCCATCAGCGCGCTTAAAACCAATAAAAAATAAAGGGAACGTTTGTGCGTTGTCATTATTGCTCCTGAGGTCGTTTGGAAAAGTTTTGAACGAAAGAGGCGGGCAAATGCCCGCCCTTTGCATTTGGCGACAGTCCTATTTGCACCGCTTCGGGCAGGTGCAGGCTGCTTTTACGGTTTCAGACGACCTAAAGATAAGGCGGATAAAAACCGCCTTTAATTTTTCTCTTTGCCGGCTATTTCTGTTCCAAATCTTCCCACCAATATTTCGCCGTGGCACCGCCGTCAATCAGAAAATCGCTGCCGGTGATATACGCACCGCGTTCGGACATCATCAATTCGGCGAGGTTGGCGATTTCGTCCGGCGCGCCGCCGCGTCCGACAGGAAGTTCTGAAAGCATTTTCTGATAGAAATCTTTGCGCTCGCCGTTGAGTTCGTCATTGGCAAGCGGCGTATAGATGATGCCTGCGCTGATGCAGTTCACGCGTGCGCCGCGCTTGCCCCATCGCACCGCTTCCGCCTGCACGCGTAAGGCGTTGCCGCGTTTGGAAAGCTGATAGGCGCGCAGGCTGTCGTCCACTTCTTTAATAAACGGCAAATCAAGCAATTTTTCAGACGGCGTTAAAGCCAGCGCGCGGTTTTGCTCTAAAGTCAAAGGCTCCAAACGATGGGAGGACTGCGAGCCAATCATCACCGCCGAACCGCCTTCGGCAATCACTTTGCCAAACTCTTCCAACAACACCGCCGTGCCGTATAAATCCACCTTAAACAATAATTGCGCGGACGCTTGCGAAGGCGATACGCCTGCGGTGTTGATGACGCCTTTCACCGCCCCAAGTGCGGTAGAAAATCCGACCGTTTTTTGAATGCCTTCACGGCTGGACACATCGCATTCCACGGTATGCACGGAAAAGCCCGCGTTGCGCAATTCCGCTGCCTGTTTTTCGGCGTTTTCAAGGTGTAAATCCGCCAGTACCAATTCTTTACCTACGGCCACACGGCGGGCAATGGCAACGCCGATCGCACCCGAGCCGACTAATACGATGACTTCTTTTTTCATGTTGTACTCCTTCTTCGGTTGATATTTGTTAGTTGAGTCCGGCTTCACTCTGCTGGCTGAACATAAAATTGGATTTGCGGCTTTCAATCAGCCAACGACCGTTTTGTTTCACATACACGTCTTCGTAACGCACACCACGCCGCAGGGCGATGTCTTTGCCGTTTTCACTTTTAATCAAGGTAACGTCGCAATAGCTGATGCCCGTGGCGCGGGTCGGACTTTGAAAGCTGACGGTCTGCTGTCCGTTTAAGTGGTAAACGGTGTGAAACTGCGCCAGATAACCGCTGAATGCTTTGTTCAAAGCGTCCCGTCCGACGATTGGCGGATTGGCTTTGCCGTTTTCCAAACTCTGCACGCTGGCGTTTTCGGTGAACAGCAGCACTTGTTCATCAATGCGTTTTTCATCGGCAAGATTGGAAAAGGTGTCCACCAACTCTTTTAAGGCAATGCGGTCGCTGATTTCGGTGGCGGACATGGGTTCGGTGCGGACGGGGCGAACGTCTTGCACAGGCGCGGCATAAGCGGTTGCTGTGCCGACTGCCAGTGCAGCGGCGGTGAGGATGTGGTTGAATTTCATAAAAATCCCCTTGTTTGGTTTGGAGGGCAGCCTGAAAAAGTGCAGGCTGCTTTTTAGCTTGGCAGAAACTCCGCTTTTTTCGGAAGCACCGTTTTAACGTCGTGGAAGCTACGCTTTCAAGTAGCCTACCGCCCCGTTTTCCAAGCGGCGATACGTTTCAAATTATCCACCGTGTCGTGATTGATGATGGCGGCGAACGTACCGTCCAGCTTGGCGATTTCGGCTTTGTCTTCATCGCTGAGCGCAAAATCAAAGATGTGTAGGTTCTCCGCCATGCGTTCGGGTTTGGTGGATTTCGCCAATACCACGATGTCGCGCTCAATCAACCAGCGGGTAATTACTTGCGCCACAGATTTGCCGTATTTCGTGCCGATTTTGCTTAACACGGGATTGTGGAAAATATCGTTTTTACCTTCGGCAAACGGCGCCCATGCTTCCACGGCGATGCCTTCGGCCTGCAAGGCAGCGACTTCGTCGTTTTTTTGTTGGAACGGATTGATTTCAATCTGATTGGCTTGCGGCATGACCTTATTGAACAGCCCCAAATCCACCGCGCGCACGGGCGAAAAATTGCTCACACCGATGGCGCGGATTTTGCCGGCCGCCTGATATTCTTCCAGCGCGCGCCATGTGCCGTAGCTGTCGCTGTAAGGCTGGTGAATCAGCACCATATCGATGTAATCCAAATTCAGACGACCCAATGAACGATCCAGCGACGCTTTGGCGGCTTCATAGCCGAAATTTTCCACCCAAATTTTGGTGGTAACGAACAATTCTTCGCGCGCCACGCCGCTGTTTTTAATGCCCAAACCCACTTCGGTTTCATTCATATAAGCCTGCGCAGTGTCGATATGGCGGTAGCCTGCTTTAATCGCTTCCGCCACGGCCTGTTCGGTTTCTGCGGGCGGAATCTGGAAGACACCGAAGCCGAGGACGGGGATTTGTACGCCGTTGTTTAATGCGATGTTTTGCATGATGTCGCCTCCTGTTTGTTCTCATGAAAGTGTAGCCATTTTAGTCCGTGTTTTTATTGAGATAAATCGGGTTTGGTTTTATGATGCAGTGAATTAAATTCACTAATCAACCAAAAACAGGGCGGGAAAATGCAGAACTTTAACGAGCTGAATTATTTTTTAACGCTGGCACAAACGCAGAGTTTTGTGAAAGCGGGGCAGCTTTTGGGGATTTCTTCTTCGGCGTTGAGTCATAGCATGAAAAATTTGGAAACACGGCTAAACCTGCGCCTGCTCAACCGCACGACGCGCAATGTGTCGCTGACCGAAGCCGGGCAGCAGCTTTTTGAGCAGCTTTCCCCGCTTTATCAAGCGATTAACAATGAAGTTGATGCGTTGAACGATTTTTTGGACACTCCGTCAGGCTTAATCCGCATCAATGCCCCTGCGGTAGTGGCGGAAGCGGTGTTGTACCCGAAATTAATGCCGATTTTGAACCAATACCCGGAAATCCGTTTGGAAATCGTGGTGGACAACTGCTTGGCGGACATTGTGAAAAAAGGGTTTGATATGGGCGTGCGGCTGGGCAACGATGTGGCGAAAGAGATGATTGCCGTGCCGATTTCTGAGCCGCTCAAAATGGCGTTGGTCGCCTCGCCAGATTATCTGGCGCAACACGGTTCGCCGAAAAATATTGACGATTTGCACCGGCACCGCCTTATCGGCGCGAAGCTCTCCGCGGAACACGGCGCAGAAATGCAGTGGGAATTCAAAGACAAAAAAAGGCGGATGACGTTCACGCCCAAATCGCAGTTTTCCATCAACAACCATCTGCGCCTGCAAGCCGTTTCAGACGACCTCGGCATTGCGTGGGTGGCACATATGATTGTGGCGGATGCAATCCATTCGGGTCAGCTAGTCGAGTTACTTCCTGAATATGCGATGACTTACGATCCGCTTTACCTCTATTACCCCAGCCGCCGCAGGCATTCCAATGTGTTTAAGCTGATTGTGGATGCGCTGCGGGTGGAGGTCGTCTGAAAATACAGCTTCAACGAAATTTCTGTGAGAAAGCTGAGTTTCCACGAAGCTGAAACACAAAAAGCAGCCTGCACTTCCATCAACAAAGTGTAGGCTGCTTTTGAAATTTAGCTTTGCCGCTTCCCGCCTCGTCCGTTTTCAGGCTACCCGGCTTCAACGGTATTGCGCCGTTTTCTCCAGCAAAAACTCAATCACCGCCTGCACCTTTTTCGTCCGCTGGCTGTGTTGCAGATAATAAAGATACAACGGCGGATACTGCCGCCAATACTTTTGCAGCACGGGCACAAAATCCGTGCGGTCGGGCTGTTGCTGCATATTGGGGGTAAACGCCCGCCCAATACCCAAGCCTTGGCGGGTGGCATCCAATAAGATTTCAGGGTCGTTGCAGATAAGTGGCGTATCCATTTCCACTGTGGTTTCCTGCCCGTTTTGCGCAATCACCAGCGGCTCGATTTTGTTGGACGAGATAAAGCGGTAGCCGATGAGTTTATGGGCGGGCAAATCCTTGGGCGTTTTCGGCGTGCCGTGTTGCGCGGTGTAGCTTTGGCTGACGTACAGCCCTTCTTGCGTACCGTTCAGCAGCTTACGTGCAACCATGCCTTCATCCAAACGGTTGCCGAAGCGAATCCCCAAATCGATACCATCCTCAATCAGGTGCGAAAGCCCGTCATTCAGAGAAATTTCCAGTTGAATTTGCGGATAGCGTTGGTGAAATTCCGCCAAATGCGGGCTCAAAACAAGCTGATACATTACCCGTGCCATGGTAATCCGCACTGTTCCGCTCACCTGTCCGCCAAAATTCCGCACTTCCTCAAAAGCCTGATGTAGCGTTGCCATGGCTTGTTCGGTACGTTCCAAAAGCTGCCTGCCGGCATCAGTGAGCTGGATATTGCGCGTGGTACGGTGAAACAGCGGCACGCCGATTTTCTGCTCCAATAACTTTAATGCTTGGCTCGCCGAAGGTACGGCGATTTCCAGTTTGCGCGCTGCCGCCGAAATGCTGCCTTCTTGCGCGATGGTTTGGAAAACCTTGAGCTGGCCGTAGAATGAATTGTCCATCGTTAGATTATGCCTAATAGTGTTTTAGAGATTATGCGTCTAATCATAACAAATATATTACGAAACGTTTAGACAGACAAAAGGTCGTCTGAAGATTTTTCAGACGACCTTTTACTTGGCAATGAACTAAAACTTACCCCTCAATCGCTTGTTCCACCTTACGCTTGGCTTCTTCCAACAAGGCTTGGGATTCTTGGCGCAAGCGGTCGGATTGTCGGATTAAATCGGCGATTTGGGTTTGGATTGTCTCCTCCACATTTGGGATAACTAAATTAAGAATATCTTCATCTTTAATAACGGGGTAACTTGTTCCGACGTTAAACTGAAGTAACCAATCTTTATAAATTTCTGTTCTTAGAAGAACTTTTAGGAATTCATTATTGAAATACGATTTTACTTTTCTGCGTAATACGGTAAAAGCTCCACTGACAATCAGATCATCTCTATCATGTTCAATAACTGTAATTGCGCCGCGATTTGGACGTACAGTTGAAATCAAAATATCACCTTCTTTAACCATAATCTTAGCATTGGCTGGCAAATCTTCTATTGCAACTTCATTAAATGAATATGAGCCATCAGATACATTTACATCCCCAATTTCAATATATTGATACGCTGGCAAATCAAACTTTGATTTGCTTTTAACTTGACTGTATTCCTGTTGGATTTGAACAAATCCATTGTTGAATGCCTGAATCTTTTTCAGATAGCTTTCATACTTTTCCTGATAAAACTCCGCATCCAGCCTACCCGATGTACCGAAACTGTCGGTAAAGGATTTGATATTGACCGTTTGGGAAGGCGGATTAAAGTCTTTTAAGCCTAAATGCTCTAAAAGCAGGTTTTGGGCTGTTTGGTAAATCTCTTTGGATTTTTGCAGTTTTTCAAATGCTGACGAAACAATAGCTTCAATTTCATCTTGAACTTCTAACGAGATTATCGGGATTTTTATTTTTCTAATACGCTCTATTGATAGTTTTGGTTGAGCAGTCCCTACTTTATTTCTTTCAATATAATTTTGACCAAATTTGCTTTCTAAAAAAGAAAACAAATATTCTGGCTTAATTTTATTTTTTTTAGTAATTAAGCGAACAGCATTTTCTGTTAAATTACAAATATCCAAATTAAATTTTACTATACCTATATCTCCAATAGAGTTCCCAACAATAGTCATCAATACATCATTATATTCTGTTTGATAGGCTTTTATTTCTCTATGAGTTATTAGTGAAATAGTCGGAGAATTATTGTAATCGACAAAACCATTTTTTATATCTTCTGCCCGTATATATGGTATTCCTCTTTTATCATTCAGAAAATCATGTCCTTCTGGCAACCTCTTCCCACCTTTTACGGCAATAATATTTTTAGCTTCTTCAAAACCAAGTTTTGCAATTATCTTTTCTTCTTCTAAATAGGTTTTTTTAAAGAACTCTGCATCAATACGGTAAGTAAAGTTATCTTCCAAAACTTCAGAGTAATTCAACACTTTTACCTCCAGCCCCTCCAACAACCGCTTGTATTTCGCGGCATCAAAGGGGCTTAGGGCTTTCCCGCAAAAGACATTTTCTCTTTTTTGGCAAATTCCAAAAAGGCTTCGGCAATACCGTCTCCTGTTTTGCCGTCGTGGTTGAACAGGTCGTGTTTGACGATCAAATGCCCGTGGCTGTCGAGTACAGGCGTGCCGTCTACGTTGCGGACAAAGATTTTGTCGCCGCTGTTGTCTTTGCTGGGTTCTTGCATGGTGGCAAAGAAAATCGGGTAGTCTTCCACTTCTGGGCAAAGGATGTCATGCCATTTTTGCACGAACAAGACGCTGGTTTTGGTACCGGTGTGTGGTTTAAATACATTCCCATGTAAACCAACCACAGCAAGGATGCGGCAACGTTTTGCGATAAATTCGCGGATGGCTTTGTCGGAGCTGTTATTGAAACGCCCTTGCGGCAACACGATTGCCATGCGTCCGCCGTCTTTTAAGAAATCCAGGTTGCGTTCGATAAAGAGAATGTCGCGCCCAACTTTGGTTTGGGCTTTGCCGTTGGGCTTCTTCCCCAGTTCGTATTTCGCCAAAATACGGCTTTCTTTGATGTCACCTGCAAACGGCGGATTCGCCATCAGGATGTCGAATCCGAAATCTCGGTTGCTGTCTTTTTGCTTTCTGAGTTTGCGCAAACCTTTCCAACCGTTGCCGTAAGTATCGAGCCAGTTTTCGTCTTTGGTTTTTTCATCCCAGCGTTCCCAATCCAGGGTGTTTAAATGCAATACGTTGGTTTGCCCGTCGCCTGCAATCAGGTTCAGTGTGCGGGCAACGCGCACAGCTCTTTCATCAAAATCGATAGCAAAAACTTTCTTGGTAACGTAATCAGTGCATTCGGCAGGCTTTTCTTCGCTGGTAAACAAATGGATTTTTTCCAAGCCTTGCGCTTTTAAAATCTGTTCCCAAACGTGGAAGATTGTGTGGACGGGAAAGCCGCAACTGCCGGCTGCTGTATCAATAATGGTTTCATCAGCAGTCGGATTGAGCATTTTTACACACATATCAATCACATAGCGCGGCGTGAAATATTGTCCTTTTTCGCCTTTGCTGGATTTGTTAATCAGGTATTCGAAAGCTTCATCCACCACATCCAAATTGGAGTTGAACAGCTTCACATCTTGCAGTGAAGAAACGCAGACGGACAAATGCGAAGGGGTAAGCTGGATTTTGCTGTCTTCGGAAAATACGCCTTCCCATTTTTCACGGGCTTTTTCAAACAGACCTTGGATTTTGTTTTTCAATTCGATTTCAGTATCGCCGCTGTTGCGGAATGCCAAGTAGCGTTTTTTGTTCCGTCCGCTTTCCATTTCGTCATAGAGCTTGGTAAAGATCAGCTTGAAGAGTTCTTCAAATACATCCACGCCGGCATTTGCCAAGACTTCGTCTTCCATTTCTAAAATCAAATCTTTCAATGATTTGCGTTCATTGACGAGCTTATCTTTTCGGATTAAGTCATCGATGGTGTATTTTTCATTCAATACGTCAGACAGTTTTTCCGATACTCTTGGCAATGCGGGAATATCTTCAAAATAATTTGGGTCTTTTCGGTGATAAAAAGAAATGGAATCGCCGTTCGTCCATACACCGATTGGTGCGCCTGTGGCGTTGCAATAGGATTTGAGCTGTTCTTTACCGTCTTTAAGTTTAGGCTTTTTGAGTTCGACAATAATGTAGGCAGCATTCGGATTATCTTTGTCAAATACAACAATATCTGCCCGTTTACTGTCGTCCCGACCAAAGGTAACACCGTACTCCAACTGAATGCGTTCGGCAGGGTAGCCATAGTCATCCATCAAAATCATTAGATACAGTTGGCGGACAACTTCTTCGGGGGTTAATTTGATTTCTTTATTACGGATACGGCAAGTCAAATAATAGTGGGTTTTGCCTTTGACAACTTTTTCGCTGATTTGAGATTCAAGTTTGGCAACTTGGTTGGTGCTGAATTGGGAAAGTTTGTAGTTGGAATCTTTTAAGATTGCACTTAGGCTAATTGGTTGGTTGGTTGGTTGGTTGGTTGGTTGGTTGGTTGGTTGGTTGGTTGGTTGGTTGGTTGGTTGGTTGGTTGGTTGGTTGGTTGGTTGGTTGGTTGGTTGGTTGGTTGGTTGGTTGGTTGGGCATGATGTTGTCCTTCTGAAATAAGGCAATAAAATTTGCGTATTTTAACGGTTCCGCCGTCTCTTGACTATCATTGTCAGTGATTAGTTACCTATAGAATGAATTACCAATTATTAGATTTTACCTAAAAGTAATTTAGAAATTGTGCGTCTAATCATAACAATTATTCTGCGTATAATACACCCCATCAGCAAGCGATAAAGCTTAAAAACATTTTTCCGTTAAACCCCTACAAGGAAACCGAATATGAAAAACATCCTGATTATTTCCGGACACCCCGATTTGCAACATTCCCTGGCCAATGCCGAAATTTTGGCGGAAGTGGAAAAATCCCTGCCGCAAGCCGAAATCCGCAAACTGGATGCGCTGTATCCGAACCGTCGGTTTGATATTGCCGCCGAACAAGATGCGCTGCTGAAAGCCGATGTGATTGTGCTGCAATTCCCGTTTTCATGGTATTCGGTGCCGGGTTTGATGAAGTTGTGGATTGACGAAGTATTCGTACACGGTTTTGCGCACGGCTCGACCGCGAAACTGGGTGGCAAAAAGCTCATTGTGTCATTTACTACCGGCGCGCCTGCTGCGTTGTATCAAAAAGACGGCTTCTTCAAACACTCGGTGGAAGACTATCTGCCGCAGTTTGAAACCTTCGCTGCCTTGTGTGGGCTGGATTATCAACAACCCGTGTACACCTGCGGTATCGGCTACACCGACCGTAGCAACGAAGAAGCCGTCAATACCCAAAAACAACAGGCGCGCAAACACGCGGCGCGTTTGGTTGCCGCCATTCAAGCCGCTGCTGCCTGAACTTTTCAGGTAGCCTAAAAATGCTTTATTTCACAATAATATAAAGGAAATCGAAATGTACGTTATCGACATCAAAATCACCGAACAACCCAACGAAACAGAAGCCGCCGAATGGCTGGCACAGCACCGCGCATGGTTCAAAAAATATTTCGAGGCAGGCAATTTCTTGGTGGACGGCCCATACCTTGATTGCCAAAGGCGCATTGCCGCTTATCGGCGCAACCAAGCCGCACCATGTTACTGATGCTGCTGATGCCGCCAAACTGGTATTGACCGCCGAACAAATGGCCGAAATCGAAAGCCTAGCGGAAGAAACTGGCGTGGATACGCGTGGCAGCTAGGAAGGCGAAGCATAAATCCGTTTTAACTCCGTTAAAGCACACGTTTTAGCTTCGCAGAAACTCGCTTCGCTCCGTTTTCAGGTAGCTCGAACCAGCCGAAAGGTCGTCTGAAAGCACCAAAAAGCAGCCTGCAACCTGCCCTCTGTTTACCACACAAAATCCAAATGCAGGCTGTCATCGGTCTGAATCCTATGATTTGAGCGTGCTGCTTTCCCCTTTTTACGGATATTCGGAAGAGGTATACCGGCAGAACTTGGCGAACAGAGGCATTACCCAGTCGGTCAAAATCAAAGAATTGGAATTTGACCGACTGGGCAAGTTGTCAGAGGGCTGTATGTTGATTTTGGAAGTGGAGCAGAAGAAAGGGGACAAACTGTTTACGCTTTCGCCTGTGCCGTTAAACGAGATTATTCATTTTATGCAGGACACTTACCGGTATTGCTGATGCGGAAAGGACGGATTGAAAACCCGTCCTTTTGTTTTGCCGACTGTTTTTCAGACAGCCTACACCATTCAAGGCTACCTGAAAATTCATCTCTAAAATCACAGCTCATCCGTTCAATGCCGCCAATCTTGCCCGAATTTTTGCAGCTGCATCTTCCGTACTGTTACCAACGATAACGTTTTGCTTGTCGTCGAAATACTGAACGGCAGGGAGGTCGCGCAGGAAGCCGTCAATATCCTGTGCAGTCAGGAAACGGCCGTGCATATCCCAGCCAACATTGAGGGCACGTCCTTTGACGGCGGCCATGCGGTCGTGCAGATGGCCGTAGAGGTGGTATAGACCGTGGTGGATGCTGTCCCATTCGTATAAGGGATAGTGGCACAAAATCGCGGTATTGCCGATTTCGGGCAGTTTGAGCCGCAGGTAATGGCTGGCGGACGAGAGCAACGGATGGCCGTCGGCTTTGCGCGTGTTGAGGAAATGTGCTTCGTTTTGCCGAATTAGGTAGTCGTGGTTACCGTAGATCAAATGGTGTTGGCCGTTAAGCCGTTGCAGCACGGCTTCGATGTGTGCGGACTTTTTGGCAAAGCAGACATCGCCGAGGTTATACACAGTGTCTTGCGGGGTAACGACGCGGTTCCAGCAGTCGATCAGGTATTCGTTCAGCTCGTCGGTGTTATCGCTTTGTAGGCGGAATTGCGGGCAGTATCGAGCGATGTTGGGATGGGAGAAGTGCCAGTCGGCGGTGAAATAGGTTTGGGGCATGGGATACTCGGTTTCGGGTGATCTGACAATGAAAAATAAGGTGCAGGCTGCTTTAGAGGCCGTCTGAAACAGGGTTGGGGCGATAAAAAGCAGCCTGCACTTTTTTGCCCACCTATCTGCCGGTCAATACCAACCGTCGGCAGAAGGCTTCCCAGTCGGTAAGGTGCACAACGTGCGTGCCGTCTGCCAACGGGTGTACATCGGAAGCGCAAGTGGTGCGCCAATAGGTGTAAAACGGAAGTTTGGCGATGTCGGCTTCCGATACGGCAGGGGCGTTATCCTGTTCTGGCGTATGCACAATCGGCAGGCCGAAATAGCTGTATTGGCCGTCTTCCGCTTGATTGCCTGTGTGGCCGGTTTGGCAGCGGTGTTTACCGGTACGGACAAACAGACGGCAGAATGCGTTCCAATCGTGCAGAAACACGGCGGCTTGTCCGTCTATCAGGCTTTGGGCGGAACCGATGCTGCTGTCCCGCCAAAACGGGTAGAACGGCAATTCGGCGATGTGGCGTTCCATGACGACCGGGCAATCGCCCCGTCCTGCCGGCCGCATCACCGGAACGCCGAAACAGGTGGTTTCAGGCAAGGCATGTGCAGGCTGCATGAAGGCGTTTTGCAGGATAACAGCCGCTTCGGCAGGATCAATACTCAAACTGTCTATGGCCGGCTGCAAGGTTGCGGGCAGGTTGCAAAAGCAGCCTGCACCGTCCGGCAGGCAATACACAGAGTTGTGCGTATAGGCCAGCGGTGCCGCCCATTGAGTAACGGGCGAAGTGCGGATTCGGCCGCCTGTGGCAAAGCGCCCCGATCCATCTTGGACGACTGTGCCGTACACCACGGCATACTCGGATTTGCCGGGCGTGTGGTAGCGGGTGAAGGTCCAATCAGCCAGCATGCAAGTGGATATTGTACAGTCGTAGACATGCGTTGATTGGATGGTATGAGTGTGGGTGTTTGGCATGGGTTCATTCCTGAAATGGCGAAGTTTAGACAGCCACAGTCATTGCGAGGTATGCAGATTGCCTGAAATTTCGCGTTACACTTCAATCGCGTTCCTGTTCCGATAACTAGTTTGCACAATTATTTTTTGGAATACCTTTGGGATTAATAACCATGCAGCAGTCTTGAATTTTTGCATACATGACCGTGTGCTTGTCTCCGGCAAGACGTGAGCGAAGCCGAGCAAATCCATATTGTTAACAAAATAAAGATTTAGTGGAGACTGCTGCAAGTTGGGGTGCGGGCTTGAGCAGAAAGCAGTTCAGTACAATAGTGTTTGACGCGCCACTAAACTGCTGTACCTCTCCGACCAGAAGAAGTGAATGTTGACGAGAATTGTCTTCTACTCTACTCATCAAGAAGTTTAATAGGTGTGAAGAGATTGTCTGAAAATTAATTTTCAGACAATCTTTTGTAGAAACTACTGTAGTAAAAATTATTTACCTTACATCCTATAAATTACCTACGTTGACGGTTAACAGCAATAAGAGGCTTATTTAAAGTAACTTGGGTCATACCATGCATATATGCATTATATTGCCATACAATAAATTGCTGTTTGTATCGCTCATTAATTTCTTCCAAACGTTGTACCTGAGCTTTTAAATTCTTAACTTGCTTTTGCAGATAATCCATTGTTACATTCGGTTCTGGGTTAGCTTTTGCTTTTTCTTTAAGCTTCTGTTTTTGTTTGCTAAATGCTTCTTGTATGTCTGAATAATTAGCTAGTGATTGTCTTTCAATACTTTTAACATTTAATAATTCTGAAACTTTGTGGCAAAGTAATTCCCAAGTTAATTTACCTTCCCAGGTCTTAATCAACATGATGATGTCTTCTAAACGTTCTTCTGTAACAAGAATTTTTGGCATATTATAACTTCATTAGTCTATATAAATCATTGTCTAATTTAGCTGTATCTGGTTTTAGAATGTCTATATCCATTCCTTTTTCCTGTAAAGCTAATTTAACTGGGGAAGGGTCATACTCATCAGGAATTCGTAATAATGATCCATTTGGAATTTCCCTATTTTCTAGAAATGCAATTTTAGTTTTTATATGCGTTAATCTCCATCCTAAATTACTTATCCACCGATCTGCACCAAAAACACCTAATTTATGGTGCTCTCTCGCTTTATTAAATTGTTCTGTAAGTTGAATTTCTCTAAGCTTTAATATTTCTAAAGATGATTCTAATCCTTTAATACAAACGAGTTCTTTACATGTTTCACAATCCCCATGGCGAGAGCATGGCGACATTGCATAATCATGTTCACAAATGCCTATTTCTGTTATAGTTGCAATTCCAATTCTATTTTTTCCTAAGTCTTCATAGGTTACTGGAAGATTTAAATGGATTTTATCTAAAAGTGAAGCATCCTCGGGAATAAGTAAATTCCGAACTGCTTCACTTTTTTCTTCTTCTGTCCTGTGATCATAAGCCTTATTATCTGCAATTCTAGCCCTCCCTGCCCAGTTCGCTAAAGTTAATTCATCCATTCCACCTCTCTCAGCTTTTGTACTTAACCAATGCCTTGCATTGTGTGATAGTAATCTAACAAACTCTCCTTTCGAAGTAGTTATACAATGCTTTTCCCATAATGATGTTTTGGGACGTGTATCAGAATAGCAGAATCTATCATTAATAAGATTTACTGTTGGTAATATAAAAGAAAATTTTTTAGGGAGAAAATCATCATGAAATTCATTTTCTCTAAATAATAATAAGGCTTCAGAAGCTTTAACGTTTCTATTTTTATCAATATATGGCCAGTAATTGAATTTTGAGGTATATTTTTCGTATAAGTACTTTCCTAAAAATTAGAAGTTATAACGCCATTATTTTCTTTCATTAACTTTTCAAACCACTTAGTTTTAATCCCATGCTTTCCATTAATTTCTAAAATCTTACCTATTTCTATTTCAGTTAAAGGTTTTTGAGATAAATAATGGGATACTTGCATACCTTGATCTGGTGATATCATTACTGTGTTAGGATTTTCTTCTGCAAACTTTGCTGCTTTTCTTGCTAAAGCTCCTATATCTGTTAAACGTTTGACTGCTTCAATAATCACATCTTGCATGCTACCAGGAACCCATTTCAAACCCTCTTTTCCATTTTTTGCAGGTATCCATCGAATACCTAATTGCCTATTTCCTAAGCTATCTTCTTCCCATTCTAAGCAATTAACAGATAAAGACATCAACTCAGAACAACGAGATGGAGCAACCATAAGTAGAGCCATAACTGCTGTATAATACTCAGTTTCTTTATCTAAATTTGGTGCATCATGAAAGAGTTTAGCAACCAACATCATTTCTTCATCTGTTGGCATTTTACTTGAACGGTATTCTTTTCCTCTTTCATCAAGCAATATCGTTAAATCTCTAGGACGTTTATATGGGTTATTCCATAAAGACAAATTTGGAGTAATACCATTTTCACGACAAAAATCAAATAACTTCTCAAGTTGATATCCTAATTTATTGACTGATTCAGTATCTTTTTTATATTTTTTCAATACAAGGATTTCAACTTCATTAATGACTAAATTATCGAGTTGTAATACATCGCAATTGGCTTTTACATTGTATAAAGCCATTTCAACCATACGTAATGATTCCATATGCCGTGATAATTGACGAACTGGCTGCTGAGAATAAACATAACGAATGTATGCTTTAGCAAAATCAATAAATGGTTCAGATAACGGCTCATATTGGTAGGATGTAGATTTAACCCTATCTGTGGAAAAACGAACTTGAATGTTGTGAAGATTAAAGGTATCTCTCCATTGATTATTGTCCCAACAATCACTTCCGAAAGCTGTAAGTTTGTTTTTACAGAAAGTGATAAAATTTTCTAAACTGGATTTTGGATTCTCATGTACTTGGAAAAAAATTGTATTATTCATAATTAATGAGTCTCTATATTTTTTTCATTTCATTACACGCTTGAACAACATATTCAACAGCCAATATAATACGATCCTTAGAAGATGCATAATCTATACTTTTAGTTCTTCTTAACCGTTCTTCTTTCTCTTTATACAGTTTATTTAATATTTGTTGATGTGGACCATCAACCAAAGGTCTAAATTTAGGACATAAATAACAAGTCTCATAACCAGTTATACAAAAATCATTCGTCCCACATGCGCCTATGGTATCTACTCCGTTATTAGTTATTAAAGATGTTGGATCAAATCCTCTCTCACTTTCATTCAAATTAGAAATAATTCTGCCAACAAATACTTGGGCTAGTTTTCCCATTTCAGCACCCATAACGCGATCAATATATTGCACTGTATCCGCTGTATTTTCAGTATAGACTTTCACATTTTGTGTATCTGAGTGATCTAGTAGTTCTGCTATAATCGCTGCACCAACTCCTTTTCTCCCTAGGTTAGTTCCCCTTGTATGACGAAAACGTCTTGCATTAACATGAATGATTTCACCTGTCCGCTCTGAAACAGCTTTTTGATGAAAACAGAATTTTCGTAATGTTTTTTCTCTAATAAAGATGCTGAGTAATGAAAAATATCTTTATCTAATAATGAAAGATCAAAACACCTATTTTGTATATTCTTTGTCAAAGAATTCCAATCGATAAACATTGGTAATCTCATTTTATAATCTGAGATAAACAATTCATCAACCAAACTAAGTAATTTTTTGTATTAATATTCTATGAAGTTTAAGAGAATTAAATACAAATCCTCTGTGATGGCAAGCTTTTTAAATGTTTCTCTAAATAACCCACCTCTCTTTTTAGCCCTAGGGATATTTAGGAAATAATTCCATGTTCCTTGAGAAATTTCCTTTTTCAAGTCTTTAAATTTTAAATGGTGGATTTGAATAGGTCTTCTCGCGGTAGCTTGAAGTAAGTGAATATATGTATATGTTTCAAATGAAATAAGATCTTCTTTCCAAAGTCTAGCCAGCTCCGTCATTAAAGCCAAAATTTCATTTTCAGTAAATGCACCTGTATAAGGGCATCTCATTAATACCGCTTTACCTTTGTTGTTTCCACTCAAGGTAAAGCTTTCTAGCAGCAATGCAACTGATTCATCAACTCCATAATAACCATACTCATGCCATGAGAGCAAAAAACCTTTTAGTGCACCTAAATACCATTCATGATCTTTTCCTAATTTATTTTTCTAATCCAAGATTATTGGCACGTTAATATTTTCTAATTTAGTTGAAATTACTAATCGTTGGAACTGTTGGTACATGTGAAATACGTGATAACTTGAATATTTTTCGGCATATATTGCTAATGTCTTTCTAAACCCTTCTAATGTTTTTTTATTAATTCCTAATATGTGTTTAGAAAAATTAATCTTTATTTCTTTGCTTATATGCCAAGAATTTTCTTTTTCATCAAATACATATCCATCTCTAGATTGTCTAATAATTTTATTATGATTCATAATCATCAACCTTTTTTTGAAACTCAATTTTAAGTTCTAATAATATCTTGTTAGCTTTTTCTCTAATATAACGTTGATTATAGAAATTACCTGATTTTTCTGACGTATGCCCCATGAGATGCTGTCTTATTTTTGCCTCTTTTTCAGGGGAGATAAAATCTTTATGGGAAGAATCATGATTTAAATTTTTATTATTCTTATCTACTTTTCGTGAAAAATATAAGTTCCATTCATGACGAAAAATATGCGGATGAATAATAGAGAATCTTGGATCTACCTTTTTCATCGTTGGTACAATAACGTTGTCAAAAGAACTTGTACTAATTGGACTCCCTTGAGTTTTTCCTTTTCGATGAGTTACAAACAAATATGGATGTGTATTCGCATTGGGAACTTTAGAACGATAATTCATAATATAATCATTAAGTAGTTGAGCTATCTTTTGTGATATTGGCAAGCGCCTTTCTTTAGTTTTACTAACTGCCTGAATTTTTCTTGTGTCAAATTTATCATCATGCGTTCGCTTTATTGTAACCGATGGTTTAGCAGTCCCTATATCGATAAATGGTATTTGAAGTGATAATAGTTCTCCTCTTCTAATTCCTAATTCTTTCAGTAAGATAAACATTAAATGGTTTCTTTTTCTTATTCCGATATCTTGAAACGGATTATTAGGGTTTGAAAAGTTCGCAATAGACATAAACTCATCTAACAATCCATCGGGTAACTCACTTTCTGGTTTTATAGATAATGCTTTATGATTCTTAGGTCTTACTCCTTTAATTAGCGTAAGTAATTTTTTTAATTTTTCGACATATTCGTTAGATGCACTTATTACTTTAGATAGAAATAAAATGTATTCTGAAAGCGTTGTTAGCCTATTGTATTGGTGACTAAGGGATACAGACGGGTAAATATCAATAAATTGAGTTCGACCTTTCATTAACACACTTTTTTTCATACTAATTACATTCTTTTGCTTTTTTACATTTAGTCTCATATGTTGAATAAGAGATTCTAATTGATTTTCTGTTAAGAGTATCTCTTTATGAATTAGATCACTAATAACAAGATTATTCTCTTTTTCCCAGCTCATTAACCATTGTATGATTCCTAGTTTATTTCTAATGGTATTTACTGCGGATTGATTACGTAGTTCTACTGTCACCCATAGGGTTGAATAAAAATCAGGTATACCAGTTTTCTCATTAACTAACAGGGAAAAGCGTTCTCCATTTGAAAACAGGATTGTTTCTAGTCTATACATATCTACTAAATTTACAGAGTCAATATATATAAATACTAACAAAGAAGATAACAAAAGTCAAAATATGTGTAAAAAAAGAGAAACCTTTCTATATAAGGTTTCTCCGGGTTTTAATGATTTATTTTTTACAAAATTCAAGTATCTAGAATTCAAAATGGAATATCGTCATCGATATCGTCAATCGGTGCCGGGGCGGGTGCTGCGGCTTGGCGGCGTGGCGGAGCGGGCGGCTCGGCGGCGTAGGCCGGTTCATTGTAGCTTTGAGCGGGCTGCGGGCGTGGGCTGCTGGGTGCGGCTGCGTATTGGTCGCTGCCTTCGTAGGGGCTGCTGCCGCTGTTACGACCATCAAGCATTTTCATTTCGCTGGCCACGATGTCGTAAGCAGTGCGCTCGATGCCGTCTTTGCCGATGTATTTGCGGCTTTGGATGCGGCCTTCAATATACACTTTGCTGCCTTTTTTCAGATATTGGCCGGCAATCTCTGCCAAACGGCCAAACATACTGATGTTATGCCATTCGGTACGCTCTTGGCGCTGGCCGTTGCGGTCTTTCCAGTTTTCGCTAGTAGCAATAGAAAAATTGGCCACTGCGTCGCCGCTAGGCAGGTAGCGCACTTCAGGGTCACGCCCCAAGTTGCCGATAAGCATCACTTTATTCAACATGATTTCCTCCTAAAATAATCTGTTTGGCGGCGGCTTCATCGAAACCATGCTGCCGCGCCTTGATGTAAACGGTTGGACGGTCGGCGCTGAGGCTGGCAGCTTCCACGCCTTCAAACTGCTGCAACACGGCCAAAAGCCACTCTTCGCAGCTCTGCCATACCGGGGGCGCCAGATTGCGCACGCCGATGGATTGCGCTATGTTGTACATGTGGCTATGTCTCTCAAATCCATCGGCGCCACTCTTGATACGATAGACAGCAGGCTGACTTCCAAAATATTGAAGCCAACAAAATACACCACCAGCGATACGCCAATAGCCAAGAGCAAAGCCTGGTCGACATAAATTCCGCACAAAACCGCTGCAATCAGCATGATACTAGCTACAAACACCTGCTTGAGCCTGTTGCACGTTTCGTCCACCACAATCGCCAATTCCAGCAGCACCGCTGACAGATAAAGCTACCAATACCATTCTTTGGACATACCAAGCCGCGCATCACAATCGACAGACTGGCAAAAATTTCCATTATCACCGCCTGCAGAACAAAAATACCGAAATTGAGCTGCATCAGGCGTTTGTTGCGTAACGCCTCGCTGATGCGGAAGTCTTCATTCTCATATCTTCATGAAAACGACCCCGCTACGGATTGGACATAATCCACACACCACGCTACAGCCAACACACACAATGCACCGGTGAATGCAAACAGGCCGAAAATGTTGACGTAGCGGGTAAACAACGGCAAAACCATTATGCTAGCAGCAAAAGTGAAATCGATAAATGAACCCCATTGGAGCCATGGCACGGGTACGCACTTCTTCGCACGTTAAATCCGCCAAAAGCCCGGCAACCGCCACAATCACTAAACGCTGTACGCAGGCGTACTACTAGGCAGCTCCTTGGCAGGCAACACCAAAAACATACTCAGCATACGCAGCACATATACGCCGGAAAGCTATGTGCTGGCGCACCCCATTCTTTGGACAATTAAGGCGGTGCAGGAGATTCAGGGCATGGTGTTCAAATGGAAGTAGTTAGGGAAAAATTCTATTAATTATACCCGAAGCCTTGCGCCATCGGGAGCTTTTCGGCAAGGGTAGATGTTTGATTAGACTTTCAGGTAGCCTGTTCCACTAAGACCATTGCCAGCGGTTCTGCCACGCGCCGATCACCGCGTCGGGATAACGCCGGCTACCTAGGCTGCCGTTGTAGCGCGCCAATGCCCGCTCCATATTGCCGTTTTCCAGATTGCTGTAGTGGCGCAGGATGGTGCAGCCGTAGCGCAGGTTGGTGCGGATATCGAATAAGTTGTGTTCCGGCTTGCCGATGTAGCGCTGCCAAAACGGCATCACCTGCATCAGCCCGCGTGCGCCCACGCTGCTGATGGCATACTGCCGAAACGCGCTTTCCACCGTAATCAGTCCCAGAATCAACTGCGTATCCAGCCCAGCACGGGTGGTTTCGTATTGGATGTTGATGAGCAGGCGGCGGCGTTCCAGCGGGTCGGGCACAAAACGTGCCAGCCGCAGCGACATATCATTGAGCCAGCGCGGCGCGTTATACGGGTTTTCAAACACCAGGCGCGGCGGATTCACATTATCCACCGAATGGCGCATCAACGAAGTAACATCGTCCGACAGCGTCTCCTCGCGCTGCGCCCCGGCACGGGCGGCTTGAGGCAGGCAGGCAACGGTAGAAACGGCAGCCAGCGAAGCGAGCAGGCGGCGGCGCTCGGGCTGTTCGGGGGCAAACGGATACGACATGGTTTAAAGTGCACCGATTAAGATGATAACAGCCGCTATTATAGTGGAGTTTCGCCCACACGGCGTAGCTTGAGCCTGCCTATTGCAGCGAAGCAGGCTATCTTCGATACAGGCTGAACAATGAAATAGCATTTTAGCTTCGCAGCAGCCGATGCTTTCAGGTAGCCTTACCCGATATCGTTGAAGCAATTACTTCTTCCCGCAATGCGGCCTACAGACAGCATGAATAAGGCAACAAAGTGCGCTACCGCCTCAGAAGAAATAAGGTGCTTGGGCTATATTCTGCAATAAACCTTTAGAATTTCCGCATATGGTTGTATGATGTGTTCCCGAATGATGTGCACAGAGCGCAATCATTAATTAATATCCAAACCAATCCAGGAGAACCAAACAATGAACATGAAAAAATGGCTGGCCACCGCTCTGGCCTGCTCCGCCATCGTCCTCAGCGGCTGCGGCAATTCCGGCGGCACCCAGCAAGCCTCGCAACCTGCCGATGCCAACGCCTCCAGCGCTTCCGCCCCCGGCAGCGAAAAAGTATTGCGCGTGGCCACCAATGCCGAATTCGCCCCCTTCGAATCTAAAAACCCTGACGGCAGCCTCAGCGGTTTCGATATCGACCTCATCAACGCCTTAGCCAAAGAAGCCGGCTACCGCGTGGAATTTAAAGACCAATCTTGGGACAGCCTCTTCAACAGCCTGCGCAACGGTGATGCCGACGTGGTAGTGGCTGCCGTAACCATCACCCCCGAACGCCAACAAAGCATGCTCTTCACCGACCCCTACTTTGAAATCACTCAAGTAGTGGCCGTGCCCGAAGGCAAACAGGTAGCTTCTGTGGAAGATTTAAAAAATCTCAACCGCGTAGGCGTGGTAACCGGCAACACCGGCGATTTGGCCGCTTCCAAACTCTTGGGCGCCACCAATCCCAAAGTAACCCGCTTCGAAAGCCTGCCCCTCTTGCTGAAAGAATTGCAAAACGGCGGCGTGGACGCAGCCGTGAGCGACAGCTCCGTGGTGATGGAATTCATCAAACACAACGGCGACAAAGGCTTCACCATGATTAAAGTGCCCGATTTCGAAGCCGAACACTACGGTATCGCCCTGCGCCAAGACGACACCGAGCTGCGCGACACCCTCAATAAAGCCCTGGCCGCCATCAAAGCCAGCGGTGAATACAACCGCATCCACCAGCAATACTTCGGTACCGCCGCTGCCAAATAAGCCGGTTCTGCCAATCTTGCACCAAAACTGCCTGCAATTGTTTGCAGGCAGTTTTTTATAGGAGGAAAGGCTACCTGAAATATGTTAGCCTCTTTTCAGGCAGCCTATTCGGGCGGGCTTATACGATGGTTTGTTTACCATAGCTTTCGATGATTTCCTTTATCCGCAGGACGGTTTCTTTGGGCGGGGGGTGCACGCCTTTGAGCTTGTATTCGTCGCCGCACAGCTCCCATTTGTGGGCGCCTAGTTCGTGGTAGGGAAGGATTTCCACGGTGTCGGCGTTGGGCATATCGGCAATAAATTCGCCGAGCAAGTGGGCGGAACGGTCGTCGTCGGTGTAGCCAGGTACGACGACGTAGCGGATGCGGGTGGGCTGATTTCGTTCGGCAAGATGGCGGGCAAACCGCAAAACTTTGGTGTTGGGGATGCCAACCAACACTTTGTGGATTTCGGGATCGATTTGCTTTAAATCTAGCATGACGAGGTTGGTATTGTCCAACAGCTCTTCCAAGGCACTGTCGTAGTGCAGGGCATAGCCATTGGTGTCGAGGCAGGTGTGGATGTCGTGCTCGCGGCAGGCTACAAACCAGTCGCGGATGAATTGGTATTGCAGCAGGGGTTCGCCACCGGTGGCGGTTACGCCGCCACCGGTGGCGCGAAAGTAGTGTTTGTAGGAGAGCACTTGCTGCATGAGCTGGGGCACAGTGAAGTGCAGCTCTTTTTCACTGTGCCTGTCCCAAGTGTCGCGGTTGTGACAGTAGAGACAGCGCATAAGGCAGCCCTGCATGAAGAGGACGAAGCGCAGGCCGGGGCCGTCTACGGCACCACCGGTTTCTATAGAGTGGATGTAGCCGATACCTTTGTAGGAGCGGCTGCGAGTGTCGGGCTGTTTTTTCGGTGGGGCACCGGGACTGATGGGGATGGATTCTGGCATGGTGGTTGGTGTGCGTTGGGTTTCAGGTAGCCTTTACAACAGGAATCAGGCTGCCTGAAAACGGGAGGAAACAAAAGTGCCGGAATGAGTTCCGGCACTGATTCCTGCTAGCTGGGCATGATTACATCCGGCTGGTGAAGGTGCGAGTGATCACGTCTTGCTGCTGCTCTTTGGTGAGCGAGTTGAAACGCACGGCATAACCGGACACGCGGATGGTGAGCTGCGGATATTTTTCCGGGTGTTCCATCGCATCCACCAACATTTCGCGGTTGAGCACGTTCACGTTGAGATGCTGGCCGCCTTCCACACCAGCTTCGTGGTGGAAGTAGCCGTCCATCATACCGGCCAGGTTGCGTTCGCGGGAGCTTTCGTCTTTGCCCAACGCACCGGGGATGATGGAGAAGGTGTAGGAAATGCCGTCTTTGGCAAACTCGAACGGCAGTTTGGCCACGGAAGTCAGCGAAGCCACGGCGCCGCTCACGTCGCGGCCGTGCATGGGGTTGGCGCCCGGGCCGAACGGTGCGCCTGCGCGGCGGCCGTCGGGCGTGTTGCCGGTTTTCTTGCCGTACACGACGTTCGACGTGATGGTGAGCACGGACTGGGTGGGCACGGCGTTGCGGTAGGTCGGGTGGGTGGCCACTTTTTTCATGAAGCGTTCCACCAAGTCGCAGGCGATGCCGTCCACGCGGTCGTCGTTGTTGCCGAACTGCGGGTATTCGCCGTCGATTTCGAAATCGACGGCAATACCGTTTTCGTCGCGGATCGGTTTGACTTTGGCGTATTTGATGGCGGACAGCGAGTCGGCGGCCACGGACAACCCAGCGATGCCGCAGGCCATGGTGCGTTTCACATCACGGTCGTGCAGCGCCATCAGGGCGGCTTCGTAGCTGTATTTGTCGTGCATGTAGTGGATGATGTTCAGCGCGGTAACGTATTGGGTTGCCAACCAGTCCATGAAGCTGTCCATGCGGGTCATCACGGTGTCGTAATCCAATACTTCGTCTTTAATCGGCTCGGTTTTGGGGCCGACCTGGTCTTTGGATTTTTCGTCCACGCCGCCGTTGATTGCGTACAGCAGGGTTTTGGCCAGGTTGGCGCGTGCACCGAAGAACTGCATCTGTTTGCCGATTACCATCGGGCTCACGCAGCAGGCGATGGCGTAATCGTCACTGTTGAAGTCGGGGCGCATCAGGTCGTCGTTTTCGTATTGGATAGACGAAGTGTCGATGGATACCTTGGCGCAGAACTCTTTGAAGCCTTGCGGCAGTTGTTCGGACCACAACACGGTGATGTTCGGTTCGGGAGACGGGCCCATGTTGTACAGGGTGTGCAGCACGCGGAAGTTGGTACGGGTGACCAGCGTGCGGCCGTCCAAGCCCATGCCGCCGATGGATTCGGTGGCCCAAATCGGGTCGCCAGAGAAGAGCTGGTCGTATTCGGGCGTGCGCAGGAAACGAACCATACGCAGTTTCATCACCAAATGGTCGATGAATTCCTGTGCCTGGCTTTCGGTAATCACGCCGTTTTTCAGGTCGCGCTCAATGTAGATATCCAAGAAGGAAGACACGCGGCCGAAGCTCATGGCGGCGCCGTTTTGCGATTTCACGGCGGCGAGGTAGGCGAAGTAAGTCCATTGGATGGCTTCTTGCGCGTTTTTGGCCGGGCCGGAAATATCGAAGCCGTAAGAGGCGGCCATTTCCTTCATCTGTTTCAACGCAATATGCTGCTCGTTGATTTCTTCACGCAGGCGGATAACGCTTTCCAAGTTTTGGCCAGATTCCAAATCGGCTTGTAAAGAATGATACTGCTCAGTTTTGTCTTGCATCAGACGGTCGATACCGTAAAGCGCCACACGGCGGTAGTCGCCGATGATGCGGCCGCGGCCGTAGGCATCGGGCAAACCAGTTAAAACGCCCGATTTCCGGCAGCGGCGGATGTCGGGCGTATACACATCAAACACACCTTGGTTGTGGGTTTTGCGGTATTTGGTGAAGATTTCTTCCACTTCGGGATTCAGTTCCACACCGTAGATTCTGCAGGAATCTTTCACCATTTTCAGGCCGCCGAAGGGCATGATGGAGCGTTTCAGCGGCTCGTCGGTTTGCAGGCCGACGATGGTTTCCAAATCTTTGTCGATATAGCCGGGCCCGTGACTGGTGATGCCGGAAACAACTTGCGCATCAATCTTATACGGCGCGTGGGTTTTATTCTCCACCTTGATGCCTTCCATCACCTCCGCCCACAGCTTGGTAGTGGCTTCGGTGGCCGGCGCTAAAAAGCTACCATCGCCTTCATAAGGCGTGTAGTTTTTTTGGATGAAATCGCGTACATCAATGCTATTTTCCCAATCACCGCTAACAAAGCCTGTCCAAGCAGCCGGACGCTCTATTGCTGAAGCCATAATAACCTCCTGTTTAATATAAATAAATAAAACAACGTTACAAATTAGAATTCACCATTAAAGAATGGCATTCTTCATGCCGTTTTGGGCAGAAAACTCTAACCAATAGTGCTTCTCTTAACCTAAATCAAACTTGATATCTTTTATTATTACTTATCAATACACTAAAATCAAGAAATTTTTCAGGTAATCTCATTTCCCAGCCAGAGGCTACCTTTGCTTCCGATGTGGTTAAATTATCCACCTATTCAGTCTCATCCTCAAGCAAACAAACAACAGGGAGCCCGCCTTGTTTCATGTTCGATTGGAACAGCTATTAATCCTACTTAAACCAATTTTCCAGTAAATATAGCACCCCCAAGCTACCTGAACATACCCTTCATAAATCCTTTCACGACTACCTCCAACCCTGAAAGCTGTTTTTTCGTGCCTGAGGCATCGCCATCTTTATTGCCGGCTCCTACCTCCAGCCCGCACCCGACTGGGATATTCCCATCAGTTTCCCGATGGCCTTCAGTACCTACTTGTTCGCCCCCATCACTTCACGCACGCTGGCGCGTCGGCAGTGGAAATACCTGCCGCTGGCATTGTTTGGCATGTGGTTTTCCGTCGACGGCATCTACTGGCTGTATTGATCGTGGCGCGATCCGGTAGCATTCAAAATGATGCGCAACGGCAACGCCCCCGCATCCGCCTGCCTGTAGCCTATGCGCCATGATTTGGCTGCACGACGGCACACTGCGCGACATAGTTGCGCTTGAAGAAATAAAGCACATAGGCCACCTGAAATCTACCTGGCAAAAGCCCCGCAAAAGCGGAGCCGGGATTGGTGCCGGTAAAGGGAGTCGAACCCCCGACCTTCGCATTACGAATGCGCTGCTCTACCAACTGAGCTATACCGGCCAGATTCGGCAATTAGGCGCGTTTGCGGAATTCGCCGGTGCGGGAGTCGATTTCCACTTTGTCGCCGTTTTCAATGTAGGCCATCACTTGGATTTCGGTACCGCCCACGAGGCGTGCGGGTTTCATCACTTTGCCAGAAGTGTCGCCTTTAACGGCGGGCTCGGTGTATTCCACTTCGCGCACGATGATGGTGGGCAGCTCAACAGAAATCGGGTTGCCTTCGTAGAAGGTTACTTCGCACACGTCTTCCATGCCGTCTACGATGAATTTCAGGTTATCGCCGATGTTTTCGCCTTCAACTTCGTATTGGTTGAACTCTTCGTCCATGAATACATACATCGGGTCGGCGAAATAGCTGTAGGTGCATTGTTTGCGGTCGAGCTGGATAACGTCGAACTTGTCATCGGCTTTCACGATGGTTTCGCTGTTTGCGCCGGTGAGCAAGTTTTTCAGCTTCATGCTTACTTTGGCAGAGGAGCGGCCGCCTTTGATGTATTCGGTTTTCTGTACCACCATCGGCTCGCTGCCCACCATGAATACGTTGCCGGCGCGCAATTCTTGTGCGGTTTTCATAATTTATATCTCTTTCAGTCAAATCAGGGAAAAACGGAAAACGCGGCATTTTAGCGCAAACGGTTTTGGCTGTCCAAAGTAAAGGCTACCTGAAATTTTCAGGTAGCCTTTCGTGCTACTTATTCGTAATAACGCCCTAAGTCCAACAAATCACCAAACAGCGACCAATCCTCTGCCACAGCCGCTTCCTCCCCCAATCTATCTTCCAGCCCCTGCGCGCCGCATTCCAAAAGGGTGAGCGGGTCGAAGTTGTACCAGCTATAGCCGGTTTCGGAGGTGATACCGTAGTGGCGCAATTCGTTTTGCAACTCTTGGCCACGCATGCGGTGCAACTCGGCTACCTGAAAAATAATCACGGCGCAGGCGTATTGCCACGGATCGCTTGTTTTCAGCTGCTCATCGGGCATCTGGCGGATGAGCAGCCATTGTTCGTTAAACGGCGCAGGCGAAGCAGTAAAGGCTTCTTGCAGTAGGCTGAGGCAGAGGGCGGGAGTGCAAACGGCATCCTGTTGGCTTTGCAGCAGGGCGTAGAGTGCCAGGAGATAGTCTTCGAGATCGCGGTTGGTGAATGACTAGCGAAGATTTTCGATATGGATGAAGAATTCGCTGTGGTTTATAAAATTGGCATGAATTGTATCGCTAAAACAAAGCGGCAACAGGTATCTGCCCATCGCCGCCCTGCCCGATCGAAAACCAACAACTCAACCGCGCTGCTGTTCCGGCGGCAACTGTTCGCTGGTGCGGCCAAAGCGGCGTTCGCGCACTCGGAAGGAAGAAATGGCACGGTCAAACTCGGCAGCATCGAAATCCGGCCACAGCGCGTCGGTAAAATAAAATTCGGCATAGGCCATTTGCCAGAGCATGAAGTTACTGATGCGAGTTTCGCCGCCGGTGCGGATAAACAGGTCGGGCTCAGGGGCTTCGGCCAAGGAAAGGCGCTGGGAGAGGTCATCTTCGGTGATTTCTCTTTTGCCTTCGGCAATCAGCTGGTTGGCAGCTTGCAGGATATCCCAGCGGCCGCCGTAGTCGGCAGCAACGGTGAGCGTGAGGCCGGTGTTGCCGGCAGTGAGCCGTTCGGCAGCTTCGATGCCAGCCACAATCGCGGCGGGGAAGCGGCTGCGATTGCCGATCACTTTGAGCCGCAGGTTGTTTTGATGCATTTTGTCCACCTTCCCATCCAGTGCCTGCAAAAATAGCTTCATCAAAAAGGAAACTTCATCTTCGGGCCGACGCCAGTTTTCAGTGGAAAAGGCGAATACGGTGAGGTATTCCACGCCGAGCTCAGCGCAACGGGCGGCTAGGTTTTCTAGGGCGGTGAGGCCGCGTTTGTGCCCCATCACGCGCGGCAGCAAGCGTTTTTTCGCCCAACGGCCGTTGCCGTCCATAATCACGCAAACATGGCGCGGAATATTGGTGCGTTCGGGGATGCTTTGGGTGCTGCTGCTCATATGCTTTCCTCGGGCTAGGCAGGTTTCAGGTAGCCTGAGGCGGCACGGGCAAATATATCAGCCCATGCCGCCGTATCGCTCGGATGGTTTACACCACCATCAAATCTTCTTCTTTATGCTCCAGCAGCTTATCTACTTCGGCGATGTATTTGTCGGTAAGCTTCTGGATCTGCTCTTCGCCGCGGCGGGCATCGTCTTCCGACACTTCTTTATCTTTCAGCAATTTTTTGATGTGGTCGTTGGCATCGCGGCGCACGTTGCGGATAGACACGCGGCCGTCTTCGGCTTCGCCGCGCACCACCTTGATCAGGTCTTTGCGGCGCTCTTCGGTAAGCATCGGCATCGGTACGCGGATGAGGTCGCCCATAGAAGCGGGGTTCAGGCCGAGGTTGGAATCGCGGATGGCTTTTTCCACTGCGGCGGCCATATTGCTCTCATAGGGCTTCACGCTGATGGTGCGCGCGTCGAGCAGGGTTACGTTGGCCACCTGGCTCACCGGCACCATGCTGCCGTAGTATTCCACTTCCACCTGATCGAGCAGGCCGGTGTGGGCGCGGCCGGTGCGCACTTTGGCTAAGTTTTCGCGCAGCACTTCCACCGAACGCTGCATCTTGGTTTCAGCTGAGGTTTGGATTTCTTTGATCATAGGGTTTCCTTAATTGAAATGTTTTCAGGTAGCCTTCCGGCTGCCACGGCAATAGTGCATAACGGGCGGGATACTACCTTGCTTTGCCCGCTGCGGCAAGGTTTTCCGGCTACCGGGCGCGCCGCCACCATAAACCGCACATCCGCCTGCTCTCCGGCCTGATAATACTGCATCTGCATCCGGCTTAACACCTCGCCGCACAAACGGACAAACCCCGCCCACAACAACACCAAACCGCTATACAAAACTACACAAACCACTTTCCTATCAAGCCAGCATTTGCTAAATTCCACAGCAGCAAATTATGCCATATTCCCAGCCTCACTATATAAAAGGCTACCTGAACCCACGAGGATCACCCCATGCGCCGCCTCATCCTGCTCTCCGCCCTCCTCCTCACTGCCTGCCCTCTGCCCTATTGCCCCGTGCGCCCCATCCCGCCCAATGCACCCAAACTCCACACAAAAGCCCCGAGCAGCACTGCTTTTGCTCGCGAAAAACAATCTGAATCCAAGCTCCCCGATGGCAACACCATGCGTATCGGCAGCGAATGCATCACCGTCCACAACCGCACCCCCACCCTTCGCCCCTGCCGCAACGCGCCCAATCAATATTTCGAACGTATCGTCCGCAACGGCACCATCCGCCAAAACAGCCAATGCCTCACCCAAACCGGCAGCAGCATCAGCATCACCCTCGAACCCTGCACCGGCAACCGCAATCAAGAATGGTATAGCGATGGCAAGCGCCTGTGCAGCCGCAGCGCCAATGCCCAATGCTGGAGCGTCGGCCAGCACGGCGTGCGCCTGCAAACCCGCAACGATTCGCCCGAACAGGAAGTGCTACGCTAAAACAACAGCAAATGCCCACGCTCACCTTTTATAGCCAATCTTTCAAACATATCAGAACATAATATAAGGCTACCTGAAACCTTTCAGGTAGCCTTCTCTTGGGTATTAAAATAAAAAATCAATCGAAAAGTAATTTTTAATTGTAAAAATAAAATACTCAGCACTACAATGGCTACCAATCAAACAGTAATTCTTTTTCCCAACTCTGTTTAATAAGGAGCCATCATGAGCATCAACATCGGTATCAACGAAACCCAACGCCAAACCATCGCCCAAGGCCTGTCTAAAGTGCTGGCCGACACCTACACCCTCTATCTGAAAACCCACAACTACCACTGGAACGTGGAAGGCCCGATGTTCCACAGCCTGCACACCATGTTTGAAGAGCAATACAACGAGCTGGCGCTGGCCGTGGACGAAATTGCCGAACGCATCCGCGCACTTGGCTTCAAAGCGCCGGGTTCCTACAGCGAATTCGCCAAACTCACGTCTATCCCCGATGGCCAAAGCAGCAACGATGCCCTTGCCATGATCCGCGAACTGGTGGAAGGACAGGAAACCGTGATCCGCACCTGCCGCGAGCTGTTTCCCGCTGTGGACCAAGCCAACGACGAGCCCACTGCCGATCTGCTCACCACCCGCATGCAAACCCACGAAAAAACCGCCTGGATGCTGCGCGTATTGCTGCAAAAATAAGCAGGCTTGCCCAACACACCAACGCCCGTTGTTGCAACGGGCATTTTTTTGCGGCACGAAAAGCTGGCCGGAACAAGATGACCAAAGGAGGCTGAGCGTCTACGGAGGCTAACTTTGGGTGGCCAGATTTTGTGTTGGTGCTTTTCAGGTAGCCTCTCCCCCTACAACAGGCTACCTGAAACCCAAAACATCAGGCCGCTCCCATTGGGAAGCGGCCTGCAATCTTGCCAATTCAATCAAATATGCACCAAAGTGCCTTCGTCTTCGCCCAGCACCACCCGTTTGAGCGCGCCTTCTTTGGCGATGCCGAACACCACAATGTTCAGTTTGCGTTCGCGGCACAGCGCCAAGGCGGTGGCATCCATCACTTTCAGGTTTTTCACGATGGCTTCGTCAAACGTGATGTCTTGATAGCGCGTGGCCGAAGCGTCTTTTTTCGGGTCGGCGGTGTACACGCCGTCCACATTGGTGGCCTTGAGCATGATGTCGCAGTTCATTTCCGCACCGCGCAGCGCGGCGGCGGTGTCGGTGGTGAAGAAGGGGTTGCCCGTACCGGCGGCGAAAATCACCACTTTGCCTTCTTCCAAATATTGAATGGCTTTGGGGCGGGCATAGGTTTCGGCAATCTGCTGCATGGAAAGCGCGGATTGCACACGTGCTGGCTGGCCGAGGCTTTCAAACGCATCTTTCAAAGCCAACGCGTTCATCACGGTGGCAAGCATGCCCATGTAATCGGCAGTGGCACGGTCCATATCGCTGGCTTGTGCGGCCACACCACGAAACAGGTTGCCGCCGCCCACCACCACACCCACTTCCACGCCCATTTTGGCGATTTCCACAATCTGCCCGACAATGCCCATAATCGTGGCACGATTGATGCCAAAGGCATCGTTACCCATCAATGCCTCGCCGGAAAGTTTCAATAAAACACGCTTGTAGCGGATAGTCATGGCAGCCTCTCTTCATGGTTGGAAAATTCAAACGGCAGGCATTATACGCGCTTTCGACTGCGTCGGCTGGCTGATTGTAGCAGTTTATTAAATCAAGATTACCTGAGAATATCGGTTTTCAGGTAGCCTCTTTACCACGGTATCTATTAACTCTGCTTAAAAATCGTCTTTAATGAATAAAATCGTATCTATCTTCAATTAAGGCAAGCAGATATTCATCGAAACTGTCGGCAATCACTTCCAGCTCGTCGGGATCATGCAGGTAGCGAACGATTTGCCCACCCTTGCCGGATGCCGATGGGGTGAGATCGATAAACATCTGCGAGGTGCCTCCGTTGTTCATGCAGTCGGAGAAGTGTAGCCAGCAGGCATTGGCTGCATCGCGGGTGATACGGTCATCCACGGCCACGTCTTCAGCAGGGTAGGTTCGGTTGATGTAGTCGGACAAATATTGTGGACTTTTGCTTTCCAGCATCTGCCAGGCGGAGAGCAGATAGTAGGGATATTCCATAATATCAGAGCCGAGCAGGAACAAGCTGACTGTTTCGCCTTGGTATTCGCGCCAGTAGGTGCCGTCGGCGAAAGCGAGCAGCTCAAGCAGGGAGGCAGGCGTTTGCGGATAGGTGGCTTGCAAAGCATGGACATCTTCAAGGGCGATACCGTGCTTGATGTCGACAAAGTGTGCCTACTCGTCTGTACCGCCGCATTGGACGTAGGCTTGCTGCAAACCGGCGAGATAGTTTTGGGTAATGGTCATGATGTTTCCTTTCAACTCTGATTAGAGGCTACCTGAAAAATCTTCCTACCTTTTCAGGTAGCCTTTACTGCCACGCCGTCGAAATAACGCAACACGGTATCTGGCAGCCAATCTAAATCAGCCGTGCCGGGAAAGCCGGCGTGGCCGCCGTATTCGGGCTGCAACAGGGTAACGGCTGACGACACATCGCCCGCCTGCGGCAGTGATTCGGCAGGAATGAAGGGGTCGTTGAGTGCGTTCAAAATCAGGGTAGGTACGGCGATTTGGTGCAGCAGGGGTTTGGCGCTGGAGCGGCGGTAGTAGTCGGCGGCATCGGCAAAGCCGTGCACGGGGGCGGTGAAGCTGTTGTCGAAATCGGTGAAGTTGGCGGCAGCTTGCACGGCAGCGGCGTCAATCTGCGGAAAACGGGCGGCGCAAGCAGCGGCTTTAGGCAACAGCGAACGCAGGAAATAAGGTGCATACAACATTTTGCTCAAGCCCTGTTCCAGCCGGTGCGAGGCGGCGGTTAAATCCAACGGCGCACTCACCACGGCAGCAGCCTGCGGAATAGCATGGCTGCCTTGTTCGGCCAGATATTTGGCCAATGCGTTACCGCCTAAGGAAATACCGACGGCGCAGATGCGCGGGTAGCGTGAGTGCATTAATTGCAGCATGTGCGCGACTTCGGCGCTGTCGCCGGAGTGATAAAACACGGGCGCGCGGTTTTCCACTTCGCCGCAGCTACGGAAATGCGCCACTACGCCATGCCAGCCGTGCCGTTGCGCGGCAAACATCAGGGCGCGGGCATAATGGCTGGCGCTGCTGCCTTCCAGCCCGTGAAACAGCATCAATAGCGGAGCATCGGGGCGTTTGCCATCTACAAAATCGTATGCCACCTCGGTAGCGCCCAGGCTGTCGGGCAAAAGTTCGCGCCGGTAGGCTAGGCTGCCAATGCGCACCAACTTCGGCCAAATGCTCTGCAAATGCCCGCCGCGCAACCAAAACGGTGGCCGGTAGGCGGGCAATTGGGGGAAATTGTTTCGGTTCATGTGTGGCAATCCATTGAAAATATTTAATCGGCAGTACGCGCTTGGCTATCGCCTGCTTCACATCAGGCAGCAAATTAGCCAACTAATAGGCTAATTTATAAAGAAATTTATTTAAAGCCATTAGATCACCCGCCCACAAAATGCGACACTTACCGACACTGCCGTAGGGAAAAAGCGGCATAATCGTTGTCAAACCTTACTCCGATATAGTAGAGTGTTTCCACAGCTACTGGCAACGGTAGCCATTTTTCACAGGAGAACCTAACTATGCAACGCAAATTAACTATTCTGATGCTGGCCTTGCTGCCGATTGCGTCCGCATGGGCCGACGGTGTAAAAATCGGCAACGACTCTTCCGGCCTGCCGCCCGAATTGGTACAAAATCTGGCGCAAACGTCCAAATCCATGGGCGTGAAAGAGCCGATGAATATCAGCACCCGCAGCGAAGGCGGCGCACGCTATGCCGTGGTATCCGGCACTTCCGGCACCACTTGCCGCATCAAACTGTCCAACGGCAACCCGCCCACCATCTTGGGCTTGTCCTGCCGTTAATCCAAACCGGCAAAGATTGGAAACAGCCCGAATATCGGGCTGTTTTTGCTTCCTGATGCTGAAGGCTACCTGAAAACCCTACGGTTGGTTTTTCAGGTAGCCTTTGCTGTCAAAGCGCCTACTGTTTCAAACGTTCGATTTTCGCGCCCACTTTGCTCAGCTTCTCTTCGATATGCTCGTAGCCGCGATCCAAGTGGTAGATGCGCTCCACGATGGTGTCGCCGTCGGCCACCAGGCCGGCAATCACCAGGCTGGCCGAAGCGCGCAGATCGGTGGCCATCACGGTGGCGCCGGAAAGCCTCTCCACGCCTTTTACCAGCGCAGTGTTGCCCTCGGCGCTGATTTGCGCGCCCATGCGGTTGAGTTCGGGCACGTGCATGAAGCGGTTTTCAAAAATGGTTTCCACCACCCGGCTGCTGCCCTCGGCCACCGCGTTCATCGCCATAAACTGCGCCTGCATATCGGTGGGGAATCCCGGATGCGGCACGGTGCGCACGTCCACTGCCCTCGGGCGCTGCGTCATTTTGATTTCAATCCAGTTTTCACCGGTTTGGATTTCCGCCCCTGCTTCCACCAACTTGTCCAATACCGCTTCCATGGTTTTGGGCGCGGCATTTTTCAGGCGTACCTGCCCGCCAGTCATGGCTACGGCGCAGAGGAAAGTGCCGGCTTCGATGCGGTCCGGCACCACGCTGTGGGTACAGCCGTGCAGTTTTTCAACGCCTTCGATGATCATAGAGGGCGTGCCGATACCGCTGATTTTCGCGCCCATTTTCACCAGGCATTCGGCCAAATCCACCACTTCCGGCTCCACTGCGCAGTTTTCCAGCACGGTGGTGCCTTCGGCCAGTGTGGCTGCCATCAGTAGGTTTTCCGTGCCGCCCACGGTCACCATATCCATCACCACACGCGCGCCTTTGAGCTTGCCGCGTGCCTTCACATAACCGTGCTCGATCACGATTTCCGCACCCATGGTTTCCAGCCCTTTCAAGTGCTGATCCACCGGCCGCGAGCCGATGGCGCAGCCGCCGGGCAGGCTCACTTCCGCCTCACCGAAACGCGCCAGCGTGGGACCGAGCACCAAAATGGAAGCGCGCATGGTTTTCACCAATTCATACGGTGCACAAGTGTTGTTTACCGTGCCACCGTTGATTTTGAACTCGCTCACGCCGTCGCTTTCCACCTCCGCGCCCATGCCTTGCAGGAGTTTGTGCGTGGTTTTCACATCAGCCAGCATCGGCACGTTGGTCAAATGCAAAATATCTTCAGTTAAAAGCCCGGCGCACATCAGCGGCAGGGCAGCGTTTTTAGCACCGGAAATCACGATTTCGCCGTGCAACGGGCCATTGCCGGTAATTTTCAGTTTGTCCATGTTTCAGTTGAATTTCTTTAATCTTTAGGTTGAAGCGGCAGCCCTTGGTAACAAAGGCTACCTGAAAACGCGAGATTATAAACGTTTTACCCTAGCCGTAGGCAGCCTTTGCCCAACTTTTCCCGCAATGCTTCTCAGCTAACCCCCACCCCAATCAAGGCCACCTGAAAACATTCAGCCAACACCAACGCCCCGTTTTTCTGCGCTATAACAAGCTCACTTCACTTCCGCTGCAGCCTTAGCCCAATTGGTATCAACAGGACGCCAATCTGCTATACAATCAACCCATCCCCATCCCGCACAAAGGCCGCGCCATGCCCGACCAATCCCTCGCCCCCCACCGCCAGGCCATCGACGCCATCGACGCCGAAATCCTCACTCTGCTTAACCAGCGCGCCGCCCACGCCCGTGCCATCGGCGAGCTCAAAGGCACCGGCACCGTCTACCGCCCCGAGCGTGAATCCCAAGTGTTGCAGCGCATTCGAAGCCTAAACCAAACCGCCGCCGGCATCCTGTCCGACGAAGCTGTTGCCCGCCTGTTCCGCGAAATCATGAGCGAATGCCTCGCCGTAGAACGCCCGCTCACCATCGCCTACCTCGGCCCCGAAGCCACATTTACCCAGCAAGCCGCCGTGAAGCACTTCGGCCACGCCGCCCACACCCAGCCCTGCCCCTCCATCGACGAATGCTTCTGCCTCGTGGAAACCCGCCAGGCCGACTACGCCGTTGCCCCTGTGGAAAACTCCACCGAAGACCCGGTCGGGCGCACCCTCGACCTCATGGTTTCCACCCCCCTGCGTGCCTGCGGCGAAGTACTCCTGCGTATCCAGCACCATTTATTGCAGCAACCCAGCGGCAGCCCTCAGCCGGAAAAAGTGTATGCCCACGCCCAAGCGCTGGCCCAATGTCACGAGTGGCTCAACCGCCACCTGCCCCACGCCACCCGCATTTCTGTGGCCAGCAGCGCCGAAGCCGCCCGCCTCGCCGCCGCCGAACCGCAAGCCGCCGCCATTGCCGGCCAGACCGCCGCCGAGCACTACCACCTGGCCAAACTCGCCGCCAACATCGAAGACGAGCCCAACAACACCCGCTTTCTCATCTTCGGCCACAGCCGCACCCGGCCCTCCGGCCTCGACAAAACCTCCCTCATCGTCTCCGCCCCCAACCGCCCCGGCGCCGTGCACTGCCTGCTCCAGCCCTTCTCCGAGTACGGCATCTCCATGACCAAGCTCGAAAGCCGCCCCAGCCGCGCCGGCCTGTGGGACTACCTCTTCTTTATTGACATCGAAGGCCACGCCGACAGCCCCCAAATCCAGCCCGCCCTCGAAGCCCTTGCCGAATGTGCCGCCTTCGTAAAAATCATCGGCGCCTATCCGCAAGCTGTGCTGTGAAATCCCGAAATATTTTTCAGGTAGCCTCTTTAGAATGCAGCAAAGGCTATCTGAAACAAGCTTTTCGAAGGAAGTCGAGTTTCTGAGAAATTATTTAAAGAAGCTAAAACTAGTTTTTACAAAGCTAAAAAACATCCAACTTTGAGATACAATTCTCCTTTCCCAACCACTCTAATAGAGCAACACCATGCGTACTACGCCAAATTCCAAGCAGGCAGCTATGCCCTCCCCGACAACCAGCCCTTCAAACTCTTTAACCAACCCGGCTGGCAATGTACTGCCCAATCCGACAGTCTAAGTTGCACCAATACCGAAGGCCACGGCTTCCAAATCAGTCCAGACAGCCTGTTCCGCTTCTAACTATCTGTTTACCAATCACTTTTCCAACCACTCTCTATATAAGGAGTAACATCATGCGTACCCTCCCCCTTACCGTCGCAGCCATCCTACTCGCCGCTGGCACCGCCCATGCCGACATCAAACTTTTCCGCAGCCCCAGCGGCAACATCAACTGCATGTACGACCATTCCCCCGGCGTAGTGGAATGCCAGATTCCCCAGCCCGACCGTCCCATCCGGCCCAAACCGCGCGATTGCGAGCTCGATTGGGGCGGCAATTTCTCCATCTCCCGCACCGGCCGCACCCAAATGGGCTGCGTTGGCGATAGCCTCGCTAGCCCCGACAGCCGCGTGCTGCCCTACGGCCAAACCCTGCGCGGCGACGGCTGGCAGTGCACCAGCCGCACCAGTGGCATGACCTGCACCAACAGCCAAAACCACGGCTTTGAAATTAGCCGCCGCCGCCAACGCCTGTTCTAATTTCTGATACATACAAAAGGCTACCTGAAAGTTCCAGGTAGCCTTTTATTATATTGAGGCACAACTATTTTCATACAAGACAACAAACCATGAACATACAGCCTTACGCAAAACGTGCCGACGTCGTAGCATGCCTATTTCGACACGACTATATGCTCAGGCAACCGCCATCTCTGCCCTAAAGGCTACCTGAAAGCTCCAATTTATTTTCAGGTAGCCTTATATATTTCATGCCGTCGGGGCTAGTCCTGACAGTATCTTTCCCATCCCGGCCAGTAGCGGCTACGCTATAATAGCCACCCCGCAACCACCCGCAGGCCGCCCGCTATGCAACCCTTTCCCCCCATCATCCGCCCCCTCAAATTCTACGCCGTAGTGCCCGATGCCGATTGGGTGGCGCGGATGGCCGATGCCGGCGCAGACACCGTGCAGCTGCGCAGCAAAACTCTCACTGGCGAAGCACTGCGCCGGGAAATCCGCCGCGCCATCGCCGCCACCAGCGGCTCGCATAGCCAACTTTTCATCAACGACCACTGGCAGCTCGCCCTCGAAGAAGGCGCCTACGGCGTGCACCTCGGCCAGGAAGATATGGACAGCGCCGACTTTGCCGCCCTCGCCCGCGCCGGCATCCGCTTGGGGCTGAGCACCCACGACGAAACCGAAATGGCGCGCGCCCTGGCCGTACAGCCCAGCTACGTGGCCTGCGGCGCCGTATTCGCCACCCACACCAAAGCCATGCCCACCGAGCCGCAGGGGCTGGACAAACTGCGCCGCTACGTGCAACAAGCCGGTAGCACCCCCACTGTGGCCATCGGCGGCATCACGCTGGAAAACGCGCCCGCCGTGCTCGCCACCGGCGTGTCCTCGCTGGCCGTGGTCAGCGCCGTCACCCACGCCCCCGACCCCGCCGCCGCCGTGCGCGCCTTCCAAAAATTGTGGCCGGAATAAGGCCACCCAACACGCGGCCATCAGAAAGCGCAAGCTGCCGCGTAGATTAAACCTCGATATCCAAAAGGCTACCTGAAACCATATCTGCTTTTTCAGGTAGCCTGCATCACGAAAGCAAACCATATGTCCAACCGCCGCCTGATCTATGGCTTCCACGCCGTCAACGCCCGCCTGTGGCAAAGCCCCAAAAGCCTCACCGAGCTCTACGCCCTGTCCGGCCGCCACGATACCCGTATGCAGCAGGCTTTGGAGAAAGCCGAGCAGGAAAATATTCCCGTTCACTTCGTGGAAGCCGCCCGCCTTGATAATCTGTGCCGCCACGCACGCCACCAAGGCATCGCCGGCTTTATCGACGCTTCGCACAACCACGTCCACCTCGACGATGTGCTCGACAACCTTACCGAGCCGCCCCTGCTGCTCATCCTCGACGGCATCACCGACCCGCACAACCTCGGCGCCTGCCTGCGCGTGGCCGACGCCATGGGCGTGCACGCCGTGATTGCGCCGAAAAACCGCAGCGTCGGCTTGAATGCCACCGTGAGCAAAGTAGCCTGCGGCGCCGCTGAAACCGTGCCCTACATCGCCGTCACCAACCTTGCCCGCACCCTGCGCGAACTCAAAGAGCGCGATATCTGGATAGTGGGCACCGACATGGGCGGCGAAGCCGACCTGTTCCACTACGACATCCCCGCCGCCGTGGCCTGGGTGATGGGCAACGAAGGCGAAGGCATGCGCCGCCTCACCCGCGAACACTGCGACGCACTGGTGTCCATCCCCATGCTCGGCACGGTGGAAAGCCTCAACGTATCCGTGAGCACCGGTATAGTGCTGGCCGAAACCCGCCGCCAGCGCGCGCTGAAGGCAGACTAGCCCCAGCGGCTGCAAATTTTCAGGTAGCCAGTTAGGCAAGCAAGCCGTGGGATGAACACTCGCTGCCTATACATTTTTATTTCTAAGGCTACCTGAAACCACGCGGGCATTTATGCCCGCTTCTATTGTCTTCTCATTTTCAGGTAGGTAGCCCCACCCTATCCCCCAAGGAGCGTCCATGTCCTTCCACAGCCACGAACACAACCATTCCCACGTCCACAGCACCAACACCCATATCCTGCGCGTATCGTTAGCCGTGATTGCCGGCTTTATGCTGGTGGAAGCAGCGGCAGGCTGGATCAGCGGCAGCTTGGCACTCCTCTCAGACGCGGGACATATGTTTTCCGATGCCGCCTCGCTCGCCTTGGCGCTTTTTGCCTTCAAATGGGCGGAGAAGGCCGCCAACTCGCAGAAAAGCTACGGCTATCAGCGCGTGGAAATCCTTGCCGCCACGCTCAATGGGCTTACGCTGGTGGTGATGGCGGCGTGGATTGTGGTCGAAGCCGTTATCCGCGCCTTCAAGCCCGTGCCCGTAGCAGGCGGCGCGATGCTGATGGTGGCTGCATTCGGGCTGTTGGTAAACCTGTTTATCGCGTGGTATATGCTGCGCGGCGAGAAAGACAACCTGAACATGCGCGGCGCGTTTTTGCATGTGGTGGGCGACTTGCTCGGCTCCGTTGCCGCAGTAGCGGCCGGCCTGTTGATACAGTTTTATGGCTGGGACTGGGCGGACTTGGCCGCCAGCGCGGCGGTGGCGCTGCTGATTGGCAAAAGCAGCTGGGGCGTGCTTTCAGGTAGCCTGCACATCCTGATGGAAGGCACGCCCAAAGGCACGGATTTGGGAAAAATTGCCGAAGACATACAGAAAATCAACGGTATATTGGGCGTACACGATTTGCATGCCTGGACGATTACCAGCAAAAAACACGCCATGTCCTGCCACATCATCGTGCGTGGCGACCTAACCGTGGCACAAGCCGCCACTTTGGCGCAACAAGTGCAGGCAACGGTGCAAACTCACGGCATCGGGCACATCACCGTGCAGACCGAACCCGCAAATACCGGCGCAGCATGCTGCCAAGCGTGCGAACAGCCTACGCATGAGCATAATTAACAGCCGATATGGTTTTGGCACTTAATAGTGTGACTCCTAACAGCCGACAAACCGAAGATAGCTTGAGTGGCAGTAAGAAGAGCCAACACCACATCATTCCTATTTTAACCTCTCGTTTTAGCCTCTCGTTGCAACTGCGCTTTCAGGTAGGCTTGTTCTTTAGCAATAACTCCTTATCGTTCCAACGCCAACACCAGCAATTCGCCGGCAATCATAGCTATCCGATATAGCGGACTAAATCAACTTTCGATACCAGGCGGCAAACCGCAGACAGTATAAAACTACAATAAAGCAAACCAAGGCCGTAGCGAAAATTGAGTTACTTTGCTATACAATACCGGCTCCCCCGCTTAATAACATAGGATTCCCCCATGAACAGCCTATTGCACCGCAGCCTCGGCATTTCCCTGCTCACCTTCACCCTCTCCGCCTGCAACCTCATCAGCGGCAACTCGCAGAACCCATCACGCCAGCCGCTCACCGCCACCCGTAAGCCTCAAGTCGTCATCGGCTTGGCCTTGGGCGGCGGCGCATCCAAAGGCTTCGCCCATATCGGCGTGATTAAAGTATTGGAAGAAAACAATATTCCCATAAAAATCGTTACCGGCACCAGCGCAGGCGCCCTGGTGGGCAGCCTCTATGCCTCCGGCATGAACGCCCCCCGCCTGCAGCGCGAAGCCGAAAACCTGCAACGCGCCGATTTGGTGGATCTAACCCTTTCCACCAGCGGCTTTATCCGCGGCGAAAAACTGCAAAACTACATCAACCGCCAAGTGGGCAATCGCCCCATCCAAAACCTGCCGCGCAAATTCGCCGCCGTGGCCACCGAATTCGACTCCGGCCGCAGCGTGGTATTTCGCAGCGGTAACACCGGCCAGGCCGTGCGCGCCTCTGCCAGCATCCCCAACGTGTTCCAACCCGCAGTAATCAACGGCAAACGCTATGTGGATGGTGGCCTCACCGCCCCCGTACCCGTATCCGCCGCCCGCCAGATGGGTGCCAACGTGGTGATTGCGGTGGACATTTCCGCCAAACCCGCCCGCCTATCCCAAAGCGGCTTCTTCTCCTACCTCGACCAAAGCCTCAACATTATGAGCACCCCCGCCCTCAACAGCGAGCTGGCCAAGGCCGACGTGGTGATCAAACCACAGGTGCAGCATCTCGGCGCCGTAGGCGGCTTCGATGAAAAAGCCCACGCCGTCAAACTCGGCGAAGACGCCGCCCGCGCCGCCCTGCCGCAAATCCGCGCCGTATTGCAGCGCTATCAAGTACACTGACAAGTGTGCAGAAGGCTACCTGGAAATTTTAGCTTCACAGACACTTATTGCGCTGCATTTCAACTTCGTTGAAGTTTGACTTTAGCTCCGCACAAACTCAGCTTCCTTCGGAAACTTCGTTTTAACTTCGTTGAAGCTGCGCTTTCAGGTAGCCTAAAAATCCTTTATAATCCGCTCCTTTTTTCCAAACTGCGGTTCGCAACCCTCCCGCGTTACCAAAACTAAGGACTCCCATGCGCAACAAAGAAGAGCTCGGCGGCCTCTCCCTGCTGGGCAACACCGGCACGCAATATCCCTCAACCTACGCCCCCGAAATCCTCGAAGCGTTCGACAACAAACACCCCGGCAACGATTACTTCGTCAAATTCGCCTGCCCCGAATTCACCAGCCTGTGCCCGCTTACCGGCCAGCCCGATTTCGCCACCATCCTCATCCGCTATATCCCCGACATCAAAATGGTGGAAAGCAAATCGCTCAAACTCTACCTCTTCAGCTTCCGCAACCATGGCGACTTTCATGAAGACTGCATCAACATCATCATGAAAGACCTCATCAAACTGATGAACCCGAAATACATCGAAGTGTTCGGCGAATTCACCCCGCGCGGCGGCATCGCCATTCATCCGTTCGCCAACTATGGCCGCCCCGGCACGCCGTTCGAGCAAATGGCGCGCGAGCGGCTGTTTACACACGATATGCAGTAAGCCTGCGGGCTACCTGAAACCCATATCGATTGCTGAGATTAAAAACCGTGCCGTCTCTCTTTCCCCGCTGGATAACGCAGCACTGGCCGTCGAAATCTGCCGGCTGAAACAGCACAGTACAGCATTGCTAGCCTGTATTGCCTTTTACAAGCCAACTGCCGCATCAGCCTGAACGAAGCCAAACGGCTTACCCTCTCCCTGCCGGTTTTCAGCAATGAAGAAAAAGCTGCTTTTGAACAGGCCTGCCAAATCATGCAGGCAGAGTTTGAGCAGGAAACATAGCAGCCATATTTTTCAGGTAACCTCCACGCCAATCTTCTAAATTTATAGAAAACATCATGCCCTACACCCTTCCCACCCATTACGCCAGTCAGCCCCTGCCTGCCGAATACCTCGACATGATTGGCTAGGCACGTGGCATCCAAGTGTACGAAACTGCTGATGGCGAAGACGTAGATTTTTACCCACCTGCCCGGCTGTGCGAACCTGAGCGCAACGGCCTGCCATACTACGCCCACCTCTCCGATCCCGAGTTCTACTTCAAAGCCACAGAAACCCGCAGCGATGGGCCGCGATTATCGCAGGAAGAAATACAGCAGGGCTTTACTATTGGCAGCTACAACGAAGGCCGCCTGTTCCTCCTGCCCAACCAATCCGTTTGGCTGATTTACAGCGATTTGTTCTACCAAAAAATTGCCGACCACTTCAGCCAATGGTTTGCTGGCCTCAGCTTCTCCTTTGAAGCAGGCGGCGAAGATTAAGTTCCGCCGCATTAACCAAAAGGCTACCTGAAACCCTGTTTCTAACCCCCGCGCGGTTCGCAACCCTCCCGCGTAGATTCTTATCTAAACCAAAACTAAGGACCATTATGCAAAACTACCGTTTCACCCCCGCCCAACAGCAGCAAGCACTCCGCTGGCTCGTTTTCTTCCACATCCTGGTGATTGCCGCCAGTAACTATCTTGTGCAGTTTCCCTTCAGCGTCACCCTGCCCAACGGCTTCGAAGTGCATTCCACTTGGGGTGCGCTCAGTTTCCCTTTCATTTTCCTCGCCACCGATTTAACCGTGCGCATCTTCGGCCAAAGCCTCGCCCGACGCATTATCTTCTTCGTTATGTTCCCCGCCTTGCTCGTTTCTTATGCCTTTTCCGTGCTGTTTCAAGAAGGTGCGTGGACAGGCTGGAGCGCGCTTGCCGTGTTTGTGATGCCCGTGTTCCGCATCGCCCTGGCCAGCTTTGCCGCCTATGCAGTTGGCCAAATCCTCGATATTGTCGTGTTTAACCGCCTGCGCCAGCTGAAATCCTGGTGGATCGCCCCCACCGCCTCCACCTTCGCCGGCAACGCCGTGGATACCGTGCTCTTCTTCTCCATCGCCTTCGCCGGCAGCAGCGACGCCTTTATGGCTGCCAACTGGCCGCACATTGCCTTTGTTGATTACCTGTTCAAACTCGTGATCGGCACACTCTTCTTCCTGCCCGCCTACGGCCTCATCCTCAACATCCTTACCCGCAAGCTCACCACCTTGCACCAAACTGTTGCCACCGACGCCGCATCCGCCCAGCCGGAAGCCGCCGGCCAATCCAATTAAACTTTCAGGTAGCCTTTTGTGTGCTCAGAGGCTACCTGAAACATAAAACCGTAGGCCGGGCATTCATGCCAAACAGCAGTTTTAGGCACTAATATCAGGCATAAGCCTGCCAGCCATCGGCTGGTGTGGTTGCACCAGTATAAATATTTTCAGGTAGCCTAAGGCTACCTGAAACCATATAAATCAAACCCCAAAGCTTACCTGAAACCCGCCATGCCCCTCCTCACCCACACCCTAGCCAACGGCCACGCCATCCAACTCCACCTCAGCCGTCGTGCCAAGAAAAACATCATCCTGCGGGCGCACAGCGAACACAGCCTGCGGCTCAGCATTCCTCCGCAGCTAAGCCTGCCCGAGCTGCGACGCTGGCTGCAACATAATGAAACTGCCCTGCAGCAAATGCTCCAGTGCAGCCCCGCCCCGCCCGCCACCCCCGGCTACCTCTGGCTCTATGGCCAGCCGCACCAACTGCAATCCCATGCCCAAGCCGCCATCCAAATCCAGCCTGGCCGCATCCTCCTGCCCGCAGCCAAATGGCCGCAGCAGCAAGCCCTCCTGCGCCAACATCTCCAGCCACTGGCCGAAGCCTACCTCCTTCCCCGTCTCGCCGCACACGCCGAACGCCTGCAACTCGTTCACGAGCACTCCGCCCTCAGCCGCGCAAAAACCTTCTGGGGCGTATGCCGCCGCCGCAATATCCGCCTCAACTGGCGGCTCGTCGGCGCGCCCGAATACGTGGCTGACTACGTCTGCGTGCACGAACTCTGCCACCTGCGCCACCCCAATCACAGCCCCGCCTTTTGGGCAGAAGTCGAACAACACACCCCCGCACCGACCCGCCGCTACCGCCTGGCTCAAACAACACGGCCGCGAGTTGTTCCTGCTGGGCTGAAACAATTTTCAGGCAGCCTTTCCGTTGCTGGACGCGCAAAGTGCGCGGAAACACACACATGCGGTTTTAATACTCAGACAACAGCCCGCCTGCCCACGCCCCCACGACAACCAACCGTTTTCAGGTAGCCTTTCCCTTTGCGGGGTGCATAGGGTATGTGCGGAACCGCACGCACGCGGTTTGAAACATCGGGCGACAGCGCGCATGCCTGCGGCAACACCCTACACACCGCTCAAACAACACGGCATCACCATACCGGCTGCCAATGTGCCGAATAGGGAAACGCTACCTGAAAACCTGTAGGTCGGATTCTTGAATCCGACTTCCCGAATGGCGGCCTATCCACCAGATACGGCTATTTAAACCACAAAGGCTACCTGAAATTTAAGATAGCCTTTCCCATTGCCCGCGCCGTCAAGCCTGTTCGCGGAAATCTTCCCCCTTAAATACCCGTCTCGGGTTGCTGCGCTCCACTTGATAGAGTAATTTGTGTGCATCGGAGGCGTGTTGGCGCAGGGCGGTTTGGTGGTGTTCGGCCAGTTTGAGCGCGAGCAGCCTCAGTGTGCATTTTTTGTTGGCGCGCTGACTGCGTTCTCTCTCGGCACGCACGGCGATGCCGCTAGCGAGGTGGACTGCGCGCACGGCGGAGTCGGTTTTGTTCACGTGCTGCCCGCCTTTGCTGCCGGCGTAGCAGGTTTGGAATTCGATACCTTCGTCTCTGCTGGCAGCGCGGGAATCTCAGATAAACTAAACACGCCGATATACCAGTTTTGCATGGGTGCTGGGGCCGCCGCGGGCTGGGCAGGCCCATTGCAGCGTGCCCTGCCAGCTGCGGCCAGGCTTTCGGCACGGCTGCCGGAGAGCTTGAGCACGGCGGAGAGGATGCCGTGTTTACTCGGGGTTTCTTCTAATATTTCGGCATCCACGCCTGCCGCTTCGGCCTCGTGCGGGATTTTCCGCAGGGCAAAACGGGCAAACATCTGGCATTCGACCAAGCCTTGGGCGGTGAAAATTTGCAGATAAATCATGGTTTACTTCCTTTTCATTTTTGGCCGGAACGAATGCTTGGCATCGAAGCCTTTGTTGCCGATTTTGTCTTGATCTGGCACGGGAGGACTGGTTTCTGCCTCGCTTTTGAGCTGCGACAGGTATTCGCAAAGGTGCTGCCACACGGTATCGGGGTCGAGGTACACGCCGAGGCTGGAGAGCTGCGGATCTTCGGCGAAATCTTGGCGGCTGTCGAGCCGGGAGGGCCGGTTCGGATCGGCGTAATAGGCGAGCAGAAGCGGCGTATGGCGGTATTTGGCGATTATGGGGTGGCTTCGGCTGCAACGGCGGAGGCTGAAATCGGGCGTTTGGTAGTGGCGATACCCTGGCCAGTAGTAGTTATGGCATTGCGGCAGGCAGTATTCTCTGCCGTCGAAGAAGCGTACCATGCTCAGGGGAAAGCGGTGGCGGCGGTGTTGCAGATACACGGTGTCGATGTCGTATGAGCTATACACCTGCTTCTCGGTGGCAAACAGGAACACGTGCAGATTGCCGATATACAGCTCGGACACCACGGCGCAAGCGCCGTATTCCTTCCCCCACCCGGCGGGCGGCTTGGGCAGGCCGCGCAGGATTTTGGCTTCCGGCGGTTGGCAGCGGTCGAACACCAGCACGGGGTCGATGCCGTATTTGGCCACCTTGTGGTCGTAAAAGTCTTTAAATTTACTGATGATTTTCATGCCGTTACTCCCCGTAGCCGCTGTTGATTTTGTAGGTGAGCACTGGCTTGAGGCGGGCTATCGGCTCGATCAAGCCGGCCTGCTGCATGGCTTCGATGATGCTGTCGATATTTTTGTAGGCCTGTGGGGCTTCTTCAAAAATCAAGGCTTTGTCGGCGCACACCACCACGCTGCCGAAAGCGGTACGGCGCAGGCTGTCGGCACGGTATTTGTGCGACAGGCGGCCTTTGCATTCGCCGCGCTGCCATTTGCGGCCGGCGCCGTGGGCAAGCGAATTGAGGGCGATACTGCAATCGGCGGCCGGTTCAACTAAATAGCTGTAGTCGCCGCGCGAGCCGGGAATCAGCACCAAGCCGCAGTCGGAAGGGGTGGCGCCTTTGCGGTGCAGCCAGCTGGTTTCGCCGCCGATTTCGGTGTGTAACAGGAAGTTGTGGTGCACATCGAGCAGGCGGCGGCCTTCGGCATGCCAACGTTCAAGCATGCGCTCGGCAATCAGCAGCCGGTTGGCACAGGCAAAGGCCAGCGCATCGTCGTGTTCGGCCAAGTAGGCGGCGGCTTCGGGGCTGTTTTCAGGTAGCCCTTGGTGGCCGTGCGCGTCCACATGGCGGCACAAAACCTGCTGGCCGAACCCACGCGAGCCGCTGTGCACGAGCAGTTGCAGGCAGCCGGTATCGAAGTTTTCAGGTAGCCTTTCGGGGCGGTAAACAGTATCTACGGTTTGCAGTCCGGCAAAATGGTTGCCGCCGCCGATGGTGCCTAAGGCTACCTGAAAAGGATGCTGCGGCAGGATGTCATTAATCCGTGCTTGCCAATCTTCGCCTAACGGCGCATCAATGCTGCCGAGCTGTTTGGCCAGCTTGGCGGGTTTGGCTTTGTGTGCGGGCAAATCGGTTTGCCACAGCGCCATACCGCAACCGATGTCGTTACCGATGAGCGCGGGATAAAAACGGTCGGGGCTGAAAAATGCCGCGCCGACGGGATAGCCGCGCCCGGCATGCAGGTCTGGCATACCAGCCACCCGGCGCATCTGCGGCAGGCGGGCGGTGGTTCGGAGCTGTTGGATGGCGTTGCTTTCAATCCAGGTATTTGAATCAGCTATTAAAACAATGTTTTCAGAAATGATTTGGAGATTTTGTGTGCCCATAATGTACTTTCTTGCAGCGGATAAATCCGTTTGCGCACAGCTCTGCCAAGCACGCGTAAACACGACGGCAACAGCTTGAAACGGCAAATAAATTTATCCTCAGAACGCAAACGGCAGGCGCGACGAAGCAGCGCATCAAATGCAGTTTGCAAAATAGGGAGAAAGCAGCCCGAAGCGGGCGGCACAGAAAAAGGGAATGGCCTTAGGCTTCTGAGCTGCAAAGGATTGAACGGAGGATTGAAGTGTACGGCATAGCCAGCTCCTTTCTTTGCAGTGGTGAATGAATCATGAAAACCCGCGCATAGTAGCGGCCGGATACCGGCTGCGGCAAGTGCATGGCAGAAAAGGCGGGAGGGTTGTTGTATTTTTCCCGCACCATACTGGGTGTGGTAAACAATAAAAACCGGCTATCTAATTACCAGACAGCCGGTTTCGAATATGGCAATTAGCCCAAGTTGCGTTCGGCATTAATCAGAGAACGGCGAGCCAGAGCCAAGTTGGCTTTGCTTCTGTCCAGCACAGAGTACAGGAAGAGGCCATCATGACGCGGCAGCGGGCGCAGCAGGTGGTACTGGGTGCCCAAAGTCATCAAGATATCTTCGATTTCGTCTTTCAAACCAAGCATCTGCATGGTTTTGTTTTTGGCACGCATCACCTCAGTATTACCTGCGGCAGCAATTTCCAAATCGATTGAGGGGCTACCGCCGCCGGCCAACAACATGCCGCTGGAATAATCCACTACTGCGGCAGCCAAAGCGCCATCCACGTTCAACATTTCCGCTACGGTTTTATCGTAATTCATTTTCGACAAGATCTCCACAAAAACAAAATAAAAACAAATAATTTAAGCTTCCCGAAACCAATTCATACTCTCTACTTTGTAACTCAGGAAGGCTTGGCAGGCTTTATTATCCAAACAACATCGCCTACTTCTATTAGTTATCTGGACTAGGCAGCTGGCTGTATAAACTTTTCCACCACCTTCAACGCTGAATCGCAGTATATGCCTTTTACTTTTCAAAGTAAATATTAACACCGACATATATTGTATGCATTTGATGCACAGCAACTTCTGGCACCCACACCCAAATGCCATGATATTTTTGTTTCTTAATCCCATAAGGCCAAAAATATCCGCACCCTAGCCACCGCTAAACACTGTCCAAGCTGACCATTTTTTCACTGCATAATATCATTTTTTTCAGCTATTTTCATTTCAAACACACCACACTAATCCTATTTCCACTACCTAGCACAACAAAGAAGACCTTTTCTCAGCGCAGGCTTATAATTCTGTTCTCCCTTAATTCTGTTTTCCCTCTTTTTCAGGTAGCCTCACATGACACAACCCTCTTGGCAAGCCGGGCGCTTTCGCATCGACTTATCCACGCCCAAAATCATGGGCATCATCAACCTCACCCCCGATTCCTTCTCTGACGGCGGCACTTACTCCCGTAATAGAAGCGCCGCCCTCGCCCATGCCGAACGCTTGCTTACCGAAGGCGCGCACATTCTCGATATCGGCGGCGAATCCACCCGCCCCGGTGCCGACCACGTTTCCCCCGAAGAAGAATGGGCACGGCTGCAACCCATCGTGAGCGAAATCATCAAATGGAACGTCCCGCTCAGCGTGGACACCCGCCGCACCGCCATCATGCAACGCCTACTCGGCAAGGGCCTGGCCGACATCATCAACGACGTATCCGCCCTGGAAGACAGCGGTGCCATCGAACTGCTCGCCGCCTACCCCAACTCCGGCATCTGCCTAATGCACATGCAGGGCCTGCCCGAAACCATGCAAAACAACCCGCAATACCAAAACGTGGTAAGCGAAGTGGCGGGCTACCTGAAAGCCCGTGCCCAAGCCTGCCAAGCCGCCGGCATCTGCTCCGAACGCATCGTGCTCGATCCCGGCTTCGGCTTCGGCAAAACCCTCCAGCACAACACCCAACTCATGCGCCACCTGCCCGATTTGCAGGCACAAACCGGCCTGCCCCTACTCATCGGCGTATCGCGCAAACGCATGATCGGCGAAATCACCGGTGAGGCCGACCCCGCCCAACGCATCCACGGCAGCGTTGCCGCCGCCATAGCCGCCACCGAACGCGGCGGCGCCATCCTGCGCGTGCACGACGTGAAAGCCACCGCCGACGCGTTGAAAGTGTGGCAGGCTTTGCACTAGGCTGTTGCCACATTAAAAAGGCTACCTGAAAATTCAGGTAGCCTTTTTTCACCACAGGCTCAGTCCACACCCCACTTTCCGCTATAATCCACTCCCACCCAACCATATAGAAACCACCATCATGTCCCCCACCCTGGAGCTCGACCTCAGCGGCCTCAAATGCCCTTTGCCCATCCTCCGCGCCAAAAAAGCGCTGGCCACTTTGGAAGCCGGGCAGATACTCTCCGTGCGCGCCACCGACCCCGGTGCCCCCGACGACTTCGCCGCCTTCTGCCGCCAAACCGGCCACCAGCTGCTCGCTTCCGGTACGGATAACGGCGTGTTCGTTTTGGTGATCCAACACAAATAACCCGGCTTCGCCGCAATATCGTTTTAACCAATCTTGCAACACGGTTTCAGGTAGCCTTATCCGCCCAGCATCCAAAGGCTACCTGAAAATATAACGCTCCAAATCACGAAAGCCCCTACCATGCAAACCCTCACCCTCCTCCGCCCCGACGACATGCACCTGCACCTGCGCGACGGCGACACCCTGCGCCACGTTTTGCCGCACACCGCCCGCCAGATGGGCCGCGCCGTGATCATGCCCAACCTCAAGCCCCCGGTGGTTGGCGTGGCCGACGCCTTGGCTTACCGCGAACGCATCCTCGCCGCCCTGCCCGCCGGCAGCCGCTTCCAACCGCTGATGACGCTCTATCTCACCGACCACGCCACCCCCGCCCTGGTGCAGGAAGCCAAAGCCGCCGGCATCGTTGCCTTCAAACTCTACCCCGCCGGCGCCACCACCAATTCCGACAGCGGCGTAACCGACCTGTTCAAACTCCTGCCCGTGCTCGAAGAAATTGCTGCCCAAGATATGCGTTTCCTGGTGCACGGCGAAGTAACCGATCCGGCCATCGACATCTTCGACCGCGAAGCCGCATTCATCGAACGCATCCTCCTGCCCGTGCTGGATAAAGTGCCCGGCCTCAAAACCGTGTTTGAACACATCACCACCGCCGAAGCCGCCCGCCTCGTGTGCCAAAGCGGCGAAAACCTCGCCGCCAGCGTTACCCCGCAGCACCTGCTGCTCAACCGCAACGACCTCTTGGTGGGCGGCGTGCACCCGCACCACTACTGCCTGCCCGTGCTCAAACGCGAAAGCCACCGCCAAGCCCTGCTCGAAGCCGTATCCGGCGCGCAATCGCACAAATTCTTCCTCGGCACCGACTCCGCGCCGCACCCGCAACACGCCAAGGAAAACGCCTGCGGCTGCGCCGGCATGTTCAGCGCCGCCACCGCCATCGAACTCTACGCCGAAGCCTTCGAGCAAATCGGCGCGCTCGGCAAACTCGAAGCCTTCGCCTCGAAAAACGGCGCCCGCTTCTACGGCCTGCCGGAAAACACCGACACCATCACCCTGGTGAAACAAGCGCAAACCGTGCCCAACAGCTTCCCTATCGGCAACGGCGGGCAACTCGTCCCCATGCGTGCCGGCGGCAGCGTGGCTTGGACGATGCAACCGTAAGCCCCGCCCGCTCTGATTTTGATGCAAAAAGGCTACCTGAAAATAAGCGGAGCGAATTTCTGCAAAGCTCACATTTTCAGGTAGCCTTTTTCATGTATAACAAGTAGCCCAAACCAATGGAAATAGCCTGGATAATGTTGTGTTTACAACCCAACCTACCTGCTGCCACCCGCTTACCTTTTTTCACAAACAACAACTTATCCATATAAAACAAAGAAATTTGTAAAAGAAAAAGAACGAAGTTAAAATTTTAATAAGAATAGTTTATTCTGAACTTCCTTATGCAACCAATAATTAAACCTATTTACTTAAGACCCAGAGGCTAGCTATGTCTCCAATCAAATCAAGTATTCTAAGACTTTCCGCTCTTATCCTGTTAACCACATCATTATCAGGCTGTATCGGCGCAATGGTGGCTCAAAGTAGAACAACCGATTGGGGCGCATCAGGCGGTAGCCGGGCTGATGGTTTCATCCAATTATCCTATGACCGCAGCCCGCTCGATAAAGAGAAACCTGTCGATAGCAGAGTAAAGCAATTAGCAGTTACACGGTGCTCAGTATGGGGCTACCAAGATGCCGAACCTTTTGATTATGTGAAAACCTCATGCGTTGAACCTGGACACGGTATATTTACCTGCGATTTATATAGACACAGTGTCCAGTTCCAGTGCACCAAACCCAGCAATATCCAATCTGGTAATACCCAATCCAGCAGTACAGTGATTTCTCCTATATCCAATTAACTATTGCTAATACAACATCATCATTTTACCGAGTGTAGTAGTATGTGTAGGTTGGGTTAGCCATTTACGGCGTAACCCAACACAATGAAAATAGCCCAGACATGTTGGGTTTCCAACCCACCCCCCACTCCGATTTCGATGCAAAAGGCTACCTGAAAGCCCAACCTCAGTTTCGCCAAGGCATTGCTTTCAGGTAGCCTTTTCTATTGCGGCAACGATGTGCTATTCAAACTCCGCCCACACCGGGGCATGGTCGCTGGGGCGTTCCAGCGCGCGCGGGGCGGTATCTACGCCGGCGGCGGTAAGGCGTGGCAGCAGGGCTTGGCTGGCGAGGATGTGGTCGATGCGCAGGCCGAGTTTGCGGCGGAACATATTCATGCGGTAGTCCCACCAGGTGTAGAGCGGTTCGGCGGGGTGCAGGCGGCGCAGGCCGTCGGTGAGGCCGAGGTCGAGCAGGGTTTGAAACCAGGCGCGCTCTTCGGCGGAGCAGAGGATTTTACCCTGCCATTTTTCGGGGTCGTACACATCCAAATCGGCGGGGGCGATGTTGAAATCACCGAGCAGCACCAATTCCGGGTATTGAGCCAATTCGCTGCGGATAAATTCGGCCAGCGCGGCAAACCATTGCTGCTTATAGGCAAATTTCTCGCTACCCACGGCTTCGCCGTTCACGCAATATACGTCCACCACGCGCACGCCGCCGATGGTGGCGGCAATCACGCGCCGCTGCGGGTCGTTGGGCAGGGCGGGCAGGCCGGTGTGCACGTCTTGCGCTTCTTCTTTGCTGAGGATGGCCACGCCGTTGTAGGTTTTCTGCCCGCTCCACACGGCGCGGTAGCCGAGCATTTCGAAGGCGGAAAGCGGGAACTGGTCTTGATCCAGTTTGAGCTCTTGCAGGCAGAGCACGTCGGGCTGATGCTGAATCAGCCAGTCGCTCACGTGCGGCAGGCGCACTTTGAGGGAGTTTACGTTCCAAGTGGCGATTTTCATGGCGTTTGCTTTCGGAATGAATTTTTCAGGTAGCCTGCATCGATAGTGAGGCTACCTGAAAATATGCGCTTCAACGGAATTGAAATACAGTGGATTAACAAAAATCAGGACAAGGCGACGAATCCGCAGGCAGTACGGGGAGTACGGCAAGGCGAGGCAACGCCGTACTGGTTTTTGTTAATCCACTATATTGGCTGGCTGCTTACTCGGCTTCGTCTATCCAAGCCTGTTGTACGGCTTCGAGGATGCGCTCGCCGCAACGCTGCGGGTCGTCATCAAACTCGGGCAAATCGAGGATGAGCTGGCGCAGCTGGGTGAAGCGGACGGTTTTCGGGTCGATGTCGGGATGGCGGTCGAAGAGTTCTTCGGCAATGCGTTGGGTGTCGGTCCATTTCATGATGAGGCTACCTGAAACTAGATGTGTACGGCCGGCGGCTGGGGAGCGCCAGGCTTAATGATGTTCACGGGCGTGGTTGATGGTGTATTTGGGAATTTCCACCACCAAATCTTCGCCGGCCACTTTGGCCTGGCAGCTCAAGCGCGATTCGGCTTCCAAGCCCCAGGCTTGGTCGAGCAGGTCTTCTTCGATTTCGCTCGGTTCTTCCAGGCTGTCGAAGCCTTGGCGCACGATCACATGGCAGGTGGTGCAGGCGCAGGATTGCTCGCAGGCATGCTCGATTTCGATGCCGTTGTCGAGCAGCAGGCTGCAAATGCTTTCGCCTTCGGGGGCGTTTTCGATGATTTTGCCTTCGGGGCACAATTCGCTGTGCGGCAAGACGGTTACTTTGGGCATGGTGTGTGCTTTCTTGGCTGAATTTTTTGAGTGGCGTATTGTAACGGAAAAGGCTACCTGAAAACAGTTGATTGCTTTTCAGGTAGCCTCTATTACAACGGGGCTTACAGCTTGCCGCCGCCCACGCCGTTGGCAATTTCGCGCACCGCGCTCACATACAGGCGGCTGTGGTTGTATTGCCAAACGGCGAAGAAATTGTTGAGGCCGATATAGTAATCATACTGGCCGGGCGCGGTTTCCAGGCGGAACAGCACGGCTTTTTCGTGGTCGGCCACTTCCTCCAGCGGCGTTACCCCCATCCGCCGCAACTCGCCCACGGTTTTATTCAGCGCGGTTTTTTCATCAATCAGCGCCAGCAATTCCGGCGTAGGCACCATCGACACCGGCACCATCACTTTGCCGCCGCGCTGCCAGCCGTGTGCCTTCAGATAGTTCGCCACCGAAGCCGCCACATCCGGCACGCTACCCCAAATGTTGCGCTGGCCGTCGCCATCGTAATCCACCGCCCATTTGCGGTAGCTCGACGGTATAAACTGCGGCATCCCCATCGCCCCGGCATAGCTGCCGGTGAAACTGAACGGATCGCGCCCTTCTTCTTTGGCCATCAGCAGGAATTCATGCAGCTCCTGCTGGAAAAACTCGCCACGGCGCGGGTAGCCGAACGCCAGCGTGGGCAGCGAATCGGCCAGGCGGAAGCTGCCCATATTGCTGCCGTAGTTCGTTTCAATGCCCACAATCGCCACCAATACTTCTGCCGGCACGCCGTATTCGCGCGCCACTTGGTCGAGCACTTGGCGGTATTGCTGGTAAAAGCGGCGGCCGCCGTTGATTCTGCCCGCGCCGGCATTGCCGCTGCGGAACTCATACCACGGGCGCGACGTGCCGGGGCGGTTCATGATGTTGACAATATTGCCCTTATACACCGACTGCGCGAAAAACTGCTGCAACTGCCCTTCGCCCATCACGCCCAATCCGGCCTGCTGCCGGATAAAACGCTGCACCTCGGCATTTTGGCTGAACCCGGTTTCCGACACCGGCAAGGTCGATGCTTCCGGCACCGCCTTCTGTGCCTCCGGCACAGGCGTAATCGGCTGCTCGCTGCTGCATGCGGCCAACACAAACAAAACGGCTAAAGCGGGGGCAAATTTCAATTTCATCATAGTTTCCAAGCAAACAAACAATGCACGAAGTGTAGCACAGGCAGCCAACCCGGCGCGAATGCAAAGGCTACCTGAAAAAACAAACCCATCTGCCTCTACAAACGGGTTTGCCTTTTCAGGTAGCCTTTAAAGCATGCCGGACAAGCACCTAACGCCTTGCCACCGCTGCCGTAGCCAAATATTGCTGTGCACCGGCGGCAATGGCGCGGGCGGCTTTTTGACGGAACTGGCTGCTGGCCAGCATCCGCTCTTCGGTGGGGTTGGAGATAAAGGCGGTTTCCACCAGGATAGACGGAATATCCGGCGCTTTGAGCACGGCAAAGCCAGCCTGATCGACATGGCCTTTGTGCAGCCGGTTAATTTTGCCCATTTCGTCAAGCACCGATTTGCCCAGGCGCCGGCTGTCGTTGATGGTAGCGGTTTGCACCAAATCAAACAGCGTGTGGTCCACCTGCCGGTTGCCGCTCACGCGGATACCGCCGATTTGGTCGGAGGCGTTTTGCGATTGCGCCAGCCGGCGGGCGGCGGCACTGGTGGCTCGGCCCCGGCTTAAGGCATACACGCCGGTGCCGCGCGGCTGCGGCGTAGTGAAGGCATCAGCATGAATCGAAATGAAAATATCGGCTTTGCGGCTGCGCGCCTTGGCCACGCGCACGCCCAGTGGAATAAACACGTCTTCGTTGCGCGTCATGTACACCTGATAGCCGAGCCGCTCCATTTCGCGTTTGGCTTCGCGCGCAATCGAAAGCACCACGTCTTTTTCGCGCAGGCCGCTGGGGCCGACCGCGCCGGAATCTTCGCCGCCGTGGCCGGGATCGAGCATCACCACCAGCTTGCGGTTGCCGCGCCGGTTGCCGCCGGCATGGTTTTGCACCGGCGGCACGCTGGTGGTTTGCGCCTGCGCGGTGGCGGTGCCGTCTTGGCGGATACGGCCATTGGTGTAGTCTTGCAGGAGCGCCATCAGCGGATCATTAGCTTCCTGCGCCAGCGCCACAGCCTGGGTGGGATAGAGGTCGATCACCAGGCGGTGTTTGAAATTGGCCACCGGCGTGAGTGCGAACACTTGCGGGTTCACGGCGGTTTTCAAATCCATCACCACGCGGATGGTGTCGGGGTTGAACTGCCCCACGCGGATGCCGGCCACATAAGGGTCGCTGCGGCTGAGCTTCTGCGGCAGGCTCTGCACCACGCTATCGAGGCTCGCGCCTTGAATGTCCACCACCAGGCGGCGCGGGTTGTCCAGCAGGAAGTATTTATGTTGCAGAGGGCGGGTGGATTCGAGCGTGGCGCGGGTGTAGGAAGAGGCCGGCCAAATGCGCACGGCCACAAACTGCGGCGTGCCGTGTGCTTCGCCCGTGGGCACAATGCTCAGGAGCAGCAGGCCGGCACCGCTGCTTAGGAAAGTTCGGCGGGTAAGTTTTGCCATAATTCGATGAGTTGCTTGCCGTTTTCAGAATCGGCGGAAAGGGTGCAGACACGGCCGCTGCCGCTGTTGTGCAGGGCGATACGCAAATCGGCTGCGGGCACGAAGCCCTCGGCGCGTTGCGGCCATTCGATGAAATGGAGGGAGGGCTCGGCAAACAGTTCGCCCAGCCCGGCATCTTCCCACTCTTCCGGCGCGGCAAAGCGGTATAAATCGAAATGGTTTACCGCCAGGCCGTTTGGCCGGTAGCTTTCCACAATGGCATAAGTGGGACTTTTCACTGCGCCCGCATGCCCTAGCCGGCGCAAAATAGCGCGCACCAGCGTAGTTTTGCCGGCACCCAAATCGCCTTCCAGCCACACCGCCAGCGGTGCGGCCAAATCGGGCGCGATGCGGTTGCCGAAGGCTTCAGTGGCGGCTTCGCCGTTGAGAAAGAGAGAGAGAGAGTTTTGCATGCGGCGGATTATAACCTGAAATACTGTTGGGAAAGTTTAAGCCATGCGGCTTTCAGCCAGCCTGTTGCTGCTGCTTTAGCAGCTTTTCAGGTAGCCATAACTGAGGCTACCTGAAAAGCTGATTTCGTTCTTTTGTGAGATCCAGCTGCAATATTTCATACAGCACCGCTTCACACTATAGGAAATTCATTGCTGCAACTAAAACCAATCGGTTTCCGGCTGCTTCATGTTTCAGGTAGCCTCTTCTCCGTTTTCGGCAACCTGTTCGCTCTCCGGCAGGGCATGCTCCACCTCCCATTGCGCAAACCATGCAGCCACCACGGCATCCACTTCCTCCATACCCTGTTTTTTCAGGCTGGAAAACAGTTGCACCCCTACCGCTTGCCGCTCGGCAAAAGGTTGGAGGGCGCGGCGCACGGCAGCGAGGGTTTTAATCTGCTCGTTTTTGGAAAGTTTGTCGGCTTTCGACAACAAAATATGCACAGGTTTGCCGGTGCTGGCAAAAAATTCCAGCATTTGCTTGTCCAGCTCCTTGAGCGGATGGCGCGCGTCCATCACCAACACCAGCCCGATAAGCTGGGCGCGGGTTTGCAGGTAACCGCCGAGTAGCTGCACCCAATGTGCGCGCACGGCTTCGGGCACTTGGGCGTAACCGTAGCCGGGCAAATCCACCATATAGTGCCCGTTGGCCAGGCTGAAGAAGTTGATATGCTGGGTGCGGCCCGGGGTTTTGGAAACGTAAGCCAGGCGGGTGTGGGCGGTGAGCGTATTGATGGCGCTGGATTTGCCGGCGTTGCTGCGCCCCACGAAAGCAATTTCGGCAAGGGTATTGGGTAGGTCTCTTAAGTGATTAACGGTGGTATAAAATTTGGCGTTTTTAAAAAGCGACATAGCTCGAACAAAAAGTAAAATTTAGTATAGAGTACCACGTTTATAAAAATAGAGATTAGGCACGCATCGTGGTAGCTTGCCTGCATGTATGTCGTGGCACGGCTCCTGTAGCGCGGGCATTCCGGGCAACCAAACCCAGAAAGACGGTACAGTGGCTTACCCACGCCTGGCCGGTCAGCACAAATCTTGTGTGGTAGACCAACTCTGCATCTACACAAAGCGGCCAGCGCACCAACTCCATCATGAGCAACATTGCCAAACGCATGAGCAACGAAGAAATGGATGCCGCGGACAACTTTACTCAAGGTTTACAATAAGCCGTGTAGTTCCGCCCGGCCGAATCCCGCAATGGATACGGCCGGATTGTTTTATAGCGGATAAATTTAAACCATACCGCTGCACCCTGATTTAAATTCATCCACTATTAGGCAGCTTTTGCCGGTTTGCATAATTTACATTTTTTCACGCAACCCTAATTTTCCGCTAAGCTTGCCTGCCTATAATGCGAGCCATCAACTCAGGCAACACCGGTTGCCGCCCGATAAACCACAATCTTGAATAAGGGAAAACACCATGAAAAACGCTTTGCTCTTCACCGCCCTGTTAGCCGTATCCGCCACCGCTTCCGCCGGCTTCTCCGAAAATGGCCAAGCGTCTGCCTCCCAAAATGCCGTAATCCGCGTTTCTGCCCTGCGCAGCGTACCGGACGACAGCTACGTTATCTTGGAAGGCTACATCGAACGCCAAGTGCGCCACGAACACTATATCTTCCGCGATGCCAGCGGCCGTATCGAAGTGGAAATCGACGATGACGTATGGCGTGGCCTGAACGTTACCCCGCGCGATAAAGTACGCATCGAAGCTGAAATCGATCAAGAATGGCGCCGCACCGAAGTGGATGTGAAAGCTGTTACCCGCATCCAGTAAGCAAGAAGGCTACCTGAAAGCGCAAGCTTCAACGAAGTTAAAACGAACACATTAGAGTCTCGTTAAAATTGACGCCATATCCTTCAAGTAGCCTTTCCCGGTTTCCTCAACCTCCGAACTTTGATTCGAGCACCTGTGCTGCCAGCCACACCCGTGCCCGCGTAACCGACGTGTACCTCACCACCTGGCACGGCCGCCGTGTGTATGAAGTGGATTTAGACGGCCGGCGTGGCGATTATGGAGTGATTGTGGACGCCCGCAGCGGCCGCATCCTCTCTTCCAAATTCGATCCCGACGATTAAACCGTTAGCCCGTTCCATAGATAAAGGCTACCTGAAACCATAGCCGCGCATAAACCCGCGTTGCTCGTTTTAACTTCGTTGAAGCTTGCGCTTTCAGGTAGCCTTTATTTCCACCAAACAAAGGGCAAGGCCGCGTTCAATCAATCCGATAGTGCAACATGCGGCTACTTTCGCGGATAACGCGCACCAGGCGCATAATCAGGCTAGAGACGAAGCCGATGCGTTTCCACTCGTCAGGGAAGTCGCCAACGATATAGCTGTTGGAAATGAAGCACAGATTATCTGCCCATTTCTCCGGCTCGCGTTCGTTGTCGCAAAAGGATTCAAAGCGGGCACTAACATGCCTCATGGCATCGTGGCGGGCAGAGTTTTTTACCGCCCAGCGGTTGCACATATCGAAGGCGATTTCGCTACCGTGGAAACGGGCGGCAAGGCTTTGGAACAAGGCGCGTACCGTGTCGTTGGGAAAATACATCAGCACGCCTTCAATCACGAACAGGAATTGGGCATCGGGGTGGCGGACATGCAAATCATCCATCCATTCAGTGTTGAAGGCGGAGGCGGCAATCAGGGTTTCGTTGCTTTGCGGCGGCAGGATGGCGCGCCGCCATTGAATCACATCTTCTAAATCAAGCTGGTAAAACGGTACGCCGTCTGCTTCGCTGCCGAGCCGTTCGCGGCGGCTGTCGAGCCCGCAGCCGAGGATAACGACCACCGGTCGGCTTTGGCAGCGGATGAAATCGGCGGTGAGCCGGTCGAAATAGCGGGCGCGGATGGCTGTGCCGATGAGGGTGGGCTTGGCACGGTCGAACTTGGCAAAATCATAGTCGATCTGCGGCACCAAGCGGCAGGCGGCGGGGTCGGTGAGGATAGGATTGGCCTGCTGGGAGGCACGGTATTTCATATAGAGCGGAATCAGCAGGGTTTCGCTGATGGCGTTTTCGATTTTAATCATGGCGTTCTCCTGTAAACTATCTGTTTGCGCACTAGAAACAAACCAAATAAGAGGCTACCTGAAAGCGTCAGCTTCAACGAAGTTAAAACAAGCGTAGTGCGTTTCTGCGGAGCTAAAACGAGACTTCCACGAAGTAAAAACAGAGGCTACTTGAAAATAATTATCAGATAGCCTCATTATACGCCCATCACCAAAATTCTTGTCTCCTCCTACGGTGTCGGCCAACCTTGCATGAAAAACAATCACTTCAGCACATCAGTTTAAGCACATTTCAGCTTAAGCACATCTCAGCCGTAGCGTTTCTGAAATTCGCGCATAAATTCAATCAGCGCCTCCACCCCTTGCAAGGGCATGGCGTTGTAGATACTGGCACGCATACCGCCCATGCTCTTGTAGCCGCCCAGCAGGCGTAGGCCGCGGGTGGTGGATTCTTGAACGAAAAGCTCGTCCAATTCTTTGTTGCCGGTGGTGAAGATCACGTTCATTTTGGAGCGGGCGGCAGGCGCAACGCGGTTGCGGTAGAAGCCGCCGCTGTTGTCGATGGCGGCATACAGGGTTTTGGCTTTGAGGGTGTTGATGGTTTCCATCTGCCCTACCCCGCCCTGCGACTGCAACCAGCGGAACACCAGGCCGGAAATGTAGATGGGATAGGTGGCCGGGGTGTTATACATGCCTTGGCGATCGATGTGCGAACGATAGTTCCACACATCGGGCACGCGGCTGGAGCAACGCTCGAGCAGGTCTTCACGGATGATAACGATGGTGGTTCCGGAAGGGCCGATGTTTTTCTGTGCGCCGGCATAAATCACGCCGAAATCGGCCACATTGATGCGGCGGGAAAGAATCTCGCTCGACATATCGCACACCAAGGGCGGCATATCCGCGCCCAGTTTGGGCACTTCACGGTATTGCAGGCCGTGCACGGTTTCGTTGATTACGAAATGCACGAAGGCGGAGCCCGGGTCGATATCCCAAGACTCAACCGGCGGCAGGTCGGTGTAGTCGAACATTTCGCCGCCGTGCGCGGCCAGATGAATATCGACATCCGACAATTTGCCCATTTCCTGATGGGCGATGCGGCTCCAGTTGCCGCTCACCACGGAATCGACGCGCTTGAAGCCGTTGCTCAGGTTCATCACGGTCATGTTGAACTGCGCGCTGGCGCCGCCTTGCAAAAACAAAACTTTATAGTTATCAGGAATATTCAAGAGCTGGCGCAAATCCTGCTCGGCATGATGGAGGATGCTCATGAACACGTCGGAGCGGTGGCTCATGGTCATCACGGAAAAGCCCGTGCCGTTGTAGTCGAACATTTCGCTTTGCGCGGTACGCAATACGGATTCGGGCAGCACGGCCGGGCCGGCGGAGAAGTTGTAAACTGGAGTATCCACAGTAAAAACTCGATTGAAAATGTGGCAGGATGCCTTAATGAATGGGGATTCTATCGCTTGCAAACTAGTTGCAGCAAGGATTTCCGCTATTCCTCACAAATGGAGGAATAGTGAAAACTGCGCATTAACTATAATCTCCAGCAAAGATAAAGTGGTTTCCTCTGTTTTATTTGCATAAGAAGATCTTATCGCTAACAATTCAAAAGCAGTTAAGTGAAGCCCCTATCGTTACTTTGGTCTTCGGTATGCTTGGCGGCTACTGGCTTCAGGTAGCCTGCTTTGCATACAGGCTGCCTGAAAATATCCAACCAGCTTTATAGCTAAAGCACTTCCTACTGCGTTAGCTCGTCTTGTATGAAACAATGTGTTTCAGCTATACGCCGGTCAAGTAAACATCAAATCTTCAAACTGCGCTTCCCGTGCCCGATGCTGGCAGCGCCGGTACGCACGGTTTCCAGAATCAGGCTTTGGGTACGGTTTCGAGGAAGCTGTCGAGCTTGTCGCTGGTGCCCGTGATTTCAATCACATAGCTCTTATCGGTTACGCCACTACCTAGCCGTGGTTAATATCGGTGAGGCGCAGGAGCTCGTTGCGGTCTTTGCCCAAGGCCCGCACTTTTACCAGCTTGTTGAGCTGTTTGGTAAGACGGCGAGGGCGGCATTGTACATGCCAGCCGTCATGACATTCACAATGCCGGAATGACGGCCGTTAATTGAGCGCTTGAGAGCCGCCGGAAAGACGGGCAAGCAGATTGTTTGTGCATCATGTGCAAATTGGCCGTTTACTGCTTTGCCGTACTGAAGAGCGGAAAGCCATACCAACCCAAAGCAGCCTGAATGCTTTTAGCTCCGTAGGAAATAGAGGCAGGCAGGTTACCGCCAAGCGAAGTGCAGCAGGAATAATACCCCTGCCCGATAGGATAGGATTTTGAGTTTTAATGTATCGGCGACATAATCCGAGAAATATAATAAAACCAAAAGGTGTATATTTATTTAACCATCCTTTATACAGTGAGAATTTGACAAAATATGTAGCAGTATCTTTTCTCCCATCCAATTCCGCCCAAACGGCAGCGTGGTCACACCTCCCTACCCTCCACTTCCTTTGTAGGCCGGTGTTGCCACACCGATATTTTGAATTTGCCTACTTCTTTCAATTTTAACGGAATCCGTTCTCAGGTGGCCTTTCCCCGCTCATACCCCTAAATACCCTTCGCGGCTAGCAAGCCAGCGTTCTAGGTGGTTTTCCACAATATCGGGGTGGCGGGCGATGAGTTCGGGTGCAATCCGGCGGGCGGCTTCCAAGAGGGGCAGGTCTTGCTCCAAATCGGCAAAACGCAGCAGGGGCAGGCCGCTTTGGCGGGCGCCGAGAAATTCGCCAGGGCCGCGGATGTTGAGGTCTTGGCGGGCGATTTCAAAGCCGTCGGTGTTTTCGTAGATTACCTTGAGACGGGCTTTGGCGGTGTCGCCCAAGGGCTCGGCAAACAGCAGCACGCAGCTCGACACCGCCGCGCCGCGCCCCACGCGGCCGCGCAATTGGTGCAGCTGGGAAAGCCCCATGCGCTCGGCGTGTTCGATTACCATCAGGGCGGCATTGGGCACGTCCACCCCCACTTCGATCACGGTGGTGGCCACCAGCACATGAATCCGCCCGGCGGCAAATTCAGCCATCACGGCGGCTTTCTCCGCGCTTTTCATGCGGCCGTGCACTAGGCCGACGGTGAGCTCGGGCAGGGCGGCCTGCAGCTCGGCGAGCGTATCGGTGGCGGTTTGCAGCTGCAGCACTTCGCTCTCTTCAATCAGCGGGCACACCCAATAGGCCTGCTGCCCCTTTTTACAGGTAGCCAGCACAAAGCCTTCCACTTCGCGGCGGCGGATGTTGTTGACCAAACGGGTCTTAATCGGTGTGCGGCCGGGCGGCAGCTCGTCGATAACGGAAACATCGAGGTCGGCAAAGAAGCTCATGGCCAGCGTGCGCGGAATGGGGGTGGCGGACATCATCAGCTGGTGCACGTCGCGGCCTTTGTTTTTCAGGGCGAGGCGCTGCGCCACGCCGAAGCGGTGCTGCTCGTCCACAATCACCAGGCCGAGGTTTTGGAAGGATACGTCGTCTTGAAACAGGGCGTGCGTACCCACAGCCAGGCGGATGCGGCCGTCGGCCAGCGCGGCTTTGGCTTGGTCTTTTTCTTTCTTTTTGAGGCTACCTGAAAGCCAGGCCACACTGATGCCCAGCGGCTCGAGCCATTGGCGGAATTTGATATGGTGCTGCTCGGCAAGGATTTCGGTGGGTGCCATCACGGCCACTTGCGCGCCGGCTTCGATGGCGGCCAGCGCAGAGAGCGCGGCCACAATGGTTTTACCGCTGCCCACGTCGCCTTGCAGCAGGCGGTGCATCGGGTGCGGCTGCGCCAAATCTTGGCGGATTTCGGCCAACACGCGCTCCTGCGCGGCGGTGAGGGCAAAAGGCAGGCTCTGCACCAGCGGCTCGGCCAGGCTGCCGTCGCCCGCCAGCGGCACGGCCTGCCCGCTGAGCCGCTGTGCGCGGGCCAGGCGCATGGAAAGCTGCTGGGCCAGCAGTTCGTCGAACTTGAGGCGCTGCCAGGCAGGCAGGCTGCCGTCCGACAATTGGCCGATGCTGTATTCGGGCGGCGGCGCGTGCAGAAGATGCAGGCTTTCGGCCAGCGGCAGCAGCTTGAGTTGAGCCAGCAGGCTTTCAGGTAGCGTGTCGGCCAAATCGGTTTGCCCGAGGGCTTGGCGGATAATGCGCCGCAGCGTGGGCTGGCTGAGGCCGGACACGGTGGGATACACGGGGGTGAGGCTCTCGGCCAGGCTTTGGCTATCGGCATCGCGGATTTTGGGGTGCACCATTTCGTCGCCGAAAAAGCCGTGGCGGATTTCGCCGATGGCGCGGATGCGTTTGCCCTTGGCGAGCTGTTTTTGCTGGCTGGGGTAGAAATGGATAAAGCGCAGGTGCAGCACGCTGCCGGATTGGTCGCGGATTTGGGCAATCAGCTGGCGGCGCGGGCGGAACTGGATTTCCTGATGCGCCACTTCGCCTTCCACCTGGCAGGATACGCCCACGGGCGCGTCTTTGATCGGGGTGATGTGGGTTTCGTCTTCGTAGCGCAGGGGCAGGTGCAGCACGGCATCCCACAGGCTGCGGATATGCAGCTTGGCGAGCTTGCCGGCGGTGGCGTCGGTGAGCTTGAGTTGTTGTTTGAAATCGGCGCTCATGAGGAAGGCTACCTGAAAGCGTGAGCTTCAACGCAGTTAAAACGAACGGAGTGAGTTTCTGTGAAGCTAAAACGTGGGCTTGTACGGAGCAGAAAGATGGCGGGATTGTACTGGAGCAGATGCTTTTCAGGTAGCCTTCATCGGGCTACCTGAAAATATGGGGCCCGCTCGAACGCCCTATTCCTCAACCTCTTCTTCCGCCATCTCTTCTTCTGCCGTTGTCCCATGAATACCCAGCTCAGGCAATACCAATTCGCCCAGTTCGGCTAGGGGCGGCAGGGATTCGAGGGTGTCGATTTGCAAATCAGTGAGGAAGGTTTTGGTGGTGGCCCACAGGCTGGGGCGGCCGATGGTGTCGCGCTTGCCCACACTTTCTATCCAGCCACGTTCTTGCAGGGTTTGCATCACGTTTTGCGACACCGCCACGCCGCGGATGGCTTCGATGTCGCCACGCGTTACCGGCTGGCGGTAGGCGATGATGGCCAAAGTTTCCATCACGGCGCGGGAGTAGCGCGGCGTGCGCTGCTCTTCCAGGCTGCCGAGCCGCTCGAAGGCAGCAGAGGCTACCTGAAAACGCCAGCCTTCATGGGTGCGTACCAATTGCAGTGCCCTGCCCTGCCAGCGTTGTTGCAGGGCTTCGAGCACGTCTTCGAGCTTATCGGCAGAAAGCGGCAGCTCGCACAGGGCGCGCAGGCGGCGTTCAGGCAGCGGCTCGGGCTGGGTGAGCAACGCGGCTTCGATCAGGCTTTCGGGGGAAAGAGTTTGCGGCATGGGTGGTTGGATGTGTGTTGGGCGGGTTTGGCAAAACGTTGGGTATGAATGCCGGGCTGCTTTTTTCAGGTAGCCTCCAAGCAGCGGAACAACTTTATCGAGACGGCGTGCTATTGCCTTCTATTTCCTTACAAACTCCAGCGGCGTAGTCTTCTCTGTCTTTGCTGGTATAGGGTTCGTATTGCACAGCTTGTTGGCCAGCATACACTTGGCCGTTTCTCTGCTGCAGGTGCAGGCCGTTGCCGAGACGAATGCTGTTGCCGCTGCGCTGCCACCTGCCCGCAGCGCTGTCTTCTTTGTAATCCATGATGGAAAGCAGGCAGTATCGGCTGTTGGGCAACACCTCGATCACCAGCATTTTTCGGATGTCGGCACCGCCGTGGACGCCCCATTCAACGTATTTGTATGTACCTGTACCAAGCGGTTGGGCTTGGGCGAACAAGGGGGCGAAGAGCAGGAAGGGGAGAAGTTTTTTCATGGGTATCGTCATGGGTAGTATTGTCGATGAATGATGGCTTTATACAGCCTCAAATAACAGGCCAAAGGCTACCTGAAAATGCACAACTGTTTTAACTGCATTGAAACTTCGCAGAAACGCCATTGAAGCTTTTTCAGGTAGCCTTCAACTTATTGATTACTCTTGATACACATAGTTGGCCCGCTTAATGTGGCACAGCAGCTCATAGGAAATCGTACCGGCGGATTGGGCCACGGTGGCTACGGAAACGGCGTCGCCCCACAGCTCCACTTCGCTGCCCACGCCTTGATGATGGTCGAGCTCAACGGCGAGCATATCCATGCTCACGCGGCCGATGAGGCGGCTGGGTTGGCCGTTTACGGTGAGCGGGCAGCCGTTTTGTGCGGTGCGGGGGTAGCCGTCAGCATAACCGCAGGCGGCAATGCCGATGCGGGTGGAGCGTTCGGTGATGAAGGATGCGCCGTAGCCGACAGGCTCGCCGGGCTGGAGGGTGCGTTCGGCAAAGATACGGCTGGTGAGGCGCATCACGGGTTTGAGTTCGGGGCAGGCTCCCGGAAAGGGCTCGATGCCGTAGAGGGCGATGCCGGCACGCCCCCAGTCACGGCGGGCGGCGGGGTGGGCGATGATGGCGGCGGAATTGGCGAGGCTCTGTGCGCCGGAAAGGCCGGCCACGGCGGTGTCGAAAGCAGCCAGCTGGGCAGCGGTCATCGCTTGTTCCGGCTCGTCGGCGCGGGCGAAGTGGGTCATGTTCACAATGTGCGCCACCTGGGGGCTTTGACGCAGAGCTTGGTGGGCGGGAGCGAAGTTTTGCGGGAAGAAGCCCACGCGGTGCATGCCGGAATCCATTTTCAGCCAAACGGTAACCGGCTCGCGCCAGCGGTGTGCCAGCAGGCTTCCGAGCTGCCATTGGTTTTGTACGCCCGGCCACAGGCGATATTCGTCTACCGCAGCGTATTCAGCCGGCTCAAACACGCCTTCGAGCATCACGATGGGCGCGCTGATGCCGGCTTCGCGCAGTTCGATGCCTTCATCCAGCGTGGCCACGGCGAAACCGTCGGCCAAATCGGCCAGCGTACGGGCGCAGCGCACGGCACCGTGGCCGTAGGCATCGGCTTTCACCACAGCGAGCATTTTGTTGCCGTGCAGGCGTTTGAGCAGTTGGTAGTTGTGGCGCAGGTGGCTGAGGCGGATGGTGGCAGTGAGCGGGCGCATGGCGGGTCTCTATTCTCTATCGGTTAGGGTTGGTATGGGTTTCAGGTAGCCTTTAAAGGCTACCTGAAAAATAAATACGGCATTGATGGCCTGCAACAGCAAATTGGTCGAGCATGAGGCTACCTGAAAGTTTCAGGTAGCCTGTAAATTGGCCGCAGAGGATAGGCCAATCATCCCCTGCGGCCAATCTGCCTACTGCATCCGAATGGAAATAAAGCTGTTTTGATGCAGCTGCTGGAGCAGGCCCTGCATGGCGGCTTGGGTTTTCTGGGCAGCGATGGCATCGTGCACGCCGGCGCGGATGCGGGCATCGGGCGTGTTCGGCGTGCGCGCTTCCACTAGGCGGATCACGTGCCAGCCGAACTGGGTGTGTACCGGTGCGCTCACCTGACCGGGTTTCAAGCCGCGCATGGCACGTTCAAACTCGGGCACGGTTTCGCCTTCGGAGAGCCAGCCCAAATCACCGCCATTGGCAGCGCTGCCGTCTTGCGAATACTGGCGCGCCAGGGCGGAAAAATCGGCGCCGCGTTGGGCATTTTGCGCCAGGCGTTGTGCCAGCCGCTGGGCGCGCTCGCCTTGGCTGGCAATCAAAATATGCTGGGCATGGTATTGGGTTTTAGGTGCGGCCTGCGGCAGGGTAATGCCTTGGGCGCGGGCGCGGGCGATGGCGGCATTGATTTCGTCTTCACTCACTTTAGCCTCGCCGGCAGTTTGCCCCTGTTGCACACGTTGGGCGAGCATACTATCGCGCACTTGGCGGCGCAGGGCGGTTTTGTCGATGCCGAAGCGGGCTTGGGCAGCTTCAAACTGAGCCACACTTTGGCGGCGGGAGGCGGCGATGCGGGCGATTTCTGCTTCCACTTCGGCATCGGGCACTTGGATATTGTTGCGCCGACCGGCCTGCACCAAAAGCGATTGGTTCACCAGCTGCATCAGGGTTTGCCGCTGCAATTCCTGCTCGGATACTTGCATACCGCGCGGCATTTGACTGCGGGTGTGGGCCACGGCCTGATCGAGCTCACGCTGGGTGATGACTTCGTTCTCCACCACGGCCACGATGTTGTCTACCGACCGCACGGTGTTGGCCAAGGCTACCTGAGAAGCCAAGCTCATGCCCAGCGCCAAAACCAAAGTTTTCATTTTCATCTACGCATTACCTCATCAATGTTAGTGTAGCCAGGAATCGACTGGCGGATTTGTTCAAAAGGATTGTTGCCCAAGCTGCTCAAGTCGCGCAGGCGCAGCTGGAGGAAGAAGGCATTTTTGCTGGAATTCACGCCGTTCACATAATGCTGGCCGACGGCGCTCAGACTCCAGCAGCCGCAGCCGCTGATGTATTCCATGCCCAAAAGGTGTTCCACCGGCTTATGTTCGCTGAAGGAATAGCTGTGGCGGCCCACTAGATAAAGATTGCGGCTCACCGGCCATTGGAAATACACGTCGGCCCGGCGCACTTTGCCGTATACGTCGTCGTAAATTTCGCCATGGCGGCGATATTGATAGCGCGCACCCACGGTTTTGCCGGGCTCAGGGCTGTAGCGCAGGCCAAGATGATATTTGGCCGCGGCATTTTGGCTGGTGTCGTAGTGCACTTCGCTGTTCAGCCAGATATTGTCGGTTACCCGACCGTCGGCGAAGGCCAGCAAATCGGAATGGCCGCTGCGCCGCTGCACGCGGCTGCCGTCGAGCAGCACATCGTCGCGGGTGAAATACAGGCGCTGGCCGAGACCGGCGGAGAAACGCTCTTCGCCGTTTTTGGCGTCATACAGGCGGGTTTGCACTGCCATGGTGAGGAAGTTGGCGGCATTAATGCGGTCGTGGCCAGAGAAGCGGTTTTCGCGGAATAGTTGGCTGTAGTTGAAACTGTTTTCTGCAGTATCGAACAGCGGAATATCGTTTTGCTGCTTGGCAGGGATGTAGGTGTAGAACAGGCGCGGCTCTAAGGTTTGCACATAATCACGCCCCTGCCAGCTGGCCGGCCGCTCAAACACCATGCCGCTATCCACACTGAAGGTGGGCAGTATGCGGCTGAAATTGCGTGCCTGCGCGCCGTTATGGCTGTCTAGGTTGTAATAAGTGGCGTGCAAGCCGAGCTTGGGTCGGACATAGCCCCAGCTGCGGTTGAGTTCCGCGCTCACACTGGGGTTGAGCACCAAACGGCTGCCTTCCTGTTTGCTATCGTGGCGGAAGTTGCTGTATTGACCGAACATTTGGAAGTTGGCGATGCCGAAACGCTTCTGCCACTGGCTGCTTAGGCGCGGCAACAGTGAATAGGGTTGGTCGCCTTTGTAGCCGTCGGCATTAGCCAGAGTTTGGTATTTCTGCACAGTGGCGTAGCTGTCGAAGCGGCCAGTCCACAATTCGGTTTGGTGGCGCAGCCACAACTGGCGGTTGAGGTTGACATTGGTGGCGATATCAGTACGGTTGTAGAAATCGCGGTAGTAATCGTCATCGGATACTTGGTGGAAATCCACACCGCCGCTGAGGGTGCGGCTGAATTGATGTTGGTGGTTCCAATCGATTTTGCTACGGGTGGTGTGCCGGCTAAGCTGGTCTTTGGGCAGTACGGCCAAACTTATATCTCCCTGGTATTTAGGCCGCAGATAGCGGAACTGGCCGGCCAGCTGCAGGCCGCGCCGGCTATAGAGTTTGGGCGTAAGCGTGAAGTCGTAGTTCGGAGCAAGGTTGAAATAATAGGGAATGGTGATTTCCGCGCCGTTGGAGCCGGCTTTGAAGGTAGGTACTAAAAAGCCGCTTTTACGGTTGCCGTTGAGCGGAAAATCAATCCACGGCGTATAAAACAGCGGCACACCACCCACCACTAGCGAAGCATTGCGTGCCATGCCAATATTGCGTTCGTAGTCCGCTTCAATGTTTTTGGCACGGATATACCAACTCTCATCGCCTGAGTTGCAGGTGTTGAAGCGGCCGTTTTCCAAGTGGTAGCGGTTTTCGCCATCTATGCGCAGAGTTCGGCTGGTGCCCTGCAGGCGGCGGCGGCTGCTTTCGGCTTCGAAGCGGGCATTGGTGGCCTCGCCCTGGCGGGTGTCCATCTTATAACGCAGATTTTCGCCACTCACGCGCCCACCGCCCTGCTCCAAAATGAAGCGGCCACCGGCATGCACGGTATCTTGCGGCTGATTGTAGTCAATCCATTGCGCGTTGAGCACCTGGTTGCCGCGCTCCACCACCACATCGCCCTCGGCACGCACGCGCACATCGCTCTGGCCGATAACACGGTCGGCATTCACGCGGGTAACACCTTCGGCCAATGCACCTTCGCCGCTGGTTTTCACCGGCGCAATCATCTGTTTGGGTGCATCCGGCCTGTGGCAGGCTGCCCCTCCCTCTGCCGCCAGCGACAACGGCTCGGCCTGCAGCAGGGCTGGCAGGCTCAAACCGGCCAGCACGGCAGCCACCATCGGGCTCAATCGGAAAAAGCAAGACAAAGAATCACCCCAATTTTTTTACAGCGGGTTTAAAATGGCGCATATTTTAACCCGAAAAACATCATGGAACGAGAAAAAGAATTGCAAAACTGGCTGCAGAAACGTTATCCGCAGCGGAGTTTCACCCTTTCCTTCGCTGCAGCGGATGCCGATTTCCGCCGCTATTTCCGCGCCGTATTCGAAAACGGCGAGAGCGTGATCTGCATGGACGCACCGCCCGACAAAATGAGCATCGAACCCTATTTGCGCGTGCGCGAGATTTTTGCCGCCGCACATGTGCCGCAAGTGTTCCACCACGATATCGAACACGGTTTCGCCGCCTTGGAAGACTTCGGCAAAGTGCCCTACCTGGCCGCACTGGAGCACGACACCCGCCCCGAAGTGCAATGCGCCCTGCTTTTGGATGCGCTCGACACACTGATCGAACTGCAAAAATCCAGCCGCCCCGGCGTGCTGCCCGAATACAACGAAGCCGTGATGCGCCAGGAAATGCAGCTGTTCCCCGATTGGTTTATGGCCAAAGAGCTGGGCAAAAGCCTGAACTTCAAACAGCAGCAGCTGTGGCGGCAAACGCTCGACACCCTCCTGCCCGTACTGACCGCCCAGCCGCAGGTGTATGTGCACCGCGACTTCATCGTGCGCAATCTGATGCTCACCCCGGGCCGCCCCGGCGTGCTCGATTTCCAAGACGCGCTCTACGGCCCGATTACTTACGACCTGGTTTCCCTCCTGCGCGACGCATTTATCGAATGGGAAGAAGAGTTTGTCATCGACCTGGCTGTGCGCTACTGGGAAAAGGCCCGCGCTGCCGGCCTGCCCGTACCTGCCGATTTCGACCGTTTCTACCGCGATTTCGAATGGATGGGCGTGCAGCGGCACTTGAAAGTGGCCGGCATTTTCGCCCGCCTGTGGCACCGCGACGGCAAAGGCAAATACCGCCCCGAAATCCCCCGCTTCCTCAACTACCTGCGCCGCACCGCCCGCCGCTACCGCGAATTCGCCCCACTCTACGCACTCTTGCTCGAGCTGGTGGGCGACGAAGAACTGCAAACTGGCTACACGTTTTAAACGGCGAACGGTTTTAACTTCGTTGAAGCTTACGCTTTCAGGTAGCCCCAAACCAAGCAGAGGGCTACCTGAAACGGGTAACGGCAAGCAGACAATTTTTCAAGCCGCTATTTTGTTTTTCAGGTAGCCTTTTGTTCTGAGACAGGTTACCTGAAAACTTTTCCAGCATAGCAAATACCAAACTATCATGCGACAAACCTACCACCCCCTCACCTTCTTCTCCCTTTCCCTGCTTCTTCCCTGGCTGATGTGGTTCGTCGCCGCCTACATCAGCCATCATCAGCCTTCGAAGGCTATGCAGTATATACAAATCGGCTTAAGCATAATCGGGCTGGTATCGCCGATGTTGCTGGCATTATGGCTGCTGCGAAGCAACCCCAGCTTGCGTGCCGATGCTGCCAACCGGCTGCTGAAGCTGGGCGGTTTTCCCAAACGCTATCTGCTGTGCACCCTTCTGCTCCTGCCGTTTACTTTGATATTGGCACAATTTATCTCCTTGCTGTTTGGCCACAGCATGGCGCAATTCCACATCTCCGGCAACCCCTCATTTAGCTCAGCTATGGTCTCGCCGTGGTTCCTCCTCATTTCTGCTGCCATCATTGAAGAGCTGGCCTGGCACAGCTATGGCACCGATGCGCTATTGAGCCGATTCAGTATGTTCGCCGCCTCCATGATCTTTACCATATATTGGGCGCTGTGGCATCTGCCGCTGGCCTTTATTCAAGGCTACTACCATAGCCAAGTAGTAGCTGAAGGCGCGCTATATACCGCCAATTTTGTGTTCAGCATGATTGTATTCGTGTTGCTTTCCAACTGGCTGTATCTGAAAAGCGGCCGCAGTATCCTGATTGCTGTGTTGTTCCACCTATCTGCCAACCTCGGCAACGAAATTTTTGCCACTCATCCCGATAGCAAAATCATCCAAACTGGTTTGCTGCTTATATTGATCCTCTGGATTATTACCAAAGACAAAGCCTTATTTTTCAGCAAACCTTAAACTTAAACCATGCCCAACAGCCAAAATAATTTTCAGGTAGCCTGCTGCATGAGAGGCTACCTGAAAGTAAGATTTCCACAAAAAGGCGAGCTTCTGCAAAACTAAGATTTTTATTCCCTATATGGCATCGGCCTGTATTGCTGTATCAACTTGATCAATTAGCCAACCAGCTTACAACGGGCAATCAGATGCTTTGCAGCAAGGCTGCCATGTTTTCACGGCTGAAGCCAGCTTCCACTGCAGCTTGGCCTAGCTGTTTGAGAATAACAAGACGGATTTGGCCGGCTTGATTTTTTTTGTCATGCTGCATGTGGGCAAGCCAGGTATCAATCGCAAACTCCGGCGGTGCAACGGGCAATCGTGCGGCTTGCAGCAGGCGGATGATGCGTTCGGTGTCGGCGGTTTTCAGGTAGCCTTTATGCTCGGAAAGTCGCGCAGCAAGCACCATGCCGGCAGCCACAGCTTCGCCGTGCAGCCAGTTGCCATAGCCCATTTGGGTTTCGATGGCATGGCCGAAGGTGTGGCCGAGGTTGAGCAGGGCTCGGATGCCCTGTTCTTTTTCGTCCTGCTCAACGATGTGCGCCTTCATTTGGCAGCAGTGGCGGATGGTATCAGCGAGAGTGGTTTGCTCTTGCTGCATAATGCTGGGCATGGTTTGTTCGAGTCGGGCGAGAAAATCAATGTCTCTGAGCAGGGCGTATTTGATGACTTCGGCCAAGCCACCGGAAAATTCGCGCGGAGGAAGGGTTTGTAGGGTGGAAGTATCGGCAATGACGGCTTGGGGCTGGTAAAACGCGCCGATCATGTTTTTGCCGAGGGAATGGTTGATACCGGTTTTCCCACCCACGGATGAATCGACTTGGCTGAGCAGGGTGGTGGGAATTTGAATGAAGGGGATGCCACGCTGATAGGTGGCAGCAGCAAAGCCTGCAAGATCGCCGATTACGCCGCCGCCGAGGGCGAGGATGGTGGTACGGCGGTCGGCATGGTGCTGCAACAATCCAGTGTAGATTTGCTGGAGGGATTCGTTATTTTTGTATTGTTCGCCGTCGGGCAGGATGATGCTGCAGGTACTGATGCCGAGTTGTCGGCAGGCGGCTTCAACAGGAGCAAGGTAGAGCGGGGCAACGGTCTGGTTGCTGATGATGGCGGCTTTGCTGCTAATGTGTGGGCGGATGTGTTCGGCCAGATTATCAAGCAGGCGAAAGCCGATGTGGATGGGGTAGCTGTGGCCGGGGGTATGGACGTGCAGAGTTTGCATCATCGGTTTTCTTGGCTATGTTGTTGAATCAGCTGCAACAGTTGCTTGGTGATTCGCGGGCAGGAATGTTGCGGCGGAATATTGAAAATGAGGTGGGCGGTTTCGCGGTAGAGCGGGTCGCGCTGTTGGTAGGATGTTTGCAGCTTGTCGAGTGGGTCGGCTACCTGCAACAGGGGGCGGTTTTTGTCGTATTGGATGCGCCGGTATAGAATTTCTGGGGTGGCGTGCAAATAGATCACTGTGCCGCGCGTATGCAGACAACGGCGATTGTCGGGAGACAAGACAGCTCCACCACCTGTGGCAAGGATGATGGGATGGCGGCGGGTAAGTTCGTTAATAATGGCAGCTTCGCGCTTACGAAAACCACTATCCCCTTCCAGCTCGAAAATAGTGGGGATAGAAACGCCAGTGCGTTGGCAAATCAGTTGGTCGCTATCGATAAAATCGCGTTGCAGCAACGCTGCCAACTGCTTCCCATGCGTGGTCTTACCCGCACCCATCAATCCGATGAAAAAAATATTGCCTGCCATGGTATCCATGGCAGGCATTGTAACCGAATCAATCGGTGAAGTGTGGCTTAGTAGCGCAGAACGTTACCTTCACTGCCCATGATTCTCGGGGTGATGAAGATCAGTAATTCGTTTTTCTCATTGTTGCGCTTAGTACCACGGAACAAGTTGCCAACAACAGGAATATCACCCAGCAACGGTACTTTATACTGAGTATTGGAGTTATCTTCCTCATAGATACCACCCAAGATAATAGTGCCACCATCTTCTACCATGGCACGGGTAGTCAGCTCTTTGGTGCTGATACACGGAGTGCCTAATACGCTACAACCCTGATCCACAGAGTCTTTATTCAGCTTGATATCCATAATCACATTGCCATCAGGCGTGATTTGCGGAGTAACGGTCAAGCCCAATACAGCTTCTTTGAAGCTGGTACTGGTAGCACCACTGGAAGAAGCTTCTTGGTAAGGAATTTCTCGACCAGCTTTAATGGTTGCTTCTTTACGGTCTTGAGTCAGCACGCGCGGACTAGAAATAATCTTACCACGGTTTTGCTCCTGCATGGCAGTCAACTCCAAACCAAGTGCACCGGAAGACAAGGCACGAACAATGGTCAGCGAAGAAGTCGCAGATGCTGCCGGCAGGTTCACGTTCGGAGCAAGGTTAAAGATGTTACCGGTGGTGCTGGAGCCCCCACTCAAACCACTACCTACTCGGGTTGAACCGAATTTGCGATCATAACCAAATTTCACACCCAATGCACGGGAGAAGCCATCTTTAGCTTCAACAATACGAGCCTCAATCATCACTTGACGGGCAGGAACATCCAACTGTTCAATTAATCGCTCAAACTCTTTAATAACGTTTTGATTATCTTTAATAATCAAAGTATTAGTAGCCGGATCAATAACAGCAGAACCACGACTGCTCAATAAAGAGTTACTGTTATTACTGTTATTGGATCCACCATTCTCATTAATATTCAAAATTTTGCGGAATTCATTAACATCTTTATACTTCAACTGAAATGTACGAGACACCAGCGGACCAAGCTCTTCGATACGTTTAGCACCTTCCAAAGCTTTAAGATCAATTTCTCGAAATTCATCAGCAGGAGCAACACGGATAATATTACCGTTACGACGTGACTCTAGCCCGCGTGATTGCATTACCAAGTCCAAAGCCTGATCCCAAGGCACATCTTTTAATGACAAGGTCATCTTGCCAGAAACACTGTCACTAGCCACAATGTTCATATTGGATTCTTTAGCTAAAATTTGCAGAATGGTACGCACATCTACGTCTTGGAAATCTAAAGAAACACGTTTGCCGGTAAAGTTACGGTTGCGATTACGGTTGATACCAGCTTCGGCCACTACAGATTTGGGAGAAACGGTAATAGTATACCGACCAGCAGACTGGCTGGTTTTATGCTCCCAGCCGCCTTGATTTTTAATGGTAATTTCAGTATCGTTACCTAAACGGCGCAAACTGATAGTCCGGACCGGTGTGCTGAAATCGGTCACATCCAAATTGCGCTGAGCAGCAATCGGCAATTGGTTATTTTTCAGTAAAATAACCAGGTTATTTGAACGCTGTTTGATTTCAGGAGTGCCACGATAGCCGGCGGTATTAATTTCAATCACACCTGAATTATTTGCACCTTTGTGAAAATCAACTGCTACGTTTGCAGTATTGCTGCCAAGAGCAGTTTGTCCTGTGGCAGGCTTACTCTCAGTTACACCCAGAGACTCTTGCTGAATCTGGTTGTTGGGTGCAGTAGTTCTGGCAGCTGCAGAAGATGCTTGACCAGACTCGTTCAGATAAATCCAAACTTCGTTACCTTTGATTTCAGCATTGTATTGCCCTGGTCTGTTTAAGTTGAGCAAAACACGGGTCTTATTGCCGTCTTGAGCAACTGCGATTTGGCTGAGCAAGGAGTCATTATATTGAAGTACCGGTTGGCTAAGATTAGCACCGGTATTTTGGAAATCCAAAGCAATACGAGCAGGCGTAGTAGTAATGAAACCGCTAGGCTTCAACACATCCCGATCGAAATGGATTTTGATAACTTTTTGATTATTTGGCAAAGCAGAGACATTAATATCTGTAATATTACCAGCTAGTACGCCTTGCATGGCCAAGCCCATACCTAAAGCAGTTAGATATTGCAGTTTTTTGATTTTCATAGCGTAAATCCCTTGATAAGTTTAATTAGGTTTTGATTGATTAGAAGCATCTGGAGTTGTGTTCAGTTCCAACTCCGCTGTTCGACGTTGCCATGCACCATAGCTGTCTTCAGTTACCTCCGATAAAATCAGCTTATCCGGCGTAATAGCTGTAATTTGTCCGTAGTTTTGACCGAGATAATTGCCAACATGTACGGTATAGGTATGCCCACCGGCTTCAACAAAGGCAGAAACCTGCCCACCCCGCTTAATAGAGCCCACATAACGCAAGCTTTCCAAACTAAAGTTCTCCAAAATCTCTTTTGGCCTATCGGGGTTTGGAGCATTAATACCTGATTGCTGATTCACACGAAGCCGCTTTGAATCAAATATATTCAAACCATTAATAATAGGATCGATATACTCAGGCGACTTTGAAATAGTTGGTATCTGAGGTTGACGAACTTTATTTTTTGCTTCCGCCCGGGCGTTATCCATCCACTGCTGCAAATCACCCTCTGCCAAAGAACAGGCCGTCAGCAAAAAAATAATAGCCAAGAACCTTAGTATATTTTTCTTCATTATAAAATCCTTTTAAAGAACCATGCTTATCATTCAGCTTGTGATGCAGCTGATGCAGCAGCCACCTCACTCTGCGCCAACGCCTTATAGGTATTAGCATTAGCAGTCAAAGTGAGTACGCCATTACTATCTTTTGCATCTGCAGGAGCAAGATTGATCTTATCCAAAGTTACGATACGGGACAGACGACCCACATCACGTATAAATTGTGCAATTTGATCATAATTTCCCGAAATGGAAATCTCATAAGGCAATTGTTGTACGTTATCAAGATCCACCGGGGGCAGAGGCTTCACGCTATTCATCCGCATACTGTTTTTGGCCCCAGCTTGATGCAGCTCCTGAATCAGGTTCGGAATTTCTGCATCAGTTGGCAGCTGCTTCAGCAACACATTAAATGCAGTTCGGATTTTTTCCAATTCATCTTTCAAAACCGGCAGATTAGCCGCTTGATCAGCTTTACTCTGATAGTCCTGCTTCAACTGCTCTTCTTTCTGCTGCAAGGTTTCAAACTCTTCCCACTGCTCTTTAAACAAAACAAAGTAGCCTGCAACTAAAAGAAGAATAACAATAACAATACCAGCCCCAAGCTGAACCAGCTTGTTCTGTTTATATAGGGTGTTAAGGTCAATTTTTTGTGCCATGATTTCATCCTTCCATTAATTCGCAGGGGAGGAAGTGGCTGTAGCAGATGACGCAGGCGCTACAGGCGTATTAGGTATTGATGCGGAAACGTCGCTGGCAGCAGAAGCAGCCTCTGACGGCATCACAACAGGAGCAACATTCGCATAGTCGCCATTCATCGGTGCAGAAGCAGAAACTGCTACGGTCAATTCAAATTCTTGCACTGATTCTACTTTATTGATGCGATCTAATGAGGGCTGACCAAATACATTGGTACTCGGGATCACACGCATGAGATCGGCAATTTTGCTATCGCTGGTAGCTTTGCCCGACAGGGTATAAGTACTGACATCTTTTGCCTTAATCCCTGTAAGGTAAACACCTTCAGGTGCAACAGTATTCAGAGAATCAATCATCCTAGCCGCTTCAAAACGTTTATTTTCCAGTTCTTCTACTTTGGCTTTCCGAGCCAAGAAGTCACGTTTCTCAGCTTCCAAGGTTTCTACTTCCTTGATTTGAATATCTAGTTGCTCGATACCAGCAGTTAACTGCCGATTGCGGGACTCTTGGTTCAAAATCAAGCCGCTAAGCGATACATAGGTAAACACCAACAAACCAACTCCTATCAGCCCGGAAAATACCATCAGCCTGGTAAACTGAGCTTTTTTCTGCTTATCCTGCTCCTCACGATAAGGGAGCATATTCAGTTGAATCAATGGAATCATTTTACAATCCTCTTACAGCCAATCCAAATGCAACAGTTAGTTGCCCGGATTCCAAATTAAATTTCGAAGTTTCGGTTTGTTTGCTGCCTCGTGTGCTAGCAATAGGCTCCACTTGTTGAGTAGAGATATTTGTTTGAGCGTACACGCTTTTTGCAAGACCGAAAGGCTGCATAAACGGACATCCAGAAATCAAGATGTGCTTAATGCTATCTTGGTAATCACTGCTAACCGTGGTGTAATAGAATTGCAGAACCCTTTGGATTTCCTGAGTAAGCTGACTATTAAAGTGATCAGCTACTGCGCCTTGGAAATCTGCGGGCTTATTGCTTTTGAAACGCATACTCCACGCATCATCCTCGCTCAATTTATATTGGCGCTGGATATTGTGGGTCAGCTGCTTGTTGCCAAAATTGGTTTCTTGTTTATAAACAAGATTGCCATTTTGGAGGATCAAAGCTTTGGTCTGATCTTCATCTACATGGAAGATAGCCAGTTTTTGATGTTCCAAATCGGGAGCGAATTGATCGATCCAAACAGAGAAAGCATTTACAACAGCAAAAGTATCCACATCCATTTGTGTCAATGGAATATCAGCATCCGAGAACAAGTCTGTGCGCAAATCCACATCGTCGCGCTTGGCGGCGGCCATCACGATTTCCTGCACATTACCGTTTTGCAATTCAGCAGTAACTTGGAAATCATAGCTCAGATTATCGGAGCCGATGGTTTGGCTGGCTTCCAGTTCAACGAACTCATCTATCGGCAAATCAGAACTACGAACATCATAAGTAATCGTTTGTATGTTGGTTAGAGCTTGCGGCAAGGCTGCTGTTACATTCTTGCAACCACTACCGAGCTGTTGGTAAGCTTGTTGTAAATATGACACGAGTTGGTCATGATCTTCGATGTTGCCGTTTATAATAACGCCTTTAGGTAGGGGCTGGATGGTGTAATTTTCCAACCGAAGATTACCCGGAACGCTGCCAACAAGATGTACCATATTAATGGCGGTTGGCGTAATATCCACGCCCAAGCAGCCTTTGCTGCCAAAAGATATTTTAGTCTTTTGTTTTGATTTTCTTGGTTTTTTTAATATTCGCATCTTTAAGTCTCCCTTTGAAAGACCAATTGAACGGTCACAGGCAAATTTATATCAGGTTTTGCGTTTTCTTGCATAAATTAAGGTATAGTTTACTTTAATCAAAGTACTTATTGATAGAAAAATTTGTAACTATGTTTAGAAAAATATTTAAAACTGTCTTTGGATTATTATTGGGGCTAGCCTTGTTCGGTATCGGATTGCTGGCTATTGCAGTTTTAGCAACCTACCCGAAACTACCCAGCTTAGAGATAGTAACAAATTATCAACCCAGGATGCCGCTAACTATTTATTCATCAGATGGCAAGCTCATCGGCATGTATGGCGAAGAGCGCCGTGCGTTTACTAAAATTGACGAATTCCCGCCGATGTTGGTAAATGCTGTTATCGCAGCAGAAGACAAACGCTTCTACCAACACTGGGGGGTAGACGTTACCGGCGTAGCGCGTGCTCTGATTGGCAACTTCCGTGCCGGGGGTGTGCAATCCGGTGCCAGTACCATTACCCAACAGGTAGCCCGCAACTTTTATCTCACCAACGAGCGCAGCTACCGCCGTAAATTCAACGAGGCACTGTTGGCCTACAAAATCGAGCAATCCTTGAGCAAACAACAGATTTTGGAGCTGTATTTCAATCAAATCTACTTGGGCCAGCGTGCCTACGGCTTTGCTGCCGCTTCGCAGATCTACTTCAACAAACCAGTAAAAGAGCTGACTTTGGCCGAAGCCACCATCCTGGCCGGCCTGCCTAAAGCGCCCTCTTCTTTTAACCCGATTGTGAACCCCGAGCGTGCCCGTTTACGCCAGCGTTATATTCTCAACAACATGGTTGAAGAAAAGATGATTACGCCAGCAGAACGCGATCAAGCGCTGGCCGAAGAGCTGCATTACCGACGCCAACAGGTAGAGATTGACCAAAACTCTCTATATGTAGCCGAAATGGTTCGCCAAGAAATGTACGACCGATATGGTGAAGATGCCTACACACAAGGCTTCCGTGTGTACACCACCGTTAGCTCCGAAAGCCAAAGAGTAGCCACCCTAGCCCTGCGCCGTGCCCTGAAAGGCTTCGGGCTGGGTGCTTATCGTGGCGCAGAAGCCTTTATCGATTTAAAAACGATAGAAGCTGATGCCTTAGATGAAAACTTAGATCAATATCTGGATACGGTTTACACCGTAGACGGCCTACAACCGGCCGTGGTGTTGCAGGCCAGCCGCTCTTCGATAGAAGCCTACACACAAGGCGGCAACCGCATCAAAATCAGCGGCAACGCACTCAATTATGTAGCGCGTACTATCAACAACGGTAAAGACAATGCCATCCGCCCCGGTGCGGTTATCCGCGTGCGCAAACTCGATCGCGGCTGGCAAATCAGCCAAATGCCCGAGCTGCAAGGCGCATTTGTGGCATTAGACAGCAAAACTGGCGCCATCCGCGCCTTGGTGGGCGGTTTCGACTTCCATAGTAAGAGCTTCAACCGTGCCACTCAGGCCGAGCGCCAGCCCGGGTCTACCTTCAAGCCCTTTGTGTACTCCGCTGCTTTGGCCAAAGGGATGACTGCCGCCACCACCATCAATGATGCCCCGATCGAATTGCCCGGCATGGGTAGCGGCGGCCGTCCGTGGCGTCCGAAAAACTCTGATGGCCGCTACTCTGGCTTCATCACCCTACGCCAGGCGCTTACTGCGTCTAAAAATATGGTTTCTATCCGCATCGTGATGGCACTCGGTGTGCACGAAGTGCATCAATACGTACAGCGTTTCGGCTTCAATGCCCGCCAGGTTCCCGATTCGCTGTCTATGGCCTTGGGTAGTGGCGTGGCTACCCCGCTGCAAATGGCGCAGGCCTATGCCGTATTTGCCAACGGCGGCTATAAAGTATCGCCCTATGTGATTGACCGGATTGAAGATAATCAAGGCCGTTTGCGTGCCCAGATGAAGCCCTTGGTGGCCGGCGAAAGCGCGCCGCAGGTTATCGATCCGCGCAACGCCTACATCATGTATACCATTATGCAAGACGTGGTGCGCCGAGGCACCGGTGCCCGTGCCAACGCGCTGGGCCGACGCGATATTGCCGGCAAAACCGGTACCACCAACGAAAACAAAGACGCCTGGTTTGCCGGTTTCAATCCCGACTTGGTGGGCGTGGTGTATATCGGTTTCGACAAACCGCGCAGCATGGGCCGCGCCGGCTTCGGCGGCACGATTGCCCTGCCCGTATGGGTCGAATACATGCGCTATGCGCTCCAAGGCGTACCGCAAAAAGGCATGCCGATGCCCGCGAAGATTGTCCGCAATGGCGGCGAATACTTCCTGCAAGAGCAGCAGAGCACCAGCCCGCGCCTGGCTATCGACAACCGTGGCGCCACTCCTGATGCTGAAGATATCCAAGCCGCAGGCGGCGATCCAGTGATTCCGGAAGAAACCGCGGTAGAGCCGGTACAGCCGCAAAACGGCGGTGGTGGCACAGCACCCTCACCAGAGATTGACGCCCTGTTCTAAACCAATCTCTCTGCCTGATTGAAAAGGCTACCTGAAACCCTATCCGGTATTTTCAGGTAGCCTTTTTCTCTAGTTGAAACATATGCAGCATTACACAGCCAATACAGTTGCCACGTGAGCAGCAAGTTACTTGTTCTACGCCACAGGCTACCTGAAAACATAAGGCTTCGACAAAGTTCCAACGAGCTTTACCCGTTCCTGCGAAGCTAACAATTTATTTTCAGGTAGCCTCTGGCTCAAACAGTATGATCTGCCTGCCAGACAACATCCAAGCAACAACATGACAACAAAACTGCATATTAAAAACTAAACGCCATTAAATAAGCAATAACGTGAGAATATGCCAAAAACCAGGTTCACAAAAATCGCAAATCATATAGTCAAGCCAAGCCCCTGCCCTGTATAATTCCGCCTCCGGCTGCTGCAGATTTGGGCGGCCGTTTCATTTTCCTGCCCCAGGGTGTGGCGGAAGCAATGATTTGTTCCTACATGGCGGTGAGCCACAGACAGCAAGGCAAGCCAACGCCGTAGGAAGCAATTCAGTGCTTTAACCATACCTAAAACCCACTCCATACCCACATCACTATGAATCAAAAACCCTCCGTACTCGGTGGCGCCATGATTATCGCCGGCACTGTAATCGGTGCCGGTATGCTCGCCAACCCCACCGCCACTGCCGGCATCTGGTTTGTCGGCTCGCTCATCGTGCTGCTCTACACCTGGTTTTCCATGCTCTCTAGCGGCCTGATGATTCTCGAAGCCACCACCCACTACCCGCCCGGCGCCAACTTCGACACCATCGTTAAAGACCTGCTCGGCCGTGGCTGGAGCATCATCACTGGCCTCTCCGTGGCCTTTGTACTCTATCTGCTCACCTACGCCTACATCTTCACCGGTGGCAACCTCACCGCCCAAGCCCTCCAAGCGCCGCTATGGGTGGGGCAGATCGTGTTTGCCCTCATCTTCGCCGGTTGCGTATGGTGGTCCACCTTCTGGGTAGACCGCGGCACCACCATCCTCATCGGCGGCATGATTATGACCTTCCTCTGGGCCAACGGCGGCCTGCTCCTTTCCGCCCAGCCCGCCGTATTATTCGATAGTGTTGGCAGCGGAAACGGCAGCTACTGGATCTATCTCGGCACCGCCCTGCCCGTATGCCTAGCCTCCTTCGGCTTCCACGGCAACGTGTCCGGCCTGTTCGACTACTTCCGGGGCGACGCCAAAAAAGTGGCCCGCTCGCTCTGGCTCGGCACCTTGGTGGCGCTGGTGATCTACGCCCTCTGGCAATTCGCCGTACAAGGTAACCTGCCGCGCAGCCAGTTCGGCCCCGTGATTGCCGCGCAAGACAACGTGGCCGCCCTGCTCGCCGCCCTCGCCCAAGTGGCCGGCAGCGGGCTGGTGCGCGTGCTCTCCCTGTTTTCCTACATGGCCATCGCCTCCTCCTTCCTCGGCGTTACCCTCGGCCTGCTCGACTACCTCACCGACCTGTTCGGCTTCGGCACCAGCCGCACCGGCCGCAGCAAAGCTGCCGCCCTCACCTTCCTGCCCCCGCTCGTTGCCTGCCTGCTGTTCCCCACCGGCTTCGTGCTCGCCATCAGCTACGTCGGCTTCGCCGCCACCGTGTGGACGGCTTTCGTCCCCGCCTTGCTGCTCTACGCCTGCCGCAAAAAATTCGGCGAAGGGAAAGGCTACCGCGTGTACGGCGGGAAATGGCTGATGGCTTGGGTATTCTTCTTCGGGCTGGCCAACGTAGCCGCTCAAGTCCTCAGCCGTGCCAATATCCTGCCCGTGTTTAATGGCTGATACCCGCCAAAAATTTCAGGTAGCCTTCGGATAGCGGCTACCTGAAAAATGATGGGGAACAGACTTTCCTCCATCCACGGCAAAACGAAAGGCTACCTGAAATTTTTCAGGTAGCCTTTTGCTCTTGGTTCTACTTAACTTTCGTGCACTGCCGCTCCGTCCGCTGCCGGCAGCAACTTACGCACCAGCAGCGTCAGCGCAAACGTGGCCGCAATCACCGGCAGCGTGGTGCCCAGCGGCGGCTGCCATTGCAGCATCAGGCGGTAGAACACAAAACCCGCCAGCCATAATGCCAGGCTCACCCAATCCGCTTCCCCTGAAGCCGGCTTGCGTTTCAGCACAAAATAATCCGCAATCTGCACCGCAATCATCGGCGCAAACACCGAGCCGATAAAATACAGAAACCCTTCAAAGCGGCTCACATCAAACACCAGCGCCAGCAGCGTGCCCAGCAGCGTAACCGCCGCTGCCACCGCCACTTCACCAAAACAGCTGCTGATGCTGTGAAAGCTCACCCCGGCCGAATACGCATCCAAAAACGTCGTGCTCACCGTGGACAACACCACCACCAAAATCCCGGCCGCGCCCAGCCCGGCATATTGCAGCATCGGCGCGATTTCGCTCTGGCCGGCAAACAGCGCCGCCGCCAGCCCGATGGCATACATCCACGAGCTGGTGCAGAAATAAGCCAGCGTAGCCGAAAGCGTGGCCGCCCGTGCCTTGGCTGCGCGGCGGGTGTAGTCCGACACCAGCGGCAACCACGACAGCGGCATCACCGCCGCCAGCTCCACTGCCAGCCCGAAACTCATCGCCTCCGCATCTGCCTGCCCGGCTGCCGCCGGCTCGCCGGAGGCTACCTGAACACTCAACCACAGCGTTAACGTAAACAGCGTGCCCATCGACACAAAATTGATTTTGCTGAAATTCCGCATCCCAATACGCAGCCACAGCAAAATCAGCGCGCCGATAATCACGCTCCACCCTATCTGTGCGGCGCTCCAGCCCGCCGTGAGCGCCGCCGCAGCCTGCGCCCCGGTGAAAATCATAATCGCCGTCCAGCCCGCCAGCTGCACCACGTTGGCCGCCGAAAACAGCAGCGAGCCGCGACGGCCGAAGGAAAGCTGTACCGTTTCCATCGCACTGCGCCCCGTTTGCGCCCCAATCAGCCCGGCCAGATAAAACAGCACCCCGCCGATCACATGGCCAATAGCCACTGCCAAAAGGCCCATGCGCCAACCCAACGGCGCAAACAGCATGCCGGTGAGAATTTCCGCCACCGACACCGCCGCCCCAAACCAAATCACCGCCGAAGCGGTAACCGAAAGTTTATCTGCCTGCTGTTCCATCAAACTGTTTCCTCTATATTGTGAAAACTACTCCACCGAGCCGCGTATCAAATGCGCATAAAAAAGCCCGGCACACCAAGCCAGGGGAGCAAAGCAGAGAAGACACCCATCCGTTCCGGATGGGGCAAAGCAACCCGAACAGCACATGCCGCCGCATTCCTCTGCCTGATAGTTCCCTACGCCGGTGCTAACCGGATCAGGTACAACGGGTATCCTCTCAGCCGCCCAAGGCAGCACCCCGACTAATTGGGCGCGATTATACCCCGCCGCCCTGTTTTTTCAAGCCGCCGCAGCAAAGGCAGTCGAACGCCAAATTGTTGAATGCTTCCACCGGTAAAAATGTTTCCACACCCAGTCGTTGCGGTTCCGCACACCTGCAAATCCGAACGGGAAGCATGATAACGGAACGGGGTAATCGGGGCAGATTGCTGTTTGGCTTTAGAACTGTAGAGAAGCAGCCCACATGTTTTCAGGTAGCTCCTCCCCCACAGGCTACCTGAAAAACTTCAGCCAACTCTTACCACATCACCGTAGTTCAACTTTGCCATACAGACAGTTCCCTGCCCGACAAGCATACAACAGCATTCAGCTTAAAGGCTACCTGAAAGCGGATATAGTGAGCTTTCAGGTAGCCTTTCCCACATTTCTAACGACGGCCGCAAGGATGCTGGCGCGCCCTACCCGGCCGCGTATCGCACAGCGACATGCCGCGCAGTCGGCGTGCCGCATCGGTCAGATCCGCCCGGCTCGGCAAGTGACGGAAGGCGTATTGCGCCACATAAAGCGCACGTTCGCCCCGCATCGCTTTTATCCAAGTATATTCCGGCCTGCCGCTTTGCGGGTTGTGCTCGCAGCTCATTTGCCAAAAAGCGAAGGGATAGCCGTTTTCCTGCCCTTCGCTCAGATTGATTGTGTTGCCGCCCGGGCAGGCGCTCCGCCAACCGTCCGACACCGCGCGGCGGAAATCGCTTACCGAGCGGGTGTTGCCGGCGAAGGTTTGTAGGGTAACCATCCGCTCCCAATTCTGCACCGTTTGCCCTCTCGGCACCAGCTCCACAATCGTCTGCCCGCCTTGCGAAGCCCGATAACCGATTTCAGATCCTGCCGGCGGTGCGCTGAAATAAACGATTTCTTCGCCGCGCGGGGCAGGCTTGGCCAGAGCCACCGCGGGCAACAGCATCAATATGGCCGGCCATAATTTTAGTTTCATGTTTTCATCCTTAATTATTTGAGTGGGGATAGATCAAACCAGATGGCAACGGGCAGCATATAGCTCCAAAGATTTGCCTGCACATTGCCAAAAGGCTACCTGAAATCTCACTCCCGTTTTCAGGTAGCCTTCATGCGATCAACCGTGAAACTCTTCCACCCAGCCCCCTTCAAAGAAGCCCTGCAAAATCGCCTGCGCGGCCACTTGGTCGAGCACGGGCTTTTGTTTGCGGCCGCGAAGGCCGGTTTGGTTGAGGAGTTCGGCGGCGTAGAGCGAGGTGAGCCTCTCGTCTGCCCAATACACGGGCAGGCCGAAGCGGCCGTTGAGGCGGCGGCCGAATTTGCGGGCCAGACGGGTCATTTCGTGTTCGCTGCCGTCGGTGGAAAGCGGCAGCCCTACCACAAATTGCACCGGCCGCCATTCGGCCACCAGGGCGGCGATGGCGGCGAATTTTTTGTCGTTGCCCTCGCCGCTGACGGTAGCCAGCGGGTGGGCAATACCCACTTCGGCGTCGCCCTGCGCCACGCCGATGCGGGTTTCGCCAAAATCGAAGGCCAGCGTGGTGCCGTGTGGGATATTAAGCATGGCCGCCGGTTCGGATGAGTTGCTCGGGGGCAATATTGAGCAGCGACATGGCGGCTTGGTAGCGCTGCTCGTGCGGCATACCAAACATGATGTGCTCGCTGGCAGGCACGGTGAGCCAGCTGTTTTCTGCCAGCTCGCGCTCGAGCTGGCCGGCGCTCCAGCCAGTGTAGCCCATAAATAGCATGGCCTGCTTCACGCTTTGTTCGTCGTGCAGGTGGGGAAGAATGTCTCCGGAGGAGGTGAGTGCGAGATTGTTGCCGATCACGATGCTGCTCATCCAGTTGCCCGCCGGGCTGTGCAGTACAAACCCGCGGTCCACCTGCACCGGGCCACCTAGGAAGATATAGTCGTCAAACAAATGCTGCGGCTCGGTGTGCTGCTGGGCGGAAAGAATCTGCCGCAGCGGCAGCGGCGAGGGCTTGTTGATAATCACGCCCATGCAGCCTTCGGCGGAATAGGAGCAAACATACACCACGCTGTCGGCAAAGAAATTATCCTGCATATCGGGCATGGCGATGAGGAAATGGTTGGTTAAATCCATATGGGTTTCGGCGTGTGTGGAAATAGTTTAATTATATAGTATAGATTATATAGCGGTTATGCCTGATTTAATACCGTGCTGTTTTATCTAGGCTGGCAATTTTCAGGTAGCCTCCATACGCTTGAGGCTACCTGAAAAATAAATAGCGTGCTGCCTGACCAGTATTCGGTACGGCAATTGTTTACTGACAATCTAGACAAACCATCTACCACAGTGCTGCCATCGCTCATACCGACCACATACAGCATATAGAAAAGGCTACCTGAAATTTTCAGGTAGCCTTTTATTAATTGGCAGATGCGGCTTGCATCAGTTATATGGGTTGTGCACGCTGCGTACCAAATCTTGCAGGAATTCGCGCACTTGTTTTTCGCTGCAGCCCATCAGCAGGGCGTCTTCGAAGGTGTCTTGTGCGAGCTGGTAGAGCTCTTGCATGTTTTCCTGCATCACTTTCACTTTTTCGGTGCACGATACGATGCTGCCGTCGTCGCTGTGCCATTTGGGCATGGTGGGCATATTCATGATGCAGGCCTTTAACGGGTGAAGCGGGAGGAGCGGTCTACCCGGCGGGCGGTGATGTAGCGGCTTTTCCAATAGTTGCCGTTCATACTGGTGATTTCGATGTCGCGGCCGGTGCGCGGGGCGTGGATGAAGCGGTCGTTGCCGATATACATGCCGACGTGGGAGACGCGGCCGCCCGAACCGAAAAATACCATGTCGCCGGGCTTGAGGTTGGCACGGTCTACCTGCTGGCCTACGGTGGCCATTTCGGCGGAAGTGCGCGGCAGGGTGATGCCCATGCTGCGTTTGAAGATATATTGCATGAAGCCGCTGCAATCGAGGCCTTGGGTGGGGGAATTGCCGCCGAAGCGGTAGGAGAGGCCGATGAGGCTCATGGCGTTCATGATGAGGTCGCCGGCTTCATCTTGGCTGCCGGAGGAGGAGCGGCTGCCTGAAGATGAAGACTGTCGGCTGGATGCGGGGGCATTGTTGCTGTGGCTGGTGCGTTCGCGGATCAGGCGCTCGAGTGCGTCGTTATCCAATCCTTCCGGGGCGGCGTATGCGGCGGGAGCGAGGCCGAAAGCAAGGGCGGCCAGGGCGCAGAGGGTTGCTTGTTTTATCCACTTCATCAATCTGAAACTTTCTTGTTTTGCCCATGTTATAGCATAGTGCGGTAAGGCACGGCAATGTGTTTGGCCGGGCAGTGTGCAATAGGGGCAGTTTGTGCGCACCGGTGGGCGCGTATGTTATGCTGTGTATCTGTTTGTGCGGACACTGGTTCCGCAAGGGGGCTGTATGGTTAGATCTGCCATGCCCGCTTTGGGCGATATCAATCGTTTGCGTCAAATCGTAGCCACACTCGCGCGGCACGGTTTGGGCGGTTTTCTCAGCCGGATTAAGCTGAATCGTGCTTCTTGGCTCGGTGGCTCAACCGCTCAGGAAGATGCTGGTGGGTTGAGCACGGCGCATCGTTTCCGGCTGGCGTTTGAGGAGCTGGGGCCGACCTTTATCAAGCTCGGCCAGATTTTGGCCACTCGGGTTGATATTTTCAACGCCGAATGGATTGAGGAATTCGAGCATCTGCAAAGCAGCGCGAATCCCTTGCCCTTCGAGGCGATTCTCTCCCTGCTCACCGAGCAGCTGGGCTGCCCGCCGGAGCAGGTGTTCCGGCACATCGACAGCGAGCCTTTGGGTAGCGCCTCTATTGCGCAGGTGCACCGCGCGGTGTTGCTCGACGGCAGCGAGGTGGCGGTAAAGGTGCGCCGGCCGGATATTGAGCCGCTCATCCGGGCGGATTTGCGTATTCTAACCCATCTGGCGCAGCTCACCGAATCGGAAATGCCGGAAACCCGACGCTATCAGCCGGTGCAGATGGTGCAGTATTTTGCCAAAAGTCTGGCTAAGGAAACCGATTTGCTGGCCGAAATGCGCCATTTGCAGCGGTTTGCCGCGCTGTATGCCGACCATCCAGCAGTGCATATTCCCAAGGTATATCCCGAATACAGCAACCGGCAGGCGTTGGTGCAGGAATACGTGGCTGCCGCCCTGCTGAAAGATACAGAAATCGAATTGCTTGGCGCAGAAGAGCGGCATATTCTGGCCTGCCGCATTACCGACGTACTGCTCAACATGATACTGGGGCAGGGCTTGTTTCATGCCGACCCGCACCCGGGCAATATCTTTATTTATCCCGACTTACGCATCGGCCTGATCGACTTCGGCATGACGGGCTACCTGAATCCGGTGCGCCGGCAGGAAATCAACGCGCTGATTGAAGCCCTTATCCACCGCGACCCGTTTGCCGTGCAATATATTCTGAGCAACTGGGCGCAGGGCGATGTTCCCGATGAAGACCTGCTCGGCGCCGACGTGATGGAAATGCTGCTCGACTACGAACACACCGCCGTGCGTGATCTGCGCATCAGCCAGGTGATTAACGATCTAACCCGCATCATGCGCGAGCACGAGCTGGCCTTGCCGGGCGATTTGGTGATGCTGTTCAAAGCCCTACTCACTCTCGAAGGCGTAGTGAAAAGGCTGGACGGCAGCTTCCAACTGCTGGAGCACGCCAAACCGATTGTGCAGAAGGTCATCCGTCAGCGCCTTTCGCCACGGCAACTTTGGCGCCGAAGCCGCACGCAAAGCCGTATGCTGGGGCAGATGTTGGGCGAGCTGCCCAAAAACCTGCTGCGCCTCAATCGCAATCTGCAAAGCGGTCGGCTAAACGTGAACCTGGATTTAAAACGCCTCGACAGTTTGAACCGGCACTTGGAATACAGCGCCAACCGGCTGACCATGGGCATGGTAACGGCGGCGTTGATTATCGGCTCATCCATCCTGCTCAGCAGCAATATCGGCCCGAAGCTGTTTGGCTTGTCGTTTGTGGGCTTCCTCGGCTATCTCTTGGCCTTTGCCAACAGCCTGTGGATTATCTGGTCTATCTGGCGTTCGGGCAAACATTAAAACAAAACTTTTCAAGCACGTAAAAAAGTGTATGGCAAACGGTGTCGACAGCTAGGAGAAGATAGGCGGCAGGCCAACCGTTAATATCGTATAGCCGAAGCACTTAATTCCCGACAGCGCAGGCTCGCTTTGCCAAGTGATTCATACTGTTTGCAGCCCGCCGCTTGGTAGAGAAAATAATTGCTTTGGCTATGGCTACAATCAGAAGGCTACCTGAAAAACCATTTTCAGGTAGCCTTCCTGCCTCTGTGGCACTAAACAGCATTAAGTCTCAACACATCACATGCACCACGTGCGTGGCCAAGCCGCCGGTAGAGGTTTCGCGGTATTTCGGGTTCATATCTTTGCCGGTTTCATACATGGTTTTTATGACTGCATCCAGCGACACCATGGGATCAGTGGTGCGCTGCAGCGCCATGCGTGAGGCATTGATGGCCTTGATGGATGAAATGGCGTTACGTTCGATGCATGGCACCTGCACTTGACCACCCACCAGGTCGCAAGTGAGGCCAAGATGGTGCTCCATGGCGATTTCGGCGGCAATACATACTTGTTCGACAGTGCCGCCCTGAATCTCGGTCAGTCCGGCAGCAGCCATGGAGCAGGCCACGCCCACTTCACCCTGGCAGCCCACTTCCGCGCCGGAAATGGAGGCATTCATTTTATACAGGCTGCCGATGGCGCTGGCCGTGATTAAATAACGCAGGATGTGTTCTTCATCGGCGTAGAAAATGAAGTGGTCGTAGTAGGCCAATACAGTGGGCACGATGCCGCAGGCACCGTTGGTGGGCGCGGTAACCACCGCCCGCCGGCGGCGTTTTCTTCGTTGACGGCGAAGGCCACCATATTTACCCAGTCCACCGCTGCCATCGGGTCTTTATCGTTCAGCCCGTTTTTTTCAAACTGTTTGCGTGAAAGCGGCGCGCGGCGGCGTATCTGCATGAGGCCGGGCAGCACACCTTCGGTATGCAGGCCGCGCTGGATATAGTCACTCATGGTCTGGCACACATAGTCGCATACTTCCTGCTCCGGACGCAGGGCGCATTCGTTGCGAAACATCAATTCGGAGAGAGCTTGTATTCGGCACACTAGCGGATAAGATCGTCCGCATTGGTGTATGGGTAGAGCACATTTACAGGGGCGGACTGCTTACCGCTATCAGCAAACTGTTTTTCGGTCATCACAAAACTGCCGCCGATGGAGTAAAACACTTCCTGCGCCACCAACTCATCGCCGACATAGGCTTCCAGGCGCATGCCGTTTTCGTGTAGCAGAAGGAAGAATGGAACATGAAGTCGCGTTCGTAGTCAAACGGGGTGTAGTTGCCGCCAATGTCGGGTTTTGCCGTGCAATACTTGCGCGATGAATTCGGGGGAGGCGGTGGTATCTACTGTATCCGGCTCGTAGCCCGCCAGGCTGCCGATGATGGTGTGGTCTGTGCCGTGGTTTTTGCCAGTGTAAAGAGAGCGAGCCGTACACATGGGCGCTAAACCGAGCAATCTTATCCAGTAGTCCCTGTTTGATAAGCTGTTTGCGAAACAGTATACCAGCACGCATCGGTCCCACGGTATGCAAACTGGACGGGCCTATACCGATTTTGAACATATCAAAAATACTGATCATTTTTCCACCTCTTTAATAATAGTGAACCAACAAGAATCAGAACAAGGTGGCAAGTACAAATAGTACACACGTAACGGCAAAGCGAGCCAATGCCTTACTGATCTAAAGTTAATCCACTATAGTTATCCAACTTTGCGTATCCATCAGCATCTTACCAAATGCGCCATTGGCAGCATTAGGGTGTGCTGCCACACACCGAGCGACGAATATGGCCTCCCCCCCTTAATAATGCTGGACAAGTTGCCGCTACCTAGGCAAAATGTATACATTGCCTGTTTGATGCAGCAAGGATGTTGGGGGAAACGCGTAACAAAGTGTGAACAATATTTTTTTGTGATACGCGCCGCATAATTGTAAAAAACAGTGCAGTATGGCCAGATCTTTGTTTTCAATCAACTTATATTTAGAGGTTAATATGCCACAAACGTTGATTCAAGTATCCGGTATGAAGCACAAAACGGATGAGGATCGCTTGGTTTTGAAGGGCGAAACTGTTGCGGGTGTGAGAATGGTGAATGCTAATCATGACAATGGCCGCGTAGTCATTACACACGGCGAAGGCTTCGACCTTGAAACATTCAAAGCTGCCATCTCGGCAGAAGGTTTTACCGTGGCATAAACGTATCGGTCAAACAACAAACGGCTTCCGCAAAGGAAGCCGTTTTGCTTTTTCAGGTAGCCTTCCTATAGTGAGGCTACCTGAAAAACTATAACTACAGCGATGATGTTTCTTGATTGCATTGGCTTGTGCCGCCTCGCAGGAAAAAATTGCTGCAGCGATATTTGCACGCGCTAATCAAACAAATCCTGCTGCCCGGTACGCTGCGGCAACACCTGCGCCTTGGCCGTGCCGGTTTCGAAATGCAGCTGCAACACCTGCCCGCTGTGCAGTCTGCCCGCATCGCGCACCACTTTGCCCGTACGGTCGGTAATCACGCTATAGCCGCGCGACAACGTGTGTTGTGGCGAGAGGGCATCCAAAATGCCCACCTGCTTTTGGCACTGTGCCTGCTTTTGTGCCAAGAGTGCGGCCATGTAGCGGTTGAGTTGCATGGCCTGTGTTTGTAGCTGTCGCACAGCAGTTTGCACTTGCGGCCGGCTGCGGCGACATAGTTCGACCAAGTAGGTCAGCTGCTCCTGTTTGCGGTGCAGGTGGCGCAGCATATTGTCGGCAAGCATTTGGCGGCTGCGCAGCAAGCCAGCCTGCTGTTCCTGCCATTTCTGGCGCGGATGGCGCAACTGCGCGGCATGCCAGTCAAGCCGTTGCGCCGCGTCTGTGCAGCGCCGTTGCAGCGTGTGGCGCATATGGCTGTGCAGGCGGCACATTTTGTCCAGCTGCTCCGCACGGTTCGGGCTGGCCAGCTCGGCGGCGGCGGTGGGCGTGGGCGCGCGCGCATCGGCGGCAAAATCCGTGAGCGTGAAATCCGTTTCGTGCCCCACTCCGCTCACCACCGGAATCGGCGAGGCCGCCACCGCGCGCACCGCCGCCTCTTCGTTAAACGCCCACAAATCCTCAATGCTACCCCCGCCTCGGCACACAATCAGCACATCCGCCTGCGCATGTTCCGCCGCCGCCGCAATGGCCGAGGCTACCTGAAACTCGCTGCCCGCGCCCTGCACCGCCGTGGGATACACCACCACGCGCACATCCGGCGCACGCCGCCGCAACGTGGTGACCACATCGCGCAATGCCGCCGCCGACAGGCTGGTGACCACGCCAATACACTGCGGCACGGTAGGCAGCGGTCGTTTGCGCTCTGCGGCGAACAGCCCTTCCGCCTGCAGGCGCCGCTTTAGCCGTTCATAAGCTTCAAACAGCTGCCCCAGCCCCTTGCGCCGCACTTCCTGCACATTAATCTGAAACTCCCCGCGCGCCTCATATAGCGTGATTTTGCCCAACACCTCCACTTCCTCGCCCTCGCGCAGCAGCGCGGCCAGCGAACGGGCGGCATGCTTAAACAAAGTGCAGCGCACCTGGGCGCGTTGGTCTTTTAAAACAAAATAATAGTGCCCGCTGGCCGCCTTCACCAAATTCGACACTTCGCCGCCCACCCACAGCCCGGCAAGCTGGTCTTCCAGCAGGTTTTTAGCCAAATGGTTGAGCTCGGAAACAGAGAGCGCGGCGGGAGCGAATAGGTCGGACATGGCAAGACGGCGGGAAAATAAACAAAGGCGGCATTATACAAGGGGAAGGCTACCTGAAAAATCGGGCGGATGGATTTGCCTGCTTTTTCAGGTAGCCTCTCAAACTAAAATAGTCTGTGTAAATTAAAATTGACAAATCAAAAAAAAAAAACAATATACTGCCGAAAATATTTTTTCCACCTGTATTGATAAGGAGCAAATCATGTTGAAACGTTTGACTTTGATAACGGCAGTTTGTTTGTTGGCCGGCTGCGGCAAGAGTACGGACGATTATGTGGGTTACTGGCGCGAGCAGGGCGATAGAATAGAAGAAGTGATGGAAATCAAGCATGAAAACGGTAATTATTTTGGCAGGAATCTGATGGGTATTGACGATTCATTAGGAATGGCCTGGAAAGCGGTGGTGTTGGATGAAAAAGACGGTGTGCTGTCTGTGCATGGTGTGCCGTTCAAACTATCGGATGACGGCAAGTCGATGTATATCGGCGACCGTAGCTACACCAAGATAGATGCTGAGTTTAAAGATAAAATTGCAGCACATCAGCCACTATGTGAAAAGCTGTGGGATGAATTTCTTGCTGCAAGAGACGCTTTGCCATATGACCGTGAACGTGATGCGAAGCATGATGCGCTTGAGAAAGAATATCAAGCTAAGTATGCAGAATTAGAAAAAGAAATTAGATGTAATCGGAAGCCGATAGGTTGGTAAAATTTTTCTGAACTAATATTTTTGTATTTTCAGATAGCCTAATCCGCCACCAAAACCCAGCCCGCTATCCCAAGCAAGATAGCGGGCTGTTTCTATTTTTGTATCCGCTCCGCCCAAGCCGATATTTTCAGGTAGCCTTTCCCTACGTGGCAATATGTTAAAATACGCCGTTTTCAATTCGGATTTTCCGCCATGTCCAATATTCCAGACCAAGTGCGCCGCCGCCGCACGTTTGCCATCATTTCCCACCCCGACGCGGGTAAAACCACGCTGACTGAAAAACTCTTGCTGTTTTCAGGCGCGATTCAGAGCGCGGGTACGGTAAAAGGCAAGAAAACCGGCAAATTCGCCACCTCCGACTGGATGGAAATCGAGAAGCAGCGCGGCATTTCCGTGGCATCAAGCGTGATGCAGTTCGACTACAAAGACCACACCGTCAACCTCTTGGACACGCCGGGACACCAAGACTTCTCCGAAGACACCTACCGCGTTTTGACCGCCGTGGACAGCGCCTTGATGGTCATCGACGCGGCAAAAGGCGTGGAAGCGCAAACCATCAAACTCTTGAACGTCTGCCGCCTGCGCAATACGCCGATTGTTACCTTCATGAACAAATACGACCGCGAAGTGCGCGATTCCTTGGAACTCTTGGACGAAGTGGAAAATATTTTAAAAATCCGCTGCGCGCCCGTTACTTGGCCGATCGGCATGGGCAAAAACTTCAAGGGCGTGTACCACATCCTGAACGACGAAATCTATCTCTTTGAAGCAGGCGGCGAACGCCTGCCGCATGAGTTCGACATCATCAAAGGTATCGACAATCCCGAATTGGAACAACGCTTTCCGCTGGAAATCCAGCAGTTGCGCGACGAAATCGAATTGGTGCAGGCTGCTTCCAACGAGTTCAATCTCGACGAATTTCTCGCCGGCGAACTCACACCCGTGTTCTTCGGTTCGGCGATTAATAACTTCGGGATTCAGGAAATTTTAAATTCGCTCATCGACTGGGCGCCCGCGCCGAAACCGCACGATGCAACCGTGCGCATGGTTGAGCCAGACGAGCCGAAATTTTCCGGATTTATCTTTAAAATCCAAGCCAATATGAACCCGAAACACCGCGACCGCATCGCTTTTTTGCGCGTCTGCTCCGGCAAATTCGAGCGCGGCATGAAGATGAAACACCTGCGCATCAACCGCGAAATCGCCGCCTCCAGCGTGGTAACGTTCATGTCGCACGACCGCGAGCTGGTGGAAGAAGCCTACGCGGGTGACATTATCGGTATCCCGAACCACGGCAACATCCAAATCGGCGACAGCTTCTCCGAAGGCGAACAACTGGCGTTCACTGGCATCCCCTTCTTCGCGCCCGAACTGTTCCGCAGCGTCCGCATCAAAAATCCGCTGAAAATCAAGCAACTGCAAAAAGGCTTGCAACAACTCGGCGAAGAAGGCGCGGTTCAAGTCTTCAAACCCATGAGCGGCGCAGATTTGATTTTGGGCGCGGTCGGCGTGTTGCAGTTTGAAGTCGTTACCTCGCGGCTGGCCAACGAATACGGCGTAGAGGCCGTGTTCGACAACGCATCCATCTGGTCGGCGCGCTGGGTATCGTGCGAAGACAAGAAAAAACTGGCGAAGTTTGAAAAAGCCAACGCAGGCAATCTGTCGATAGACGCAGGCGGCAATCTAGCATATCTCGCCCCCAACCGCGTGAATTTGAACCTGACGCAAGAACGCTGGCCGGATATTGTGTTCCATGAAACCAGGGAACATGCGGCGAAGCTGAGTTGATAAAAGGCTACCTGAAAATGGGTTTCAGGTAGCCTTTGTTGAGTGAGTGCGAGCTGGTTTGCGCATCTTGGCCTTGTATTCTTTAACTGTTCTTAGGAGACAATCATGGTTATCAGGTAGACTTAAGTGCTTGTTTGTGAAGAATGTGCAAGGCTGCCTGAAAAATCGGGTAGGCGTATTTTCAGGTAGCCTGAACACCGAATGGAGAAAGCGAAATGGCTTGGTTCAAAATGAGCGAATGGGAATGGTGGAACAAGCTGGCATTGGTGGTGGCGGTGTTGCTGGGATCGCTTTTGCTGCTTACCCGGCCGCTGGTGTGGAAGGCAGATGCTTCGCGGCTGGGCATCATTGTGTTTGTGCCGCTGGCGGTGTGCTGCGTGCGTTGGCTGCTGCGCTGGCCGGCGAACGGAGGGCAGGGCGGTGCGGGTGCGCATAATAAGTTTAAATCTAATATGTCGCGCGTGATGTGGGGCGTGTTGCTGGCTTGTGTGATGACGCGGGTGGCGGTAAACGGCATCGTGCTGGCTACGTTGCTGCCGCTACCGCCAGCTTTAGTGCAAGCCCGGCTGTTGGAAATACGGGGAAGCCGGAGCGGGTTCAATACGTGGGTGCTGGAGCTGGAGAATGGTACGCAGTTTGATGTGGAATACGGTTTTTTGCGGAGTGCGCCACGGGAGATGATTGGGCAAACGGTGCGGGTGGAGATGCGGGAGAATCGGCTGGGGTATTATGTGGAGGCTGAATAAGTGTGGGGATGAGAAAAGGCTACCTGAAAACATGGCGCGTGTTTGAATTTCGTTGACGCTATGTTTTCAGGTAGCCTTTATATTGTGCAAGGGTATCAGGCAGCTAAATGCGGGGCGATGGTTTGCAGCATTTGTGCCAGCACCTTGGGCGGTGCGGCTACGATGTTGCCGCTTTCGAGCCAGCCTTCGTTGCCGCGCATATCGGTTACAATACCGCCCGCTTCCTGCACGATAAGTGCGCCGGCAGCGATGTCCCAGGGTTTGAGGTTGAATTCGAAGAAGCCGTCGAAGCGGCCACAGGCCACGGCGCACAGATCGAGCGAGGCGGCGCCTTCGCGGCGGGCGCCGGCGGTTTTGGCGAGGAAGTCGCGCAGGATGTTTAGGTAGCGCTCCATCATGCTTTGATCCACCACGGGGAAGCCGGTGCCAATCAGGCAGCGGTTGAGCTCGATGCGGCTGGATACGCGGATGCGGCGGTCGTTGAGTAGGGCGCCTTGGCCGCGTGAGGCGAGGTAGAGGTCGTTGCGCTCGGGGGCGTAAACGAGAGCTTCCTGCAATACGCCTTTGTGCAGCAGAGCCATGCTGATGGCGTATTGGGGATGGCCGTGCAGGTAGTTGGTGGTGCCGTCGAGCGGGTCGATAATCCATTCGTATTCGGCTTTTTCGGGGCCGCTACTGCCGCCTTCTTCGGCGGTGATTTTGTGCTGGGGATAGGCTTCTTGTAGGATTTCGCGGATGATTTCCTCGGCGGTGCGGTCTATGTCGGAAACGAAATCGTTGAAGGCCTTGCTGTCGATTTTAACTGCGGGCAGGTTGTTGGCGGCACGTAGCATCATGTCGCCGGCGCGGCGGGCGGCTTTGACAGCGGTGTTGAGGACGGGATTCATATTTCTCCGATTTGGCTGGTGGGGGCAGGCTGCTGCTGGCAGACTACCTGAAAATGGAAAGGCTGCGCCGGAAACGGCAGCCGATGTTGGGGCGGCATTATACCTTGGGCGGCAGACGGGCAAAAGCGCCCGGGCTTTAAATTGGCGGCAGCGGCCTTATCTGATTGAACGTGCGGGAAAGTTGCCTGCCTTGTTTGATAAAGGAATTTAATGATGACGGCTTTGCTGATTATTCTGGCACTGGTGTTGCTGCTGGCAGGTTTGGCGGGCGCAATACACCCGCTGCTGCCGGGGATGCCGCTGATGTTTGCGGGCACTTGGCTCTTGGCCTACAGCCAGAATTACGAAGTTATCGGCACCACGGCGCTGACGGTGTTGGGGCTGATTATGGCGCTGGCCTGGACGCTGGATTATGTGGCGGGGCTGCTGGGGGCGAAGTTTACCGGGGCGAGCAAACAGGCGCTGTGGGGCTCGTTGGCGGGCGGTGTTGTGGGGCTGTTTTTTGCGCTGCCGGGCATGGTGCTGGGCCCGCTGGTTGGCGCGGCAATGGGAGAATTTGCGGCGCAACGCAACTTGTGGGCAGCTGGCAAAGTGGGGCTGGGCACGCTCTTGGGCTTTGTGGCGGGCGTGGTGGCGAAGTTGGGCTGTGCGCTGGTGGTGCTGTTCAGTATTTTCGGGCTGTATGTGTATTATTGGTTGAGTTAAAGTTTCAGGTAGCCTGTTGCCAAAATCCACCCTCTACCCGAAAAAGGAAAATGACCGATTACATGTTTTCAGATAGCCTCCGGCCTGCTTATCATTGCCCTCCTAACTGGTTCAAGGCTACCTGAAAAAAATTTTGCAATGGAATGAGAAACACAATGATTGGTTTGATGATTATCACACATGAAACGCTGGGCAAGTCGTACACCAAGCTGGCCCGGCATTTTTTCAGGCAGATACCGGCGCATTTGGCGATTGTGGGAGTGAACCCGGATGAAGATGTGGACGTGGCCGCCGCTCGAGCCCAATCGGAAGCGGAGCGTTTGGCGTTTGCCGACGGTATTTTGCTTTTAGCCGACGTGTTCGGTGCCACACCATGCAATATCGGCCGCCGGCTGCTTCCGCACCACCGCATGGTGATGCTCACCGGGCTGAATGCGCCGATGATGGTGAAAGCGGTGCAGGAGGCGGAAAAGGCTGATGATTTACTGGCAATGGCCGAGTCGGTCCGCCAGTCGGCCTTGGCGGGGATTATGTTGGTGTTGCCGGAAAAGGAGCAGGGTGTATGCTGAAACAGGAGGTGGAGATTATAAACAAACTGGGGCTGCACGCGCGCGCGTGCAGCAAGTTCACGCAAACGGCAGGCGCGTTTGCGGCGGAAGTGCGGGTGTGCCGCAACGGCAGATGCGTAAACGGCAAAAGCATTATGGGTTTGATGATGCTGGCGGCAGCCAAGGGCTCGGTGATTGAAATTGAAACCGAGGGCGCCGACGAACGAGCAGCCATGCAGGCGCTGACGGCTTTAATCAACAATTATTTTGACGAAGGCGAATAAACATGAGCGTGGTGTTGCACGGATTTGCAGCAGGCGGCGGGATTGCCATCGGGCGGGCACATTTGGTGGTACGCGGTATGGAGGAAGTACCGCAGCTGGATTTGGCGCCGGAAGAAATTGATGCGGAAGCCGAACGTTTCGATGCCGCCATCAAGGCCACGCGCCGACAACTGGAGCAGCTGCGCAGCGCCATTCCGGAAAATGCGCCAACAGAATTGGGCGCGTTTATTTCGCTGCACCTGATGCTCCTGACCGACGTTACACTTTCGCGCGAGCCGATTGATATTCTGCGCGCGCAGGCCATCAATGCCGAATGGGCACTGAAGCTGCAAACCGACAAGCTGGCCGAGCAGTTTGATGCGATTGAAGATGAATACCTGCGCGAACGCAAGCAGGATATGCTTCAGGTAGCCGAGCGGATTCACCAAAACCTGATGGGGCAGAACACCGATTTCATGCCCGAAGAAAGCGAGTTAGACGACGACATCATCCTGATTGCCCACGATTTGTCGCCTGCCGATGCAGTGTATTTCAAAGAACACCACATTGCCGGATTCGCCACCGATGCCGGCGGCCCCACCAGCCATACCGCCATTTTGGGGCGCAGCCTGGATATGCCCTCGGTAATCGGGCTCTACAACGCACGCGAACTCATCAGCCAAGACGACTGGATTATCGTGGACGGCATCAGTGGCGTGCTGATTATCAACCCCGACGATTTAATCCTCAGCGAATACCGCAAGCGCGACCGCGTATACCGCAGCCAGCGCCGCCTGCTCAACAAACTCAAAGACATCACCGCCACCACCAAAGACGGCGTAGACATCGAGCTGTTGGCCAATATCGAATCTGCTCAGGATGTGCGCCTGATGCACCGCCTCTCTGCCGACGGCGTGGGGTTGTTTCGCAGTGAATTTCTGTTTCTCAACCGCGACAATCTGCCTGATGAAGACGAGCAATACCGCGTGTATACCGGCATTGTGAAAAAGCTCAAAGGCAAGCCGCTCACCGTGCGCACCGTGGATTTAGGCGTGGACAAAAACCCGCGCTGGTTCGGCGAGGACCATGCGCTCAATCCCGCGCTGGGCATGACCGGTATCCGCCTATGCCTGGCCGAGCCACTGATGTTCCGTACCCAAATGCGTGCGATTTTGCGCGCAGCGGCGCACGGGTCGGTAAAGATTATGTGGCCGATGATTACTTCGGTGGATGAAGTGCGACAATGTATCAATCATTTGGCCATTGCCCGTAAGCAGCTGGATGAACGTGACACAGAATATGGCGAAGTGCAGGTGGGCGCGATGATTGAAATTCCCTCTGCCGCGCTCACAGTGGGTCATATCCTGCAACACTTGGATTTTATCTCGGTGGGCACCAACGATTTGATTCAATACACCTTATCAGTAGACCGTGGCGACGATAGCGTGAGCTACCTCTACCAGCCCGCCCATCCAGCAGTGTTGAAACTACTGCACCATATTTTCCGCACTGCCAAACGCATGGGCAAGCCAGTGTCGGTATGCGGCGAAATGGCTGGTGATTTACATTTCATCCGCCTGCTGCTCGGCTTGGGCTTGCGCCGCTTCTCCATGAACGCCAGCAATCTTTTGGCCGTGAAGAATGTAATCATTCAAAGCCACGCCGGCGAGCTGGCAGCACAGGTGCAAAAACTGCTGCGCCTGAGCGATCCGGAGAAGGTGCGGCAAGCCGTTAAAAAGATGAATACAATGGATGATGACAAAAATACAACATTTGAAACAACATAACATCGCACGGCATTATCAGGCAAAAAGTGAATAAATGTTAAACAATATTGTTTAAATACTGATATCAATATTAAGTAAAGTAAACGCTCGAGTTGTTGGCAAAGTGTATTTTTATGCAATTTAATTGCAGTAAATTGCGGCAGTTAGGTAAAAAAGACAATTAGGTAGAGACATCGTGGAAAGTGTTATATATAATGTACTACATCTGTGCTGCTTCTTGGTAGGCAAGCATGGATAGTAAGTAGACGTTTTCCCGCAAATTGGCCATCGATACTTCCTCCCTTGGTATTGATGGTTTTTTTTGTGTAGGCTAAATGGAGGGGGTTTCTATATTTAGCCAGCCAAAACGAAGGGAAGGAAGCTAAGCTCATTTGAGTTTTGTGCTTTCAGGTAGCCTCTGGCCACAGAGAAATGTGGAACCGACTATTGCAATCTATGAGCTCGTTTTTTCAGAATCATTACATCGCCTTGGGAGGCTGTTTCAAACAACAGCCTCCCAATTTATAATTGTTCAAAGTAGGAATGAGATCAGGTGGCTAGCCATAGACAGTACAGGTTAGTAAGGCAAGCTAACGCTGTATCATCCCTAATTGATTTTCCCGCCGTCATCCCGTTTGGCGTAGCGCCCGCTGCTGGCTTATAATCCATAGCTTTTCAATCTATCCGAAACCATCGGCAAAACCTCATCATGCAAGAACACTACCAACCCTCACTCACCGAACCCGCTGCGCAGAAAAAATGGGCTGCCGAACGCGTGTTCAATGTGTCCGAAGACGCTTCCAAACCCAAATTCTACTGCCTCTCCATGTTCCCCTATCCCAGCGGCAGGCTGCACATGGGGCATGTGCGCAACTACACCATCGGCGATGTGCGCAGCCGCTTCAAAAAAATGCAGGGGTTCAACGTGTTGCAGCCAATGGGTTGGGACGCGTTCGGCATGCCCGCCGAAAATGCGGCGATTAACCACCAAGTCGCGCCGTCCAAATGGACGTATGAAAACATTGCCTATATGCGCAAGCAGTTGCAGAGCCTGGGCTTTGCGCTGGATTGGGAGCGCGAAATCGCCACCTGCCGCCCGGAATACTACCGCTGGGAGCAACTCCTGTTTACCAAGCTGTTTGAAAAAGGCATTGTGTACAAGAAACTAGGCACGGTGAACTGGGACCCGATTGACCAAACCGTGCTGGCGAACGAACAGGTGATTGACGGGCGCGGCTGGCGTTCCGGCGCGCTGGTGGAAAAGCGCGAAATCCCGATGTACTACTTCAAAATCACCGATTATGCCGAGCAGCTGCTGGCGGATTTGGACGATTTGGACTGGCCGGAACAAGTGAAAACCATGCAGCGCAACTGGATTGGCAAATCGCGCGGCATAACGGTGCGTTTTCAGGTAGCCGCCGACAGCCGCGAAGGGCTACCTGAAAACCACCGCGAGTTTGTGCAGGTGTACACCACCCGACCCGACACGCTGATGGGCGCGACGTATGTGGCCGTGGCCGCCGAGCATCCGCTGGCCGCCGCCGCTGCCGAAAAGCAGCCTGCACTGCAAGCGTTCATTGCCGAATGCAAGGCCGGCAGCGTGGCGGAAGCCGACATGGCGACCATGGAGAAAAAAGGCATGCCCACCGGCCGTTTCGTCATCAACCCGCTCAACGGCGAGCGGCTGGAAGTGTGGGTGGCGAACTATGTGCTGTGGGGCTACGGCGACGGCGCGGTGATGGCCGTGCCCGCGCATGACGAGCGCGATTTTGCCTTTGCAAAACAGTATAATCTACCGATTAAACAAGTGATTAGCGTGGACGGCCAGCCGTTTGACGCGGCGCAATGGCAGGACTGGTATGCCGACAAGGAAAACGGCGTGCTGGTGAACAGCGGCGATCTGGACGGTTTGAATTTCCAAGAAGCCTTCGATGCCATCGCCGCCAAGTTGCAGGCTGCTTCTGCGGGCGAGCCGAAAACGCAATACCGCCTGCGCGACTGGGGCATTTCGCGCCAACGCTATTGGGGCTGCCCCGTGCCGATTATCCATTGCGATACCTGCGGCGACGTGCCCGTGCCCGAACAAGATTTGCCCGTGGTGCTGCCTGAAAACGTCGTGCCCGACGGCGCAGGCTCGCCGCTGGCCAAAATGCCCGAATTTTACGAGACAAAATGTCCGAAATGCGGCGGCGCGGCCAAGCGCGAAACCGACACCATGGACACGTTTGTGGAATCGAGCTGGTACCAGTTCCGCTATATGTCGCCGCGCGACGACGCGCACATGGTTGCGCCCGAAGCCGCCGCGTATTGGGGGCAGGTTGATCAATATATCGGCGGTATCGAACACGCCATTCTGCACCTTTTATATGCCCGTTTCTTTACTAAACTGATGAACGACGAAGGCATTGTGTCGGTGCGCGAGCCGTTCAAACAACTGCTCACGCAGGGCATGGTGCTGGCAGCGACGTATTTCCGCGAAGGCGCGGACGGCAAAAAAACCTGGTTCAACCCCGCCGAAGTGCGCGTGCAGACCGACGACAAAGGCCGCCCCGTGTCCGCCGTGCTGGAAGCGGACGGGCAGCCCGTGGTCATCGGCGGCGTGGAAAAAATGTCCAAATCCAAAAACAACGGTGTGGACCCGCAGCAAATCATCGATGCCTACGGCTCGGACACCGCCCGCCTGTTTATGATGTTCGCCAGCCCGCCCGAGCAGTCGCTGGAATGGTCGGATGCAGGCGTGGAAGGCGCACACCGCTTCCTGCGCCGCCTGTGGCGCACCGTGTACGAATTCGTGCAAAACGGCGGCAGCGGCGTGAGCAAGTTTTCAGGTAGCCAGGAAGCCCTGTCAAGCAGCCTGAAAGACCTGCGCTTCAAACTGCACAGCACCATCGCCAAAGTAACGGACGACTACGACCGCCGCCAGCAGTTCAACACCGCCATCGCCGCCGTGATGGAGCTGCTGAACCAATACGATGCCACCGCCAAAAACGGCGCATTCGCCGAAACACACGGCCGCGAAGTGGCGCAGGAAACTCTCGAAACCGTACTGCTTCTGCTGTGGCCCATCGTGCCGCATATTTGCGAAAACCTTTGGGAGCAGCTGCGCGAGGGCGGTAATGTGTGGCAACAGCCCTGGCCAAAAGCCGACCCTGCCGCGCTGGTGCAAACCGAGATGGAGATGATGGTGCAGGTAAACGGCAAACTGCGCGATAAAATCACTGTTCCTGCCGAGGCCGACAAAGCCACCATCGAAGCTGCCGCTCTCGCCACTGCCGGTGCGCAGAAGTTTATGGAAGGCAAAGAGCCGAAGAAAATCATCATCGTGCCGAAACGGCTGGTGAATATCGTGGTGTAAGGCCGTTTGGTTGAATAAAGGCTACCTGAAAACCGATTTAGCTTCTTCAGGTAGCCTGTTTTTCAGCAAGAAAAAACTTGGTAATCATCTCCCCGCCGCAATACGAAGGCTACCTGAAATTTCAGGTAGCCTTTATGTACCACCCCCTTTGCCCAACCCTCTTCCCAAACAACACCCTGCCCTCCCCTCGCATTCAATTCTCACCCAATCCGCTATATAATACCGTCATCCCAATTTCCATCTGAAACGCACACCATGAGCAAGCTCACCAAACCCATCGTCCTCCTCATTCTCGACGGCTTCGGCCACCGCCTCGAAGGCGACGACAACTCTGTCCTTCTCGCCAACACGCCCAATCTCGACCGCCTCAAAGCCCAATACGCCTACGGCACGATCGATGCCTCCGAGCGCATGGTCGGCCTGCCCTCCGGCCAGTTCGGCAACTCCGAAGTGGGGCATTTGAACATCGGTGCCGGCCGCGTAGTGGCGCAAGACATCACGCGCATCGATATGGCCATCGAAAACGGTTCGCTCGCGCAAAACCCCGCCCTCACCGCCGCCTGGCAAAGCCCCACGAAAACCGTGCATCTGCTCGGCTGCTTCTCCGACGGCGGCGTGCACAGCCACATCAACCATTTCTTCGCCGTAGCCGACGCTGCTCTGGCCGCCGGCATGCAGAAAATCGTGTTCCACCCCTTCCTAGACGGCCGCGACACCCCGCCGCAAAGCGCGGAAGGCTACCTGAAAACCCTGCAAAGCTATTGCGAACAGCATCCGCAAGTGAAAGTGGGCTGCGTGGTCGGCCGCTTCTTCGCCATGGACCGCGACAACCGCTGGGAGCGCGTTGAGCAGGCCTACAACGCCCTGTTCGGCCAAGCCCAATTCCGCGCCGACACGCCGCTGCAAGCCCTGGCCGCCGCCTATGAACGCGGCGAACACGACGAATTCGTCCAGCCCACCGTTATCGACCCCGCAGCCGCCCTGCACGACGGCGATGCGGTTGTCTTCATGAACTTCCGCGCCGACCGCGCCCGCGAGCTCACCCAAGCCCTGCTGTTCGACGATTTCCAAGGCTTCCAACGCCAGCAGCGCTTCCGCCCCGGCTATTTCACCTCGCTTACCAGCTACGGCAGCCAATACCACTTCCCCGTGCTGTTTGCCCAAGAAAGCATCCGCAACGGCTTGGGCGAATACCTATCTGCCCAAGGCATAAGCCAGCTGCGTATTGCCGAAACCGAGAAATATCCGCACGTTACCTACTTCCTCAGCGGCGGCCGCGAAGAGCCCTATCCCGGCGAAGAGCGCATCCTCGTGCCCTCGCCCAAAGTCACCACCTACGATTTACAGCCCGAAATGAGCGCACCGCAAGTGTGTCAGCACATCCTCGACAGCCTCGCCGCCAAGCGTTTCGATGTGATCCTGTGCAACTTCGCCAACGGCGACATGGTCGGCCACAGCGGCGTGCTGGCTGCCACCATCAAAGCGGTGGAAACGCTCGACGACTGTGTGGGCAAAATCGTGGCTGCCGCTCAAGCAGCCGGCGGCGAAGTGCTGATTACCGCCGACCACGGCAACTGCGAGCAGATGTTCGATCCCGCCAACGGTCAGCCGCACACCCAGCACACCACCAACCCCGTGCCCTTCCTGTATGTCGGCCGCCCCGCCCGCATCAAGGCCGGCGGCGCGCTGAAAGACATCGCCCCCACCCTCCTCGCCATGCTCGGCCTGCCTAAGCCGCAGGAAATGAGTGGCGAGAGCCTGATTGAGTTTGTTTGACTGCCCAGCAGCGGGCTACCTGAAAGCTTCAGGCAGCCCCCACCCGCCATGAGCTTCCTCACTATCCTCGCCCTCGCCTTCGGCATGTCTATGGACGCCTTTGCCGCCGCCATCGCCCAAGGCGCCGCCATCGGCACACCCACCCGCCTGGGCACACTGCGCACCGCCGCCGTGTTCGGCAGCGTGGAAACCCTTACCCCGCCCATCGGCTGGGCAATCGGCTCCGTGGCACAACGCTACATCGCCGATTGGGACCATTGGATCGCCTTCATCCTGCTGCTCTTGCTCGGCCTGCGCATGATTTACGGCGCGCTGCAGCCGGAACAGCACGTCGGGGAACAATCTGCAGAGGCACAGCCAGAAAGCGGCCAATCCGGCCGCCGGCCGCCCTCGCCGCTCATGCTCGTCGCCATCGCCTTCGCCACCAGCATCGACTCCATGATCGTCGGCGTCGGCCTGGCCTTCCTCGAAGTCAACATCCTGCTTACCGCCCTCACCATCGGCCTGGCCACTACCATCATGGCCGCCATCGGCCTGCGCTTGGGCAGCCTCCTGGGCAGCGCCATCGGCAAACGCGCCGAAATCCTCGGCGGCCTCGTACTCATCGGTATCGGCACACTCATCCTCGCCGAACACCTCAATTTCCTCTAAACCCTTTCAGGTAGCCTCTCCTTTTTTTCAGGTAGCCTCATGAAGCACAAAATCCTCATTCTCCTCGCCCTCCTCTGCAGCATCCTGCCCGCCGCCGCCGCGCCCAAAGACGACCTGCGCCAAGTACAGCGCGCCATCGGCGAGAGCAACCGCAAGCTCCAACAGCAGCAAAGCGAACAACGCCAGCTGCAAAGCAACATCCGCCAAACCCAAAGCGAACTCGACACCGTGCGCCGCGAGCTCGACCGTCTCACCCGCAGCCGCCAAACCGCCTGGCGCGAGCTGCAAGCCATGCAGGCCAAGCTCGACAGCCTGCAAACCCGCATCCAAAACACCCAAGCCCAAGCCGCCCGCCTGCTCAACAGCCGCTACCGCAACCATCAGCCCAACGCCGTCACCCTGTTCCTGCAAAACGCCGACCCCCAGCAGAAAGGCCGCCACCTCGAATACCTGCGCCACCTCAACCAAGCCAACGCCCAGGCCCTTAGCCAGCTGCAACACAACCGCCAAGAGCTCAAACAGCAGCAAGACAGCATCAACGAGCAGCTGAAGCGGCTCGACGCCCTCAAACGCCAGCAGCAAACCACCGCCGCCCGCCTCGGCCGCCAACAGCAACAGCAGCAACGCCAACAGCAAAGCCTCGAGCAAGACATCAGCCGCGAAACCGCCAAGCTGCAAACCCTGCGCCAAAACGAAAGCCGCCTCAACGGCCTCATCGCCAGCCTCAGCCGCCGCTCCGCCCAACGGCAGGAAGCCGAACGCCAGCGCCGTGCCCAAGCCCTGCGCCAACGCCGCCAGCAGCAAGCCCAAAACGGCAACCAACCCACCCCACGTCCGCACAAGCTACCTGAAAGCGAACGCAACGAAGCCCGTCAACACGACACCCCAACACCAGAAAACCCCAACCGCAACACCCTCACCGCCGAAGACCTCGCCCTCGAAGCCTCCGAAGCCCAAGAGCCGCAAAGTCACGGCTTCAGCCGCATGCAAGGCCGCCTGCAACGCCCCGCCAGCGGCAACATCAGCGGCCGCTTCGGCCAAGCCCGCCCCGGCGGCGGCACCTGGAAAGGCCTCTTCATCAGCACCCCACCCACCGCCGTGCGCAGCATCGCCGAAGGCGAAGTCGCCTATGCCGCCCCCCTGCAAGGCTACGGCAACACCGTTATCGTCGACCACGGCAGCGGCTACCTCAGCATCTACACCGGCCTCTCCCAAATCAGCGCCGGCGCAGGCAGCCGCGTATCCCCCCGCCAAACCATCGGCCGCAGCGGCAGCCTCCCCGACGGCGAAAACGGCCTCTACTTCGAAATCCGCTACCGCAACCAAGCCATGAACCCCACTTCATGGGTGAATTAATCAAACCAAACAGTCGACCTTTAGCTTTGCAGAAACCTCGCTGCGCTACATTTTCAGGCAGCCTCCACTCACACAGAACCTACTAAAATTCCTCATTTAGCATTTATTTACCCCCACCCCCTTGCTGGAACAGGAAAATTTGCCTAAAGTTCAATCTGGCTGAGCAGCAGGCTACCTGAAAACCAAATAGCCCCGCCACTGCAAACCATCCCAGCCACCTAATCAGCAAACTGAAAGACAAAAACTCATTATGTCCAACAACACCTTCAAAAAAATTGCCCTCTACACCCTGGGCACCTTCACCGGCATCGCCGTGAGCCTGAGCATGCAGAGCTTTGCCGAAACCCGCAGCCAGCAGCCCCTGCCCGTGGATTCCCTGCGCACCATGGCCGAAGTGTACAGCCAGGTGAAAGCCAACTACTATCAAGACAAAACCGACGACGAAATCCTCGAAGGCGCGCTCAAAGGCATGGTTGCCCACCTCGATCCGCACTCCGAATACATGAACACCAAAGACTATGCCGACCTACAGGAAAATACTAAAGGTGAATTTGGCGGCTTAGGCATGGAGGTCAGTTCTGAAAATAACTTCATCAAAATCGTTGCCCCGATTGAAGATACGCCGGCCGAACGTGCCGGTATCCAAAGTGGCGACTACATCATCAAAATCGATGATGCCTCCACCCTCAACATGAGTGTAAACGATGCCGTGAAGCGCATGCGCGGCGAGCCCGGCACCAAAATTACCCTTACCCTCACCCGAAAAGACGCGCCCCAGCCCATCGTGGTTACCCTTACCCGCGCCATCATCAAAGTGCGCAGCGTGCGCCACGACCTCATCGAGCCCAGCTACGGCTACCTACGTATCAGTCAGTTCCAAGAACGTACCGTGCCTGCTATGGTTGAGGCTCTGCAAACTATGCGCCACACCAACGGCGGCCCTCTCAAAGGCCTCGTCATCGACCTGCGCGACGACCCTGGCGGCCTGCTCAATGGCGCAGTGGGCGTATCTGCCGCCTTCCTGCAAAATGGCCAGCTCGTGGTGAGTACCAAAGGCCGCAACGGCAAAGAAAACATGAACCTCAAAGCCCAGCCCGCCGACTACCAAATCGGCAGCAGCAAAGACCCGCTTGCTGGCCTGCCTGCCGAATTTAAAACCATCCCCATCACCGTGTTGATTAACTCCGGCTCCGCCTCCGCCTCCGAGATCGTGGCCGGCGCCCTGCAAGACCACAAACGCGCCGTGATTGTGGGTACCCAAAGCTTCGGCAAAGGCTCCGTACAATCCGTGATGCCCCTTTCCAACGGCGGCGCACTGAAGATCACCACCCAGCTCTACTACACCCCCAGCGGCCGCTCCATACAAGCCCAAGGTATCATGCCCGACGTGGAAGTGGCTGATAAAACCCGCCGTTATGAAAGCCGCGAAGCCGACCTCTCCGGCCACCTGAGCAACCCCAACGGCGGCCACGAAGTGCGCGGCCGTGCACTGAACAACCACAGCGCCGAAAACAAAGCCGCCTCCGAGCCCGCTGCCAAAGACGAGGCCGACAACAACCCCGCCACCCGCTACAAACCCGATCCGGCCAAAGACGACCAATTGCGCCGCGCTTTGGAACTGGTGAAAGCTCCACAACAATGGCGCGCCTCCCTGGGCCAGGCCGCCACCCGCCCGGCCAAACCGATTGAGCACTAAGCGGATTAAGCAAGCAAAAAGGCTATCTGAAAATATTTCAGGTAGCCTTTTATATTGCGCTTGCACCACAGTCTACTGCCATATTGTCTGCAGCTCGCTGTCCTGTGAAAAATGTGTTCCGGCTAGAGATTGAAACATGAGAGACCGATTGAAACTTTGTTGGTACTTACTCTTTCAGGCAGCCTTTGCTGTGGCATAGAGGCTACCTGAAAATAATCCGGCATCGGTGCAGCAATGCCGCCCAGCTGCGAACCAGCCTACGGGGCTGCCGTTTTAGCTTCGCAGAAACTCAGTTTGAGCTGCGCCCAAACATCGTTTTAACTGTGTTGAAGCTGCGCTTTCAGGTAGCCTTCTGCTGCGCTATTTCTGCCAATATGCCTTCACGTTCACAAATTCATACAAGCCAAATTCGGAAAGCTCACGCCCGAAGCCGGAGTCTTTCACGCCGCCGAAGGGCAGGCGCAGGTCGCTGCTGGTGTGGCGGTTGATGAATACGCTGCCGGCTTCGATTTGCTGGCCGAGCTCCCAGGCTTTGTCGAGGTTGGCGGAGTAGATGCTGGCACCGAGCCCGAAGGGGTTGTCGTTGGCCAGGCGCACGGCGTCGGTGGCATCGCGGGCGTGGAAAATGCCCACGGCGGGGCCGAACACTTCTTCGCGGTACATGCGGCAGGCAGGAGTGATGTTGTCGAGCACGGTGGCCGGGTAGAAGGTGGTATCGGCTTCGTTGGGCAGTTCGCCGCCGAGCAGGAGTTTGGCACCGTGTTCGAGCGCGTCTTGCACTTGTTCGTGCACTTGCAACTGCAGGTCTTTGCGGTGCAGCGGGGCGAGGGTGGTGTCGGGATCGAGCGGACAGCCGGGGGTGAGGCGGCGGCAGTGTTCGAGGAAGAGTTGGGTGAATTCCGCGGCGATGCCTTTGGTGAGAATGATGCGTTTGCCGGCGTTGCAGGATTGGCCGGCATCGCGGAAACGGGCATAGCAGGCATCGGCAGCGGCTTGGGCGATGTCGGCATCGTCGAGCACGATGAAGGCGTTGCTGCCGCCAAGCTCCATCACGGATTTTTTCAGATGACTTCCGGCGTAGCCGGCAAGGCGGCGGCCGACGTCGGCAGAGCCGGTGAAGGCCAAGGCATCGGTTTTGGCAATGGCGTATTCCACATCTTCATGTGCCAACCAAGTGGCTCGCCAGGGCAATTCGCTGCCAACAATATCAAACAAGGCGGCGGTGACACGGGCCACGCTGGGTGCGGGTTTTACCAAGCAGGCATTGCCGGAGCACAAGGCGGGCACGGCAAAGCGGATAATCTGCCATACGGGGTAGTTCCACGGCATCACGGCCAGCACCACGCCCAAGGGCTCGAAGCGCACTTGGCTGAGGCTGGCCTGGGTGGCGATGGTTTGGTGTTGCAGAAGCTGGGGGGCGAGCTTCACATAATAGCGGATGAGGGAGACGGATTTATCCATCTCGGCTTCGCATTCGCGCAGGCAGCGGCCGACTTCTTCGCAAATCATGCGGGCGAGCTTGGTTTTTTCGGCTTCGAGGTGGTCGACAAAGGCAGCAAGCATAGCCACCCGCGCCTGTACGCCGGCAGCGGCAAAGCGGCGCTGGGCGGTGCGCATTTCAGCCAAGCTTTGGCTGAAGGCGTCCATGCTGTCGGCGGGGCGTTCGTATAGCAAGGTGTTACTGACGACGTTTCGGCTATAGAACATAGTGTTTCCTTTCTCTATTTGCTTTGGATTAAATGGTTTTAGCGGGCAGCCCGTACAGCAGGCTACCTGAAAGCGCAGCTTTAACGAAGCTAAAACAAGCCCTGCTGGCTTCTGCGAAACTAAAACTTGATGCGATTATTTTTATTATTTTTATAAACTGCCTTGCCCTACCCTTTTTCGGCCACGACGAAGGCCACGACCGCGCCGTTATCGTCACTCAGGCTCAAATGCACCCGCCCGATGCCTTGTTGGCGCAGCCATTCCTGCAAGGGCGGCTCCACCACGAATTCCGGGCGGCCGAGTTTGTCGTGGGCGATGGAAATGTGGTGCAGCGTTACCGGCGAGCGCAAGCCGGTGTGCACGGCTTTAGCAAAGGCTTCTTTGGCGGCAAACCGCTTGGCCAGAAAGTTTGCCTTGTTGCCGACGGAGCGCCACTCCAAAAGTTCGATGCGGCTGAGCAGGCGTTCGGCCAATGCCTGGCCGTATTTGTCGTATAGCTGCTCGATGCGCTCGATACGCAGGATGTCGGTGCCGATGCCGTAGATCATTGAGTATTCCTGTTGTGCAAGGTAGTGGGCGCATTGTAGCGCATTTTGGCTGCAGCCTTACAGGTGGGGCGGCAGAGGCTTGCCGGGATTGGCATATTTTTCAGGCAGCCTCACAGCCGTTCTGCAAATCTTCCGCGCAAAACAAAGCCGCATCTATTTGCAAGATGCGGCAGCGTTTATGCAGCAAGCGGCTTAGGCCATGGCTTTAATTTTGGCAGCCAAGCGGCTTTTGTGGCGGGCGGCTTTGTTTTTGTGGAACACGCCTTTGTCGGCGATGCGGTCCATCACTTTGGTGGCTGCCACGAATTCGGCTTGGGCAGCGGCTTTATCGCCACTTTCCACAACCTTCAAAACTTTCTTCACTGCGGTACGGAAAGCAGTACGCAGGCTGGCATTGTGTGCACGGTTTTTCTGCGACTGGCGGGCGCGTTTGCGTGCCTGGGCGCTATTGGCCATATGAAAAATCTCCTGATAAGTAAAATAAAATCCGTAAGCGCGGCATTTTACTGGCGATGTTGCCTAAATGCAAGCAGCCACGAGCTATTTTCGGCAAACGGCGGGTAAGTAGGGAAAGAACGTTTGCCTGATACAACAAAACCGAGGCGGCCTAGCGCATTTTCCAGCCAGCCTCCAAAGCCAAACGAAAGGCTACCTGAAACTTTAGCTACGCCGAAACTTCGCTGTGCTGCGTTTCAGGTAGCCTTTGCAAACAACGCCTGCCCTGCCCGACTATTTCTCGCGCCGGTAGAACCCGCTATCCATATATGCCGACACGCCCTCGCGCAGCAACACCAGCGTTACCGCGGCCAAAGGCAGCGCCAGCAGCATGCCCACAAAACCCAACAGGCTGCCGAAAGCCATCAAGGCGAAAATTACCCAAAACGGCGAAAGCCCGATGCGATCGCCCACAATCTTCGGCGTGATAAAGAAACTCTCCAGAAACTGCCCCACGGCAAACACCGCCCACACCGTAATCAGCCCCTGCCAAGTGCCAAACTGCAACAGCGCAGCTATCGTGGCCAGCAGCAGGCCGGTGAACGCTCCCAAATACGGCACAAACACCAAGAGCCCCGCCACCATCCCGATAGCAAAACCAGACTCCAAACCGTCCAGCATCAGGCCCAAACCGTAGAGCAGGCCCATGATCAGCATCACTATCAGTTGCCCACGCAAAAATTCGCCCAACACCGTATCCATATTGCCGCCGATGCGCGCATAGGCCGCCAGATAACGGCGCGGAATCATGGTATTAATCCCCTCTGCCCAGCGCGACCAATCCAGCAAAAAGTAATACAGCAAAAATGGCAGCACCATCAAATTACCCAAACTGGTTACCAAACTGCCACCCTGTTCCAGCAAGGCTGGCAGCGCCTTGGAAAGCCCTGCCTGAACACTGCCCACATGGCCGCTTAGCCATTTCGATACCGATTGGTCGTTTAACACCCAATGCGTGCCCAGCATATGATTAATCCAAGGCAGCGCCTTATTTTGCGCAAATGCCACCAATTCCGGCAGTTTATCCAGCAAACTGACAAATTGCTGCACCAACATCGGCACCACAATCAGCAACAGCAACACCAACAGCAATAGCGTAAATACCATCACCAGCATCGCCGCCGCCCCGCGCCGCAGCCTGTGCCGGCAAAGCTTTTCCACCAGCGGGTTCAAAATATAGGCCAACACTGCAGCCACCACAAACGGCGAAAGCACATCGCGCATCTGCACAATTAAAAGCACCACCGCCAACAATAGCGCCATGCCCACCACCCATGGCAGCCAGCTACGCTTCTTCGTTTGATACATACTACAGCCTCTTTAAATTCATCCGGCACACGCCGCGTCGCGCGCATTATCCGGTGTCAACCCATAAAAAACAAATGATTTCACACATAATCCACAACCAAAGGCTACCTGAAACCACTCCCTATTTTCAGGTAGCCTTTCCAAACAACTTGACTGCCTATCCCGCCATCGCTACATTCCCGCCATCCCATTCCATCCCCGCCCAACCATGAACTACGCCCTTAATGCCATCTGGTGGCAGCTGAGCCACCCCGCCGTGCGCGACCTCACCGCCCTACTCACCGCCCCGCCCCTATGGTACAGCGGCTGCGAGCTCACCATCCCCCGCCTGCTCGGCAGCCAAGGCTTCCGCTTTCTGCTCAGCCTCGACAGCCAGCCCGCCCCGCTGCAACAATGGCTCGAGCAAGAAGCCCCCTTCGGCCACCGCCTTGGCCACTACGCCGAAAGCCTGCTCGCCTTCTGGCTTGCCCACGCCCCCCATTGCCAACTTATCGCCCGCGACCACCCCATCCACAGCGAAAGCGGCCAACCCCTCGGCGCCGCCGACTTCCTCTGCCTGCTCGACTCTACCCCCTACCACCTCGAACTCACCTGCAAATACTACGGCGGCACAGCACCCAACGATTTCCAAGGCCTCAACCCCGCCGACACCCTGCTTGGCAAAGCCGCCAAACTGCAACAACAATGCCGCCTCTTCCATACCCCCCAAGCCCGTGCCCAACTGCCCGCACCACTCCAAGGCTACCTGAAAACGAGCGAAGCGAGTTTCTGCGAAGCTAAAACGAACGAAGCAAGCCCCCGCGAAGCCAATACGGGCAAAACAGATTGCCGCCAACCCCAAAACCTTAGCCAAGCCCTCAACACCGCCACCATCATCCGCGGCATCGGCTTCACCCCAAACGGCATCCTCAACGGCAGCCCCCTCAATCCCCTTGGCTGGAGCGGCCTCTTCCTCCCACAATGGGCAGACTACCCCACCCAAGCCGCACAACGCTTCCACCCCCTGCCCCGCCTCGCCTACCTCGCGCCCGCCCGCGTTCCCTTGGAACAAACCATCAATGCTGCCGAGCTCGTTCACCAAGCCCCCGGCCTCATCGCCGTGGTCGAACCGCGCCCCGACGGCATGTGGCACGAAACACAACGCCTAATGTGCCGCGGCTGAATAACAATACCGAACAACAAAAAGGCTACCTGAAACCATACAAACAGTTTTCAGGTAGCCTTTCAAACGGGGCAGCATCAACCGGAGGCAAACCCGTTTAACGCGTTACCTCCACCCCCACGCCCACTTTGCCATAAGGCGTAACGCTGCTATTGCCGTTGCCCAAATCCACCGAGCCGCGCGCACCCACATGGCCGTTGCCGCCGCTCACGCCCACGCCAACGCCACAAGCCGACAACAGGGCGGCCAACACCGCAGCAGCGGCTAATCGATATGTTGCTTTCATGGTTTTTCCTTTCATCCAATTAAATACAAAACAAGTATTTTCAAATAATAGCACAATCATTTTCAGGTAGCCTCTATAGCACAGCAGGCTACCTGAAAGCCCCGCTTCAACGAAATGAAAACGAAGTAGCCGAAGACGACGGGGTTCTGCAAAACTAAAATCAGCCGCCCGCCTTATGCCCCTCTGCCACCCGCACATAATGCGCTGCCGAATAAGGCAGAAACGCCAGCTCCTCCGCCGTAAGCCGCCGCACTTACTTTACCGGCGAGCCCACATACAAATAGCCGCTTTCCAGCCGTTTGCGCGGCGGCACCAAGCTGCCCACCCCGATCATCACATCATCTTCAATCACAGCATCATCCAACACAATGCTGCCCATTCCCACCAACACACGGTTGCCAACGGTGCAGCCGTGCAGCGTAACATGATGGCCGATGGTGCAATCCTCGCCGATGATCAGCGGCGAACCTTCCGGCTTGCTGTCCGTTTTGGGGCTCACATGCAGCATCACATGATCTTGAATATTGCTGCCCCGCCCCACACGGATGCTGTTCACATCCCCGCGCAACACGGCAAACGGCCATACCGACACCTCCTCAGCCAACACCACATCCCCCGCCACCAAGCACAGCGGATCGAGATAACAACTGCCATGTACCTGCGGCACGGCATCCAAATAAGGGCGGATATTGCTCATGGAAACTCCTTGTTCGTATCAAGCCGCAAAGGCTACCTAAAAATCGGATGGCGGCAAAGCCGGGCTGCGGTTTTAGCTGTGCAGGAACCGAGTCGGCAGCATAACAATACCGCCCTCCCCCATTGCCGCCCTATCCTGCCACAAAAGGCTACCTGAAACTTCCCCAGCCACCCAGCAGCAAGCACACGCATTAGCGTTATAATTCCACCTTTGCCCGCGCTTTTTTCAGGTAGCCTCATGGACATCATCCAATACCCCAACTCCCCCTTCAAACTCCACCCACCCTTCCCGCCCGCAGGCGACCAGCCTACCGCCATTGCCGGCCTGCTCGAAGGGCTTTCAGACGGCCTGGCCTACCAAACCCTGCTCGGCGTAACCGGTTCGGGCAAAACCTACACCATGGCGAACGTCATCGCCCAAAGCGGCCGCCCCGCCATCATCATGGCGCACAACAAAACCCTTGCCGCCCAGCTCTACGCCGAAATGCGCGAGTTTTTCCCCGAAAACGCGGTGGAATATTTCGTCTCCTACTACGACTATTACCAACCCGAAGCCTATGTGCCCAGCCGCGACCTGTTCATCGAAAAAGACAGCGCGATCAACGAACACATCGAACAGATGCGCCTTTCCGCCACCAAAAACCTGATGACGCGCGACGACGTGATTATCGTCGCCACCGTGTCCGCCATTTACGGTATCGGCGACCCGACCGAGTATCAACAAATGGTGTTGTCCGTCAAAGAAGGCGACACCATCGAGCAGCGTGACATCATCGCCACGCTTGTTTCCATGCAGTACGAACGCGGCGATTTGGACTTCAAACGCGGCAGCTTCCGCGTGCGCGGCGACGTGATTGACGTGTATCCCGCCGAAAGCTCCGAAAACGCCTTGCGCATCAGCCTGTTCGACGACGAAATCGACCGCCTCGATATGTTCGACCCGCTTTCAGGTAGCCTTATCCAGCGCGTCGGCCGCTACACCGTCTTCCCGTCCAGCCACTACGTTACCCCGCGCGACACCGTATTGCGCGCCTGCGAATCCATCAAAGAAGAATTGCGCGAACGCGTCGAATTTTTCGCCCGCGAACAACGCCCCGTCGAGCAACAACGCATCGAACAGCGCACCCGCTTCGACCTCGAAATGCTCTACGAAATGGGCTTCTGCAAAGGCATCGAAAACTACTCCCGCCACTTCTCCGGCAAAAAAGAAGGCGAACCGCCGCCCACGCTGATGGACTACCTGCCCGACAACGCCATCATGTTCATCGACGAAAGCCACGTTACCGTTACCCAAATCGGCGGCATGTACAAAGGCGACGCATCGCGCAAGCAAAACCTCGTCGATTACGGCTTCCGCCTGCCTTCCGCCCGTGACAACCGCCCGCTCAAATTCCACGAATTTGAAAAAGTCATGCCGCAAACCGTCTTCGTTTCCGCCACCCCCGCCAAATACGAAGAAGAACACGCCGGACAAGTGGTCGAACAAGTCGTCCGCCCCACAGGGCTGGTCGACCCCCAAATCATCATCCGCCCCGTTGCCACCCAAGTCGACGACTTAATGAGCGAAATCAACGACCGCATCCAAAAAGGCGAACGCGTACTCGTTACCACCCTCACCAAACGTATGGCGGAGCAACTCACCGACTATTACAGCGAACTCGGCATCAAAGTGCGCTACCTGCACAGCGACATTGACACCGTAGAGCGCGTTGAAATCATTAGAGATTTACGGCTAGGCCTGTTTGACGTACTCGTCGGCATCAACCTGTTGCGCGAAGGCTTGGACATTCCCGAAGTCTCCCTCGTCGCCATCCTCGACGCCGACAAAGAAGGCTTCCTGCGCTCGCACCGCAGCCTGATTCAAACCATAGGCCGCGCCGCGCGCAACGTGAACGGCGTCGCCATCCTGTACGCCGACAAAATCACCGACTCCATGAAAACCGCCATCGACGAAACCGAACGCCGCCGCGAAAAACAGATGAAATTCAACGAAGAACACGGTATCGTGCCGCAGCAGATTAAAAAACAGGTCAAAGACATCATCGACGGCGTGTACCACGAAGAAGACAGCGGCAAAGGTCGTCTGAAAGGCAAAAACAAGGTTAAAGTTGGCGGAATTCACAACGAAGAAGACGCGATTAAAGAAATCGCCAAACTCGAAAAAGCCATGCAGCAGGCGGCTAGGGATTTGCAGTTTGAAGAGGCGGCGGTGTTACGGGATAGGATACGGGGGATTAAAGAGAATCTGCTTTGGGGGGCAGAGTAAATTTTTAAAAAGAATTTTGGAGATTAAATATGGATAAAGATTTATTGGAAAAAATTATTTTAGTAGTATTTTCTACTTCTCTTGGTTGGTTAATATCGCAATTAACTGGTTTTGCTAAAACCTATTTTGAAAGAAAGAAAATTATTAAACTACTATATGAAGAATTATCGGATATACAAAAAGAGGTGGAAAGAATCTTACACTATCATGCTAGAAACCTGCAGTTATATGGAGCAAATAAAATTGGTCAATATGCAATGATTGGCATATCAAATCCCATATACACAAATTATTACAAAGATACCTTATTAATTTTAAACCAAAATCAAAGAATTTCTTTTCAAATGATACATAAATTAGTTCATGAACTCTTAAATAAGTTGTCTATAGAACATGAAAAGGCGCAAGATATGTATAGGAGAGATGGTATAACGAGCTCTATTAAAATTCAAGGAGAAGAAATTGGCGAACTATCAAAAGCAGGATATTTTAATTGTCTTACTTTAAACTGGCATATTAATTTTCATTTAATTAATAAAATAGACCCTGATTTATCGCTATATTCAAAAACTCATGCGGATTATCTAATATTTCTAGAAACTATTAATGAAAAAATTGAAGAATTAATAGCTTCAGGAAAGAATATTAAAACTGAAGATTTTGAAAAAATTTATCACGAATATTATTTCAGTTCAGTAAAGCAAGCGTAGGTTGAGCAACCATAGTAAGCATAGCCCACATTCCCACCAGCCACGCACACACGCGTTCTTTGCCGTCCAACCATTGTTTCAAACTTTCAGACGACCTCAAACGTCGTCTGAAAACCTCTTAGCGCAAAGGCCGTCTGAAAAACAGTTTTCATAAAGCCAAAACCTTGAGGGTCTGTCTATTTTCTCCTACAAACCCAAAAAACCAGCCTGCACTTCCAAATCTCGAAAGCAAGCCGTAGCCCGCATCCCCACCAACCGCGTGCGTGGCTGCTCCGCACACCTTGCCTACTTCTGATACTTCTCCCAAAAGGCTACCTGAAATTTTCAGGTAGCCTTCTTCTCCCCTTCATCATCGAAATATCCCTGCACCAAGTCCAGCACATTTTCCAGTAGCGGGTCGTGCTGCCTTTCGTGCCAAGCGAGAACCACGCTGTTAATCCAGATGTCGTCGTCCAGCGGCCGCAGCACGGCGTTGCCGGGTAGGTAGCGGGCGGAGGACACGGGTACGAGCGCCACGCCCTGCCCGCAGCCGGCGAAGGCCACCTGCAGGGCGATGGTGCGCACTTCGTGCAGGATATTGGGCACAAAGCCGGCGCATTGGCAGGCGGCAAGCAGGGCGTCGAAAGAACCGGGGCTGACTGCGCGCTCAAACATCACAAAGCCTTCGCAAGCCAGGTCTTTTAAATCTATCGATTCTCGTTTGGCAAAGGGATGGCTTTTCGGCAACACCACGGCCAGCGGCTCGCGGCGCAGGGTGTGCAGGCGGATGGTGCTGTCCCACGGGATTTCCAGGCGGGCGAAGGCAAGGTCAATGTCGCCCGCTTGCAGCAGCGGCTCGGCGTCGCCGCTGTCGATTTCGCGCACGCGCACGGTGAGCGCGGGATAGTGCCAGTGGATGTGCTCAATGAGTGGCGGCACCTCTTCCAACAGCGCCACGGTAATCGCACCAATATGCAAAATGCCGCTGTGGCCGGCGGCGATTTCCTGCACGGTAGTTTGCAGCCGCTGCATCTGCTCGGCAAATTTGCGCACGGCGGGCAAGATGGAATAGCCGGCGGCGGTGAGTTTGGTGCCGCGCCGCGAGCGTTCAAACAGCACCATACCCAAGGCCTGCTCGAGCTGTTTGATATGTTCGGTGAGCGGCGGTTGTGACATATTCAGCCGCTCGGCGGCACGCCCGAAGTGTTCTTCTTCGGCCACGGCAAGAAACATCCACAAATGGCGAATGAGGCGGAAATTTATCATCTGCTTTCCCTATCACAGGCTTCCTTAACCAGTATTTTATATATCAAGAAACCGGTTGTATAGTATGGCTACCTGAGTATTTGTGAGTATGTAAATGTTCGGTATTATTAATTTTTCTGCTTATTTGCTCGCCGTGTTGCTGCTGGTGTTGCTGCCCGGGCCGAATATGATTTACTGCTTATCAGTGGCCGGGCAATACGGCACCAAAACGGGTTGGAGCGCCTTCGCCGGCATCTTTGTCGGCAATGGCGTGTTGATTGTGGCTTCCACTTTCGGCGCCAGCGCCCTGCTGCAAACCTATCCTTCTTTATTTAACGCGCTGCAACTGGCCGGCGGCGCATACTTGGCCTATTTGGGCATCATGCTGCTGCGTGAAGGCTGGCTCAAATTGCATCATGCTGCCGCTGCCAAAGCCGACAGCCATACTGCTGAAGGCACCCTGCTGCAAGTGTTCCGCAAATCGCTCACCATTTCCTTGCTCAATCCGCAAAGCCTGCTGTTTTTCCCCGCCATCATGGTGCAGTTTGTCGATATCCGCTACGAACACCCGCACCTGAGCTTCCTGCTCTTGGGCGGCACCTTCCAGCTGTGCAGTCTGCTGTGCATGGGTACGCTGATTCTGATGGCGAACTCAGTTGGCCGCGTGGGCACCAAATACAGCCGTGTGGCTGCGTTCGGCAAAAGCGGTGCCAGTGCCCTGTTTATCTTCTTCGCAGCCAAACTATGGCTGGCCACCGCCATCGTCTAAACTCAATCCTAGCTTGCTGCTTCAGGCTACCTGAAAATAGTGTGCCGCACTTCCACACCAAACTCCTATCCGCAACAGCCACGATTTTCCAGGTAGCCTTTTTTTGTGGACAGCAGATACCGCTTCCACCATTTTCAAGTAGCCTGTCTTTTACACAAAGAGGCTACCTGAACACTATCTGCCCAACTCTTTTTTCCAATACCGATTATTTTTCAGCTAGCCTTCTCCCCAGCCAAGGCTACCTGAAAACCTGCTAGAGTCTGCTGACAGCTACTTTTCCAAGCGGATTTTTGCCCCAAAGGCGGCAGATTCAAGGCGGAAACCGCAGTAAGGTTGGACACCTTGCGAGAACTTCCAACGCGGAAGATGCCGCCTTTGGGGCAAAAAGACGCGGAAACCAGCAGTTGTCAACAGCCCCTAAACTATTGCTGCCAATCCGCTTTAGGCTATAATCGCCATTTTTCATTATCTTCCGGTTTCCTTTTGAAATTCGCTACCCGCTTGCGCCGCGCGCGCCGCTACCGACCTTATCAGCCGAAGGCGGTAATGCCGGCACACTATATTTCCTGCCATTCCTGCGGGCTTGAGCTGCGCCTGCCGCCGCTCAAGCCGGGGAAAGCGGCGTTTTGCCCGCGCTGCGGCCATCCGCTGGCGCGTGTGGAAACCAACCCGTTTCTGCTGCCACTGGCGCTGGCTTTGGCTTCGCTGGTTATGCTGGCGGTGGTGTTTTCCGGGCTGTATATGCATGTTACGGTGTTGGGCCTAGAGGTGCCGCTCACTATGCCGGAAATGATGAAGGTGCTGATTTTGCAGAAATCCAGCTTTTTGGCCGAGGTGATGTTTGTGCTCACCTTCGGCGCGCCGTTTTTCTTCTGCCTGCTGTGTTTGTATGTGTATGGCGGGCTGCTGTGGGGCAAGCCGCCGCCTGGTGTGCTGCGGGCCACGCGCTGGCTGGTGCGGCTGCGCGGCTGGATGATGGTGGATGTGTTTTTTATTTCCACGCTGGTGGCCTACATCAAGCTGGGCAAAGTGGCGGAAGTGCATTTCGGGCCGGCGTTTTATTTGATGTTTGTGCTGTCCGTGCTGCTTATCCGCACTGCGCTTTCCGTGCCGGAGCATTGGGTGTATTACCAAATCCGGCGGCTGCGTGGGGATAAGGATTTGGTGCGACCAGAAGGCGGCTCGGTGTTTTGCGGCAAGTGTTTGTTTGAGCGGCCGGCACACGAAACCGAATGCGAAATTTGCGGCTCGGGGCTGCACAAACGGCGGCCAAACAGTCTGAGCTTGAGCTTGGCACTATTGATTACTTCTGTGATTTTGCTGCTGCCGGCCAATCTGATGACGATTATGGTGTCGTCCAACCCCACGGTTATCGAACGCAGCACGATTTTCAGCGGTATCCGGTTTATGTGGCGCGACGGCGACCACTACATTGCCATGATTATTTTCAGCGCCAGCATTATGGTGCCGTGGCTGAAGATCATCGCCATGGGCGTGCTGCTGTATGCGGCGAAGTTCGGCACCAAGATGGCGCCGCAGAAGCTTTCCAAGCTGTATTTGCTTACGGAATCCATCGGGCGTTGGTCGATGATTGATATTTTCGTCATCATCATGCTGATGTCCACTTTCCGCACGCACATGGCGCGGGTGGTGCCCGGGCCGGCGGCGCTGTATTTCTGCTTGGTGGTGCTGCTCACCATGCTGTCGGCACATTTTTTCGACCCGCGCCTGATGTGGGACAAAGCTGCCCAGCGCAACACAAAGGCTACCTGAAACCATTAGGGCTGCCCGAACCATTTTCAGGTAGCCCCAACGCAGCATAGGCTACCTGAAAACCTCTTCCATAAAACGCAAATCACACAATGAATAAACCTTCTTCCACACGCGAACCACAGGCAAAAATCCGCCGCAACCGCAGTTTTTCCTTTATGGTTTGGCTGATTCCGCTCATTGCCCTCTTCACCGGCGGCTGGCTGCTGTTCGACCACATCCGCAACACCGGCCCGGAAGTCACGCTGTATATGAGTAATGCCGAGGGCATTGAAGTGAATAACACCGTGATTAAGGTGTTGGATGTAGACGTGGGCCGCGTTACCGCCATCCACCTGCGCCCCGGCCAGGAAGGCGTGGCACTCACCGCCCAGCTCACCGGCGAAGCTAAAGACATGATCCGTAAAGACAGCCAATTTTGGATGGTGAAACCGCGCGTGGACCAAAGCGGCATCACCGGCTTGAGCACGCTCGTGTCCGGCTCGTATATCGCCCTGATGCCCGGGAAAAGCCCGGAAGAAGCACGCGAATTCACCGTGGCCGATGTGCCGCCCGTGTCTGCCTTCTCCCAAGGCGGCCTGCGGTTGCGCTTAAAAGGCGGCAGCGGCAAAATTCTTAGCAGCGGCAGCCCGGTGATGTACCGCGACATCGTGGTGGGCATCGTAGAGGGCGCGAAATTCGACCCCGTGTCCAAAACCACCGACTACCAAATCTTCATCGGCAGCCCCAACGACAAACTCATCGGCAACAACGTGCGCTTCTGGCTGCAAAGCGGCCTCAAAATCGAGCTCGGCGGCAGCGGCCTCAAAGTGGACACTCCTTCCCTGCCCGCCCTGATTTCCGGCGCCATCGCCTTCGACGACCCGCCCGGCGGCAACAAAGGCAGCCAAGTAGGCAACAACACCCTCTTCCCCCTCTACGACAGCCGTGCCGACGTAGACAACCAAGCCGACGCGCGCTCGCTGTATTACGTGGTTTTCTTCAAACAAAGCGTGCGCGGCCTGGCCGCCGGCGCACCCGTGGAATACAAAGGCATCCCCGTCGGCACGGTAACCGACGTGCCCTACTTCAGCCGCAACGACAGCCTCAACCTGTTCGACAACGGCTGGGTTCCCGTGCGCATCCGCATCGACCCCTCCCGCCTCGAAATCAACGCCGACAGCCAAAGCAAAGAAGCCTGGGCCGACCAAATCGGCCGCGCCCTCAACAAAGGCCTCAGCGCCACCCTGTCCAGCAACAACCTGCTCACCGGCTCCCTGTTTGTCGAGCTTTCCGAAGCCCCCGGCCAAAGCGTGCTCAAACCCGCCGCCAGCTATCAGGGCAACACCGTCATCGCCAGCCGCAACGGCGGCAGCCTGGGCGATTTGCAGCAGCAGGTCTCCGCCCTGCTCGACAAATTCAACCGCCTGCCGCTGGATAAAACCGTGCGCGAACTCAACGGCAGCCTAACCGAGCTGAAAGGCACGCTCGCCCAAGCCAACCGCCTGCTCGGCCAGCCGCAAACCCAGCAGCTGCCCGGCGAGCTCAACCGCACCCTGGCCGAACTGCGCACCACCCTGCAGGGCGTATCCCCGCAATCGCCCGTGTATGGCGATGTGCAGAAAACCCTGCGCAGCATCGACCGCACCCTGCAGCAGGCCGCGCCCGTGCTCAACACCCTTAAAGAGCAGCCCAACGCCCTGATTTTCAAATCTTCCGCCACCGACCCCACCCCGAAAGGAAGCCGCTGATGTCCTTGTTTGCCAAACTGTCCGCCGCCGCCACGGCCCTGCTGCTGGCCGCCTGCGCCTCCGCCCCCACCGCCCAGTATTTCAGCCTGCCCGACAGCGCCTTCATGCCGCCGGCCGGCCAAAGCAGCGGCCAAACCGCCGTGCAAATCATCCTGGCCGAGCCGCTCGGCCAAGGCGGCCTCGTTTACCAAACCGACGCCCACCGCCTCAACTTCGCCCGCCACCACCTGTGGGCCGCCCCGCTGGACCAAAGCCTGGCCGCCGCCTTCAGCAACCGGCTCAACCGCCACGGCAGCGCCCGCTTCGTGCCCTACGGCCGCGGCAACAGCTTGCCCGTGCTCAAAATTTATATCGAACAATTCCAAGGCAGCTTCCAAGGCCACACCCTCGTGAGCGGCTATGCCCAATGGCCGAACGGCCGCACCACCCCATTCAACATCAAAACCCCGCAGCAAGGTGACGGCTACTCCTCCATGGTGGAATCCCTGTCCCAAGGTCTAACCCGTGCTGCCGACACCGTAGGCGGCCACTAAATACCACGCCGCAGACATCAGTAAAAAGCTACCTGAAAACTAGAGCAGCGGGCATGAAGCGCAGGCTATTGGACAAAGCGGCATTTACTCGGCGGCTTTTTTATTGCCTTCCACCACCACGGTGAGCTTGCCGGTAGCAGGGTGGATAGCCAAGCCGCATACGGCGATGCACTCAGACATCAGCAGGTGTTGTTTGATGGACTTCACGGTTGGCGTACGCTGTCGTCAGCATTATCGAAGCCGGTGAGTCAGACGTCTAAGTCAATACCAGTATGACATAGGATGTTGGTGTTCGCCTCCGGAATGCTGGCGGCGCGGGCTTTATTAAACGGGCGATTGGGAGAAAAGCCGCACATGCTGCAGTCATGATGCACCACCACCATGATTTCTTCCACATCTAAATCAAACACAACCACCAAGAGTCTGCGTATTCCTGAACCCCACGGGTGCGGCACTATAGCGCCGGTATTACGGATAACTTTGCCATCGCCGTTTTTCAAGTTTAAGGCGGCATACAGCAGCTCGAAAATACGTATATCCATGCAGGATAGGATGGCCAGTTTCTTTTCAGGGTATTTATTGCTGAAAAATTCTACGCATTCGCCGCTTTCAACGAAGTGTTTATTGTGTTTTATAGTTTCATCAAGTAGGTTCATGAAAGCTCCCTTCATAGCTGGGATGGAGCTGCAAAGTAATACGGATAAGTAATGTTCAATATATACCAGAGGAGTAAATCATTTCTGCATTCTATTTAAATGTGCTCCTTAATATAGTCTTCCCAAGTAGGATGAAGACGCCGAACTACAGACAAAAAACAGTAGCAAGACAAGGCAACACCGTATCATTCCTATTCTGGATGGCTATACAAACAGGCTACCTAAAACGATTTTCAGGTAGCCTATGGAGCAAAATCTACTCAGATTAAGAGCGGATGCCGGATGCTTTCACGCTGTCAACGTAGCCATGGTCGTTAATACGGATGTGGCGGAACAACCAGCCTTCACATAAAGTAATTACTTCATCCAAGGCTTCAAGGTCGCCGTTGTGATAACGGGCTTGCAGGGTACTCATACGGTTTACGAAGTTTTGATGCACTTTTCTGTGCTGCTCTACCAGACGGTACTGTGCCTCCTCCAACATCATTTCTTCGTAGCTGAAGTGTTCTACGGTGTAGTCAATCAGGTGTTGGAGTTCCAGCTCGATAGCTTCTTTATCGTTAGCTTCTCTGGCATCATACAACTTATTAGTATAATCAACCAATTGGCGGTGTTGTGCATCGATATCGTCGAGTCCGGTGTCCAAATCGGAAGTCCAATATACGAAAGGCATGGTGTATCCCTCATCAAGTAAACAAAAAATTGATCGCCGCGGCACTTAAACTTCCTCGCCAAGCAGCAACTTTTACATAAAACCGAAAATCCGCCAGCAAAATCCTGACAGGTGAAACAGATATGTAAGAGCTATCTAATTCCAAGCAAGTCTTATGCCAGTTTCCTCCCCTGCAATAAATAAACCTTTCTGCCGAAACAGAAAGGTTTATTTATTGCCAACTGAGTACTAACAAAACTGCCTGTAGGCAAGCTTAGCGGCTGCCGTAGCCGTCTACTTGGATCTCCACACGACGATTGGGCTGCAGGCAGGTGATCAGCTGGTTGCGTCCACCGTGGTTATCGCACTGCCTAACTGGCTGGGATTCGCCCATGCCAACTGCGCGGATTTTGTCAGCCGGCAAGCCTTGAGCTGCCAAATAACGGCGCACAGTTTCGGCGCGCTGCTGCGATAGATTTTGATTATAGGCATCTGAGCCGAGGTAATCGGTGTGGCCGATTACGGTGATGCTATTGAGCTGCTCGAAGTTTCTCAATTTAGCGGCCAATTCGCTCAGCTCTTCGCGTCCACGTGGTTGTAAATCATATTCGCCGCTACGGTCGAACGCAAATAATACATCTGCACTCAGCGTGTAGCGGTGCTGCTGTTGTGCAGGGGCTGCAGACTCTTGCGATAGTGGTGGGCAGGTGGCGTTTTCGGGATCAACAGCGCGCCAGTAGGTTTCGTTGCTGAACACGTTTTTGTCGAACAACACTTTAAATTGGCAAGTAGTTACGCCATTGGTACCTTGGCCGGGAGTATGGAAGTGGAACAGGTAGTTCCATTCGCGCGGACGCCACATTTCACCGTAGTGCGGACGGCCGATCAGGTAGTACAAATCGTCTTTGGTCAAGCCAGCTCTCACTTGGTTCAGACTGCCCAAATCAGGGAAGGTGCCACGGGTTTTATTGAGGGTTACCCGATCCCACTTTGGCCATACCGGCTGGTCAGTAGTACCGCTTGAGCTTACTCTTGTTAGTGAGGAACAGGCAGACAATACTATGGCGATAGTGGTCACAGCTGCTGTGCAACGGGCTACTTTAGCAAATTTCATAATTTTTTCCTTTGGGTTGTTTATTTTGGAGAATCCAGTAGGGCTACCTGAAAATTCTATGCTTAGATTTTCAGGTAGCCTCTTTCAGCTTACCACTGATAGCCTGCACCGATAGAAGCACCGAAGTTACCACGTGAATTACCGCTGCCGGTAGCTTTAATAATCCAGTTACCGCTATCAGAAATAGTGGAGAAGCCAACGGCATAACCAGTTTCTCCTTTGTAGTAGCCGCCACCCACAGCCACCATGTTTTTGCCCGGCAAGTAAGCCTGCGGCAGGCCAGCAGTGGCAATGGCTTGAGCCACACCGGCATTGGCAGTATTGGCTACATCGTTAACTTTGGCATCCAGAGCAATGATGTTAGCATTGTTGGTACCGCTCAAAGCACCCAAGGCCGCATTCAGCTGATTCACGTTAACTGCATCCGTGCCATCCGTACCTCTAGCAACATTGGTAATTTTGTTGCCGCCGTTGTTCAGACCACCGGTGGTAAGACTAACGGGGTTGCCGCCACCTGCTGCCGGAGTGATGGTTACGCCACTACCGTTGGTAACAGTTTTATTACCAGCTGCATCGGTGGTGGTTACGCTGGTTACGTTCAGGTTCGGGTTCAACGCCAACTGTGTGCCGCCAGCTATAGTGGTGCTGGTGATGTTGCTGTCGCCTTTCACGTTGATGGTGTCACCCAGCTTGTAGTTGTTGCTGCCAGTAGTACCGCCGAAGTTGATACCTTTGGCCACGTTTTGGTTGGTGGCATACAGCTGACCGCCGTTTACAGCTTCCTTGCTGCCTGCGGCAACAGTACCGTCCGCCACGTTACCCAAGGTAACCGGGTTGCCTGCGGTACCGCCTACTAAGTTCACCCTGTTAGTTGGCGTATTGGTGGGGTTGCCTGAAGCATCGGCATAGGTCATCGGGGTATCAACCTTAACGGTAGTTACGCCGTTGGTACTCGTTACTTTGGCTACAGTACCTTGGCCGTTGGCGAAGTTGACAGTGTCGCCGTGGGTGACGAAGTCCTTATTAACTCCGTTGCCTTGTACGGTGAAGCCAGCGTTCAATACGTCGTTTACGGTAGCGGCATTGTTGCCTTTGCCTGCAAAATCAGCGCGGCTGTTGTTGGCCGGGTTGTTTACAGCATTGGTTGTATCAGCCAGGTTGCTCTTCACATTGGCCAATGTGGTCGGCTCAGTGGTGGAGCCAGCGGCATTCTGCATGCTGGCAATCACGTCGCCAGCCTGTACTTGCTGCGCCCCCGGTTGACCTTCGGGCGCATCGTAGAACTTGCCGTCGGTGTGTTTGTACACTTTGCTGCCGTCAGCTTTGGTGTACGCCACCGGGGTTTGGGCGCTCTGCACCACAGATTGGGCATTCAGGGCGTAGGTGTAGCTCTGATTGCCATTGCCGTCCACCTCCTGTTTCACAGTCAACCCGTTGCCCGCTTTCAGGGTCAGAGTGCTGCCGGGTTTGGCGAGCGTAGCAGAATGATTACCCGCTACATTGCCGCCAGCATCGATGTTGAAGCCGCTGTTGTTGATGGCCTTGGCTATATCGCCGGCAGTAGCCAGTTTGTTAGCATCAGCGGGAGCCGGAGCAATCACTTTACCAGCCGGGTTGCCACCGGTGCCGTCGCCCACGTTCAACGCAGTGGTGTCGGCAGCCACTTTGTAGGTGGTACTGCCATCAGCATTTGGCGTACTGCTAACACTAATACCGTTGCCTGCTTCTATCTTGCTGGTGGCTGCTGCTTTAGCCGCATTCAGCTGATTCACGTTAACTGCATCCGTGCCATCCGTACCTCTAGCAACATTGGTAATTTTGTTGCCGCCGTTGTTCAGACCACCGGTGGTAAGACTAACGGGGTTGCCGCCACCTGCTGCCGGAGTGATGGTTACGCCACTACCGTTGGTAACAGTTTTATTACCAGCTGCATCGGTGGTGGTTACGCTGGTTACGTTCAGGTTCGGGTTCAACGCCAACTGTGTGCCGCCAGCTATAGTGGTGCTGGTGATGTTGCTGTCGCCTTTCACGTTGATGGTGTCACCCAGCTTGTAGTTGTTGCTGCCAGTAGTACCGCCGAAGTTGATACCTTTGGCCACGTTTTGGTTGGTGGCATACAGCTGACCGCCGTTTACAGCTTCCTTGCTGCCTGCGGCAACAGTACCGTCCGCCACGTTACCCAAGGTAACCGGGTTGCCTGCGGTACCGCCTACTAAGTTCACCCTGTTAGTTGGCGTATTGGTGGGGTTGCCTGAAGCATCGGCATAGGTCATCGGGGTATCAACCTTAACGGTAGTTACGCCGTTGGTACTCGTTACTTTGGCTACAGTACCTTGGCCGTTGGCGAAGTTGACAGTGTCGCCGTGGGTGACGAAGTCCTTATTAACTCCGTTGCCTTGTACGGTGAAGCCAGCGTTCAATACGTCGTTTACGGTAGCGGCATTGTTGCCTTTGCCTGCAAAATCAGCGCGGCTGTTGTTGGCCGGGTTGTTTACAGCATTGGTTGTATCAGCCAGGTTGCTCTTCACATTGGCCAATGTGGTCGGCTCAGTGGTGGAGCCAGCGGCATTCTGCATGCTGGCAATCACGTCGCCAGCCTGTACTTGCTGCGCCCCCGGTTGACCTTCGGGCGCATCGTAGAACTTGCCGTCGGTGTGTTTGTACACTTTGCTGCCGTCAGCTTTGGTGTAGACCACCGGCAGCTGGGCAGACTCGGCCAAGCCTTGGGCGTTGACACTCAGATCGTAGTTATCTGCGCCAGTTGTTCCATTGGTCGTTTTGGTGACCGTAAGGCTGCCGTTGTTAGAAGACACCGTGGTTCTGCTGGCTTGAATGGCTTCGTGAATGTTGCCCTTACCTGTGCCACCAATATTGTTCATGCTGAGTTTACCATCGGCGCCTACGGCTGCATTACCACCCAAAATATTCTTCATGCTACCAGCCACATTGCCAATCACTGTTTGTGTGGCATACAGCTGGCTGCCATTGATGGCATCGGTGCTGGTGGCACTGATGCGGCCCGCAGCCACATTGGTAATTGTACGTTTTTCATTGCCATTACCAACACTTACTGTCGCAACAGGATTGGTTCCCGCAAAACCACCGTAAGTGATATTGCCTACCGTTGCAGTATTTGTACCTACCGCATTTTCAGTAGTCGAAGAACTACCCAATGCAACAGACTTAGAATGGGTTGCCGTTGCGCCAGAACCGATGGCAGTACCATATTGTCCAGCACCTTCTACTTTCGCACCCGCACCGATAGCAACACCGCTGGCGGCTGCCACCTTAGCCTCAGTACCTATAGAGGTGGAGCTGCCCTGAGAAGCAATAGCCTTAGAACCGATAGCTGTTGCGCTATCCGCTTTGGCTTCAGCACCTTGTCCTAATGCGGAGGAATCAATACCGTCAGCTTTCGCATTACTACCGAATGCCGAACTGCGTAATTTTGTTGCTGTTGCCGCACTCCCGATTGTGGTCGCATCATCGGCGGTCGCAATTGCATTCGGGCCGACCACGACCGTCCTTTCGCCGGTAGCCGAGGACTTATAGCCAATAGCGATATTATTATTTTTAGTAACCTTGGCTTCACGACCCATTGCAATAGCTTGTGCAGCATTAGCAGCAGCCGATTCCCCGATAGAAATCGCAGCATCACCCCCTGCATTAGCTTCTCTACCAACTGCAACAGAACTTCGTCCTCCAGCCTTCGCATCATTAGCTAATGCTACTGCAGCATCTCCCATAGCTTTGGAACCGGTACCGACCGCGGTGGAATAACCGCCCGTAGCTTTTGCATGTGCACCATTACCGATAGCAACCCCATGCTTGGTTGATTCAGCCGTATTACCGATTGCGGTTGCACCCATTCCGTTTGCACGGGTTGTCGTACCAATACCCAACGCATCTCGTCCTGTCGCTTGAGCATCATTACCAAACGCAACAGTTCCTTTATCCATTGCCTTGGCTGCAGAACCTACGGCTACCGAATGCTCTGCAGAAGCAGACGCATTTACGCCAGCGGCTAGTGCATGCGTACCAGTTGCGCCGTCGTTGTTGTAGTTTCCGTCGGTAGCACCACTGCCTCTTACGCTATAGTAATGCGTTTTCGCAGCACCAATCTGGTTTTGCAATCCTTGCGTTACATAAAACAGCTGGCTGCCGTTGATGGCGTCGGTGCTGGCGGCATTAATAGCGCCTGGAGCAACGTGTTTAATTTGGCGTTCGAAACCAGCCGAACCAATAGAAACCTGGTCACCGGCAGTCACGCTGCCGCTGCCAGCAAACGGATTAGCCGCACTGCCATAAGTGATTGAACCCACGGTTGCCGTTTTTTCTGACGTAGCCGCTGCAGCCGTGGTGCTGCCCGCGCCCAATGCTACGGCGTTTTCTTTATCAGCGCTTGCGCCAACGCCCAATGCCACTGAAGCGATGCCGGTTGCCGACGTTTTGGTACCAAAGGCGGTTGACAAGGCGCCTGTTGCCTTGGCCTGCACACCCAAAGAAACCGCGCCGTCGCCCGCCTCGGTACCGATATAGCGGCCGGCGGTAGAAGTAAAGTCGACCAGGTTCTGCCCTGTCAGGTTTCTATATTTAGCCGCCGCAGCCGTATCGTTCAGCGCATCGTTGTTATTAGCGGGGCTGGTACTGACCAGCGGCGTAGTACTGGCTACCGCATTCAGGTCGTCCCCGCCAATGGAGACGGAAGAATTGCCTCTGGCGATGGTGTTGTTACCGATGGAGGTCGATTGACTGCCAATGGCCTGGGTAGACGGCCCCAAAGCTACGCCTTGCGTAGCTGAAGCTTTGGCGTGCACGCCGTAAGCCACGCTCTCATTGCCAATGGCTTGCGCATCCCAACCGACGGCCACCGCCCGCAAGCCGGAAGACACGGTATCCACACCGATAGCGACGGATGCCTCTTTATTATTGGCCTCATCCAACGTGATGCCGGTACCCATGCGGATGCTGTTCGATGAACGATACAGGTTGCCATTCGTATCTTTATATTCACCATTCGGAGTGAAGTTGGGATCAACCCCGTTCGTACCACGGTTACCGATGCCAATGATGCCACTATTGACATCCAGACGGCCGCCCAGCGTCAGGTTTTTAGCACCGTTATCTTTGTCGGTAGCACTCCATTTATCGCCATAAAACAAAGTACGATTAGTTTGAGTTTCACGTTTTTCTGCGCCAGAGAGATTAGTAGCACCCTTTGTAGCATCTTCAACGGATAAACATGGGCGGAAAGAACTTCCTACCTGTACGCCAAAATGGGTGCCGTCAATTGCAGGGTAGTTAGCACCTTGTCCTGCACCCCAATATCCCCAAGCTCTCCTGTTATTAGTCTGTCCTTTCAAATCCAGCGCATATAGCCCTGTTTGGTTGCCACTATCAAACGTTGCTGTACAACCGGTATCGTGTCCGTCATTGATATAAATACCAGGCGCAGCATAAGCTTCTGTACTGCTCATAGCAAACAAACCGGCAATAGCGGCAGAAAGCGTAACTGCTTTAACACCAAAAAAGGACAATGCTGCCACACCAACATCTACAACTCTGCTGCGACCAGACTTCCGATGAGCCTTAGCTGTTTCCTGCACAGCCACCCAAGTGTTGGTACATTCATTCCATACGGTACGGTAAACTTTGTTCATATAATTCAGCTTCCTAACTTTTCAAAATTAAAGAATCAAAAAATAAAACACATTAAACAACGGGAAAGCCCATCGGTTGATTTACATCAATCACCATCGATTTCTTCCTACGCTTGTCAGGCCATACAAAACTTAAATTATTTTTGCAGAGGGCCTTTATTTTATTCAAATAAATTCAATAGACTACGTATTCTAAACCCGTGGGCAAATTGAGGCTGGCATAATACAGGCAGTTAACGTATCATCCTAGCCGCTTATCGCTTGGTTGTATTTCTTTTACAAAAACTTGCAACAAATTTGTAACACTCTCTACTTATACAAGCCACATCAACTACACATTTCAGGCGGTTTTTAGGTAGCGAACATAATATTATAATTCCTGGATATACAAACACTTAAATACCACCTAAAAACCAAGCATAAATACGCTCGTTTCCTATTGCCCGAGCCGAAGCTTCACTTTATTGAGTAACCTCACTAAGTAAATTACAAGCTATTCCTAGCTTGAATCAACTTGTAGCTTAGCAGCAATATCTATTACAAAATTCTCTATAATACGCAACAAAATAGCAATAAAATATCGTATTGCCATGTCCTCCTAAATTTCAGGTAACTTTCTCCTCCCTACCCTTTATGAGGTTTTAATCGTAATACAACACAAACCTAGATCGTAAATGGCACAGGGCACCGCAAAATCGGGCAAACACAACCCAATGTCAATCGCCCCTAGCCCTTACACAAAAAACGCTTGCTTATCATTAGGATAAACAAGCGTTTCAAACTCTCAGCTGTAAAATAAATTTTCAGCAATTGTCTTTACAAAGGCCCTATTACACCCATCGCCTAATACAGAGGAAAAACAAGGTTGCTATCCTGCTCCATCCATCGCCTCAAAACGGTTGCCGCAGTTCGCTCAAGCTGATACCCAACGCTTGGGCGTATTTAGCCAAGGTTTTTTCAGGTAGCCCCTCAAACACGACTGGTTGTAAATGGTGGCGCAGCTGCCAACGCCATACGCCGGCGGCCATAGCCAGGCCGACTTCGTCGTATCGACTGCGGAACATGTGGTAATACAAAGCGGAGCGCTCGCCACGCTCCACGGCCTGCTTGGCGGCTTCGGCCTGTTCCTCCAACTCGGCCACGGCCTGCACAGTGGCGTAGGATTCGTCTTGCCAGCCGGTGCTGGTGGCGGCTTGGTAACGGCCATTGTGCGTGCCATAGATAATTTTTTGATGCCCACGATAGCTGGGGCTGTCGTCTTGCGGAATGTCGTTGATATCCATGCTGAATAGTTCCAAACAAGCAGAATCTGGGTTTTCAGGTAGCCTCAGGCATACACCGCTTCCAGCAACATAAAACAAGTGGAAAAGCGGCCGCTTTCGGGAATGTAGCATAGGATTTTCTGGCCGTTTCGGATATCCGTGCGGCGCATAAACTCTTCCAAAATAATGTAAATCGCCGCCGAGCCAGTGTTGCCTTTATAGTGCAGGTTGGTAAACCATTTTTCTTCGGCAATCGGCAGCCCTGCTGCAGCAAGGCCATCGGCTAACTTACTGCGGAAGAAATCGGAGGAGTAATGCGGCAGAAACCAATCAATCTCGCCGGCTTGCAGGCCGTGCTTGGCAATTAGACGGCACAGCGGCTTTTCCACCGTGTAAGCCACGATATTTTCATTCAACAGCTTCACATCCTGCTTCACCACCATCAGGCTGCGCTTGGCACACTCATTGGCATCGACATCTTTCCAGCTCAGCCACTCCCCGCCCTGCCCCACTTCGCCACCGGCATACATACACACTGGCATCTCGCTGGCATACGACAGCAAATCAATCCAATGGATTTTAAAATTCAACTGCCCGGCCAGCGGCTCACTGCCCAGCTGCACCGCGCCGGCACCGTCCGACAGCATCCAGCGCAAAAAATCCTTTTCAAACGCAATCTCCGGCTTGGCACCCTGCAGGCGCAGGCTGTCGGTTTCACAACGGAAACGCTCGCCGCGCAATACCGCCGAAGCCGTTTCCGAAGCTGCTGCCACCGCTTCGCGGCATTCACCAGTACGCACCGCGCGTTCGGCCTGCTTCATCGCCGCCATCCCCGCCACACACACGCCAGCCGTGCTCACCACCTCGCAGGGTGGAATCTGCGGCAGCAGCCCATGCACCATCACCGCATGGCCGGGCAAAATCTGGTCGGGTAAGACGTGCCGCAGGCAAAGCTGCCGATTTCGTCCGCACGCAAGCCCTGCCCCAACAAACCGAGCACCGCCAGCGCAGCCAGCTCCGTGTTACTATGAGTGGTTTGACGGGTGTGCGGATCAATGGCGTAATGGCGGGAAGTAATGGCATTGGAGCGCAAAATCATCTTGCACACCCGCGAAGGCATATCCCCCACCATACCGAGCACAGCTTCCATCTGCTCATTGCTCACCGGCGGATTCGGCAGAAACGCAGCAGCGCGCTTGATATAAACATCTGATGGCTTATGCAATTCCGGCTCCCCTTCGATATTATATGATGTGTGTGTGGACATTTTCAGGTAGCCTACAGCGGCATATAGCAAAGGCTACCTGAAACTTAGCAGCTAACGCAAAATAGCCTGAAATGCTAATCATTTCAGGCTGTCGTATTATTTGGCAGGTTCTATCAAAGCCGCATTCTATACCCATAATTATAAATGCGAACCGCCATATGCCACACTCTAAGCACCAACAAAAGCTCTCACACATCCAAACTATGCAGCTTCTTTGCAACAATCCCACCAAATCCGTGCCATTCAAGCAAAACTATTTATCCAAGCCGCGCCCCAGGCAAAGCCCCAAGCAATGGAACAGCCAAATAACGGCATAACCAAATGGAAAAGGCTACCTAAAAGCAACACCTGCAGCGAAGCAAACTCATGGCTTGCTAAAAAGGACAACACCGATTAGGTAAAGTCCAAGATTGGCCAACAGCAGCAGCTGTCTTTTGTAGAGTGCAAATGCAGCAGCGGAGAGCGGCTGGTTTCAGGTAGCCTGCAGGCAAGATTGCAACTCGTGCCAACAGTTTCTTTCTTCTTATCGCTTCTATACAAAATAAAATTCTTGTCATGCCAAGCAACATGACGTAGAATCAAAAATTTAGCTTCGTCCGCTAACTTTGCGGCCGCAGTGCTTCCGCTTCGTCCGAGCCAATGTTTTAGCTTCTCACCGAAGCTTACGCCTTTAGGTAGCCTGTCGCATACGGAAGTTCAATATTATTTCAATCATCACAAAAAGCCGGTAAGCACAGGGCTGGCATTTGTGTTCATGTGCTTTCAGGCTACCTGAAAACGGGCAATGCAGGTTTCTGTGGAGCTGCAAATTTAAGATGTACGGCAGATGAAGATTATCGATATATCGCTGGATGGCGTTGATGTCTGCGTGGTTTTTAGGTAGCCGCGTAGGCAGCAAGTGCCCAACCTGTGCTTGCTGTAACAATCCTGCTAAAAGGAATTTGAGATGGATAAACAACAGCCTTCAACACCCAAGCCCGATCCAACAATCGAGGCTGCTCCTCAGCATTCTCCTTATCCAATAAGCCGTCTAAAACGCTTCTCCCCATGGCTATGGAGTATAGCTATCTTAATAATAATTCCATATATATTAATAAGTTGGAATTACAGCAGAACAATAATTCTAGGAACCATTCAGCCTTCCTCCTACATAAGCTTTCCTTTAGGACAAAACAAGCAAGTAACCTTGAATAAAGTTTTTTATCTCAAACACCAATACTGTGTTGATATGAATATAGAATTTATTAATGGAAGAAGAAAATTATATGGTGAAGATTTTGATAAAGGAAATTATACTTATAATGAATATGTTGATGATATGCAAAAAAACTTCTCAGGACTTAGTAAACTAGCAAGAAATAAAATATATCTTTATAAATTTAAAGTTATAGCATATGACTCAAGAAACATTGAAATATTAAATAAAGAATACATGAATACTGATAATGCATGGACGTATGGAGTGGTACTTATAAAAGCAATAACCAAAATAGTTCTACTACTGTTATATTTGATTGTTTTACCCTACCAAAAGGAAGATATAAATTTATTATTATAGATAAAAGTAATCAAATCAATGAATTTAATGAAATTAAAACATCTATTGGAATTAATCCGAATTATAGCCTAAAATAATCTAAAATTTACTAAAAGAAAGGAAATTTATATGTCTTATATTCTTACTATTAGAAGCGCTCCATCACAAATCAAAAAAGTGGAGGAGGACACTCACTACCTGGTCATATGTGGTATGAGTTACGTGCATCTGGAAAATTAACTCATAGTTATGGTTGGTCACTCTCATCAGATACTGGAAAACCAGGTCATCTAAATAAATATGATAATGAAAATTATATTGAAGATAAAAACCATCCGGTTACATCATTTACTATAGAAATATCTAAAGAACAATATGATGGATTAACAAACTTTCCCGACAGGGCTCAAAACGGGGAAATAAAAGGATTTTATACTAGGTATAATATCCTTTATAATAGCTGTATTGATTTTGTAGCCAAAGCACTAGTTGATATTGGTTTCGCATCTGCTGAATTTTGAAGGAGGCGTCGGCGTTACTCCGGGTTCAGAGACAAATCTCAACTCTTTTCAACGAGAAATAGTTAATCATGCCCCTCCTGGAACAAAAATTCATGTTGAAAATATGCCTGTAACTCTTAGTGGAAACAAAATAAATAGATTTGATAACTTGGGAAATATACCGGGAGAAAGCACATATAAATCATATGATATTACCGTCCCAGGCAACCTCCCCTCTAAACACCTTAAAAAACAGCATTGGGTAGATGGTGGCAAACTCAAAAAATGGCATGAACACGCCAATAAAGGCAAAAAATACCACATCGTCGACCCCCTCGCCCTAGACCTTGATGGCAACGGTATCAGCACTGTGGCCGCCAACCAGTTTTCAGGTAGCCTCTTCGACCACGACGGCGACGGTATCCGTACCGCTTCGGGCTGGGTGGGCAAAGAAGACGGGCTGTTGGTGTACGACCGCAATGGCGACGGCATCATCAACAACGGCAGCGAGCTGTTCGGCGATGCCACCCGCCTGAAAAACGGCGGCATGGCGGCACACGGTTTTGCCGCGCTGGCCGATTTGGACGACAACGGCGACGGCAAAATCGATGCGGCCGACAAAGCGTTCTCTTCATTGCGCGTTTGGCGCGATCTCAATCAAGACGGCATCAGCCAGGAAGGCGAGCTGCTCACGCTGGAGCAGGCCAAGGTGCGGTCGCTCAACACTCAATTTCGCAACACCAACCGCAGCCTAGGCGACGGCAACACGCTGGCGCAGGAAGGCAGCTACACCACCACCGATGGCCAAACCCGCCAAATGGGCGATTTGCTGCTGACCAACGATCCGCTGTTCAGCCGTTTCAACGATCATGTAGAGCTGACTGCCGAGCAGCTGCAAAATCCGAACCTCTCCGGCATCGGCCGCCTGCGCGATTTGCGCGAGGCAGCGGCTTTGTCGCCTGCTTTGGATGCAGTGTTGCGCCAATATGCCGCTGCCGAAACCAAAGAGCAACAAACGGCACTGCTGGCGCAGCTGGCCGCCGAGTGGGGCAAAACCGATGCCCGCTACGGCAGCTACACGCCCACGCTCACTGCCGCCACCGAGCAATCCGGCACCGCCGGCCAAGGCGTACCGCTCACACCTGGCGAACTGCAGGCTTTGCTCAATGGCAAAGTGAAAATCTCCCCCGAGCTGCAAGCCGAATTTAACGCGCTACAAGACAAAATCCGCCTGTTGGACGCTTTCACCGGCGAAGACTCCCGCACACTGAGCTACGGCACACTGGAACAAGTGAAAGAAATCATCGGCGTGGCCAACACCACTTATGCCCAGCTGGAACACAGCATCTACCAAGACCTGCTATTCCAAATCTGCCTGAAACCCTATCTGAATGCCGTGGGCCTCCCACAATCGCAAACTCTGTGCTTTACCGTGATAGCGGTAATTGTAGACAAAATACCGTGTGCTGCCTCGGAAAATAGGAGCAACGACAAATGATAGCCCTCTACCGTCGGCCAAGGTCTGTTTTTTCTTACCGGGTTTGAGGCTTTTAATCCTGCGGTCACTTAATAACATAACATTTCCCTTATTGGCAGAATAACCGTCTATTTTAGTCATCCTTTCTCTCAATTTGCCATACTAGGAAAGATGTTGGTGCTTTTGCCAGTTATCTTAACCATGCACCTACAAAAGCACCAACTGATTGATGTGGCTTTTGGAAAACAAGGGAAGATTTGTAAAGATGGAAAGTTAAAATCAAAACAAATCAATCGATTGAATTCAAATTACTTTGTAGTTTTTAGTGGGTACAGGAAGATAAAAAAATAACCGCTGAAAAGCGGTTTGTGGTGCCCAGGGTCGGACTCGAACCGACACACCTTGCGGCGGGGGATTTTGAGTCCCCTGCGTCTACCAATTTCGCCACCTGGGCAGGTGATGAGGAAACGGCATTATAGGCATTTTTCCACGTTTGTAAAGTTTTTTACCTGCACATCCGCCGTTTTGCCGTTTAAAACCGTGTTTTCAATGGCAATAAAACCACAGCCCTACTCCGCCATGCTGCCTTTTGGCTGGACAAAACCTCATTTTGTGCGATGGTGGAGTTCTAGTTTGTACTTAATTATAGCAGATTGGCTTTAAATCAGGACAAGTTAATAAGCCGCAGAGTGCAGCTAGCATAGCGAGCCAACGCAGTACTGGTTTAAAGTGAATCCACTATATATAATCGCCGCATATGCATACCAATACTCCTTATCCGCAGCCCTCCTGCTATTGGACGGTTACCCATCCAAACCACCTGCCGTGCCTGAAGTGTCGGCATCTTCGGCCTCTACCACCTCTGCCGTTGCCAGCCGGTTTCACGGCACAGACATCAGCCAAGACCCTATCGGCGGCGAATCCACCTCCACCTACCGCAACGGCCGCCCCGTGGAGATGGGATCCGTCAGTCAAACCGCCACCCATCTGGTGGAAGACCTCAAAACCCTGTTAAACCAATAGCCTTAACACCAAAGGCTACCTGAAAGCCATTTTTCAGGTAGCCCTAACCAAGAACCCAAACACCATGCAGAAAAACGATCAACAAGCCCGCCTCGCCGTCCTCATCGACGCCGACAACGCCCCCGCCGACATTATCGACCGTCTGCTCGAAGAAATCGCCAAATACGGCATCGCCAGCGTAAAACGCATTTATGGCGATTGGAGCCACGGCCTCTCCAAATGGAAAGCCGCCCTCCTGCCGCACGCCATCATCCCCGTGCAACAATTTGCCTACACCAAAGGCAAAAATGCCACCGACATGGCCTTGGTAATTGACGCCATGGACTTGCTCTACAGCGGCAATTTCGACGGCTTCTGCATCGTGTCTAGTGACTCCGACTTTACCCGCCTCGCCAGCCGCCTGCGCGAAAGCGGGCTCACCGTATACGGTTTCGGCGAAAAGAAAACCCCCACCGCCTTCCGCAAAGCCTGCGACAAATTTATCTACACCGAAATCTTCCTACCCGAAAAACAACGTACCAACAAAGAGCGCGGCAACGGTAAAACCCCTTCCCCCGCCGCTGAAGAAAGCAACAACACTCCCGATGCACTGCCCCTGCTCAAACGCGCAGTGCGTGAAAATGCCGACGACCTCGGCTGGGCCAACCTCGGCCCCATCGGCAGCTACATCAACAAAATCAACCCCGATTTCGACTCCCGCCTCTACGGCTACGGCAAACTCTCTGACCTCATCAAATCCTTCGACATCTTCGAACACCGCACCGACAACAACCAGCTCCAAGTGCGCCGCAAAACCGAATCCCGTCCCGAAAGGCTACCTGAAAATCAAAACGAGCAACGCGAAGCACGGCAAAGCCAAAATGAACGAAGCGAAGCCCGCCCCAACCCAAACGAGCCGCGCCAGCAAAGCGACCAGCCCACCGAAAGCAAACCCGCCAAACGCAAACCCCAGTCCGCCAAAGCCGAAGGCAGCTCGCCCAAAGCTGCCAAACCCTCCTTTACCAAGCTCATCCCCGCCGTGCAGCAGGCCATCCAAGCCACCGCCGCCCCCGACGGCTGGGCACGGCTGGGCGACGTAGTCAAACAGCTTCCCGCCGCCATCGACCCCATCCAATACGGCTGCGCCAACGGCCGCGATCTCATCCACTCCATCTACAGCGACTGGGTGGAAATCAAAAAAGCCGGGCGCGGCGAACGCATCCGCATCAACAAAGCCTTTATCGTGAAAAACGAACAAGCCTAGCATATCATGCTGTTATTTATATATAATTGCGACTCTTTCATCTACAGCATCATCCAATACTTCGCCGAGTTCGGCTAGAAAATCAGTGTGCGCCGCAACGACGACATAGCGCTGGACGAAATTGCCGAACTCCGGCCCCAATACCTCGTTATCGGCCCCGACCCCTGCTCGCCCAAAGAAGCCGGCATTTCCGCGCCCCCTCTGCGCCGCTTTGCCGGGCAGATTCCCATTTTGGGCGTGTGCCTCGGCCACTCAAGCCATCGGCGACCGCATCGTGCGCGCAAAAGCTGATGCACGGCAAAGTATCGCCCGTGTACCACACCAATAGCGGCATACTCGCCGGTCTGCCCAAATGCCTCGACATCACCGTCTGGGCGGCAGACGGTAAAATCATGGACGTGCTCCATAAACAACACACCGTAGAAGGCGTACAATTCCACCCCGAAGCCCTGCTCACCGAACATGGCCACGATATGCTGGCTAACTTCATCTAAAGAGCACGCGGCCGCAATAGCCAGTGAGCCTAACTTTCGCTCCCGCGTTGGCTCGCTTCGTAGCAAAACCAAAGGCTACCTGAAACCCCAAATTCAAACCTCAAACAAAAAGGAGAACACCATGAGCCTGAAAACCCGCCTCACCGAAGACATGAAAACCGCCATGCGCGCCAAAGACACGCTCACCCTATCCACCATCCGCCTGGCCAATGCCGAAATCAAACGCTACGAAGTGGACGAGCGCGCCGAAGCCGACGACGCCAAAATCACCGCCATGCTCAGCAAAATGATTAAACAGCGCAAAGAAAGCGCCGCCATCTACCACGAAGCCGGCCGCCAAGACCTGGCCGACAAAGAGCTGGCCGAAGTATCCATCCTCCAGCGCTACCTGCCCGAGATGCTTTCCGAAGCCGAAATCCAAAGCGCCGTGGCCGAAGCCATTGCCCAAACCGGCGCATCCGGCATGGCCGACATGGGCAAAACCATGGGCGTGCTGAAAAAACGCCTCGCCGGCCAGGCCGATATGAGCGATGTAAGCCGCCTGCTCAAAACCGCCTTGCAGGAATAGCAAAGGCCAAAGGCTACCCGAACAAAGATGCCGACAAATTTTAGGCTGCGCTCTCAGGTAGCCTTATCTTTTCCCGCAAAGAAACCCCTATGCCCCCAACTACCACAGCAGCATGAAATACGTTGCCCCCGTGCGCCGCGCATTGGACGTACGCACCGTGTTCAACGTGTTGGGCCCGCTCACCAACCTCGCTGGAGCTGCTAGCCAGCTCATCGGCGTGTTTCACATTGATTTGGTAGGCACCCTCTCCCACGTGTTTCAGCAGCTCGGCAGCAAACACGCCCTCGTGGTGCACGGCAGCAACGAGCTCGACGAAGGCGTGGACATAGCTCGCAAAGCCATCGACAGCAGCAAAGCCCGCGCCAAACGCGAAGAAGTGGCCGCCTTCTCGCAAAAACTGGCCGCACAGCAGGCGGAATAATGCAGATAAGTTTCAAGTAGCCCCTAGCAAGCTGCTTGGAATGCCGGAAAGGCTACCAGAAATTTTAGGTAGCCTTTCATCTTGCCCTCCGGCCTATTTCGCAATATGCAGCAAGCCGCGCCACAGTTTTTTCTTCCCTATCCGCAATTTCGCACAGGAAGGCGGCGATTTGGGCACAGCCTTGTTCGCTTGGGTGGCGGCATTGTTTCACGCATTGGCTGGCCAGCTGCCGCCATTGGTCGCCGATGGCGGTCATTTCCTGCGAGGTGGTTTGCAAGGCGGGGTTGGCGCAAATATCGGCGGCCTGTTCCAAAAAATAGGCGTAAATATAGCGGAAACCGGCGCCGCCGGTGCCGATTTCTTCCTGCATGCGCACCAAGTGGCCGAGCCACAGCTTTTGATATTTTTCCGGCTCTTGCGGCAGGCGTTCGATTTTCTTGGCCACGGTGCGGATGCCGCGCACGCCCACAAAAAACACGGGGGCGAGCATTTGTTTGGCGTTTTTGCGGATGGCGGCATACAGCAGGGCGGGCAGGCGCTCGGCCAGCTGTTGCTTTGTCGGCAGGCTGGCGGTGTCGAGCGTGTACATCAAGCCTTTGCCGGCCAGGGCGCCTTTGGCAAAGCGGGCGCGCTGCAAATCGGCGGCGGCGCAGCGCTGGGGCGTTTCAAATACGGGGTCGCTGATTAAATAATCCTCTCCTTCGCGGCCATACACCAACAGATTGTGGGTGTTGAAATGAAAGCGCATTTCGGGCGGGAAATAAGGCAGCCAATACACGGAGGTTTGCAAACCGGCAATCTGCCCGCGCAACAGCGCCTCATCCAGCGCAGCCGCACCACGCTCGGCTTGGGCGAATTTGCGCATATCCAGCTTCACACCAAGGGCACGGCAAACGTTTTTGATGATGCCGCGCGGGGCGATGCGGTAGGAAATCAGGGGCATGCTGTTGAGTTTGACCACGGGCAAATACACAAAGGTAAGCGCATGAGCCAGCCCGAATAACATGGCTTCGTTCATGGCGCAGCCGTGGTGGGTGAGAAGGGCAGACATCACGCCGCTTTCGCAGTGGGCGGTGTGTTGGTGGGTGAAAGTGGTCATGGTGTTGTCGGTTGGTGTGGGGGAAGGGATGATACGTGAAAAATGGGGCAGATGGAATTTCAGGTAGCTTTTAGCACACGAGCAGGCTACCTGAAATTCCTCTGCTTAGCCCAGCAAATCAGGCTGCACCTGATGCCTGCCCTGTTCGTGGTCGAGCAGCCATTGTTTGCGCTGTAGGCCGCCGCCGTAGCCGGTGAGGCTGCCGTCTTTGCCGATGACGCGGTGGCAGGGAATGAGGATGGAGAGGCGTTTGGCACCGTTGGCAGCGGCTACGGCGCGCACGGCAGCAGGGTTGCCGAGCTGTTCGGCCAGAGCCTGATAATGGGTGTCTCCGTAGGGGATGGTTTGCAGCGCGTTCCACACCCGCCGCTGAAACGGGCTGCCGGGGGCGTGCAGCGGCACGCTAAACTCACGGCGCGTGCCTTGGAAATATTCGCCCAGCTGGATTTGCACCAGGCGGGTGTGTTCGTTTCCGCCCTGCTTGGTTTGGCAGCCGATCAGGCGCTGGAGATCGCGTAATTCGCCGTCGATACGCCGGCTGCCGGCAAATTCGAGCAGGCACAGGCCGCGTTCGCTAGCGGCGGCAAGGATATTGCCTAAGGGCGAGGGGAAGGCATGCAGATAGAGCATGGGCTTGGGGTTGGATGGCATTGGGCAGAAACCCTGCAATGTTTTCAGGTAGCCTGCCGTATTGGCAAAAGGCTACCTGAAAGCGTGGCTACTGCGAAGTTTAAAGGCTTACAGCGCGGTAAAACAGGCTGCCAAACCCAAAAAGATGCCCGGTACGTTGGCCACCACAATCGGCCAGTCGCGCGGTTTTTTAAACAGGCCGTAGCCAGTCCACAACGTGCAGTTCACAAAAGCCACAAAGGGCTGCACCGGATTGCCTTTATGCCCGGCCAGGTTGTCGGCAATCTGCGGAATGTAGGCCACATACATGCCCACAGCCATGATGCTGGCCACGATGCCTAAAATTTTGATTTGTTTTTCAGTCATTATTTTTACCTCTTAAAAGTGAGTCAGACGTTTCCTACCGGCAAATGCTGGCTTCCCGTTTTCAGGTAGCCTTCTTCATGCGGGCGCAGCTGAAAGTGCGTGATTATAAGACTCGCTCCCCCGCCGCCCGCAAGGCATACTACAAAACTTAACCCGCTCTCCCGCGATGGTTTCAGCCAGCCCCACCGCCCCGCAGGCTACCTGAAAACCCTTGCTTGCTTTACAATTACGGCGTTTAGCAACCGGAACACCCGCCACACCATGCCAGAAAACACCGCACCCGCCGAACACAGCGATATCCTGCTGCTCGCCCCCTACGCCGAACGCGCCTACCTCGAATATGCCATGAGCGTGGTGAAAGGCCGCGCCCTGCCCGACGTGGGCGACGGCCAAAAGCCCGTGCAGCGGCGCATCCTGTTTGCCATGAAGGAAATGGGGCTGGCCGCCCATTCCAAGCCGGTGAAATCCGCGCGCGTGGTGGGCGAAATCCTGGGCAAATACCACCCGCACGGCGACGCTTCCGCCTACGACGCCATGGTGCGCATGGCGCAAGACTTCACCCTGCGCTATCCCTTAATCGACGGCATCGGCAACTTCGGCTCGCGCGACGGCGACGGCGCGGCCGCCATGCGCTACACCGAAGCCCGTCTCACCCCGATTGCCGAGCTGCTGCTTTCCGAGCTGCATCAAGGCACAGTGGATTTTGTGCCGAATTACGACGGTGCGTTTGAAGAGCCCGTAGCCCTGCCCGCCCGCCTGCCCATGGTGCTGCTCAACGGCGCCTCCGGCATCGCCGTGGGCATGGCCACCGAAATCCCGCCGCACAACTTAGGCGAAGTTACCGCCGCCGCCGTGGCCCTGCTCAAAAAGCCCGCGCTCACCACCGCCGAACTGATGGAGCACATCCCCGCCCCCGATTTCGCCGGCGGCGGCCACATCATCACCCCGGCCAAAGACCTGCTCCAGCTCTACGAAACCGGCAAAGGCAGCATCCGCGTGCGCGCCCTCTACGAAATCGAAAAACTGGCGCGCGGCCAATGGCGCCTCGTCATCACCGAGCTGCCGCCCAACACCAGCGCGCAGAAAATCCTGGCCGAAATCGAAGAGCAAACCAACCCCAAGCCCAAATCCGGCAAAAAACAGCTCAACCAAGACCAGCTCAACACCAAAAAGCTGATGCTCGAGCTCATCGACAAAGTGCGCGACGAGAGCGACGGCGAACACCCCGTGCGCCTCGTGTTCGAACCCAAATCCAGCCGCATCGAGCCGGATAACTTCATCAACACCCTGATGGCGCAAACCGGGCTGGAAGGCAATGTGCCGGCCAATCTGGTGATGATCGGGCTCGACAACCGCCCCGCGCAGAAAAACCTGAAAACCATCCTGCAGGAGTGGCTCGATTTCCGCGTATCCACCGTAACCCGCCGCCTGCAACACCGCTTGGAACAGGTGCTCAAACGCATCCACATCCTCGACGGGCGCATGACCGCCTTTTTGCACATCGACGAGGTTATCCGCGTTATCCGCGAAGCCGACGAGCCCAAGCCCGAATTGATGGCCGCCTTCGGCCTCTCCGAAATCCAAGCCGAAGATATTTTGGAAATCCGCCTGCGCCAGCTTGCCCGTTTGGAAGGTTTCAAACTGGAGCAGGAATTGGCCGATTTGCGCGAGGAAGAAGGCTACCTGAAAAACTTATTGGACGACGAAGGCGCGAAGAAAAAGCTCGTCATCAAAGAGATGCAGGCCGATGCCAAGCAGTTTGGCGACCCGCGCCGCACGCTGGTGGCCGAAGCCGAACGTGCCGCGCTCACCCACACCACGGCCGACGAGCCGGTAACGCTCATCCTGTCGCGCCAGGGCTGGATTCGCAGCCGGGCCGGGCACGGGCTGGATTTGTCGGCCACTGCGTTTAAAGAAGGCGACGAATTGCAGCAAACGCTGGAAACGCGCACCGTCGATCCGGTGGTGGTGCTCGACACGCTCGGCCGCAGCTACACCATCGACCCGGCCGAAATCCCCGGCGGGCGCGGCGACGGCGTGCCGCTGGCCTCGCTCTTGGAATTGCAGCCGGGCGCGTCGGTGCTCACCATGCTGGCCGGGCAGCCGCAAGAGCACTACCTGCTCGCCGGCAGCGGCGGCTACGGCTTCATCGCCAAACTGGGCGATTTGGTCGGCCGCGTGAAGGCGGGCAAGGAAGTGGTGAAACTGGAGGCGGGCGAAACCCTGCTGATGCCGCAGCCGGTGCGCCAGTCTGCGCTGATCAACCCTGATTGCCGCTTGGTGCTGGCCAGTGCGGAAAAACACCTGCTCGCCTTCCCGATCGGCGAATTGAAAGTGATGGCCAAAGGGCGCGGCCTGCAACTGATGTCTTTGCGTGGCAACGACACGCTGCAACTGACCGCCTTGGTGTCCACCCCCGATTTCTGGGTATGCAGCCGCGGCAAACGCGGCGCGGCACACCGCGAACGCTTACGCGTGCAGGATATTGAAGGCAAACGCGGCCGCAAAGGCCGGGTGCTGAATGTTTCAGGTAGCCTCATCAGCCTGAGCAGCACGAAGGAGGGCGAAGCATGACCCAACTGCCGAAACCGTATGCCCCCAACGAATGGGACAGCCAACTCGACCGCCTGCCCTGGCTGATGAACATCGCCCGCGTGAGCCTCTTGCTCTCGTTGCTCACCTTCCACGTGTTGGTAAATGCCTACGGCTCAAATGTGGGCATGGCTAGGCTGGCCTCAATGCCCATTTTCAGCAGCCGCTTCTATATTTGGGCAGCAGTATACGGAGGGCTAATCGTGTTCAGCATGGCGTTTCCCAACTGGCAGCAACAAAGAAACAATCTGCCCAACATCAGTGCGGTGGTCGACATCACTATGATGGTGATACTGATGCACCTAGCCGGTGGCATTGCCTCCGGCTTCGGCATCCTCATCCTGCCCTTTATCGGCGTATCCTGCCTGCTCAGCCACGGCCGCTACCCGCTCCTATATGCCTCCTACGTTGCCCTCCTGTTGTTTATCGGCACTTGGCTGCATTATTGGCCGTTTGAAGCCAACAGCCAAGCCGGCAGCAGTGCGATTATCCATACCATCGTGCTCTCGGCGGTAGGCTATCTGGTGGCGTTGCTCACCTCGTTTTACGCCTCCTTCCTCAACCGCGCCTCCTCCACCCTGAACAAACACCGCCGTGCCTTCGACCGCCTCAAAGGCCTGAACGAACTGGTGCTCAACCATGTGGCCGAAGCCGTGGTGGTGGTGGACACCGGCAGCCGCATCTGGCTGATGAACCGCCAAGCCGGCCACTATTTTCCCTATGTGCAGCTCGACCGCTACGAAGAAATGTTCACCCTCCTAGTGAAACGCTGGCAGCGCGCCCCCACGCGCAACTTCATCACCCACGCCGAGCTGGGCGGGCAAGGCGTACAGGTGCGCGCCCGCCCATTGGTGCGCGAAGACGAATCGCTGCTGATGCTGTTTATCCGCTCCGACCAGGAAGTGGCTGTGGAAGCCATGGCCACCAAACTGGCCGCGCTCGGCCAACTTACCGCCAACCTGGCGCACGAAATCCGTAACCCGCTCTCCGCCATCCGCCAATCCAACAGCCTCCTGGCCGAAGAAAACGAAGACCCTATGATCTCCAAGCTGCACGGCATCATCGACAACAATATCCAGCGCATCGATAAAATGCTGGAAGAAGTGAGCAGCCTGAACAAGAGCGACCGGCTCGATGCCCAAGTGATCAACCTGATGAAATTCTGGTTTGATTTCAAACAGGAATTCCTGCTCACCCGTCCCGAAGCCAAACACGCCGTACACCTTTATATGCAGGGCGGCGCACTAAAAGTGTATTTCGATAAAATGCACTTGCAGCAGATTATGTGGAACCTCATCAACAATGCCTGGCAGCACGGCAGCAAGCAGGCCGATTCCATTACCGTATTGGTTAAGCCCACCGACGACAACGTATCCGTATCGCTCACTGTGATGGACGACGGCCCCGGCGTATCGCCCGAAAACCAGCCGCGCCTGTTCGAACCGTTTTTTACCACCCGCGCCGAAGGCACCGGGCTGGAGCTGTATGTGGCACGCGAATTGGCGCACGCTAACTCCGGCCAGCTTCATTATCATCCCGAAATCAAGGGATTCGAACTAATTATGCCGAAAGATATCAATGAGTAAACAAAGCCTGCAAAAACCAGTATTGGTTGTGGACGACGAACAAGACATCCGTGACCTGATGGAAATGACCCTGATGAAAATGGGCCTGTCGGTGGAAACCGCCGAGGGCGTCAATGCCGCCAAAAAGTGGCTCGACAGCAAAAAATTCTCCCTCGTGCTCACCGATATGCGCATGCCTGATGGCTCGGGGCTCGAAGTGGTGGAATACATCAACGAAAAAGAGCTCGACGTGCCCGTGGCCGTGATCACCGCCTTCGGCAATGCCGACCAGGCCGTGCAGGCCATCAAAACCGGTGCCTTCGACTACCTGCAAAAGCCCATCACCCTGGCGCAACTGCGCACCTTGGTGAAATCCGCCATCAAAATCCACGAAGAAGACAGCCGCCCCGCCCCCGCACCGGACAAAGAAGAGCCTCCGCCCCAAGCAGACGGCGCAGACGAAGGGCTACCTGAAAACGAAGAGCCGCAGGAAGAAAGCAAAGCCGCCGGCCGCAAGCTCCAGCCCGCAGCTGAAAAACAGCCTGCTGCCAACCCTGAAGACATCCCCCGTCTCATCGGCCGCTCCCCGCAAATCGAAGAAGCCCGGCAGATGATCCGCAAGCTAGCCCGCACCACCGTGCCCGTATATATCGCCGGCGAATCCGGTTCCGGTAAGGAACAGGCCGCACGCAGCATCCACGAACTCTCCGAGCGGCGCAGCCGGCCCTTTGTAGCCGTAAACTGCGGTGCCATCCCTGAAAACCTGATGGAAAGCGAATTTTTCGGCTACAAGAAAGGCAGCTTCACCGGCGCCGACCAAGACCGCCTCGGTTTCTTCCAGCATGCCCACGGCGGCACCCTCTTCCTCGACGAAGTGGCCGACCTGCCCCTGCATATGCAGGTAAAGCTCCTGCGCGCCATCCAAGAAAAAGCCGTGCGCCGCATCGGCGACGCGCAAGAAGTGAAAGTGGACGTGCGCATCATCTCCGCCACGCATAAAGATCTTGCCGGCCTCGTGGCCAAGGGCGCATTCCGGCAAGACTTGTTCTACCGCCTCAACGTCGTCTCCCTCACCATGCCGCCCCTGCGCGAAATGCGCGAAGACCTGCCCCAGCTCATCACCCAGCTCTTGCGCAAACACCGCCAAGGCAGCTACTACACCCTCACCCAGCCTGCCAAACAGGCCCTCTTGCAATACAGCTATCCCGGCAACTTCCGCGAGCTGGAAAACATCCTCGAACGCGCCGTCGCCCTCGCTGCCGACAACACCATCGACGCCGCCGACCTCCAGCTCTCCAGCTCCCCGCTATTGGAAGAAGATGACAACTGGGGCGGCGCCATTGACGCCTTCGGCCAAAACAGCAGCAGCGCCGAAGCAGCCGCTCCCGAAAGCAGCGGCCAGCTCGACAACCTGCCCGGTTTTGTACTCGGCCGCACCCAAGTGCAAGACTATCTCGACGATGTGGAACGGCTGATTATCGAGCAAGCCCTGCAAAAAACCCGTTACAACCGCACCCAGGCCGCCAAACTGCTCGGCATCAGCTTCCGTTCCATGCGCTATCGGATGGAGCGTTTGGAAATCGAATAGCCACATAGCTTGACTGAAACAAAACGGCAGCTTTTCAGGTAGCCTCTACCTACCATAAAGGCTACCTGAAAGCGAAGTTGTACCCCCACTAGCACCCAAATCCAAATAGAGATGCTAATGTGTAAAAGTACCAGCCAGCATAAATAAAAATATGCTGATTGCATTACCCCTGTATCTGCCGCTGATTATCCTGTTCACCGCACATGGCGATTGAAGCGGCATATTTTTTGTGCCCATAGCCATGCTGCCCACATTTATGGCTTTCTTCTGCCGCTGGCGGATAAAAAGCGTTCGGCCCTATTTTGCATCAGCTATTTCATTCAGCTTTGATTTTGGGCTGTTCGGCTACCTGCTGCTGGATCGGCTGATGCCCGGCCCAGAAGTTTTTGTTGTGTATTTCGTCGTATCCGTGCCGATATGGCTACTGGGCTTCGCCGGTGTGCTGCTGGCACAACGCAGTTTTAGCTACCAAATATCCCCTTTGGGCTCGATCTGATTTTTTGGATTGTGTCGACGTAATGCAGATTTTCAGGCAGCCTGCCTAGGAGGCTACCTGAAAACACTACCTGAAACCCACCATGCACCCCATCCCTCTCATCACCCCAACCCAGCACACCCTGCCAGACTACGCCCGCCATCCCGCACTGTCTGTTTCCGACACCCTGCCTGATTCCGGCCTCTACCTAGCCATCGAAGAATACGGCATCGTACTGCACCGCGTGGGCGACAAAGGCGCCGTGTGGGTGGACTTCACTGCCGGCGCGGCGCAGCACAGGCGGCTGCACGGCGGCAGCGAGTTACTAGCTAAAGCTGTCGGCCGCGGCAAACAGCCCACCGTATGGGATGCCACCGGCGGGCTCGGCCGCGATAGTTTTGCTTTAGCCGGTTTAGGGCTGAACGTGCATATTTTCGAGCGGCATCCCGCCGTATATTGCCTCTTGGCCGACGGCCTCGCACGCGCCCTGCTCCACCCGAACACCGCCGAAACCGCTTCCCGCCTCACCCTGCACCACGCCGATGCCGCCGAATATATGCCGCGCCTGGCCGCCGAAATCGGCCGCCCGCAGGTGGTGTATCTCGACCCGATGTACCCCGAACGGCGCAAATCGGCAGCGGTAAAAAAAGAAATGGCGTTTTTCCACGAGCTGGTCGGCACCGCGCAAAACGACTCCACCCTGCTCGATGCCTCCCTCGCCACAGCCGCCGCCCGCGTGGTGGTCAAACGCCCGCGTCTGGGCGATTTCCTGTGCGGCCGCAAGCCGGATTACCAATACACGGGCAAATCAACCCGGTTTGATGTGTATAACGGGAGCGGTGCTTAACTCAAGCCGTAGGATTGATATATGTTGCCGCGCATAAACTGCATCGGATTAAACGTACTATCCGGCCCTTCTGTTTAAAAAGGCTACCTGAAAACCCAGTACAGCGTTTTCAGGTAGCCTCATAGAATGGCTTTCACTTTTTCAGGTAGCCTTTTCCCAAAGGCTACCTGAAAGCAAAATCTCAACTCCATTCAAACCAAAACCTCCCGCCACCCCATTCGGGGCAGCAGGAGGTTTCATTTCTCATCCCGCCTTAACGCTGCTGGTTTTGCAGCAAGGCAGCGCGTTCCTTGAATGCTTCGTTTTCCTGCGGGGTCAGTATCCACATTTCCACGATATTGCCCGCCCCGTTGCGGCGCAGGGCCACGATGCGGCCGGTGTAGTTTTGCAGCTGGCCGTGGGTAATGAAGCGGTTGTTCTCGTCTTTAATGCGCACGCCCTGCACCATATCCACAGTTTTCGCGCCATCGTCCAGCCAACCCAAAGTCAGGGTGCGCAACCAGGAAAAGCCGTCTGTAGTGAGCGTAACCTGCGGGAAAGAAGCGGATTTCAGTACGGCCACTTCCATGCTGTCGATGGGGAAGCGGTGCGCCCAAGCGGTGCTGCTCAAGGCCAGCAGCAAAGCCAGCAAATATTTTTTCATGTTTCGTCTGCCTGTGTGATTAATCGGATTAAAACGCTGTCATTATAATATCTTGGCAAACACTCGGCTACTTGCACGCTGCCGGTATGCTGCGCCAAACGCGCGAAAGCGTGGTGCCGTTGGCATACAGTTTAATCTCCGAACTTTTTACGCCGCGTTGCCGCACATCCATCACCACGCCGTCTTTATGTGTGAAGGGGTTGTGCAGTGCCACAGTATAGGCCGAATTGGTATAGCTGCGGACTTGGATAAAGTTTTCCGGCAAACGCAAACGGGTTTGCAGCTGTTGTTGCAGGCATTGCGCTGCCTCGCCCGGCGCTTTGTCGCTCCGCACCTCCACCTCCGGCCTGCCGCGTGTGGGCTGGCTGCGGAAGCCGTAGGCCATGCGCGAACTACCGATTTTCACATCGTCATCATAATTGATATTCGACTGCTGCCGGCGGATGCCCGCTGCTTCCGGCGAAATGCAACCGGCCAGCGCCAAAAGCAGCAGCCACAATAAATTTGAATATTTCAACTTTTTTCTCCTACAGCCAGCCAAACCTGATCAAGCCCGGCTGATTTGGAACAGAATTCGGAATGCCCGCGCGGTATCCACAAAGTTATACATGATAGCAGCGGAGCAAGCAATTTCGAAACCGTTTAACCCAGCTTTACTCCAACATACTGTCTGCAATATTATTTTTACAGTTGCAAAACCAGCTGCTCCTGTTTATAAAGGCTGTCTGAAAACGCCAATCCCGTCGCTGCCCGGCACTTGACAGCCTACGCCGCCCCATTGGCCCCCATGAATACGCAAAACTTCTCTTTCACCTCCTTTTTATGGTACCGCCCAACTGAGCAGTATCTTTAATACTGCGCACCTGATTCGCGCTACATTGGCCGAAAGAAAAGCTACCGCCCGGAAACCCCGAGCGGTTTTTTATTTGCCCCGGCAAGGCCGCTCACCCACGGAATCTTTCCATGAACCTCCCAGCCGAACAGGAACACAAAATGTCTGCCCTAGCCCGCCAACTCCGCCAGCTCCAGCTTCCCCCCGCCCAGCCCCGCACCGAGCTGCAACGCTGGTATTTGGCCATGGACGGCAACCAGCACCGTGCCGATTTGCAGGCCGATACGCCGCAGCAGCAAGATTTCATGCTGTGCGAAGCCCTGCTGCCGCAAATCCGCTCCCGGCCTGCCTGATTGCTGCCGAGCGGCACAATTTCGAGCAACACAGCCCGGAAGTGTTCACCGAAGAAGCAGATTGGTTTGCCGCCCGTATTTTGGTGTTGGGCGTGCGCGTGTTTCATTTAGACATCACGCTGATTCCGATGCTGCAAACCGCCAACCGCCGCGCCGCCGAATACGCCCGCAAACACGGGTTGCCCTTCACCCCCGCGCAAATGCGCATGAGCCTGCACGCCTCGCGCCCCAACGGCGGGCTGATTTTGGAAAACGCCTGCTTTGCCGATGCGGATTTGGGTATAATCGGCAATTCGCTGCAACTGAGCCACAGCCTGCCCAATCTGATTACCGGTTGAACGCAGACTGTCGGCTACGGGCACACAAAACATACCGTCTGATAAAAAGGCTACCTGAAACAAAGCTCCCGAAGGAAGCCGAGTTTTCAAGAAACCAAAACAACCGTTCAGGCTACCTGAAAAATGTGAGCTTCAACGAAGCTTCGGCACAGCAGAAGCCAACCTTCTGCGAAGCCAAAAACAAAGCCGTCGTCAAACTCAAACCGCCATGTTTATTTTTAATCCCGAATATATCAACTGCCCGCCCGAACGCCTGCCGCGTTTGGGCGTTCTATTGCTGCTTTTATGGATCACCCTGCCGCTGGCCTTTACCCTGCCTGCCAGCGTGATTGTCGTATTCGGCGTGCTGTGGCTGATACAGCTCGGGCTCACGCTTATCGGTAGCCGCGGCCTGCCCGCTTGGGCCACCGCCATCGGCGGCCTGGCCGTGTTTGGCTTCGTGTTTTCTCAGTTGGGCACGTTTCTCGGCAGCGAAGGCGGCAGCGCACTGCTTCTGCTGCTGGTGCTGCTAAAAACCTATGAAAGCCGCGTGTTGCGCGATTGGCATATGCTGCTCACCGCCATGGTGTTCCTGATGGGTGCCACCGTGCTGCTCAACCAAGGCATGTTCATCGGCCTGTGGCTATTGGCCGGCCTGTTCGGCACCGCCACCTGCATCGCCCTCTTGAATATGCCGCTGCGTCTGGCCGCCCGCCACGCCGCTACTGCCCTGCTGCTCACCCTGCCGCTGGCCGCCGTATTATTTATCGCCGTGCCGCGCATGAGCGAGCCTTTATGGCGCATCCCGCAACCGCCCAAACCCGGCCAAGCCCAAACCGGCCTGTCCGACACCATGCAGCCGGGCAGCATCAGCAATTTGGTGCAGAGCAACGAGCTGGCTTTCAACGCCACTTTCGACGGGGGCTACACCCCCAACCAATCCGACCTCTATTGGCGCGCCATCACCATGAGCCAGTTTGATGGCGAGCAATGGCGTGCCGATGATGACGAACTGCCCACCCGCGCCGATACTGCCTACACGCAAACCATTGTTTCCTACAGCATCATTATGCGCGATGAGCAAGGCCGCATTCCTGTGCTGGACTACCCCATCATCAACTTCAATACCGACAACGCCCGCAGCAAAATGCGTTTTGCCGAAGGCCACACCATCCGCGTACGCAGCCATGACGGCCTGCGCCGTTTCGTGCTGCGTGCCGCCATCGGCAACAGGCTACCTGAAAAACTCTCCCCCTCGCGCCAGCGCCAGCTGAGCCGCCTGCCCGGCTACAGCAACCAACGTATCCGCTCGCTCGCCCGCCAGCTGCGCAGCCAATCCGCCAACACCGTCGATTTCATCAACCGTACCCTGGCCTACTACCGCAACCAATCCTTCGCCTACACCCTCAATCCCCCGCTCGACCGCAGCCCCGACCGCATCGACAACTTCGTGTTCGACAACCGCCGCGGCTTCTGCGAACACTACGCCGAAAGCTTTGTGGTCATCATGCGCGCCGCCGGCGTGCCCGCCCGCGTGGTAACCGGCTATCAGGGCGGCGAATACAACCCCGACGGCGGCTTCTGGCAGGTACGCGGCAAAGATGCCCACGCCTGGGCCGAAGTGTGGCTGCCCGAAGAAGAAGCCTGGCTGCGCGTCGATCCCACCGCCGCCGTGAGCAGCAACCGCATCGAACAAGGCCTCTCCTCCGCGCTGGAGGGCGGCGAGCAAGAGCTGGTGGCCGGCAGCGGCAATTGGCAGTGGTGGAGCAAACTCAGCGCCGAAGGCCAGTTTTACTGGCAGCAATGGGTGGTGAACTACGACAGCAGCTCGCAGCAAAGCCTGTTCCGCAGCCTAGGCTTGGGCGGCTTCAACCTATTGAGCCTGCTCGTGTTCCTGCTGGTTGGCGGCACTTTGGCCGTGATTCCGCTGTGGCTGTGGTGGCGGCGCAGCAGTCGGCGTTATGCCAACCTGTTGGAAGAAGGCTTCGCCCGCATCAAAGAGCGCCTGCTCGACGTGGAAGGCATCGACCCTGCCGCCCTCGGCCCCGCCGAAACCGCCAGCATCCTGCGCGAACAGGAATGCCTCAGCCCCGAGCTGGAAAGCCTGCTGGCGCAATATGAACGCTGGAACTACGCCGATGACGGCCTGCCCCCGAAAGCCTCGCAAAAACGCTGGTATCGCCAGTGCTGCCGCGCCGTGCGCAAGGTTAAGCTGTAACACGCCGCGCTTTTACCTGGCCGAACCCGGATTAACGTTCCACTTTCCCTTTGTCTGCTATCTTTCAGGTAGCCTTTATCAGGCTTAAGTTTGCTCCGATAAAGGCTACCTGAAAATTTATTCGCCACACCCGAAAAGGATAGCCCATGAAACGTTTCTTCCCCCTGATGGCCGCCCTCGGCTTGGCCGCCTGCGCCGGTAGCCAAACCCCTGCTTCCGCCTCTGAGCCAGCCGACGCCTCCATGCCCGCCGTGGGCGCGGCTAATCCCGCCAGCGTGTACTGCGTGCAGCAAGGCGGCAAGTCTGAAATCCGTAAAAACCAAGACGGCAGCGAATACGGCATGTGCATCCTGCCAGACGGCAAAGAAGTGGAAGAATGGGCATACTACCGCGCCAACAACGGCGGCAACGGCACATAAGCCCCGCCCGGTCAAACAGGCAGGCTACCTGAAATCCGGTTTTCAGGTAGCCTGTTTGCTTTTCCCCGCCCCCAAGAATAGCGGTGATAATGCTAAAATACCGCCTTTAGCACCATCAATGCGCGCCCCGCGCACCCGTGCGCCCGAACAACCCCATCAAAGCATCCCACATGGCCTACCAAGTTCTCGCCCGCAAGTGGCGCCCCAAAACCTTTGCCGATTTAGTCGGGCAGGAACACGTTGTCAAAGCCCTGCAAAACGCCCTGGGCAAAGGCCGCCTGCACCACGCCTACCTGCTCACCGGCACGCGCGGCGTGGGCAAAACCACCATCGCCCGCATCCTCGCCAAAAGCCTCAACTGCGAAACCCCGCACGAAGGCGAGCCCTGCGGCCAATGCCAATCCTGCCGCGACATCGACGCCGGACGGTTTGTGGACCTGCTCGAAATCGACGCCGCCTCCAACACCGGCATCGACAACATCCGCGAAGTGCTGGAAAACGCCCAATACGCGCCCACCGCCGGCAAATACAAAGTCTATATCATCGACGAAGTGCACATGCTCTCCAAATCCGCGTTCAACGCCATGCTCAAAACGCTGGAAGAGCCGCCCGAGCACGTCAAATTCATCCTGGCCACCACCGACCCGCACAAAGTCCCCGTTACCGTACTCAGCCGCTGCCTGCAATTCGTGCTGCGCAACATGACCGCCCAGCAGGTATCCCAACACCTCGCGCACGTTCTGACCAGCGAACAAATCCCCTACGAAGCCCCCGCCCTCGCCCTACTCGGCCGCGCCGCCGCAGGTTCCATGCGCGACGCACTCAGCCTGCTCGACCAAGCCATCGCCATGGGCTCCGGCAGCGTAACCGAAGCCGACGTGCGCCAAATGATCGGCGCCGTCGACCAACGCTACCTTTATTCCCTGCTGCAAGCCGCCGCCAACCAAGACGGCGCCGCCCTGCTCGCCACCGCACAGGAAATGGCCGGCCGCGCCATCGGTTTCGACAGCGCCTTGAGCGAGCTCGCCCTTCTGCTGCAAAAACTCGCCCTCATCAAAACCATCCCCGCCGCCGTGCCCGCAGACGACCCCGAGCGCGACACCCTGCAACAGCTAGCCGGCCAACTGGGCGACGAACAAATCCAGCTGTATTACCAATGCGTGATCTACGGCAAGCAAGACCTGCCGCTCGCGCCCGACGAATACGCCGGCTTCGTGATGACCCTGCTGCGCCTGCTCGCCTTCGCCCCCTTGGCCGCCGCCGAGCTGCCCGAAGGCAGCCAAATCAGCGGCAGCGAACTGCACGATCCCGCCCCAAAGCCCCGTCCGGCTGCCACACCGCAGCCGGATAAGGCCCGCATTCCAGCCGAAAACCAGCCCGCAGAAGCCCCGCCCGCCCAAGCCGAACCCAGGCTACCTGAAAGCGGACATAACGAGCTTCTGCGCAGCAAAAGCGGGCAACGCGAGTTTCCACACAGCCAAAATGAGCACGGCAGTTTTTCAGGTAGCCCAAACAACAACGGCAGGCTTTCGCAAAACGAACCCCTGCCGCAAGAAACTGCCACTGCTGCCCGCCATACCGAAAGGCTACCTGAAAATATTTCAGGCAGTCCAAACAGCCAGCATCGGCTTTCGCCCAACCCAAACGCATCCGGCAACCTCGCGCCCGATTCAGCCGAACCCGGCCGCCCCTATCCTAGCGAGCCGCAACCTGCCCCGGCAGAAGCCGTCCCCGCCGCCTTCGAAAGCAGCCCGCCGTGGGACGACAGCCCACCGCCCGCTGGTTTTGAAACTCAACAGCCCGACAGCCAGCCAAGCCAAAGGCTACCTGAAACCGAGCCCCGCCAAAATCCCGCAAACGAGTTTCCGCATGGCCGAAACCAAAATGACAGCCTGCCCCAACACCAGCATGATGCCGCACCTCGAAACGAATCCGGATTAGGCAGCGAAAGGCTACCTGAAACCGAACAAAGCGGATTTTTACACGGCCAAAACGGGCAAAATGAACCATCTCCCGCCCAATCGGCCGCTACCGCAGCCCCGGAACACCCCGGCACGACAGCCCTGCCCCTGCCCGATGCCGACACCTGGCCGCACATCGTCGCCGCCATCGCGCCCAAAATCGGTGCCGCCCAAATGAGCGCCCAGCACACCGCCTGCCTCGGCTACGACCCGCAGCAACACCTGCTCACCCTCGCCGTGGCCGAAGCCGGGCAAGTCAGCATTAGCCGCGAACACATCCAGCGCATCGAGCAGCACTTGGCTGCCGCCTACGGCCATCCCGTCAGCATCCGCACCACCGATTGGCCGGCCGGCGGCACAACCACCGAAACCCCCGCCATGCGCCAACAACGCCTGCGCCAGGCCGCCCGCGATCAAGTGCAAAGCCTGCTGGAGCAAGACCCAGCCGCACAAGATATCCTTAATTTATTCGGCGCCCGCTGGCTACCCGAAAGCCTTGTATTGCAGGAAAACGGCCAAACCTAAGGCCGCTCCCGCACTTTTTTATTCCCACCCACTCTTTAAATAGGAGCACACTCATGTTCAACAAAGCCGGCCTCGGCAACCTGATGCAACAGGCACAAAAAATGCAGGAAAAAATGAAACAGGCACAGGCCGAATTGGCCAACATCACCGTGGAAGGAGAAGCCGGCGGCGGCATGGTGAAAATCTCCCTCAGCTGCCACCACGCCGTCAAACGCGTGCATATCGACGACAGCCTCGCTGCCGATGCCGCTTCCGACAAAGAAATGCTGGAAGACCTGATTGCCGCCGCCTTCAACGATGCCGCCCGCAAAGTAGAAGCTGCCGCCCAGCAGCATATGTCGCAATTTACCCAAGGCCTCGGCCTGCCCCCCAGCATGGACAACTTCTTCAAGTAATCCGCGCACAAAACACCGGCTGCCTAAGCTCATCAGGCAGCCGGTTTGTGTTTGGCTTGCATCAGTTTTCAGGTAGCCTCCATACCATCTTGAGGCTACCTGAAAATTAGAAAAGGCAGCCAAACAGAGCTCTACTATAACAATACCACCCTAACCTCGGTCTTCACCATATACGAATTAAAATTAAGAATGGCTAGCCTGGCCGCATGTATGGCCTGTGGCTCACCGCCGTATCCCATTCTTATTCTAATCCACGAGAACAACAAAAAGGCTACCTGAAAACTTTCAGGTAGCCTTTTCATCATGCCCAAACGCTTACAGGGAAATACGGCGGAAGTCTTTGAGCAGGTTGGCCAAGAACACGGTGAAGCGCATGCCGGCTGCGCCGTCGATCACGCGGTGGTCGAACGACAGGGAGATCGGGCACATCAGGCGGGCTTCGAAATCGGAGCCGTTCCACACCGGTTTCATCTGTGATTTGCACACGCCCAAGATGGCTACTTCGGGGGCATTCACAATCGGGGTGAAGCCGGTGCCGCCGATGCCGCCCAAGCTGGAAATAGTGAAGCAGGCGCCCTGCATTTCCTGCGGTTTGAGCTTGCCTTCGCGGGCTTTTTTGCTCAATTCGCCCAGCTCGATGCTGATTTCTTTAAGGCCTTTTTTGTCCACATCTTTAATCACGGGCACCACCAAGCCGTTGGGGGTGTCGGCGGCAAAGCCGATATGGAAGTATTTTTTCAACACCAGGTTGTCGCCATCGAGCGAAGAGTTGAATTCGGGGAAGGCTTTGAGTGCGGCCACGCTGGCTTTGATGATGAAGGCCAGGGGCGAGAGTTTCACGCCTTCGCGCTCCCACTCCTTGTTGAGCTGTTTGCGGAAGCTTTCCAGCTCGGTCATGTCGGCTTCGTCGTGTACGGTAACGTGCGGAATCATTACCCAGTTGCGCGACAAGTTTTGGCCGGAAATCTTCTTGATGCGGCTGAGTTCTTTCACTTCGACTTCGCCAAATTTGGCGAAATCCACTTTCGGCCACGGCAGCAAATCCAAGCCGCCGCCCAAAGAAGCACCGGCAGCTGCAGGTTTGCCTGCACTGCCCTGCATGGCGGCTTTAACGAAGGCTTTGATGTCGTCTTTGGTGATGCGACCTTTGTTGCCGCTGCCTTTCACCAAACTCAAATCCACGCCCAATTCGCGCGCCAGTTTGCGGGCGGAGGGGCCAGCATGGGCTTTGGCGAAACCAGCTTCGTTCACGGGCGCGCTGCCATAGGCAGCGGTGGCCGGAGCGGCAGCTGCAGCAGGAGCCGGAGCGGCAGCAGGCGCAGGTGCAGCTTTGGGCGCTTCGGCAGCGGCGGGAGCAGCAGCGACAGGTGCGCCGGCGGCGGCCACGTCAATAATAATGCTGCCTTCAGACACTTTATCGCCCACTTTAATGTGTACGGCAGTAACGGTGCCGGCAGCGGTGCTGGGCACATCCATAGTGGCTTTGTCGGTTTCTAATGTGATCAGGGTGTCGTCCACGGCCACGGTATCGCCCACTTTCACTTCCACGGCAATCACGTCCACATCGGTGTGCCCCCCGATATCTGGCACGGCTACCTGAACATTGGCGGCAGCAGCCGGGGCAGCGGCAGGCGCAGCAGGTGCGGGAGCGGCTTCGGCTTTGGGTGCAGCAGCCGGAGCGGCAGCGGCGCCAGCACCGGCGGCTTCCACCAGCACAATCACATGGCCTTCAGACACTTTGTCGCCCACTTTCACCTTCACTTCTTTCACCACGCCGGCGGCATCGGCCGGTACGTCCATGGTGGCTTTGTCGGTTTCCAGGGTAATCAGGGTATCGTCCAGCGCAATGGTGTCGCCGGCTTTCACGGATACATCGATCACGTCTACATTTTCGTGTCCGCCGATATCGGGGACTTTGATTTCTGCAATACTCATGAGAGTTCCTTTAGTATTCGGTTGGATATGGTCTGAACAGGTTCAGACACCATTAAATTAACGCCTTCTTCGGCAGCTTACCGCGTCTTGCACTTCCATCGGCTTTAGTTCGCCTTACATACCAACTTCATACACAGCCACAGTGCAGCGCCGCCCAGGCAGGCCGATCACTTCGTAATCGTGCCTGGCTTGGGGCACGAATGAAGCCATGCGGGTGTTGCACGAGCCTTCGGTTTGAATGACGGTTTCGGTAGCGCCTTCCATCACATTCTGCAAGTCGAGATAGGCGGCCTGTACGTTCACAGCCGTGCCGGCCGGCACGGCAAATTCGCGGAAAAATCGCCCGCGATAAAATACCGTTGGATTGACCGATATTTTTGCTGTGTACGGTTTCGGCTATGCCCAAACTGCGGCTTTTGACCATACCGGCAAACGAGCCAAACGCATCGCCCAAGCTGCCGCCCACATTCACTTTGTGGCTGCGGCGGATCAATCTTCATCTTCGCAGTTGATGCCGCTCACCATGACGGTGGCTTCCTGTTTTTGGACATATAGGGACACGTGTAACTTGGGTACTGCTGTTCGTAACCGCGGTGTTTTCCTCCTGCGCCACCGGCGTATTAGAAGCGCAAGCAGTCAGTAAGACTGACGGAGCATGCAACGAATAAGGGGTTCATATTCTTCCTTTTCTGTTTTTCAGGTAGCCTCTACCGCGGGGGCAAGGCTACCTGAAAATTCAGGCCGGGATTAGCGTTTCCAGCTGGGGGCAACTTCGGTTTGAACGCCGTATTTCTCGATGGCTTTCTGCACCACGTCTTTGCCCACTTTGCCTTGTTTGGCCAAAGCGTCCAGCGCGGCCACAGCCACATGGTAGCGGTCTACTTCGAAGAAGTTACGCAGGTTGGCGCGGCTGTCGGAGCGGCCAAAACCGTCGGTGCCGAGCACTACATAGTCGCCGTTTTCTTTGGGGATGTAGGCGCGGATGCGGTCGGCAAAGCTGCGGATGTAGTCGGTGGCGGCTACAACCGGGCCGGCATGGCCTTGCAGCTGCTGGGTAACGAAAGGCAGTTTTTGCTCGGCAGCCGGATGCAGGCGGTTCCAACGGTCGGTTTCGATGGCTTCGCGGTGCAGCAGGTTGAATGAGGGGCAAGACCAGATGTCGGCTTCCACGCCGAAATCGTTTTTCAGCAAATCGGCAGCGTGAATCACTTCCTGCAGGATGGTGCCGGAGCCCATCAGCTGAACGCGTTTGTCGCCTTTGCCGCCCTCGCGGAACAAGTACATGCCTTTGAGGATTTCCTGCTCGATGCCTTTGCGTTGCGGCATGGCCGGGTGGGCGTAGTTTTCGTTCATCAGGGTGATGTAGAAGAATACGTCCTCATTATTCACATACATGCGTTCCAAACCGTTGTGTACGATTACGGCCACTTCGTATTGGAAGGTGGGGTCGTAGCTGACACAGTTCGGAATCAGGTCGGCTTGCAGCTGGCTGTGGCCGTCTTCGTGTTGCAAGCCTTCACCGTTGAGGGTGGTACGGCCTGCGGTGCCGCCCAAGAGGAAGCCGCGCGCGTGCATATCGCCGGCAGCCCAAGCCAAATCGCCGACACGTTGGAAACCGAACATAGAGTAGTAAATATAGAACGGAATCATGGCGTAACGGTTGTTGGCATAGCTTGTGGAAGCAGCAATCCAGTCGGCCATGGCGCCGGGTTCGTTAATGCCTTCTTGCAGGATTTGACCGTCAACGGATTCTTTATAGAACATCAGTTGGTCTTTGTCTTGCGGGGTATACTGCTGGCCTTTCGGGTTCCAAATGCCGTATTGGCGGAACATGCCTTCCATACCGAAGGTACGGCTTTCATCGGGCACAATCGGCACGATGCGGCGGCCGATTTGCTTGTCTTTCAACAAGGCAGCCAGAATACGCACGAAAGCCATGGTGGTGGAGAATTCGCGCTCGCCGCTGGATTGCAGCTGGGCATCGAAGGTTTCCAAAACCGGAATCGGCAGGACTTCGTTATTCGGATGGCGTGCGGGCAGGTAGCCGCCCAAAGCATTGCGGCGTTCGCGCAGGTATTGCATTTCCGGGCTGTCTTCGGCAAAGCGGAAGTAGGGCAAGTCGCCGCTGTCGATTTGCTCGTCGGTTACCTGGATGCCGAAGCGGTCGCGGAATTGTTTGAGCGACTGCACATCCATTTTCTTGGCTTGGTGGGCAACGTTTTGGCCTTCACCGGATGCACCCATGCCGTAGCCTTTGATGGTTTTGGCCAAAATCACGGTAGGGCGGCCGCCGGCGTTGTTCACAGCTTCGTAGTAAGCAGCGTAAACTTTGTGCGGGTCGTGGCCGCCACGGTTCAGGGCCCAGATTTCGTCGTCAGACATATCGGCCACGAGGGCTTTCAATTCGGGCGTGTTGAAGAAGTGTTCGCGAACATATGCGCCATTTTTGGATTTGAAGGTTTGGTAGTCACCATCTAAGCATTCTTCCATGCGCTGTTGCAGGGCGTGGTTGGTGTCGCGTGCCAAGAGGCCATCCCAGCGGCTGCCCCAAATCACTTTCAACACATTCCAGCCTGCGCCGCGGAAGTTGCCTTCCAGTTCTTGGATGATTTTGCCATTGCCGCGCACCGGGCCGTCCAAACGCTGCAGGTTGCAGTTGATGACGAAAATCAGGTTGTCCAAACCTTCGCGGGCAGCCAATGCGATAGCACCCTGGCTTTCCGGCTCGTCCATCTCGCCGTCGCCGCAGAAGCACCATACTTTGCGGCCTTTGGTTTTGGCCAGGCCGCGCGATTCCAAGTATTTCAGGAAACGTGCCTGATAAATCGCCATTAACGGGCCCAAGCCCATAGATACAGTAGGGAACTGCCAGAAATCAGGCATAAGGTGCGGATGCGGGTAAGACGGCAGGCCGTTACCACCTACTTCTTGTCGGAAGCTGTTCAGCTGGTCTTCGCTCAGGCGGCCTTCTACAAAGGCGCGAGAATAGAAGCCGGGAGCGGAATGGCCTTGAACATAAATCAAATCGCCTTCTTCACTGGCAGCTTCGTTTTTGGCACGCCAGAAGTGGTTGAAGCCCACGTCATATAAAGTGGCAGAAGATTGGAAGGAAGCGATGTGGCCGCCCAATTCCAAATCTTTCTTACCAGCGCGCAGCACCATGACGGCAGCGTTCCAGCGAATGGCAGCGCGTATGCGGTGTTCCAGCTCGTGGTTGCCGGGCGATTTCTGCTCCTTGCTGACTGGGATGGTGTTCAAATACGCGGTGGTACCACTAAATGGCAGGAGCACGCCGCAGCGGCGGGTGTAGCGTGCCAGGCTTTCCAACAAAAAATATGCCCGTTCCGAGCCTTCGTTTTCCAACACAGAACTGAGCGCATCCAACCACTCTTGGGTTTCAATCGGGTCGATATCATGTTTTTCGACAGACATAATTCCTATCTTCATTTCTTGAGTTAATAAATGAGCTTTGCTTTCTCGTTTGGCAACACAGTAAAAATCTACCATATTATTATTCTATTTTTCTTACTTGGCTTTTATGAATATACGCCACTGGTATTTCCGCAGATCCATCCCATGTAATATGTAGCCATCCATCTCCCTCTTCCCCATAGGAATGCACTGTTTCTCCATTATATACCTTTCCCATAATTCTTGATTCAGAAGAAGCTCCCGCTCTTACATTTGCATAGCCATCTCTTGCTGAAACTACATAAGAATCTATTACATTACCTTGACTTTCATGGACATATCCATAGACAGCTTTCCCTGATTCTGTTTTATATTCAATATAATACCAGCTTCCTTCTTTTCTGATTATTCTACCGCCGTCAAAGATAACTAATTTTGCCAATATCCTTGAATTAGTATTGGGTTTTCCCTAAGATTAGCCCCATCTAAAACTCCACTATGTATTGCAAATTCTCTAGAAAATCCCAAACTTGAAATTGCTAAAAAAAATATCATTATTAATAATTTTTTCATCTCAATCAAAATCCTTTCCTACAAACATAGTATCTTAATCATCTACATAAAACTCTTACAAAGCACGCACTTAAACAGAAAAATTGGAAACCGCTGTTTCCTAAAGATTTCTGCCACACCAACAATGCTGCAACACTCTGCATTTCCATGGAATATTAACAGTCTTGCGCCTGATTGGCAACGTTTTTTTCAGGCTTTTAAAGCCTTTATTCTTCAAGACACAAGCCCCTTTCCGGCACCTCACTGCCTAAAAAATCATCCGAAAACAGGCTAGGATGGCATATACACAAAACAACAAAACAGAACCGCCTACCCTGCGCGCCGTTTACGCAACAAAATGCGCACAGCCCCATCGTTCGCACCATGCGGCTCGGCATAAGCCAGTACTTCCGGATGTGTCATCAGCCAGCGGCGCACCAAGCTTTTCAACACCGGCACAAAGCCGTGCGAACCCAGCCCGCTGCCGTGCACGATTTCCGCGCACACCCCGCGTCGCAACACTTCCTCAAGAAACTCGCTCAACTCCCGCTGCGCCTCCTCGCGCGTGCAGCCGTGCAAATCCAAGCGCCCCACGCACGGCCAATGACCGGCCACCAGGCGGCGGATGTCGTCCTGCCCACGGCCGTTTTTGCAAAACGAACGCGGCGGCTCATGTTCGCTGTCGGCGCTCACATAAAAATACTCATCATCATCCCACCCCGCCTCATCAAACCGCCGTTTCAAAGGTTTATTGTCTTTCGGTGCAGCCACCCGATTACTGTTTTTCAGCGGCGTAACCTTGCCCACTGCCGCCGCAAAATCCAGCTCTTCCTGCCGCTGCTGCCTCGTTTGCGCCGCCACTTCCTCCTGCCGCCGCTTCGCCTCCTTACCCAATTGCTGCAGCAGCTTTTGCGTATCCTGTTTATCCATTATTTCGGCTCCATATCTAGTTTCATCTTTTCAACTGACTATTTTATAACTGAAGCGGCATAATCGGATACAGCCACACGATTTTCCCATCACCCCAAGAGGGGCTTTACCATGCAGCACACTTGCGATATCGTCATTATCGGCATCGGCCCAGCCAGCCTCAGCTTCGCCACCGCAGCCGCATACGGCAGCCTGAACATCCTGCTTATCAAACAAAGCAGCCAGGAACCCTTGGCTAACCCGCCCCATGATAGCTGCAAAATCGCCCTCACCCACCCCTCGCACGGCATCATGGGGAAACTCAGCCCGTGGCAGCACATTCCCGCCGAAGGTATCTACCCGCTCAAAGCCCCAAAGTGATCAAGGACAGCTCCCCCGCACCATCAACTTCCCCCCCCCACACACCAACGGCAAAGGCCAGCTCAGCCTCCTCATATCCAACTCACGACATCCGCCGCACCACCTACCAAACTGCCAGCCGGCAAAAAATGTCCACTTTCTCACCAGCCATAAAGTGCAGGAAGCCGTAGATGGCGAAGAAACCGTGAGCATCCTGCTCGACAACGGCGATACCGTATCCGCCTGCCTGCTCATCGCTGCCGACACAAGCTCGGCAACATAACACCAGCCGGCAGCATCCACGCCCACCTCTTGATCAATGTACGCACCCGCCGGCTTCTTTACCCGCCAAATTCCTGCGTAATACTGTACTGCGCCTGAGCAACCACCTGCCGCTGGTGAAAAAACTGATTACCAAACAACTCACTGGTTAAGATTAAACCACCACAAACATATTTCAGGTAGCCTGGTTCCCGCAACAGGCTACCTGAGAATATATGCTACACCATTCTATTCTTACCCATTCTCACCAAGTTACCGCAAACCCACGTTCCACTGTTTTTTGCAGCGCCTACTTGCCAAATATACACAACATCGGCATAATGCAGCGTTTCTTGCCGGTGTAGCTCAGTTGGTAGAGCACCTGACTTGTAATCAGGGGGTCGCGAGTTCGATTCCTGCCGCCGGCACCAAATCCCAAACAGGCTACCTTTTCAGGTAGCCTGTTTTACTTACTGCCACTACACCCTTCAAACTCAATATCTCTCTGTGGGAGCTGCCGTCTGCCCACGCCGGCGATATTCCCAGCCCATGTATCGATACCGCCCTCCGGCAACATCCGTGTATTCACCTATTCAGACTATACCATGGCACCGAATGTGGATATGTGGGCGATCACGTTTCAAAAGGCAACGACTTCATCGTGGTAAACGACTTGGCCGACGGCTTGAGCATCCGCTTCTCTGATTTGGCTAAAACCGATTTAGCAGAAAAGCTGCTGGGCATCGTTGAAACACCAAGGCTACCTGAAACACCATAGCCAAACAAAACAGGCACAACCGCAAAGTTGTGCCTGTTTGCTTATCCGCCACTCCGATTAACGGGCGGGCGAACAATCCTTATACAGCATCTGGCCGTTGGGCGCGCTCACGATGATGTCTTGGCTGCGATAGTTGGCCGAATCCATGGCATTGGTGGTTAGGCGGTAACCGTTGGCGCTGAATACGGTGTCCACATTGTCGGAAGCCGACAGGTTATACGGCAGGCGCAGGTTGCGGTTGTTCACCCGCAGTTCGGCGCTGGTGGGCACACCGGCGGAGTTGAAGTGGTAATTCACATTCAAGCGGCGGCCTTGCTGGCAAACGTAGGCCACACTGCCGCTGCGGGCTGAAGCGGGCGGAGCTTGGCGGGCAGGCTCGTTGTGCCGTGGATTACAGTCTTTATACAGGAATTCGCTGCGCGGCGAGAGGATGCTGATGCCTTCTTCACTGCGGTAGTTGTTGACGGTGAGCACCGGGCCGGTCAGGTTGTAGCCGGCACGGTCTTTAAACGCAGTGCCTGTGCTGTCAGAGTGGCGCGCATCGAAAGCCATGTTGCGGTTGCTGCCGTTGAGGCGGGCGCGCGCAGACACGGGTTTACCACGACTGTTGAACTGATAGCTCACATCCACCTGTTTGCCTTGTTGGCAGACATAAGACACTGTGCCGCCAGCGGCAAATGCCGGGGCAGCGATGCCCACGGCCAAAGCAGCTAATGCAGTAGATTGCCAAAACTTCATTTTCAAACTCCCTTCACGTTGGAATGAATAGTGGATTAAAATGAGAATGGGACAAGGCAGCGAGCCGCAGACAGTATGCGTAATACGGCAAGGCGAGCCAACGCAGTAGCGTTCTCATTCAATTCACTATAATCGGTATTCTCTAGGCGGATTGGCCTTTTATTTGGCCAAAACCCAATGCAGAACATTGGGTGCATTGTAACAAACCGTTTTCTTAATCTACTGTTAGCCCTAGGTTAAAATTTGTAGCGACTGTGTGGGTAAATCGCTTTTCAAGTAGCCCGGAATCAGGGGTAAAGGCTACCTGAAAAAACAGCCATATCCAGCTGCTATTTCATTTTCAGGTAGCTTCAACACCCGAGGCACCAAGCTCAATCCACGTTTACCATCACCAGCTGCATCCGGCAAGCGCTCACGGCACTCAGCGCATGGCGTTCGTTCGGAGCGAGATACACCACATCGCCTGCATGCAGGATTTCGTGGCGCGCGCCGATGGAAAAATCCATCTCGCCTTCCAGCAGGATCACCACCACAGCCTTGGTAGAGGCGTGCTCGGTGAGCACTTGGCCGGCATCCAGCGTAAAAGCCACCACACGCAGCAAGTCGTTGTTCAGCACGGTGCGCGAAGTGGTGGCCTGCTCGCTCACAGGCAGCGCCTGGTTCAGGCCGAGTTTGAATAGGGATTCGGATACGGGGGTCACAGCAGTTGCAGACATCAGATTGCTCCTTAATTTGTTTAACGAGTGGGAGGGAAATCCGGCCGGCAGGGTTTGATTGGATATTTTATTATTGTTTGAAATGGTTAGCCGCTTAATGCAGGTTAGATGACAGCAAACTTACTTAAGATGAAACCATCATAACATATTTTCAGGTAGCCTTCCCACTGCCCGGCAGGCTACCTGAAACCCCTCAAATAGTTTACACTTCACCATTGATATCCATTCCCGCCCGCATGACGAAAGGCCTAGCTTCATGAAACTGTTTTCGCTCATCATCAAACTGCTGCTTTTAGCGATTTTTATCGTTTTAGCCGCATTCAACACCCATCTCGTCAGCTTCAGCTACCTGCCCGGCAGCGAAATCAGCCTGCCGCTGATTCTGCTGCTCTTGGCGTTTTTCGTTATCGGCGCGGTGTTCGGTGTGTTTTCCATGTTTGGCCGCCTACTCTCCTTGCGCCATGAAAACAACCGCCTACGCAACGAAGTGCGCAAAAACGCCCGGATCGCGCAGGAGCAGCTGCAAACGCCCGCGCCCGCCGATGCCGCCCAGCCTGTGCCCGACGCCGCCCCGGTGAAGGAATAGGCGCATGGACGGCAATATTTGGTGGTGGCTCACCCCGATTATCCTGCTGCCCGTCTTCTTTGCCATGGGCTGGTTTGCCGCACGGGTAGACATGAAAGCCGTGCTTAAGCAGGCCAAATCCGTGCCCACCGCGTTTTACGCCAGCCTGGATGCCCTGGTAGACCACAACCTCGGCAGCGCCGCCCGCCACCTGGCCGACATGACCGACCTGCTGCCCGCCGGCGACAACGCCTACGAGCTGCACCTCACCCTGGGCAAACTCTACCGCCAGCGCGGCGAAAACGACAAAGCCATCCGCATGCACCAAGCCCTGCTCGAAGCGCCCGAAACCGTGGGCGAAAAGCGCAACCAAGTGCTGTTCGAACTGGGGCAAGACTACCAAAGCGCCGGCTTGGTAGACCGCGCCGAGCAGATTTTCCTCGGCCTGCAGCAAGGCAATATGGCCGCCCAAGCCCGCCAAGTGCTGCTGAATATCTACCAGCAAGACCGCGACTGGGCCAAAGCCATCGACACTGCCCAGCTGCTCAGCCACGACGAACAAACCTACCGCTTCGAAATCGCCCAATTCTATTGTGAGCTGGCGCAAGCTGCCCTGTTCAAATCCGACTTCGAGCAAGCCCGTGCCAATATTGCCAAAGCACTGGACGCCAACCGCAAATGCGCCCGCGCCAACATGATTCTCGGCGACTTGGAGCAAAAGCTGGGCAACTACCCCGCCGCCGTAGCCGCCTACACCGCCATCGAAAAACAAAACCATGCCTACTTAAGCATGGTGGGCGAAAAACTGTATGACGCCTACGATGCCCAAGGCGAAGCCGCCGCCAGCCTCGCCGTGCTCACAGGCTACCTGAAAACCTTTCCCCAGCTCGATTTAATCAATGTGGTGTACGAAAAATCGCTGCTGCTCTACGGCGAAGAAAAAGCGGCCGAAACCGCCGTCGAACTCGTGCGCCAAAAGCCCGACCTCGGCGGCGTATACCGCCTGCTCGGCCTGCGCCTGAACAACCTCGATCCTGCCTGGAAGAGCGATGCCGACATGATGCGCGGCGTAATCGGGCGCACCCTGCAGAAAAACGTGATGTACCGCTGCCGCCACTGCCACTTCAAATCGCAAGTATTCTTCTGGCACTGTCCCGCCTGCAACAAATGGGAAACCTTCACCCCCAACAAAATCGAAGTTTAGCCCCGAACGGAAAACAAAATGCCCGATAACATGATGACCATCAACCAAATGTACCGCATGCTCAACGTGTGGACACACCGCATCCGCCACAGCGACCGTTTCATCGAACGCTACAGCGGCGCCCAACGCGCCCTGCTCGCCTACCTCAGCCTCGACCTCCTGATGGAAGACGACGGCTTCGTGGTGCTGATTGCCGACGGCCGGGGCGAACACGCCCTCGCCCCCGAAACCGCCGAATACCTGCGCCAATGGGGCGTTCGCGACACCCCTGACATCATCGATCGCGCCCGCGCCCTTCACCAACAGCACGGCGCCACCATCCAAACCGCCACCCCAAACAGCAGCATTGAAAAACTGCGCATACAATTCCCCCAGTTTGACGAGCTCGATGCCGACTACTGCCTCGTGTGTGAAGACGACTTCTGCACCGTCTGCTCCTACATCCGCCGCCACCCCGCAGAATTCGCCGAGCTCACTGCCGCTGCCGGCGAAAGCGGCAGTCCCATGCCCCCGCTTGACGCTTAACTTAAAAGGCTACCTGAAACCTATTCCTCAGCAACACGGCTTTCAGGTAGCCTTTTCCATTCCAACCCATCCGCCCCCATCCCCATGAACCCCCTTATCCTCGACCCCGCCCCGCCCGCCCGCCGCACCCCCGTTATCGTCGCCCTCGATTTTGCCAACGAAGCCGACACCCTCGCCTTCGTGCGCCGCTTAAGCCCCGATTTGTGCCGCCTCAAAATCGGCAAAGAGCTGTTTACCGCCACCGGCCGCCGTCTGGCCGAAGCCCTGATCAACCAAGGCTTCCAGCTCTTCCTCGACCTCAAATACCACGACATCCCCAACACCGTGGCCGCCGCCTGCCGTGTGGGCGCCGATATGGGCGTGTGGATGGTGGATATGCACACCGCAGGCGGCCGCCGCATGATGGAAGCTGCCGCCGAAGCCGTGGCCAACCACAGCCAGCGCCCCCTGCTCATCGGCGTCACCATCCTCACCAGCATGGAGCAGGGCGACCTCAACGAACTCGGCCTCACCGCCCCCATTGCCGATTGGGCATCCCGCTGGGCCGCCCTGGCGCAGCAATCCGGCCTCGACGGCGTGGTCTGCTCCCCGCACGAAGCTGCCACCCTGCGCCGGCAGCGCGGCAGCGAATTCGTGTTGGTTACTCCCGGCATCCGCCCCCCCGGCAGCAACCAAGACGACCAGCGCCGTATCATGCCCCCTGCCCAAGCCCTCGCCGACGGCAGCAGCTACCTTGTTATGGGCCGCCCCATCACCCAAGCGCCCGACCCCGCCGCCGTACTGGCCGAAATCAACCGCCTGGCCAACCCCGCCGACTAAGCAGCCAATAGCAATCAGGCTACCTGAAAACGAATCCCGTTTAACTTCGTTGAAGTTCGCTTTCAGGTAGCCTCCATTCATTTCGCCGCCAACGACCCCCTTCCCAGCCACTTGCCGCCGACTGACAAACCCGCCGTTTTCTTGTACAATCCGCCTCTTATTTCGTCAAAATCCGTAAACCTTGATAGCGGATTAACACATTTTCGATACAAGGCGGCGAGCCGCAGATAGTACAGGTAGTACGGCAAGGCGGGCCAACGTCGTAGCAAAAGTTAAGTTAATTCGCCATACCGCAGCAGAGCAAAGATTTCCATGAACAGCGAAACCGGCCTTATTCAACTGTTTTCCCAACATTTTCCGATTATCTACGAATATCGCCAAATGTTCTTCTTCGGCATGCTGGCCACCATCGGCATCGCCGCCGCCTCCACCTTTTTCGGCATGATTCTGGGCTTGTGCAACGCCCTGATCCGCGTGATTCGAATCGAAAAAGGCAACATCGTTACCAAAGGCCTGCTGCGGCTGCTGCAACAATGCTCGCGCCTCTACGTTACCCTATTCCGCGGCACGCCGATGCTGGTACAGATTTTTATTTGGCACAACGTGTGGTCGCCCCTTTTGGTGCACCAGCAAAACGGCCTGTTAATCAGCGGCGATTTGGCTATCTACCTGCGCCAGAACTATGCCCCGCTGGTGGCTGGTATCTTGGCACTCTCCTTCAACTCCGGCGCCTACATCACCGAAGTATTCCGCTCCGGCATCAAATCTATCGACCGCGGCCAAATGGAAGCTGCCCGCTCGCTCGGCTTGAGCTACGGCCAAGCCATGCGTTACATCATCCTGCCGCAAACCCTGCGCCGTATGCTCGGTCCCTTGGGCAACGAATTTATCACCCTGCTCAAAGACAGTTCGCTCTTGGCCACCATCGCCGTAGCCGAGCTGACCTATGTCGCCAAGAGCGCGGCCGGCCGCTATTATGTGTATGAAGAACCGTATTACTTCATCGCCTTGGTTTACCTGATGCTCACCATGACACTGGCCTGGTTCTTCTCCCACCTGGAGAAAAAATACAATACCGACAATAACCGCTAACCGCTTGCTTCTCTCAACCAAAAGGCTACCTGAAAATTTCAGGTAGCCTTTTTATCATTTGCAGCGCTTACTCTGCAGGAAAAACCGATCCACTCCGTTTTCGCACCACACCAGCTTCTGTTCCTGAGCAGCGGCCAGCAGGCGGTCGTTTTCCGGCAGGGCGGCACGTTCGGCTTCGGGGTGGTAGAGGTGGTAGGCCACGGCGGCGAATTTCAGGTTGGCGCGTTGGCCGCCGTTGTTGAAAAAGCGGGCGACAAATTCGCTGTCTTCGCGCCCCCAGCCGACAAAATCGCTGTTGAAGCCGTTGATTTTCAGCGCGTCTTCGCGGAAGAAAGCCATATTGCAGCCTCGGATGCCGTGGAAATCATCGCGGGTTTCGCGGCGCAGGATGCGCTGGGAAAGCCACGGCAGGCGGCAGGCAGAGAAGCGTTTTTCAAAACGTTTTTCCAAGCCCTTTTCATACCATTTGAGCACTCGGTAGCTGGCAGGATTGGCCAGCAGCTCATTGGTTTTCTCGGGCGTGAGGATCACGCGGCTGCCCTGCACAAACAGGCCTTTTTTTGCGGCGTGTTTGTGGTCGGCGATAAATTCGGGATGCAGCACCATATCGCCGTCGATAATCACGATATAGTCGCTGCCCGCCTGCGCCAGGGCGCGGTTGCGCGATTCGGCCAGGCGGAAACCGTCGTCGGGCTGCCAGGCATGCAACAGCGGCACGGGAAACTGCGCCCGATAGCGTTCGACCACGGCACGGGTATCGTCGCGCGAGCCGTCGTCGGCCACAATCACTTCCTGCGGCAGCACGCGCTGCGCCAGCACCGAACGCAACACGGCTTCCAGCGCGTCGGGGCGGTTATAGGTGGTGGTGATGAGCGACACGCTTAGCCGCTGGTTGGCCTCGTGCAGCTTGATGTATTTGTAGTAGGCACCGCTGGCGTTGGCAAAGGCAATCGTCCAGCCGTCGCCGCCGTCGAGCATGCCGCGTTTCAAAATATAGTTTTTGAAAAACGCCGCCGCGCCGTGCCCTACCGCGCCGAGCACGGAAGCGCGCCGTTTGAATTGCTGCTGTGCGGCAAACAAATCGGTGTAGTGCTGCATTTTGCTGATGAGGGCGGAAGCGCCATCGAACGAATAATGCAGAAGCGGATATTTTTCATGTAGCCTCACCACGCTGCTGCCGGCCGGTTCGATCAGGGACTCATGCACTTGGTTGTCGTTGAAGCGCACGGTTTGGTGCTGGTAGAGGCGTTTCACCCAATCCGGATACCAGCCGCAGCTTTTGATGGGGCGGCCGCGATAATGGTTTAGGCGCGGCAGGGCGTAGATTTTGCCGCTGTCGCTCCAATCCAGCGCGCGGATGGCTTCCGCTTGCTCGGGCGGCAGGATTTCGTCGCTGTCGATATTAAGCACCCAATCGTTGCGCGCCAAACCGGCGGCCAGGTTTTTCATCGGGCCGAAGCCGATAAAATCATGATGGTGCACGGCCACATTGGGGAAGCGGCGGGCAATGTCGATCGTGCGGTCGGTGGAGCCGTTGTCGAGCACGATGATTTCGTCAAACGCGGCCAGCGCGGCCAGGCAGGTTTCCAAGTGCCGCTCGGCGTTTTTCACCAGCATGGTGATGCTCACGGGAATGGAGGTCATAAGGTCTCTTCTATTGAATACGATTGGATGGCAAAGGCTGCCTGAAAGCGAAGCCTTAACGCCGTTAACACGAGCAAAACGGGTTTCGCTAAAATAAGGCGTTTAAAAGCAGCCAAGCCAAGGTTTCAGGTAGCCTCTAACGCCGTTTGCGGGCAGGCGCAGGCGTTTGACCGGCGGCATACACCACAAATACGGTCGGCTGCTTGTGCAGGTCGGGCAATTGCGGCTGTTTGCGCCATTCGCCCGCCCTCATGCTGATGATGCGCTGCTCCGGCAGGGTGAGATTGCTGGCGGCGCACAGCAGGGTATCGGCTTGCAACGCGGCCACGGCATCGGCCAGCAGGGCGTTGTTGCGATACGGGGTTTCGATAAAGATTTGGCTTTCGTTGCGGCGCTGCGAATCTTGCTCGATGGTTTTCAGGTAGCCTACCCGTCCGGCAGAATCGGCGGGCAGATAACCGCGGAAGGCAAACTGCTGGCCGTTGGCGCCGGAGGCCATCAGGGCAAGCATCAGGCTGGACGGCCCCACCAGCGGCCACACGGCAAATCCGGCGCGATGCACCAGTGCCACCAGCGCCGCGCCGGGGTCGGCCACCGCGGGGCAACCGGCTTCGCTGAGCAAACCCATGCTGCGGCCTTGGTGCAGCGGTTGCAGCAAATCGGGCAATTCGGCAGGCTCGGTGTGTTTGTTTAACGTGCGCAGGCTCAACTCTTGCAACGGGGCGTTCAAGCCGAAATGACGCAGGCAGGCGCGGGCGGTTTTCTCACCTTCAACCACAAAATCGGTAAGGCCGGCCAGCAGCTTTTGCTCGTGCGGCAGAAGGCAGGGGGTATCCGGGCTGCCTAGCGGAGTGGGGATAAGGAATAAAGTGGGGTGCATAGTTTTGTTGCTGGCCTAGAAAAGGCTACCTGAAAATTTGGTGGGCTATCTCTCACTATTCGGAAACTTGCTGGTGCGTTTTAGCTTCGGAGAAACTCGCCTCACTCATTTTAACTGCGTTGAAGCTTCGCTTCCAGGTAACCTATGACGTATCAAAGCGTTTCACGATAGGCCGCCAAATCGGCGGCGGTTTTGGTGGGGATAAATTGGGTGATTTGGTATTCGGCCAGTTTGGCTCGGTAAAACGGGTCTTCGGCAATCACGGCCTCGGCCTGCGCCCGGCTGTCGGCACGCATGATAATCACGCCGCCGGTGCGCGGTTCTTTGTGGCCGGAAAGCAAAAACGTGCCGGCTGCGTAGTGGCGGTCAAGATATTCGATGTGGGCTGGAAGATAAGCCTCAATCTCGGATAATGGTTTGATATAGTTTAGGGAAACGATAAACATAACTGCCTCCTTGAGTCGTTAAAACATTTTTAATGAGGCTACCTGAAATTTCAGCTAGCCTCAAGCTCACAAAACCGCCATCCCTTCGGCCTGCAAAAAATCAATCAGCCGGAAAATCGGCAGACCGATGAGGGCATTGGGATCGCTGCTGTCGATGCGTTCAATCAGCGCACCGCCCAAACCTTCGCTTTTCGCGCCGCCGGCGCAATAAACCGCATCCGGTTCGCGCTCCAGATAACGGGCGATTTGCTGCGCGGTAAGCGGGCGCATCTTCACCGTGGTGGTATCCACATGGCGGTGCAGGCTACCTGAAAACGTATTGAGCACACACAATGCGCTGTAAAAATGCAGCTCTTGGCCAGCGGTTTCAGCCAGCATTTGTTGTGCTTTCGCCACGTCCATCGGCTTGCCCAACTGCCGCCCGTTGCAGCAGGCCACTTGGTCGGCACCGATAATCAAATGCCGCGGGAAATGCACAGCCAGCGCACGGGCTTTAGCCTCGGCCAAGCGTTGGGCAGTTTGGCAGGGCGTTTCTCCGGGCAACGGCGTTTCATCGCAATCAGGCGCGGCAGTGGTAAATTGCAGGCCAAGCTTAGCCAGCTGCTGCCGTCGGAACAGCGAAGAAGAAGCGAGGACAATCGGCGGAACTGTGTTCATAAACCGTATTAAAATATTGACGTTTCAGGCGGCTGATTATATCATGGTGCGTTTATGTCAGACCCTATTTTGATTGATCCGAAGGTGCTGGCCGAACAGGCACAGCATCTGGCCGGCCAAATCCGGCTGAGCGAGATGGATGAGCGCGTGAGCCGGCACGAGTTTTTGGCCGAACGGCAAACGCCTGTGTCTTTTACCTTACAGGGCGGCTGCGATAAACGGCAGCGCCTGTATTTGGATTTATCGGTTTCAGCGCAGTTGTCGCTGGTTTGCCAACGCTGCATGCAGCCGTTGCCCTTTGCTTTAAACGAACAGGCGCATATCGTTTTGTTTGATAGCGAAGAAACGCTGGATGAAGCCATGGCAGCCGAAGAAGAGCTCGAAGGCATGCTGCCAGAAGCGCAGTTGGATGTCGGCATGCTAGTGGAAGAGCAGATTCTGATGGCGCTGCCGTATGCACCCTGCCACGAAAGCTGCCATTCTGATACGCTCGATGCCGTCAATCAAGATCGCCCCAATCCGTTTGCTGCTTGGGCGGCGTTGAAAAGTGGTCGTTAATTATTTTATTCAGGTTTATCCTCAGGAGTTTGCAACATGGCTGTTCAACAAAACAAGAAATCCCCCTCCCGCCGCGGCATGCACCGCTCCCACGACGCGCTGACCGCTCCCGCCCTATCTGTAGACAGCGCTACCGGCGAAGTACACCGCCCGCACCACATTTCCGCCAACGGCATGTACCGTGGCCGCAAAGTCGTTAAGGCCAAAGACGAGTAAATCAGCCATAGGCCGATTCCAAGCCAGCAGATTGCCCTTAGCAATTACTGGCTTTTTTGCGTTGCATTGCAAATATAGGGCAGCAAAGAAAACCGGGGTTTCAGGCAGCCTGAAACAGCCTCTGTGCCTATTGGTTGCCCTCTGCTTGGTTGCCCTCTGCTTGGTTGCCCTCTGCTCAACAGCTGTTTACAATTTGCCGTCACGCAGATAACTCAATAACAACCCTCACTGCGCCGACTTAACAAAGGATTGAAAATGTCGGAAAAAATTTGGTACACCTACGACGAGATTCATCAAGCCATCCGCCATCTGGCGCAAAAAATCCAAGCGTCCGGCACTCGCTACGATGCGATGATCGCCATTGGCGGCGGCGGTTTCATCCCCGCGCGGATGCTGCGTAGCTTCATCAATATTCCAATCTACGCCATCACCACCGCCTATTACTGTAACGACCACAGCCACACCCCCCGCGATTCCGTGCAGAAAATCCAATGGCTCGACCCAATGCCGGAGAGCTTGAAAGGCAAACACGTTTTGGTGGTGGACGAAGTAGACGACAGCCGTGTTACCCTGCAATTCTGCCTCGAACAGCTGCAAAAAGAAAACTTTGCTTCTCTAGGCGTAGCCGTATTGCACGAAAAAATCAAAGAAAAAAAAGGCACCCTACCGCCCAATATCGCCTACTTCAGCGGCCTTGTTACGCCCGACTGGTGGATTAACTACCCCTGGGATGCCGACGACATCAATGAACACAACGCACTAGCCGCCCAAAAACCGCAACTGCCCTAAGGGCTACCTGAAACCATCCGTCCGCCGCTATTCCATTCTATCTTTCAGGTAGCCTCATGGCACGGCAACGGAACACAACGGAAACACAGAATTAAATGATTACTTTAGCCATAGACGCAATGGGCGGCGATGCCGGCCTCACGGTTACCATTCCGGCAGCTTTGGCCTTCCTACAAGAAAAAACTGATGTCAAACTCATTCTGGTAGGCAATGAAGAAGCCGTTCGCAGCACACTGAGCGAACACGCTTCACACGAGCGGCTACAAATCATACATGCCAGCGAAGTGGTGGACATGGACGAAGCCCCACAGTCGGCCTTGAAAAACAAAAAAGACTCCTCTATGCGCGTGGCCATCAGCCAGGTAAAAGCAGGAGTAGCGCAGGCAGCCGTATCCGCCGGTAACACCGGCGCACTGATGGCCACTGCCCGCTTCGTGCTCAAAACCCTGCCCGGCATCGACCGGCCGGCAATTGCCAAATTCATGCCCTCTAAAGGCGGCGGCCTCGCCCTGATGCTGGATTTGGGCGCCAACGTGGATTGCTCCGCCGCCCAGCTGTTGCAATTTGCCGTGATGGGCGGCGAACTGTTCGGCGCCATGTATCCGCGCAACAGCCAACCGCGTATCGGCCTGCTTAATGTCGGTACTGAAGACATCAAAGGCGGCAGCGTGATTAAAGAAGCACACCACCTGTTGCAACAAAGCCCGCTGAATTTTGTTGGCAACGTGGAAGGCAACGCCGTGTTCAGCGGCGAAGTCGATGTTGTCGTGGCTGACGGTTTCACCGGCAACGCCGTACTGAAAGCCATTGAAGGTGCGGTTAAATTTATCGGCGGCATTATCCGCGAAGAATTCAGCCGCAACTGGCTAAACAAACTGGCTGCCCTGCTGGCACTGCCCACCCTGCGCGGCTTCAAAAACCGCCTCGACCCGCGCAAGTTTAACGGCGCCATCTTCCTCGGCCTGCGCGGCATCGTGATCAAAAGCCACGGCGGCGCAGACGTAGAAGCCTTCAAATACGCCCTGCTCGAGGCCTACCACGAAGTTGAATCCGGCTCCATGGCCAAAATCGAACGAGGTATCGCCACCCAAATGGCACGCCTGACTACTGCAGCAGAGCAACCCCAAACTGCGACCAACCACGCAGAATAAGCCCCAACCATCCCGCAACCGAAAGGACGGTACAGCATGAATTGGCAACAACCATGGATTATCGGCAACTGGAAAATGAACGGCCGCCGCAGCTCAACAGCGGCATTTGCCCAAGCTTGGACGGCACAAAGGCTACCTGAAAACGTTAGCACCGGCATTGCCGTCCCCCTGCCCTATCTGCTCGACTTAAAACAAGCCGCCTCCACCCTACCAGTGGGCGCACAAGACGTCAGCCGCTTCGATAAAGACGGCGCATTTACCGGCGAAACCTCTGCCGCCATGCTGGCCGACCTTGGCGCACAATTCGTTCTGCTCGGCCACTCTGAACGCCGCCAGTATTTCGGCGAAAACAACGAATTCCTCTCTGCCAAACTAGACAACGCCTTAGCCGCCGGTCTTACTCCGATTCTGTGCGTGGGCGAAACTCTAGCCCAACGCCAAGCCGCCCAGGAGCAGGCTGTAGTGGCCAGGCAACTCTCTGTACTGCGCGGCAAAGCCATGCCCCATATTGCCGTTGCCTACGAGCCGGTGTGGGCTATCGGTACCGGCCAGGTGGCCTCTGCCGAACAAATTGCCGATATGCACGCTTTTATTTACACGGAACTCTTGTCTTTCGCCAACAAGAGTGCTAGTATTCGCGCTCTTTACGGCGGCAGTGTCAATGCACAAAACGCACAAACCATCCTGACCCTGCCTAATGTAGACGGTGCCTTAGTCGGCGGCGCATCCTTGCAGGCCGACAGTTTTGCCGCCATCGTTCAAGCCGCAGCAAAGCAATAAATAGCGAAACAAACATGGAAGCTTTTAAAACCCTTATTATGATTATTGGTGGCTTTGCCTCGATTGCTGTCATCGGCCTAGTGCTGATGCAGCAGGGCAAGGGTGCTGATGCTGGTGCGGCTTTTGGCACCGGCAGCGCGCAAGGCGTATTCGGTTCTGCCGGCAGCGCCAACTTCCTCAGCCGCAGCACTGCTATCGCCGCCACTGTATTTTTCTGCTGCTGCTTAGCACTCAGCATCATTTCCTCCAAGCAGAACAGCGGCAACAAACTGGGCTTGGATACGCCTGCTGCAACACAACATCACGCTCCGGCCGCTTCGCAACCAGCAGCAGCCAGCAAACCGGTTATTCCGGAGTAAGAACAAATTCTGATTTTTCAGCCGACATGGTGGAATTGGTAGACACGCTATCTTGAGGGGGTAGTGACCGTAGGTCGTATGAGTTCAAGTCTCATTGTCGGCACCATCTTCACAAAACAGCCCAAATTTTCGGGCTGTTTTTTTACGTCTAACGCCGTATATCCCCATATACCAAACACTAAGCCAGACAAGGCTTTCAAGCCAATACTAACCACATTAGCCCCCGCCTTTATCGTATAACGCCGTATATTCCCGTATCGTTGAATAAACCAAAATCTGGGGGTATATTTGGGGGTATGTGAGAATACCCCCGAAAACATACCCCCAGAATGCCCCTGAACGACCGCCAAATCAAGAACGCGAAACCTACCGGCACAGGAAAGAAAGCCAAGCTGTTTGACGGCGGCGGCCTGTATCTGGAAGTTACCCCGGCAGGCGGCAAAATCTTCCGCCTGAAATACCGTATCGACGGCAAAGAAAAAACGCTGACTATCGGCAAGTATCCTGCCGTTTCCCTATCCGAAGCCCGGCAAGCTGCCGAAAACGCCCACCGTCTGCTGTCAGGCGGGCAAGACCCCACCACCGCCAAGCAACAGGAAAAGCAAGAGCGAAAAGCCGCCGCCCTAAATACCTTTGAAGCCCTTGCCCGCCGTTGGCATGCCGACAACCTGCACCGCTGGCAGCCCGTTCACGCCGAACGCATCCTTGCCGATATGCAAAAAGACGTGTTTCCCCATATTGGGCAAATACCGCTGGCCGAAGTAAGCGTTTCCGACGTGAAGAACGTTATTGCCGCTATTGTGGCGCGCGGTGCCAATGTAACCGCCGAGAAAGTTCGGCAATGGATAGGCGCGGTGTACACCTATGCCGCCATGCTGGAGATAACCGACCGCAACCCCGCCGTACCGCTACGCGGCCACTTCGAGAAAAAGACCACCCGCCACATGCCCGCCCTGCCCCGCGAAGAACTGGCCGAGTTTTACCGCCGCCTGATACTGGCCGATATTGGCCCGGCAAACAAAATTGCCCTGCTGCTGACTATGCTGGTGTTTGTACGCAATACCGAACTGCGCGGCGGGCAATGGGCGGAAGTGGATTTTGCCGCAGCGCAATGGATTATTCCCGCCGAGCGCATGAAGATGAAACGCAGCCATACTGTGCCGCTTTCCGATTGGGCGCTGGAGCTACTGCGGGAACTGCACGACTTAACCGGCAATACTCCCTATCTATTTCCCAGCCGCACCAAAACCACCGGCTTTATCAGCGATGCCACCCTAACCCGCATCATTGAGCGCCTAGGCTACAAAGGCATAGCCACCCCGCACGGCTTCCGCAGTTTGGCAAGCAGCATCCTGAACGAACAGGGCTACAACCCAGATGCCATAGAACGCCAGTTAGCGCATGAAGAAAGCAACCGGATTAGAGCCGCCTACAACCGGGCAGAGTATCTGGCCGAGCGGCGGGAGATGATGCAATGGTATTCAGACTATCTGCGGGAGCGATACCGCCAAGCCCAAGCCTTGATTGCAACAGCCGGGGCTACCTGAAAAACAAGACACCGGCAGGCGGGCTGGTGTTTTATTTTGCTTAGTATTATCCTTAATCTAGCCTAATGCCGTATAACGCCGTATTGCAGCCGATAACACATAGTAGTAACATCACGGCAAGAAAAGCTACAGGAGGGAAATATCATGCCCGCCATTATGACCAGCCGGGAGTTTAATCAGCACACCTACCGCGCCCAGCAAGAAGCAGAAAAAAACCCTGTTGTGATTACCAACAGGGGCAGGCCGGCGCATGTGCTGTTGAGCTATGCCGACTATCAGAAACTAACCGGAGGCCGTCGGAGCGCACTAGAGACACTGCAAAGCCTGAATTATCCCGATACCGCCGCCGATATAGAGCTGGAAATTCCCCCGCGCAGCAAAGCGCAACGCCAACCAGTGAATTTCACGGAGGATTAGCCGTGTATCTGCTGGATACCAATGCTATTAGCGAAATGCGGAAAATCCGACACGGTACGGCAAACAAGGGGTTTGCCGCTTGGCTGTCTACCGCCGATAGCGGCGCGTTCTACACCAGCGCCGTTGTTGTAATGGAACTTGAGCGAGGCATATTGCGTATGGAGCGCAAAGACCCTGCACAAGGGCAGGTATTGCGGGCGTGGTATAGCGCCATCATGACGGGGCTATTTGCCGGCCGCATTCTGCCGATAGACGAGCGCACCGCCGCTGTTTGTGCCGCCCTACATATTCCAGACCCCGCCCCGGAAAATGATGCGTGGATAGCCGCTACCGCCAAACAATACGGGCTGGTGTTGGTAACGCGTAATACTGCCGATTTCCAAGGAAGTGGGGTAAGGCTGCTTAACCCGTTTGAGGTTACCTGAAAACAGAGCGGACTTAATAAAACTTAATATTCGGTTTCAACATTTTTCAACAGGAGGCTAACTGAGGCGATTGCCTAGGCTACCTGAAAAATCATTTTTGGATAGGGTTTGGAATGGGCTTTATTTTTTCTGAAATCAACAAAGAGCATGACAAATATATTTTGTTGGAAGATATTGTATTACTGGTACAGGAATTGGACGGCGACAAGCCAAGCCTTATGGCAACCGCAAAATTCCTCTTGCAGAAATATGAGAAGAATTACATTGAAGATATCCCTTTTGGCTATGTAGACGAGGAATGTTTTATTTGGACTATATCCGGCCTATATAAACGAGCTAATCATAAACGCCCATTACTTCATTTTTTAGAATTTGTAGCTTCCTATAACTGCTTTGATAATGGCTGTTCGGAAGATAACCCAAATTGGGTAAGCCATAATGAGTATTTAAATATCTATCTGAAAAAAAGAGCCGTTGCCTTTTTCTTAAAAAATGAATGCGGGATAAAAGATTTTCATGGTTGGCAAGAGTTTAAACAGGAGAGCCAAATCAATGAAGTGCAGCTTGCCACTGACGAAGATATCGAACAGGCAACCCCACCATCTGCAAGTGCGCCGCAACAGAAAAGAGCCGAAAACATGCAAGCCTGCATCATAGCCGCCCTTGCCTGTATGTACACCAAAACAGATTGCAGCAAGCCATACGAGGCTGCCGAGACCATACGCCAAGAATGGCAAAGACAGTCTGACAAACTAGGCAATCCACCCAGCAAGGACACTATCGGGAAATACATTCTGCAAGGCATAGAACGCCTTTCAAACTGAATCTAATTAGAATTGAGCATTTCTAAAGCAATCCTAATTAGAACTAGCCGCCCATGAGGCGGCTTATTCTTTGCCCCGTTATCCAACAACAGCTAACGAGGTATCAAACCATGCAACAAAGCATCATCCGCCCCAAACAAGCCGCCGCCCTGTTCGGTGTTTCCCTCTCCACCCTTTGGAACTGGAACAACCCCAAGCACCGGCTATACCGCCCCGACTTTCCCAAACCCTTCAAAGTTTCCGCCAATACCACCGGCTGGCTGCAATCAGAGATTGACGGCTATATCCGTAAGCTGGCCGAAAACCGCTAGGGAGGCAGGCCATGCAAAACAAAAACCGCCCGAACGCCAAGCATCCGAACGGCCAAACAAAGGGAATTACCACTACCCGACATTCTACCATCCCCACGCAAAACCAGCGCATCCTCTCCGCCCTGCAGAGCGGGCAAAGCCTGACCGCCTACGATATGCACCAAATGGGCATCATGGGCTGCAACGCCCGTATCTGCGAACTGAGGCAGGCGGGGCACAATATCGTCTGCATCATGGAACGGACAAGAAACCAGTTCGGCCAAACCGTGAAACGCGGGCGTTACTGGTTAATGCCGGAGGGCAGGGCATGAAAGCAAATCAACTTGCCACCACCTGCCAAGGCGTAGCCGTAACCATTACCGCCAAATACGGAATGCGGGCAGACAGCCGAAATATCGCCGAATTGTTGGGCATTAAGCACCGCAGTTTTATGAAAACCATCGACCGCTATCAGGAGAAATTGGCCGAAGTGGAGCAACGCACCAACCCTTCCAACCCGTTTTACCACGTGAGATTTGAAATCGCACGTGGCAAGAGGGAGCAGGGAGGGGGAACGCCGGAGCGCTATGCATTATTAACCGAAACGCAATGCTATTTCATTGGCACATTGTCCAAAAATACGGCGCGGGTAGTGGATTTCAAAGCCCGCCTAGTTATCGCCTTTGCACAAGCGCAAAAGCTGCAAAGCGTACATGACAACGAATACAGCCCTTTCCGTCATTTATGCCATGACGCAGCCCGTGCTATGTATCAAAGCGCATCGGAGAGAGGCAGCGGGGTAGCCGAGCATATTTATCACGCCAACTTGGAACGCATGATAAACAAGGCATTCAACCTTCAGACCGGCACCCGCCGCACCCTGCCGCCCAATATCAAGGCGTTAATCGGCAGCGCCTATCAAATCGCACAGGCAGCCATTGAGGAAACACTTGCCACAGGGCAAGACCACCGCGCGGCCTACCGGGAAGCCAAGCGCAGGGTAAACGGCTTGGCGGAACTGGCCGCCATCGCCGCCCAACCCCAAGGAGCATTGCAATGAGCCAACCCCAACACCCTTACCGCCACGGCTGCCCCATCTGCCACATCACGAAAACCCGCCTGCCCTTCTGCATCCACCGCAAACACCAGCGCATCATCGCCATGATGGCGCTGTTCCGGTACGAGCGCGATTTAATCGAGCATCTGGCCGGAGAGCTTGGCGACTTGACACAAGACTTTGCCGAGCCGCAACGCCACGGCATCGCCGCCATCCTAGCCCACCATCTGGCCGAAGCAGACCACTACCTAGGCAAACTTGGCAGGCTGCTGAACAAGGCTACCTGAAACCGGAGAACTGCTATGCACAATAACCGCAAAACCATCGAAACCCGTATTTGCGAGATGCTGGCACAAGGCCACAGCCTGGCCGCCATCTGCCGCAGGAAGAACCTGCCCGCCCCCAGCACAATCTACAAATGGCTGGCCGAAAGCCCCGAATTTTCGGAGCGATACGCCCGCGCGCGCGAGCAACAAGCAGACTTCTACGCCGACGAAATCATCGAAATAGCCGACAACTGCCCGCCCATCCATGAAGAAATTGCCAAAGCCAAAGTACGGATAGACACCCGCAAATGGAAAGCTGCCCGCCTTGCGCCCAAGAAATACGGCGACCGCCTGGACGTGAATGCCACCGCCGCCGTGAAGATTGAGACCCGCAGCCTGGCCGATATTTTCGGGGCAGACTGAAGTTTCCTGAAGTATCGGCATATTAAGTTTTATTAGGTTTTCAAAACGCGCCAAACCGCCCGTATTGCGTTTTAACGGCCTTGTCCCTGCTTGGCTGTCATCCCCCTGCACCAGCCGCAGAAATGCCCTATAGCGCGAAAGCAGGCGGCCTGAAACCGCAAAGTGCAATCAGCACTCCTCAAATTTGAGGGCTGCTGGCAAAACAAAGGATTAACCATGCTGTACGCCATTGCCGCCCTGTTGTTCCTGCTGGTGTGGCACAGTAAAAACATTTGACAGATTGAGCCTTGAGAAGCAGAATGCAGACTCTCTCTCAAAAGCAAATACCCGAAAACGGCACGGGTAAAACGCCGTTTTTTATCGCCATCACAATTCAGGTAGCCTGATTGGCGTGCGTGTGAAATTAACACGACCGTGTCAAAATCAGACGAACGTATGAAATTCATACGGCCTTTCAAGTTATGGCGGTGTCGGCAAGCAGTAATGCCCCGGCTGGTTGTATTTGCACCAGAGAGAGCACCGCCCCCTATTCGGGCTTCTCAAATCTCTCAAGAAAGCAAATACCATGCAATCCAATCTCCAAACCATCCTTCAGCACAGCAACCTGGAAAACGGCACGACCTGCTACAGCCACGCAGGCCGCATCATCAATCCGTTTCTGTCCGCCGTGGCTATCCCCGAACAATATCATGCCGACCTTGCAGCCCAATCCTGCAGCTGGCAGCCGCTAGGCCTCCACACCAGCGAACAGGCCGCCCGCGCCGCCTGCCTGACGTTTATCGCCACCCTGCCGCCCGAACAGGCCGCAGAGGCAGGCTACAGCATCATGCAGCCCGGCAGCCCATTATTCGACAGGCTGCTTGCCCGACTGCCCCAAACTTCCTGCTAAACCCAAACACCAGCCCCGCCCGCTATCGGAACGGGGCAGCCTTCCCCTGCCCGCCAAAGGCCGCAGAATGCGCTTGGATTGCATTCAGGCCGCAGGGCAAGGGGTAGGGCTACCTGAAAGGACAGACACCATGCAAAACACCAATACAGCCCAACTAATCCCCATCACCGGCCAAGCCATCGCAGGCGAAGAGCGGCAGGCAGTCAATGCCCGTGAACTGCACGCCTTCCTTGAAGTGGAAGCCCGCTTCAACGACTGGATAGCCCGCCGCATCGAAGAATACGGCTTCATCGAAAACGCGGATTTTTTGGTTACTCAAATTCAAGTAACCAAACCCACCGGAAGGGGCGGCAACAGAAAACCCGTTATTGAATACTTCCTCACACTCGACACCGCAAAAGAACTGGCTATGGTAGAGCGCAACGCCAAAGGCAGGGAGGCACGCCGCTACTTCATCGAATGCGAGCGGCAGGCCAAACAGGCCGCCGTTGCCCTGCCAGACTTTACCAACCCTGCCGAAGCAGCCCGCGCATGGGCGGCGGAAGTGGACAAGAACAACGAGCAGCGCAAAACCATCATTGAGCAGGGGGAGCGGCTATTGAAAGCCGAGCCGAAAGCTGCCGCGCTGGATTTGCTGGCCGACAGCCGGGGCGCGAGCAACCTCACCCTGACCGCCAAACACCTCAAAATCCCCCGCCACGAGTTAATCGCCCTGCTGCGGCGCAGCAAATGGATATGGGCGGGCAGTCCCATTCAGGCCACACAAGCCGCCATCGACAGCGGCGTAATGGTGCAGGTGGCCGGCATCTCCGAGCGCAACGGGCGGCAATATACCCAAGCCCTGGTAACCGCCCGGGGCTTGGCTAAGCTGGCTGTGTTTTTACAGGAGCAGGCAGCATGAAAACCCAACATCCGCACAGCGCAAAACCCATGAAAACCAATCATCCGACCAAGCCGCCGAAATCCTGCCTGCTGGCCGTGGGTTATTGCCGACCTGAAAGCCCGCTGGTGTATGAATACCAGCCAATCGGCCATTTCCCCACCAAAACCGCCGCCAAGCAGCGCATAGAGGAACTGAAGCAGGAAGCACCCGATTTGCTGTTTCTGATACTGGAAACCAACCCGAGCAAACAGGCAGCCGTCTATCAGAAATTCGCCGCTGCCCTGAACGCCTAGGCAGCATCCCGAAAAGGAGCAGAGAAATGGGCAACCGAAAGAGAAAGGCAGCGAGATGGCAGGAGGCAGCGGAGAAACGCAACAGAGAGCCGTTTTTCCCGCTCCGCTACGACGTATTGCGCAGCCCCGTGATACAGACCCTGTCAGGCAACGCCGTGAAGCTACTGGCCTACCTGATGGCACAATACAACGGCTACAACAACGGCGATTTATCGGCCACCGACAAAGGAACGGCAGAGGCAGGAGCGTTCAAATCGACCGCCACCCTTGCCAAAGCCAAACGCGAGTTGCTGGAAAGCGGGCTGATAGCCGTATCGAGGCAGGGCGGCAAGAACCAATGCACCTTATACGCCCTGACTTTCCTAGCCATTGATGATTGCGGCGGTAAGCTGGATATAGGCGAAACCAGCCGCGCCCCCGACGACTGGAAACGCAGGCATTACGAGCTAAACCCCATCCCGTCGTTAAAGCAGCATTGAGTTTGAACTATTTCCGTTTTGGAACTAGTTCGATTTTCCCAGCTGCCGGAATCCTGTATTAGCCACTATTAGACGCATGATGGCTAATTGGCCATTTACAGATAAGGCTACCTGAAAACCCGACACCAGCCGCCGCGCTGGTGTTTTGCATTCCCCGGTAGTTCGGATTGAAATCCGAGAGCCGGATTTATTTCCGCTGTTCGGATTTATTTCCGAGCTTTGATGTTAGGTTTTGTGAGGTTTTCTCGTGCTGCAATGACAGGTTTTGACAAGTAGCTGCCTCCCGCCGGAGCTGGTGAACCATCTGCACCACCTAGTGAACCTGCTACACCAGCCGCGCCGGAAAATATGACAAGTTTTCAGCAATCGGAGCGGCGGCAGAATCCCCGGTTGCCACCCCCGAAAACAGGGGCGGCTTGTGTGTTATACAGTAACAAACTCATTCAAAAAAAATTAATTCTTGTACTTCAAAAACTGAAGTAATTAAGCCGCTATTACTTCAATTTCTGAAGTAACGCTTGCCTAAAAAATGGGCAATTACTTCAAAAACTGAAGTAGTCAGGCCATTTTTGGCCTCCGAGTTACTTCAATTTCTGAAGTCCTATATATATATAAGCCATATATACCCCCATTTTTTCTTTCACCCTCTTGCACAAAATATAGGCAGAAACACACGGGCGGCACACGGCGGAAAATTTCGGGCTACCTGAAAACTTGGGAGCGGAAAAACACACGGCGGCCATCCTCTGCCGCCCCATCCCTTGCAGACTATCCGCCCTGCATGGGCTCTACCCCTGCCGACACCTGCAGGCCGACTGAACGGGAGCAGCCGCACCGGGCTACCTGAAGCAGGGCAGGCCGCACACCTGCCCCAAACCCTGCCCGCTTCCTTCCCTGCCGCACGACACCAGCCCCCCAACTTTGGGGCTTCTCTACACATCAAGCCATTACAGGCCGGCAACGGCAAACCTTCGGCGTGCGTTTTCGCACGACCGTGTGAAATCCTTACGCCTGGGGTTTCTGAAAGATATAAAAAAGGGAAGCCCCGTTTCCAAACCTTGCCGCAATCTTGCCGTTGCCGCCTGCCAAACAAACCAATCCCCACCATGCCGACCGGAAACAGAAAAGCAGCGGCAGCGCATACTAAAAAACCAGTAAGCGCATAAATGCCCTATTTTGCGTTTTAATGCGATTTATACCTTTCAGGCTAATACCTATTATCCGACCATATAAACGCAATCCTAGCGTATCCTAGACCACCTAGCGCACGTTTTGGGATATTTGACAGGGTAAGACGGCAGGATTCCTGAAAATCGGAACGGGGCAAGGCCTGTTTCCCTGCCCTCCTGCCGTCCCAAGTTTGGTTTTTTCAGGCAAGACATCGGCAGGCAGCCCCACCCCCTGCCATTTGCTGCCCACTCCCCGACACCAGCCCCGCGCCATGCAACCGATTAAAACCGCCTTGCCGAACCGCACTTGCAAAACAACCCCACGAAAGCCCGGTTTGAAACATCAATCCCATGCAATGCCCCAATCTGCAGAATTTGCACCTTCGGAATGCGGGCATCGCACGCGTGAGACAGGGGAAAGATTTTGACTTGTGCAAAATGGGGGTATATTTGGGGGTATATCAACACAACATGAAAATAAAATATCTTATAAACAATGCATTAAATCACTAATTCAAGTCTCATTGTCGCACCATCAAACAAAAACGGCCCAAATTTTCGGGCTGTTTTTTACGTCTAACGCCGTATATCCCCATATACCAAACACTAAGCCAGACAAGGCTTTCAAGCCAATACTACCCACATTAGCCCCCGCCTTTATCGTATAACGCCGTATATTCCCGTATCGTTGAATAAACCAAAATCTGGGGGTATGTTTTCGGGGGTATGTGAGAATACCCCCGAAAACATACCCCCAGAATGTCCCTGAACGACCGCCGTCTGCTGTCAGACGGGCAAGACCCCGCTGCCACCAAGCAACAGGAAAAACAAGAGCGAAAAGCTGCCGCCCTAAATACCTTTGAAGCCCTTGCCCGCCGTTGGCATGCCGACAACCTGCACCGCTGGCAGCCCGTTCACGCCGAACGTATCCTTGCCGATATGCAAAAAGACGTGTTTCCCCATATTGGGCAAATACCGCTGGCCGAAGTAAGCGTTTCCGACGTGAAAAACGTTATTGCCGCCATTGTGGCGCGCGGCGCCAATGTAACCGCCGAGAAAGTGCGGCAATGGATAGGCGCGGTGTACACCTATGCCGCCATGCCAGCCATGGTTTGGGGTGGTAGGGGGGGTGAGTTGGCGTAGGATGCCGAATGAGGCAAGCGACAGAAGCAGCACAGTAGCCCAGATGAAGTGCAGGCGCAGTTGGCGCAGGCTTGGGCGGCTGCCGGCAGGGGTTTACAGCTGCAGCCGCCACACTTTCATCGGCAGAGTTTGCCTGCGCAAGCTGTGCCGGCAGAGACGGAAATAGCCCCACCACACGGCAAGGATAATCAGCGCTACAGCAGTTTCGGCCAACAGCAAGGCTTCTTAACACAGGGCGGCGAAATGGCGGCGGAAAGAGGCGGGGGCGGGAGTGCTCATGCGAAGTGTTGTCGGCAAAAAGAATGAATGGTTTGGCTGTGTTGCCGGAGGTTACCTGAAAACGGGTCGATCACCAAATCGGCGGGCAGTTTGCGCAGCCAGGTGAGCTGGCGCTTGGCGAGCTGGCGGGTGGCGGCAATGCCTTGGGCGATGAAAGTGTTGCGGTCGGTTTCGCCTTGCAGGTGCGCCCAGGCTTGGCGGTAGCCCACGCAGCGCACGGCGGGGTAGTCGGGATTGAGCTCGGGATATTGCGCTTGCAGTCGGCGCACTTCTTCGAGGAAGCCTTGCTCCAGCATGGCGTGGAAGCGTTGTTCGATATTGCGGTGCAGCCGTTCGCGTTGCGCCGGAATCAGGGCGATACTGCGCAGGGAGAGCATCGGCGCGGCGCTGGACTGTTCGGCAAAGTGTTGGCTGAGCGGCCGGCCGGTGAGCAGCCACACTTCCAATGCGCGTTCGATGCGCTGGCTGTCGCCAGGCTTGAGGCGGGCGGCGGTGGCGGGGTCGGCCTGCTGCAGTTGGGCGTAGAGGTGCGGCAGGCCGTGTTGTTGTTTTTGCTCTTGCAGTTGGCGGCGGATTTCAGGATTGGCGGCAGGCAGGCTGTTAAGGCCGTTAACGAGGGCGTAGTAGTACATCATGGTGCCGCCCACAATCAGCGGCAGGCGGCCGCGCGCATGGATTTCGTGGCACAGGCGCAGGCAGTCGCTCAAAAAATCGGCCACGCTGTAGCTTTGCGGCGGGTTGATGATGTCGATGAGGTGGTGCGGCACGGCAGCGCGCTCGGCCGGAGTGGGCTTGGCAGTGCCGATGTCCATACTGCGGTAAATCAGCGCGGAATCGAGGCTAACGATTTCCAGCGGCAGCTTTTCAGCCAAGGCAAGCGCGAGCACAGTTTTGCCGGCGGCGGTGGGGCCGAGCAAGGCGAGTGCCGGCGGCAGAGTGGATTGCGGCATGAGGCTACCTGAAAAAGAAATCAATATTCCGGCTTTATGTTTCAGGTAGCCTGTGGCCACACAAAAGGCTACCTGAAACATAAAGCCACCCGCTGCGGCATTCTATCAGCCGCATGATTAGAAAACAAAATATAGTGAACTAAAATAAGAATGCTACAGCACTGACCCGCCCTGCCCCGCTCCCGCCTTTCAGGCTACCTGAAAATCAGGTAGAGTTCGGCCTAACGTAAATTTCCCCATTTCACCCATGAAACACAGCCAATTTCACCGCATCGGCATCGTTACCCGCCCTAACACCCCGCACTTGGGCGAAACCCTGAGCGAGCTGGTGGCCTTCTTTCTGGGAAACGGGCTCGAAGTGCTGCTAGACGAAGAATGCAGCAATGTTTTGCTTGCCAACCCGCTGGCCGAACGCTGCCGCCGGGTGGCCAAAGAAAACATGGGCACCTGCTGCGATCTGGTGCTGGTGCTCGGCGGCGACGGCACCTTTTTATCCGTAGCCCGCCAGCTCGCACCCTACCGCATCCCCATCATGGGCATACATTTGGGGCATTTAGGCTTCCTCACCCAAGTGCCGCGCCAAAACATGATTGCCGACATTTCGCGCATGCTCGCCGGCCAATACCTGCCCGAAGAGCGCATCATGCTCGAATGCACCACGCAGCGCCACGACGAATCCGACTGCACCGCGCTGGCCCTCAACGAAGTAGTCATCAACCGTGGCGGCTTGGGGCAGATGATTGAATTTGAAGTGTTTATCAACCAAGAGTTTGTCTATACCCAACGCTCCGACGGGCTGATTGTGTCCACCCCCACCGGTTCCACCGCCTACGCCCTGGCCGCCGGCGGGCCGATTCTGCAATCCACCCTGCGCGCCCTCACCCTCGTGCCCATCTGCCCGCAATCCATGACCAACCGCCCCATCGTGGTGCCCGACAGCTGCGAAATCGAAATCCTCATCACCAAAGCCGACAACGCCCGCGTGCATTTCGACGGCCAATCCCACCTCGACCTGCACAGCATGAACCGCCTCACCATCCGCCGCTACCGCAACACCCTGCGCGTGCTGCACCCCACCAACTACCAATACTACAAAACCCTGCGCCAGAAACTGCATTGGGGCGAGCAGCTGGTTTAGCAGACAGAGGCTACCTGAAAACGGTTTTGATCAATTAAACCGGCCGAGCTTGTATGACCGGCTTTTGGTTTTTCAGGTAGCCTTTCCACCTTTGAATCCTCCATGTATAAATGCCGGACAATTCAAATCAAAAAGGCTACCTGAAATCTTTAGCTTCACTTTCAGGTAGCCTCTTCAAGCAATAAATCTCCAGGGAAACCGCATGGGCAATACGCTTAGCCCAAGCTAGCAAGCAGGGGAAGGCTAGCCAACGCTGTAGAAAGTAAAGCGTTCCGACTATAGCCGTTTCAGGTAGCCTCTTTGCCGCCCGATGCCTTGCTATGCGTACCTGCCCACTCAATCAATGCCTGGCGCAAGTCGTCCAGGCCCAGGCTTTGGGTAACGGAGAGGCGCACGGCGGCGATTTGGCCGCTTTTGCTGCGCAGGATGCCGGGCTGTTGCTGCTCGGCGGGCAGGAGGTCGATTTTGTTATACAGCAAAAGCTGCGGCACATCGGCGGCGCCGATTTCGGCCAGCACGCGGTTGACGTCTTCCATACGCTGCTCGTAGCCGGGCTGGGAAACGTCGGCCACATGGAGCAAGACGTCGGCTTGGGCGGTTTCCTCCAGCGTGGCGGAAAAGGCGGCCACCAGGCGGTGCGGCAGGTCGCGCACGAAGCCAACGGTGTCGGTGAGGATGATGCTGTGTTCGCTGTCGAGATACAGGCGGCGGGCGGTGGTGTCGAGCGTGGCGAAGAGCTGGTCTTTGGCCAGCACATCGGCTTTGGTGAAGCGGTTGAACAGGCTGGATTTGCCGGTGTTGGTGTAGCCCACCAGGGCGAAGGTGGGCAGGCTGCCCTGCTGGCGGGCTTTGCGGCGGGTGGCGCGCTGCCGGCGCACGTCGGCCAGGCGTTTTTTCAGCGCGGTGATTTTTTGGGCGATGAGGCGGCGGTCGGTTTCGAGCTGGGTTTCGCCCGGGCCTTTGAGGCCGATGCCGCCCCTTTGGCTTTGCAGGTGGCCGTAGCCGCGCACCAGGCGGCCGGAAAGGTGGGTGAGCTGCGCCAGCTCCACTTGCAGGCGGCCTTCCTGGCTTTGCGCGCGCTGGGCGAAAATGGCGAGAATCAGCCCCACGCGGTCGAGCACGCGGCATTGCAGCTTGGCTTCGAGGTTGCGCTCCTGCGTGGGCGTGAGCTCGTGGTTGAATACGGCCAATTCGATATTGTGCGCCTGCACTTCGGCCGCCAGCTCCTCGGCTTTGCCTGTGCCCACAAACAATGCGCCGCCAGGGCGGTCGCGGCGGGCGGTGGAAACGTGCACCAACTCCCCGCCGCCGGCACGCACCAGCTCGGCGGCTTCATCCAGCACGTTTTGAAAAGCGCGGGCGCGCTGCTCGTTGCTGCCGGAGAAACTGTCGGCCAGCATCACGCCCACCAGCAATACGCGCTCGGGGCGGCTGAGGGATTTGTCGGGCTGGAGAGGCGGGCGGCGCGGCATGACATCAGGCAGAACGATTGAAGATGCGGCATTATAGCGCATGGGCAGGCGGATGCAGGCTACCTGAAAACCATATTATGGTTTTCAGGTAGCCTTCAAGCAGCGGGATAGATGTTTACAATATCTTGTTTTTTGTTACAATCCGATCATCGGCAATACCCTTTTTCCCCCTTTCCAAACAGGAGCGGCAAGATGAAGCAAACCATGATGAACACGGCAGCGGGCGTATTGGCGGTGCTGCTATTGGGCGGCGCGGGCTTGGCTTGGGCGGATGGTTTCGACCCGTGGCTGGCAGACGGGCTGAACAAGCAAATCCAGCAGAACCGCGAAGCACAACAACAGCCAACCTACCACGGCCCCACCGCCGCCGAAATACGCGCCTGGGAGCAGCGTGAGGCGGAGGTGCAAGCCGAAATCGCGGAACTGCGCCGCACGCCGTTTTATATGGCCATCACGCGAGATTGGGATAGAAAAGGTCTGTGTTGGTCGGGTGGTTATCGTTCGGAGAGCAGAGCGATTGAAGAGTCAATGAAATGCCATCGCGGCGCATCTAATGTTTCCGTGATCACCACGTTTAGCAATGCCTGTGCTGTATTGGTATATGCCCGTAATCCGCCGCGTTCGCGTAATGATATTTTTGTGGGCATTGATAAAGACGACAGGCGGGCAGCAGAAAAAGCGATGAATGCCTGCGAAGCGGTACACGGCAAGCGGAAAGACCGCTGTTTGTTTTCCAATATACAAACCCGCAACGGTACCGCTTTCTGCGCTGGCTACGATTACAGCGTGTACGGGCAAGATTGACATTGGATTGGGTATCGGCAAAAGGCTACCTGAAAATTTCAGGTAGCCTCTTTGATTGCTTGCGAAAGGCGGTTGTGCCGGATGGCAGCGCGGCTATGCCGGCCTATTCGTGCGCCGGTTTAGCCGCCGATGCGTTCCAGCAGCATCCGTTCGAGTTTGAGCTGGAAGGCGGTGTCGGCCAGCTGGGGATGGCGGATTAGGAAGCTGTCTTCCGCGCGTTCGTCAAAGGTGGCGATGGCGGCGTAGCTGAGGCTGATGTTGAGCCGGGCGAACACGTCGGCGATGTCGGCCAGCAGGAAGGCGCGGTTGGCGGCGATGATTTCCAGGGTGTAGGCGCCGGCGGTTTCTTCGGCAGAGAGGGTGATGCGCGGAGCGATGGGCAGGTGGCGCAGGCGGCGACTCAGCCGGCGGGGCGCGGGGGTGGGCTCGGCGGCGCCCGGCGGGTGGTGCACGAATTGGTTTAATGCTTGCTGCAGGCGGCTGCTGATGCGCTCGATGTCGTCGGCGAAGCAGTTGGCGGGCAGTTGCAGCACGAAGGTGTCGAGGATGTATTGGTGGTCGGTAACGTAGGCGTGGGCGGCGAGGATGCCAAGCTGGTGGCGGCCGAACAGGCGGCACAAGCCGGCAAACAGGCGGTCGCGGTTGGGCATAAACACCATCACTTGCAGGCCGCCGGTTGCGCTCAGGGGACGGATGTGGGCTTGGGGCGTTGCGGCATCGGCAGCGAGCAGGGGCAGATGCCACAGGATGATGTCGGCGCTGTGGCGCACGAAATAGGCCTGCCCGAGTTGCTGCCACAGTTCGCGGCTTTGCGCTTCGCCCACGCCCGCTTCGGCCAAGGCCTGGCGAGCTCTTTGCTGGCGTCGGCTCACGGCCATGTCGCGGCTGATGGTTTGGCCGCCGAAATATTGCAGGGCAGAGCGGAACAGGGTTTCGAGCAGGCTGGCTTTCCAAGCATTCCAGATTTTGGGATTGGTGCCGCGCATATCGGCCACGGTGAGCAGATAAAGCGCGGTAAGCCGCTCGGGCGTTTGCACGCGGCGGCAGAAGGCGGCCACCACGGCCGGGTCTTGGATGTCTTCTTTCTGCGCGGTGAGCGACATTAAAAGATGGTTGCCCACCAGCCACACGAGCAAGTCGGTTTCATATTGGCTCAGGAAATGGTCGGCGGCGAAGCGGCGGGCGTCTTCCATGCCCAGCTCGGCGTGGTCGCCGCCGCGCCCTTTGGCGATGTCGTGAAACAGGGCGGCCAAATACAGCACGGGTTTGCGCTCGAAGGCGTGCATCAGGGCGCTGGCAAAAGGCAGCTCGTGGCTGTGCGCCTCCAGAGCCAGCCGGCGCATATTGCGCACCACCATCAGGATGTGGTCGTCCACGGGGTAAACGTGGAACAGGTCGTGCTGCAACAAGCCGACGATTTTGCCCCACTCGGGCAGGTAATGCGAAAGCGCGCCGTAGAGGTTGAGGAAGCGCAGCAGGTGGGTAAGCCCGCCGCCGTGGCGGAAGAAGCCCACGAAGCGGCGGCGGTTGGCCGGATCGGCATAAAAACGGGTGTCGGTTTTCTGCACGGCCTGCCACCAGGCGCGCAGGGTTTCGGGGGCGAGGCCGGCGAGGTTGCTGTATTGCTGCCACAGTTCCAGCACTTTAAAAATATGCTGTGGCTCGCGGCGGAACAGGGTTTTGTCGCGCACGGCGATGAGGTTGTTTACTTGGAAATAGTGCTCGTCCAAATCCAGCGCCACGCGCGGCAGCGGCGAGGAAATGCGCCCGCGCAGCATCGGCAGCAGGATGCCGCCCAGCTGTTTCACGGTTTTCACCGCGCGGTAGAGCGTGTGCATCAGCCGCTCGCTGCGCACTTGTTTGCTTTCATCGGTGTAGCCCAGCGCGTAGGCCACCTGCGGCTGCAAGTCGAAACGCAGCTGCTCCTGAGGCCTGCCGGCGGCCAGGTGCAGCTCGATGCGGATGCGTGCCAGGCTGCGGTGGCTGCGGCGCAGCATGGCCGCTTCGGTGCGGGTGAGGATGCCTTGGCGGGCGAGGCGGTGCAGTTGCGGCGAAATGCCCTGCACCCGCGCCAGCCAGAGCATGGTGTGGATATCGCGCAGGCCGCCGGGGCAGGTTTTCAGGTTTGGCTCCAGGCTGCTGCCTGCTTGCGCTTTCAGGTGCCGCTGCTGCAATTCCAGCAGTTTGCCTTCGGCAAAGGCCGTCAGGTCGCGCTGCACGTCCAAATCGCGGTGCAGGCGGGCAAATAATTCTTGGCTGCCGTGGAGCAGGCGGGCTTCGAGGAGCGAGGTGTCGCCGGTTAAGTCTTCCGCTGCTCCGGCGCACAGCTCGGCCACGCTGCCGGTTTTCAGCGAGGGGTTCAGCCCCATGTCCCACAGGGTTTGCAGCCAAGTTTCAATCTGCTGCTGTTGCATTTCATTCAGGGAATCGGCCGCCACAATGCCCAAATCCACATCGGAATGCGGATACATCTCGCCGCGCCCGAAGCCGCCCAGCGCCAGCAGCGCCAGCTCCCCTGCCGGCTGCATCTGCCGCCACAGCGCGGTAACGGTGTGCGAGAGCAGGGCGCTGTAGGCAGCAAAAAAACGCTGCGGGCTGCGGTGGCGGCGGTAGTCGGCAACGATTTGCCGTTTGTGCTCGGCCAGCTCTTGCGCCAAAAGCTGCGGGGATTGCGACATGGTGGGATTCCTTGGATGGGATGGGGCAATTTTAGCCTTGGGATGGGAATGGGAAGGCTACCTGAAAATATTTGGTTGAGCTTTCAGGTAGCCTTATTCGGTCAAACCATGCGCCTACAGCCTGCTCACGCCGGTTACGCCTTTCACGTTGGCGAGGCTGGCGAGCACGTGCGGCAGGTCGTCCACCTGATGTACTTCTAGTGTGAAGCGCAGGCTGGCTTGCAGGTTGCGCGATTGGGTTTGCACGGCGGTCACGTTGAGTTTATGCCGCGCCAGTGCTTCGGAAATATCGCGCAACAGGCCGTTGCGGTCTTGGGCGGATACTTCGATATCCACAGCAAACACTTGCCCGGCAGGCACGCCGGCCCAGCAGGCTGGCACAACTTTTTCAGCCGCGTCGGCGGCGAGTTTCTGGAAAGAAGCGCAGCCGATGCGGTGAATGGAAATGCCGCGCCCGCGCGTTACGAAGCCGGCGATTTCATCGGGCGGGGCGGGTTTGCAGCATTTGGCCAAAGTGGTGAGCAGGCCGGATTCGCCGTCCACCAAAATGCCGCCTTTACCGCCGGTTTCTTTGATGCGCGACTGTTTGACGATGCTCTCGGTGCTCACCGGCGCGGCAGGTGGCTCGGCCAGCAGGCCGCAGGCTTTCTGCACGGCGCGGGGCATGATTTCGCCGTGTGCCACGGCGGTGTAGAGCTCGTCCGGTTTTTTGAAGCCGAGCTTTTCGGCCAAAGCCTGCATATTGGGCTTGGGCTGGACTTTGAGCAGGGTTTTTTCCAGTTGCAGCCGGCCTTGTTCGCGCACGCTTTCGGCATTTTGACGGCGGATGTGGGCGCGGATTTTGGCGGCGGCTTTGTTGCTTTTCACCCAGCCTTCATACAGCCAGTTTACGGATGGTTCGCCCTCTTTGGCAGCGATGATTTCCACGCGCTGGCCGTTCTCCAGCGGGGTGGAGAGGGGCACGATTTGGCCGTCTACCTTCGCGCCGCGGCAGCGGTCGCCCAGGCTGCTGTGCAGGGCGTAGGCGAAGTCGATGGGGGTGGCGCCCACGGGCAGGGAGAGCACTTTGCCGTGCGGGGTGAGCACATAAATGGTGTCGTTAAACAGCTCGGTTTGGAAGGCAGCGGCGAGGTCGGCTTTGCCGCTCTCGGCCATGTTTTCGCGCCAATCCAAGAGCTGGCGCAGCCAGGCGATTTTCTGCTCATATGCGGAATCGCCTTTACCGCCTTCTTTATAACGCCAGTGCGCGGCCACGCCGAATTCGTTGAATTGGTGCATTTCTTTGGTACGGATTTGCACCTCGATGCCTTTGTCTTCCGGGCCGACAATCACGGTGTGCAGGCTTTTGTAGCCGTTGCCTTTGGGGTTGGCGATGTAGTCGTCGAATTCGCCGGGGATGGGCTGCCACAGGCTATGCACGATGCCCAGCACGGTGTAGCACTCGGGCACACTGTTCACCAGCACGCGCACGGCGCGGATGTCGTAGAGCCCTTCGAAATCGAGCTTTTTCTTCACCATCTTGCGGTAGATGGAGTAGATGTGTTTGGGGCGGCCGGCCACGTCATAATCGCGGATGCCGTATTTGGCCAGCTCGGTTTTGAGGATGCCGAGGAAGTGGTCGATATAGTGCTGCCGCTCGGGGCGTTTTTCGTCGAGCAGGTGGGCGATACGGTGATATTCTTCGGGGTTTTGGTGGCGGAAGCCGAGGTCTTCGAGCTGCCATTTGAGCTGCCACACACCTAAGCGGTTGGCCAGTGGAGCGAAAATATCCAGCGTTTCTTTGGCGATGCTGCGTTTTTCTGGGCTGTCGGGGCAGCTGCCGAGGTATTGCATGGTTCGAGTGCGCAAGGCGAGCTTAATTAGCACCACGCGGATGTCGGACACCATGGCCAGCAGCATTTTGCGCATGGTTTCGGCCTGCGCGGCGCGTTCTTCTGGCGTGGCCAGGCCATCCACGCGGGCGAAGTGTGTGAGTTTCTGCACTTGGTCGATGCCCTGCATCAGGCTGCATACGGTTTGGCCGCACTGCCCGGCTACCTGAAGCTGCCAATCCCCGCCCTGCTTAGACATGCCCGACAATATGGTGGCAGCCACGGCTTCGGGCAGCAAATCGAGCTGCGCCACCATCTGCGCCGCACCCACGGCGTGCGGCAGCAGCGGCTCGCCGGCGTAGGTTTGTGCGTTGGCGGGGTAGTGCGCCTCGGCCAGTGCGAACGCTTGCTGCAAGAGTGAGCGGTCGGCCTCGTTTTGCTGTGCGGCATAGCCTTTCAGCCAGGCCAAACATTCTTGCAGGTTGGTTACATGCGTGTCTGAATAGCCGGTCTCCATGGTTTCCCTTTTGTGCAGTATGAAGTTTGATTGTAACCAAAAATCCGGCGGGTGGGGCCTTGTTGGCGCAGGGAGTTTGATGCAGGTGCAATTTTGTTTGGGGAAGTGGTAAGATTCGCGCTTTCCAAAGGCTACCTGAAAGATACCCGCTATGCTGTTCCACCCCGAAGTGATGACTGTTGAAATGCTGGCGCAGAAAATCCGCAAAATCCCAAACTGGCCGCAGAAAGGCGTGCTGTTCCACGACATCACCCCCGTGCTGCAAAGCCCGGAATATTTCCGCCTATTGGTGGATTTGCTCACCTACCGCTACATGACGCAAGATATCGACGTGGTGGCAGGGCTGGACGCGCGCGGCTTCATCATTGGCGCCGCGCTGGCCTACCAGCTCAACGTGGGCTTTGTGCCCATCCGCAAAAAAGGCAAGCTGCCCTTTACCACCGTTTCTGAAAGCTACGCGCTCGAATACGGCGAAGCCACCGTGGAAATCCACACCGACGCCATTAAAGACAACGCCCGCGTTTTGCTGGTGGACGATCTAGTGGCCACCGGCGGCACCATGCACGCCGGCATTAAACTCATCCACAAGCTCGGCGGGAGCGTGGTGGAAGCCGCTGCCATCCTTGAGTTCACCGACCTGCCCGGCGGCGACCGCGTCCGCAACGAAGGCGTTTCCCTGTTTACTCTGTATCAAAACAGCGGTGCCGTGGGAAAAGAGCATATTGCGCCGCAGGCCGGCTAAAAACCGCCCATGCCATATCCGGCTTTCAGGCTACCTGAAGCCGGATTATTTTTCGATTTAGAGGAATTTTATGCCGCCGGATAAAGCGGTACAGTAGGCGCGTGATTGCCCACACCAAAATCATCGGCGGCGGCGAAGAAGCCTCTGTTACCTTCCCCGTGGCCAAACTGGCCGCCGGCACCAACTACAAATTCTTCTGTTCCTTCCCCGGGCATGCCGGCGTGATGAACGGTGTGGTGAAACTGGCAGATTAAACGCCGACAGTTTGCCCAAACAGGCCAAAGGCTACCTGAAAGTTTAGCTTTGCAGAAACTCCGCTACGCTGCGTTTTCAGGTAGCCTTTTTTGCGGGTTGGGTATGGATGCCGGAAGGCCGGTATTCCTGTTTTCAGGTAGCCTTTGCCCCGAATGCCAAGTCCCAAAAACTTACTCCGGCAGCACCTCTTCCGCCGCCGCCTGCACCAAGGCCGCAGCTTCTTCGATGGCGGTTTGTTCGCCGTCGGCTTCCAGCGGCAGGCGTGCCAAAATGGTTTCGCTGGCGCGCACTTTCTCACCGATGGCCACCAGCGGCACGGCATCGGTGGGCAGATACACATCCACCCGCGAGCCGAAGCGAACAAAGCCGTAGCGTTGGCCGCGCGTGATTTTCTCGCCCGGCTGCACGTAGCACAAAATACGCCGCGCCACCAGGCCTGCCACCTGCACAAAGGTAAGCTCGCGCCCGCTTCGGGTGGTGGCGAAAACCGCATTGCGCTCGTTTTCCGTACAGGCCTTATCCAGTGCGGCGTTCACAAATTGTCCCGGGAAGTAGTCCACCCGCGTAACCGTGCCGTCAACCGGCGCGCGTTGCGAATGCACGTTGAACACGTTCATAAACACGCTGATTTTCAGCGCAGGTACCTTGCGGAACGGGTCTTCAGCGCGTTCTACCACCACAATGCGCCCGTCGGCCGGGCAAAGCACGGCTTCCGGGTCGGCCGGAATATCGCGCGCCGGATCGCGGAAAAATTGCACCACAAACACGGTAAACACCCAAAACGGCAGCGACCACCAGCCGCAGCAGATGCTCACCAGCATGCTCAGCAGCAGCCCGCCCAAAATAAACGGCCAGCCTTCCCGCGCAATCAGCGGGTGGGGGTAGGAACGGTTCACGGTATTATCCTCATGAAATAAAGTTGGAATAGGGTGCGATTATACAAGATACGGGATATATGGCGAATTAACTTAACTTCCACCATAGCCTTCGCTGCTTGCTCTATTGTGGGAGGCAATAAACTTCTTTCGGAAACTTGGCGCGCGTAATATTTTTGGTCATAGGCACAGGTTGAATTTCTAGTAGTTTGTGAAATTTCAGGTAGCCTCGGCTTACTTCACCACTGCTCGCCGTGTTCGCCCGTGCGGTCGCCCCAAGTTTCGTCTGGTTCGTAGGGCAGCACCATCATGGCCGCGAGCCAGCCGCCGCAGGCAAACAGTACAGGCAGCACATACCACGGCGGCGTGGCCATCAGCCGGTTGAACATGCCGTCGGGCACGGGTAGCACGCCCTCCAAAGTGTTGGCAATCAGCCGGTTGAACTCCGGCACCACATCCACACCCGCCAATTGCGGCAGAGCATACAAAACCGCCGTCAGCCCCATCCAGGCCAAAGTGGCCATTGCCCGTCCCGGCAGATTATTTTGCCAAGCCAAGCGGCCGGCCAGCCAGATCGTGAGCAGGGCGGGCAGCGCAAGCAGCCACAGGCAGTGGATGGCCGATGTCAGCACGATGCTCAAACCGTTGAATCCCACTAGGCGCAGCAGCATGGCCTGCGGCGACTGCCAGCCGCCTTTCCACAACACGGTTAGCGCGCCGTAGAGCAGGCCGCAGGAAATGCCCGTATACAGCACATACCAAATCATCGTTTGCTGCTGCGGCAAAGTTTGCCGATTCCCCACTGCCCGCTCCTTGATTTCACCCAAGGCGCACAGGCTACCTGAAAGCGCCACATGCGTAAACCGGGCATTTTCAGGTAGCCTTATCGTGAAGCTAGACAATCTGTGCCGGCTGGCACACAATCCCAGCCTTCAACCATCTTGCCAAACAAAGGAGCATCATGAGCCAGAACAACGCCACCATTCTGCAAACCCTGCCTGTTGGCCAAAAAGTCGGCATCGCCTTTTCCGGCGGGCTCGACACCTCCGCCGCCCTCCTGTGGATGAAACTCAAAGGCGCGCAGCCCTACGCCTACACCGCCAACCTCGGCCAGCCCGACGAAGACGACTACAACGCCATTCCCCAAAAAGCCATGGAATACGGCGCGCAAAACGCCCGCTTAATCGACTGCCGCGCACAGCTTGTGCACGAAGGCATCGCCGCCATCCAATGCGGCGCGTTTCATGTGTCCACCGGCGGCGTGCCCTATTTCAACACCACCCCGCTTGGCCGCGCCGTAACCGGCACCATGCTCGTTTCCGCCATGAAGGAAGACAATGTGAACATCTGGGGCGACGGCAGCACCTACAAAGGCAACGACATCGAACGCTTCTACCGCTACGGTCTGCTTACCAATCCCGCGTTGAAAATCTATAAACCCTGGCTCGACCAGCAATTTATCGACGAACTCGGCGGCCGCCACGAAATGAGCCAATTCCTCATCGCCAACGGCTTCCAATACAAAATGTCGGTGGAAAAAGCCTATTCCACCGATTCCAATATGCTCGGTGCCACCCACGAAGCCAAAGACTTGGAGTTTCTGAACAGCGGCATCAAAATCGTCAAACCCATTATGGGTGTGGCGTTTTGGGATGAAAGCGTGGCAGTGAAGGCCGAAGAAGTGCGCGTGCGCTTCGAAGAAGGCGTGCCGGTGGCATTGAACGGCCAACCCTTTGCCGACGCAGTGGAACTCTTCCTCGAAGCCAACCGCATCGGCGGCCGTCACGGCTTGGGCATGAGCGACCAAATCGAAAACCGCATCATCGAAGCCAAATCGCGCGGCATCTACGAAGCCCCGGGTATGGCGCTGCTGCACATCGCCTACGAGCGCCTGCTCACCGGCATCCACAACGAAGACACCATCGAGCAATACCGCACCAACGGCCTGCGCCTCGGCCGCCTGCTCTATCAAGGCCGCTGGTTCGACAGCCAAGCCCTGATGCTGCGCGAAACCGCCCAACGCTGGGTGGCCAAAGCCATCACCGGCGAAGTAACGCTGGAGCTGCGCCGCGGCAACGACTATTCGATTCTGAACACCGAATCGCCCAACCTCACCTACGCGCCCGAACGCCTGAGCATGGAAAAAGTGGAAAATGCCGCGTTCACTCCGCTCGACCGCATCGGCCAGCTCACCATGCGCAATCTGGACATTACCGACACCCGCGCCAAACTCGGCATCTACGCCGACAGCGGCCTGCTCTCGCTGGGCGAAGGCTCGGTGCTGCCGAAACTGGGCAAGAGTAAGTAAGCCCGGGCTGTAGCAAATAAAAGGCTACCTGAAAAACCATATTCGGTTTTCAGGTAGCCTTTTGGCTGTAACTGGCTTAACGCTGGCCGTAGATACTGTAATCGTAGCCAGTACACAAGGGTTTACGGACTTGCCAATAGCTGCAATTGCCCGCGCCGTGCTGCGCTTCGCAGGAGTGCATGGCTTTAGCCGCTGCCTGCCTGTCATCCTTATCTAAGGCAACGAAAATATCTGCCGCCGATTTTGCCCGGCTGTCTGGCTCAACCACGGCGGCGCAGGTGTTGGCAAAAGTTTTAATAACTCGACAATTGGACGAGCTGCATTGCTTCAGGGTTTCTTCCACGGCTCGGTGCTCGGAAATATAGCCGCCGCTCCACATGGATTGGCGGGTGTCGAAATCATAGGCAATCACCATGTAAAACGGCGTGCGGCGCAGTTCCACGATTTCGGCTTGCACCTCCGCCTCGCGCTGCTCCCAGGCGCGTATTTCGGCGGCGGTGGGGCCGCGGTTGATCGGCTGTTGCCGTACGGCATTGCGCTCGCGTTGTATCCGATCTGCTTCCGACTGCATGATGCCATTAAAGTTGTGCCATTGCTGCGAGCCAACCGGATAGGGGTTGGCATATGCCAAGCCCGCACTGCCCAATAGCACTGCCGCCAATACGCCCGCTGCCGTGTTCATCATGGTTTGCTTCATCTTGCCGCTCCTGTTTGGAAAGGGGGAATAAGGGTATTGCCGATGATCGGATCGTAACAAAAAACAAGATATTGTAAACATCTATCCCGCTGCTTGAAGGCTACCTGAAAACTATCCCCACATTAGGAGAATGCTGCCCGACAGCAGGTTTGTACTCTCCGCTGCAACACCGCAAACGTGCACTGGCACTTATTCCGCATTCTCACTCAGCCACATTTGCAGCAAAGGGTTGTTGATTTGAAACGCGCTGTTGCCGAATTTGCTGATCATGTCTTTGCGTTGCAGCTTTCTGATGGCACTTTGCACGGTGCTCACTTTCACGCTTTCCACGCCCAATATCCGGGCGACCTGCTTTCTGAATTCCGCACCATACGGGCTCACCTCCCCCAGCGCCATCGATTGCAGCAGCAGCCGCTCGATGGCGCTTAATGCTTTCCACTGCATCGGAATATTGCTGTTTTCCTGCATCTGCCCGAGCCGCACTTGCGCGGCGGCTTCTAAGCTGAGCGCGGGGTTGATGATCATATCTTGAATCACGGCGCGGATATACATCGGGCTTTTGTTGAACTGCTCGAAAATGGCGTAAAACTTCTCCGCATCCAGCTGCTGCCCGGTTCGGTCGTAATAAACGCCGGCCAAAAAATCGATGAAATCCTGCCCCAAAGTGGGGAAATCCAGCGCATGGGAAAAATGGAAGAAGGGGGCCTTGATGTCGTTGAACATGGCGCGCAGGCCGTTGGTGCTGCTGCCGGTAAACAGGGTTTTCACGCGGCTTTGGTTGATATCCAGGCCGGTTCGCAAGCTGCGGATCATGCCTTCGGTATTCGGCAGCCGCGCCAATTCTTGCGCTTCGTCTAGCAGCAGCAAGGTGGGGCGGCTGTCGGCGGCGATATAGGCGATGATTTCGCTGATGCCCGGCAGGTCGCACGGCGGCGTTTCGCGCTCCAGGCCCACGCCCAACACGTCTATCTTGGTTAGGCTGCCGAAAAAGGTTTTCACGCCGTTGCCGGTGCGGGTTTCCAAGGCAAAACGGTGTAGGGCTTCATGGAAAAACTGCGCGGTGCTGGCGCTGTCTTTGTTGTCCATGAAAGAGAAGTAAAACACATTAAAGCCGTTTTTCTCGGCGGCGGGGGCAATATCGTTGGTGAGAAATTGCGTTTTGCCCATGCGGCGCGGGGCAAACAGCGTGAATGCGTTGGATACGCCGCTTTTCAGGCTGCTGAGCAGGGCGGCGGCCAATTCGGTTCTGGGAAAATAGAGAGGGTCTTCCATACGGGTGCCTTTATGTGGGATTAGCCATTATTGTACTGCATTTTGTCTAATTGTACATTTATCGTCTAATAACGTCTAAGCCGATACCCGCCCACCCTTTGCAGGCTACCTGAAACGCCGCCGTTGCCCGAGCCCGCCCGCTCCAGTAAACTGCCCGCGTTTATCCCTCCCTCCGCCACACCATGCCCCAAGCCCTCAACCTCCGCAACGGAACCATCACCTACGACAATTTCTTCTGGCTGCTGGAACACGCCGACAGCAACCCGGCCGATCTGCTTTTAGGCGAAGACCTGCTGCAAATCAGCTTTGGCGGCGGGCGATACCTGCTTGATGCGGGCTGGTATGGCTTCGGCCCGCGCGGGCAGTTTGGCGTGATGCTGGTGGAAAACCAAGATTGGGAACATCCGCTGCGCAAGGAATACACCCGCGAAATCAGCCGCCTGCCCGCCCTGTTGCAGGAGTGTATCGACTGGCTCTGGCACACCTGCATCGCCCCGGCCGAGGCCGATCCCCGCCTGCTGCTGCAAGTGGTGGCCGGCATTGTGTATAACGATCGCGGCGAGGTGCTGCTCAGTTCGCGCCCCGCAGGCAAGGCCTATGCGGGCTATTGGGAGTTTGCCGGCGGCAAAGTGGAGGCGGGAGAGGGCGAACTGGCGGCATTGCGCCGCGAGTTTGCCGAAGAGCTGGGCATTCAAATCCGCAGCGCTGTGCCGTGGCTCGCCAAAATCCACAGCTACGAACACGCCCATGTGCGGCTGCGTTTTTTCCGCGTGCCGGCCGACGGCTGGCGCGGCGAATTGCAAGCGTGCGAAGGCCAGCAATGGCGCTGGCAGCAGCCGGGGCGTTATGATGTGTCGCCCATGCTGCCGGCCAATGCCGCGCTGCTGGCGGCGCTGGCTTTGCCCACGCAGTTTTCAGGTAGCCTGAATGAGGGTTTGCACGCGGCAGACGGTTTTTGCGTGCTGCCGCTCCATGCCGCCAACCCGCCGCCGGGCAGCCGCCTGCTGGCGGATTTAGCCGATTTGGCCGCCGATACGCCGGACGATGTGCACCGCTGGCCGCTGGTGCACTCAGCCAGCGACATTGCCGCCGCAGCCGCCGCCCAAGCCGAAGCCGCCGTGTGGCCGGCAGATAACGCAACAGCGGCGGAACAAGCCTGCGCCGCGCTGGCCGCAGGCGTGCCGCTGCCGCTGGTGCTGCTGCCTTCCGATGCCGATATAGCGGCGCGCTATGCCGAACGCTGGCTCGCGGCAGGGGCGCATGCGGTGGTGCAAGGGCGATGAAGATGTTTTCAGGTAGCCTTTGCCACATGGCATGAGGCTACCTGAAAAAAACCAAACCGAAAGGACCAACAAATGTGGAACAAGCTTAATCCGTATTGGAAAGATATTTTGATTGCCTTGGCGCTGTATCTGCCGCTAACGGTATATACGCTGTGCTGGCCACCCTCAATCGGGTTATTGACTTTACCTTTTTTGGAAGACGTAGCTCTTGCTAATTATATTCTTCTGCTCATCCCCACCCTGCTGGCTTGGCTGTGCAGTTGGAAAATGTCGAGCGTTCGGCCGTATTTTGTGTCGGGCATCTCACTGGCCATAAATTTGGGGATATGGATGTATTGGCTGGCAGTGCTTGTGTTTGACAACAATGAATTATGGTTTGCATATTGGTTTTCGACACCGGCTTTAGTGATCGGCTTTATCGTGGCTTTGATACGGCAAGCAGGAGCAAAAGCCGAGGGAAGGGCAGCGTTTCGGACAGGTTTTCTCAACAGCTTTGTGCCGTTTTTGCTGGCCCCGATTGTCATAATACTTTTCCTAATCAGACCCAGATAACCCACCCAAACTTTTTCAGGTAGCCTCTTATGTCGCAAACCCTCTCCCCCGCGCCAAAATCCTGCTCGTCATCGCCGCGCTGTTGCTGCTGGCCAGCGGCCATTTCACCGTACGCCAATGGCGTGCTGGGCAACAGCCTGCTGCCGAAACGGTAGTACAAACCGTTTGCGACCCGAACCAAGGTTGCACCCTGCCCGACGGCAGCCGCATCCGCTTTGCCGCCGCGCGCCACCGCCCCTTCGACATCACCCTGGAAAACGTGCCGCCCCAAGTACAGCAGGCCGAAGTGAGCTTCAGCATGGACAGTATGGATATGGGCTTCAACCGCTTCCCGCTTAAGCGCCAGGCCGACGGTTCCTGGCTCGCCGCCCAAATCCGCCTGCCCGTATGCACCGACCGCCGCGACGGCTACCTGGCAGACTTCCGCATCGGCAGCCAAGTTTTTCAGGTAGCCTTCCAAGCCGAATAACCCATTATTTTAAAAACCAAGCGCCACACCATGCCCCTACTGCAAGCCCCAGGCTCCGGCCCCAGCGCCCTGCCCCCGCTCTCGCTCTATATCCACATCCCCTGGTGCATCCAAAAATGCCCCTATTGCGACTTCAACTCCCACCGCCTCAAACCCGACACCGACGAAGCCGCCTACATCAACGCCCTGCTCACCGACCTGCAACACGAACTGCCCCACATCTGGGGGCGGCCGGTGGACACCATCTTCATCGGCGGAGGCACCCCCAGCGTGTTTTCCGCCGAATCCATCCACCATCTGCTCAGCGGCGTGCGCGCGCTGGTGCGACTACAGCCCGAAGCCGAAATCACCCTCGAAGCCAACCCCGGCACCTTCGAGCAAGCGCGCTTCCAAGGCTATGCCGAAGCCGGCATCACCCGCCTGTCGCTCGGCATCCAAAGTTTCGACAACGCCAAACTGCACGCCCTCGGACGCATCCACAACGGCGATGAAGCCCGCGCCGCCATCGAAGCCGCGCTCGCCATCTTCCCCCGCGTGAACACCGACCTCATGTATGCCCTGCCGCGCCAAACCCCCGAAGAAGCGCAGCGCGATGCCGAAACCGCCCTCTCCTTCGGCGTAACCCACATCAGCGCCTACCACCTCACCATGGAGCCCAACACCCCCTTCGGCCGCACCCCGCCCCCCGGCATCCCCGAAGAAGACGCCGCCTACACCATCGAACAAGCCGTGCACCACACCCTGCTTGATGCCGGCTTCGAACGCTACGAAACCAGCGCCTTCGCCAAAAACGGCCAACAATGCCGCCACAACCTCAACTACTGGCAATTCGGCGACTACATCGGCATCGGCGCCGGCGCCCACGGCAAAATCAGCAGCCACAGCGGCATCACGCGCACCACCCGCGCCCGCCACCCACGCAGCTACCTCGCCGCCATGCAGAGCAATCCCGCCGATGCCGTAGAACGCTTTCAGGTAACCCCCGGCGAGCTGCCCTTCGAATTCATGCTCAACGCCATGCGCCTCACCGCCGGCGTGCCCGCCCGCCTGTTCCAAGAGTGCACCGGCCACAGCCTCGCCACCATCGCCCGCCCCCTGCAAGAAGCCACCCAGCTCGGCCTCATCGACCCCAACCCTACCCTCCTGCGCCCTACCGAACGCGGCCAACGCTATCTGAACGATTTGCTGCAACTGTTTTTGTAAGCCCGTTTCCGCCCCAAGCAAAGGCTACCTGAAAACCGCAGCCCAGGTTTCCACGCAATGAACAGGCTACCCCCCAAACCCTCCCTTTTTCAGAACTATCGCAACAATAAATTGCCATAGGTCAAACAATATGCAAAACCACCAAGAAGGCTGCCTGAAAGTTTCAGGCAGCCTTCTTGTCAGCACATCCCGCCATTGGTATTATTTCCTTAATTTCAACCTGCAAGGAGACCAACCATGCAAGCCCATCCGCCCCCTGCACACCCCGCCCGAAACCTGTTGCGACTCTGCCTAGTTGCCAGCGCTGTTTTCCTGTTTGCCGGCTGCGCCTCAGTAGACGACAACATGAAACGCCAAGTTGGCCAGCACATCAACGAAGTATTCCGCGAACACGGCGGCCAGCCCAATTCCGGCCGCAGCAGAGTAGGCAACAACCGCTATGCCTACACCTACAAATACTACCGCACCCGCTACGCCGGCCGGGAAAACCTCGGCACCTACCGAAACCCTGGCATAGGCACCGGCCAAACCACCTATTACGCTGACGTCTGCTACGGGCGCAATCTCTACCAAACCTACTACACCGACGCCAACGACATCGTGGTGGACTACCATTGGGAATACACCAAGGAATGGCGGATTAACTGCAACGAAATCTAAAGCCAAACGCATAGGTCGAGCATCAATGCCCGACCTACTGCAATATCAAAAGAGGCTACCTGAAACTTTCAGGTAGCCTCTAATCCTGCCTACATCCCCAGCCTTATGCTTCGCGGCGGATAATCAAAAGCGGCAGGCGGGTTTCGCGCATCACGGTTTCGGCGAAGCTGCCCATCAGGAGATGCATCAGGCCGGTGCGGCCGTGTGTGCCCAGCACCAGCAGGTCGGCTTTCTGCTCGGCGGCATAATCCACCAGGCTTTTGGCCATATCGCGTGCATTTTTGCTGATCACAAGCAGGTGGCGGCCGAGTTTTGCATCTTCGCCCAAGGCGGTGCGCGCCTGTTTGATGGCGGCGTCCAAAATGGCGTTGCCTTGTTCGGTGGCGGCGGTTTCGTAGTTTTCATACTGCAAAAACTCGGGGGCAACGGTGGCCACGTATTCGGCGGGGTTGGCCACATGCACCAAAGTGAGTGCCGCGCCGGTGGACTGAGCCAGGCCGCAGGCCTGTTTGAGCGCGTGTTGGGAAGTGCGGCTGCCGTCTACTGCAATCACGATATGTTGATACATAAGCTTTCTCCTAGTGAACGATATTTCAATGCTTCCGCGCAGAGGCTACAGCCGCCGGACGGGTCGCTTCCTGATACGTTTACAGTATAATACCGATGCACGGAATGTGCCATTTTTTCTACCTGTTTTTTGACTTATCCCGATGATTATTCCCGCCCCAAACGAGCGCCGCTTCGGCGGCATTTCCCGCCTCTACGGCTCTGCCGCCCTGCAACGCTTTGCCCAAGCCCATGTTTGCGTGGTGGGCGTGGGCGGCGTGGGCTCTTGGGCGGTGGAGGCGCTAGCGCGCAGCGGCATCGGCCGGCTCACGCTGATTGATTTGGACAACGTGGCCGAATCCAACACCAACCGCCAGCTCCACGCGCTCACCGACAATTTCGGCCTGCCCAAAGTAACCGCGCTGCACCGGCGCATCCTGCAAATCAACCCCGCCTGCACCGTGCATGAAATCGAAGATTTTGTGGATGCGGAAAACGTGCAAACCTTATTTGCCGAGCCGTTTGATTTTGTGATCGACGCCATCGACCAAGTGCGTGTGAAAGCCGCCATGGCCGCCCATTTTGTAGCGAAAAAGCAAGCTTTTGTGGTGTCCGGCGGTGCGGGCGGCCAGCGCGACCCCGCCCTCATCCGCCGCGCCGACCTCGCTCGCACCACCCACGACCCGCTGCTTTCCAACCTGCGCTACACCCTGCGCCGCCGCCACGGCTTTCCTCGTGATCCGAAAGAGCGCATGAAAGTGAGCTGCATCTATTCCGAAGAAAACATCACCCCGCCGCAAACCGGTGCCGCCTGCGAAACCGATGCCGCACCGCAAGGATTGTCTTGCGCTGGCTACGGCGCGAGCATGCTGGTTACCGCCGCCTTCGGCCTGTTTTGCGCACAGGCAGCGATAGAACACTTGGCCGCACAAGTTAAATAACCAGCCCAAAAGGAAAACCATGTTCCCCATCGAACTCAAAGCCCTGCGCCGCAATCTCGGCCTCACCCAAGCCGAAGCCGGCCAAGCTCTTGCCACCAATGTCGATTTCCCCCACGGCGCTTCTGCCGAAGAATGGGCACAATGGGAAAACGGTGCCGCCCCCATCCCCCTACACGTGGTTCGCGCCGTAGAAACCCGCCTCAACCAGAAATACCAAGCCATCGACCAGTATGCCGAACAAATCGAAGTCCAAATGCAGGGCGGCAATGCCGTGGTGGTGCTATGGTATCCCGAACCAAACGCCTGCCCCGACCTGGCCTCTTGGCGCATCAGCCAAAGCGTGGCCGGTGAAGTAGCCGCCATGGGTGGTCGGGTGATTGCCTTCGATGCCGAAGCCTACCGCAACTGGCGACAGGGGCAAGCCCAATCCGCCGACACCCCCGACAATCGCCAACGCTGGGCACAAGAGCAATTTGAGCAAACCGGTGATATGGGCGCTAAAAAAGGCTACCTGAAATTTCAGGTAGCCTTTTTACCGCTTACTTAATATTAGAGAAAGCTCTATCGTTGCCACAGCATTGCTTTACCCTACTGCATCCCGTAGCGACTAAGGCTTGCCGATTTACTTTCAGTTATAGGAATCCCACCATAAGGCCACCTGAAAGCCGCTAAATCCAGCCCAACGTATTGGCAAACACCAGCAAAATCGCCACCGGCGCGAGGAAACGCAATGCATTGAACCACAGCGCAATCACGGCTTGCGGCACGCTGCTGCCTTCGCGCATGTGTTCGAACACATCGCTCTTCTGCTGTATCCAGCCCACAAACACCGCCACCAAAAGCGAGCTGATCGGCATAATCAGTGCGGTAATCATGTAGTCCCACAGGTCAAACAGCGTTTTGCCGAACAGCTTCCATTCGGAGAGCACGCCGAACGAGAGCGTGGAGGGAATGCCGACAATAAAAATCGCCGTGCCGATCAGCCAGGTGGTTTTGCTGCGTTTGCTTTCATCTTCGCGGATGGCTGCGGCAATCACGGTTTCCAGCATGGAGAAGGCGGAAGTAAGCGTGGCAAATACCACCAGCAGCATAAACACGGCAAACAGGATTTGCCCCAGCGGCAGCTTCATAAACACGGCAGGCAGCACCACGAAAATCAGCCCCGGCCCCTGCCCCGGCTCAAAGTTGAGGGCGAACACAGCGGGAAATATCACCAGACCAGCCAACAAAGACACCAGCAGATTCATCCACATAATGCTGTTGCCGGAGCGGAACAAATCCTGTTTTTTGTCCAAATAAGCGGCATAAGTAATCATGGTGGACACGCCCAAGCTCAACGCAAAAAAGGCCTGCCCCAGTGCGGTGAGCATGGTTTGCGGCGTGAAGTGCGACCAATCGGGCTTGAGCAGGAAGGAGATGCCCGCCATCGCGCCATCCAGCGTGAGCGAACGCACCGCCAGCAATAGCAGCAACACAAACAGCGCAGGCATCATGTATTTGTTCGCCCGTTCGATTCCCGCCGCGATGCCGCTTTTTACCACACACACCGTCATCAACATAAATAGCCCCTGATAGGCGATTGGGCCTGCCGGGCTGGAAATCGTACTGCCAAACAGCACACCGAAATCCGCATTCGGATGAATGCTGCCATCGAATGCGTGCACCACATAATTCAACACCCAGCCGCCCACCACGCTGTAGAACGACAGCAAAATAAAGCAGGCAAACACACCCATGCGCCCGATCCACGGCCACAGGCTGTTCGGCGCGAGCGTTTTAAACGCATCCACTGCGTTTTTGCCGCTCTTGCGGCCTATATAAAACTCGGCCAGCTGCACCGGCAAGGCCACCAATACGGTGAAAATCAAAAATATCAGCACAAACACCGCACCGCCGTTGGTGCCGGCGGTGTAGGGGAATTTCCAAATTGCACCCAAGCCGATGGCAGAGCCGGCGGCAGATAAGATAAAACCGATTTTAGACGACCAGGAAGCAGGGGATTTCATAAAACTGCAATAATCCAAAACGATTCAGAATAGAGCGATTTTAACAGAAATAAACATCCAAACTGCCGCCAAAACTGCGCCGCTGCCGCATTACGCAGTTTTCCTGCCCAAATCGGCTGGCATGCAGACACTGTTGATTGTTATTTTCTATATTTATAGCATTTTATGCTATATAAAAGATTAAATAGCAAGTTTATTGCTTATATATTACATTTTTGATTATCAAACAGATAGTTATACCAATATAGCCAGTTTTAGCTGATTAAAAAACAGGTACCACAAAGGCTACCTGAAATTTTAGGCAGTCTCCAATCTATAGCTAAAGCAATTATTTTTTCATACCAAGCAGCGAGCCGCAGACAATACAGGAGTGAAGCAAGGCGAGCCAACGCAAATAGTAAAGTGAAGTGCTTTAGCGATAAAAGAATAAGTCATCCACACTTCCACGTCACCCCTACTGAAACACGCTTTTTGGCGAAAACACCTGACACTTAAACAATCAAATAGAAACTCCTTGCAAACAGAAATAGTTCGCACTAATATGCCGCCCTATTATGCAAACCGAAAACCGTCTTTTATCCCCGGCCGCGCTTTTATTCGTGATTGCCGCTCATGCCCTGCTGTATTGGCTGCTGATCTCGATTAAGCCCCCGGAACTGCCGGCTGAGCCGCCAGGGCTAAGCTTTGTTGATCTCGGCGAGATCGGCGGCGGCGGGGGCGGCGGCGGTACGGGTGGCAACACCATATCTGAAGACGAGCAGCCCGCCGGGCCGCCGGAGCAAACCCCACCCGAAGCGCCCAAACCAGAGCAGTCCAAGCCGCAGCCAGCCAAACCTGTTCCAGAGCAGCGCGCGCAAATCAAACCGGTGGAACGGCAAGACAAACCCGCCGATATCGTTCAGCCCAAACCTGTCGAACCAAAACCCGAGCCCAAGCCGCAGGCACAGCCTGAACGGCCGATTGCCCCTACCAACCCGAACACAGGCCATGGCGCCAACGCAAGTGCCGGTGGTGGCAAAGGCACGCCTTCTGCCGGAGAAGGCGGAGGCCGTGGCGGCGGTCGTGGCACAGGTCACGGCCAAGGTGAAGGCGATGGGGAAGGTCCCGGCAAAGGTGGTGGCCGTGGAGGTGGCGAAGGCGGCGGTGTCGGCGACGGCAAAGGCTCGGGCACCGGCGGCGGAGGTGGCGGCGACAGCGCGCCCACCCACCTTGGTGGCTACCTGAACAATCCGAAACCACCCTACCCGCCGCAACTAGAAGAAGAAGGCGTCAGCGGCACAGTGAAACTGCGCGTGATGGTGGAAGCCAACGGCAAGCCATCCAGCGTGGAAGTGGTCTCCGCCACCCATCCACTATTCGCCCGTTCGGCAGAAAAAACCGTACGCGAACGCTACACCTTCACACCGGCCAAACGCAACGGCCAACCCATGCGCCAAAGCTATACTTTTACCCTGCGGTTTAAAGCCCCAAACTAAACCAATTATCCAATTTCATCATTAACATTAGGAATATCATGAATTTAGGACATGTTTTCGCCCAAGGCGACATTGTATTGATAACCGTATTTATACTGCTGGTGCTGATGAGCGTCCTTACCTGGTGGATTATCATCATGCGCAGCATCCGCCTGCACCAAGTGCGCCACGCCAATCGGGGCACGATTGAGTCCGTAGCCACCGTGGCCTCGCTCGATGACATGCTGCGCCTGGCCAAAGCCCATCCCTCCCCGCTGGCCGACCTCACCGAATCTGCCATTCAGGCCGCGCGCCAATATCGCGCCAACCCCGCCAGCCAGCTCACCAGCATCCCTTTGGGTGACTATTTGGTGCAGCACATCCGCCATAAAATGAACATTGCCAAACGCGGTCTCAACGGCGGCCTTACCATTCTCGCCTCCGTAGGCGCCACTGCTCCGTTTATCGGCCTGTTCGGCACGGTATGGGGCATTTACCACGCGCTGGAAAACATCAGCCTGCAAGGCCAGGTAAACATCGCCACCGTGGCCGGCCCCATCGGCGAAGCGCTGGTGGCCACCGCCATCGGCCTGTTTGCCGCCATCCCCGCCGTGCTGGCCTACAACTTCATCGTGTTCGGCAACAAACAGGTGGTGCAGGATATGGATGCCTACGCCTACGATTTGCACGTTAAAATTATGAACAATAAGGAGTAAGAGCATGGCCTTCGGTTCGATGAACAGCGGCGACGATTCGCCCATGGCCGACATCAACGTTACCCCGCTGGTGGACGTGATGCTCGTGCTGCTGATTGTATTCATGATTACCATGCCGGTGATGACCCACTCCATCCCGCTGGAACTGCCCACCGCCTCGGCCAAGCAGGTGGAGGAAAACGCCGCCCAGCCCAAAGACCCGCTACGCCTTTCCATTGCCGCCGACGGCAGCTACCACCTGGCCGAAGGCGAGAAAATCAGCCTGCAGGACTTGGAAAGCCAGTTGCAAGAGCTGGCCAAAACCGATCCCGACCAAGTGATTGCCATTGCCGCCGATAAAAACGCCCAGTTCGACCACGTGGAAAAAGCCCTCAGCGCCGTGCGCGATGCCGGCCTGAGCAAAGTCGGCTTCGTTACCGAAGAGAAAGAACGCGCCCAGCCGCAGCAGTAACCCGACCGCTTGAGCTAATATAAGGCTACCTGAAAACGCAGCGCAGAAATTTTGCTGCGCTGCGTTTTCAGGTAGCCTTATATTACGCCCCGACAATAGGGGCAAGCAGTAAAAACCAATCTGAACAGTATTTTAGGCGGTTGCTTGACAGCCAGCCTGCATTCGAGTAAGCAAAGATTGCCCTTGTGTCATAGACCAAGGGCAATTTTTTATGAAACTCAAGCAACAGATGATGAGGCAGGGCAAGGCAAGCGTAGCGAGCCGCAGCCTTCCTTGTCTTTTATATCGCCGCAGGCCGGCATTGCCGCACCGACTTCAAATTGCCCTTCCCTTGTTGCGCCCTCTCTGCCGCCAGATCGAAAGTTCGGTTGGCTTGCCATATGTTTTCAGGCAGCGCTCCGTGTTGGCAAAAGGCTACTTGAAAAGTGCGAAGCAGAAACTTTCCTTACACTTTTCAGGTAGCCTTTTCCAATAGTTTGCGGTGCTATGCCGTTTATGCTGCCTCGTTCTTGCTCAAAGTGAAGCCGGTGAAGCCGAACACGAGGGTGAGCAGCAGGCTGAGGTAGCAGAAGAAGGCGTAGGGCAAATAATCGATCACGGGCACGCCGAGGGCATGGTGGATAAACACGCCGCACACGCTCCAAGGCACGAGTGGGTTGGTTACCGTGCCGGCGTCTTCCACGGTGCGGGCGATGTTGCGCGGGTGCAGGCCGAGCCGTTCGTAGATGGGCTTGAAGGTGTTGCCAGCCAGGAGCAGGCTGAGGTATTGCTCACCGATGAGCACGTTTACGCCCAGCGAAGTGGCGGCCACGGTGAAGGTGGCGCGGCCGGCGTTGGCCAACATATGGCCGATACCGGAGAGCAGCGCGGGCAGGATGCCCAGGGCGTTGAGCAGGCCGCCGAGGCTGAGGGCGAGGATAACGATGGTTTGGGTGAAAAACATGCTGCCGATGCCGCCGCGCGAAATCAGCTTGGCCACATTGCCCAAATCGGTGCCTTCGGGCGGCGCGTAACCGTTGAAGAAGTAGCCGCCGAGCTGTTCGATACTGGGGCTGCTGTGCAGGTAGGTAAGCACGAGGGAAACAGCAATGGTGATGATGATGGTGTAAATCGCGTTCACGCGGCGCACGGCCAAAACGATCAGCACGGCAAAAGGTAACAGGGTGTAGCCGTGCACTAAGCCGCTGGCCTGCAGCTGGGTTTGGAAGGTGGCCACGCTGCTTAAATCGGCGGCGGCGGTATGGCCGGAGAGCAGCCAGAGCAGCAGCGCGGTAATCAGCCAGGCGGGGATGGTGGTGTACATCATATTGCGGATGTGGTCGAACAAATCGATACCCACAATGGAGGCGGCAATGCTGGTGGTGTCAGAAATGGGCGACATTTTGTCGCCGAAAAACGCGCCGGACACCACTGCCCCGGCCACCACGGCAGGATTGGCACCCAACGCGCTACCCATACCGATAAAGGCCACGCCCAGGGTAGCACAGGTGGTGAGGCTGCTGCCGATGGCCACCCCCACCATCGAAGTGAGCACGAAGGCGGAAAGGTAGAAAAACTGCGGCGAAATCAGCTCGAAGCCGTAATACATCAGCGTGGGAATTGCGCCGGACACCATCAGCGCCGATACCAGCAAGCCAATAAAGAAGAAGAGATAAATCGCGCCGATGCCGGAGAGCACACCACGCGCCATGCTCAGCTGCATACGGCCGAAATCCAGCCCCTTGGCCTTGCCGAAGCCGAGCAGCCCGCACAGCACCAGAATCACGGACAAATGCGGTACCCAGCCGAAATGAATCATGGTAATGCCCATCACGGCCACCGCCAGCGCAGCCATCACCGCCGCCTCGCGCGGTTGCATTTCCAATAAGGCTTCTTTTGTTTCGTTCACTTCCATCTCCTCCCGCTTCAACTTGGCAGTTTGTGCCACAAATTTTGTAAAGAGGCTGCCAAACTACCATTTCCCACCCGGCAAGGCAATCCCGGCATCAGCAATACCCGTTTTAAACGGGCACAGATTCGCCCGATTTGTGTTTCGGGCTACCTGAAAACGGTTTGGAATCATATTGAAACGCCTATAACGGCTATAAAATGGCAAATTTATAGCGTTTTGAGCAAATAAATAGCGCATCATATTCTGCAGCGGCACTTGCAACAAGCCCGCCCGATTCGGCTAAAATACGCCCCAACCGAAAGGCTACCTGAAAAACGCCACCTTTAGCCGTTTTCAGGTAGCCCCAAATATTCTATAAATCACCATATTAAACAAGGACACAACCATGCCAGACTACCGCTCCAAAACCTCCACCCACGGCCGCAATATGGCGGGCACATGCACATTGTGACGCGCCACCGGCGTGATGGAAACCGACTTCGGCAAGCCCATCATCGCAGTTGCCAACCCCTTCACCCAATTCGTCCCCAGCCATGTCCACCTGCACAACATGGGCCAACTGGTTGCCCGTGAAATCGAAAAAGCGGGCGCAATCGCCAAAGAATTCAACACCATCGCCATCGACGACGGCATCGCCATGGGACACAGCGGCATGCTGTACTCTCTGCCCAGCCGCGATTTGATTGCCGACTCCATCGAATACATGGTGAACGCCCACTGCGCCGACGCGCTGGTGTGCATTTCCAACTGCGACAAAATTACCCCGGGAATGCTGATTGCCGCCATGCGCCTGAACATCCCGACCATCTTCGTTTCCGGCGGTCCAATGGAGGCAGGCAAGGTCATCGGCGTGGCCAACATCCAGCCCGAACGCCGCTTGGATTTGATTGACGCGATGATTGAATCGGCGGACGACAATGTCAGCAACCAACAGGTTGAAGAAGTCGAACAAAACGCCTGCCCGACCTGCGGCTCCTGCTCCGGCATGTTCACCGCCAACTCCATGAACTGCCTGACCGAAGCGCTCGGCCTGTCCCTGCCCGGCAACGGCTCCTACCTCGCCACCCACGCCGGCCGCAAAGAATTGTTCCTCGAAGCCGGCCGTATGATTGTCGAAATCACCAAACGCTATTACGAGCAAGACGACGAAACCGTGCTGCCGCGCAGCATCGCCACCAAAAAAGCGTTTGAAAACGCCATGACCATGGACATCGCCATGGGCGGTTCCACCAACACCATCCTGCATTTGCTCGCCGTCGCCAACGAAGCGGACGTGGATTTCAAAATGGCCGACATCGACCGCTTAAGCCGCGTCGTACCCTGCATCTGCAAAACCGCGCCCAACAACCACGACTACTATATGGAAGACGTGCACCGCGCCGGCGGCATCTTCGCCATCCTGAAAGAATTGGACAAAGCGGGCAAACTGCACACCGACGTGTACACCATCCACGCGCCGACGCTGAAAGACGCGATTGAAAAATGGGACGTGACCAATCCCGAAAACACCCACGCCATCGAACGCTTCAAAGCCGCGCCCGGCGGCGTGCGCACCACCCAAGCGTTCTCGCAAAACCGAATGTGGAAAACCCTTGACCTCGACCGAGAAAAAGGCTGCATCCGCAACGTCGAACACGCCTACTCACAAGACGGCGGTTTGGCGGTCTTGTTCGGCAACATCGCCGAACGCGGCTGCGTGGTGAAAACCGCAGGCGTGGACGAGAGCATCCTCAAATTCACCGGCCGCGCCCGCGTGTTTGAAAGCCAAGAAGCCGCCGTCGAAGGCATTTTGGGCAACCAAATCGTCGCCGGCAATATCGTCATCATCCGCTACGAAGGCCCCAAAGGCGGCCCGGGAATGCAGGAAATGCTGTATCCGACTTCCTACCTGAAATCCAAAGGCTTGGGCAAAGCTTGCGCCCTGCTGACTGACGGACGCTTCTCCGGCGGCACTTCGGGCCTCTCCATCGTCCACGCTTCGCCCGAAGCGGCAGAAGGCGGCGCCATCGGCTTGGTACACGAAGGCGACACGATTGAAATCGACATCCCCAACCGCAGCATCAATCTGAAAGTGTCCGACGAAGAACTCGCAAAACGCCGCGCCGAAATGGAAGCACGCGGCAGCAAAGCCTGGAAACCGGAAAACCGCGACCGCTACGTCTCCGCCGCCCTGCGCGCCTACGGTGCCATGGCGACTTCAGCCGACAAAGGCGCGGTGCGTGATGTGAGCCAAGTGGAACGTTGATTGGTTTTAAAGCTGTAAACCATTTTCAGGTAGCCTGTATTGCTTGCAGGCTACCTGAATTTCATTACCCACCCAAATAGATATGAGATACAATATAAATGCCTTGATTTTTAGCTGGTTAGTTAACCAAAGGAGGAGCATCATGAGACATTCTGTATGGCGTTTACCATCCATTGCAGCAGTTGTATTGGCAATCTTCTCTTTGTCGGCAGCCGCACAAACCTGTGTGGTGCCGAATCCGGATATGCAATCGGGCGATAAAGTGAATCTGCGTGCCCAGCCCACCACACAAAGCCGGATACTGGCGCAATTGGCCGATGACGAAGAGAAACTGGATCTTTTGGGCAAACAAGGAAACTGGTTGCACGTTCGGCGTTTATATGGCGGCCGCCATGTGGAGGGATATATCCATAAAAGCCAGGGCCATCTACTGCATAGCTATATTGTGAGCAGCCGCGACGGCTATGCCAATGTCCGCACAGAACGGCAAGACCAAGACAATGCTGGGACAAGGATACAAACTGGTCAACTGCGCACGAGCACGCGGGTATGGGTGCTCCCAGAGTGGAATGAAGGCGACTGGCTATATATTGCCAAACCGATGGATGGTTTCATCCACAAAAGCCAGCTGCGGCGGGAAACATCGGGGCACTGCCAATAGCCGCTAGGTTTTCACTTTGTTGCAACACAAACTTTCAGGTAGCCTGTATTACTATGCAGGCTACCTGAAATCGTTAAGCTTCAATGTAGTGAAAAACTTGATACAATACACCCGATGGAAAAGCTGGCCATACAGGCTTCTCCATCATCTTGTTTCATCCTACTACCTGCTTTCAGGCAGCCAATTATTAATCCTTATCCATTCACACAAATCATGACACACACCTCTCCTGCCGTTTGGCGGCAAAAAATCGGTGCCGTTGTTTTGCACCAAACCACCCAGCTGGCCATCCTCCTCATCATCGTTTTAAATGCCATCATCCTCGGCCTGCAAACCTCACCCGCCGTAATGGCGCGTTGCGGCGCGCTGCTGCATTGGCTGGATATGGCCGCGCTGATTATTTTTATTGTGGAATTGGCGGCGAAATTCGTTGCTTTGGGGCGGCGTTTTTTCCGCGACGGCTGGAATATTTTCGATTTCCTCGTGGTGGCCGTGGCGCTGTTGCCCAATGCAGGCGCGCTTTCGGTGTTGCGCTCGCTGCGCGTGTTACGCGTGCTGCGGCTGATCAACCGCATGCCGCAGCTGCGCCGTATTGCCGATGCCATCTTGCAGGCCGTGCCGGGCATCGGTGCGATTGCGGGGCTGATGGGCATTCTGTTTTACGTGGGCGCAGTGATGGCCACCACGCTCTTCGGCGAACGCTTCCCCGAATGGTTCGGCAGCCTGGGCAAATCGCTGTATACGCTGTTTCAAGTGATGACGCTGGAGAGCTGGTCGATGGGCATTGTGCGCCCTGTGATGGAAGCCTATCCAAACGCCTGGCTGTTTTTCGTGCCGTTTATTTTGGTGTCTGCCTTTGTGATGCTGAACTTATTCGTGGCTGTGATTGTGGATACCATGTCGAACCTACATTCCACCGACCCAGATACAGAACACCAGCCCGAAACGCCACAAACAGGCCAAATCTTGGTGAGCAGCGCCGAGCTGGCGCGCCTGCATCAAGAAATGGCTGAAATCAAAGCATTGTTGCGCGAACAGCAGGCAAAATAATTCAGGTAACCTGTTTGGCCGCAGAGGCTACCTGAAACGCACGATCCCGCTTTTCAGCTAGCCTTTGCCGGCCCATGCCTGCTTTCGCCCTACCCTATTGAGATTGAGCAATCTGCCATGACCGCCGCCCTCCACCTACGCATCTGCCTCGATTTTGTTGAAACCGCTTTGCTCAATAGCGGCAGCAGATGGGATACAAGCGAACTCTACGAAGCCCACCAACGCGCTTGGGGCTATCTCCTCTGCCCCCAAAGCGAATGGACGCAAACCCATACCACTCCGCACTACCCGCCTGGCAGCGATTTGCCCACCCTGCTGGCCGCACGCAATTTCCTCGCGCCTTATACCGCGGATTACGCCCAAAAAACGCACGAGCCCGCCTTTTTTCACGCTTTGGCACAATATGATGCCAACCTGCCTGAAGCATTTGCCCAATACCGCCAAATGCGCTTAAACGATATCGGCGCAATCCGGCCGATTACGCCCGAACAGCTGGCCGAGTTGCAGGCATACCCAGGGTTTGAAACCATTTTGGTAGAGGATTGGTGCGATGAAGCAGAACTGTTCGAGCGCGTGCCGATGCAGGAAACCGTCTTGTAATCGCTGGGCTTTTTAGAGGAATACGTCCGCCCCTACAGCCAAAGCCACCAAATGTTGTTCGATTATCCCGCCGCTACCCGCGCCTTTTTCCAAAGCCGAATTTCCTCTGCCGAGCTGGCAGAAAAATGCAGGCAGCATTGGCAACATCAAAGAAACCAATTCAACAGCATCCCCCATCTGCGCCGCCAAGAAGCGGCTATGGGCTTTTTCCTGTGGGAAGCCGCATGGAACGAAGAATTGGCCAGCCAAGAAGGCGTGCAAGACCCGCCGTTGTTCTATTTCCTCGACAATCTCACCGAAATCAATGCCGGCCTGGCCCTGCAATGGCGGGATTATGTTGCGCCCTTGTTGAGAGCCGCATAAACGCAGCCTGTGTATATCTAAAGTTTCAGGTAGCCTGTATCGCCATACAGGCTACCTGAAACTTTATCTGGCACGGCAATTTAGATATGATGGCGGCAGGTGAAATCGTAACGAATTTCCTCCAATCAACCCAACTCAGGAGCAAGCCCATGCTTTCATCACTGCATACCTGCACCTCTGCCCTTGCCGCCGTGCTGTTGGTGCTATCCACCACTGCCGCCGCCCATGTTGCCCCCGATAGCTGCGGCCTGTCCTCCGTAGCAACCGGCGAAGCCGAACCCACTACCTATTTGGTTACCGACGGCGGCAAGAGAGTAAACATCCGTGCCCGTCCCAACACCCGCGCCGCCATCCTTGCCGTTTGCGACAATCAAAGCGAAGCCGCCATCCTCGGCAAAAGTGGCGCGTGGTACCGCGTGCGGCTGGCCTTGCGGCCAAACCAGCCGGCGGAGCGGCGCATCATCAACGGCTATGTGCACCAAAGCCAGGTTAGCCTGCGCCATGTTTATACCGTGCACAGCGCCGATGGCTCGGCCAATATACGCCGGAAAGCCGGCAACCGTTCCAGTATGGTGGGGCGTTTCGCCAACGGCACAAGAGTGATCGAATTCCCCGCCAAGCGTAAAGGAAACTGGCATTTCGTGGGCGTAATCGGCAGATGGGGAATAGTCACCTCAGCTTATTACGGCTATGTGCACAAAAGCCAGATAAGGCCGGAAGCTGGGCAGTAAATGGCAAAGAAACTTTCAGGTAGCCTGCCACATCATGCAGGCTACCTGAAACTTTATTCAGCGCATTAATTTGGCTATGAGTGTGCCAAACTGATCGCCTAGTTGCTTGCTGCGGCTCGCCAAACTCCCCAATCATCATGCCTACCCTTCATATCCGCACCCCAAATCCCACGCTCTATATCGCCTTCTTGGCGCTCGGTTTATTGAGCGCCATCAAATCGGGAGTCATTTCGCCGGAAGCAGGCATTTGGACATTACGCATGCCGAAAAATTATGATGAAATCTTGCCCTACTGCCCGCCGAAATTGCAGAGCATTATTGAGTGTTTCGATGAATTAGACCTGCTCTCCCAGCTCGATGCTGTTGCATACGCTCAAACCATCGACCGCCTGATGCGCGATTTGCAGCAAATCGTAGCGGAACATTCCGAACCATACGATGCCCATTTAAACGTAAGCGGCTAGTTTCATCGTGAGCTGATGCCACACTGCTTTGTTTCCACCATCATAAAAGGCTACCTGAAAACCAAAAAATCGGTTTTCAGGTAGCCTTTACTATGCTGTTTCAAACACTACTGCTTCATCGCATTTACCAGCGCGTTCACGTTGTATCGGAACATTTGCTCATAAGTGGCGGCGGGAGCTCCGCGGCTCAGGGCGTCGGAATAGAGCTTGCCGTTTACGCGGATACCGGTTTCGCGCGAGATGCGTTCCACCATGCGCGAATCTTTGATGTTTTCGCTAAACGCGGCGCGGATGCCCTGGCTGCGGATTTGGCGGATTAGGGCGGAAACCTGGCGGGCGGAAGGCTCGGCTTCGGTGCTCACGCCTTGCGGGGCGATGAATTCGATGCGGTAGCGTTTGCCCATGTAGTTGAAGGCATCGTGCCCGGTGAGCACTTTGCGCCGTGCCTGCGGCACGCTGTTGAATTGGGTTTGCGCCCATTGGTGCATGGCATCGAGGCGGGCTTGGTAGCCGCTGAGGCGCTGCTGATAATAAGCGCGGCCTTGCGGGTCGACTTTAATCAGCGCGTCGGCCACGTTTTGGGCGTAGGTTTTCATCAGCACCGGGTCGTTCCACACGTGCGGATCGAATTCGCCGTGATGGTGGTGGCCGTGGTCATGACCGTGGCCGTGGTGGTCATGGTCGTGATCGTGCTCATCGTGGTCTTCGGCCTTCATCGGCTGGATGTTTTTGGTGGCCTCGGCAAACGGCACGCCGCTTTGGCGGATGCCGCGCATCACCGCAGCCTGCTCAAAACCCAAGCCGTTCACCAATACGAGCTTGGCATTGCGGATGCGCTGCATATCGCGGCTGGTAAGGTTGTAGGCATGCGCGTCTTGGTCGGGGCCGACCAGGTTGCTCACGTTCACGCGCTCGCCGCCCACCTGCTTGGCCACATCGCCCAAAATGCTGAAGCTCGACACCACTTCCAGCGGCGCGGCATACAGGCTGCCGGAAAACAGCGCGGCAATCAGGCCGAGTTTCCAATGCTTCAATTTCATCTTTTACTCCTTATGTTTGGTTTTCATATGAGCCTTCCGGCTCGTCCGTGAGGCTACCTGAAAGATTTCAGGTAGCCTTTTTACTAATGTGCGAATTTCAAAACAGAAAATTCACCACAAACGTACAATGCAGCGCCCCCTGCTGGCACAGCCGAACGGAGCGCGGTTTTTCGGGAAACAAGGGCTTGCATGCCCGAAGCAGCGCAGCCGCAAGTTGCGAGCCCGCCCGAAAAACCGTGCGGAGGGAGGGAAGTTTGGCGGAGCCAAACCTGTGCCCGCAGTCGCCTTTCTTTGCTTCCTTTCTTTGGCGAAGCAAAGAAAGGAAGTGCCCCGCGCCGGCATGAGGCGCAAAAGCGAATAGGGTAGGAGATGGTGAGACTTCCCAAAAAATAATTTGTCTCGAAATCCAAAATATCACTAAAACTATATGAACTAAGAATTTAGTTTCGCAGAGCATTTTCAGGTAGCCTTCAAGCTGCCGGCCACTACGTCCGCAAATGCCTCCCGCGCCACCATTTCGGCAGCATCCCGCCCTCGCGCCCGATAAACAGCGACACGGCATACACGCCGCCCAGGCACAAAATAATCGCCGGGCCGGAGGGGATATCCACATGGTAGGAAAACAGCAGGCCGCAGAAGCTGCAGGCGAGTGCAATCAGCACCGCGAGCGCAATCAGCCCGCCCATGCTGCGCGACCACAGCCGCGCGGTAATCGCCGGCAGCATCATCACGCCCACCGACATCAGCGTGCCGATGGCCTGGAAACCGGCTACCAAATTCAGCACCACCAACATCAAAAACAGCACATGCCACAGTCCGCCGCGCCCGTTTACCGCGCGCAGAAACAGCGGGTCGATGCTCTCCAGCATCAGCGGGCGGTAGATCAGCGCCAGCGTCAACACCGACACCGCGCTCACGCACAGCACCAAAATCAGCGACGGCGTATCCACCGCCAGCACCGAACCGAACAAAAGATGCAGCAAATCCACATTGCTGCCGTAGCTGCTCACCAGCACCACGCCCAAGGCCAGGCTGGCTAGGTAAAACGCGGCAAAATTCGCGTCTTCCTTCAAATTGGTGTGGCGGCTCACCAAGCCGGCGAGCAGCGCCATCGCCAGCCCGGCGGCAAAACCGCCCAAGCTCATGGCGGGCAGGCTGAGCGAACCGGCGGCAATATAGCCCGCCGCCGCGCCGGGCAGCACCGCGTGGCCGAGCGCGTCGCCCACCAGGCTCATGCGACGCATCACCAAAAACACGCCCACCGGCGCCGCGCCCACGGCCAGAAACAGCACGGAGGCAAGGGCATAGCGCATAAAATCGTCGGCAAAGGGTTCGATCAGGAGCTGGGAGAGGGTCATGGTGTGTGCGCTTATTCGTGTTAAATGGATTGGGTTTTATAGTGGATTAAATTTAAACCAGTACAGCGTTGGCTCGCCTTGCCGTACTATCTGTACTGTCTTCGGCTCGCCGCCTTATCCTGATTTTTGTTAATCCACTATATTGTTCATTTGCGTGGCAACTCATGTTTTCAGGTAGCCTGCATAGCGGGCGGGCTGTCGTTGTGGGTTATCACGCCTTCGCCCACGGCAGTGCCGCCTTCCATAATCCAAAATTCCGTGCCGGGGCGCAGGGCGGAATAATCCACGCGGCCGGGGTAGAGGTAGTCCAGCCCGGCTTGCAGCGGCTCGCCGAATCGGGTGTGCTCGAACGCGGCAAACACGATGCCGAGCATGTCGCGGCTGCCTTTGGGTGCGAAGTGCGGGCGGTAGCCTTCGGCGGGGAAGTGCGGGCGGCTGCGGATGCGCTGCGGGAACGCTTGGGCGGGGAAATCTTCGCTGCGGTTTCGGAAGAAAACAACGGTGGCGGCAAACATGGCGTTCAGGCTACCTGAAAACTCAAGCGGCGCACCATTCGCGCGGTTCGGTGCGGTGCATGGCTTCGGTAGCCTGTTTCAGGTAGCCTTCGGTGAGCACATCGGCAGTGGCGCCGCTGGCGATTTTTTCGCGGGCAATCAGGAAGGTGTGGGGGAAGTAGGCGCGCACCTGCTCATAATCGTGCAGCACGGCAATCACGGCACGGCCTTCGTTTTGGCGGCATTGGCGCAATACTTCCAGCAATTCGTAAGTGGTGCGCGCGTCCACGGCGTTGAAGGGCTCGTCCAGCAGCAGGAATTTGGCGTCCTGCACCAGCATGCGGGCAAACAGCACGCGCTGGAATTGGCCGTTGGAAAGTTGGCCGATGCCCCGGCGGGCGAAATCGGCCATGCCCACGCGCTCGAGCGCAGCGTGCACCCGTTCGCGCTGCGCGGGTTTGGTGCCGCCGAAAAAGCCGATTTCATACCACAAACCCATGGCGGCCAGCTCATACACGGAAATGGGCTGGCTGCGGTCGATATCGGATTGCTGGGGCAGATAGGCGATGTCGCGGCGGGCGAGGCCTTGCCATTGCACGCTGCCGGTGCTGATTTTCAACAGCCCCATGATGGCTTTGAGCAGGGTGGATTTGCCCGCGCCGTTGGGGCCGAACACCGCCCACATGCTGCCCGGCGCGAATTCGCCGCAAATGTGGTGCACGGCGGGATGGCGGCGGTAGCTCACAGTGAGATTGTCGAACACGATGCTCATAGCGCCGCACCCGTCCAGGCAAACACGCCCAGCATCAGGGCGATGAGCGATACGGCCAAAAGCAAACGGCTGCCGGCGCCGCGAAGTAACCAAGAGTGCATAGTGTGTGCTGAATGTTATGTTGTAACGGGCGGCATGATACTCTATAACATGTGCTTTTTCCATAGCCGGAAGGCTACCTGAAAAGCAGGCAGAAAATGCCGCTGCGTTAATTTAGTGCAGACAAAGTGCCAATTTGTTGGCAATATTGAAAAATACTTGCCGCACAGCGCAGTTGCCCCAATCACGCCGCCGTGCCCTGCCCGGCCCGAGGTATGAAGGAGCCAGGCGTTTGGCTATAATGAGAAATTTATAGTGAAGTAAAATAAGAATGAGACAAGGCGGCGAGCCGCAGACAGTACAGCTAGTACAGCCAGGCGAGCCAACGCAGTAGCATTCTTATTTTACTTCACTATACTTGCGCCTACTTACCCTTCCTTCCCCGCCCACCAAGGAATAACAATGAAGAAACTGCTCCTGCTCGCTATTTGCGCCGGCCTGCTCGCTGCCTGCGGCGGCCAAGCCCAAAGCGAAGCCTCCGCCCCCGAAGGCGACAACGCCAACCTGCTCAACCTCTACAACTGGGCGGATTATGTCGACCCCGCCACCCTCACCGCCTTCACCGAAAAAACCGGCATCACTATCCGCTCCGCCTACTACGACAACAACGAAACCCTCGAAGCCAAAATACTCAGCGGCAGCAGCGGCTACGATTTGGTGGTGCCCTCCATTTCCAACGTAGGCCGCCAAATCCAAGCCGGCGCCTACCAGCCCATCGACAAAAGCCAAATCCCCAACTACAGCAATCTCGACCCGCAGCTGCTCAAACTGATGGAGCAGGTGGATCCCGGCAACAAATACGCCGTGCCCTATTTCTGGGGCATCAACACGCTGGCCATCAACACCCAAATGGTGCAAAAAGCCTTGGGTGGCAAGCCCATGCCCGAAAACGTGTGGGATTTGGTGTTCAACCCCGAATACACCGCCAAACTCAAATCCTGCGGCATTTCCTATTTCGACAGCCCGCTCGAGCAATATCCCTTGGCGCTCAACTATTTAGGCAAAGACCCCAACAGCACCAAGCCCGAAGACCTGCAAGCGGCCACCGACATGATGCGCGCCGTGCGCAAAGACATCCGCATCTTCACCGCCTCCACCTACATCAACGACCTCGCCGCCGGCAACCTGTGCGTGGCCGTAGGCTACGGCGGCGATTTGAACATCGCCCGCAACCGTGCCATCGAAGCCGGCAACGGCATCGACATCCAAGTGCTCGTGCCTAAAAACGGCCTGGCGGTGTGGATCGACTCCCTGATGATTCCCAAAGACGCGCACCACCCTGCCAACGCTCTCAAATACATCAACTACACCCTCGACCCCAAAGTGGCCGCCGCCAACGGCAGCTTCGTGACCTATGCCCCCGCCAGCAAACCGGCCCGCGAGCTGATGCCCGAGGCATACCGCAACAACGAATCCATCTTCCCCAGCGAAGAAGCCATAGCCAACAGCTTCGTCATCCTGCCCAAAGACCCGCACACCAGCCGCCTGATGACCCAGCTTTATCAAAGGCTGATGGCGATTAAATAACGGCAAGACAAGCAAACCACAAAAGGCTACCTGAAAGCAGCAATCCCAACGAAATCAAACGAGCTACTTGAGTTCTTGAGAAGCTAAGCATCAGGTAGCCTTCCCCCAAGCAAAACACCCGAGCCAAAGCCCGGGCGTTTGTATTCCAATCAAACCGTTCAGCCGAAGAACATCTTGGAGAACAGCAGGCCGAAGGCCAAGCTGAAGCCCATGCTCAACAAGCCGGGCAGCATAAAGCTGTGGTTGAAAATAAACTTGCCGATTTTCGTCGTGCCCGTGCTGTCGAAATCGATGGCGGCAATAATCGAACCGTAGTTCGGAATGAAGAAATAGCCGTTCACCGCCACGAATGTGCCGATGATAACCGGCGTGGGCACGCCCAACGAAATGGCCACCGGAAACAGCGTAGCCACAGTGGCGCCCTGGCTGTTCACCAATATAGAGAGCACAAACAACGCAAAGGCAAACGTCCACGGCGCACTCTGCACCAGGCCGGACACTGCCTGCTGTACTTCGTCCAAATGCCCGTGCATCAGCGTATCGCCCAACCAGGCTACGCCGAACACGGCAATCACGGCGCGCATACCGGCATGGAACACTGAGCCCTGCGTAATCGCGTTGCCATCTGGTTTGCAGGTAACAATAATCAGCGCGGCAGCAGAAAGCATCACAATTTCAATGGTGTGCGCCATACCCATCGGCTTGTCGTTAAATACCGGGCGCAGCGAAGGCATCGCGCCGAGCAGCACCACCAAAATAGCGGCAAACAGGAAAATCCCTACCGAAATCTTAGCCTTGCCGCCCACTTGCGCATCGGCGGCCACGGTTTCCGTGTCATACAGCTTGCTGTAGGCCGGATCTTTCAGGCGGCGTTGGTATTCCGGGTCGTCTTTCAATTCCTTACCCATCCGGTTTACCAACACGCAGGCAATACCGATGCCGATAATGGTGGAAGGCACGCTCACTTTGAGCACGTCTGCCATCGTAATATGCTGCGGCTCGAGGTAGCTCACGCAAGCCACCACCGCCGCCGCAATCGGGCTGGCCACAATGGCAAACTGCGAAGCAATCACCGCCATGGTGAGCGGGCGCGCCGGGCGGATACCGTTTTTGCGGCTCACTTCCGCAATCACCGGCAGCACGGAATAGGCCACATGCCCCGTGCCGGCCAAAACGGTGAAGGTATAGGTAACCATCGGCGCGATAAAGGTGATGTATTTCGGGTTTTTATGCAGCACGCGGGTGGCGATTTTAATCATATAGTCCAAACCGCCGGCCGCTTGCATGGCTGCCGCTGCCGACACGACCGCCATAATCATCAGCATCACATCAATCGGCGGGCTGGTGGGCTCTAGGCCGAAACCGAACGACAACACTGCCAAACCTATGCCGCCGAACACACCTAAGCCGATGCCGCCCACCTGGGCACCGGCTAAGATGCACAACAGCACCACAGCAAACTGGATAAAAAACTGCGCATATTGAGCAAAAAAGCTCATTATGGTCTCCAAAGTAAATTTATGTATGCAAAAAGAGCGCCGAGGCTACCAAACTTTATCCTGAAAATAAAACGGATTTTATTTTCAGGTAGCCTTTATTCGAAATAATAATTTGTATATAAACAATAAATATTTATCTATCCTTAACTACACCTCCCCACACACCCTGCCCGAAAAGCCGTCCCTCTGCATTCCATCCACCTACTTGTAAATATTTCTTAACAAACTGCCAACAAAAATCCCATGCCAGGAAAGTAGCATGGGAAAGAAAATGGAGCGGGTAACGGGAATCGAACCCGCATAGTCGGCTTGGGAAGCCGGTGCCTTACCATTAGACGATACCCGCAAAATAGGAGTGCGCGCAGTATAGAGGATTTCCATGCAAACTACCAGCCTGCGCCTAATCAAGGAATGTCAGCTCGCCCAGCACCCTATCTGCGCTTGGGCATCGCTGCCGGTCTCGCAAACCAGATAGTCCCAATCCAAACGCACATCACTGCCAGCAGAGCCACACAAGGCCTCCAAATCCGGCCGACCGCCCTTCCAGACTCACCCCCTCCTTAATTCTGGCCTGCTGCCGCCCACAAACAGCGGTAATATCAAAAATGTGCCATTCTACTCCACACTGCACGGCAAAAAATCTTAGCTTCACAGAAACTCGCAAAACTCATCTTAACTTCATTGAAGCTTACTCTTTCAGGTAGCCTTTATTCTGCCAGCCAGGCCGCCAAGCTGGTTAAGCCGTCCAGCATGGCCAGATGCGGAGCGGTTTGCAGTTGGCTGGGGGTGTGGGCGCCTGTGGTGATGGCGATGGCGGGGCTCTGGGCGTTGTGCGCCATGTGCAAATCGTGGGTGGTGTCGCCGATTACCAGGGCTTCGGCCGGGTGCACGCCCAATTCGTCGCAGATGGAGAGCACCATTTCCGGCTGGGGCTTGGAGGCGCATTCGTCGACGGTGCGGGTGGCGAGGAAGAAGCTGCGCGTGTCGGTTTCGTCCAGGGCGGCATCGAGCCCGCGCCGGCCTTTGCCGGTGGCCACGGCCAGCCAGTAGTGCTGTTGCAGCCGCTGCAGGGTATTGCCCGCGTCGGAGAACAAAACGGTTTGCTCGCGGTGGTGGTGGAATTCGTGCTGATAGGCGCGGATGGCGGCTTCGGTTTGCTGTTGATCCAACTGCGGGCACAGGCGGCGCAGGGCTTCGCGCAGGCTCAGACCGATGGTGGCGCGGATGTCGGCCTCGGCGGGCGGCGGCCAGCCGAAGCGGCAAAAAGAGTTTTGCACGCCCTGCACGATTTGGGCGGTGGAATCGGCTAAGGTGCCGTCCCAGTCGAAAATCAATACTCGATACGGTTTCATGGGCATTCCTTGATGTGTTTGGAAATTTAGGCTGGCTGAATTTTCAGGTAGCCTCACTTCAATCCGCGCCCTGCGCCGTGCAGCAAGGCGTTAATCATGATTTCATCGGCTTCTGCCTCGGCTTGGCGGCACGCCGTTTCCTGCCGGATGATTTCCTCCAAATCGGCACGGCCGCTCTCGACGGGCTGGGTAATCGCCTGCTTGGAGCGCTCCAAAGAAAAGCCTTCCGGCAGGATCACTTTGAATTTGGGCTGCTTATCGTTTTGCTGCATATCTTTCCTTTTTGGCTAAATGGCAAACAGGCTACCTGAGAAACAGAGCCGGAATAATGGGCACACTTTTTTCAGGTAGCCCTTCCGAACACCGGCACCGGCTAAAGCTGCGATCCATAGAGGCTCAGGGCGCTTCGCAGCTGCTGCTGCACATTCCGATGCCCGCCGCGCATAACGTGGCTGTATGGAACCAACACCTGCTTCTTGCTCTCGGCATAGCGGCAATCATACGGCGCATACTGGCTGTCTCCCCGCAAACACAAAGCTGCAAAATCAGTGCTCCAACCGTTGGCACGGATTGTACACTCCCGAACGTCCTCGATATCCGCCCAGCGCACCAGCCGCTTCCTGCCCCATACGGAACGTAGCACCACGCCCTGCTGCGTCAGCACAACCGGCCGAAAGCCCGTGATGCAGCGCAGCCACACCAGCACAAACAGCCCGCCCACTGCGGCAAACAGCCACAACAGCACATAAGCAAAAGTATCGTGTGCCGCCGAATCGCTCCCGATCAGAAGCAAAAACGCGAACCCGAGAAAAACCGCCGCTTTCGGCAACAGCCATAGGCTGCAACGGAAAAACTGATACGCAGCTCGTATTCCATCATTCACCTCCCGCCCTCAACATTCCGATTTTTCAGGTAGCCCTTTGCCCTGCCGCAAGCCTTCCAGCATCTGCCGCAACTCTTCCGGTAGCGGCGCGGTAAGCACCAGCGTTTCGCCGCTTGCCGGGTGCTCGAGCACCAAGTGGTGGGCGTGCAAGAACATGCGTTTGAGGCCGAGCTTTTTCAGGCGGCGGTTGGCGGTGTAGTCGCCGTAACGTTCGTCGCCGGCAATCGGACAGTTTTGCGACTGCATGTGCACGCGGATTTGGTGGGTGCGGCCGGTGCGCAGCGTGGCTTCCATCAGGCTCAGGGCGGAAAGCCCCACCGCGTGCAGCGGCGTGCCGCCGAAGCTTTCCAGCACGCGGAACAGCGTGTGCGCGCTCTGCCCTTCTTCGCTCACGCGCACCATTTTCTCGCCTGCCGCACCGGTGTATTTGAACAGCGGCAGCTTCACCTGCCGCACGCCCTGCGGCCACGCGCCCATGCCCAGCGCCAAATATACTTTTTCCGGCTTATCGTTGCGCCAGGCTTCGTGCAGCTTCACCAATGCGCTGCGCTTTTTGGCCACCACCAAGAGGCCGCTGGTATCTTTGTCCAGCCGGTGCACCAATTCCAAATAACGCGCCTGAGGCCGGGCGCGGCGCAGCTGTTCGATCACGCCGAAGCTCACGCCGCTGCCACCGTGCACGGCCACGCCGGAAGGCTTGTCCACCACCAAAAGGTGCTCGTCTTCAAACACAATGTCAAACTCGCGCGGCGGCACGGCAGCCCCGGCCTGCCCAGCTTTCTGCGCCAGCCGGATCGGCGGAACCCGCACTTCGTCGCCCGCGGCCAAACGGCTGTCGGCAGCGGCACGTTTTTTGTTCACGCGCACTTCGCCGCCCCGGATGATGCGGTGGATATGGCTCTTGGGCACGCCTTTGAGCAGGCGGATGAGAAAGTTATCCAAACGCTGCTCGGCGGCGGCTTCGTCCACGCTCAAATAATTGACTGAATCTTTGCTAATTGCTGGCATTTTCTCTATAATCCCCTCCCTGCCGACACCGTGCCCGGGCTACCTGAAAGCCAAGCTTCAACAAAGCGAAAAACAAAGGGTGCCGCCGGGTTGGCAAGTTGATTGTTTACTGTTTATTTTATCGTAAAAAGACAATTCCGAACGGCTTTCCTCTGCCTGTCAGGCATTTTAGCGGGCAGACTGAAATAGTAATTGAGTTTACGGCTCCGGCAGCCCAAACGGCCTAAGACGCGACCAGCGCGCCGCCGCACCCGCTGCCGGGCTTAAAGAAGACCACAACACCGAATTAATAACGGATTTAAGTTAAACCAAAGCCAAGCGGCAAGCCGCAACCCAAGCAGTACGGTAAAACCAGCCGGCACAGCCTTGCTTTAAACCAATCCGCTATACCCCGCCGCAAGCGGCCGCCACCCGGCCTGCCGCGGCTTGCCAAATCAGCCGCCCCTCCGGCGGCCGGCGCGGCAGCGATGCCCGCCCCGCTCTTTCACTACCTTCTTTACCGTTTTCTGCCCGCGCCCGAAGCCGGCTGCCCGACCGCCCCGGCGGTTTGCCGCACACCGCGCTTCAGGCCCGCACAGCATACGGCTGCCGGTTTTAACTTTGTTTTCAGGTAGCCTTCCCCAGCGGCAGCAAAGCGGCCAAACTGATTACGCGCTTCGGAATTGCAAACCAAACAAAAGGTTAGCAATATCATGAAACGTATGTTGTTTAACGCCACCCAGGCCGAAGAGCTGCGCGTGGCGATTGTAGACGGGCAAAACCTGCTCGATCTCGACATTGAAACGCTGGGCAAAGAACAGCGCAAAGGCAATATCTACAAAGGCATCATCACCCGCATCGAGCCCTCGCTCGAGGCCTGCTTCGTGGACTACGGCACCGACCGCCACGGCTTCCTCCCCTTCAAAGAAGTTTCCCGCGCCTACTTCCAAGACTACGACGGCGGCCGCGCCCGCATCCAAGACGTATTGCAGGAAGGCATGCAGGTTATCGTGCAGGTGGAAAAAGACGAACGCGGCAACAAAGGCGCCGCGCTCACCACCTTCATCAGCCTGGCCGGCCGCTATCTCGTGCTCATGCCGAACAATCCGCGCGGCGGCGGCATTTCCCGCCGTATCGAAGGTGAAGAGCGCCAAGAGCTCAAAGCCGCCATGAGCCAGCTCGACGTGCCGCCCGGCATGAGCCTGATCGCCCGCACCGCCGGCATCGGCCGCAGCGTGGAAGAGTTGCAATGGGATTTCAACTACCTATTGCAACTGTGGCGCGCCATCGAAGAAGCCGGCAACGCCCATCAAGACCCCTACCTCCTCTTCATGGAGAGCTCCCTGCTCATCCGCGCCATCCGCGACCACTACCGCTCCGACATCGGCGAAATCCTCATCGACAACCGCGAAGTGTTCGGCCAAGTGCAGGAATTCATGAGCTATGTGATGCCGCACAACGTGGGCAAGCTCAAATACTACGACGACCACATCCCGCTCTTCTCCCGCTTCCAAATCGAGCACCAAATCGAAAGCGCCTTCTCGCGCTCCGTGAGCCTGCCCTCCGGCGGCGCCATCGTAATCGACCACACCGAAGCCCTGGTTTCCGTAGACGTGAACTCCGCCCGCTCCACCCGCGGCGCCGACATCGAAGAAACCGCCTTCCAAACCAATATGGAAGCCGCCGAAGAAGTGTCCCGTCAAATGCGCCTGCGCGACTTGGGCGGCCTGATCGTGATCGACTTCATCGACATGGAAAACCCCAAGCACCAGCGCGATGTGGAAAACACCCTGCGCGACGCGCTGCGGAAAGACCGCGCCCGCGTGCAGATGGGCAAACTCTCCCGCTTCGGCCTGCTTGAGCTTTCCCGCCAACGCCTGCGCCCCTCCCTGGGCGAAAGCAGCCACGTGGCCTGCCCGCGCTGCGCCGGCACCGGCGTGATCCGCGGCATCGAATCAACCGCCCTGCACGTGTTGCGCATCATCCAAGAAGAAGCGATGAAGGACAACACCGAAGAAGTGCACGCCCAAGTGCCGGTGGACGTGGCCACCTTCCTGCTCAACGAAAAACGTGCCGAGCTGTTCGGCCTGGAAGAGCGGCTGGACGTATCCATCCTGATGATTCCCAACATCCATCTGGAAAACCCGCACTACAACATCACCCGCGTGCGCCCCGACGACGTGGACGACGATGCCGAACCCAGCTACAAACAAGTCGAAATCCCCGAAGAAGACGACAGCCAAACCTTGGAAATCGGCCGCCAGGCCAAGCCGGTGAAACCCGAGCCCGCCGTAAAAGGCATCAAACACAGCAGCCCCGCCCCCGTGGTGCAGCAGTCTGCCGAACCCGGCTTGCTGGCCGGCATCGGCGCCTGGTTTGCCAAACTGTTCGGCGGCGGCGAAAGCAAACCCGCCGAAGCCCCCGCAGCCAACAACGGGCGCAACGGCGGCAATCGCGGCAAAGCCCCGCAAAACCGCAACCGCCGCAACCGCAGCCAGCAGCGCGGCCAAAACGGCAACAGCCGCCCGCCGCGCCAGCAAAATGCCGACGATGCCGAAACCTTGGACAACCGCACACCGCAACAGCTGGCAGAGAAACCCGCTGCCGAGCAGCAGCCCAATCCGCGCCAACGCCGCCGCCAACGCAAAGACAGCGATGTTCAGGTAGCCTCGGCTGAAAACGATAAGCTGCAGGCCGCCAGCCAAGCGGCTGACATCCCCGAACGTTTTGCTGATGACACCGGCAGCTCTGCAGAAAACCAAGAGCGTGGTAGCGAACGAAGCGAGCGCGAGCGTAACAATGAGCGCGGCGAACGCAACGAACGCCGCTCCAGCCGCGACCGCCGCCAAGACAGCAGCCAGCGCAACGGCAAAGGCCGAAGCCGCCAGCGCAACATCCCCTCTGCACAGAAAATCATCCAATATCTGAATATTCCGCTGCAAGCCGAGCTGGTGAAATCTGCCGCCGACGTGGTATTGGGCCTGCACACCGAAGCGCCCGCCCCCGTGCCGCAGCCTGATGAGGCCGACAACGATAAACCGCTGGTCATCACCATCCCCGAAGTGGCCGATGAAGCCGATGCGCCCACCTTCGTGTTTGCCGAAGAAAATGCAGCTGAAGCCGTGGAAGCTGCCGAAGCCGTCAACCCGGCTGCTGTTGCAAGCCCGGCTGTGGAAGCAGCGCGGGAAGAAGCCGTTGTGGTGGAAACCGTGGCAGTAGAAACCTCATCTGCCGAAACCCAAGCCGCTCCGGAGGCTGCTCCTGCTGATGATTCCATTGTTGCTGCAGCCCAAGCCGTAGAAACGGCAACGGCAGCCGTGGCGCAACCCGTTCCGCAACAAACCGCAGCCGAACCCGCGGCCGCCGACCTGGGTGGTCTGGTATTGGTGCAAACCGATCCCGCAGCGCTCACTGCCGTTCAGCCCGAGCCCGAACAGCCCAAAGGCCTGCGCCGCGCCGATGTTGCCCCCGCCGCCCCGGCTGCCGTGCCCGAGCCGCAGCAACTGCAGCAAGTGGAAACCCACCACAGCTGATGTAGGTTTTCAGGTAGCCCGCCCAGGCCACAAACCAACCGCCCCGAACAAATGCTTGGGGCGGTTTGTTATCGGCGATTTGAGGCTACCTGAAATCTAATCGCAAAATGGCCGAACTGATTTTGGAATAAAGTCGGCGCAAGGCGGCGAGCTGCAGGCGACACAAAAATTCGGCAAGACGAACCCATGCCGTGCCAAATTAGGTTGGCTTGCCATACAGCAGGGCGGCGAGCCAACACCGCATGAAATGAAGCACTTCAGCCATAGTAAACCAACCCATCCCCCGCCCCCTATTTTCAAGTAGCCTCCCCTCCCGCCTGAGGCTAGCTGAAAACACTGCTGCCCGTTTTATAGCGGATTACTCAGCTGAAACCCGCTTTCAGGTAGCCTTTTATACCAAATCCTTATAAAATTGATAACTTGTATTTTCACTTATTCCGGCACAACAGACAGGCTGAAACGGCCCGCCGCACAGCCGTACTCTATTCCGAGACCAACATGACCGACTATGCCAAAACCGTAAACCTCTACGAATCCCCCTTCCCCATGCGCGGCAATCTGGCCAAGCGCGAGCCGGCGTGGGTGAAGCAGTGGCAGGACGAAAAACGTTATCAGAAGCTGCGCAAAATTGCCGCCGGCCGCCCGAAATTCATCCTGCACGACGGCCCGCCCTATGCCAACGGCGACATCCACATCGGTCATGCAGTCAATAAAATCTTGAAAGACATCATTATCCGCAGCAAAACGCTGGCGGGCTTCGACGCGCCCTATGTGCCGGGCTGGGACTGCCACGGCCTGCCGATTGAAGTGATGGTGGAAAAACTGCACGGCAAAGAAATGCCGCCCAGCAAGTTCCGCGAACTGTGCCGCCAATATGCCGCCGAGCAGATTCTGCGTCAGAAAAAAGACTTTATCCGCCTAGGTGTGATTGGCGATTGGGAAAACCCCTATCTGACCATGGACTACCAAACCGAAGCCGACACCGTGCGCACGCTGGGCGAGATTTACAAAGCAGGCTACCTGTATCGCGGCGCGAAGCCCGTGCAGTTCTGTTTGGACTGCGGCTCGTCGCTGGCCGAAGCCGAAGTGGAATACAAAGACAAAACCTCCCACGCGATTGACGTGGCCTACCGCTTCCAAGACAACGCCGCACTGGCCAAGGCTTTCAGGCTGCCTGAAATCTCCGGCGACGCATTTGCCGTGATTTGGACCACTACCCCGTGGACGCTGCCCGCCAGCCAGGCCATTTCTGCCGGTGCCGATATCGTGTACCAACTCATCGACACGCCGCGTGGCAAACTGGTGCTGGCCAAAGATTTGGCCGAAGCCGCGCTGGAACGCTACGGTTTTTCAGGTAGCCCCGTCCTCGCCGAATGCACCGGCGCGGATTTGGAAAACCTGAAAGCCGAACACCCCTTTGTCGAACGCGATATCCCCGTTTTAAACGGCGACCATGTAACCACCGAAGCTGGTACCGGCCTCGTTCATACCGCGCCTGCGCATGGTTTGGAAGACTATTTTGTCTGCAACAAATACGGCATCGAGCTCATCAACCCTGTGAACGCGCAAGGCCGCTATGCCGCTGACACCCCGCGCTTGGCAGGCATGACCGTGTGGGAAGCCAACCAGCCGATTATCGACTGGCTGCAAGAAAACGGCCGCCTGCTCGCCCACGGCAAAATCGAACACAGCTACGCCCACTGCTGGCGGCACAAAACCCCGCTGATTTACCGCGCCACCGGCCAATGGTTCATCGGCATGGACAAAGCCGGCACAGACGGCAAAACCCTGCGCGACAAAGCCCTCAAAGCCGTGGACGACACCGAATTCTTCCCCGCCTGGGGACGCACGCGGCTGGAAGCCATGATTGAAGGCCGCCCCGACTGGGTGGTGAGCCGCCAGCGTTTCTGGGGCACGCCGATGACCTTCTTCGCCCACAAAGAAACCGGCGAGCTGCACCCCGATTCCGCCGCGCTGTTGGAAAAAGTCGCCCTGCCCATCGAGAAAAAAGGCATCAACGCCTGGTTTGAACTGGACAAAGCCGAGCTGCTGTCGCCTGAAGACTGCGAACAATACGACAAACTGCCCGACACCATGGACGTGTGGTTCGATTCAGGCAGCACCCACTTCTCCGTGCTGAAACAGCGCCCCGAGCTCGCTTGGCCGGCCGATTTGTATCTGGAAGGCAGCGACCAGCACCGCGGCTGGTTCCAATCCTCCATGCTCACCGGCTGCGCCACCCTCGGCCGCGCGCCCTACAAACAACTGCTCACCCACGGCTTCGTGGTCGATCAGAACGGGCGCAAAATGTCCAAATCCATCGGCAACGTGGTTGCCCCGCAGGAGGTGTATAACGAATTCGGCGCCGACATCCTGCGCCTGTGGGCTGCCGCCACCGACTACAGCGGCGAACTGGCGATTTCCAAAGAAATCCTCAAGCGCGTAACCGAAAGCTACCGCCGCATCCGCAACACGCTCAGCTTCCTGTTTGCCAACCTCAAAGACTTCAACCCGATTGAAGACGCCGTGCCGCAGGCCGACATGGTGGAAATCGACCGCTACGCCCTCGTGCTGGCGCGCCGGTTGCAGGAAAAAGTTTCAGGTAGCCACTACCCGCGCTACGCCTTCCACTTCGCCGTGCAGGACATCGTACAGTTCTGCTCCGAAGACCTCGGCGCGTTCTATCTGGACATCCTGAAAGACCGCCTCTACACCACCAAAAAAGACGGCCACGCTCGCCGAAGCGCGCAAACCGCGCTCTACCACATCACGCGCAGCCTCGTGCTTTTGATGTCGCCCATCCTCTGCTTCACTGCCGAAGAAGCGTGGGACATCATCGGTGGCGGTGAAGAAGACAGCGTGCTTTATCACACCCTGCACGACTTCCCGCCCATCCCCGCCGCCGGCGAAGCCGCGCTCGTGGAAAAATGGACGCACATCCGCGAAGCCCGCGCCGCCGTTACCGCCGCCATCGAGCCGCTGCGTGCCGACAAAACCGTTGGTTCATCATTGCAGGCCGAAGTCGTCCTCACCACGCCCGAACCGCAATACGGCTACCTGAAAGCACTCGGCAGCGAACTACGCTTCGCCATGCTCGTTTCCAAAATCGAGCTGCAAAAAGGCGACGAACTCACTGCCGAAGTCCGCCCCAGTGCCGAGGCCAAATGCGAACGCTGCTGGCACTATGTGGACAGCGTAGGCAGCGTTGCCGCCCACTCCACCCTGTGCGCCCGCTGCGCCGAGAATGTGGATGGAAAAGGTGAAGAGCGGGATTACGCCTAAACCGGTTGAGGCTACCTGAAAGCGTCAGCTTCAACGAAAGTTAAAATATCCGCAGCAATAAGGTGGGCATTAGTTGCCCACCTTTTTTCAGGTAGCCTGAAAACACATATAGCTGAAATAATGATTTCTTCATACCAGGCGGTGAGCCCCAGACAGCACAGCTAGTACGATAAGGCGAGCCAATACAATAGGAAGGAATAAGGATTTGAGCTATAAGGAATCAAACACATGACAAGCCACCCCTATTTAGACCTGCAGCAAGGCAACGTGGAAAGCTGTTGCATGATGATGCCCAAAGCAGAAGTGCCGCAATGGTACGAGCAAGGCTGACTGCCGCATTACGCCGTCGGACTGTCGCGCCGCGAGGCCGACCGTGCCTATATGGTTTACGGTTTCATGCGCTTCAAGCGCGATGTGCTGCTGTTTGGCCGCCCCGAATATTTGGCGGCCAAATCCCCTATCGGGCGCAAAATTGTTGGTTTCTGCACCCATCTAGGCACTTACGGCATGGGCGGCCCTGGCTTTTTCGGCCTGCTGCTGGACACAGACGAATACTTGGTTTACACCGCATGGCACGCGGGATACAGCACGCTGTTGGACAACCGCGCAGTAAAAATTTACCCATACGGCAACACCGCTGCACGCGGTTGAGTCGGCAGCTTGAACGGGGCCGAATGGGACGAACTCTCGCCCCTGCTCATCGGCTGCGAAATCACCGATTGCTCCCTCGCCGAGCACCGCTGCACCCTGCAACTGCAAAAAGACGGCCAAACCCATTTATTGGAATTCGTGCGCCAAGACGAACGCATCCCGAGCACCCCTGATCAAAAACCCCGCCTGGCATACGAAGACGGGAAAATCGTCGACTATTTGATGTATCAGCACAAAAATGCTTGGCTGGTGGCTTAGGTAAGCAGGGCGCATTACTCGCACAATAAAAGGCTACCTGAAAACCATTTTTCAATTTTCAGGTAGCCTTTCCTCTCCCGCCATACCAACCATGCTTGACAGTCTGTTAAAGCATTTTTACAATACACAACATTACATGGGTCGTTAGCTCAGTTGGTAGAGCAGCGGACTCTTAATCCGTTGGTCGAGCGTTCGAGCCGCTCACGACCCACCAAAATTAAAGTCGAAAATCAGTTGGTTATACTGATTTGCGATTTCTTTTATCTGAGTTCTCTGTGGCACTTTGGACAAACTTTGGACTAACTCGACCCTATCCATAAAACAGCATCCACAACGCACGCAACAGGGCAATCAGTAGGATTTTTTCACCCGCCAGCAAACAGGCTACCTGAAAAAGCAAACTAATCAGCAACACGCCCTGAAGCTGCAAGGGGCTGAACAGCAGCACATCATCACGGCTCAAATAATGCCGGTGCAGCCACATCAGCAGCATCAGCAGCGCCTGCCCGGCTATCCACAGCAGCGGTTTGAGCAGATACAGCGACATGAGGCCGGTGAGCAGTGGCACCGACATCCCTTGCGGATACTGCCAGGCGGCAAACAGCAGCAAAAACAAAAACGTAATATGCTGCACCGCGCCGACCACGGCGAAATAGGCCAGAAACACCCCGCCGCCGTCCAGCCGCCAGCCCATCTGCCGCGCATCGTAACGCCAGCCATTAACAAACAGGAACAGGCTGCCCAGCGCAAAATAGCCGTACACCGGATAGAGGTTGGCCACATGGGTAATCCCCAGTACGCCGGGCATAATCCGCGCGCTGAGGATGCCGAAGCCCAGCCACAGCATCACGCTGCCCCACAGCCAAGAAAACTGCTGCCGCTGAAACGCCAAAGTCAGAAATACGGCGATATACACCGATAGCGCCCACAAAGTCGGGCTTTGCCAAGCCATCATTACCACCCGCCGGCTCTGGCCAGCGCCGCTGCGGTGCAGGCAGCCAGCTCGCGCATCCAATCCAGCGGCAAATACGGCGTAAAGCGCGTTTCATCGGCATCGCCCGCCACCATCGCCGCCACGGTTTGCCCGTTCACGCGCAAGGGCAGCAGCAGGAAACTCTCCAGCCCCCTGCCCTCCTGCGGCAGCGCCTTCACCAGCGCCGGCGCGATGCGGTTGCCGCACAGCGGCTCTTCCAGAGCAGACAAGGCAGCATGGGCGGCATGGTTTTCAGGTAGCCTGTAGGTGCCGGAAACCGCGCCTTTTTTCGGCGGCTCGGCTAGCAGCCACACCCGGCCGGACGGCAGCGCGAAATCTTCCTGCCAGCCCGCCTCCGCCGCACGCAACACCTGCAACAGCGTATTGGCCGCCAGCAAGCGTCGCACGAAGCCGAGCATCCGGCCCAACGTTTGATGGTTGCTGTCGGCATCCTGCATGATTTGCGCCAGCTGCCCGGCCATTTTGGCCGCCTTTTTCTGCTGCGCCAGCCATTGCGCCTGCGCAAACGACTGCACCCGCCCCTCTGCCGGACGCACACCCAAATCGGCGGCATGGTTCAACAGAAATTCCGGGTGCTCCTGCAAATAAGCTAATATTTTCTTTTCGTCCATCAGTAAGTTACCGTTCCTTCAAACACCGTGGCCGCCGGCCCTGACATCAACACATGGTTATCCGCCGTCCACTCAATCTGCAAATCGCCGCCCGGCAGGCTCACGCACACCTCGCCCTGCCGCGCCAGCATCCCGGCCCGCATACCGGCCACCGCCGCCGCGCACGCGCCCGTGCCGCAGGCCTGGGTTTCACCCGTGCCGCGCTCAAACACGCGCAGCCGGATATGGTGCGTATCCAGCACCTGCATAAAGCCCACGTTCACCCGCTCGGGAAACTGCGGATGCCGCTCCAGGCGCGCGCCCCATTCGGCCACCGGCGTACGGTGCACATCGTCCACCACCAACACGGCATGCGGATTGCCCATATTCACACAGGAAAAACGCGCGGTTTCACCATTCAAGTCAATCTCATACCACAAGGCATCGGCAGCCTCGCCCGGCGTGGGCGCAAACGGAATATCCGCCGCTGCCAAACGCGGCTCGCCCATATCCACCGTAACCAGGCCGTTTTCCTGCAAATTCAACACAATCAGCCCCTTGGCCGTGGCCACCTTGATGCGGCGGTTCCGGCTCAGGCCTTTTTCGTGCACAAAACGGGCAAAACAGCGCGCGCCGTTGCCGCACTGCTCCACCTCGCTGCCGTCTGCATTAAAAATACGGTAACCGAACTCGGCTTCGGGCAGCGGCGGCGCTTCCACCAACAACAGCTGGTCGAAACCGATGCCACAGTAGCGGTCTGCCCATTCGGCAATCGGCGCGGCAGCCGGATCAAAATGCTGGCTGATGCCGTCGATAACCATAAAATCATTGCCCAAACCGTGCATTTTGGTGAATTTCAATACAGCCATCACGGCCTCCGCCGGCAGTTTCAAAGCGGGCTATCATACCCAATCCCCGCCGCAAGTTAAAGCCGCGTTTCAACTTTCAGGTAGTCTTCCCGGCACAGGCTACCTGAAAATCAGCATAGCCATGCCATACGGCAAGATACTTCCGTTTCCAGCAGACCTCTTAGCTTGATAAGCCCAATCGCTCTTTTCAGGTAACCTCTCCCCTCCACCAAGGCTACCTGAAACCCCTACTTCCCAACAAAACCACAACACAACCCGGCAAAATCCAACCCAAACCGGGTTTTCTTTACGCCTCTGCCCGTTATCGGCCAATGGCCAGATGCGCTATAATGCACCCTTTTGTTTCAGCCGCATTTTCCTATGTTGATCCATCCCGCTTTCAATCCCGTTATGCTCCAGCTCGGCTCGCTCGCCATCCGCTGGTATGCCGTCAGCTACCTCGTCGGCTTCGCCCTGTTTATGTGGCTCGGGCGGCGGCGCATCCGCCAAGGCAACAGCGTGTTTACCACGCAAACCCTAGACGACTTCCTCACCTGGGGCATTATCGGCGTGATTGTGGGAGGGCGGCTGGGCTATGTGCTGTTTTACCAGCACGCCTACTATTTTGCCAATCCGTTGGAAATTTTCAAAGTATGGCAGGGCGGCATGTCGTTTCACGGCGGCTTCCTCGGCGTGGTAACCGCCGGCCTCCTGTTTGCCTACAAACATAAAATCAACCCGCTCAAGCTGGCCGACTCCATCGCCCCGCTCACCCCATTAGGCTTTGCTGCCGTGCGCCTGGGTGGCAACTTTGTGAACGGCGAGCTCTGGGGGCGCGTCACCAGGCCGGATGCCTTCTGGGCCATGGGCTTTCCCCAAGCACATAGCGAAGACTTAAAACTGGCCACCGAGCAGCCGCAGCTGTGGGGCGCGATTTTCCAGCAATACGGCATGCTGCCGCGCCACCCCTCCCAGCTCTACCAATTTGCCCTGGAAGGCATTTTGCTGTTTGTGCTGCTGTGGTGGTTTTCCAAAAAACCACGCCCAACCGGCCAGGTAGTGAGCCTGTTCCTGCTCGGCTACGGCACCGCCCGCTTTATCGCCGAATTTGCCCGCGAGCCCGACGAATTCCTCGGCCTGCTCTATTTAAACTTCTCCATGGGCCAGTGGCTCAGCCTCCCCATGATCGCCTGCGGCCTTATCGGCTTCCTCTACTTCGGCCGGCGCAAGGCCGAACCGACAGAGGGTTGATATTTAATGCAACGGCTTTGAAAACAAAAAGGCTATCTGAAGAATAGTTTCCAGGTAGCCTTTTTTCATTCCTTCAACAGCAATCGGCCCTTATCCTCCCCGTTCACAATCTCGCCCACAAAAGCTTCGGCCTTATCTTTGAGCAGGAAGCGGGAGGAGGCGTCAGCGGTTTCTTCAGCATTCAGGGTAAGCGGCATGGAACAGTCGACGCGGACGATGATGTAGGGCATGGATACGGTACGCCACAGGGCTGTAAAGAGGCCGGTATTGCCAGCATAGGCGGGGGTGGTGGTGCGGCAGCCGTCACTGTCACAGTAGCGCAGCGCCACGGCCACGGCGGGAAGGCCGCTATCTAGCGCAGATTGAAACAGTGCAGCTTTAAACGGCAGCAGCGATATGCCGTCTGAAGCTTTAGATTCAGGGAAGAACGACACGCTGTGCCCCGCACTCATCGAACGCACAATAGCCTCGTTTACCGGCGCCACATCGTTGCGGCTGTTGCGGTTGATGAACACCGCGCCGGTGCGCGCTACCATCGCACCCAACACCGGCCAGGAGCGTATTTCGCGTTTGGCGATGAACACGGTGGGATACATGGCCATCAGGATCATCGGATCGAGCCAGGACACATGGTTCGCCGCGCCGAGGAACACAGGCGGAAACGGCGGGTTGTTCGGATTGGCTTCGATACGGATATGCAACACTTTCAACATACTACGCGCCAAATCCTGCATCACGTCTTTGCTATGCTGGTTGTATTCGCGCAGGCGGAACAGCCGGTAAATCGTGCATAAAAACCAACACAGCAGGTGCAGGACGCGGAACAGACGGGTGAAAATTGAAGTAGATTGCGTGCTCATTTGTGCTGGTCTAATTATTAGATTGAGAAAGGCCACCTGAACAGCTTCAACGCTGGCATTGCGGGCAGTAAAAACTGCTGCGCTGGCCGATAATCTGCCGCGCAATCGGCGTGCCGCATTGACGGCATGCTTTGCCCTCGCGGCCATATACATTATATTGCTGCTGGAAATAGCCGCTTTGCCCATCGCTGTGCAAAAAATCGCGCAGGCTGCTGCCACCGGCTTCCAAAGCGCGGTGCAACACGCTGCGGATTTCCACTACCAAGCGGCGGCACTCCTCGGCAGACACGCTGTCGGCACAGCGGGTGGGCAGGATACCGGCGGCAAATAGCGCTTCGTTGGCATAAATATTGCCCACGCCCACCACAACTTTATTGTCCATCAACGCGGTTTTGATGGCACTTTTGCGACGTGAGAGTGCATTTTTCAGGTAGCCTGCAGTGAACTCGTCTTGCAGCGGCTCAGGGCCCAGATGCTGCAACAGCGGGTGCTGCTCCGCCGGCCCGGCAAACCACAGCACCGCGCCGAAGCGGCGCGGGTCGCGCAGGCGCAGCACGGTTTGGTCGTCTGTAACGATGTCGAGGTGGTCGTGCTTTTCCGGCGGCGGCGCACTGCCGTCGGGATACACGCGCAGGCTGCCGGACATGCCCAAATGCAGCAGCATCACGCCGTGGGCAAATTCAAACAGCAAATACTTGGCGCGGCGGCGGATGTGCACGATGCGGCTGCCGACCAGCTGCCGCGCCAAATCCGGCAGCACCGGCCAGCGCAATTTCGGCTGGCGCACCACTACCTCGGCCACGGTTTTGCCCTGCATATAGGGCTGGATCCCCCGGCGGGTGGTTTCAACTTCGGGCAGTTCGGGCATAGAGAAATTCGGGCTTGAAGTATATAAAGCCAGAAGTTTAGACCGTTTGCACGGTTTAGGCTACCTGAAAGCGTGAGCTTCAACCCAACAAAGTAGATCGATGTCTGATTAAAGCCAAGACCGAGTTTCTGAGAGGCAAAAATGCAGCCAACATTTTTTCAGGTAGCCTTTCAGTGTGCAGAAGGCTACCTGAAAAATCATCTTAGCACTCAACCCAAAACCCTTTTCATCTTAATTAACTCAACTTCACACAAACCATTACCGGAATTTTTCAGGTAGCCTTTACCCACGGCACAAATAGGCAAATCATTGCCCTGTTTCTCCTTTCCCACGGTTATTTAAGCAAAACCGCTAAAACGTGCCAAGCGGCACGATGAAGCTTATAATGTTAACTATCTTTAATTCTGGAAGGCTGTATATGTCGAGAATGGCCAAGGGGATTATTGCGGCCGTGGTCTCCAATATTCTGTTCGGCTCGCTGTTTATGTTTGGCCCGTGGATGCGGCCGATGAGCGGCACGGATGTGTTTGCCTGGCGTATCGTGGGCACGTTTGCCTGTGCGCTCTCCATTATGCTGCTCACTTCGGCCAAACACGATGCGGCCAAATTCCTGCACGAAATCGGCGGCAATGTGCGCCGCTGGGCGTTGGTGCTGCTGCCCGCGCCGATTATGATCGGGCAGATTTGGCTTTATATGTGGGCGCCGGTAAACGGCAAGGGCGTGGACGTGTCGATGGGCTACTTCCTGTTCCCGCTCGCGATGATGCTGGGCGGGGTGATGGTGTTCCGCGAGCGGCTCGATCGATTGCAGCTGGTTGCCGTGCTGCTGGCTTCGGCGGCAGTGGCACTGGAAATCTGGAACAGTGGCACGTTTTCCTGGGTAACCATTGCCGTGTTCGCCACCTTCCCGATTTATTACATCATGCGCCGCTGGCAAGGCGTGCCGCCGCTGCTCGGGCTCTTACTGGATTTGATTTTGGCGCTGCCTTTCGTGGTTGGGTATCTGGTGATGTATTCACCCAGCCCGGCCATGATCGAGGCCAAGCCGATTTTGCTTTTATTTGCCGTGCTCTTGGGACTCAACGGCGCAGTATCGATGCAGGTCAACCTCACAGCCAACGAGCTTTTACCGGTGGTGCTGTTCGGCATGCTGAGCTATCTGGAGCCGGCGCTGCTGTTTCTGCTCTCGGTGTTTGTGTTGGGAGAGCACTTGGACTGGGTGGCCATGGTGAGCCACAGCCTGATTTGGGCGAGCATCATCGTGATGCTGTATCACGGCATCCAAACCATGCGCCGCGAAAAGGCAGAACAGGCTACCTGAAACTATCTGCTTCAATGAAATGAAAACCAGGCTTCCTAAGCGGAAGCCTGTTCTTTTTCAGGCAAAAACGGCCGGGACAGATGTGTTATAATCGCGCGTTAGGTTTCAGGTAGCCTGAAATCGCATTGAGCACACATCATTTCCCAATATAACAATACCTGTCATCACCACCCCATGCCAAACGAAATCGCCGACATCAGTTACGAAATCCTGAAAAACGAAAACGGCCAAGAAACCCCAGCCCTATTTATCGCCTGCAATATCAACAACGAAGCAGAAACAGAGGCATTCGTAGCCGAAGTGCAGCAGGCCGTTTCCAGCCAGCTTTTGATGCCCTGCCAAGAGGCCAAACTCTTGATGATCACCATCATTGGCGGCGTCGAGGCCGAAGCCTTCCGCCAGCTTTGGCTGCCTCGCGTTGAAGCAGACAAATTATTCGCCGCACTCATGGCTAGGCTAGAAACCGCCGTGGTGGTGCACGGCACGCCCACCGGTGAAATTGTCGGCCAAGCCTCCCTGCTGACCTAATTGGCTGCCAGTTAAACATCCTAATTTGCGCTGCCATTTTTCAGGTAGCCTCAACTCATTCCAAATCACAGCAAAACAACCATGACAGAACAAACCCAACAAGAATACAGCGCAGACAGCATCCAAGTCCTCGAAGGATTGGAGGCTGTGCGCAAACGCCCCGGCATGTATATTGGCGACACTCAAGACGGCTCCGGCCTGCACCACATGGTGTTCGAAGTGCTCGACAACGCAATCGATGAAGCGCTGGCCGGTCATTGCGACAGCATCACCGTGTCCATCAACGCCGATGAATCCATCACCATCGAAGACAACGGGCGCGGCATCCCCACCGGCATCCACCCCAAAGAAGGCCGCTCCGCCGCCGAAGTGATCATGACCATCCTGCACGCGGGCGGCAAATTTGACAACAACAGCTATAAAGTCTCCGGCGGTCTGCACGGCGTGGGCGTGAGTGTGGTGAACGCGCTTTCCGACTGGCTGAAACTCACCATCTGGCGCGAAGGCAAAGAGCATTTTGTCGAATTCCGCCGTGGCGAAACCGTTGCCCCGCTCAAAGCCGTGGCTGACTGCCCTGCCGACAAACACGGCACGCGTGTGCAATTCATGGCCAGCGAAGAAATCTTCGGCGTAGTGCAATATAAATTTGAAACTCTGGCCAAGCGCATCCGCGAATTGTCCTTTTTGAACAACGGCGTGAAAATCGAACTGTTCGACAAACGCGACGGCAAACACGAAAACTTCGCCGAATCCGGCGGCGTAGCCGGCTTCGTCCACTACACCACCGGCGGCAAAAAACCCTTGCACGACAAAATCTTCTACACCCTCGGTGAAAGAGACGGCATGACGGTGGAATGCGCCATGCAGTGGAACGACAGCTACCAAGAATCCGTGCAATGCTTCACCAACAACATCCCGCAGCGCGACGGCGGCACCCACCTCACCGCCCTACGCGCCGCCATGACGCGCACCATCAACCAATATATCGAAGCCAACGAAATCGCTAAGAAAGCCAAGGTGGATACCAGCGGCGACGATATGCGCGAAGGCTTGGTGTGCGTGCTTTCCGTGAAACTGCCCGACCCGAAATTCTCCTCCCAAACCAAAGACAAACTGGTTTCCAGTGAAATCGCCCCTGTGGTGAACGAAGTGCTCAGCCAAGCCCTGCACGAATTCTTGGAAGAAAATCCGCAAGATGCCAAAATCATTTGCAGCAAAATCGTGGATGCCGCCCGCGCCCGTGAAGCTGCCCGCAAAGCGCGCGAAATCACCCGCCGCAAAGGCGTGATGGACGGCCTCGGCCTGCCCGGTAAACTGGCTGACTGTCAAGAAAAAGACCCTGCCCTATCCGAGCTTTATCTGGTGGAGGGCGATTCTGCCGGCGGCTCCGCCAAACAAGGCCGCGACCGAAAATTCCAAGCCATCCTGCCGCTGAAGGGCAAAATCCTCAACGTGGAAAAAGCCCGCTTCGAGAAAATGCTCGCCAGCCAAGAAGTGGCCACCTTGATTACCGCGCTGGGCACCTCCATCGGCAAAGAAGAATTCAATCTGGAAAAATTGCGCTACCACCGCATCATCATCATGACCGATGCCGACGTGGACGGCGCCCATATCCGCACCCTGCTCTTAACCTTCTTCTACCGCCAAATGCCCGAGCTGGTGGAACGCGGCTACATCTATATCGCCCAACCCCCGCTTTATAAAGCCAAATACGGCAAGCAGGAACGCTACCTGAAAGACGACACGGAAAAAGACGAATTCCTGCTCGGCCTCGCCGTGGACAAAGCCAAAATCGTTTCCGGCGGCCGCACGCTGGAAGGCGCCGAGCTGGAACGCGCCGCCAAGCAGTTCCTCCGCGCCCGCAGCACCATCGAACAGGAAAGCCGCATCATCGACGGCCTCGTGCTGCGCGCCCTGCTCGACACCGCCCCCATTTCGCTTGAAAGTGCCGAAAGCACTGATGCCGCCATTGCCGCCCTCTCCTCCCTGTTGGCTAAAGAAGAAGTGGCGCTGGAGCGACTCGACGGCCACGAAGGCGGCCATTTCATCAAAATCACCCGCCAGCTGCACGGCAACGTGATGGTTTCCTATCTCGACCAGAAATTCATCGACAGCAAAGCCTACCAAACCATTAGCCGCACCGCCGAACAGCTCAAAGGCCTGGTTGAGCCCGGCGCCCTGCTCCACAAAGGCGAAGCCGAGCCGCAAACCGTAAACAGCTTCGAGCAGGCCATCGACATCCTGCTCGCCGGTGCGCAAAAAGGCATGGCCATCCAGCGCTACAAAGGGCTGGGCGAGATGAATGCCGAACAGCTGTGGGAAACCACCATGGATCCGGAAGTGCGCCGCCTCCTGAAAGTACGCATCGAAGACGCCATCGCTGCCGACAAAGTATTCGTTACCCTGATGGGCGACGAAGTCGAACCCCGCCGCGAGTTCATCGAAACCAACGCCCTGATTGCGCAAAACATTGATGCGTAATATTGAATCATCCCTGAAACAGACGCATCTGGACGCTTGCGGCACTAGATTGAATTTAGGAGATATTTTATGTTAGAAAATAATATGCTATTGATTTGCACCAGCCTTATACTATGCGCTTGCGCTGCTCCCTCTTATAACTATACCCCCTAATGTTGAAAATATTAGCTTGCCACCAATTGGTAGCCAAAATACCGTAAATATTGGCGATGAAATGCTAAGACAGGGCATTATCACGAAAGCAGATGTACTATCATTTAGTACCGCAACAAGAATTAATTTTGCATACTCTATTCCACCAGGTAACTACCGAAAAACAGGGGATAGCTCTGCAGGACAAAATTTTTTAACCAGCAGTATAGAAGGACAACAAGTTATTGTACGCGCCCTAGCTGATCCTGTGGTCTCTATACTACTGAAACCCAATAAAGATGTTTGCCTGATAACTATCTTAAATTTAGTATCTTGCCCTACTTCTGAAATAACTACCCTACCATCAATCAAACAGATTGTCGTACCTTCTGACAGGAGCTTTCAACAAACCCTCATTTATAGTGGGAAAATTGGCAATCGAGTTAAAATTGGATATAGAGAATTTATCCACAATATGGCACGTTCAGATTTTTCAAATGACGTAGAATACGACCTAACCGAATCAAAAACTATTGGTTATAAAGGTGCTCTGATAGAGATTATTGATGCAAACAATCAGAGCATCACATATAAAGTCATTAGAAATTTCAATACTCCTCAGTAACTCGCTATCAATTATTTAGGGTGGAAAGGCTACTTGAAATTTTCAGGTAGCCTTTTCCCTCCCCGTTCCAAACCTGCTACCCAACCGTTAAAATTCCCCATTTCCCAAATCAACCACCACAGAAAGGACACCCCATGTTCCGCCGCCTCACCGCCATCGCCGTCCTCCTCATCGCCGGCCAAACCTACGCCCAAAGCTTTATCGCCGACACCATCCCCTACGCTCCCGAAGCCAAAGTGGCCGACCGCATCCGCCAAGAATGCACCGATCTAGGCGCAAACCTCAGCCGCAAAATCATCGAGCAAACCAAAGCCGGCGGCATCGAACTGCAGGCCACCAGTGCCGACAGCCTCGCCGGGCAGCCCGACCGCCTCGAAGTACAGATTACCGACGCCCGCAGCTACGGCAGCGCCTTCACCGGCCACTACAAATCCATGCACATCCGCCTCACCCGCTACGAAAACAGCCAGCAACCCGCCACCACCGAGCTTTCACGCCGCTCCCTCGGCGGCATGGGCGGCATGTTTAAAAGCTCCTGCTCCGTGCTCGAACGCGTAACCGACACCCTCGCCAAAGACACCGCCGCCTGGCTGAAAAACCCCGCTGCCTCCGCAACCCCCACCGCCAGCGAAGCCTCCGGCGCAGTATAAACCCAAAAGGCTACCTGAAAATTTCAGGTAGCCTTTCTTCGTCTGCACAAACATCACTCAATATTCTGCACCTGCTCACGCATCTGCTCGATGAGCACTTTCAGCTCCACCGAGGCCTGGGTGCATTCGGCGGCAATGGATTTACTGCCCAACGTGTTGGCTTCGCGGTTGAGTTCCTGCATCAGGAAATCCAGGCGTTTGCCGATGCTGCCTTTGGGCTGGCTGCTCACGATGCGGCGCACTTCGGCGATGTGGGTGCGCAGGCGGCTGAATTCTTCGTCCACGTCTGCCTTCTGCATAAACAAGGCAAACTCTTGCTGCAGGCGGTCGTTTTCCACGTCGCCCACGGCTTCGCGCAGCCGCTGGCGCACTTTGTCCATATGCTGTTGCAGCAGCTGCGGGAAAGCTGCAGCCAAAGCGTCCAGAATCTGCTCCATCTGCTGCAAACGCTGCAGCAGGTGCTGTTGCAGCTGCTCACCCTCGCGGCTGCGCGCTTGGTTGAAGGCAGCCAACACTTCGTTTAAGAGCTGCAGCACGGTTTCGTCTAAATCGCCGGTTTCTTCCGCCGGAGCGGACAGCACGCCGGGGAAAGCGAGGATGTCGGCTACGCCCAAACAGTGGATGCCAGGATGTTTCTTACAGATTTTATTGTTGATTTTAGCCAGTCGGGCAACCAATTTTTTGTTCAGCCGCAATTCTTGCTCGCCACCAGCCTGCTCGCCATGCCGCAGCTGGATACGGCATTCGATTTTGCCGCGCGCGGCGTGGGCCGACATGGCTTCGCGCAATGCCCCTTCGAGGTGGCGCAGGTCTTCAGGCATTTTGAATTGGATGTCGAGATAGCGGTGGTTGACCGCGCGCAGTTCGATATACAGGCGTTTGCTGCCATGTTCGGCACTGCCGTTGGCAAAACCGGTCATGCTGTTGATCATAATTTTCTCCTTTAAATACATTGGATAAATTGTTAACTTCGCTTTCAGGTAGCCTCAAATCCCGTTTATTTACCTTTGGCAAAACTGCCCAATACGCCGGCGCACACAATAACCAGCATACCGATGATTTCGTGCCAACTGGTGCTGTCGCCCAACCAGAAAATGCCCAGCAGGGTGGAAAACACCACCGTAAGGTAGGACAGCGAAGCCACCGTGAGCTTGCGCCCCACTTGGTAGGCGCGGGTCATCGCCAGCTGGCCGAGCGTACCGGCGGCACCTAGGCCGAACAGATAGGGCAGCGATTGGGCGGTGGGCAGCCGCCAGCCGTTGATGCAGGCCAATATGCCCGACATGGCAGTGGCCACACAGCAGAAGTAAAACACCACGCGCCAGCTCGGTTCGCCCAACTGCGAGAGTTCGCGCACCTGCAAATACGCCCAGCCGGAACACACGCCGGAAATCAGGCCGATGAGGCCGGCAAGCTGCTGCTCGGCGGCAATAGTGGGCTGGAGTAGAATGATGATGCCGCCGAAGCCCATCAAGAGCGCGGCCAGCATTCGCGGGGCAATTCTTTCCTTAAGGAAGATGAAGGAAAGCAAGGCCAAAAACAGCGAAGAAGTGTAATTGAGCGTGATAGCGGTGGCCAGCGGCAGGCGGGTGAGCGCGAAAAACGAAAGCAGGAGCGCCACTGAACCGGTAATGCTGCGGTTGAGGTGCGATTTCAAATAGGGCGTGCGGAAGGGCTTGTTGCGCCACCATTCAGGCAACCCAATAGCCACGAGGCCAAACAGCATGCGCCAAAACACCAGCTCGTTGAAACTGAAGCCGAAACGGCTGCCGGCGGCTTTAGCAAACGCGCCCATCAAGGCAAATAGGGCGGCAGAAACCACCATCCAACCAGAGCCCAGGCGGTCACCGCGCAGAGAGAGATTGCTCATAACATTCCAAAAAACAAAATTAATATGCTCAGAAGTGTGATGATGCCACATCCATTATAATGATGGATTAACAAAAATCAGAACAAGGAGACGAAGCAGCAGACAGTACAGATAGTACGGCGAGGCAACGCAGTACTGGTTTAAAGTGAACCCACTATACTTCGTACTGCTGCAGCATGCGGGGCACACTAGACGGATTCTCACACATCATGCTTGCGGCAGCCGCGCCGTTGATGCATATCTTGCTGCTGAAAATGCCGTCCCAACTGTTGGGCGAAATCCAACAGTTGAAACACGCCATCCGGCCAGTTGGGCGTGCTCAGTTTAACTACAAACCTTCCTTCTTCCATTACTGTCTCAAAATGATACGGCTGCAAACTTTGCTTGATCTTATTGATGGTTTGCTGCTTGGCAACGGAGGATTGGGCGGCAAGGGAGAAGTCTAGGTAAACAGTTAGGAGCTCCATGATTGCCGGTGGCTGATATTCTGTTTGCTATGGCAGAAATATTTTCAGGTAGCCCCTTGCAGACAGCAGGCTACCTGAAAAACTATTGAAACATATTATTCGGCAGCCGTTTCACTCTCTGCCGCCGCCTCGGAAGCGGGCAAAATGCGGTAATACACTTCGCCCGGCCCCACATAGCCCAAATCGGTGCGTGCAATTTCGGCAATGGCATCTTTCCCGGCGCGCAGGTTTTCCACTTCGGCTGCCAAAGCCTGATTGCGCAACACCAAGCCTTGGTTGGCCTGCCGCTGGCGCTCGGCTTCAGCCTCCAGCCGCCACATATCGCGCCAGCCGCCTTTGGCCAGCCACAGATCATGTTGCAACCACACCAGCGCCACGGCCAGTACCACGGTTACCCATTTCATGTTTCAGGTAGCCTTTAACGAGCCAAATGGTAAAACGCGGCTTGGCCGGGATAATAAGCAGCTTCGCCCAGCTCTTCTTCAATACGCAGCAGCTGGTTGTATTTGGCCATGCGGTCAGAGCGGGAAAGCGAACCGGTTTTAATCTGCATGCAGTTGGCGGCCACAGCCAAATCGGCGATGGTGCTGTCTTCGGTTTCGCCGGAGCGGTGACTCATCACGCTGGCGTAGCGGTTGCGTTTAGCCAGCTCCACGGCTTTCAAGGTTTCGCTCAAGGTGCCGATTTGGTTCACTTTCACCAGCAGGGCGTTGGCAATGCCTTCTTTAATGCCTTCGGCCAAGATTTTCGGGTTGGTAACAAACAAGTCGTCGCCCACCAGCTGCACTTTGCCGCCAAGCTTGTTGGTGAGCAGTTTCCAGCCTTCGCGGTCGTTTTCGTCCATGCCGTCTTCAATCGAAACAATCGGATAGCGGTTGGCCAAATCGGCCAGATAATCGGCAAATTCGGCGCTGGAAAGCGCTTTGCCTTCGGCGGAGAGGTGATATTTACCTTCTTTATAAAACTCGCTGGAGGCGCAATCGAGCGCGAGCAACACGTCTTTGCCTGCTTCGTAGCCAGCAGCTTTCACGGCTTCCAAAATCAAATCCAAGGCTTCGGCGTGGCTGCCCAAATTGGGGGCAAAACCGCCTTCATCGCCCACAGTGGTGGGAAAGCCTTTATCGTGGCAGATTTTTTTCAAGTGGTGGAACACTTCCGCACCGCAGCGCAAGGCCTCGCGGAAGCTGGCAGCGCCTACCGGCATAATCATGAATTCCTGGATATCCAGGCTGTTGTTGGCGTGTTCGCCGCCGTTGATCACGTTCATCATCGGCACCGGCATCGCCATCGGCCCAGCACCGCCCAAATAGCGGTAGAGCGGCAGGCCGGCATCTTCGGCGGCAGCGCGTGCCACGGCCATAGATACGGCCAAAGTGGCATTAGCGCCGAGGCGGCCTTTGTTGTCCGTGCCGTCTAATTCCACCAGCACTTTGTCGATATAGTTCTGCTCGGAAGCGTCAATGCCGATAATGGCTTGGGCGATTTCGTTGTTCACATGTTCTACAGCTTTGAGCACGCCTTTGCCCAAATAGCGTGCGGCATCGCCGTCGCGCAGTTCCAGCGCTTCTTTCTGGCCGGTGGAAGCGCCGCTGGGCACAGCCGCGCGCCCCATCACGCCGCTTTCCAGCAACACATCGCATTCTACGGTGGGATTGCCGCGTGAATCGAGAATCTCGCGGGCGAAAATATCAATAATGGCGCTCATGCACTCTGCTCCAAAAGTTAGTTGGCTGAAGAAACGGCGGCTCACCCGCCAAAATGGCAAGATTATACCCGAAACCGGCGAGCTTGAAATACAGCCCGGCAAACAGCCGCTCTTGACAAAACCCATATTTGGGCATTAAATACGCCATCATTATTTACGCCGATTTGATACAGCTTGCGGGCGTTAAAACAGCTAAAGCGTACTATTTATAACACGCACCTCTGTTTTAAGCCCATTGTTGATTCAGTGGGCTTTAAATCTTTGCAGCCGCCGAGTGAGGCGGCCATACAACAACATCATGATTATTCTGGACTCAGTTTGTAAAAGCTATCATCACGGCAAAAGCAACCGATTCATGGCCGTGCATCCCTTAAGCCTGAGCATCGACCAAGGTGAGGTGTTCGGGCTGATGGGCTATTCCGGCGCGGGCAAATCCACCCTGCTGCGCCTGATCAACCTTTTGGAACGACCCGACAGCGGCAAAGTGCTGATCGATGGCCAAGACCTCACCGCCATGAATGCCGCCCGGCTGCGCACCGCCCGCCAAAATATCGGTATGGTGTTTCAGCAATTCAACCTGCTCGCCAACCGTACCGTGGCCGGCAACGTGGCCTTCCCACTGGAAATTGCCGGCTGGAACAAAAGCAAAATCAACGAGCGTGTGCGCGAATGTTTGCAAATTGTTGGCCTTTCCGACCGTGCGCAACACTATCCCGCCCAACTTTCCGGCGGGCAGAAGCAGCGCGTAGGCATCGCCCGCGCACTCGCGCCCAACCCCCACGTAATTCTGGCCGACGAGCCCACTTCCGCGCTCGACCCGGCCACCACCCGCAGCGTGCTCGACTGTCTGCAAGACATCAACCGCCGTTTCAACGTAACTATTGTGATCGTTACCCATGAAATGAGCGTAATCCGCCGCCTGTGCCGCCGCACCGCCCTGCTGCATCAAGGGCATTTGCTGGAAGTGGCCGACGTACGCGACAAACAGATTCTGGCGCACACCGACATTGGGCGTGAATTGGTACAGGAGGATTGAAATGGGGCAGCAATACGATATTTGGGAAAACCTGATGCACCTGCGGCCGGAGTTTTACAAGGCCTTCGGCGAAACCGCCATCATGCTCGGCATTTCCGGCATTGTCAGCATCATCATCGGTGGCCTGCTCGGAGTATGGCTCTACACCACCGGCAAAAATCAGATTTTTGCCAACCGCCGCGTGAACCATATTTTAGGCTTCACCATCGACTTTATCCGCGCCTTCCCCTTCGTCATCCTCATGATTGTGATGATGAAACCCACCCGCATGATCATGGGTACCACATTCGGCCCGGTGGCCGCCTCTATTTCGCTCAGCGTGGCCGCCATGTTTTATTTTGCGCGGCTGGTGGAGCAAAATTTGGCCGAAGTGCCTAAAGGTGTGGTGGAAGCCGCGCTGGCCATGGGTGCCAAACCCATGACCATCATCACCAAAGTTTTACTGAACGAAGCCCGTGCCGGCCTCGTACGCAGCATTGCCATCCTGATTATTGCCACGCTGGGCACCAGTGCTGCAGCTGGCTTAATCGGCGGCGGCGGCGTGGGCGACCTCGGCATCCGTTACGGCCATCAGCGCTATATGGCTGATGTGTTGTGGGCAGTAGTTGCCCTACTTTCAGCCTTAGTGGTCTGCATCCAAACGCTCGGCAACCATTTAGCCGCCCGTTTAGACAAACGCTAATCCGTTTTTTCTCAACCTGTTTATCCATTGTATAAGGAGACACTCAATGAAAGCATTATGGAAACTCACCTGCGCCGCCGTGCTGGGCATGACCCTGGCCGCCTGCGGCGGACAAGACAGCGGCAGCGGTGCACAAGCATCCGCCGCATCTGCCGGCAGCCAGCCCGCCGCCGAAGCCAAGCGGGAAATCCGCTTCGGCACCACCCCGGGCGACTTTGCCGACATGATTAAAGACCAAATCCAGCCCATCCTGGAAAAACAGGGCTACACCGTTACCCTTACCGAATTCCCCGACTACGTTACCCCCAACCAGGCACTGGCCGAGGGCGCAATCGACATCAACATTTTCCAGCACAAACCCTATCTGGATTCCTTCAAGGCCGAGCACAATCTCGACCTGACTGAAGTATTCCAAGTGCCGACTGCTCCTTTGGGTATCTACCCCGGCAAACTCACCGCGCTGGATCAAGTGAAAAACGGCAGCTCTGTTTCCATCCCCAACGATCCGTCTAACCTCGCTCGCGCTTTGGTGATGCTCGACAACCTGGGCTGGATTAAACTGAAAGAAGGTATCGACCCGTTGCGCACCGCCCGCACCGATATTGCTGAAAACACCAAAAATATCGAATTCGTGGAAATGGAAGCCGCCAACCTGCCGCGTAGCCGCCAAGACGTAGACTTCGCCATCGTAAACGGCAACTACGCTATGTCTTCCGGTATGAAACTGTCCGAAGCCCTGTTACAAGAGCCCAGCTTCGCCTACATCAACTGGTCTGCCGTGCGCACTGCCGATAAAGACGCACAATGGGTACAAGACGTAACCGCCGCCTACAATTCCCAAGAATTCAAAGAATACGCGCACAAACGCTTCGTCGGCTACAAATATCCTGCCGTATGGGGTGAAGGCGCAGCCGCCGCTTCTGCAGCAGCCGCCGCTTCTGCAGCAGCCGCCTCTGGCGCATCTGCCGCTAAATAAGCAACGCGGATAAAACCACAGCCGTTTCAGGTAGCCTGAAGCGGCTGTTTTTAATTGAGAAAAAGGCTACCTGAAAGCCTCTTCTTCCGCGAGGCTGAAATGCGGAATGGCATCAGTTTTCAGGTAGCCTACGCCATATCGCGGCCGGGCATAAAACCGGCTCCTCCAAATATCGGTTGCCGCCCCGCTATGGAAGGCTACCTGAAAACCGTAGGGCCACGTTTTATGTCTGCAAACCGTCTTGCCAAACACCCTCTATGAAGCGGTTTTACCATACCGTTCGCTAAATTTAGTTAAGCCCGCCACCGAGTAACCCAAACTTTGCTACACTGCGCCCCTTTTCTCCCTAACATAAGGAAAAATCATGACTTTAATGGACAACCTGATGAATGCGGCCAGCCAAATGCTGGGTGGCAAAGACGGCGGCCAAGGCTCGCTCACCGATATGGCGATGGATTTGGTGAAACAGCACGGCGGCGTGGGCAACCTGATTAGCCAGCTGCAACAAGGCGGCTTGGGTGATGCCATCAGCAGCTGGGTTTCCAACCAGTCCGGCAATATGCCCGTGTCCGGCAGCCAACTGCAACAAGCGCTGGGCAGCGATACCGTAAACCAGCTGGCGCAGAAATTCGGCGTGGATGCCAACCAGGCAAGCGAGATGCTGGCCAAAATCCTGCCCAACCTGGTAGACCACGCCACCCCAAACGGCAGTGCGCAAGATGCAGACGGCTTCGGCCTGGACGATGTGGCTTCCATGCTGCTGAAAAACTTTATGAAATAAACCAAAAGCCGTCTGAGTGTTCAGACGGCTTTTTTTATTTGTGAGGCTACCTGAAAGCACAGCTTAGGCGAAGTTTAAACGGCGAGATGGCTGAAGCAATGCACTGCATATCGTGTTAGCTCTCTTAGCAGAGGGGAAAATACTTTGGCTATAGCGGATTAAAATCAGAAGGGGACAAGGCAGCGAGCCGCAGACAGTACAACTAGTACAGCAAGGCGAGCCAACGCAATAGCATTCTGATTTTAATCCACTATATCTTTTCAGGTAGCCTCTGCCCTGCCCCGCTCCATCACCACGCCGACAGATGCCACGCCGGGCAGGATGCCGGGTTTCACCGCCTTAATCCGCACGCCCTCGCAAGAAGGGAAATGTTTGAGCAGCAGCTGCGCCACATAGCCAGCCAGCGCTTCCAGCAGGAAAAACTGCTGGCCGGCCAAGGCTGCCGTTACCAGCTCCGCCGCCTCGGCATAGCTGATCGTATCGGCCACGTTGTCACTATTCTCCGCCGCACTCAGATCGGCGCGGATGTCGATATCCAGCAACACGGTTTGCGGCTGGCGGCGTTCCCAGTCGAAAACGCCGATTAGGGTTTGGGCTTTTAGGCCGTGCAGAAAAACGGTATCCATGCTGTGCTTGTCCTCGTGATAGAATCCGGCTCGTTTGTTTGAATGTGAAAAAATCTTATGGCTGACATCTTGTCTGTGTGGGGCTTGGCCGCCGTGGTCGCCGCCTACTTAATCGGCTCGCTCTCGTTTGCCGTTATCGTATCCAAATTCTACGGGCTGGACGACCCGCGCAGCTACGGCTCGGGCAACCCAGGCGCCACCAATGTTTTACGCAGCGGCCGCAAAAAAGCCGCCGCGCTCACGCTCTTGGGCGACGCGCTAAAAGGCTTGGTGGCCGTGCTGCTCGCTCGATGGCTGCAATCGCATTTCGGCCAGGCCGACGAAGTGGTGGCCGCCGTGGCAGTGGCGGTGCTGGTGGGGCATATGTGGCCGCTGTTTTTCGGCTTCAAGGGCGGCAAGGGCGTGGCCACCGCGCTGGGCGTGCTGCTGGCTTTGTCGTGGCCGGTGGCACTGATTTGCGCAACGGTGTGGCTGATGATGGCCTTCGGGCTGAAAATTTCTTCACTGGCCGCACTAACCGCCACCGTCATCAGCCCACTGGCCGCCATGTTCTTGGTGCAACAGCCTTCCTGGCAGGCGGCCATTGCCATGATTGCTGCGCTGGTGCTGCTGCGCCACCGCAGCAATATCCAAAACCTGCTCAGCGGCAAGGAAAGCAAAATAGGTTCGGGCAAATAGCAGCGTTGGCCGCCTGATAGAGGCTACCTGAAAATTTTCAGGTAGCCTCTTAATTACTGCCAAAAACTCCATATCCAACAATTCAATCCGCAACCGAATTAAAGCTCCTGAAAAACTAGATATAGGTTTTTCTAGCACCAAAGGTTGGGCTGTACTTTTCTCTGCTGGCGCAGCCGAACGGAGCGCGGTTTTTCGGGGAATAGGGCTTGCATGTTCGAAGCGGCGCAGCCGCAAGTTGCGAGCCCGCCCGGAAAACCACGTGGAGTGAGGGAAGTTTGGCGAAGCCAACCCTGTGCCCGCAGTCGCCTTTCTTTTGCTTCCTTTTCTTTGGCGAAGCAAAGAAAAGGAAGTGCCCCGCGCCGGCAGGAGGCGCAAGGGTAAACAGAGCATACACAGAGCAGGCTACCTGAAAACTAAAACTAGTTTAGCCTACTTTCAGCTGCTTAGAAGTTTTGCTTTCAGGTGGCCTCTCCTCACCCCGCATCTTTCAACAGCAAAGCCGCAGCCTGCCGGCCGCTTTGCACGGCGGCTTCCAGCGTGGCGGGGTAGCGCGGGTGGAGGTAGTCGCCAGCGAGGTAGATATGCTGATGGCGCAGCCAGGCAGTGGGGATGACAGGGTTATCGATGCGGCTGGCGGCGGTGGCGCGTTTTTCGGTGATGACCTGAGCATCAGCGGGGCGAGGCAGGTGCGGGCAGATGCGCCGCAAATCGTGCTGTACGCGCCTGATCCACTCTTCGCGGCTGAGTTTGCCGTATTGGTCGGACAGGGAAATCACGGCGGATACTTCGCCGCGCCCGAAGCCTAGCGCATCGCGGTCGACAAACCATTGCGCCGTGCCTTCGGCCAGGCCGGTAATCGGCGCGGGCAGCCCGGGCGCAACGGGATAACGCAAATACACGGTGGTGATGGCGTGGTAGGCCAAGGCATCCAGCGCAGCGGCAATCTCGGGCGGGGCGGCCTCGGGCAGCAGGGACGGCACATGATAGGGCGCAACGGCCAACACGGCGGCATCAAAGGCTTCGCCGTTCACCAACAGGCTACCTGAAAGCGTTTGCCCGATCTGCGGCACGCGCGTTTCCAGCTGGATTTGTGCGCCGTATTTTTTTAGGCGGCGGCACACCGGCTCGGCAAACAGCCGCCCCAAATCCTGCTTGGGCAGCAAGAAATCGCTGGCGGCGCGCTCCGCCCACACGCCGTCGCGCAGCACGTTTTGCAGGCGTTGCAGCGAAGCCTGCTCCAAAGCGGTGTTCATCGCACCCCACACCAAAGGCTGCCAAAACTGCTGCTGCAAACGGTGCGGCACTTGCCGCTGCCGCAGCCAAACGGCCACAGGAACGTCTTCCGCCAAACGCAGGCTCTGCAAAGCGCGCATCTGGCGCAGCAGCGCCGTTTTCTCGCCCCAACCGATGCCGCGTGCGCCCAGCACGCCGAAAAGCAAATGCAGCGGCGCACCCAGGCGGCGGGCGGCAAACTGCAGGCCGTCGGCCAAATGCCATTGCAGCGGCAGGCGCAAAAACGCCTCTTCTTCGCGCACGCCGCAGCGCGCCAGCACATCCAGCACCTGCCGATACGCGCCCACCAAAATATGCTGGCCGTTGTCGGCATGGGCAAAACCGCTGCCGCCGCCCAACGCGCGGGCACGGCCGCCGTACTGCCGCCCGGCCTCAAACAGGGTGATTTGCGCCCGGCCGCACAGCGCTTCCGCCGCCGCGAGCCCGGCCCAGCCGCCGCCGATAACCGCCACACGCGGCGCGGCGCTCACGGCTTAAACCCCAAGAGCCAGGTTTTCAGGGCAATCCGTGCCTTGCGCGGCTTCGGAATCGCCAGCTTGTAGCGCAGCACATTGGCCGCGCCGCCGCGCTCGATTTCGTTTAAGAGCGCGTAGTAGATGGCGGCCATTACCAGCCCGGCCTTTTGGCCGCGCCGCTCGGCAGCGGGCAGCAGGGCCACGGCTTCGCGGTAGGTTTGGCGGGCACGGGCTACCTGAAAAGCCATCAGCTCGGCAAACTCTTGGCTGTTTCGGCGTTGCAGCAAATCGGCGGCGGGCACGTTGAAGCGCTGCAAATCTTCCACCGGCAGGTAAATCCGCCCGGCCACCGCATCTTCACCCACGTCGCGGATGATGTTGGTGAGCTGCAGGGCCAAGCCCATTTTGTCGGCATAATCCAGCACGGCGGCATCTTGAAAACCGAGGATGCGGGCAATCAGCCGCCCAACCACCCCGGCCACGCGCTGGCAGTATTGCTGCAAGGCGGCAAAATCGGCATAACGCGCCGGGGTTAAGTCCATTTCCACGCCGTCAATCACGGCAGTCAATTCGTTTTCAGGTAGCCCGTAGGCCGGCGCCACTTCGCGCATGGCCTGATTGACCGGATGCTCCGGCAAGGCCGCACCGTGAAACACCTTGGCCGCATCCTGCCGCCACCAAGCCAGCGTTTGCGCCGCCACGGCCGGGTCGGCACAATCGTCCGCCACGTCGTCGAGCTCGCGGCAATAGGCATACAGCACAGTCATGGCGCGGCGTTTTTCCGGCGGCAGAAAGCGGAAGCCGGCCAGAAAACTGGAGCCGCTCTCTTCGGCTTTTTGATGGCAGTAGTCGTAGGGGGTCATGATTTTTGAATTTTGATAATGGTGGTCGGGGCGGCTTCGCGGAAATAGGTTTTCGGCACGCGCAGGTAAAGATAAAGGATGGCGGTGCTGAAGCAGAGCATATCGAGCCATGGAATGAAGAAAGGCCTGTTACCGAAAATCGTATAGCCAAAAATGCCCCTCTCCACCCAAACGATTAACTGGCTGCCGACCAACCACCCCAAATGCAGCAGGCCTCCACACAAAAATACCACACGCGCCCATTTATGGCGATGCCACAATCCCGCTGCGCATAACAATATCCCAAACGACACCGCAAACGGTTCAATAATCCCTAGGATGAAATGGATGAATACGATTCTCGGGCTGATTCTGTACACTTCAAGCATCTCCCATTCAAACATCTCCCATTCAAACATCTCCCAACCATCAACCAAATTGCTCATTGCAATAATCATCAGCAGCGGCCAAGCAATGCCGTACGCCAGCAGCAGCGGGCACAGGATGGTCAAACCCAAAGGGCGTGGCGAGGGGGGTTGGGGAAGCGGTATCCATCTGTCGGATTCCTTAGTTATCGGGGAAATCATCCGGCTGTCTAAATAGTCCAAGTGCCATTTTCTATTTTGCCGTGGCCGATATTTTTCAGGTAGCCTTATAGCTCACATACATGAAATATAGATACATTTGTATTTCAGGCTACCTGAAACGCCCGCACCGCCGCCCAAACGATTTCAGGCTGTTCTTTGATGGCTTCGTGCGCGGCAAACGGCACATTCATCAAATGAACTTCGGGCAATTCGGTTTTCAATGCCGCCCAGTCGTCAAATGCAAACAGGAAATCGGCTTCGCCGCGTATCGCCAGCACGGGGGCTTGGATTTGGCGGATGTTTTCGTTGGGATAGCCGCTCGCGCCCTCGTCCAGCCACATGGCTTTCAACGCTGCCGCCCATTTTGCCGCATCAGGCTCGGGGTTGGCTGCCTGATAGGCGGCGAGCTGTTCGGGCAGGTTTTCTTTTACGAAATCAAGATTGATCGTTTCAAACATGGGTCGCACGCCGTCCAAGTGCTTTTTGTGCCATTCCGCGCCCACGGTGATGATTTTCTCGATATTTTTGTCTGCCGCACCCAATCGGTAGACTGTCGTGCCGCCATCGCTGAACCCGAACAGGCTGTATTTTTCCACACCTTCATGCCGCAGGATTTGGCGCGCATCTTCGGCGGCTTGGGCATAGGTCAGCGCGGCTGTGCCGAGCGTGGAGCGTCCGTGTCCGCGCGTATCTATCGCAATCACGCGGTAGTGTTGCTGCAAACGCGGCAGCAGCGGGGCAAAGTCGGCAATCGAACCGAACCCGCCGTGCAGCAGAACGATAACGGGAGCTGTTTCCGTGCCGCCGATTTGGTAGTGCAGCGTCGCGCCTTGATGTTTGATGAATTTGGATTGCATGGAAGTTTCCTTGTCTGGCTTGTTGAAAGAATGGCGGCTATTGTCCGGCTTGTCGCAGGCGGAAACCGACAATATTGCTGCGGCCAGTTTGAGTAAGTTTCTGCGCGAAAGATTCATGGTTTTCAGGTAGCCTTTTCATCTGCCGGTAAGGCTACCTGAAATTGCCCTACCCCGCCAAACCAAAGAAGCCGGCCTCAAAGCCGGCTTCCGCCATTTGCTATTCCCGTAGCGAATCCACACGGATGCCGTGTTCCATCTGGCCGGCAGGGGCCGTGTTGCTGTCTTTTTTACGTTCAAGGTGTTTCAGGTAGCCTTCGTCGATGTCACCGGTCACGTAGCAGCCGTTGAAGCAGGAGCTGTCGAAACCTTCGATGGCAGGATTGAGTGTTCGTACCACGTTCTCCAAGTCGCCCAAATCTTGGAACACCACGCCGTCGGCGGAGATTTCGATGGCGATTTGTTCGATGTTGCGGCCACTGGCAATCAGCTCGTTGCGAGTGTGCATATCGATGCCATATACATTGGGGTAGCGCACTTCGGGGGCGGCGGAGGCAAAATACACTTTCCGTGCTCCGGCGGCACGCACCATTTCCACAATCTCGCGGCTGGTAGTGCCGCGCACGATGGAGTCGTCTACCAGCAGCACAGATTTGCCAGCAACTTCGCTGTCGATGGGATTGAGCTTCTGGCGCACGGATTTTTTGCGCGTGGCTTGGCCGGGCATAATGAAGGTACGGCCGATGTAGCGGTTTTTAATAAGGCCTTCGCGGTAGGGCTTGCCCAGGTGCATGGCCAGCTGCAAGGCACTAGGGCGGCTGGTATCCGGTATGGGCATTACCACGTCGATTTCTCCTACTGGCAGGCTACGTTTCACTTTTTCAGCCAGGGTTACGCCCATATCGAGCCGCGCTTGGTACACCGATACGCCGTTCATCACGGAATCGGGGCGGGCAAAATACACGTATTCAAACAGGCAGGGCAAAAGGCGCGGCGCTTCGGCGCATTGGCGGCTGTGGAACTCGCCGTTAAAGCCGATAAACACGGCTTCGCCCGGTGCGATATCACGCACCAATTCATAACCCAGGCCGGGGAAAACGATAGATTCGGAAGACACCATATAAGCGGTGCGCCCCGCTTCGTCGGTGGATTTGCCCAACACCAGCGGGCGGATACCGTGCGGATCGCGGAAGGCGAGCATGCCGTAGCCAGCAATCAGCGACACCACGCCGTATGCGCCGCGCACTTGGCGGTTGAGCGCGGCCACAGCATCAAACACATCGTCCACTTCCAGCTTGCTGCGGCTGCCGATCACGTGCTGCAGTTCGCTGGCCAATACGTTGAGCAACACTTCGGAATCTGAGCCGGTGTTGATGTGGCGCAGGTAGCGGCGGCACAGATTGGCATTGAGTTCTTCGGTATTGGTGAGATTGCCGTTGTGTGCCAGCACGATGCCGAAGGGCGAATTCACATAAAAGGGCTGCGCTTCAGCGCTGCTGGCGGCATTGCCGGCGGTGGGATAACGCACATGGGCGATGCCGGCGTTGCCCACTAGGTTGCGCATATCGCGTGTGCGGAACACGTCGCGCACCATGCCGGTGTCTTTGTGCATATGGAGCATCTCGCCCTCGGCGGTTACGATGCCGGCAGCATCCTGCCCACGGTGCTGCAACACCTGTAAGCCGTCATACAGCAACTGATTTACCGGCTCAAAGGCCACCATGCCCAACACGCCACACATAAACTCACTCCCCCGGCTCTTGCCGGTAGTCGACACGATCCGCCATAAACGGCGGCAGATACGGCACGGCCAATTGGGCCAAGCCCTCGAAAACAAATGCGGTTTGCGAATGCTGCCATTCCTCGCTCTTTGGCAAATCGGTAAACGCGCAGGCCAGCACCGCCAGCGTGACCGCCAGCACCCCCTTCACCGCGCCGAACACGCCACCGAGCAGGCGGTTTGCCCCGCCCAGCCCGGCCGCGCCGGCAGACGAAGTGAGCAAGGTTTGCAGTAGTCGGAACAGTAGCCGCGCCAGCAGAAATACACCGATAAACGCTGCTACCACCGCCAGTGCATGCGGCTTGAGGCTACCTGAAAGCCAGTCGCCCACTGATGGAGCAAGCAGCTTGGCCGCCAGCAGCGAGCCCAGCCAGGAAACCAAGCCCACCAATTCGGCCACCACGCCGCGAAACAGCGAAATCAGGGTAAACGCCGCAATCACCAGCAGCGCGAGATAATCAAACAGAGTCATCAGCGCTCCAGCAGGATGCCGTCCAGCCCCTGCGATTTAATTTTGCCCATTGCCTGGCTGGCGGCCTGGCGGTTGGGATATGAGCCGGTGCGCACGCGGTAGAGTGCGTTACCGCCTTTGTTGGCCGGCGGCGCCACATAGGCGCTCACACCCGCATCGGCCAGCCGTTTTTGCACGGCGCGTGCCTGCTCTTCGGTGGTGTAAGCACCCACCTGAATCACCATGCGCCGCTCCGTCTGCGCCGCTTGATTATCGGCAGCTTTGCCGTTACCGGCCACATGGTTGGCAGCGCGGTTATTCAAAATATCTTCCGGCGAGAGGCGGTTGCCGTTTGGCTTACGCTCCTGCCGGCGTTCAGCTGGGCGGCGGCGCTCGGCTGGTTTCTGTTCGGTCGGCTTCGGTTCGGCCGGTTTGCTTTCGGCACGGCGCTCATTCGGCTGCGCGGCCGGCGTTTGTGGTTTCACGCCCTCGGCGCGGCGCGGGGTTTCCGACACGGCAGGCTTAGCCTGCGGCTGAGCCGCCGGTTTATTGTTTTCTGCCTGTTGCGCGCGCGGCTCGGCAGGCACTGGCTTGGCTTCTACACGCGGCTGCGGCGCAGGCTTGCTTTCAGCCCGCACCGGCGGTGCAACCGGGCGGCTCGGCTGCGGATTAGCCGTGTTTCCAGAGTTGGCCAACGGATTGGGCAACACCGTGGTGCGCGCCTCCACCGGCTTGGCCGGCTGCACGGGCTGCGGCGCAGGCGGAGCAGGCTCCACAACCACTGCTTCCGGCTCAACAACCGGTGCCGACACAGGCTGCGGCTGCATTTCCACCGAAGTATCAGCACCGGTCGGCACTTCGGCCACCGGCTCGGGCAACGGCTGGGTTTTCACCACCATGGAAGCCGCAGTTTCGCTGCCGCCGCTCACGGTGATTTCGCCCGGTGCGGCAGTATTTTGGCTGCTGCCCATCACTTTGGCCAGCAGCAGCGCCACCACCGTGGTGAGCAGCAGCGCGCCCACCAAGCGGCGGCGGTTTTTGCGCTTAATCTGCTCGTATTCTTCCAGATGGCGCCAATTCGGGTTGGATTGGGGTGGCATAATTTCTTATTCCTGTTGCGGTGCGCCCATCACTTCGGCCACCGTGTGAAACGAACCAAATACGACAATTCTATCATTTTCCCCCGCCGCCGATAAGGCGGCACGGTAGGCCTCGCCCACGCTGGCAAACAAGCGCACATTGGCCGCTCCCGCCGCTTCCAGATGCTGCCGCAATGCTTCCGCCGGGAGGCCGCGCGGCAGTGGTAGCGGGGCGACCAGCCATTCGTCAAACTGGTCTTGCAGCAGGGAAACCACAGTGTCGATATCTTTATCGGCCAACATGCTGAACACCGCCAGCCGTTTTTCGGCAAACGGCAGAGCCATCAGGCTGCGGCGCAAGGCACGGGCGGCATGCGGGTTATGACCGACATCCAAAATAGTGGGCGGGCAGCCGGGCAACACCTGAAAACGGCCGGGGTGGCTCACCAGCAACAACCCGCGTTTGATGGCGCCGATATCCACCGGCAGCCGCGCATTCAGGCATTCGAGCACGGCCAGCGCGCAGGCGGCATTACCCAGCTGGTAGCCGCCGCGCAGGGCGGGAAAAGGCAGTGCGTTGCGGTTGCGGCTACCTGAAAACAGGCGGCTGCGCTCGGGATGAAAGTGAAACGACCATTGTTGCTGCTCCAGCTTGCTGAAGCCGAAATCTCGTCCGGCCAGCAAAAGGTCGGCGCCGATGGCTTCGGCGTGGCGGCGCAGCGATTCGGGCGGCGGGTTTTGGGCGCAGATAGCAGGTTTGCCCGCGCGGAATACGCCCGCTTTTTCAAAGGCCACCTGCTCCACCGTGTCGCCCAAAAAGGCTTGGTGATCCAAATCCACCGACGTTACCACCGCTACGTCGCCGTCAAAAATATTCACCGCGTCCAGCCGGCCGCCGAGCCCGACTTCCAAAATCATCACATCGGTTTCGGCGCGCCGGAAAATATCCACGGCCGCCAAGGTGTTGAACTCGAAATAAGTAAGCGCGGTATCGCCGCGTGCGGCTTCGATGCGCTCGAAAGAGGCGGCAATAGTTTCATCGGCAGCGGGCTGGCCGTTTACGCAGATGCGCTCGTTGTAGCGCAGGATGTGCGGGCTGGTGAACATGCCGGTTTTGAACCCGGCGGCGCGGTAGATGCTTTCCAAAAAGGCGCACACCGAGCCTTTGCCGTTGGTGCCGGCCACCACGATCACAGGGCACTGCGGCTGCAAACCCATCCGCTCTTTCACCGCGCGCACGCGCTCCAAGCCCAAATCAATGCTGCCGTGGCTGTGGGCGGTGCCGCCGGTGTAGGCGGTTTCGAGGTGGGCGAGCCATTGGGAGAGTGTTTTCATTTGTTCAACCTTGTTTGAGGGGCTACCTGAAAATGCCAAACTGGTTTTCAGGTAGCCTGTATGCCGGTACGGGCGGCTTGGCGAAGGCTAGCTGAAAATAACGGTGTCGGTCTGCATTACCGTGCCAAGCGCTTGCTGGCCCGGGTTTTGAGCGGCGCTTTCAGGTAGCCTGCTTTAACTGATAAAGGCTACCTGAAAACGGTTAAACCTTTTCAGGTAGCCTTTTGCCGCCACATTATACCGCAGCAGAATTCAGCCCGGCACACTCTCCAGCGCGGCGGCAATCAGTGCACCCGTGGCGGCATCGATTTGCGCGGCGGCAGTTTCGGCCGCATCCAAACCGCGCCCCTCAACCAGCGGCAACACACGGCGGTACAGCACCTGCACACGGCCGTTTTGCTCGTACACCAACACTTTCAGCGGCAGCTCGGCGGCCAGCAGCAAATCGGCCTGCATCAGCGGCGTGCCTTTGGCCGGGTGGCCGACAATCAGCAGGCTGACGGGCGCCAGCGGCAGACCGTGTTCGGCGGCCAGCGCGGAATGCGGGATTTCGGCAAACAGGGTAATCTGCTTGGCGGCAAAAGCCTGTTTCAACACGGCCAGCGTTTCGGCAATACCCAAACGGCTGGGCAGGATAAGGTGGTTGGGATTGGTCATAGGGTTGAGTCCTGTGTGCAATGAAAAAGCCAATAGAATATGCCGCGTTGACACAGTCGTTGTCAGCGGAAGTCCTACCTATCCACCGGCTTGCTCCGTTTCTTCCGCGCCTGCCCCCAACGCGCCCACACGCGCAGGCGGCGCAGGCCTTCGGCATCGGCGGAATCCGGCCAAACGGCTTGGTAAATCTGCCGGCCGCCGTCGGTTTGCCAGTGCAAAAGTTGCAGCCACGGCAGCACCACGCCGCCGCGCAGGGTGGCCGCCACGGCGATTTGCTGAGGCTGCAAAAACAGCACGGCCTCGCTGCCGCTGCCCACTGTGAGGCTGCCGATTAGCAATGGCCGGCGTAGGGCATACCAAGCGGCAAAGGCGGTGAACGCGAGGCCGAGCAGGCGCAGCCAACCGGCGAAATACAGCAGCCAGATAACGGCCAGCCACACCCATGCGGCCAACTGCAGCACACGCTGCAACCGCGAAGGCCGAAAGGCTACCTGAAAAGGCTGCACGGCGGCTACATCATGTTGTCCACCACAGGGCTGACGCGGATGTCGTCGTCATCCGTGTCCAGCACCATGTCGTGGAATTCGAGGTCGAAAAAGCGGGCAAACAGCTCGGGCGTGAGCTCCGGCCATTGCTCCTGCGGCACTTCCCACGAAGCAATCTCGCCGCTGAACACCTCGCGCCAGCGTTCGCCGAACAGGCCGGCGCTCTCTTCGGGCGTATCGGCCTGCGCCAACAAATATACGCTGCAATTGCTGCGGATTTGGGCAAGGGTGAGGTCGGGCAGGTCGTCGCCAGTGCTTTTGAGCCAGGCGAGGAAAGCTTCGGTGGGCTTCACCACCACGGCGCTGCGGTCTACAAAATACATGGTATTTCCTTGGGTTGGTTTTCGCGGTTTCAGGTAGCCCTTAAACAGATACTACAGGCTACCTGAAACAGGTTTTCCGAAATGCCGGATTTCTGAAAAACCGGAACGCCGGCATCCGCTACAGCGGATAATCGTAATCCACTACCAGCGGGGCGTGATCGGAGAATTTCTCCTGCTTATAAACATGGGCGGAGCGGGCGTGCTCGGCCAGAGCGGGCGTGGCCATTTGGTAGTCGATGCGCCAGCCCACGTCTTTGGCATAGGCCTGGCCACGCTGGCTCCACCAAGTGTAGCCAGGCATTTCGGGATAGAGCGTGCGCCAAATATCTACCCAGCCCAGTTCGGCAATCACTTTGCCGATCCACTCGCGCTCTTCAGGCAGGAAGCCGGAGTTTTTCAGGTTGCCTTTCCAGTTTTTCAAGTCGATGTTTTGATGCGCAATATTCCAATCGCCACAGATCACGATATCGCGTCCTTGGGTTTGCAACTCGCGCAGCATCGGGTAGAAGGCTTCTAGGAAACGGAACTTCACCTGCTGGCGCTCTTCCGAACTGCTACCAGACGGCAAGTAGAGCGAAATCACCGATAAATTGCCGAAATCAGCCTGCACAAAGCGGCCTTCAGCATCGAAATCGGCAATACCCATGCCGGTTTGCACGCGGTCTGGCTCGCGTTTGCTATACAGCGCCACGCCGGAATAGCCGCGCTTCTCGGCACAGTGCCAAACGCCGTACATACCGTGCGGGGCCCTCATGCTGTCGTCCAAATCAGCTTCTTGAGCCTTGAGTTCCTGTACGCAAACGATATCGGCGCCGCTTGCGGCAAGGTATTCATAGAAGCCTTTTTTATAGGCAGAACGGATGCCGTTTACATTGGCAGAAATGATACGCATGGGTTTTCCAGATAAGATTATTGTTTGATTATACAGGGAAAAAGGTTACCTGAAATGTTCAGGTAGCCTGTTTAGCCAGCGTTTGACGCCACGCCAGATAATCACGCAACGGCGGCATGGGCGGGTTGATGCAATGCGGGCAAATGCCGGTTACGTCTTTATCGTCAAATCTTGGTGGAAGGCATCCGGATCGAAACGGGACTGCTGCATCACCGCCTGCTGCTACACCATATACACCATATCAAATTCGTACCACTCAAGATTTCAGCCAGCAGTTCGGTTTCTCCTAGGCTAAATGGGACGGTATCGTTTTGAATCATGCGAGCATAATCGGCATTTTGGATTTTTTGTTGCAAGTAAGATTACAATACTCATCAAAATTTGAATTTAAATAATAAGAAAACTAATGCAGCAATTCGCATTCTTGGTCGATATTATTACCTCCAGAAAATACCTCTTTATTATCGCAACGGCTACGACTTCTTTGGCAAATCCGCACGGTTTGATCTTGGTTTATCAACAAAACCCGTGGCTCTTTATTTACATCAAAGGCCACGGCTTTAATTGTATATTTATCTCCCAACACCCCACGCGCATTACCTTGGAATTTAATACAGAAATGCTGCGTTTGACTAACCGCCAACACCGGCCAAGTAGTGGAAGTGGCTTTAAAAGTGCGGTTTCTCGTATAGAAACGCTCCATCGCCCGACTATTTTCCAACAAAGCAGCATTCGCCTCTTCCAAACGGGATTTTCGCACAAACGATTGGTATGAAGGATACGCAATGGCTGCCAAAATCGCCACTATGGCAATAATGATCATCAGCTCCATCAGTGTGAAACCGCGTTTGGTGAAAACAGATAAACCGTTCATATTGCTACTCCTTTAGATAATTATTAGGACACGCAGTATAAACGGCTTTAGAAAAAAATGAAATACCCTGTTACTATTAGTATTGCTCACAGTCCTGCATTGTAGAGGCATTGCAACGACTGAGAATACCTATGCTATTGTAGTAAAGAGCTTGCGTTTCACGAGGATTTTTCGGTTTTGCAATAATTTCGTAGCTATCTGCCTTGGGACTACCTGGTGCGAAATCAATAGCAAAGTACTCCGTATCAACCGGATCTGTCGCGGGGCTACTTGAATCGGTAAAGGTCCTTTTACTGGCATATAAGCGCTCCATATCCCTAGCCTTTACCATGATACTTGCCTTGGCCTCCTCCATATGAACCCTTCGCATGAAAGCCTCATAACTTGGATATGATAGAGTAACCAAAATAGCAATCAATGCAATAATGATCATCAGCTCAACTAAAGTAAACCCACTTACGTTTGATTTATTCATCGCCATAAAACTCCATTTTTCTTATTATTCTTTTCTTCATTCTGAATCGTATCCCAACTCATAATTATAATTTCTCTTACCTCTAATCCGGCTGACTCCGCGCCTGATAAATCTCATCCTTCATTTGGTGTATCGCTTTCGGCAAACCCAAAAACACAGCCTGCGCAATGAGTGCATGACCGATATTCAGCTCACGAATCGGCAGAATCCGCGCCACCGGCGCTACGTTGTGAATCGTCAACCCGTGTCCAGCATTTACCACCAAACCCAATTCGGAAGCAAAATATGCCGCTTCTTCCAAGCGCAGCAATTCGTTTTGCCGAACGGCATGTGAAACTGCATCGGCATACGCGCCGGTATGCAGTTCAATAGCTTGAGCTCCAACATCACGAGCAGCCTTGATTTGCTGTTCATCCGCATCGATAAACAACGAAACACGGATGCCGGCAGCGTTTAATTGCTGCGTAAACTCTGCTACCGTCTGCTGTTGTGCCAACACATCCAAGCCGCCTTCAGTGGTTACCTCCTGCCGTTTTTCCGGCACAATACACACATCTTCCGGCTGTACCTGCAAAGCGTTATCCAGCATTTCTGCCGTCAGCGCCATTTCCAAATTCATACGGGTGCGGATCGCCTGCTTGATGGCAAACACATCTGCATCTTTGATATGGCGCCGATCTTCGCGTAAATGCAGGGTAATCAAATCCGCGCCGTGGGTTTCGGCAACCAAAGCCGCCTCCAACGGGCTGGGATAGCGCGTACCGCGTGCATTACGCAAGGTGGCAACGTGGTCGATATTAACACCCAACAGCATATTCTTTCCTTTCGGGTATCGAATTTGGCAATTTAGCTTTATGACTCACGCCGTAGCCATACCTAGCAACCGGCATGCCATTACCACAAAGCTTTTCCAAGATATGGTCAATACTGCAACTATACAAATCATCACTTAAACGCCGTGATTTTCCCCGCTTTCAAACAGGGAACGAAAAACAGATGCACGATTAACCGCTTGTTCAGATAAAAAACCATTTTACTAATGTTGCACATAATGTCGGCAAGCAACACAGCATCGAAACTACCGCCACAAGTGAGATATAGACGGCGGACGGCTGTTAAAGTTTACCGTGAATCGCCTTCGCCATGCGACGTAATACCCATGATTTTCTACATATCCAACACGTACAACTTAATGGTTTGCTTATCTAAAACTATTGATAAAAGCTATCTGAAAACCTGCATCTGCTGCAACACCTGCCGCGATTTAATCCCTTCCGGCAGGCGGAAATCCAGCAGCATGCGCGTAATCCGACGTGCTTGTTGCAAAGCGGCGGCATTGGTAAAGTCGCCGTTTTGCAGCTGAATCAACACATCGCCATCCACAGCCACACCCGGCTGCGCCTCTGCCGATGGCAGGCTATGCCGCTGATCCAGCGGCAGCACCGCATGTTCCGGCCGCAGCCAGTATTGCCGGTCGGCTTCCACTGAACATCCTGTGCTATCTTTCTGCAAGTCCGGCGCGTAGCCCGCCAACGTGAGCAATGTCCACTCAAAACGGCGCAGCACGGCGGCGTGGTTCGGTTCGGTGCACAAAGTACGCATCACCTGCTGCAAGGCCTCATACAACGCAGGCTGCGGGTCTTCTCGGGCAGTGAGTTTCTGCACCAATTCATTTACATACAGCCCGCTCAGCAGCGCCCTGCCCTGCGGCTGCGGCCAGCCGCCCAGCCATTCGGCTCGGTGCAACATTTTCAACTCTTCCTTGCCATACCAGGCTACCTGAACCGGCACAAACGGTACCAACACGCCGCGTAATTCGCTTTGCCGTTTGCGCGCGCTGCGCGCCACCACCGCCACCCGCCCGTAATCGCGGCTAAACAGCTCCGCCAGCAGGCTGGTTTCGCGCCACGGCGTGGCCGACAGCAAAAACGCCGGCTGGGAATCGATGCGGTTGGGCTGTTTCATAACTCGTTAAAGAACAATAGGAAAGCGGCTGTTTGATTTTTCAGGTAGCCTTTAATCGGCGGCATACCGTCAGCCAGGCCGACGGCGGCTGTCCGGCAGCGGCAAATCCGCCCACTTCATCACTGAGGCCACTTCCGCCGCGTTCAGTTCATAAAACTGCCCGCGTTTCAATCGGTTGGGCAAACCAATCGGCCCGAAGCCGGTTCGCACCAAGCGGCTCACCGTAAGGCCGAAATGCTCGAAAATGCGGCGCACTTCGCGGTTGCGCCCCTCTTTGAGCACCACATTATACCATTTGTTCGCGCCTTCCCCGCCCTGGCTGTGGATGCGTTCCACCCGCGCCAGGCCGTCTTCCAGCATCACGCCCTCGCTGGTGAGCAGGCGCATCTCGTCCATGCCCAGCTCGCCCAACACGCGCACCGCATACTCGCGCTCCACTTCGAAGCTCGGGTGGGCAAAACGGTTGGCCAGCTCGCCGGAAGTGGTAAGAATCAGCAGGCCGCTGGTATTGATGTCTAAGCGGCCGATGGCCACCCAACGGCTGCTCGCCGCCTGCGGCAAACGGTCGAAAATGCTCACGCGCCCCTGCGGGTCGTCGCGCGACACAATCTCGCCTTCTTGTTTGTAATACAAGATGATACGCGGCAATCGATCCGGCCATTTCAGCTTGATCACGCTGCCTTTCACCAACACCTGGTCTTCCGGCCGCACCTTATCGCCCAGCTGCGCCACCTTGCCGTTCACCGTTACCCAACCGTTTTGAATCCACTCCTCCATCTCGCGGCGCGAACCCGCGCCCGAAGCAGCCAGCGCCTTTTGCAGGCGCACCGGCTCAATGCCGCTCAAATCGGAACGCTGTTCCTGCAAACGGCGCACTTGGCTCTGCACTTTTTGGTTAGCCGGGCGCACCGCTAGCTTTTTTGCTCGTGCCACGCGGGTTTTCGGCGCTTTCTCCGCTTCAGGCTGCTGCTGGCGCTTAGGACTACCTGAAACTTTTTCATCGGCGCGGCGCGGATTACGTTTATTAGAGTCGCGTTGGTTTTTCATATGGTTACACTCCTAACTCGTGATATTTATCAACGGTTCTTCTGCGGCAACAACAAGCGGCAGGGTTGGGGAAATGATGGAGCAGGCTACCTGAAAACGAAGCCTCAACGAAGTTAAAACAATATGCTGAGCTGCTGCAAAGCAAACATCAGCAACGCCATCTGTTTTCAGGTAGCCCAAACGGTATCGCCGTTCAAAATAGAAACCAGGCCATCCCATGAAATGAGGTGTTTTAGCCGCGGTTTACGTTTACGGCACAATGTGCCGTAGATTGGCTGTTTTGTAATCTGCTCGGAAAGCGGCATTTTTGGGTTTGGCTTTAGGCGTCTCCCTGACACAGCGTTCATATACAGGGAAGCGTTCTCGCTACACTCAAACAGCCAATCATCTTACTGTAAGCCAAGCAAACAAGCCAAGTAAATCGCTCGAGCGAACTAAGGGCTACCTGAAAACAATACGGCAATTTTTCGTGCCGCTTCCCAAGTTTCAGGTAGCCTTTATTTCACAGCCAGCTGCTACTGAACCGGCCATAGCTCAAACACTTACTTCCCCCCCTGCTGCTATCGGTTCACCCAGCAGGGGGAAAATTATTCAACCATATCAGGCGCGGCGGCCTTGGGCGGCCGGTTTGCGGGCTTTACCGCGCGGGTTGCCGGCGGAACGGCTCCCGAAGGGTTTGCCGCTACCGTTGGGCTTGCGGCCGCTGCCTTTTTGTTTCCAACCGCCGCCTTTGGCTTTGCGCGGGGCTTTGCTGCGCTTGCGGGTGGGCTCCATGCCTTCGATGGTGAACTCGGGCAGCTTGCGGCCGAGGTATTTTTCGATTTTGTGCACCGCCACGTATTCGTTCACTTCGGCAAAAGTGAGGGCGAGGCCGTGGCAGCCAGCACGGCCGGTGCGGCCGATGCGATGCACGTAGTCTTCGGCCTGTTTGGGTAGGTCGTAGTTGATCACGTGGGTGATGCTGGGCACGTCGATGCCGCGCGCGGCCACATCGGTGGCCACCAGTACTTTGATGCGCCCTTTGCGCAAATCCATCAGCGTGCGGTTGCGCCAGTTTTGCGGCATGTCGCCGTGCAGGCAGTTGGCGGCGAAGCCTTTTTCGTAGAGTTCGTCGGCCAGCTGTTCGCTCATGGCTTTGGTGCTGGTGAAGATGATGCACTGGTCGATATTGGCATCGCGCAAAATATGGTCGAGCAGGCGGTTTTTGTGGTTTTTGTCGTCGCAGTAAAAGAGCTGCTCGTCGATTTTGCCTTGGTTGTCTTCTCGTTCGATTTCAATCACTTCGGGATTTTTGGTGAGCCGGCGGGCGAGTTTGCCTACAGCGCCGTCCCAAGTGGCGGAAAAGAGCAGGGTTTGGCGGCTTTCGGGCGTGGCGGCCACGATGGTTTCGATGTCGTCGATAAAGCCCATATCCAGCATGCGGTCGGCTTCGTCGAGCACCAGCACTTCGAGGCGGTCGAAATCGATGCGGCCGCTGCGCATGTGGTCCATCAGGCGGCCTGGCGTGGCCACCACCAAATCAATCGGCTTGGCCAGCGCCTTGATTTGAAAACCGAAAGACGAGCCGCCCACCAGGGTGACGGTGCGCAACCATTTCATGTTTTGGGCGTAGATTTTGGCGTTTTTTTCCACCTGCGCCGCCAACTCGCGCGTGGGCGTGAGCACAAGGATGCGCGGGCCTTTGCCGGGTTTGTCGCTGCGGCGGGTGATGCGCTGCAGGCTGGGCAGCAGGAAAGCGGCGGTTTTGCCGGAGCCGGTTTGCGCCGAAGCCATGATGTCGCGGCCTTCAATGGCGGCGGGCAGGGCTTGGGTCTGAATGGGGGTGGGCTCGATGTAGCCGGCAGAACGTAGGGCGGCGAGCAGGTTTTTATCGTGCAGCAGGTCGCTGAATTGGATGGTCATGTGTTTCCAAAAAGGACAACAATACTTTCCGCCCGCACAAAACGGGCAGCCACGAAGCAAAAGGATGCGCTAACAGAAAGAGGCGGGATTCATTCGCTTTCAATAACTAGGGCAGGCCGCAAGCAGCAAAGAAAACGAGGGCAACCGCTGGAGGTTACGCAAAAGATTGTCGCAAGCAAAGCGCTTGGAGTGGCATCGGCGACAACCTGCGAAGCAGAGAAGGATTGCACGCAAAATGCGGCAAACAGACGCAGCTGTAAAACTGCGGGGGCTGAAGACGATGGCTTCGAACAAAAAAGGGACGGCATCTTAGGCGTTTGCTTGGAATCGGTCAAGCAAAATCTTTAGATTTACACCTATCTACCGAAAAGGCTACCTGAAAGCCACAGTTGCCCGTTTGGAGCGACGGGGCAATTAACCGTAAAATAGCCGCACTCCTTTTCCACTTTCCAGGTAGCCTCACATGAGCGAAATCACCGCCTTTGCCAACCGGCTGGGCAAAAACGCCAAACACCTCATCAAATGGGCGCGCCGGCAAAACATCGAAGCCTGGCGGCTCTACGACCGCGACATCCCGCAATACCCCTTCGCCATCGACATCTACGGCAATCACGTCCACCTGCAGGAATACGACACCGGCTGGATCATGCAGCATGCCGAATACGAAGTCTGGCTGGCCGAAGTGGTGGAGGCCGTGCAATTCATCACCTGCTTTCCCGCCGAACACATCCACCTCAAACAGCGCAGCCGCCAGCGCGGCAGCAGCCAATACGAAAAAACCGGCTGCAGCGGCGAAGATTTTATCGTGCACGAAAACGGCCGCGCCTTCTGGGTAAACCTCGACAAATACCTCGATACCGGCCTCTTCCTCGACCACCGCAACACCCGCGCCCTCGTAGGCAGCGAAACCCAAGGCAAACACTTCCTCAACCTCTTTTCCTACACCGGCAGCTTCAGCGTATATGCCGCCACCGGCGGCGCTGTTAGCAGCGAAACCGTAGATTTGTCCAACACCTATCTGGATTGGGCGCGGCGCAACTTCGAGCTCAACCGAATCAACCCCGAGCAGCACCGCATCATCCGCGCCGACGTATTCCAATACCTGCAAAACGCCGCCGCCGAAGGCAAACGTTTCGACCTCATCGTGATGGATCCGCCCAGCTTTTCCAACAGCAAAAAAATGCTCGACATCCTCGACATCCAGCGTGACCACCCCCGCCTCATCCGCGAAGCCATGCAATTGCTCGAACCAGGCGGCACGCTTTATTTCTCCAACAACCTGCGCAGCTTCGAGCTTGAACCCGCCGTGGCCGAACGCCATGCAGTGGCCGAAATCAGCCGCCAATCCGTGCCCGAAGACTTCCGCAACCGCAAAATCCACCGCTGCTGGACAATCAAACACCGCTAAAGCAAAGGCTACCTGAAAACATCCAAACCGTTTTCAGGTAGCCCTTTATAGTGGATTAAAATAAGAATGCTACCGCGTTGGCTCGCCTTGCCGTATTGCTCATACTGTCTGCGGCTCGCCGCCCCATTTTTATTTTAATCCACTATATTAGCCGCCCCATGAACCGATCCGCCATCGATCGCGCAGCCGCCATCCTATTCGCCCTGCTCAGCGCCACCCTGATTGCCGCTTTTTTTTGCCGACAGCCGTTTTTTCCATTGGGCATTCGCACGGCATCATAACCCCCTGAGCTGGTACATCCGCCCGCTGTTCCTCATCCCCTTCTGCCTCTCAGCCTACCGCCGCAGCCACGCCGGTATTTGGGCTACCTTGTTGCTGCTGCTCAGCAGTATGTTTTGGTTTCCCCCACCCGACTATCCAAACGAACGCATCCGGCAATTCTTGGCCATGGAGCAAAACTTCCTGCTCGGCGGCTGGAATACGGCCAAAGTCTTGGCATCGGGCATGGTTGCCCTGAGCCTGACGCTGATTGCCGCCGCATTCTGGCAGAGTAAACCGCGCCTCGGGTTGTTCTGCCTAGCCGCAGCTGCCGCAGGTAAAATCCTGTGGAGCATCCGTTACGGCCGGACGGCGGGCTACGCCGTTATCCTGCCCGTAGCCTTCGGCCTGCTGCTCTGCGCCATCGTTATCGGCATGGTATTGCATAAAATCAAGCGGCGGCTTTAATGGGTAAAGGCTACCTGAAAATCTACAATCCATTTTCAGATAGCCTTCCCAAGCGTCCGGCCCAAACTACAGCGGCTCGATCTCCACCGTCTTACCCGCCGCCGCGCCCAGCACTTCGTTCAGCATGGCGAAAAAGCCGCTGCCATCGCGTGTGGAGCGCCATTCGCCGTCGCGCAGGGCGAAGTGGTAGCCGCCGCTTTTGGCGGCAATCCACAGCTCTTGGTTTGACATGTGGCGGTTTACGATAATCTGTGTACCGTTATCGGCCTCGATGGTGAGCACATTGCCGTTGTGTTCGCAGTCGAAATCGGCGCCGCACTGGTCGAGCTGGTCTTCGATGTAGGCAAACAATTGGTCGGAATAGCGCAAAAATTCGGTCTCGGTCATGATGGTTTGTGTATGGTGGCATTTTTGTTTAAGATGCCCCATCTTGCCACAGCCGCCTGTTTCAGGCAATTTCGAGTTGATGATGATGCGAACCTTATTCCCCGCCCTCGCCGCTGCGCTGCTCCTGAGCTCCTGCGGCTACAAAAGCGACCTCTACCTGCCCAAAGAAAGCGACCGTGCCCGATTCGCCCCCGTGCAAACCGGCCTGCAATTCAGCCCTATCGCGCCGATGCCCGATGTGGAGCCGCAACCGCTGCCTGCCGATAAATAACAGCAAAATGCTTCGGCCATACTTTTTCAGGTAGCCTCTTTCCTGCCGGAGGCTACCTGAAAATATAACTGCGGCGCTATTACCTATCCCGCTGCTCCTGCCCGGTTTCACTTCTTCGGCGGCAGGATGCTGCCGGTTTCGGTGGCGCGCTCTTTCCAGATGGGCAGCCACTGGGCTACGCGCTCGCGGTAAGGCTCATAGATTGGTCGGACGGTGGGGAAATCATCTTTGATAAACCGTTCCACATAATCAAAGTCCAGCAGGATGGCGCGGGCGATGCAGTTGCCCAAGCCTTCGTAGGCATCATCTGTAGAAGGCGCGGGGAACTCGCCATAAATCGGATAACTGGCTAGAAACTCTTTTTCGTCCGGATTGCTGAAATAACGCCCGACCAAATCCAAACCGCGTTCGAAAAAATCGCGGATATAGGTTTCGGCATCAGGTAAGGTATGCACCAGCTTTTGATAAATCATGCAATGATTATGGGCATCCGGGCTAAGGATTAACATACGAGCAGTCCATTTTGTTTGGAAATTATTAAATCCCTCCTTAAATACCTTATTAACTGATTTATTATAAACAATAACACTAGGCATAGCTGATAAATGCAACACCCATCCAGTATCAATCCAAACCTCAGAATGCTTTAATGTCTTATTCTTAAAAGAATGTGCCTTATATTCCCAGCCGGGATACTCCTCCGCCAAGCGAACGCAAAATTCTTTCACATCTGATTTGTTCAACATACTTTCCCTTTCCGTTTTATCCGTTTGTCTGCCCGCGTATTTTCCGCTGCGCTGAAGCCTGCGCTTTTCAGGTAGCCTTCCCCTGCTCCCGCCGATACGCTTCCTGCAAGGGTTTAATCCGCGCCAGCCTGTCGGCGGCGATGGTTTCGGCGATGCGTTGCGGTTGCCCGGCGCGGGCAGCGGCGATGGCGGCGGTGTCGGTTTGCTGCGCGGCGGCGAGCAGGGCGAGCCAGTGTTCGCGCTGCTGGTAGGCGGCGTGTTCGAAGCCGAGGCGGCCTTGCGCGTCGGCGCGGCATACGTTGAGCATGGCGGCGAAGCGTTCGGGGCGGCGGTAGGCATCGGTTTGCTGCAAAATTTTGGCGGCGGTTTGCGGGCGCAATTCGGCCGCCTTGTGCAGCCGCCCGTGCCAGCGGCACACTTGCACGGCCAAGTCGGCGCAGGCTTTGGGCACTTTCCAGCGCTGATTAACCGCCTGCACCAGCGGCACGCCGGCTTCATCGTGGCCGTGGTGTGCGGGCAGGATTTCGGGCGCGGTGGCGGCTTTGCCCAAATCGTGCAGCAGCGCGGCGTAGCGTTCGGGCAGGCTCAGGCCGGCATCGGCGGCGCTTTGCAAGGTGAGCAGGGTGTGGATGCCGCAGTCGATTTCGGGGTGGTAGTCTGCGCGCTGCGGCACGCCGAACAGGGCTTCCACTTCGGGCAGCAGCACGGCGAGCGCGCCGCATTGGCGCAGCACTTCAATCATGCGCACCGGCCGCGCTTCCATCAGCCCGCGCGCAAACTCCTGCCACACGCGCTCGGCCACCAGCGCATCGGCTTCGCCGCTCTGCACCATATCCGCCATCAGGCGCAGGGTTTCGGGGGCTACCTGAAAACCGTAGCGGGCGGCAAACCGCGCGGTGCGCAAAATCCGCACCGGGTCTTCGGCAAAGGCGGGGGAAACGTGGCGCAATATGCCCGCGGCCAAATCGGCCTGCCCGCCGAAGGGGTCGATAATCTGCCCGGCGGAATCCTGCGCCATGGCGTTGATGGTGAGGTCGCGCCGCTGCAGGTCTTGCTCCAGGGTAACGTCCGGCTCGGCGTGGAAAGTGAAGCCGGCATAGCCGCGCCCGGTTTTGCGCTCGGTGCGCGCCAGGGCGTATTCTTCATGCGTTTCGGGATGCAGGAACACCGGAAAATCCTTGCCCACCGGCTGATAGCCCGCCGCGAGCATGGCCGGCGCATCGGCGCCCACCACCACCCAATCGCGGTCTTTCACTTCCCGCCCCAACAAGGCATCGCGCACCGCACCGCCCACCAGATAAATCTCCATTTGCCCTTTTCCTGTTTGCAGTTCGTCCAAACCGAATCATGCCCGATTTGCCCCGTTTTGCCAAAACCGCTGGTTAAGGCGACCTGAAACCATATCTACCGAAACCAAACCAGCCGCCTGATTTTGCTGCTATAATCTTCCTCAACCCCCTTCCCCACCCTTGGAGATCGCCATGAAACCCACCCTACTGCTCCTGCTTGCCATCCTGCCCCTCACCGCCCACGCCCGCAGTCTAACGGTAGATGCGACTAAACTGCCTCCCGGCTGGCAGGCCGAAGTGCAAAGCGACAGCTGCGACAGAGATGGCTTGATTTGTATGGGCCCGGCCCAAATCACCCTACGCCACGGTAGCTTCTCACAAAGCTTCCGCAGCGAACAACTCTCTTTCCACAACAATGGATTGTGGCCAAGTGATGTGCAAATGGGCGACTTCAACTTTGACGGCAAACCCGACCTGGCCATCCGCAATGGTAATGGCGGTTCCTACGGCAGCCCCAGCTACGATATCTACGTGCAAACCCAATCCGGCCGCTTCGTTAAAAGCCGCGAGCTCACCGAGCTCGCCTCCGACTACATGGGTATGTTCCGCGTGGATGCCGCCCGCCACACCCTGACCACCGCTGCCCGCGACGGCTGCTGCTTCCACGCCGAAGAAACCTGGCAGATTATCCCTGGTCGCGCTCCGCGTAAAATCGCCATCACCACACGGGACAGCCGGCAAGGCAACGGCGCCTACACCGAAGTCATCACCAAGCGGCTGGTGAACGGCCGCTGGCGGCAAAGCGTACGCCGCGAGCGCTGATATCCGCGCCAATTTTTCAGGTAGCCTCTATCCAGCCTAACAGGCTGAAAACCATGCCCTGTTGTTTAATGGCAGATTGCCTGCCCGCCTTTGCTTAAGATTGAGACTTAGCCCGTACAATCCATTGAAAACAGAGTGAGTATAAACCCACCCTGCGCCAAATGCATATTGTTTGGTAAAGACTTCAGGCTACCTGGAAACTTGAACAGCCCGACACTTCAAACGGCGGCATAACAACGCCACCTCCTAGTTGACCCTCGCAGTAAAAAAGGCTACCTGGGACTTTCAGGTAGCCTTCTCATTTATCCCAACATCAGCCAACCATACAGCTTAAACACCAGCCAGCCCAAAAACGCGCCGGCGGGCAAATCCATCAGATAATGCTGCTTGGTAAACATACAGGAAAGCGCGATCAACACCGGAAAGGCAAACGCCACCGCGCCCATGCTCGGGTAGGCATACATGGCCGTGAGCATCGCCACCGAAACGTGCATGCTCGGGAAGCAGTTGGTGGATTGGTCGAACTTCTGCACAAACAGCAAAAACTTCTCCGAAGCCGTTTTGCCCGTGTTCACACTGCGCCAGTGCGGCGGCGTGGACACCGGCCACAGCCAGAAAAACATCATTTGCACAAACAGCAAAATCAAAAAGCTAAACGCCGTCATCACAAACTGGCGCGAATCCGCCATCAGCCAGTTTAAATACAAAATCGCCGGATAATACAAAAAGCTATACACCCACGACCACCAAGCCACAAACGGAATCTTCTCATCCAGCGGCGAATGCAGCACCTGCGCCTGCCGCAGCGGGTGGCGTTGGGTGAAAAAGTAAAACTGATACGCCCCCACAATCAAAATCCCGCTCAACACCAAATTCACTACATAATCCACAGCGGTCATCTGCCGCTCCCTTATCGTGTAAAATGCTGTGAAGGCTAGCAACCGGCCACCCTTTTGTCAATTTACTAACATTGCCACCATGCTCAAAATCACGCCCATTTCCGCTCTTGCCGATAACTACATCTGGCTGCTCCAACAAGGCAACGAAGCCGTCTGCATCGACCCCGGCGACGCCGCTCCCGTAGCAGGCTACCTGAAAGCCCACGGCTTGGTGCTGCGCCAAATCTGGATTACCCACCACCACGCCGACCACACCGCCGGCCTGCCCGAGCTCATCCGCCAGTTCCCCGACTGCCGCGTTTACGCCAACCACGACATCCCCCACACCACCCACACCGTAGGCGAAGGCAGCCGCTGGCCGCTCTGGCAAAGCCAAGTGGAAGTCTGGCACACCCCCGGCCACACCCAAACCCACCTCAGCTACCTGCTACAAGCGGGCGGGCAAGCCCATCTCTTCTGCGGCGACACCCTCTTTTCCGCCGGCTGCGGCCGCGTCTTCAACGGCACCACCGCCCAACTCTTCGCCTCCCTGCAACGCATCAACAGGCTACCTGAAAACACCCTGCTCTACCCCGCCCACGAATACACCGCCGCCAACCTGCGCTTCGCCGCACACATCGAGCCGCACAACCCCGAAATCGCCCGCAGCCTGGCCGCCGCCGTGCACACGCCCACCCTGCCCGTCTCCCTTGCCCACGAGCGGCAAATCAACCCCTTCCTGCGCACCGCCGATTTTCAGGTAGCCTCCCGCACCGCCGAACTCAGCAGCCAAAGCCTGCACGGCGAAGAACAAGTCTTCACCGCACTGCGCGAATTGAAAAACCATTTTTAAACCCACATGGCAGCTTGATTGCGGAGATAAAAAGGCTACCTGAAATTTTTCAGGTAGCCTTTATTGTTGGATACGCCGATTGCGGTTAGCCCAAATATTTCAATTTGCCGCGGAAATCGTCCAGCGTTTCATAGCCTTTTTCGGCCATGATGGCTTTCAGCTCTTCGGTGATGCAGATGAAGGCGGGCACGCCTTCTTTATGCAGGGTGGTGCCCAGCTGCACCATGCTGGCGCCGCACAGGATGTGCTCGAAAGCATCGCGGCCGGTGAGCACGCCGCCAGTGCCGATGATGCGGATGGAAGGGTTGAGCCGCTGGTAGAAAGCGTGCACATTGGCCAGCGCCGTAGGTTTGATGTATTCGCCGCCGATGCCGCCGAAGCCGTTTTTGGGGCGGATAATCACGGTTTCGTCTTCCACATACAGGCCGTTGCCGATGGAATTGACGCAGTTCACAAATTTGAGCGGGAATTTATTGAAGATGGCGGCGGCTTGGTCGAAGTGGACGATATCGAAATAGGGTGGCAGCTTGATGCCCAGCGGTTTGCTGAAATAAGCAAAGGCATCGCCGAGGATTTTTTCCGTGGTTTCAAAATCGTAGGCAATCTGCGGTTTGCCAGGCACGTTGGGGCAGGAAAGGTTGAGCTCGGTGAGGCCGCTAAAGCCGCTCTCTTCCACTTTGCGCAGGAGGGCGTGGGTTTCGCTGGGCGACATGCCCACCAGGGAGAGGAAGAAGGTGCGGTTCGGCTCGCGGTTTTGCAGGTCGAGCAGGTAGTCGAGGTAGTAATCGATGCCGTGGTTGGGCAGACCCATGGAGTTGATGCTGCCCAGCGGCACGTTGCGGTAGCGCGGCTCGGGGTTGCCGGCGCGCGGCTCGAGGGTAGCGGTTTTGGTAACAAAGCTGCCGGCGGCGGAATTTTTCACTTCTTCCAATTCGGCAATGCTCATGCAGGCCACGCCGGCGGCGTTCATGAGGCAGTTGTCAAACGAGAAACCAGCAATCTGGGTTTGGGTGCTGGGCATGGGTGGCTCCTAGGTTGATGGTTGAACGGCAGCATTGTACACCGAACGGGAACAGGCCGCTTGCGGCAGAGCAAATGAACGCAGCTGGCCGCCCCACAGATTTTCAGGTAGCCTGCAACGGCACAGGCTACCTGAAAATCTCAAAGGCTTGAACCTATAGTGGATTAACAAAAATCAGGACAAGGCGACGAAGCCGCAGACAGTACAGATAGTACGGCAAGGCGAGGCAACGCCGTACTGGTTTTTGTTAATCCACTATACCCTGTCGGCAAAGCTCTGCCGCCCCATAACCAAAGGCTACCTGAAATTTCAGGTAGCCTTTGGTTTCGCTCACCGCAGCAAGCTGCGTATGTTTAAGCGTAATCGCGCAATTCGGGGTTGATGTCGGTTTGCGCCAAGTTGTTGGTGTAGTTGCACAGGGTGGCCAGCGCCACGCCCATCACCACTTCCACCGATTGCTGTTTGTTGTAGCCCGCGTCTAGAAAGGCTTGCAGCTCAGCATCGGACACCGCACCTTTTTTCGCCATCACGGCTTGGGTGAAGGCGGCCAGTGCGGCCAGTTTGGCGTCGTCGAATTCGGCGGGGTTCAGATGGCGCGAGGCTTGGATGGCTTTTTCGGAGAGCAGTTTTTTCAGCGTGGCGATTTTGGTGTGCCCGGCCACGCAGAAGCCGCATTCGTTGGTTTTGGTGGCAATAATCTGCACCACTTCCACCTCGCCCGGGGTGAGGCTGTTGGCGGCGTTGAGCTTGCCCACTTCCTGATAAAACGCCAGGGCTTCGGGCGCATTGGCCAACACGCCGATGAGGTTGGGGATAAAGCCGTTGGCCTTCAGCACCGCCTCCACGCGCGGTTTGGCGGCTTCGGGAGCGGTTTCTACAGTATGGACGGGAAGACGTGCCATGATTGGGTTCCTTTATGTTGTATTGTGGGGAAAGCGGCATTGTAGCGGAAAGCGGGCCGAGGGCTAAATAACGGTTTGTGCGGATCGATAGAACTCAGAGGCATAAAGGCTACCTGAAAATAAACGCAGCTTCTATCAAGCCAAGTTTTTCAGGTAGCCTCTAATCCGGCGTAATGCTTAAGCCAACAAACCTTTCAGCTTGGCGGCAATTTCGCCCGCTGCCACCAGCTCGGTTTCGCCGCTGCGCCGTTCGGTGTATTCCACTTTGCCTTCTTTCAGGCCGCGGTCGCCGATGGCGATGCGGTGCGGGATGCCCAACAGTTCGCTGTCGGCCAGCAGCACGCCGGCGCGTTCGTCGCGGTCGTCGAGCAGCACATCGATGCCGGCGGCGGTGAGTTCGGCGTAGATTTTATCGGCGGCCTCGCGCACGGCTTCGGATTTTTTGTAGTTCATCGGCACGATCACGGCTTGGAACGGCGCCATGGCGTTGGTCCAGATGATGCCGCGCTCGTCGTTGTTCTGCTCGATGGCGGCAGCCACGATGCGGGTGATGCCGATGCCGTAGCAGCCCATTTCCATGATTTGCGATTTGCCGTTGTTATCCAAGAACGAGGCGTTGAGAGCGGCGGAATATTTGTCGCGCAGTTGGAACACATGGCCGACTTCGATGCCGCGTGCGAGTTTCAGGTAGCCTTTGCCGTCGGGGCTGGGGTCGCCGGCGATAACGTTGCGGATGTCGGCAAATTCGGGCTTGGGGCAGTCGCGGCCGAAGTTGAAGCTGGTGTAGTGGTGGTCGTCTTCATTGGCGCCGATCACGGTGTCGGCCAGTTTTTCCACGGCGAAGTCGGCATACACTTTGCCTTTGAAGCCCACCGGGCCGAGCGAACCGCCGTTTGCGCCGAATTTCTCTTTAATGGCTTCGGGCGAAGCCATGGCCAGCGGGCTTTTCACGCCGGGCAGTTTTTCGGCTTTGATGTCGTTGAATTCGTGGTCGCCGCGCAGCAGCAGCAACACGAGTTCGCCCTCTTCTTCGCCTTCCACCACGATAGATTTGAGCGTGCGTTCAATCGGAATTTGCAAAAATTCCACCAACTCGGGAATGGTTTTCACGCCCGGGGTGTGCACTTTGGCAAGCACGGCTTGTGCAGTGGCGCGCTCGCCGCTTTGGCGCAGGGTGGGGGCGAGCTCGATATTGGCGGCGAAATCGGATTCGCTGCTGTAGGCGATGACGTCTTCGCCGCTTTCGGCCAGCACTTGGAATTCGTGCGAGCCGGTGCCGCCGATGCTGCCGGTGTCTGCGGCCACGGGGCGGTAGTCGAGGCCCAGGCGGTCGAACACGCGGCAGTAGGCGTTGTACATGGGCTGGTAGCCGTCGCGCACCAGGGATTCGTAGTCGGCGTGGAAGGAATAGGCGTCTTTCATTACAAATTCGCGCGCGCGCATCACGCCGAAGCGGGGGCGGCGCTCGTCGCGGAATTTGGTTTGGATGTGGTAGAAATTCTTGGGCAGCTGTTTGTAGCTGGTGATTTCTTTGCGCACGATGTCGGTGATCAGCTCTTCGCAAGTGGGGCTGAAGCAGAAGGTGTTATCGTGGCGGTCGGTGATGCGCAGCAGCTCGTCGCCGTAGAAATCCCAGCGGCCGGATTCTTTCCACAAGTCGGCCGGCTGGATAACGGGCATCAAAAGCTCGATAGCACCGGCGCGGTTCATCTCTTCGCGCACCACGGCCTCCACTTTGCGCAGCACGCGCAAGCCCATGGGCATCCAAGTGTAGAGGCCGGAGGCGTTGGCTTTAATCAGCCCGGCGCGCAGCATGAGCTTGTGGCTGGCCAGCGCGGCTTCGGCGGGGGCTTCTTTGAGGGTGGAAATAAAGAACTGGGAGGCTTTCATGACGGGCTTTCTGCGGGATTTAAGAATAAGCGGGGGAATTGTATCAATGTTTCAGGCGGGCTGCAGCATGAGGCTGCCTGAAAACTGCAGTTTGGTTTTTCAGGCAGCCTGCAACATTGGCTACCTGAAAAAACTTGAGCGGAAGCACTCGATTTCCACTGCCCAGCTGCCGACCGCAAGCCATACCAAGTATGCCAAGGCGGCTCACGCGGCAGGAAGAAATGAAGCGCTTCCGCTGTATTTGAGAATTTCAGGCAGCCTTTTGCCGTATCAACTGCCGGCCTTTTCCAACTGCCGACGCATTTCGGTAATCACCGCTGCGTAGTCGGGCTGATTGAAAATGGCGGAACCGGCCACGAAGGTGTCGGCGCCGGCGGCAGCGATTTCGGCGATATTGTCGGCCTTGATGCCGCCGTCCACCTCAATCAGGATGCGGCGGCCGCTTTCGGCGGCGTAGAGGTCGGTGAGCGAGCGCACCTGTTCGATTTTCTCCAGCGTGTGCGGAATAAATTTCTGCCCGCCAAAGCCGGGGTTAACCGACATCAGCAGCACCACATCGAGCTTGTCTAAAACGTGTTCCAACACATACACCGGCGTGGCGGGATTAAGCACCAGCCCGGCGCGGCAGCCGCTGTCGCGGATCAGGCTTAAGCTGCGGTCGATATGGCGGCTGGCTTCGGGGTGGAAGGTGATGATATCCGCCCCAGCCTTGGCAAAGGCCTGAATCATTTCGTCCACCGGCTCCACCATCAAATGCACATCCAGCGGCACGGTGGCATAAGGTTTGAGCGCGGCGCACACCATCGGCCCGAAAGTGAGGTTGGGCACGTAGTGGTTATCCATCACATCAAAATGGATCCAGTCGGCCCCGGCGGCAATCACGCGCCGCACTTCTTCGCCCAAACGGGCGAAATCAGCAGATAAAATGCTCGGAGCGATACGGTAGTGGGCCATGTTGGTGCTTTCTTCTATAAATGGGATTATAATTCATCGCACATCGTGCCAAAAACGTAGTGATTTCCACTACATTGTTGTTTACACAGGTTTACCAAGATTATACCGTGTTTCACGCCGTCATTCGTATACTGGTAATAATAAATTTACTTGGTTCGATACTGAATCTAAAGAGTTAACCCCATGACTCCTCTCCCCCGCCGCCAAACCCTTTGCCGGATTGTGTTTTCCACTGCCCTGCTCACTGCTGGCAGCCTTGCCTTGGCCGACAGCCCCAACTGCGATATGCGCCAGCTTGCGCTCAGCAGCAGCCAACAGGAGCAGCTGCGCCAAGTGCGTGCCGAATACCGCCAACGGATGGACAACCTCGTGGCACAATCGCGCAACCTGCGCCAATACACCACACAGGCTTCCAATTTGGTGCTCTCCGGCCCGGTGTTCGATGAAAATATGGCACGGCATTATGTGAACGAAAAATACACCCCGCAAATGCAGCGCGAAGTGGAAAACCTGCGCGCCCAACACGCCCTGCTGCAAATCCTCACGCCGCAGCAGCGGCAGGAATGGCGTCGGCATTGCCTGTATCAATAAAGCGCCCTGCCCTATTGGAAAGGCTACCTGAAGTTTCAGGTAGCCTTTCATTATTTACACGGAAACACATTACAACATCCCAATTCCCGACACCTCTCGCGCCAGTCGTGCGGCTGCATTGTCGGTCATGCCACCGACGAAATCGAGGATTTTCATGTAGGCAGTGTAGAGTGTGTCCTGCTCGTTCAACGGGTCGTCGCGCAGCAGCTCCAAAGCCAGCGATTGGCGTGTGCCGATGTGTGCTTTGGTGATGTAAGCGAAGGCGGCGGGCACGAGCAGGTTGAGAATCGAGCCGATGCAGGGGAAGGCGGCGATTTCGGTAATCAGCTTACTCTGGTGGCGGAACACACGGGTGCGTGCCAGCTCTTTTGCTCCTTCCAACGTATCGCGCACTTCAGGCGTGCACACGCTGAGCAGGTCTTTGCCCTGGAAGTTGCCGGAGAGCAAGTCGGCATGGTGCAGCATAAAGGTCTGCGCCATGTCGTCGATGGTGCGGCCGATGGCCATGCCGCGCAGCATGGCGCAGCGCTGGCGGGCGGATTGCTCCGGCCAGAGTTTGTCGATGTGCACCATGCCCTGCAATACGTTTTCCACTTCGCGGTCGTCCAACAGGCCGAGCTCCACCGCGTCTTCCAAATCCAGGAGCGCGTAGCAGATGTCGTCTGCTGCTTCCATCAGGTAGGACAGGGGGTGGCGGCTCCAATGGTGCGCGGCGATTTCAGGTAGCCCCAATTCGGCGGCCACACATTCGATAAACGGCAGCTCGGTTTGATAAATATTGAATTTTTTCAAACCTTGCGGTGCGGAGGTAGTCCACGGATACTTGAGCAGCGCGCCAATAGAGGCGGCGGTAAGCCGCATGCCACCGCGATGCTGATACATTTCAAGATTGGCCAAAATGCGCAGGCTGTGGGCATTGCCTTCGTAGGTTTGCACGTCGCGCCGTTCGGCTTCGGCCAGATGTTCTAGGTAGCCTGCGTGCTCGGGGTTGCGGAACCAGTCGCGCAGCGCCTCTTCTCCGGTGTGGCCGAAAGGCGGGTTACCCATATCGTGCGCGAGGCAGGCTACCTGAACCACCGCGCCGATGTCGGAAGGCATATTCTCCGGCGGCAAGAAACCACCCTTGGCCAGCATCACGCCCACGCGGTTGCCCAAACTGCGCCCCACGCTGGCCACTTCCACGCTGTGGGTGAGGCGGTTGTGGGTGTGGTCGTGTTCGGCGAAGGGGTGCACCTGCGTTTTGCGCCCCAGCCGCCGGAACGAGCCGGAAAACACCACGCGGTCGTAATCGATGTGGAAATCGGTGCGCAGCGCATCCGCGCCTTCCTGGCTGGATGGGGTAACGGTGGCCACCAGCCGGCCGTTCTCGGGCTTGAAGCGCTTGGTGCTGAGCAATTGCTGCCAGTTCATATGAGGCTACCTGAAAAATAAAAACGGGATGCTTATACCACAAACCAGAAGCGGTTTCACCAGATGCCTAGCATACCGCTCTTCAGTCATTTTCGACAGAATACGCCTTGCCGAACGCCAAAATCACTTCCCGCACTATTTTACGCTGCGGAGCCGGTAGATTGAGGAAAATTTCAAACAGCTCACGCTCGCGGTAGCCGATACTCTCCTCCCAGCGCCGTCGGCTGCCCGCAGTTTCCTCCTTAACCTCTAAACCATACACCAATTCATCCGGATTCATTTTCAGCCATTTGGCCAATGTGGCAATTTTGTCATGGCGCGGCAGTGCTTCTCCCCGCAGCCACTTGGCCGCGCCGTGCAAGGTAACCGGTTTGCCAAAATGACGCAGGTTGAACTCCCGCTCCAACACCGAAGCCTTAGCCTCATATCCCCTTGCTTGCATGGCGATTTTCAGCTTCTCGGCAAATTTTGCTTTTGAATTTTGCGTATCCATGCTGCCACATTAGCCAACGTAAGTTTCGGTTACGCGAATTTTCAGAAAATTACGCTTTAACTTGACTTAAAGTTACGTTATTAGCTAAATTTAAGGTGTTGAAAGTTACGTTCACCTCCTTTCCATGCCCGCCACACAAATCGTTTCCAAACAGCGTGTCGCCGATCACGGCGAAGTTTATACCAACCCGCGCGAAGTCAATGCCATGCTCGATTTGGTCAAAGTTGAAGCCGAGCGCATCGAATCACGTTTTTTAGAGCCTGCCTGCGGCACAGGCAATTTTTTGGTGGAAATCCTATCGCGCAAGCTGGACGTTGCCGCCACACGCTACAAACGAAGTAAAAACCAACTGCATTACGAACGAGACGGCATTCAATCCGTGGCCAGCATCTACGGCATCGAGCTTTTGTCCGACAACGTTGCCATTTGCCGCGAACGCCTCAGCACATTGGCCGAACAGCGCTACACCGAGCTCTTCGGCAACAGAGCTAACCCGCAATATCTTGCGGCCGTCCGCAGCATCCTCACCTGCAACATCCTGCATGGCGATGCGCTCACTTTGGAAACACCAGAAAAAAAGCCGATCGTATTTGCCGAATGGAGCATGATAGATAGCCGCCTGAAACGCCGCGACTACGAATACCGCCACCTCATCCAGCGCAACCGGCCGGATGAAACCGCAGATATTTTTTCAGGTAGCCTATCCGGCCTCCCGCCCCAAAAATCCGACACCGGTGAAGAATGCTTCATCGCCATCCCCATACGCGACGACTACCCGCTTATCCATTTTTTGGAGGTAAGCAATGTCTGAACGGCAAACCAACGGCTACAACCCCGATGTGCTCACCTGCTTGGCCAACCTTTCCAACGACGAAGTGTTTACCTCGCCCGAATTGGCCAACCGGATGTTGGACTCCCTGCCCGCCGGCCTGTGGAGCAGTCCAAACACAAAAATCCTCGATCCCGTGTGCAAATCCGGCGTATTCCTGCGCGAAGCCGCCAAACGGCTCAATCGCGGGTTGGCCGCGCAAATCCCCGACCTGCAAACCCGCCTGAACCATATCTTTACCCACCAGCTCTACGGCATCGCCATCACCGAGCTCACCGCCCTTTTGAGCCGCCGCAGCATTTATTGCAGCAAGCAGGCAAACAGCCCCCAGTCCGTCTGCACCGCATTTGCCGATGCCGCAGGCAATATCCTGCACGGCCGCATCCCGCACCGCTGGGGCAGCGGCAAAAAAGGCAGCCGCAAATGCCTCGACTGCGGCGCAGGCGAAGAGCAGTATGGCCGCCCCGACGAATTGGAAAACCACGCCTATGCCTTTATCCATCCCGAACACAACCCTTTTCTGGCAGAAATCGGTAATATGAACTTTGACGTAATTATCGGCAACCCGCCGTATCAGCTCAGCGACGGTGGTGCACAGGCCAGCGCCTCGCCGATTTACCACAAATTCGTGCAACAGGCGAAAAAGCTCGAACCGCGCTATCTGGTGATGATCATCCCCTCGCGCTGGTTTGCGGGCGGCAAAGGGCTGGACGAATTCCGCGACGAAATGCTAAACGACAGGAGATTAAGGGAGATTCACGATTTCCCGAATTCAAGTGATTGTTTTACAGGGGTAGAAATTAAGGGGGGGATAAACTACTTTCTCTGGGACAGCAAAAAAACCGACCCGAATTGCTTAATCTGCACATATGAAGACCAACAGATGATTTCAAAAGCTTCCCGACCACTGAAAGAAGAAAATATTGACATTTTTATACGAAATAATGAGGCAATTAGCATCTTGCAAAAAGTATTATCAAGAAATGAGAGATCTTTTAGTGAAATAATTAGCTCACGAAAGCCATTTGGTCTGACTACAGAAACAAAAGGAAATCCAAGTCCTTATGTTGATGTTCAAAATATATTGCTGTATCAAAATAAAGGAACGGCTTATTTAAAACGTGGAATAATCCAAACCAACTCAGCGTGGATAAATCAACATAAAGTGCTTGTTCCTTATGCCATCGGTTCGGGCGACAGCAAAACCGACCAGGTAAAACCCATCTACGCCGGGCCGAATACCGCCTGTACCGAAACTTATTTGGTAATCGGACCATTCCCAAACAAAGCTATTTGTGAAAACGTGATGAGCTATATCGATACCCGCTTTTTCCATTTCATGCTAACTCTAAAAAAGAATACCCAACATACCACCAAGAAAGTTTACCAATTCGTCCCCATGCAAAATTTCAGCAAACCGTGGACAGACGAAGAACTCTACGCCAAGTACGGCCTCACTACCGAAGAAATCGGCTTTATTGAAAAAATGGTACGCCCAATGGACGGAGCATAAAGGCTACCTGAAATTTCAGGTAGCCCCTGCCGCCCGCCTAGCCAACCTCCAGCTAACCTACCGCCATGACTGTCTCCCTATTCCCCCCGCTCACCCATCCCCGAATCTATGCCTATTCCGACCAATCGTTTCCCGGTTGTTTGAAAGTAGGCTATACCGCCAAAGCCGTTGCGCGTGAGCGTGTGGCCGAACAATACCCAACTCTCCGCCCCGAACAAACCTACACCATCGAACTGGACGAGCCGGCGATACGCGAAGACGGCAGCCTATTTAAAGATCACGAAGTGCACAAAGTGCTGGAACGCCACGGCATCAAACGCCTGAGTGATAGCCATGACCGGATAACTGAATGGTTTGAATGCAGACTGCAAGATGTACAGGCTGCACTGGTAGAAGTGAGAACGGGGCGGCACAACGAAGAAAAGCGCACACTCAGTTTCGGTATGCGCCCGGAGCAGCAGGCAGCGGTAAATAAAACCCGCGCCTATTTCGATCAATTCCATCGCGATCCGGCCAATAAGGGTATTACGCCGCATTTCCTTTGGAATGCGAAAATGCGCTTCGGCAAAACCTTCGCCGCCTATCAGCTTGCGCTGGAAATGGGTTGGCGCAAAGTACTGATCCTTACCTTCAAACCGGCGGTGCAAAATGCCTGGCAGGAAGACTTACAAAATCATGCCGATTTCCAAGGCTGGCAGTTTCTCGGCAGCGGTGGCCTAAGTTATGAAGAGGCCGACAAAACTAGGCCTATTGTGTGTTTTGGCTCATTCCAAGACTTTCTCGGCAAAAATAAGGCAGGCGGCATCAAAGCCAAAAATGAATGGGTACACACCATCAACTGGGATTGCGTGATTTTTGACGAATACCACTACGGCGCATGGCGTGAAAATGCCAAAGACCTGTTTGAAGGCGAAGACAAAAGCGAACAGGCTTTTGCCGAAGGCGGCGGAATGGATTATTTCAATGAAGACTATCTGCCGATTACTGCTAACCACTATCTCTATCTTTCCGGCACGCCATTTCGCGCCATCGCCTCGGGTGAGTTTATCGAAGAGCAGATTTTCAATTGGACATACTCTGATGAACAAAAAGCCAAAGCCGAATGGCTACCTGAAAACGGCAGCAACCCCTATGCCGCATTGCCGCGCATGGTGATGATGACCTACCAACTACCCGACAGTATCCGCGACGTGGCGCAAAGGGGGGAATTTAACGAATTTGACCTAAACGAATTTTTCTCGGCTCAGGGTGAGGGCGGAGATGCACGTTTCAAATACGAAGAGCAGGTGCAAAAATGGCTGGATTTAATCCGCAACGCCCTGCCCGAAGCGGCTGCCGACACACTAAAAATGGGTAAAGGAAAACCACCTATGCCGTTTTCCGATACCCGGCTTTTGGGCTCTCTGCTACATACTTTTTGGTTTCTGCCTTCCGTTGCCGCCTGCCATGCTATGAACACCCTACTGCTTCAGCGGCAAAACCGCTTCTACCATGATTACCACATTATTGTGGCTGCAGGCAAAGAAGCCGGTATCGGCGTGAATGCTCTACCTCCGGTAAAGGAGGCCATGGCTGTTCCGCTGGAAAGCAAAACCATAACCCTATCCTGCGGCAAACTCACCACTGGCGTATCCGTACCGCCATGGACAGGTATCCTGATGTTGCGCAATGCATCCAGCCCCGAAACATATTTCCAGGCAGCCTTCCGTGTGCAAACGCCCTGGGTGCTGCACGGTCATGACGCTTCCGACCCAAACAACGAGCTGATTGTGAAGAACGAATGCTATGTGTTCGATTTCGCACCCGACCGGGCGCTGAGACAAATTTCAGATTACAGCTGCCGCCTCAACACTGAAGATGTTAGCCCAGAAGCTAAAGTGGGTGAGTTTATCCGCTTCCTGCCGGTATTAGCCTACGATGGCAGCTCAATGAAGCAGATTGATGCAGCCGGTATTCTGGATATGGCTATGAGCGGCACCACCGCCACCCTGCTGGCACGCCGCTGGGAAAGTGCATTATTGGTAAACGTAGACAATATCACTCTGCAAAAATTGATGGCCAACGAAGAAGCCATGGCCGCCTTGCAGCGTATTGAGGGCTTCCGTTCGCTGAATGAAGATATCGAAACCATCATCAATAAATCGGAAGCAGTAAAAAAAGTCAAAGCAGAAGCCAGCGAACGGGAGCTAAGTAAAGAAGAAAAATACCAACTCACCCAAGATGAGAAGGAATATCGCAACAAACGCAAGGAAATACAGGAAAAACTCATCAAGTTTGCCACCCGTATCCCTGTGTTTATGTATCTGACCGATTTTCGCGAGCACACCTTAAAAGATGTGATTACCCAGCTTGAACCCGGCCTATTTCAAAAGGTAACAGGACTGACCCAAAAAGATTTTGAACTTTTGGTGAGCCTAAATGTGTTCAATAGCGCATTAATGAACGATGCCGTGTATAAATTCAAGCGTTATGAAGATTCTAGCCTGGAATACACGGGGCTGGATAAAAAGAAAGGGTTAATCGGGCTGTACGATACGGTGCTGCACCGAAAAAACGACCTTGGTATATAAGCAAGAGGCTACCTGAAAACCAAGCCTGCGGTTTTCAGGTAGCCTCTTCGTGCTTTAGCGCGTTACCGGTTTGTAGCGGATACGTTTCGGTTTTGCACCCTCTTCACCCAAACGGCGTTTCTTGTCGGCTTCGTATTCCTGATAGTTGCCGTCGAAGAACACCCATTTCGAATCGCCTTCGCACGCCAAGATATGCGTGGCGATGCGGTCGAGGAACCAGCGGTCGTGCGAAATCACCATCACGCTGCCGGCAAATTCCAGCAATGCTTCCTCCAGCGCGCGCAGGGTTTCCACGTCGAGGTCGTTGGACGGTTCGTCCAACAGCAACACATTGCCGCCGCTCAACAAGGTTTTTGCCAAATGCAGCCTGCCGCGTTCGCCGCCGGAAAGCTGCCCCGCGATTTTGCTTTGGTCGCTGCCTTTGAAGTTGAAGCGTCCCAAATATTGGCGGGCAGGGATTTCAAACTGCCCAACCTGCAAAATGTCGCGGCCTTCGGCGATGTTGTCGAACACGGTTTTGTCGTTTTGCAGCCCTTCGCGGCTTTGGTCGATCAAGGACATTTTGACGGTCTGACCGATTTTCACCTCGCCCGAATCGGGCTGCTCTTTGCCCGCAATCATTTTGAACAGCGTCGATTTGCCCGCGCCGTTCGGACCGATGATGCCGACAATCGCGCCCGCAGGCACTTTGAAGCTCAAATCGTCAATCAGCACCTTGTCGCCGAACGATTTGGAAACGTTCACAAATTCAATCACTTTGTTACCCAAACGCTCGGCAACGGGGATAAAGATTTCCTGCGTTTCGTTGCGCTTCTGGTATTCGTAGTTGCTCATTTCTTCAAAACGCGCCAAGCGGGCTTTGGACTTGGCTTGACGGCCTTTGGCGTTTTGGCGCACCCATTCCAATTCCTGCTTCATCGCCTTCACGCGCGCGGCTTCGGATTTGGCTTCGTTTTCCAAGCGTTTTTCTTTCTGCTCCAACCAAGACGTGTAATTGCCTTTCCACGGGATGCCGTGGCCGCGGTCGAGTTCCAAAATCCATTCGGCGGCGTTGTCCAAGAAATAGCGGTCGTGGGTGACGGCAACGACCGTGCCGGGGAAGCGCACCAAGAATTGCTCCAGCCATTCCACCGATTCCGCATCCAAGTGGTTGGTCGGCTCGTCCAGCAGCAGCATATCGGGCTTGCTCAACAAGAGTTTGCACAAAGCAACACGGCGTTTTTCACCGCCGGACAGATTGCCGATTTTGGCATCCCATTCCGGCAGGCGCAGCGCATCGGCGGCGATTTCCAGTTCGTGCTCCGCACCGCCGCCCGTGGACGAACCTGCCGCGATAATCGCCTCCAAGCGGCCTTGTTCTTCCGCCAGCGCGTCAAAATCCGCATCAGGGTTGGCGTACTCGGCATATACTTCTTCCAAACGTTTCTGCGCGGCAGCCACTTCGCCCAAACCGCTTTCCACTTCCTCGCGCACGGTTTTTTCAGGATCAAGCTCCGGTTCTTGCGGCAGATAGCCGATTTTGATGCCGCTCATCGGCACGGCTTCGCCTTCAAACTCTTTATCCACACCCGCCATAATCCGCAGCACGGTGGACTTGCCCGCGCCGTTTAAACCGAGCAGGCCGATTTTCGCGCCGGGGAAGAAGGAAAGGGAAATATCTTTAATGATGGTTTTCTGCGGCGGCACAACCTTGCTCACGCGCAGCATGGAATAGACGTATTGCGACATAACAACTCCTCGAAAATAGGGAAAACAGGCAAATAGGTAAATGCCGCCGATTCTAACCGAAAAAAGCATTTCAGGCAGCCGAAAGGCTACCTGAAAATACGGAGCAACAGCGTTTCTAAGAAAAAGAAACTTTCAGGTAGCCTCTAACCCCTCTTGAGGCTACCTGAAAAATTGCACCATCTAACCGGCGGCAAAAAACGGCGTTTGCAGCGCGATTTGCACGCAGCCCTTTCAGCCCGCCCCCTCTTGCCTTACAATGCCACCCGTTCTTTTTATTTGCGGTTTCCCCATGCTTGCCAGCCTGATTAATTTCGTTCTGCATATCGACCAACACCTCATTGAGCTCACCCAAACCTATGGCTTGTGGATTTATGCCATCCTGTTTCTCATCGTGTTTTGCGAAACCGGGCTGGTGGTTACGCCCTTTCTGCCGGGCGATTCGCTCTTGTTTGCCGCCGGCGCGGTGGCGGCGCTGGGCGGGATGAATGTGCATATAGCGGCCGGGCTGCTCTTGGCGGCAGCGGTAATCGGTGATGCGGTAAACTTCGCCATCGGCAAGTATTTCGGCGAAAAGCTGTTTGCCAAACCGGATTCGCGCGTGTTCAAACGCGAGTATCTGGATAAAACCCATGCTTTCTACGAAAAATACGGCGGCAAAACGATTATCCTGGCGCGATTCGTGCCGATTGTGCGCACCTTTGCGCCCTTTGTGGCGGGCATGGGCAATATGCATTACGGCCGCTTTATCCGCTACAATATCATCGGTGCGCTGATGTGGGTGGGGCTGCTCACTTATGCGGGCTACTTCTTCGGCGAGCTGCCGGTGGTGAAAAACAATTTCGGGCTGGTGGTGATCGGCATTATTGTGGTGTCCGTGCTGCCGATGGCGGTAGAAATCGCCAAGGCCAAGTGGAGGAAGCAGGCTTAGTGTGCCGCTCCTGCTTCGTTTTCAGGTAGCCTCTTTACTATAGTGGATTAAAATGGCGGCAAGCCGCAGGCAGTATGCGTAATACGACCAAGCAGACCGCCGTAGCAATCTTATTTTCATTCACTCTATTTTTAAACGGCTAATTTCTTTTCAGGTAGCCTTCACGTTTTCCTATGATTTATCCTTGGCATGAATCCGCTTGGTGTCAATTGGCTGCCCAATGGAACAACCGCCCCAACGCCTGGCTGCTTACCGGCCGGCGCGATACCGGTAAAACAGCGTTTGCCCGCCATCTGGCGCAGGCGCTGTTGTGCGAACAGCCGCAGGCCGAACACCAGCCCTGCAGCAGCTGCCCTTCGTGCCACCTGTTCGCCCAAAGCAGCCATCCGGACTACTACGAACTCGCGCCCGAGCTGCCAGCCGAAGGCGAAAGCGCGCGCAAGCTGCTGCAAATCAAAATCGATGCCGTGCGCGCCGTGTTGGCGCCACTGCTGCAAAGCTCCGTGCGCGGCGGGCTGCGCGTGGTGCTGGTGCAACCCGCCGAAACCATGAACACCCAAGCCGCCAACGCGCTGTTGAAAATGCTGGAAGAGCCTCCCGCATCGGTGGTATTCCTTTTGGTGACCCACAACAAAGACCGCCTGCTGCCCACCATTAAAAGCCGCTGCCGCCCCTTCCTGCTGCCCGCCCCAAACGCCGAAGAAGCCTTAGGCTACCTGAAAACGCAAAACACCCCTCAAGCCGAAGCCCTGCTTGCCTTCCACAGCGGTGCCCCGCTGTTTGCAACCGAGCCGGAGCAAGACACGATGCGCGAAGAGCTGTGCCAACTGCTGGCCAAACCGCGCCTGTTGGCCATGCTGAATTACGCCGCCGCCTTCGACAAGCAAAAATGGCCGCTGGCCGTGTTTCTCGACTGGCTGCACAAATGGCTGGCCGACACCGCGCTCGCCCAACAAAACCTGCCCCCGCTCTACTACCCGCAACACCAAGCTGCCATTTTTCAGGTAGCCTCCCGCACCCAGGGGACAACCTTATTCCAACTGGTACACACCCTAAACCGCCTCAGCCCTTACGGCCGGCATACCTTAAGTGTTAGAATGCAGATTGAAAATTTGCTAACCAACTACCTTGCTTTCTGGCAAAACAAACCGCTTTAAGAAAACAAGCCCGTTATTTATTTTGTATAAACGTTACTTACTTAAAACAAGGAAATACCCATGAGCACACCCGCCGACAACGCCCCCGGCCGCATGATGAGCGTTAGCCTCAAAGACAAACCCACCGCCTACTACAGCTACATGCCATTTCTGGAGCATGGTGGCATTTTCGTGCCCACCAACGACGAATTCAAAATGGGCGAAGAAGTGCTGTTGGTATTGGAACTGTTTGACAATCCAGAAAAATTCTTCCTGCGCACCCGCGTAGTGTGGATCAACCTCAGCCGCACCACCAACGGCCAGCCGCAAGGCGTGGGCCTCGCTTTCGGCGACGACGAGACCGGCATCAAATGTAAAAACTACATCGAAGACCAACTGCCCGGCCTGCTGCACACCGACCGCGCCACCTACACCATGTAGCCATGCTGATCGATTCGCACTGCCATCTCAACTTCCCCGACCTCGCCCAAAGGCTACCTGAAATCCTCGCCAACATGGCCGAGGCCGGCGTGGATAAAGCCATCGCCATCAGCGTGAGCCGGCAGAGCTTCGAAGAAGTGCATGCCATCGCCCAAGCTTATCCCAACATCTACGCCACAGTCGGCATCCACCCCGACGACCCAGAAGCCGAAGAATTCAGCCTGGAAGAACTGCTGGAACACGCCGCCCTGCCCAAAGTGGTGGGCATCGGCGAAACCGGCTTGGATTATTATTGGTGCAAAGGCAATTTGGCCTGGCAGCACCAACGCTTCGCCCTGCATATCGAAGCTGCCAACCGCAGCGGCCTGCCACTTGTCGTCCACACCCGCGATGCTGCTGCCGATACCATGCGCCTGCTGCGCGAACATCAAGCCCACGCCGGCGTTATCCACTGCTTTACCGAAGACGTACACGCCGCCAAACTGGCCTTGGATTTAGGCTTCTACATCTCCTTCTCCGGCATCGTCACCTTCAAAAACGCCGCTGCCATCCAAGAAGCCGCCCGCTACGTGCCGCTCGACAGGCTACTGGTGGAGACCGACTCCCCCTACCTCGCGCCCGTGCCCAAACGCGGCAAACCCAACGAACCGGCCTACGTCCGCCACACTGCTGCCTTCGTTGCCCAGCTGCGCAGCGACAGCTTGGAAAACATCGCCCAAGCCACTACCGCCAACTGCCTGCGGCTGTTCAACAAAATCAACACGGCGGCTTGAGATCTATTGGGTACACACAGCTTCTGCTGAAAATCCGCTGCACCCGTATGGTTTAGTCGTTCTAAATCGGCAAATCTAAGCAGTACCGTATCATTCCTAATTGAAAATGGAATAAAAAGGCTACCTGAAATCTTTCAGGTAGCCTTTGCTGATTTTGCATTGGAGATATATAACTGTAAAACTTCACTTCATATAAGGCGGCGAACCGAAGATAGTACAGGCGTACGGCAAAGCGAACCTATGCCGTATGAATCAAAGTGTTTTAGCTATTTTCATCGAAACCAAAGCACCCATCTCCTTTCAGGTAGCCTTAAAATATCAAATGAGCAAAAACCTGCCTCGAAAGAGGCAGGTTTTATTAAGAACCAAACTGGGCTTAATCAGCCTGGCGGCGGATCACCGCCGGAATTTCGAAATCGTCCAACACAGACTGGTTGGCAAAATCAGAAGCAGCCAAATTCATGGTGCGGGCAGTGCGGCCGGAACGGATAACGCTGTCGATTTCCGGGAATGCGCCGTCTGTACCGGTAGCTTGGGCAGCTTTCACCATGCGCAAATTGCTGCTCTGGCTGTTGTCGCCCTGCTCTTTCAGGCCGGTGGCAATGATGGTAACGCGGATTTCGCCTTCCTCCATGGCAGCATCTTCGGCTGTACCGTATTTCAATTCGGCATCAGGGTGAGCATATTCGCTCACTACCGACATGATTTCTTTGTACTCTTTCATGGTCAGGCCATCTGGGGCGGTAGTGATGTTCACCAACACGCCACGCGCACCTTCCAGCGTTACGTTGTCCAGCAGCGGGCTGGCAATTGCCTGCTCGGTAGCCAAACGGGCACGGTCGATACCTTGTGCGAAACCTGAACCCATCATGGCCATACCCATGATGCCCATTACGTTGCGTACGTCGGCGAAGTCCAAGTTGATCATGCCGGGGCAGGTAATCACTTCGGCAATACCGGCCACCGCGTTGCGCAACACGTTATCGGCGGCACGGAATGCCTGGCGCACGGTTACATCTTCGCCCAGGGCGGTCATCAGCTTGTCGTTCGGGATAACGATGAGCGAGTCTACTTGGTTTTTCAGGGTTTCCAAGCCGTCTTTGGCGATCTGGATGCGTTTGCCTTCGTGTTCGAACGGGCGGGTAACCACAGCCACGGTCAGGATACCCAGCTCGCGGGCGATTTCGGCCACCACCGGAGCAGCGCCGGTGCCGGTACCACCACCCATACCGGTGGTGATGAACAGCATATTGGCGCCTTGAATGGCGTCGGCGATGGTTTCACGGTCTTCCAACGCAGCATTGCGGCCGGTTTCCGGATTTGCGCCGGCACCCAAACCTTTGGTCAAATTGGTACCCAACTGGATGCGTTTAGGCGCTTTGCTGCCCTGTAAAGATTGGGCATCGGTGTTGGCACTAATAAACTCAACGCCTTGTACCGTGTTGTCTATCATATTGTTAATAGCATTACAGCCACCGCCGCCAATACCGATAACTTTAATGACCGCCGGACTGGCTGCGGACTCGACAACATCATAAACCAACTGCATTTAACACTCCTTTTGCGCCCCGGAAGGCTACCTGAAAACTGAAATCGCCCGTATTATAAAGGTTTGAACGGATTTTGTGTGCAAGAATAAGCAAAAAGCTTAGAAATTGTTTTTCAGCCACTCTTTGAGACGGTAGAAAATAGAATCGCCGTCTGCGGCCTGCCTTACGGTGTTGTGCGCGCCATGTTGATTACTGTACTCGGCAGCGGTTTGCAGAAGGCCGATGGCGGTAGCATAGCGCGGATTGCGGATACGCTCTGACAAGCCGCCCATTTCCTGTGGCACTCCAATGCGGGCGGGCAGGTTGAACACGTCTTCGGCTAGTTCTACCACGCCGGAGAGCAAAGATGCGCCGCCGGTGAGTACCACGCCAGAGGTGAGCACTTCTTCGGGGAAGCCGGAACGGTGCAGCTCATTGCGGGTTAGCTCCAAAATTTCTTCCACACGCGGGCCGATAACGCTGGCCAACACACGGCGTGAAATCTGGCGCGGGCTGCGATCGCCCACGCTGGGCACTTCAATCATTTCATCCAAACCATCGCCGGTAGCCAAGGCCACGCCATGGTTGATTTTGATGTATTCGGCAGCGTTATAAGGGGTGCGCAGGGCTTGCGCCAAATCACGGGTAATCAAGTCTCCGGCCACCGGAATCACAGCAGTATGGCGAATAGCACCGTTGGTGTACACGGCGATATCGGTCGTGCCACCGCCGATATCGATTACGCACACGCCCAGTTCTTTCTCATCTTCAGTCAGCACGGCACGGCCGCTGGCCAAGGGCTGCAGAATCATGTTGTCGATGTGCAGGCCGCAGCGTTCGATACATTTTTGAATGTTCTGCATGGCGGTAACCGCGCCGGTTACGATATGGATGCGTGTATCCAGCCGCACACCGCTCATACCGATGGGCTCGCGCACACCGGGCTGGTTATCAATGATGTACTCCTGTACCACAGTGTGCAAAATCTGGTGATCTGGCGGGATATTTACAGCCTTGGCGGTTTCGATGGCACGATCGATATCGGCCTGCATCACCTCGCCTTCCTTAATTTTCACTACGCCCTGCGAATTCATGCTACGGATGTGGTTGCCGGCAATACCGGTTACCACACTGCCGATTTGGCAGTCGGCCATCAGCTGGGCTTCTTCCATGGCCTGGGTGATGGCTTGGGCGGTGGCATCGATATTGGTCACCATGCCGGCCTTCAGGCCGTGCGACGGCGCCTGGCCGAAGCCGATGATGTGAATTTCCTTGTCGTCTTGCACTTCACCGATCAAAACGATGGTTTTCGAGGTGCCGATGTCCAGCGCGCCCACCAGTTGTTTGTTGTTTGACATAACTCTGTCTCGCTTATTGTTGAAATGGTTGTTTATAGCTAAAGCACTTATTTCTTCCTACTACATTGGCCCGACTTGCCATATTACTCAATACTGTTTGCAGCTCGCCGCCTAGTAGGAAAAAAATAATTGTTTCAGCCATGCCCGCCCGATTGCGGTTGTTGCTTGCTGTTGTTGTCTTCATCTGCTGTGTCCTGTTTGTAGCGCACAGCGAAACCGTCTTTATAGCGTAAATCCACGTATTGCACGTCTGCTGCGCGTTCTTTCAAAATCTCATGCCACGCCTGCACAAAGCGGCGCAAGCGGTTTGGCGCGTCGACGCGGCCAAGATGCAGCCGGATGCCGTTTTCCAAAGTCAGCTCCCGTGAGGAGCGCGAGCTATAGTCCATGCGGCTGATTTTCAGGTTGGTCGGCACCAAGATGGCTTGGAACTCAAGAAATTCCTCCACCATAATTTTACGCATTCCAGGCGTGCCTGCAAATATGGGAAAGTTTTCGTCGGTGGGCGCATCGAAACCTTTACCTTCGCTATCCACCAGCCCGCCGCCTTCCCAGCGTGCCACAGGCTGCCTTTCTTCCACCCGGATTTGCACCGTATCCGGCCAGATTCTGCGCACCTCCACCTTGGCCACCCAAGGCAGCGTTTCAAACGCCTGCCGTGCTTCGTTCAAATCGGCTTTGAAAATATTGCCGCGGATATGGCGGTGGGCGGTTTGTTGTAGCTGTGCGGTACTTAAGCGATACAGTCTGCCGTCAATTTTCACCAACTTCACCGGGAAATATGGCGAATTCATCATCCACATCACCACCACCGCAATCAGGCCGACGCCAGCCAGAAGATAGAGGCTGCTGTAGATGCGTTTGAGCGCGCCGGCATTATCCCAAAATCGCATGGCTCAATACTTCAACGCATAAGTCGGCAAAATTCAAGCCGGTTTGCGATGCAGCTTTCGGCACTAAGCTATGGCTAGTCATGCCCGGCACTGTATTGATTTCCAACAAATAAAGCTTTCCGCTTCGGCTGCGCAGGAAATCCACCCTGCCCCAGCCGCGCCCGCCGATGGCTTCAAAACCGGCTTTGGCCAGGCGGCGGATTTCGGCCTCACCAGCTGCATCTAAATCGCTGGGGCATTGATACACCGTGTCGTCGCGGAAATACTTGGCGTCGTAATCGTAAAACTCAGTGGCTGGGATGATGCGGATGCTGGGTAGCGCCTGTTGGCCGAGCACGGCACAGGTGTATTCGCCGCCGTCGATAAAGCGTTCGGCGATGATTTCGCCGTGCAGGCGGCGTTCGTGCAGCTCACTGTATGCTTTAGGCAACTCACCAGGCTGTTTCACTTTCACCACACCCACGCTGCTGCCTTCGGCGGCGGGTTTCACAAACATCGGCAGGCCGAGTTCGGCTTCCACGGCGGCAAAGTCGCTGTTGTCGTGCAGCACGGCGAAATTTGGTACGGGCAGGCCGAGCGCCTGCCAAATCAGTTTGCAGCGGTATTTGTCCATGCCCAGTGCGGAGGCAGCCATGCCGCAGCCGGTGTAGGGGATGCCGATGGAATCGAGCAGCGCCTGCACAGTGCCGTCTTCGCCATAGGTGCCGTGCAGCACATTGAAGGCTACCTGAAAACCCTGCGCTTTCAGTTGCAAGATGTCTTGTTCTTTCGGGTCGAACCGGTGGGCATCGATGCCTCGGCTCTGCAAGGCGGCCAATACGGCCGCGCCGCTATCGAGCGATACTTCGCGCTCACTGGAAAATCCGCCGTTCAATACGGCTACTTTGCCAAACTGCTTGTTCATTTGCTTTGCTTCTTCCTTGCTTCTACTTTCAGGTAGCCTCATCAAACGCCCGTATGAAAGGCTATAGCTACAACCCCTTATTTCCTCCTGCTGCGTTGGCTCGCCTTGCCGTACTTTTATACTGTCTGCGGCTCACCGGCTGGCAGGGAAAGAATAATTATTTCAGCTACCTGAAAACTTAAAACCGGTAATGCCTCCAACTCGGGTCGTATTCGCACACGGCCTGCGGCTTGAGCTCGGCAAACTGCTCGCACAGTGCCTGCGCTTTTTCCATGAGGCGCTCCGGCTCGCCGGTAGCGGCAAATATGGTGCGCTCGCCCCGCGTGAGGTTGGTTACGGCAATCGTGCCGATGCCTTGCTGCTGGTGGCAGGCTTCGGCGTCGAATTCGTCTTGCAGCCGGTAGGCCGCCATCAGCGCGTCTTCGCCGTTGATTTCGCAGCGCACGGAAACGCACCAACCCATATCTGCTCGGCCCAGCAGGCCGTTGGCCGATTCATTGCGCAGCAGCACTAGGGCATCTTGTTCATGTTCTTCGTCTTCATCGCGCTGATAGGCAGTATACTGCCATTCCGGCTCGGGATAGAGCGCATCACGCCCCAAGGCTTTCCATACTTCGTCTAATTTTTCAGGTAGCCTGTGCAGCGGCACGGCTTCCGGCGGCACGGTATCCACAAAATCCAGTGCGCCCACTTTCACCACCGCATCCCACTCGCCCAACACATGGTCGAACATAATCAGCGCCAGCCGCTGCGCGGTTTCCAAATCTTCTGCCTTGGGCGGCTTGGCAAAAGCCACGTCCAGCGCGGGCAGGCCGCGCCATTCTTCGCAGCGTACCAAAATATCCGCCGCCTGCATTTCCACGCCGCCCATGCGGATGGCGAACTGCTCCGGCGAGCCCAGCCGCTGGCGGAAACACAGCACCGAACGATCGGTGGATTCCGCTGCCGTGGCAATCAGCGCCAGCACTTGCGGAAAGTGTTCCAAATCGCCGTTGGCGCTGAACACCAGCGCGCCGTCGGCCGGCTGTCCTTCCAACTCCACCACCACTCCGGGGCAGTATTCGTGCAGCAGGTTGTTGGCCTCGGTAACGAAAGCTACCGGGGCTTCCAACGCTGCAAGCCGCGCCTCTTCGCGCCGCCACACCGTCCAGAAACAATGGGCATTATCTTGCCATTCGCTCAGGCTGCGCTGGCCTGCGGCTTCGTTGGCATCTGATTTCTTCATCTCTTATCCTTGCAGGCGGTAATGCCACCATGACGGGTCGAACACACAGTTGGCCCGTGCATCCAGCCGCTCATAACGTGCAGTGATTTCCCGCACCTTTTCCCACAATCCTTCCGGCTCGGTCACCATGGCAAAGGCGATGTATTCGCCTTTTTCCGCATCAGCCAGCATGGCGGTGAGGATACCCTGCTCGTGCTGCCCGACGCAGCCGGAAAACTCGTGTGCCAATTCCTGCGCCAGAGCCTGGCTCATGTCGTCGTACACTTCACAGCGCACGCTCAAACACCAGGCCAAATCGGCACGCCCCAACAGCGAAGCAGCCGATTCGTTGCGCACCAAAATCTTGGCCGGCTCGCCATCATCGTTTTCCGCGCCATACACGCGGAACTCAGCCTCGCCGCTCGGATACACGCCGTCGTGCCCCAGCTGGGCACGCCACAACTTATCAAAAGCAGCGGGCAGCTCGGCCAGCGGCAGCGCACCCTGAGGCGGTTGCTCCACCAGCTCCACATAGCCAGTTTTCACGTTTAAATCCCACTGCCCCAAGGCCTGTGCCAAAAGCAGCCACACCGCCAGCCGGCGGTCATCGGCATCCGTGCCGGCGGGATTATCGTTCACAAACACCTGTAAATGTACCAAGCCATCGCTGCCTGGTGCGCAGGCTACCTGAAACTGGCTGCCGGAAAGCTGCGTTTTGCCAAAACCGGCCTTGCGCTGCGGCAGTTCGGCAGCCGGGCAGCGCCGCAGCAAGGCCTGCACACCGAAGGGCAAACCCGGCGGTGCAACCTCGGCCAGCAACACTGCATCGGCCATCGGCTCCAGCCGGCCGCCGCTGCTGAAGGCTACCTGAAATTTAGCTCCGACATCAACAGCATAATCCGACACGGCCTGCAAAAACACGCCGGGGAAATAGTGGTGCAGCAGATAGTTGCCGCTATTCACCAGCGCCACACAACCGCCGCCGGCCTGCCAGGGCTGCTCCCACTGCCAGCTCTGCCAAAAAGCGGCGGCACGCTGCCGCGCCTCTTGGCGGCGTTTCAGGAAATCATCCATGCGCTGCTAAATCCCGCAAAGCCTGCGGTACTTTATTGATGCTGCCTGCGCCCATATTCAGCAGCAGATCGCCATCTTGCAGCATATTAAGCAGGGTGGCGGGCATATCGGCCACATCAGCGCAGTAAATCGGCTCCAGCTTGCCGGCCACGCGCAGGGCGCGGGTGAGTGCACGGCTGTCGGCGGCCACAATCGGCTCTTCACCGGCAGCGTATACATCAGTCAGCACCACCGCATCGGCAGTATTCAGCACGCGCACGAAGTCTTCAAACAAATCGCGGGTGCGGGTGTAGCGGTGCGGCTGGAATGCCAACACCAGGCGGCGTTCTGGATAAGCACCGCGAGCAGCGGAGAGCGTTGCAGCCATTTCCACCGGATGGTGGCCATAGTCGTCGACGACCAAGGCGCTGCCGCCTTGCGGCAGCTTGACTTCGCCGTAGCTCTGGAAGCGCCGTCCCACACCGCCAAAACCGGCCAGGCCGCGCTGAATGGCTTCCACGTCCGCGCCACACTCCAGCGCCACACCGATGGCAGCCAGCGCATTGAGCACATTGTGCCGCCCCGGCGCATTCAACCGCACTTCAAACGGCGCGATCAGGCGTTTGTTCAGGTGCACGGTAAAGCACATCTGCGCGCCTTCGCTGTGCACATTGTCGGCGTAAATATCGGCGGTTTCGTCTAAGCCATAGGTGGCAAACGGTTTCTGAATCTCCGGCAGGATGGCGCGCACATGTTCGCTATCGATACACAAAAATGCCTTGCCGTAGAACGGCATACGATGTACAAATTCCACAAAGGCCTGGTGCAGCTTGTCCACGCTGTGATCGTATGTGTCCATGTGGTCAGTGTCGATATTGGTTACCACGGTAATCACGGGCGTGAGATAGAGGAAAGAGGCATCTGATTCGTCGGCCTCGGCCACAATATACTGCCCGCCGCCGAGCTTGGCGTTGGTGCCCGCAGCGGTGAGCTTGCCGCCGATAACGAAGGTCGGGTCTAGGCCGGCGGCAGTGAGAATGGAGGCAGTGAGGCTGGTGGTTGTGGTTTTGCCGTGCGTGCCGGCAATGGCGATGCCCTGGCCGAAGCGCATAATCTCCGCCAGCATCATGGCACGTGGAATCACCGGAATGCCTGCCTCGCGGGCGGCCAACACTTCCGGATTATCCGGCTTGATGGCGGTGGAGGTAACCACCACGTCCACGCCTTCGATATGCTCTGCCGCATGGCCGTGGAACACCTTGATGCCCATATCGGCCAGCTGGCGCGTTACCGCACTTTGTGCCTGATCCGAGCCGGATACGTCGAATTCTTTATACAGCACCTCGGCCAGGCCGCACATGCCAGAGCCGCCGATGCCGACGAAATGGATGCGTTTTACTCGTTGCTTCATATTTATCACTGCTTCTCGGGCAGCCTTTGCAGACAAAACCGCTATTGTATAGCGGATAAACATTTTTCGATACAACACAAGCGGGAAAAGCCGATACTGCTATTGAGGCTACCTGAAACTTCAAAACCGCTTTTCAGGTAGCCTCAACCAATCATCCGCCCACCGCCGCCAGCGCCGCTTCCGCCACCTTGGCCGCACTGTCCGGTTTGGCCATCTGGCGGGCGTTTTGCGCCCATTGGCGGCAAGTGTCTCGGTTGAGGCCGCCCAACACCGAAGCCAGTTTTTCCGCAGTCAGCTCGCTCTGCGGCAAAAGCAGCCCGGCCTCGCCGGCGGCCACGAAGCGGGCGTTGGCGGTTTGGTGATCGTCCACCGCATAGGGGTAAGGCACGAGCAATGCACCCACGCCGGCTGCGGCCAGCTCGGCAATGGTGAGCGCGCCGGAGCGGCACACCACTAAATCCGCCGCGCCATAGGCTGCAGCCATATCGTCGATAAACTCGCTGCATTCGGCCTGCACGCCGGCTTCGGCATAACGCTGGCGCAAACCTTCCAGCTTACCGCGCCCGCTTTGGTGGCGCACTTCTGGGCGTTGCTCGGCAGGCAACAGGGCTAGCGCTTCGGGCAGCAGGCGGTTGAGAATATCCGCGCCCAAGCTGCCGCCGGTAACCAGCAGCTTCAGGCTACCTGAACGCTCAGCAAACCGCTCTTCGGGCGCGGGCAGTGCGGCAATATCGGCGCGCACGGGGTTGCCCACCAGCCCGTTTTCATCGCTAAACGCCTTGGGAAAGGCATACAGCACACGGCTGGCCAATTTGGCCAAAATCCGGTTGGAAAGCCCGGCCACGGCATTTTGCTCGTGAATCACCAACGGCACGCCGCACAGCTTGGCCGCCACCCCGCTGGGCACGGTCACGAAGCCGCCGAAGCCGATGGCGCCGTCCACATGATGCTTGCGGATGATGCTCCGTGCCGCACGGATGGTGTCCCACAGCGTGAGCGGCAACATCAGCTTGCGCTTGAGGCCGTTGCCGCGCACGCCTTTGATGGCCAGGGTTTCGATTTCGATGCCGTGCTGCGGCACAATGCGCGTTTCCATCGCGCCCTCGCTGCCCAGCCACAGCACCTTGTGCCCGCGTTCGCGCAGCGCGGCAGCCACCGCCAGCGCGGGGAAAATATGCCCGCCGGTACCGCCGGCCATCAGCAAAAAGGTTTTCACGCCCATATTCGGCTCCTCACACTTCAAAACCGCGCATTTTGCGCCGGTTTTCATAATCCACCCGCAGCAGCAGCGCCACGGCTATCAGCATGGCCACCAGCGCCGAGCCGCCGAAGGAAATCAGCGGCAGGGTCAGACCTTTGGTGGGCAACAGGCCGATGTTCACACCGATATTGAAAAAACTCTGAATCCCCAGCCAGATGCCCACGCCGCTGGCCACAAACGCGCCGAAAAACTGCTCCAAATCGCGCGCCATTTTGCCGATGGAAAACGAACGCCACACCAACCACAAATAGCAGGCGGTGAGCAGCATCATGCCGAGAAAGCCGAACTCCTCACCGATCACGGCGGTGATGAAATCGGTATGCGCCTCGGGCAGGTAGAAGCGTTTTTCCAGCCCAGCACCCAAACCCACGCCCGTCCAGCCGCCGCGCCCGATGGCCATCAGCGCATGGGTGAGCTGGTAGCCGCTGCCCAGCGGATCGGCCCACGGATCGAGGAAGGCGGTCACACGCGCCATGCGGTAGGGCGAAATCAGCACCAGCGTTACCATGCCGCTCAGGCCGGCCAGCACCACCACGATAAACCAGCGAAACGGCAACCCCACTAAAAACAACAAGCCCACACTAATCACCGACACCACCACAAACGAGCCGAAATCCGGCTGCAGCATAATCAGCCCCAGCCCGCAGCCCACCGGCAACGCCACCCAGCACACTTTCTTCAAATGCTGCAACACTTCGGCGCGGCGCATGAAAAAGCCGGAGAGATAAAGAATCACCGCCAGCTTGAAAAATTCGCTCGGCTGCAAATTGGCCACGCCCAAAGGAATCCAACGCCGCGCGCCATTCACATCGCGCCCCACCAGCAGCACCGCAATCAGCATCAGCAGGCTGATTACCAGCAGCACCATCGAATACTTCTGCCAAGTGCGCATCGGCACCCGGAACGCCACCAAAGCCGCCCCGCCACCCACAGCAATGTAGGCCGCCTGGCGGATGAGGAACGCCCATTTATTGCCGCCGCCCTGCCCGGCAAAGGCCACCGAGGCAGAATACACCATCACCAGGCTGAAGCCCAGCATCAGCACCACCAGCCACAGCAGCGATTGATCGATGGTGTGGCCGTGGCGCAGGATTTTGCGGTCGAGGAGTTTGGATTCAGTAATCATTCGGGTACTTCAAGTTACTTCAAAAATCAATGGAACAAGGTTTCAGGTAGCCTTTAGGCTTCAACAGAGGCTACCTGAAAAATCTGTTGCGGTTCAAATCTGCGGCCGGCTAACTGCAAGGATACTGCTTGGGGTGGGCAATCGCCTCCGCCAACCGGGCCGCCTGTTTGGCGGTTTCTTCATCTGCGGAAGCGGCCAAACCCACTATCAGGGCGCGGTTCGCCGCAAACAATTCTAAAACAGACACATGTAAATAATGCCTATCTAATGTTTTGGTTATTTTAAGAAACTCTTCGTCCATCGTGCCATCGAAGGCGGGATCGAACAGTTTGGCTTTAAATATGCCGTATTTCAGCGCCTTGCCCTTGGTTTCTTTAAATGCCTGGGCCTGCGGAGATTGGGCACTATAGTTGGCCGCTTCAAACAGCGTATACATTCCTTTAAGCAACCAGGCCTTATTCGGCTTCTATTCCGCCAGCAACGCCAGGCAAACCTTCAACTCCCAAGGCGACAATTTCACCAGCCAAGCCTGCGATTCCAAGCTGTCAATCAGCCGCTCATAATCTTTTTCTGCGGCCGATCCCGCCAATATATTCAAAATGTTCTGCTGCACCCCTTTGGCGTGGGTTTCATAAGGCGTACCAAACCGGCGCCACGGAAAGTTTTCCAAAAAAGTGTGCAATACCATTTGTGCTTTCCCCATTCGGTTTGCCTGCCGATGCGGCAGTTTCAGGTAGCCTTTAGGCTCGGGCAGAGGCTACCTGAAAACATCACAAGGCCTCAAACGCCTCAATGAACACTTGTGAGCGGTGCGCATAGCCTTTAAACATATCGAAGCTGGCGCAGGCTGGGCTGAGCAGCACGATGTCGCCGGGTTCGGCCAGGCGGTAGGCGGTTTGCACGGCTTCCTGCAGGGTGGCGCAATCCATCATCTCCACGCCGCAGCCGGCCAGGTCGCGGCGGATTTGCGGCGCGTCTTCGCCGATGAGCATTACGGCACGGGCTTTGCCGGGCAGCACGTTTTTCAGCGGGGTGAAATCCTGCCCTTTGCCCTGCCCGCCGGCAATCAGGAACAGCGGGCTTTGCAGGCCGGCGATGGCGGCTTCGGTGGCGCCCACATTGGTGCCTTTGCTGTCGTCGATAAACACCACGCCGTTTTTCTCGCCGATTTTTTCCACGCGGTGCGGCAGGCCTTTGAAGGTGCGCACATGGCGCAGCAGCTGCTCGCGCGGCAGGCCGATTGCTTCGCACAAAGCCAGTGCGGCCAGCACGTTGGCGGCGTTGTGCAGGCCTTGCAGCGGAATATCGGCGGCGGCAATCAGCGTTTCCGCGCCGTGTTTCAGGTAGCCTGATGCGGCGTCAAACCAATAATCGATTTCCTGCTGCAGCGAAAAGCGGCGCACTTCGCGGCCGCTGCGTTTCATGGCACGGCACAGCGCATCGTCGGCATTGATTACCTGCACGCCGCTGCTGCGGAAGATTTTGTCTTTGGCGTGGGCGTAGTCGAGCAGGTCGTCGTAGCGGTTGAGGTGGTCTTCGGAAATATTGAGCACGGCGGCGGCGGCGGCGTTCAAATGGTCGGTGTTTTCCAGCTGGAAGCTGGAAAGTTCGAGTACCCACACATCGGCGCTCTGCTCCTGCCGGTCTTCATAAGCTTCGAGCACGGGCGTGCCGATATTGCCAGCCACCACGGTATCCAGCCCGCATTCGCGGCACAAATGGCCGACCAGGCTGGTTACGGTGGTTTTGCCGTTGCTGCCGGTGATGGCGATGATTTTGTCGCGCTTGCCGGAAAGCTCGTGCGCCAAGATCTCCACATCGCCCAGCACACGGCCGCCAGCCTGTTTGAAGGCTTCGATTTCAGGCGTGCGCTCACTAATGCCGGGGCTGAGGGCAAGAATGCTGAAACCTTCGGCCAATACATTTTTCAGGTAGCCTGTGTGGCAGGCCAGGCCGGGGAAACGCTGTTGCAGCTCGGCCTGTTTGGCGGCGGGGAAGTCGGCATCATAAGCGGCTACCACCGCACCTTTGCGGCGCAGGAAATCCAGCATGGAAACGCCGCTGCCGCCCATACCGGCCACGAGGATTTTTTGATTTTGCCATTCGCTTTTCATTCTTTTCTCCATGCCACCCGGTTTATCTGCGGGCGGCTGCTTTCTCAGCTTTAGCTTCGCTTATTTTCACTTCGTTGAGGCTTGCGCTTTCAGGTAGTCTTTACTGCACGGCTGTATTAGCCAGCAACTTCAGCAACAGCAGCCACGGCAGCATAATCCCGCCGATGCATACCATCAGCCACAAAATCAAACTGTCTGCCATCTGCCGCAGCAGGGCGAAATAGCCCCATGAATACAAGCCCCAAATCACGGCGGAAATAGCTGCCGCAATCAGGGGGCCGCCAAACAAGCCGAACAGGAAGGTTACGCCGGCAAAGGCCAGCGCCCATTGCCAGGCGTAGGAGCCCTCAGAGAAATCCTGCATTTTGGCAAAGGCCAGCAAAATCAACATGTGTAGCAACATAACCGGAATCCTTTAAATGGGTTTCGGCTTCACAGCAGCCTACCGTATCCGCTTTCAGGTAGCCTCTCTTTAACAGATTAGGCTACCTGAAAACCGTTTAACGAATTTTCAATGTGCTCAAGCCCACCAACACCAGCACGATGGTGATGATCCAAAAGCGCACCACCACCTGCGTTTCCTTCCAGCCCTTCTGCTCGAAATGGTGATGAATCGGCGCCATCAGGAAGATGCGTTTTTTGGTTCTCTTATACCAGCCCACCTGCAGCATCACCGACAAAGCTTCCACCACAAACAGCCCGCCCATAATCACCAGCACAAATTCCTGCCGCACGATTACCGCCACCGTGCCCAGCGCCGCGCCCAGCGCCAATGCGCCCACGTCGCCCATAAACACCTGCGCCGGTGCCGCGTTGAACCACAAAAAGCCCAAGCACGCACCGCACATGGCCGCGCAGAACACCATCACCTCGTTTGCCCCCGGCACGAAGGGCAACTGCAGATAGCGTGCAAACTGCCAGTGCCCGGTGGCATAGGCAAACACCGCCATCCCGCCAGCCACCAGCACTACAGGGAAAGCCGCCAGGCCGTCCAGGCCGTCGGTGAGGTTGACCGCGTTGGACGTACCGACAATGGTGAAATACGACAACACCACAAAGCCCACCACGCCCAAAGGCAGCGCCACCTGCTTAAAAAACGGCACGATTAAAATATTGTTTGCCGAATTGCTCGCCACATAAAACAGCAGCACCCCTGCCGCCAGCGCCACGCTGCTCTGCCACACCATCTTAAATTTGGCCGACACGCCGTGCGGATCTTTATACACCACCTTGCGCCAGTCGTCGTAGAAACCCAGCGCGCCCGTGCCCAGCAACACGCCGAGCAAAATCCAGATATACGGGTGCGACACATTGCCCCACAACAGCGTGGACACCGTAATCGACACCAAAATCAGCACCCCGCCCATAGTGGGCGTGCCCGCCTTGGCCAAATGGGTTTTCGGCCCGGCGCTGCGGATGGCCTGACCGGCTTTAAGCTCGGTGAGCTTGCGGATGGTCCACGGCCCCAGCATCAGGCTGAACGCCAAAGCCGTGAGCGCCGCCATCACCGCGCGGAAAGTGGTGTATTGGAAAATGTTCAGCGCCGAAATCCAGTTGCTGAGCTTGGCCAACCATAAAAGCATAAAACTTCCTTAAATCATTTCTCGTGAGTTCAATTTAAACCGGTGCTGCGTTAGCCCGCCTTGCTGTACCACTTTGCATTATCTGCGGCTCGCCGCCTTGTCCTGATTTAAATTGAATTCGCTTAATTAACCTAGGCAGCCGGAAATAGAAAAGGCTACCTGAAACATAACTATCTGTATTGCGCACGCCGTAAAACAGGCAAACGCGGCATTATAAACCAAGCCACCCTTTAAAAAGAGGCTACCTGAAATTTCCCAAACCGCTCAAACCTCTTCCCACCACAATTCAGTTTCCGTATCCGCCTCAAACACCTGCCCGATTAGCGGCGTGAGCATCGGCAGGCCGCGCTCGATGGCCAGCGGGATGCTGCGGCGCACGGGTTCGTCCCAATCGTGCATGGCCAGACTGAAGGCGCCCCAGTGAATCGGCATCATACGGCGTGCGCCCACGTCGATGGCGGCCTGCACGGTTTGCTCGGGGAACATGTGGTTGTCCGGCCAGCGGCGGTCGTATTGGCCGTTTTCCATAAAGGCCAGATCGAAGCCGCCGAAGTGCCGGCCGATGTCGGCGAAGTGGCTGCCATAGGACGAATCGCCGCTGAAATAAAGCCGCTGCCCGCCGCCTTCGATAGCCCAGCCCGCCCACAGCATACGGTTGTGGTCAGCCAGGTTGCGCAAGCTGTCGTGGCGGGCGGGAGTGGCGGTGAATGTTACTCCGCCGACGGTATAGCTCTGATACCAATCCGCCGCCGAAATGTTTTCCGCTTTTACGCCCCAGCGGCGCAGCAGCACTTCCATGCCCAGCGGCACGAGAAAATGCACCCCGCTGTCTGCCACGCTGCGCACGAAGGATTCCTCCAAATGGTCGTAGTGGTTGTGGCTGTAGAGGATGATGTCGAGCGGCGGCAGTTCGTGTGGCGCGGCGGGCGGCGGCTGGAAGCGGCGGAACATTTTGTTGTTCGGCGCGGCGCTCATGCCGAACACGGGGTCGGTGAGGATGTTCAGCCCGGCCACGCGCATCAGCAGGGTGGAATGGCCGAACCAGACAAACCGTGCCTTTTGTTCATTTTTGCTGCGCAGAAACTCGCGCTGCTCGTCTTCAGGTAGCCCTTCATGCCGCATGAAGGCGGCAAAATCAGGCTTGGCAAACGGCAGCGGCTGCACGGGGAAGCGGCCTTTGCGGCTGAGCATTTTGAACGCCCCGCCGAAATCCAGCGGCTGCAAGCGGCGTTTGGGCTCGGGGTTGAAAAACCGGCGGCGGATCGGGTCGTAGTGGTTGCTGGCCGGATAAAGCGGATAACCGCCGTGCGGCCTACGCTTCATGGCCCTGCAAGGCGGCCACCACCTCTTCCATCTGCATAAAACGCGAACCCTTTACCAACACCGAAGCCTGCTCCGGCAATTCGTGCACCAGCACCTGCTGCAACGGGTCTTTGGCGGCAAACCACAGCCCGGCCGCGCCGAAAGCTTCGGCAGCCTCCACGCTGAAATCGCCCACAAAATAAGCGGCTTCGATGCCCTTATCCCGCGCATAGCGGCCGATTTCGGCGTGCAGGGCGGGGGCTTCGCTGTCGCCCAGTTCGCCCATATCGCCCATCACGAAAATGCGCGGCGCAGGCAGCCCGGCCAACACATCCAGCGCAGCCTTCATGCTGTCGGGGTTGGCGTTGTAGGTGTCGTCGATAATCGTGCTGCCGCGCAGGCCGGCCTTGCGTTGCAAGCGGCCTTTGATATTGGCAAACCCGGCCAGCGCGGCGGCGCTTTCAGGTAGCCCCACGCCGGCCTGCAAAGCCAGCGCGGCAGCGGCCACGGCATTGGCCACGTTGTGTTTGCCCGGTACTGGTAGCTCTACCGCCGCGCGTTGGTTTTGCCACACCAAATCGAAGCGGCAGCCCAGGGGCAGCAGCTGGACGTTTTCGGCATGCACTTCGCCCTTGTCCACGCCGAATTCGATTTGGCGCAAATTCAGGGCGCGGCAGGCGGCGTGGAACACTTCGGCGTATTCGTCTTCCGCCGGAATCAGCGCCGTGCCGCTTTCAGGTAGCCCGCGGTAGATTTCGCTTTTGGCGCGGGCAATATCGCCCACACCGTCGAAACCGCAGCCGATATGCGCGCGCAAGGCATTATTGACCAGCGCGGCATTGGGGCGGGCGATGCGGGTGAGCGCATCGAGCTCGCCGAAGTGGTTCATGCCCATTTCGATAACGGCGTAGCGCTGCTGCGGCCGCAGGGCAAGCAGGGTGAGCGGCAGGCCGATGTGATTGTTGAAATTGCCGGCGGTAGCCAGCACGGCCGTTTCACCGAATTGGCGGCGCAGGATGGCGGCCAGCATTTCCTTCACCGTGGTTTTGCCGGAAGAACCGGTGATGCCGAGCACAAATGGGTTCACCGCTTCGCGCCAGGCCGCAGCCAGGGTTTGTAGCGCCGCCAACGTGTCGGCCACCGGCAGGCTACCTGAAAGCGCGGCGCAGTCTTGGCACGACACCAGCGCCAAAGCGCCCTGCTCCAATACGGCAGGCACAAAATCGTGAGCGTCGTGCTTATCGCCCACCAAAGCGACAAACAAATCCGTGCCGCGCTCGTCGGCAGCGGCGGCTTGGCGGCTGTCGGTGATGACGCGGCGGATGGGGAGGTTGTGCTGCGGCGCGGGCAGGTTCAGGGCGCGGCAGACAAAAGCTAAATCGAGTGTGGGCATGGGCATTCCATTGAAAATATTACGGGGCGGCAGGCTACCTGAAAATCCGATGCGCCTGTTTTCAGGTAGCCTCATCCAGCGCGGCTTCGGCGATTTCAAAATCGGAGAAATGGTGCTTCTCGCCCTGTACGTCTTGATAGGTTTCGTGGCCTTTGCCGGCAATCAGCACGATATCCTGCGGCGCAGCGCGGCGGATGGCGGTTTGGATGGCGATGCGGCGGTCGGCCTCCACCAGCGCGGGCTGCGGCACGGCAGGCAGGATATCGGCGATGATGTCTTGCGGCTCTTCCATGCGCGGGTTGTCGCTGGTGATTACCACTTTATCCGCACCCTGCGCGGCGGCACTGCCCATCAGCGGGCGTTTGCCGCGGTCGCGGTTGCCGCCGCAGCCAAACACGCACCACAGGTTCGCGCCCTGCGGTTTGATTTCGCGCAGGGTAGCCAGCGCTTTTTCCAGCGCGTCGGGCGTGTGGGCATAGTCCACCACCACCAGCGGGCGGCCTGAGCGGCTGATGCAGTCCATACGGCCGGTGGCGGGGCGGATTTGTGCGAGCACGTGCAACACGTCGGGCAGCGCATAACCTTCGGCGCACAAAAGGCCGACGCAGGCGGCAAGATTTTGCGCATTGAACCGCCCCAAAAGACGACTGTGGATTTCGCCGCTGCCCCAAGGTGTATCGAAGGCAACCTGCATGCCTTGGGCGGAAGCGGTAAAGCGGGTGATGCGGATATCGGCTTGTTCATTGAAACCGTAGCCGTATACGTTCAGGCTTGGGCGGTCGGCACGCAGCCCGGCGGCCAGCTCGCGGCCGAATTCGTCGTCCGTATTGATGATGGCGTGTTGAAGGCTCTGCCAATAGAACAGCTTGGCCTTGCTGGCGCCATAAGCAGCCATGCTGCCGTGGTAATCGAGGTGGTCGCGGGTGAGGTTGGTGAAGATAGCGGAGGAAAAGGGCGTGCCGACCACGCGGTTTTGGTCGAGGCCGTGGCTGGAAACTTCCATCGCCACGGCTTTTGCGCCCTGCTGCTTGAATTGGTGCAGCAGGGTTTGCACGCGCACGGGGTTGGGCGTGGTATGGGTGGTTTCTTCGAGCCGCCCCCAGAAGCCGTTGCCCACCGTGCCGATGATGGCGCAGGGCGTGCCGAGCAAATCGGCAGCTTGGGCAAGCCATTGCGAAATCGAGGTTTTGCCGTTGGTGCCGGTTACCCCCCAGCAAGAAAGGCTACCTGAAAAATTGCCGTAGAGTTTGGCTGCCAGCAGTCCGGCGTTTTGCTTCAAATGCGGCACGCCGAGGTTGGCGATTTGCCACTCCGGCCGCCAGGCGAAACCGTCGCCGCTGTCCCAAAACACCATCGCCGCGCCATTGGCAATCGCGGCGGGAATATAGTTACGGCCGTCGGCATATTCGCCCTGGCAGGCCACGAATACGTCGCCCGGCTGCACTAAGCGGCTGTCCATACGCAAAATGCACCCCGCCGCCACATCGGGCGGCAGGGTGCAGTTGTCAGGCAAGTCAAACTGTTTGTCCTTCAAGCAATACATGGTCGGCTCCAAGCACCGATTTATTTGGCAGCGACTTGCTGCACGGGTTTGGTGGGCGTTACGCCCAGAATATTCAGCGAACCGGCCATGATGTCTTTAAACACCGGCCCGGCCACGATGCCGCCGTAATAGCCGTTTTGGGTGGGCTCGTCGATGTTCACCGCCACAATCACGCGCGGATGCTCGGCAGGGGCGAAACCGATGAAGGTGGCCATGTGTTTGTTGTCGGCATAGCGACCGCCCACCAGCTTGCGCGCGGTGCCGGTTTTCGCACCCACGTTGAAGCCGGGTACTGCACCCTGCGTACCGGTGCCGCCGGGCTCGGTAACGGATACCATCATGCGGCGGATGGCACGTGCGGTTTCAGGTTTGATCACCTGCTCGCCCTGCGGCGCGGCACCCTGGTGCAGGAAGCTCACCGGCAAAAGTTTGCCGTCACTGGTGAAGATAGTGTAGCTGTGCGCAAGCTGCAGCAGGCTCATCTGCAAGCCGTAGCCGAACGACATGGTGGCCTGTTCGATGGGCCGCCAGTTGCGCCAGTCGCGCACCAGGCCGGGCGATTCGCCGGGGAAGCCGGAGTGCATGCGGCGGCCGAAACCGACTGCTTTATAAAAATCGTGCATCTCTTCGGGCTTAAACATGGCCGAAAGTTTGCTCACGCCCACGTTGGAAGATTTCTGCATGATGCCGCGCAGAGTGAGCGAAGGGTAATTGTGCGTATCGCGCACAGTGGCCGAACCGATATTATAAGTATTGGTGTTGAACACCATGTTTTCATTTACTTTGCCCGAATCCAAGGCTTTGGCGATCGGGAAAGGTTTCATAGCTGAACCGGGCTCGATCATATCGGTTACCGCACGGTTGCGGCGCAGAGCAATTTCGGCACCACCGGGCTGGTTCGGATCGAAATCCGGCAGGTTTACCAAAGCAAGGATTTCGCCGGTTTGCGCATCCAACACCACAGCGGTGCCGGCTTTGGCCTGGTGATAGGCAATAGCCTGCGCCAATTTATCGTGCGCCAGAGATTGAATACGCCGATCCAGCGAGAGCACCATATTGCGTCCGTCCACCGCATCGCGGTTGCGCGGCGAATCTAATTGATCGACATAATTGCCTTTATTGTCGCGTAACACCACGCGCGCGCCGTCTTGGCCGCGCAGGTCATCTTCACGCGAGAGCTCCAAACCTTCTTGGCCCTTGCCGTCGATATTGGTGAAGCCGATAACGTGGGAGAACAAATTGCCCATCGGATATTGCCGTTTGGGCTCGGTTTGGAAGGCCAATCCCTTGATTTTCAAAGCACGCACTTTGGCAGCGGTTTCCGCGCTCATCTGCCGTTTCAGAAACACGAAATCGCTATTGGTGCGCGCCAGGCGGTCGGCAATGGTTTCCACCGGCACTTCGATAATCTCGGAAAGCTGTTCCAGCTGCTCCTGGCTGGGCATTTTGTCCATGGCAGAAGGGATGGCATACAGCGAATCGGTGGGCGCGCTCAAGGCCAGCACTGCGCCGTTGCGGTCGGTAATCGTGCCGCGGTTGGCCTGTTGCACCAAAGTGCGCACAAAACGCTTATTGCCCTCAGTTTGCAGGCGGTCTTGCTCCACCGTATGCAAATGTACGCTCCAGCCCGCCGCTGAGGCGAAAGCCAAAGCAAAAACCAGCAAAACAAAGGCAATCCGGCCATTGGTGCTCACCGGCTTCTTCTGTTTAACTGGCTTCTGCCGCATCTGCGGCTTGTAATCGCTTTTAATCAGCATGGTATTTACTCTCTACGCTGCCGCCCACACGGCAGCAAAACTGCTTATTTAATATTATTCAACTACTTTTATTAGCTTCATTCGCCTATTTAATATTGCAGACGCACGATTTTGGTGTTCTGCATGGTGGGCGGCTGCAACTGCTGCTGAGCCGCCTCTTTGATGAAACTATGGTTGGCCAACTTGGCCTGCTGCCACTGCAAGCGGCGGTATTCCTCTTCCAAATCTGCCTGCCGCTGGTGCTCTTTTTCCAGCACAATAAACGATTCACGCGAGCTGTCCTGCACCGACACCACGCCCAACGCGGAGAGCACCACCAACACAAACAGCATGATATTCAGCTTATTCATCTACAAACTCTCCCGCCGTCCGCTCGGCCACGCGCAACACAGCGGAGCGTGCACGCGGATTGGCCGCGGTTTCGGCTGCCGAAGCCCGCTGTACCTTGCCGATTTCCCGCAAGGGCGGCTCGGGGCGCTCACTTTCGCGCACCATCACCCACTTGGGCAGCGACGCCGGACGGCTGTGGCGGCGGATAAACTGTTTTACTATCCGGTCTTCCAGCGAATGGAAGGCAATCACCGCCAAACGCCCGCCGGTTTTCAGGTAGCCTGCGGCCTGCGGCAGCACCGCGCTTATTTCTTCAAGCTCACGGTTGATGAAAATCCGAACGGCTTGAAACGTCCGCGTCGCCGGGTCTTGGCCGCGTTCGCGAGTACGGACGGCCTGTGCCGCCAACTGCGCCAGCTGGCCGGTTGTAAGGATGGGGCGCTCTTGCCGCTGCTGCACAATGGCGCGCGCAATTTGGCTGTTAAACCGCTCTTCACCATAATCTCTGATTACCTCGCGAATCTCTTCTTCGCCGGCCTCGGCCAGCCATTGCGCGGCAGTTTGGCCGCACGTGGTATCCATCCGCATATCCAGCGGCGCATCGTAGCGGAAGCTGAAGCCGCGTTCGGCATCGTCGATCTGCGGCGAAGACACACCCAAATCAAACAGTGCTCCGTCCACCGCTTCAATGCCCAATTCTTTTAAGGCTACCTGAAAGCCGGAAAACCCACCGTGCACCACTTGTACGCGTTTGTCGGCTTCCGCCAGCTGCCGTGCCACGGCAATCGCCTGCGGGTCTTTATCAAACACCACTAGCCAGCCGTTTGCACCCAGCTTAGACAAAATCAGGCGGGAATGCCCGCCGCGGCCGAACGTGCCGTCCACATATATGCCGTCCGGCTTCACTGCCAAAGCGTCCACCGCCTCGTGCAAAAGCACGGTAACGTGCGCCAATTCCTGCGCGTTCATAGGCGGAACCCGGCTTTATCGAGCTGTTCGGCCAATTCATCCGGATCCATATCCAGCACTGCGTTCATATTGGCTTCCCAACGTTCACGGTTCCACAACTCCAGCCGGTCGGCTCGGCCCACTAGCGTTACTTCTTTATCAAACTGCACACGGCGGCGCAGGCTCGGCGGCAGCAAAATTCTGCCTGAAGCGTCTAAATCCAGCGCTTCGGCGTGGTTCAGCATCAAATCACGGAACATTCTGGCAACCGGATTGCCCGATACATTCATCGCCTGCAAATTTTCCGCCGTTTTCTGCCACTCCGCTTCCGGATACATCACCAGATGCGTACGCGCTTCTACAGTAACCACCAAAGACGGCGTGTAGTGGCGCGCGAGCAAGTCGCGGAACTTGGCCGGAATCGCCAAGCGCCCCTTGCTGTCGATGCTCAATTCATGTACGCCGCCAAACACTTTTTCCCACCTTCGATTGATTTTTGGAACTGAAAAGGCACTTTGCCCCACAATTCCCCACGAAGCGACACTATACGGCAAAGCAGCGGCATCGGTCAATTACAAACACCGTAAAATCCACGATTAACAAACTGTTTTTACATAAGATAGTTAGTCTCAATCACCACGCCTGCCGTTTTCCACACAGCTCCAATTCCGCCTCCCGGCAGCAAGCCTTTATAATTGCGCACGTTTTCCAGATTATTCACATAATTGCTCTATGAACAGCTCTATATGTCTGCCCCGGCCCCAAAGCCCTCGGCGCCTCACAAACACTGTGTGGCCTGATACAACATCAGCACCAAATCACATGGCTCACCGAACTGCCCGTAGAATTCGACAGCCTCGTCATCGGCAACGAAGTGCTCGATACTATGCCCTGGACATCGTGCGTTATCAAAGCGGCCAATGGTAACTGATGGGCATGGGGCTGGATGCAAACCAACAATTCCAATGGCAAAGCGCCCCTACCCGAAAAACTCCTACTCTCCGCCTAAGAGCTGCTGCCCGCCATTGACGGCTACACCAGCGAACTGCACCTGCGCTAGAAAGCCTTTATCCGCACCCTCGCCCAACGCCTCACGCGCGGCGCCCTGCTCTTTATCGACTACGGCTTCGACGCCGCCCAGTATTACCATCCCCCCAGCGCAGCGGCGGCGCCCTCATCGGCCACTACCGCCATCACGCTGTGCACAACCCCTTCGAACACGTCGGCCTCACCGACCTTACCTGCCATGTAAATTTCACCGCCATCGCCGAAGCTGCCTGCCAAGCCGGGCTCGACCTCATCGGCTACACCACCCAGGCCGCCTTCCTGCTCAACCTCGGCCTCACCGACCTGCTTGCCGCCCAAGACGAACCCGAAAGCGAAGCCTACATCCGCACCGCCGCCTGCCAAACCCTCCTTGCCCCGCAGGAAATGGGCGAGCTCTTCAAAGCCATCGCCTTCAGCCGAAATATCGACCCAGATTGGCAGGGCTTCGCCATCGGCGATTTGTGCCACAAGCTGTAGCTGTCGGTTTGGCGCCGGTACTTTCAGGTAGCCCCAGCCCGCGCCCTCCAACAACAAAATGCTTGCGGAGCATGATTCCGCAAGCGTTTTGTTTGTCTTGATGGTGTTACCGGAAGCCAGGAGGCTACCTGAAAGCCGCAAGTACTCGGTTTTTCAGGTAGCCTTTGGGTGGAGTGTCGGATTCAAGAATCTGACCTACGGTTGTTGCCGCTGTTCGAGCCGGTGGAGTTTTTGGGCGACGAGGGCGTGGCGGTGCTTTGAAAACGGGCGGGAGCATTTTTCAAGCAGCCCGAAAATTTCCGGACGTGCCGAAAAAACCGCCCTGCACATTCAAACCGGATTATCGGGCGTATAATGGTTTTCGGAAAAACCGAAATTACCAACCTCGTTAAAGAAGGAGCGTCTTCATGAAAAACGAAGCAGCGGAAATATTTAAAACTTATACGGAAGCCTTGGCAAAAGGCGATTTCGATGCCGTATTCGGAACCTTGGCCGACAATATCGTGTGGCATATGGGCGGCGAAAGCCCGCTTTCGGGCGATGTTGCGGGAAAACAGGCATTGGGCAGACGCTTGGCCGAATTTTCGGAAAGAAGCAACGGAACATTCCGCGTAGTGACGAACTGGTTTGCAGGCAACGGCTGCTTTGTCGCCGCAAGCGTTGTCTCCCTAGCCGAAAAAGGAGCCGAAAAGCTAAACAATCCAGGTATCGATTTATTCAGAATAGAAAACGGGAAAATACAAGAAGTGTGGACTTTCTCCGAACATCAGGCAGAAGAGGACAAATTCTGGAGTAGACCGTAAACCGCAAAAAGAACGGATAAGGCAGCCTGAAAAGCACATAACGGCTTTTCAGGCTGCCTTTATTTGTTCAAACCGCCAAACTCAAAACATCGGCTTATACGTGGCCAGCCAATAAATGGTGCAGAGGCAGCCGGTGGAGGGGGCGTAGCCGATCCACCATTTGGTGGATCGCGGCGGGCTTTTCAGGCAGAACATGCCCACCAGCACATACAGCACCACCAAAATTCAGCTTCACGCCCAGCCAGTTTGCGTTATCGAAAGGCACGCAGCGGGTAATGGTCATCAGCATCATGCCGGTGAAGAGCAGTTAGGGTGTCGTCGTTGGCCTGTTGGATGTAGGGAAACAGGGCAGGCGGGAAAGCGGAGGTGCCGGGTTTGCGCTTTTTAGCCATCGGTTTCAGGTAGCCTCTTTCAGGTAGCCTTTGGGTTGGTAGATGTGTTGTGCTTTTCAATCGCTAGCAAATAAGGCGGGCGGTTGCGGCGGTTGATGAAGCCGTAGTGCAGCACGGCAAACTGCTGCTGCGGCAGGGCGGCCGCCCATTCGGATACGGCCTGGGCTTCGAGCTCGCCCGCTGCATGGCCAGGATAAAGCACCACAGCCAACAACCCGCCGGGGCGCAGTATGTGCACGGCTTGCGCCAGGGCGGAAAGGGTGCTGCCGGTTTCGGTAGTAAGCGCTTTGTTGCCGCCGGGCAGGTAGCCGCAGTTGAACACGATGCTGTGCACGGGTTCGTTTACATAGTGCGCCAAATCGGCGTGGCTGGCAGAAATCAGGCGCACTTGCCTTTCCTCTCCGGCTGCCTGCAAACGCGCCTGCGTGGCGGCCAAGGCCTGCGGCTGGATATCGAAGGCATACACGCGCCCGCCGCTGCCTACGCATTGCGCCAGAAACAGCGTGTCGTGGCCGTTACCGGCAGTGGCATCCACTGCAATGCCGCCTTCAGGCGTGGCTTGGGCGAGCAGGCGGTGGGCGAAAGGGAGGATGTTGTCGAGCATAGAATAAAAAGGGATAGCCTGACGAGGTGTGGGGAAATTCGCTGTGGCGGCACGGGCTTGGAGTATAATACCTGCCACCTGCACACGCCGTTTGAAAGGAGATCAGCATGGGTATTCCGGTTATTTCCCCGCAATACGCGCAATATTTGCTGGATTTTGAAACACTCATCCTGCAAAAGCAAGCCGAAATCGAGGCCTGGTTCCGCAGCCAGTGGAAACGGCACAAGCCGCCGTTTTACGGCTCTGTCGACATCCGCAACAGCGGCTACAAAATGGCCAGCATCGACATGAACCTCTTTCCCGGCGGCTTCAACAACCTGAATCCCCAATTCAGTCCGCTGGCCGCCGCTGCCGCCACCGACGCGGTGGAACGTTATTGCGAAACAGCCAAATCCGTGCTGATCGTGCCGGAAAACCACACGCGCAACACGTTTTACTTGGAAAACGTGTATGCCCTGAGCAATATCCTGCAACAGGCCGGTTTTGCCGTGCGCTTGGGCAGCCTGAACCCCGAAATCACCGAGCCGTCCGAATTCAAAACCGCGCTGGGGCACACCATTTTGCTCGAGCCCCTGCTGCGCACCCGCGAGCGCGTACACCTGGCCGACGGCTTCTCGCCCTGCCTCGTGTTGTTGAACAACGACCTCTCCGGCGGCGTGCCAGAAATCCTGCAAGGCATCCGCCACACCGTGCTGCCGCCCCTGCACGGCGGCTGGACCACCCGCCGCAAAACCACCCACTTCGCCGCCTACAACCAAGTGGCTGCCGAATTTGCCGAGCTCATCGGCATCGACCAATGGCATATTAATCCCTATTTCGAAAAAGTGTCCGGCCTCAACTTCCACGAACGCGAAGGCGAAGACGCCCTAGCCGAGGCCGTGGAACGCGTGCTGGCTAAAATCCAGGCCAAATACGACGAAAAAGGCATCACCGACAAACCCTTCGTCATCGTCAAAGCCGACGCCGGCACCTACGGCATGGGCGTGATGAGCGTGAAATCCGCCGACGAAGTGCGCGCGCTCAACCGCAAAAACCGCAACAAAATGGCCACTGTGAAAGAAGGCCTGGCCGTAACCGAAGTGATTGTGCAGGAAGGCATCTACACCTACGAAACCCTCAACGGCGCCGTGGCCGAGCCGGTGGTGTATATGATCGACCGCTTCGTGGTGGGCGGCTTCTTCCGCGTGCACGAAGGGCGCGGCGCCGACGAAAACCTCAACGCCAGCGGCATGCGCTTCGTGCCATTGAACCGCAACATGCCGCAAACCGACAGCAGCGGCGGCGACCCGGAATTCCTCGCCGGCAGCAAGCGCGTGTTCGAACAATGGCAAACCCTCGGCCTGCCCGACCGCAGCCAAGCCTGCGACTGTGCCAGCAACCGCCTGTATGTATACGGCGTGATGGCCAGGCTCTCGCTCTTGGCCGCATCGATTGAGTTGGATGCATATTGATGATAACGAGCAAAGGCTACCTGAAAACAATGTCTGGGCGAAGCCAAAGCTGGGTTTCTGCGTAGCTAAAGCAAAGCTTCAACGAAGTTAGAACGCAGCACAACGGAGCTTCTGCGAAACTAAAGCTGGCTTCAGGTAGCCTTTATCCAACCCCCAAAGCTACCTGAAATTTTTCCACCGCGCTGCCGCAGGCATGACCGTCTCCCCGCCCTTGCACTATAATCATGTCATTTTTCAGGTAGCCCCAGCACCGCTTCCCTATTCCCGCCAAACCACAGAAAGCCACCCATGAAAAAACGAGTCCTCACCGGCGTAACCACCACCGGCATCCCGCATTTGGGCAACTACGTCGGTGCCATCCGCCCCGCCATTGCCGCCGCAGCCGACCCCTCTGCCGAATCCTTCCTCTTTTTGGCCGACTACCACGGCATCATCAAATGCCACGACCCCGAAGTCATCCACGCCTCCACCCAAGCCGTGGCCGCCACCTGGCTCGCCTGCGGCCTCGATCCCGAGCGCACCACCTTTTACCGCCAAAGCGACATCCCAGAAGTGCCCGAGCTCAACTGGATACTCACCTGCATCACCGCCAAAGGCCTGATGAACCGCGCCCATGCCTACAAAGCCGCCGTACAGGCCAACCTCGATGCCGGCCAAACCGACCAAGACCACGGCGTGGAAATGGGCCTCTACAGCTACCCCATCCTCATGAGCGCCGACATCCTCATATTCAACGCCCACGAAGTGCCGGTAGGCCGCGACCAAATCCAGCACGTGGAAATGACCCGAGACATCGCCCAGCGTTTCAACCACCGCTTCAAAGAGCTGTTCGTGCTGACCGAAGCCAAAGTGGACGACAACGTAGAACTCCTCGTCGGCCTCGACGGGCGCAAAATGAGCAAAAGCTACAGCAACACCATCCCGCTGTTTGAAAGCGAGAAAAAGCTGCAAAAAGCCGTGAACAAAATCATCACCAACCTCAAAGAGCCGGGCGAGCCAAAAACTCCCGACGAGAGCCCGCTGTTCGACATCTACAAAGCCTTCGCCACCCCCGCCGAAACCGCCGAATTCACCCAAATGCTGGCCGACGGCCTGGCCTGGGGCGAAGCCAAAAAACTGCTCGGCGCCAAACTGAACGAAGAGCTCGCCCCCAAACGCGAACGCTTCCACGAGCTCACCGCCCAACCCGAACAAATCGAAGACATCCTGCAGGCCGGCGCCGCCAAAGCCCGCAAACAAGCCCGCGAACTGCTCGACCAAGTGCGCGACGCCGTAGGCATCCGCCCCTTGCGTTAAGCGGTATCGACAGCTGAAAAGCATAAATTAAGGCTACCTGAAAGTTTTAGCTGCGCAGAAACTCTGCGTCGCTATGCTTTCAGGTAGCCTTTGTATTGCAGCGGGCATGGGTAAGCTGCTCCTATAAGCTTCAGGTAGCCTACCCTTTGCAGGGCGTATCGGGTACGTGCGAAATGCACGCAGTTTGGAATAATGAGTGCAACAACGTGCGTGCCCTGGCACACACCCTACTCATGCTGAAAAGGCTACCTGAAACAGGATTCAGGTAGCCTTTGGCATTATGACGAGCAAGCATCAAACCCTGTATTTCGTTTCGCCTCACGGCAGCAGCAGTTGGCTCATTTCCGTCCAGGCTTGGCGGACTTCGGGCAGGTGCAGTGGCAGGTCGCGGCTGAAAAAGTAGTTCATGCTGCCGAGAATGAGGGTGGCAAGCATGTCGGCTTGGTAGTCCCAATCTTTGCCGGGGGAAACGTTGGGCAGGGTATGGGCGAAGTGGAGGAATTGCTGCTTAATCAGCTTGTGCATATCGCGGTAGAGGTGGTGGCGGCGGGTATCCACTTTCCACAGGGCAAGAATCAGGCGGCGGCGACTGTGTACCCAGTCGGAGGCTTCGGGCATCATATTGAGGAACACATCAAAACTGCCTGCTTGGAAACGGGTGAGGATGTATCGGCTGTATTCGGCTTTGAAGTCGGCAATCATCTTGCCGGCCAAATCGCTTTTGCCGGAGTAGTATTTGTAGAAAGTAGAGCGGTTTACCGGAGCGCGTTCAAGAATATCTTGCACCGCAATTTGGGCGAAGGGTTTTTCGTGCAGCAAATCCACAAAGGCTTCGCGGATGGCGCGGTGGGTTTTGATGATGCGGGGGTCGGTATAGCTTTCGTTTTCGCTCATGTTTGCGCTTCCATTTTGGGTCTCGGCCAAGGCATTTTGCGGTTTTACGTATGCTTAAGCAACTTTTTTACTGATTTCGTATGCTTAATAATACGCGGAATTGTTTTTTAATGGTATGCAGCCCTGTGCCGTAGACTTACACTTAAATCATTCTTATTTGCGAGGTATTCGTGATGAAACGCCTGCCCAAATCCCTGCTTCTCCTGCTACCGCTTGCTGCACTTGTCGGCATTGGCTTTTTTGCGTTCCACCAATATGCCGCACCCGATCCTCTGGCGGGCATCGCGCATGCCAACGGGCGGCTGGAGTTTGCCCGCATGGATGTGGCCAGCCTGTATGCCGGGCGGGTAGAGAAAATAACGGTGAGCGAAGGGCAGTTTGTGGAAGCGGGCACGGTGTTGGCACGGATTTCTTCGCAAACCGCCGAGGCGCAGCTTTCCGAAGCGCAGGCGGGCAAGGCGCAACTGGAGCAGACGGTGCGCCGCGCACAGGCGCAAATCGAGGCGCAACGCCAGCAACTGCGAACCGCGCAGATGGAGGCAGACAACGCCCGCCAGCTGTTCCGCGACAATTTAATCTCGCAGGCCGAACTCAACACCCGCTTGGCGCAGCGCGATGCGGCGCGGGCAGCGGTGCAGGCGGCAGAAGCGGCGCGCAACGAAGCGCAGGCCGGCGTGGGGCAGGCGCGGGCGAAAATGGCGCAGGTGTCTTCCGTTATCGGCGATTTGTCGGTGCGCGCACCGCAGGCCGGGCGGGTGGAATACCGGCTGGCCGAGCCGGGCAACGTGCTGCCCGCCGGCGGCAAGGTGGTGAGCCTGTTGAACCTGAACGACGCAAGCATCAGCCTGTTCCTGCCTGCGCCCACGGTAAACCAAATCCCGCTGGGCAGCGAAGCGCGGATTAAGATGGACGGGCTGGATGCGGTGTTCCCCGCCAAAGTTACCTATATCGCCTCAGAGGCGCAGTTCACGCCCAAATTTGTGGAAACCGCCGAAGAGCGCACCAAGCTGATGTTTAGGGTGAAATTGCAGATTCCCGCCGATGTGGCGGCCAAATACCAAGGCTACCTGAAAGGCGGCATGACGGCCACCGGCTTCGTGCGCACCGATCCCAAACTCGCCTGGCCGGCCGATTTGCAAACCCGCCTGCCGCAGTAGGATACAGCTATGCCGAATGCCATCGAAATCAGCCAACTCTCGCACGCCTACGGCAAAGTGCAGGCCTTGCGCGGCGTGTCGATCGCCATCGGGCGCAGCGCCACCGTCGGCTTGATCGGCCCCGACGGCGTGGGCAAATCCACCCTGCTCTCGCTGATTGCCGGCGTGCGCACGCCCCAAAGCGGCGAAGTGCGCGTGCTCGGGCACAATGTGGCGCACAAGGCCGAACGCGAATCGCTGCTGCCGCGCATTGCCTTTATGCCGCAAGGCTTGGGTAAAAACCTCTGCCCCACGCTTTCGGTGTATGAAAACATCGATTTCCACGCCCGCCTGTTCGGCCTGAACAAACACCAGCGCAAGCAGCACATCGAGCGCCTGATGCAGTCCACCGGCCTGGCACCTTTTGCCGGCCGCGCCGCCGGCAAACTCTCCGGCGGCATGAAGCAGAAACTCAGCCTGTGCTGCGCCCTGGTGCACAACCCCGACCTGCTGATTCTGGACGAACCCACCACCGGCGTCGACCCGCTTTCCCGCCGCCAATTCTGGACATTGGTGCGCGAATTGCGCGCCGAAAATCCCGGCATGACCGTGCTGGTGTCCACCGCCTACATCGACGAAGCCGAGCAGTTCGAGCAGCTGCTGGCCATGGACGACGGCCGAATCCTCGCCCACGGCCGCACGCAGGAAATCCTCGCGCAAAGCGGCTGCGCCACGCTGGAGCAGGCCTACATCAAAATGCTGCCCGAAGGCAAGCAAACCCATTGGGACGATTCCCAACTGCCGCCCTTCATCCCCGACGATTCCCTGCCGCCCGCGATGGAGGCGCACAACCTCAGCAAACGCTTCGGCAATTTCACGGCGGTAAACCAAGTGAGCTTCCGCATCCGCCAAGGCGAAATTTTCGGCTTCCTCGGCTCCAACGGTTGCGGGAAAAGCACCACCATGAAAATGCTCACCGGCCTCTTGGACGCCAGCGAAGGCGAGGCCACGCTCTTGGGCGAGCCGATAGACGCAGGCAGCACCGCCGTGCGCCAGCGCGTGGCCTATATGTCGCAGGCATTTTCGCTGTATGAAGAGCTGAGCGTGCGGCAAAACCTGGTGCTGCACGCAAGGCTGTACCGGCTGGGCGAAAAGAGCAATGCCGCCATCGAAGCCGTGCTGCGGCAATTCGAGCTGGCCGACCTGGCCGACGCCACCCCCGCCGCCCTGCCCTTGGGCGTGCGCCAGCGCCTGCAGCTGGCCGCCGCCTGCCTGCACCGCCCGCAGGTGCTGATTTTGGACGAGCCCACCTCCGGCGTCGACCCTGCCGCGCGCGATATGTTTTGGCAATATCTGTTCCGCATGGCGCGGGAAGAGCGCGTAACCATTTTCGTCTCCACCCACTTCATGAACGAAGCCGCCCGCTGCGACCGCATCTCGCTGATGCACCGCGGCCGCGTGCTGGCCGTGGGCGAACCGGAAGAACTGCGCCGCCGCCAACACGCCGATACGCTGGAAGAAGCGTTTATCCGCTATTTGGAGCAAGACGAAGCCGCCGAAGCGGCGGAAAGGCTACCTGAAACTCAAAGGCTACCTGAAACTCAAAGGCTACCTGAAAACCATGCCGCCCCATCCGGCCTGCTCTATTGGCTTTCCGCCGTATTCACCTTCTCCCGCCGCGAAGGAAAAGAGCTGCTGCGCGACCGCATCCGCCTGATGTTTGCCCTGCTGGGCCCCTTGGTGTATCTGATTTCAGGTAGCCTCGGCGTATCGTTCGACGTAAACGAAATGGACTTCGCCGTGCTCGACCAAGACCAAAGCCGCTACAGCCGCGAGCTGACGCAGGAGTTCGACGGCTCGTCCTATTTCCGCCAACGGGCCAGCCTCGCCGCCCGCGACGACATCAACGCCGTGCTCACCAACGGCAGCGCGCGCATGGTGATTGAAATCCTGCCCGGCTTCGGCAAAGACCTCACCCTCGGCCGCCGCCCGCAGCTGGCTTTCTATTTCGACGGCTCGTGGCCGTTTGTGGGCGAAAACCTCAGCGGCTACGCCCAAGGCATCCTCAACCGCTATATGGCCGAGCTCTACCGCGAACGCGGCATCCGCATCAACACCGGCGGCGGCCTGCAAACCCGCTTCATCTACAACCCCACCTTCAAAAGCATCAACGCGCTCACGCCGGGCTTTTTAATGCTTTCGCTGATGATGATTCCCGCCATGCTCACCGCCCTGTCCGTGGTGCGCGAAAAAGAAATCGGCTCCATCATGAACCTCTACAGTTCGCCCGCTTCCTCTTTCCAATACCTTTTCGGCAAGCAGCTGCCCTATGTGCTGCTCTCGTTCTTGAGCTACCTGATCCTGCTCGGCGTGGTGGTGTTCGGGCTGGGCGTGCCGCTGAAAGGCTCGTTTATCGCGCTCACGGCAGGCGTGCTGTGCTTCGTGTCCGCCTCCACCGGCTTCGGGCTGTTGGTGTCCACCTTCGTGCGCAGCCAGGTGGCGGCCATTTTCGCAGCGGCCATTCTGGCCATGATTCCCGCGCTGAATTTTTCCGGCATGCTCTATCCCGCCGCCACACTCAGCGGCGCGGGCAAGTGGATCGGCATTTTCAGCCCCACCAGCTGGTTTCAAACCGTCAGCCTGGGCGTTATCACCAAAGGCCTGGGCTGGCGTGATGTGGACACGCTGTGCGGCACGCTGTTACTGTTTTTCGCCGCCTATTGGCTCGCTGCCGGGCTGCTTTTGAAAAAGCAGGAGAAATAATATGCGCCAATGGATAAGCAACGTTTGGTATCTGGGCGGCAAGGAAATCCGCAGCTTCTTCACCGATTACGCGCTGTTTGCGCTGTTGGTGTTTATGTTCAGCTTTTCCGTGTATTCCGTGTCGCAAAACGTAACCACCGAAGTGAAAAACGCCGCGCTGGCCGTCTACGACCAAGACCGCAGCGCACTCACCTACCGCATCCGCGATGCCATGATCGCCCCGCAGTTCAAACAGGTGGACGACATCGACGGCAGCCGCATCGACCGCGCCATGGATTTGGGCGAATACAGCTTCGTGCTGGTTATCCCGCCCAACTACACCGCCGATCTCCTGGCCGGCAAACGCCCCGAGCTGCAATTATTGGTGGACGCCACCGCCATGTCGCAGGCCGGCGTGGGCTCGGTGTACATCAGCCAAATCGTAAATCGCGAAACGGCGGCCTATCTGGGGCGGCACGGCAATGCCGCACCCTTCGAGCCGGTGGTAAACGTGCTGTTCAACGAAAACCTGCGCAGCGAATGGTTTATGCCGCTCAACCAACTGGTGGGCAATGCCACCCTGCTCACCATCCTGCTGGTGGGCGCGGCCGTGATCCGCGAGCGCGAACATGGCACGATTGAGCATTTGTTGGTGATGCCGGTGGATGCGAACGAAATCGTGATGGCTAAAATCCTGGCCAACGGCCTGATTATCCTGGTTTCCTCCCTGCTCTCGCTGCTCTTGGTGGTACACCGCGCCGTGGGCGTGCCGATTAACGGCTCATTGGCGCTGTTCGTGTTCTGCGAGGCCGTGTATCTGTTTGCTATGGCCGGGCTCGGCGTGCTGCTCGCCACCCAGGCGCCTACCATGCCGCAGTTCAGCCTGCTGTGCATCATCGTGTATATCGCCGTATTCCTGCTCTCCGGCAGCACCTCGCCCATCGAAAACCTGCCGCCCTGGCTGCGCAGCCTTTCCGAACTCTCGCCGATGACCCAATTCACCGCCCTCTCCAAAGACATCGTCTTCCGGGGCGCCGGCTGGAACGTGATCCGCCACCGCGTAGCCATCACCGCCGTGTCCGGCATCCTCTTCACCGCCATCGCCGTCATCCGCTTCCGCCGGATGCTGGCGCAGCAGAATTAAAAGAGGCTACCTGAAAAAAAGAAGACGGGTTTTCAGGTAGCCCAAACGGCAGCCTGCCCAAGAAGCATGCCCGCCACCTAGCCGAAAGGCTACCTGAAAACGGCACCTACCTTTTCAGGCAGCCCCAAATAACCCAAAAGGCTACCTGAAAAACCGCCCGTACATTTTCAGGTAGCCCCACCCCCAAGGAAACCGCCATGCCCAGACTCCTCCCCATCGCCCTCGCCCTCCTCCTCACCGCCTGCACCGCCACCCAAATTAACCGCCAATCCAACATCACGCTACCTGAAAACTTCCAACACACCGGCCAGGCCGATTCCGCCCCCGATTTGGCCCGCTGGTGGCAGCAATGGCCCGACCCCCAGCTTGGCCGCCTCATCGAACAAGGCCTGCAGCACAACCACAGCATCGCCATCGCCCGCAGCCGACTAGAAGAAGCCCGCGCCACCTCCCGCCTGGCCGAAGCCGACCTCCTCCCCAGAGCCGGCCTCGCCGCCGATGCCAAAGGCTACCGCAACCACCGCCGCGACCCCTACCTCGGCAACGGCGGCAACCTCACCTCCGCCAGCTTCCGCGCCGCCTGGGAGCCCGACATCTTCGGCCAAAAACGCAGTGATGCCGATGCCGCCCGTGCCGCCGCCCTCGGCAACCAAGAGCAGCTCCACGGCAGCCGCCTGCTCGTCTCCGCCCAAATCGCCGAACACTACCTGCGCGCCGCCCACACCCAGCAGCAACAAGCCCTCGTTTCCCAACAGCTCGCCACCCTGCAAGAACTGGCACGCTACGCCGCCGGCCGCTTCCACGCCGGCCACGCCACCACCCACGACACCACCGCCATTGCCGCCCAAATCCAAGCCCTGCAAGCCCGCCAAAGCACCCTCCAAGCCCAATTCGACGCCCAGCAGCGCAGCATCGCCGTGCTCATCGGCCAAACCCCGCAAAGCTTCCGCCTCGATAGCGGCGCCATGCGCCAAGCCGCCCTGCTGCAACACCTGCCCAGCCCGCCGCAAGGCATCCGGCCCGGCAGCCTCCTCAACCAACGCCCCGACCTGCGCGCCCGCGCCGCCGAAATCCAAGCCCGCAGCGCCCAACTCGCCAGCGCCAAAGCCGACCTCCTCCCCCGCTTCGACATCCAATTCCTCTGGCAAACCGGCCGCATCGAGCTCAACAGCGACCTCGCCCCCTTCAACCGCGCCCGCAGCGGCAACGGCGGCCTCTTCAGCATCGGCGTACAGCTCCCCCTCTTCACCGCCGGCCGCATCCGCGCCAACATCCAAGCCGCCGACGCCCGCCTGCAAACCGCCCTGCTGCAATACGACCAAACCCTGCTGCAGGCCCTCGCCGACGTAGACAACGCCTACCAGGCCCAACACGCCCTCAACGCCCAGCAGCAAGAATTGCAGCAGGCCGAACGCACCGCGAAGCAGCAAGTACGCAACGACCGCCAACTCTTCCGCTACGGCCGCAAAACCCTCGACACCGCCCTGCAATCCCAGCTCAACGCCCACGGCTTCAGCCAAAACCTGCTCGACAACCAACTCGCCTCCGGCCTCAACCTGCTCAACCTCTACAAAGCCATCGGCAGCGGCTGGCAGGAAGAAGGCACCCAGCCCGAAGCAGCCGAAGCGGCAGCTAAATAGTAAAATAGGCTACCTGAAGATTTCAGGTAGCCTTACATTCAGCCCTGTAGCCTGGTATCCATACCGATTCAACCGCCCTACTGCAAAAACACAATCCAGCCCAAACCCATGCCCACCCAATCCCAAATCCGCCACACCGTCCCCGCCAATATCCAAACCGTATGGAACACGGTTACCTCACTCACCGACTACGCTTGGCGCAGCGACGTGCAAAAAATCGAGCAGCTCAACGCCACCCAATTTCGCGAATACAGCCCATCCGGCATCAGCACACTGTTTACCGTTACCCAATCCCAACCGCCAAACCTATGGGCGTTCGACATGGAAAACGATACCTTCTCCGGCCACTGGGTTGGGCGCTTTACCGCTTTGGACAACGGCCACACCGAGCTCAACTTCACAGAATCCATTACCCTGAAAAAATGGCTGCCGCGCTGGCTGGTGCAATTCTATCTACGCCGACAACAACGCCGATACTGCCGAGATTTATACCGCAAACTGCAGCAAACACCATCTGAAATCTAAAACAGGCTACCTGAAACTTTTCAGGTAGCCTGTTCCCATTCCGCCAATACCACCTAGCGCTCCTCCAGCCCGGCCAAAATCGCGCAATCCGGGCAGTCGTCTCCCGCGCAGGCGTCGTGCCAGCGTTGCAGCCCGGCCACCATGCCCTGCAAGCGTTCGATTTTGGCTTCCAGCTCGGCGATGTGTTGCGCGGTAAGCGTTTTCACTTCGCGGCTGGTGCGCTGCGGGTTGTGTTGCAGGCTCAAAAGCTGCCCGATCTGCGGCAGCGAAAAGCCCACTTCCCGCGCATGGCGGATAAAGCGCAGCCGGGCAAGGTCGGCCTGGCCGTAGCGGCGGTAGCCCGCTTCGCTGCGCGCGGCCGGGGCGAGCAGGCCGTGTTTTTCGTAGTCGCGGATTTGTTTGGCGGAAAGGCCGCTTTCGGCCGCGGCCCGGCTGATGTTCATCATGATGCTTGACCTTTACTTCGGGTGAAGCTTTATAGTGGCGGCACTTAGCGGGAAAGCAAGAGCAGACCCATCATTTAAGGCTACCTGAAAGTTTTAGCGGCAACGGGCCTTAAAACTTCAGCCTCATTCCAACAGAAAGGAAACCCTATGCAAACCATCACATTAAACATCGGCGGCATGACCTGCGGCGGCTGCGTGAAAAGCGTTACCCGCATCCTCGAAGGCGTAAGCGGCGTGGCCAAAGCCGAAGTGAGCCTGGAAAACAAGAACGCCGTCGTGGAATTTGACCCCGCCCAAACCAACCCCGCCGCGCTGATAGAGGCGGTAGAAGACGGCGGCTTTGATGCGGCTGTGTAAACCGAATCGCAAAGAATCGACTGCAACACCCCAAAGGCTACCTGAAAACCCCGCTCCACTTTTTTCAGGTAGCCCGACCACATTCAGGAGGACGAAACCATGCAACAAAAAGTCCGTTTCCAAATCGAAGGCATGACCTGCCAGGCCTGTGCTTCACGCATTGAAAAAGTGTTGAACAAAAAAGATTTTGTCGAATCGGCGGGGGTGAACTTCGCCAGCGAGGAAGCGCAGGTGGTGTTTGACGACAGCCAAACCTCCGCCGCCGACATCGCCAAAATCATCGAGAAAACCGGCTACGGCGCGAAGGAAAAGACGGAAGACGCGCTGCCGCAGCCCGAAGAAACCGCGCATGTAAGCTGGCGGCTGTGGCTGCTGTTCGCCATCAACGTCCCGTTCCTTATCGGCATGGCAGGCATGATGATTGGTCGGCACGATTGGATGCTGCCGCCGTTGTGGCAATTCGCGCTGGCGAGCATTGTTCAGCTTTGGCTGGCAGTGCCGTTTTACAAAAGCGCGTGGGCGAGCATCAGGGGCGGGCTGGCGAATATGGACGTGCTCGTTACCATCGGCACGGTGTCAATTTACCTGTATTCCGTGTATATGCTGTTTCATCACCGCGCGATGGGGCACAGCGGCATGGCGCATGTGTATTTTGAAGCGGGCGTGATGGTGATTGGGTTTGTATCGCTGGGCAAATTTTTGGAACACCGCACCAAAAAATCCAGCCTGAACAGCTTGGGCTTGCTGCTGAAACTCACGCCGACCCAAGTTAACGTGCAACGTGAAGGCGAATGGCGGCAACTGCCCATCAACCAAGTGCAAATCGGCGACCTAATCCGCGCCAACCACGGCGAACGCATTGCCGCCGACGGCATTATCGAGAGCGGCAGCGGCTGGGCGGACGAAAGCCATCTCACAGGCGAATCCAATCCCGAAGAGAAAAAGGCGGGCGGCAAAGTGTTGGCGGGCGCGCTGATGACCGAAGGCAGCGTGGTTTACCGCGCCACGCAGCTCGGCAGCCAAACCCTGCTCGGCGACATGATGAATGCGCTGTCCGAAGCGCAAGGCAGCAAGGCGCCGATTGCGCGTGTGGCGGATAAGGCGGCGGCGGTGTTCGTACCTGCCGTCGTGGGCATCGCGCCTTTGACCTTTATCGCCACCTGGTTGGTGAAAGGCGATTGGACGGTTGCGCTGATACATGCCGTTGCCGTTTTGGTGATTGCCTGCCCGTGCGCGCTCGGTCTGGCGACGCCCGCCGCGATTATGGTCGGCATGGGCAAGGCGGTGAAACACGGTATTTGGTTTAAAGACGCGGCGGCGATGGAAGAAGCCGCCCACGTCGATGCGGTCGTGTTGGACAAAACTGGCACGCTGACCGAAGGCAGACCGCAGGTTGCCGCCGTTTATTGCGTTCCCGACAGCGGCTTTGACGAAGACGCTTTGTACCGCATCACCGCCGCCGTCGAACAAAACGCCACCCACCCGCTCGCCCGCGCCATCGTCTCTGCCGCTCAAGTGCGCGGTTTGGACATTCCCGCCGCACAAAACGCGCAAACTGTCGTCGGCGCAGGCATTGCCGCCGAAGTCGAAGGCGCGGGATTGGTGAAAGCGGGCAAACTTGATTTTGCCGAATTAAGGCTACCTGAAAACCTTTCAGACGACGTCTGGCATATCGCAAGCATCGTTGCTGTTTCCGCCAACGGCAAACCCATCGGCGCATTCGCACTCGCCGACGCGTTGAAAGCCGATACCGCCGAAGCCATAGGTCGTCTGAAAAAACACGGCATCGACGTTTACATTATGAGCGGCGACAACCAAGGTACGGTCGAATACGTCGCCAAACAACTGGGCATCGCACACGCCTTCGGCAACATGAGTCCGCGCGACAAAGCCGCCGAAGTGCAGAAACTCAAAGCCGCCGGCAAAACCGTGGCAATGGTCGGCGACGGCATCAACGACGCGCCCGCACTCGCCGCCGCCAACGTCAGCTTCGCCATGAAAGGCGGCGCGGACGTTGCCGAACACACTGCATCCGCCACGCTGATGCAGCATTCGGTCAACCAGCTCGCCGATGCCCTGCTGGTATCGCAAGCGACTTTGAAAAACATCAAGCAAAACCTGTTTTTCGCTTTCTTCTACAACACCTTGGGCATCCCGCTCGCCGCACTTGGCTTCTTAAACCCCGTCATCGCAGGCGCGGCGATGGCGGCAAGCTCGGTTTCGGTGCTGGGCAATGCCTTGCGCTTGAAACGGGTGAAGGTGGAGTGAAACGTAGAAAAAGCTACCTGCAACGCCAACGCCATACGCCCAGTTTCATTTTTCAGGTAGCCTTTGAGGCTACCTGAAAAATGCCGAATCCTGGGCCTGCCGTTTCAGCCAAACCCGCGCCACCGGCCTGATTATCCACAGCAGCGCCGACGGCCGCGTGCGCAGCTTCACTCCGCCGCACAGCCCCACCAGCCTGCTCCAAGCCCGCAGCCCCGGCGGCCACACCAGCGTGCAAACCCTCCCCGGCCAAATCGAACGCCTGCACACCCTCCGCCTCAGCGGCTACGGCCACGCCTACCTCCTGTTCACCGAACACACCGATGGCGACCACACCGAAAAATCCCTCGTCCTCCTCCACTTCACCGCAGAACAGCTCCAACCCCTGCCCATCATCCAAACCGCCCGCCGCCGCCGAGCCCGCCCACCGCATCAACATCGCCTACAGCGGCCAGCACACCAACAACTACTTCTTCTACGAACCCGGCAGCCACACCATCAGCCAGCCGCAAAGCAGCAGCCATACCTATACCCCCACCAACCGCCGCCTCAAATACCGCTTCAACGGCCAACTATTCATGCCGCACAGTTAAACCAACAATGAGGCTACCTGAAAACCGAGCAACAGTTTTCAGGTAGCCTTTTACAGTTTAAGACAATACCGCCTTATTGCAGCTGCTGCCCGGTCATGGCTTCGATTTCCATGCCGAACAGGGCTTGCACGTCGGTGTCATCGAACACGTATTTTTCGCCGCAGAAGTCGCAGTCGATGGCGATGCTGCCTTGTTCGGCCACGATATTGCCCACTTCCTGCCCGCCCAAAAGCAGCAGCATGTCACTCACCTTGCCGCGCGAGCAGGTGCAGGCAAATTCGATTTGTTCGGGCTCGAACACGCGCGGCAGGGTTTCGTGAAACAAGCGGTAGAGCAGGTGTTGGGCATCGAGTTCGATCAATTCCTGCGGTGTAACGGTGTCGGCCAGGGTGGTGTAGTACGTCCAGGCGTCGGCGTCGATTTGCTGTTCGGGCAGCCTTTGCAGCAGCAGGCCGGCGGCGGCGTGTTCGGAGGCGGCAAGGCTGATGTGGGTGTCGAGCTGTTCGGAGCGGCGCATGTAGGCGCTGAGCATTTCGGCAATGCTGCTGCCTTCGAGGGGCACAATGCCTTGCCAGGGTTCGCCTTCGTTGGGCTGGAGGGTGATGCCGAATACGGCGTTTTCACCGAGCAGCTCAATCAGGCTGCGGCCGTCGTCTAAATTGGCTTGTTCGTTCCAGCGGGCGGTGGCGCGGCAGCTGTGGTTGGAATCGGTTTCGGCCACAAGCATTTTGAGGTCGCCCTGCCCTTGGATTTGCAATATGAGCTTGCCGGGCAGTTTGAGGTTGCTGGAAAGCAGGGCGCCGGCGGACAGCAGTTCGCCCAGTGCGCTGCGGATGGCGGCGGGATAGGGTTTGCGCTGTACGATGTGCTGCCACACGCTTTGCAGCTGAACATGCAGGCCGCGCACGGGTTGGTTGTCGAAAATAAAGCGGGTGCGTAGGTTGGCGGGCTGGGTGGTCATGATGCTTTCCTTATTGTTATCTTGATCAGGCTGCTATATGGTTTCCAAGGGCGGATATTCAAGTTTCAGGTAGCCCGAAATCGGTTAAAATATATGCCAACCCTTTATCAGGAGACCCCCATGACCATCATCGTTACTGGCGCTGCCGGCTTTATCGGCAGCAATATCGTGCACGCGCTCAACCAGCGCGGCATCACCGACATCATCGCGGTGGACAACCTCAGCCGTGCCGACAAATTCCTCAATCTGGTGCAGGCCGATATTGCGCACTATCTGGACAAACACGAATTCATCCGCCAAGTGCGCGCCCACCAAATCAACGGCGGCAACATCGAAGCTATCTTCCACCAAGGCGCCTGCTCCGACACCATGAACCACGACGGCGTGTACATGATGGATAACAACTACCAATACACGCTCGACCTGCTCGACTGGTGCCAAGACGATCGCATCCGCCTGATCCACGCCTCCTCCGCCGCCGTGTATGGCAAAGGCCAAACCTTCCGCGAACAGCGCGAATTGGAAGCCCCGCTCAATGTGTACGGCTATTCCAAATTCCTGTTCGACCAAGTATTGCGCCGCCGCATGGCGCAAGGGCTGCACAATCAAGTGGTTGCCCTGCGCTATTTCAACGTATACGGCCGCCGCGAGCAGCACAAAGGCCGCATGGCCTCCGTGGCCTACCACCACTTCCACGAATACCGCGAGCACGGCCGCGTCACCCTGTTCGGCAGCTACGACGGCTACCCCGCCGGCGCGCAAAGCCGCGACTTCATCTGCGTGGAAGACGTAGTCAAAGTAAACCTCTTCTTCTACGACCATCCCGAAGTATCCGGCATTTTCAACTGCGGCACCGGCCGCAGCCAGCCCTTCAACGACCTGGCCGCCGCCACCGTAAACGCCTGCCGCGCCCGAGAAGGCAAGCCCGAGCTGCCGCTGGAAGAGCTGGTACAACAAGGCTTGATTGTGTATAGCAACTTCCCAGACGCGCTCAAAGGCAAATACCAAAGCTTCACCCAGGCCGACATCAGCGCCATGCGCGCCGCCGGCTATACCGAAGAATTCGACGACGTGTCCACCGGCGTACGCCGCTATGTGGATTGGCTGGCCGGACAGGATTAGCCGCCACAACGCTATTTGATGTTCGCCTCGTTGCAGCTTATGTCTTCAGATAGCCTTTCTAACCGTGCTGGAGTTTTCGCTTTCAGCCAGCCTCAACGCAGCCACTGCCAGGTGCTGCCCGGCGGCACGTGTGCCTGATGCAGCATGGTTTTGAAGTCCAGCCCGTATCGTTCGCTCAGTTTGGCGGCTTTTTTCTGCAGGGCCGCCAGCGGCTGGGGCGCTTGGTTTTGGAAGGCGAGCACGGCCACGTTGCCGTGGGTTTCGGCGGGCACGCACAACACGCGCTGTTCAAACACCTGCGCGAGCCGTTGCAGGAAAAGCGGGTAGCGTTTGTCGCCGCTCCACCAGTTGGTGACGAAAATGCCGTTGTCGCTCAGGGCGGTGCGGCAGTCGGCAAAAAACGGCTCGGCCACCAGGGCGTCGACAATCTGCACGCCGTCGAAGCCGTCCACCAGCAAAATATCCGTGCCGCCGCGCAGGGTTTTGATGTATTCCGCGCCGTCGGCCTCGATGATTTCGAATTTTTCGCCCTCAAACGGCAATTCAAACAGGCCGCGCGCCACGCTGATCACCTGTGGGTTGATCTCCACCGCCGTTTGCGCCACCTCGGGCAGGTGGGCATCGATCCAGCGCACAAACGAGCCGCCACCCAGCCCGATTTGCGTGATGTGGCGCACGTTTTCGGCAAACAGGAGCCAGGCCATCATGGCACGGCTGTAGGAGAGCACCAGCTCGGCGGGGTAATCCACATTCATCGAGCTTTGCACCGTTTCGCTGCCCAAATGCAGCGAGCGGATGTTACCGTGTTCGGAAATGCCAACTTCGGGCAGGGCGAAACGTGCCGAACGCAGGCGGCGGTAGGGATGACGTGCCATATCAACAAGCCTTTGGCCAAAATGCGGAAGGCGGGCATTCTAGCACGGTTTTCAGGTAGCCTTATACCGCCGCCTGCCGCTATTGGGCAGAATATGGCGTTCTGCCCGAGGCTACCTGAAAATATAGTGGATTAGAAATAAGAATGGGACAAGGCGGCAAGCCACAGGCAGTATGGAAGTATGGTAAAGCGAGCCAACGCAATAGCGAAAGTTAAGTTGGCTTGCTAGAGCCTTGCTGCCATTTTAAAGCTGCCGGCAAGCTGCCGGTGTTATACTATGGTTTTTAGCCAAAGCCGTTATTTCTTCCTGCAAGGCGAGCCAATGCCATAGGAGAAGTAAGTGCTCCGGCTCTATCCAGTAATCCAGCTCAACGGAGGCAATCATGAGCATTTTGGTAACCGGCGCATCGGCCGGTTTCGGGCGGGCCATCTGCCGCACGCTTGCAGCAGCGGGCTACCACGTGATCGGCGCGGCGCGGCGTGCCGACAAACTGGACGAACTACGCGTGGAATTGGGTGCCAACTTCCTGCCGCTGCAAATGGACGTGGGCGATACTACCTCGGTGGATGCCGCGCTCAAAGGGCTACCTGAAAACTTTGCCCGGATCGACTGCCTAGTGAACAACGCCGGCCTAGCATTGGGTTTAGACCCGGCCCATCAGGCCGATTTTGCCGACTGGCAAACCATGATTCAAACCAACATCATCGGCCTCACCTACCTCACCCACCAAGTGCTGCCCGGCATGGTGGCGCGCGGCAGCGGCTATGTGATCAACCTCGGCTCGGTGGCCGGCACCTACCCCTACCCCGGCGGCAATGTGTATGGCGCCACCAAAGCCTATGTGCGCCAATTCAGCCTGAACCTGCGCGCCGATTTAGCCAGCACGGGCGTGCGTGTGAGCAATATCGAGCCCGGCCTGTGCGGCGACACCGAGTTTTCCAACGTGCGCTTCAAAGGCGACGACCAGCGCGCCGCCGATGTATATAAAAACGTAGACTACATCCGCCCCGAAGACATCGCCGACACCGTGCTGTGGCTCTACCGGCGCCCCGCGCACATGAACGTGAACAGCATCGAAATCATGCCGGTGGCGCAGAGCTTCAACCCGCTCGCCGTTGTGCGCCACCCCAGTCAATAATAGGAAGCAGCCATGACCAAGCACTCCGCTCCCGACTACAAAACCACCATCATTGCCCGCGCCCGCGAACAAGGCCTGCAGATTACCGCCCTGCGCGAGCAGGTGCTGGATATCGTTTTGCGGCAGGAAGGCGTGATTAAAGCCTACACCGTGCTGGCGCAAATGCAGCAGCAGAGCAACGGCGTGGTGGCGCCGCCCACCGCCTACCGCGCGCTCGATTTCTGGGCCGAACACGGCGTGCTGCACAAAGTGGCCGCGGTGAACGGCTACATTTTATGCAGCCACGCCCGCCACCATTGCGATGCCCACTGCCACAGTAGCGACGAACAGCAACGCCACCACAGCGCCTTCATTTTGGTGTGCACCGAATGCGGCAACACCGATGAGCAAACCCTCTCCCACGAATGGCAGGCGCTGTGCGCCGGCGTGGCCGCAGGTGGGTTTAGATTAAAAGAAGAACATGTTGTTTTAACAGGAATATGCAAACAATGTCAGAAATAAAGAAAGCAAAAGTACATCTGTTTTCCGGCTTTTTGGGAACAGGTAAAACCACCGCCCTGCGCCACCTGATGGAGCAAAAAAAACCCGATGAAAAATGGGTGATCGTGGTAAACGAATTCGGCGAGATTGGCATCGACGGCGCCGTGTTGAGCGACAACGGCATCCCCGTGGCCGAAATCGCCGGCGGCTGCCTGTGCTGCGTGGCCGGTGCGCAGATGGGCACCACCATCAACCGCATGGTGAGCGGCAACAAGCCCGACCGCATCATCATCGAAGCCAGCGGCCTGGCACACGCCGCCAGCGTGATCGACGAGCTGCGCGCCAAACCCTTCGACCAAATGCTGGATATCGGTGCCGTGTTCACCCTGGTCGACCCGCGCCAATTCACCAACCCCGACTACGCCAACCAGCCGCTCTACCGCGACCAAGTGAGCGTGGCCGACGTGCTGATTGCCAACAAAACCGACATGTGCAGCCCCGAAGAAATGGCCGCCTTCCGCAGCAAAGCCGCCCAGCTCTTCCCGCCCAAAGCCGCCGTGCTGGAAACCACCGACGCCTATTTGGACATCGCCCTGCTGGAAACCCCGGTGGTGGAAAAAAGCCGCTACCGCATCAAAGAGCTGCCCGACAACAGCATGGGCCTGCAATCGCAAGGCTACACCTTCCCTACTGGCAGCAGCTTCGATGGCGAAAAGCTCACCAAATTTTTCAACGACCTGCCCAAACTGTGCGAAGGCCTTGTGCGCGCCAAAGGCGTGTTCCAAGTGCTCGGCAGCTGGGTGTGGCTCAACTGGAGCGAAGGCCAATGGGGTGCCAACCAAGTGGCCTGGCGGCGCGACAGCCGCTTTGAAGTGATCGCCAAATCCTTCGACAGCGACACGCTGGAACAAAGATTGCAAGCCGCGCTGGAGAGATAAAACGGAAAGGCTACCTGAAAAAGGTTTCAGGTAGCCTTTTATCGTATGCCTAATAAAACACGGATGCCCCGTTCCCATTTCCCGTTCAAAAACCGATTTCAGGCAGCCCCAACATTCATTGAGGCTACCTGAAACCCCATTTTTCAGGTAGCCTTTCCACCTTTCTTGCCAGCCGCCAATCCATCATGCTCACCCCGCAAAGCTGCGACCTGTTCCAACGCCCGTTTTTCCAGTTCGCCCAAATCCGCCAATACCAGCCCGAAACCGAAGCGCAAACCAAGGCCGACTATAAAGCCGCGTGGCAGGTGTGGCGCACGTTGGTTTTTCAGGTAGCCTCCGAATTGGGCGCAGGCTTTGCCCCGCCGCATATCGAACGCTGGTGCAACGGCTGGCAGGTGCGCGCCCACTTTTTCGCCTATTTCAAATATCAAACCCATGCCGATACGGCGGTCATCCTCTCGCTGCTGCTCAACCGCCGCAGGCTCACTGCCAGCCTCGAATGGCACGAATACCGCGCCGCCCGCTCCACCCTGCCATTGGCCTGCTACCAACAGGCTTTGGCCGATTTTCCGCACGCCGAATTTGCCGACTTCCAAATCTGGCACGGCAGCGACAGCGAATACGCCGACTACCCCGCCATCGCCACCGCTCCGCCCGACGCCTTCGCCCTGCGCAGCCCGCAGGATTTCCTCTGCCTCGGCCGCCACTTGGAGCGCAACCAACTGGGGCAAGCCGACAGCGCGGCCTGGCTAGTCGAAACCCTGCACCGCCTGCTGCCGGTGTACGAAGCCTGCCACAACGTGCGGCTGTGAGCGGAAGCAAGTGTTCCTAATCGCCACTGTCAAAGGCTGTATTCCATAAGCGAAAGAGAGTGCAAATCTATTCATACAACGTTTCAGGTAGCCTCCACCTTCCTAAACCCAGAACTCCAAAATAGAATAATCACAATCTAATTGGCGGGCTGGCTTCCCGTCTGCTGGCACAACTGAACGGAGCGCGGTTTTTCGGGAAATAAGGGCTTGCATGCCCGAAGCGGCGAAGCCGCAAGTTGCAGCTAATCCAATTTCTCTTTGCGCCCGAAAAACCGTGTGCAGTGCGGGAAGTTTGGCGAAGCCAAACCTGTGCCCGCAGTCGCCTTTCTTTGCTTCCTTTCTTTGGCGAAGCAAAGAAAACGAGGTCTCCGAAGGGGGGCGAGTTTTTGCGTAGCTAAATTGAGTGCCCGCGCGGGCATGAAGCGCAAGGATAAATAGAGCACAAATATAAAAACTACCTGAGAATGCTTATTTCGAAAATTCAAACCAAACGTCGGTGTGGCAATGTCCCACCCCTTCATCAACGGAGAACCCCATGGAACTTCCCTTTATCCTGCTGCTCATCACCGGCTTTTTAGCCGGACTGATGGATGCGGCCGTTGGCGGCGGTGGGCTGTTGCAGCTGCCCGCGTTGTTCGGCGTGTTGCCGCCGGCCACGCCCGTGCCCACCGTTCTGGGCACCAACAAGGCGGCTTCGTTCGCCGGCACCTTCACCGCCGCCGGCCAGTTCGCCCGCCGCCTGAAGCTGCCGTGGAAAATGCTGCTGCCCGCCGGGGTGCTGGCTTTTGCCGCCTCGTTCGCCGGCGCGAAGCTGGTGGCCTATGTACCAGTGCAATATATGAAACCGGCTATGCTCGTGATTATGGTGGCGATGTTTGTGTACACCTTCTTCCGCAAAGATTTGGGGCAAACCGAGCGCACCCACGCGCTCACGCGGGGAGAAATGCTGCTGGGCACGGCGTTTGGCGCGGCCATCGGTTTTTATGACGGCCTGTTCGGCCCGGGCACGGGCAGCCTGCTGGCCTTCGTGTTCGTGCGCTTTTTTGCCTACGATTTCCTCACCGCCACCGCCTGCGCCAAAGTAATCAACCTGATGACCAATCTGGCCGCGCTGAGCTTTTTCATCCCCAGCCAACATGTGCTGTGGCACTGGGCGCTGCCGCTGGCAGCGGCCAACCTAATCGGCGGCTTCTGCGGCGCGAAGCTGGCGGTGCTCGGCGGCAGCCGCTGGCTGCGTTATGGTTTTATGGCGCTGCTGTGTCTCTTAATCGGCAACTTCGCCCGCCAGCTGTGGTCAGCCTAAGAGATAGCTGAAACAATTATTTTCCCCACAAGACAACAAGTCGCAGACAGTACGGAAGTACGACAAGACGAACCAATGCAGTAGCGAAAGTGAAGTTAATCCGCTATGCCTGAAACCCAATAAGGAAACCCCATGCCCATCAAACTCATCGTCGGCCTCGGCAACCCCGGCACCGAATACGAAGACACCCGCCACAACGCCGGCTTCTGGCTGCTGGACGAACTCGCCCGCAAATGGCAGGCCCGCTGGCAGGACGATAAAAAATTCTTCGGCAGTCACGCCCGAAGCACACAGCCCGAAGGCGAAATCCGCCTGCTCAAACCGCAAACCTATATGAACCTCTCCGGCCAATCCGTGCAGGCACTTGCCACCTTCTACAAAATCAACCCCCAAGAAATCCTCGTAATCCACGACGAACTCGACCTCGATCCGGGCCGCATCAAATTCAAGCTCGGCGGCGGTAACGGCGGCCACAACGGTCTCAAAGACATCCAAGCCCGCCTCGGCACACCCGACTTCTACCGCCTGCGCCTAGGCATCGGCCACCCCGGCGATCGCAACGAAGTGGTGAATTATGTGCTGAAAAAACCCCGCTCCGAAGACCGAGACCTCATCAACCAAGCCATCATCAAATCCATCCACGCCCTGCCCGACATCCTCATCGGTAAAATCGAAGCCGTCCAACGAATGCTGCATGGCAAATAGCGGCGCAGTATACCTGAACGAATAAAGGCTACCTGAAAAATTAGCGCAATACGCAAACCAATCCACCCGGCCAAACCAATCTTTTCAGGTAGCCTTAACCTTTGCAAACCCCCATCCCTCATCTCGGCCATCCCCCCCCTAAGGAGATTACAATGTTGCGTCATTCACTATGGTTGCTACTGTTGCTCGGCAGTAAGCTGGCCGCCGCGCCTATTCAAGGTTTCTACACCACGCAGGGCGAAGCTGGCCTGCGACAACACTGGCACGTGCCGTGCCGCAGGCTATGCCAACGAAGAAGACTCTCACGGGCTGCCGGTTTCCCTGCTGCTGCAACTCGCCGCCGGCGAGCGGGCTGTCGTGTCTAGCCATCTGCAAATTAGTTATCAAGATAATTTGGCTCGGCAGCAAACCGTAACTGAGTTACGTATCAACAGCCACACAGTTGGCCGAGTTGTATTCACTGATCAGGGTGAAGGTGTAACCAAATTACCTGCCTCGCAAACGCAGGCTCTGTTGACAGCCTTAAAACGCCGAACTGCCATCAGCCTACACACAACAAACGGCACGGTATGGCGGCTGTCGGCCAATGGTGCCACCGCCATTTTGCGCCACATGGATGCGTTCCAATGCCGCAACGTCACTCCCTCTGCTCTCATCAACCCCGGCCACAGCCGCCGCCCCGTGTTGCAGCCACAACCCTTACCGATAATCCATGCGGCAGCTGTACCGGAAATGCCACGCATTCAGCCAAATAGTGCGCTGGCAAACAGTAATAGCCCGTCTATGCCGATGGTGCGCGTATTAAAACGCCATACTCCGCAATACCGTGCATTGGTGCAAAAACTGCGTCGTTTGCCGCAGGCAAAATTCTGCGAGTTTGTTGATTCACCAGAGGAGACCCCAAAAATCGAAGCCTACCGCTTGAGTGGCGGCCATATACTGATACGAGCTGACTGTATGCATACGGCTTCGAACGATGTAACCCAATTTGTTACAGTAACCAACAGGGATTTCTCACGAATCGAATCAATACTTGGCAATAAAATTAACGAAAGTTATAGATATGACGGCATCATATCCAACAACTGGAAAGAACGCGGTTTCGGCGATTGTTGGGGGCATGAAAACTGGATTTGGAACGGCAGAAAATTTAGCCTGACTTATTCCGCCACCGATCAAATGTGCCGTGGGTTTGCCGGCGGTGCGTGGACAATGCCCACCTTCATCTCCCTGCCCACCGGCACGCCTGCAGCCGAAGAAAGAGCGGAGTGGATTAGGGAGTGGCTGAAAGAATATGCCGACTGAACTCTCCTCAATCATCCCAAAGCTATATATCATTTTCAGGTAGCCTTTAAATGAAATAACCTACGCGACTTTATCTTCATGCTTGAGCAGTAGAGCAAACTCAAGCATTTCGCCCATCCCGTTTCCCTGCATTTGGAAATGGCTGAAATCGCCGACCGCGTGCTGCGCGCCGAAAGGCTGGTGTTGCTGCTTGAAAACTCGATTAAGCCCGACGCACGCCCGAACGCGTGGCGACGGGCATGGGCGCAGACAGCGTGTCCAAGTTGCGCGAAATCGGGAAGATACTGGCGTATCTGAAAGAACCCGAGCCGCCCAAGGGCATCAAAGACGCGTTTTCCAAACTGCCACTGTTGAAAGACATTTAGAGCATGGCATCGAATGTGGTGAAAATGCCCCCATCGACTATCTTGACTTTGCCAGACCCGTCAACGGACTTGGCAGCAAAATGGGCTTGAACGCGACCAACAAATGGCCGGGCGAAACCGACCGCGAATGGGGATGGGTAATCAAAAAAGACCCTGCCGTTACGGCTAAGATTGATGAGATTTTTTTGGGGGGCTGAGGTTGTAGGCGGCTGAATCTTGTCAGGCATTTTTGGACTTTTTCAGGTAACCTTTTGCCATGCCGGATGGCTTGGTTTGGGAAATAAGTGGCGTGGTGCCGGTGGCGACTTAGGCAACTCGGTCATCGCGCTTTCCGATGCACACTGGATATATAACCACCACGTACGCGATGCGGCGATGCGCGACACCCTGCATCAGGTACCGTACCTGCTCGGCCTTGCCCTGCAAAGCGGCCTGCATATGCGTAACACCCACAAACACGCCGCCGCCCTGCATGAGCACCTGGAATACATGCGTGGCGAAATGCGCCACCTCCTGAATGAGCAATAACGAATTGATTGAACAAATCAAAAATCCGCAAACTCCTCTGCGGAACAAAATTCCGCTGATTTTAGACTCTGCCGAACAACGCAATCGGGAAATCTACCCGTTGATTTTAGCCGCACTAGACAGCGCGGAATACGCCAAAGTTCGCGGTACGCTGATTTATGCATTGGCAAACTATCCGGCAGAACCTTTGTTTGAGAAAGCCGTCGGCTGGCTGATTGACGGCAATTTCGAAATGGCGCATGAACATGAAGCGGCTGGCATGATCGACAAAATTGAAAAAAATAGAAGGTGCAAGGACAGACAAAGCATATACCGCCCTAACTGCCGCGCTGGATAATCCCGCCAACGAAACATGGCGCGTTGAACTGTTGGAAGAAGTGCTGGGAATGTTTGCATAGCAAAGAGAAACGCATAGATAAGGCCTCCATCGACTGATAAAAGCTACCTGAAAACCTAAAAAACAGCCTGCACTTCAAATTCGCAAAGTGCAGGCTGCTTTTCCCACCTCCGCCTTCACGCCGCCATTCCTTGCCACACGCTAAAAATCCCCATACCATTCAATCCACTAATCATCAACACGGCCAAACCCCATGCCCACATCCCTCCCCTTTACCCCTGCCGAACTCTGGCAAATGCTGCTTACGCATTTATGGCTTTCCGGACTGGCTTTGCTCGCGGCAGTGGCAATTGCGGTGCCTGCCGCCGTGTTGTTTGCGCGCAGACAGCGGGCAGCGGAAGCGGTATTGCAGTTCACCAATATATTGCAAACCATCCCGTCTTTGGCACTGCTGGGTTTGCTGATTCCGTTTGTCGGTATCGGTTCGCCGCCCGTCTTGATTGCGCTCACGCTATACGCGCTGTTGCCGATTTTTCAAAATACCTATTTGGGGCTGACCCAAATCGACCAGTCGATTCAAGATGCGTACACCGCATTCGGGCTATCGCGTTGGCAGTCGCTATGGCGGATTGAGCTGCCGATGGCGCTGCCTGCCATGATTTCGGGCATCCGCACGGCGGCGGTGCTGATTGTCGGCACGGCAACGCTGGCTGCGTTAATCGGCGCAGGCGGCTTGGGCAACCTGATTCTGCTCGGCATCGACCGCAACAACATGACGATGACGTTTACCGGCGCATTGCTCTCCGCGTTACTGGCTGTCGGCGTAAGCGGCATTATCGGGCTGTTGCAGAAATCGCGACGCAAGTTGCCGCTTGTCCTTGTGCTGGCGGTGGGCTTCGGCGCACTCAGCCTGTCGCAGGTTTCGTTTACGCCTGCCACGCAAAACGTGGTGATTGCCGGCAAAATGGGTAGCGAGCCAGATATTCTGATTAATATGTATAAATTATTGATTGAACGTGAAAATCCGAATATCAAGGTTACAGTCAAACCTAATTTCGGCAAAACCACCTTCCTGTTCAACGCGCTGAACAGCGGCGAAATCGACATTTACCCCGAATTCACCGGCACAGTGTTGGAAGCCTTAGTACAAGTGCCAACTGAACAGAAGAACCGCCATCTGTCGCCCAATGAAACCTATCGACTGGGCAAACAATTATTGGCGGAACAATATCGGCTGGAATTTCTGCCGCCGATGTCTTATCAGAACACTTATGCGTTGGCAGTCAAAGAAAGTTACGGTGCATCGCACCAACTGAATGTCATCAGCGACTTAAAGCAGGCTGCACCCGATATCCGAGCCGGTTTCTCACTGGAGTTTACCGACCGGGCGGACGGCTACAAAGGCATGCAGGCGGCCGGTATCACGCTGAAACACATCGTCCGCCTCGAACCCGCCCTGCGCTACACCGCGCTGCTGAATGACAAAATCGACCTAGTGGAAGCCTTTTCTACCGATGCTGAGTTGAAACAATATCAGTTGCGCCTGCTGAAAGACGATGTTGCCCTGTTCCCCGCCTATCAGGGTGCACCGCTGATGAAAGCGGAATTTGCCGCAAAAAATCCGCAAATCGTGGCCGCGCTGAACCGATTGGCTGGCAAAATCAGCGAATCGGAAATGAGCGAGATGAACTACCGCGTGAAAGTGCAAGGCGAAAGCGCAGAAAACGTGGCTTGGGATTATTTAGAGAAAAATGGGTTGTTAGGAAAGTGAAATTGGCAGTAGGCTACCTGAAACCCAAAAAGCAGCCTGCACATGGTTGGACAAAACCCTGCCAACGGCAAAGCTATCCCTTTTGAAAACGCATAAGGAAAACAACATGAACCTCGCCATCACCGGCGCCAGTGGTCACATCGGCGGCATGGTCGCCCGCCACCTCAGCGCACGCGGTTTGCCGCTGATTTTGCCGCTGCGCAACCCCGCCAAAGCACCCGATTTGCCCGCTTGCGAAGCGCGCCCCTTTGCCTACGGCGATTTCGAGCTGGCCCGGCAGGCGTTAAGCGGGGCAGATGTGCTGTTTATGGTTTCCGCCGCCGAAAGCCCGACGCGCGAGCAGGAACACCTGACCCTGGTGCGCGCGGCAGCAGCGGCGGGCGTGCAGCATCTGGTGTATCTGTCCTTCGCCAGTGCCAGCGCCAGCAGCACCTTCACGCTGGCGCGTACCCATGCCGCAACCGAAGCCGCCATCCAGCAAACTGCCATGCGCTACACCTTCCTGCGCGACAACTTCTACAGCGAAATGATGGCGACGATTGCCAACGCCGACGGCATCATTGCCGGCCCTGCGGGCGATGGCCGCGTTGCCTGCGTCTCGCAGCAGGATGTAGCACAAGCGGCGGCCAACATCCTTGCCGCCATCGTTTCTGGCGACGACCGCCACCACAATCGCAGCTACACCCTCACCGGCAGCGAAGCGCTGACCTTCACCGATGTCGCCGTCATTCTCAGCGACGTCACCGGCAAACCGCACCGCTACCACAACCAAACCCTTCGTGAGGCCTATGCCAGCCGCGAACGCGACTACCCCGACACGCCCGCCTGGCAAATCGAAGCGTGGGTGTCTACCTACACCGCGATCGCAGGTGGCGAACTCGCCACAGTTTCAGACGACCTGCCGCAACTATTGGGCCGCGCACCACGCCGTTTTGCCGAAGTGGTTAAAAGCATATTTATCAAGGGAAATAAAAATGACGAAAGCAGAGATTCTTGAAAAAGAGATACGCTTTACGTTTCTATGGTCAATTATCACGCCAAACTCAATAGTGAATCTGTTTGGCTATTTTTAACCACGTTAGGCTGTTACAACTGATAACTTTCAAAAATATCAGCAAACACGTTTTGGCTGCGGACACATAATTAAAGAGGTTCTTATGGATAACACCATTCTCAGCAATAAGAAAATTCACCAAGCGACGGTGCTTGCCTGTCGCGGTGAACAAAAAGTTGCTGAGCTATCAAAAGGCGGGATGACCTGCGATTCATCCTTTGCCATTGCCAGCATCTCGAAGCTCTATACCCATGCGATAACCTTTGCGTTGATAGATAAACGGCTGCTCGCCCACACATCACGGCTTGTTGATTTACTGCCGGCAGATAGAGTTGGCCATTTACCCAATGCCGAAGATGTCACTGTGCGACACCTGATTGATCAGACTTCCGGTTTTGCTAACCATGAACTGGATAAATTGCCGGACGGCACCGTATTGTTTAAGGAAATATTGCACCAGGATCGCGCGGTGGACGTTGCGGAGTCGCTGCAGTTGGCAGCTGCATTACCGCCGAAGGGTCAACCGGGCAGTCGTGCTTACTATGCCGACATCAATGCGTTGTTACTGGGTGAAATCTGCCAAACCCTCACTGGCAAAACATTGCCTGCCTTATTGGCAGAAATTATTTGCCAACCGCTTGGTCTTAAAAACACGCATTACTGCACAGCTAACGAAAATAATATTACGCCCATTTATAACGGTTCTCACGCTGCCTTTTGGCTCAAATATCTATCAGCACAAATGGCGCAAGGCGGTATTGTGGCGACCAATTATGAATTGATGCAATTTTTGCAGGCATTCATGAAAGGCCAACTATTTTCCAAAAATCACCTTACAAATCCGAACTTTCGCCGCATACAATTCATACCGCTGAAATACGGCAGCGGCATGATGCAACTCAAAATTCCGCGCATATTATCGCCATTTGTTCCTGCTCCGGAAATCATCGGCCATAGTGGCAGTAGCGGCAGCTTTGCCTTTTATTGCCCGTCGAAGAATATCTTTATTACCGGCACTATTAATCAGATTCAACACCGACCCTTTGCCGTCATCTATCGTATCATCAATAAGGTTTAGTCAATGACCCCGCCGCCTGAATTAACCCTGCTGATTGAATTCAAAAACGTCAGCAAACACTACGACAATCACGCCGCCGTGAGCGAACTGAACCTCACCATCCACCAGGGCGAATTCTTCGTGTTAGTCGGCGGCTCCGGCAGCGGCAAATCCACCACTTTACGCATGATTAACGCGCTGATTGAACCGACCGACGGCAACGTTTACCTGCACGGCAAGCGGATTAAAGACTACGACATCCGCCAGCTCCGCCACCAAATTGGTTACGTATTGCAGCAAATCGCCCTGTTTCCCACCATGACCGTAGCGGAAAACATCGCGCTCATGCCCGACATTTTGGGCTGGCCCAAAACCGAACGCAAAGCGCGTGTGAACGAATTGTTGGAACTGGTGGAACTTGACCCCGCGCACTACCGCGACCGTTACCCGCACGAACTTTCCGGCGGCGAACAGCAGCGCATCGGCATTTTGCGCGCCATTGCCGCCAAACCCCAAGTGCTGCTGATGGACGAACCGTTTTCCGCGCTCGACCCGCTGGTGCGCGCCGTGCTGCAAGACCAAATCGCCATGATTCACCAAAAATTTGGCACCACTATCGTTTTCGTTACCCACGATATGCAGGAAGCGGCGAAACTTGCATGCCGTATCGGCGTGATGCACAACGGCCAACTGGTACAAATCGGTACGCCCGAAGCCATCAAAAAGCAGCCTGCAAACGATTACGTGCAATCGTTGTTTTCCGCCGCCGACACGCCCGATGCCGAACGCATCATCAACCAATTCTTACGGTTGGATAAACAGGGGCAGGAGGCGGTGAGACGGGCGTTGCTTTGATGCGGGGTTGAGGCTACCTGGAAACCTAAAAAGCAGCCTGCACTTTAATGTGCAGGCTGCTTTTTCATGTTCAGACCGTCTAAAACACTCAAATATCCACAATCTGCCGTTCCATCCCTTTCACCGGCGGCAGCCACGGCGAGTTGGTCAGGCAGCGTTGCCACAGCGCGTCGGGCAGGCGGTAGTGGTCGGCGCGGTCGGGGTCGAGGTCGGTTTGGATGTTGGTATCGCGGTTTTCGCGCAGCAAATCGGCCAAATCGGGGTTAATCAGCACGGTTTTTCCCAACGCGATGAACTCCGCCCAGCCGGTGTTAAACGCTTTGGCGATGTCGCTGCCGGTGTAAAGGTTGCCCACGCCGATTAATGGCAGTTTGCCGGCGATGCGCTCGTGCAGCAGTTCCATGCGGGCGCGGTGGGTGTCTGCGCCGCGTCGGGCGTGTTTGTAGAAGTCCCACAGCGAAACGTGCAGATATTGCAGCGGTTTTTGCACCAGCGCGTCCACGAGTGCGAAAGTTTCCGCCATGGTAATGCCGTGTTCGCCGGGCTCTTCGGGCGAGAAACGGTAGCCCAAGATGAACTCTGGTTTGGCGTGCGCTTTGACGGCGGCGGCCACCGCATCGACCACGGCCAGCGGGAAGCGCAGGCGGTTGTGCAGGCTGCCGCCCCATTCGTCGGTGCGGCGGTTGGTTTGGGCGGACACGAATTGTTGCAGCAGATAGCCGTTTGCACCATGGATTTCCACACCGTCAAATCCGGCCTGCACCGCGAGGGTGGCGGCATTGGCATAGGCGGCGATGAGCTGCTCGATTTCGGCGGTGGTCATTTCGCGCGCACCCGTGGCTTCATCGGCGGACGGGGCGACGGTGTCACCGCAGAGTTCTTTGAGAGCGGATTTGCCGCCGTGATGGATTTGCAGGATGGCTTTCGCACCTTGCGCTTGGGCGATTTTAGCAACTTCGCGCAGGCTGGGCAGGTCGTCCTCGTTTATGGCATACGGCTGGCCGTGGAAGGCTTTGCCATTTGCCTGCACCAACGTGGCGGCGGCGATAAACAGGCCGAAACCGTTGAAGCGGTTTTGCAAAAACGTGCGCTCTTGGTCGGTAATATGGCCGTTTTCATCGGAGGAAAAATGGGTCAAGGGGGCGACGGCGAGGCGGTTGGGAACAGTGGCGCCGTTGTTGAAGGTGTAGGGCTGGAAGACGGGGTTCATGTTGGATTCCTTTCGGGGTGTGAGTTTCAGGTAGCCTGAAGCGGCAGGTGTATTCGGTATACGCGCAGTTGCCGCATCAGCAACACTTTGCTAGTTGGGCGGTTTGGCTTGGTTTTCAAGCAGAAGGCTACCTGGAAACAGCACGAAGCAGCCAGTGCTCTCCCCATATAGCTAACTTCAATCTATCTGGATAAGCGGCTTTTTGGCTTTCAGGTAGCCTTTCACATCATCTCAAGCTGCTTATTCGGGTGTACAATCTCTTCTGCAAGATTCTCATTTCTATTTAGTCCAACAGGCTACCTGAAAGCAGAGCTGCAACCCAGTTTCTGTACAGCTCAAATCTCCGTTTAAGGAAACGCCTGCAGGCAGCCCAGTTCAGGAGAGATGCTATGCTGAAAATCCAAAATGCCGTTAGCGAAACCCTGCTGATTCCGCTCTACATGAAATACCTCGATGCACAACAAAGTCGGCCGATACTGAACGACCCGGCCGCCCTGCGCCTTGTGCCGCAAATCGACTACGACTTCACCCTATTCCGCGCCGCCCGCAACAGCCGTGTGGGCACAGCCCTGCGCGCCCGCTATTTCGACCAAGTGGCCGCTGATTTTATCCGCCGATACCCAGAAGGCATCGTTGCCATCCTCGGCTGCGGGCTCGACAGCCGCCGCGAGCGGCTCGGCAGTACCGCCGACCATACCCCTTTCTACCAGCTCGACCTGCCCGACGTCATCGCCCTGCGCGAAACACTGCTGCCGCCGCAAGCCAACGAAACCCTCGTCCCAGCCTCTGCATTCGACACCGGCTGGATGGAACGGCTGCGCCAAAACCACCCCACCGCCCCCGTACTCTTTATCCTTGAAGGCGTGCTGATGTATTTTGCCGAAGCCCAAGTGCGCGAACTGTTCCAACAGCTTGCCCAACGCTTCCGCGGCGAAATTGCCTTCGACGTAGCCGGCACGTTTATGGTGAAACATTCCGACCAACACGACGCCCTCAAACACGCCCGCGCCAGCTTCGATTTCGCCTGCGACGACGACCGTCAAATGGAAAGCTGGGCCGCCAACCTCCATCTCGTGTCCGCCAAACGCATGACCGATTTCCCCGAAGCCAAAGACATCGGCCTCAACTACTGGCTCATGCGCCTATTTCCCAAAATCCGCCATGCCTATCGATTGCTGCACTACCGGATTGATTAGGGCAAACAGAGCAAAGGCTACATGAAATTTCAGGTAGCCTTTTCAGCCCAACAGACAATGCCACAAATTCAGGCATCCGGGCATTGGCGTTTGAAAATTAACAGCCAAAACCTAGATTGCCCGATAAAACCTTATAATCGAGCTACCAACTTTTCAGCCAGCCTCATCCCAACACACCACAGAAAGCCCGACATGCTCATCCTGCTCGACCAAGACAACGTACTCGCCAACTTTGAAAGCGGATTCCGCCGCCATTGGCGCGGCCGCTTCGGCGAAGACGCGCCGATAGAAGGCAAAGAACATATTTTCTACATCCGCGACCGCCTGCCCGAGCACCTGCGCCTGCGCGCGACCGAACTCTACGGCGCAGTCGGTTTTTTCGAAAGCCTGCCGCCCATGCCCGACGCAGTGGAAGCTGCCCACGCCCTTTCGGCTGCCGGCCACGACGTGCGCATCTGCACCGCGCCGGTAAACCAATACTGCTACTGCGCCGGCGAGAAAATCGCCTGGGTGGAACAACACTTGGGCGCGGAATGGACACGGCGCGTGATTATCGCCAAAGACAAAACCTGGGTGCGCGGCGACATCCTCATCGACGACAAACCGACTATCGAAGGCAGCCTGCCGCCCCTGTGGCAACACCGCCTCTACGATGCGCCACACAACCGCCACCTGAACGTACCGCGCATTGTGTGGACACAGCCGGAAACCTGGGCTGATTTGCTGGATAATTGATGCCGCCAGCTTGAAGGCTACCTGAAAAATAAGTGCAACTATTTTTCAGGTAGCCTTTCTTATTCAAATAGCACGCCTCTCTGCTCCCCGGCCGATAATTATCTTTTCCGCTCATCCGCACCTAAACTCTGCTTATGCAGAAACTACTTTCCTGCTTTTCAGGTAGCCTCCACTATTCTGCTGAATCAGCGGGGAAATTTATTCACAGCCAATCAATTTGCCTGTTGCCTGCCGCTTTTTCCGTTGTTATACTCATTTCCCGATTAATGAAATAAATCTGCGGCCAATGTCCATCCGGCCACAAAGCTAAAGCGCTTATTTCTCCACATCGGGCAATAAACGGAGAAATCGGGCTTTGGCTTTTGCTTTTGGCGGATGCGGATTAGGCGCAGGAAAGGAGAAAGCAAAATGAATGCCGTAGTGTTGGCTGTGCTGGTGATGCTGATTTTGTCGGCGGCACGGGTACACGTTGTGTTGAGCCTGGTTATCGGCGCATTTGTGGGCGGCCTGGCCGCCGGGTTGCCGCTGGCGGATATTACCGACCCGGCCACCCATGAAGTCATCACCAAAGGCGTGATTACCCATTTTCAAAGCGGCTTGGCCGGCGGTGCGAAGATTGCGCTCTCCTATGCCATGCTCGGTGCATTTGCCATGGCGATTGCCCACTCCGGCCTGCCCTATCAGTTGGCCGGCATGGTGGTGCGCAAAATGGGCGGCAATGCCAGCCGCGACCAAATCCCTTCCGGCGTAAACGGCCTGAAATGGGGGCTGATTGGCGCGCTCTTGCTGATGAGCATCATGAGCCAAAACATCATCCCGATCCACATCGCCTTCATCCCGATGGTAATGCCGCCGCTTTTGCTCGTGTTCAACCGCATGCAAATCGACCGCCGCCTGCTGGCCTGTGTGATTACCTTTGGCTTGGTGACCACCTATATGTTCCTGCCCTATGGTTTTGGCGCGATTTTCTTAAACCAAATCTTGCTGGCCAACATCCAAAAAGCCGGTATGAACGTGCAGGGCATCAACGTGATGGAAGCCATGGCAATTCCCGCCGCCGGCATGCTTGTGGGGCTGCTGCTCGCCTTCATCCACTACCGCAAACCGCGCCACTACACCAATAATCAGGTGGATTTGAGCTCCGAGCAGGCCGCTGCCAATGCGCCGAAAATTTCCACCTACCGCAGCGTGGTGGCCGTGGTGGCGATTGTGGCTTCCTTTGTAGTGCAGCTGGTGTATAGCGACGCGCTGCTCTTAGGCGCAATGGTCGGCTTCGGCGTATTCATGGCCACCGGCGTGGTGCGCCGCCGCGAAGTGGATGTCGTATTCGACAGCGGTCTGCGCATGATGGCGATGATCGGCTTCATCATGATTGCCGCCCAGGGCTTTGCCGAAGTGATGCAGGCCACCGGCCAGATCGAACCCTTGGTCGACACCAGCACCAACCTGTTTGCCGGCAACAAAAGCATGGCTGCCCTGGTTATGCTTGCCGTTGGCTTGTTGGTAACCATGGGCATCGGCAGCTCCTTCTCCACCCTGCCCATCATTGCCGCCATTTACGTTCCCCTGTGCGCCAGCATGGGCTTCTCACCGATGGCCACCGTGGCCATCATCGGCACTGCCGGCGCATTGGGCGACGCCGGATCGCCTGCTTCCGATTCCACCCTCGGCCCCACTGCCGGCCTAAACGTAGACGGCCAGCACGACCACATCTACGATTCGGTTATCCCCACCTTCCTCCACTACAACCTGCCGCTGATGGCCGCAGGCTGGGTGGCCGCCATGGTGCTGTGATGACGCATAACGACACCGAAGCGCGGCTGGCCGAGCTGGAAATTCAGGTAGCCCTGCAAAACGACCTGCTCGACAGCCTGAACGACACCGTCGCCCGCTTGCAGCAAGCTTTAGATTTGCAACAAGCCCAGCTGCGGTTGCTCTACGGCCGTTTGCAAGAGAAAGACGGTAGCGGCACCAACCAAACCTTTAATCCCGCTGCCGAAATCCCGCCGCATTACTAAAGACCAAGCGTGTATCAACCAAGAGGCTACCTGAAAACGTTTCATGTTTTTCAGGTAGCCTCTTGTCAGCTTGCCTATTCTTTTTTTATCATTCCGCCTTTCATTTCCACCATGAAGAAAGCACATTATACCCACCCGAATCTCTATCAGCCGCGCCACCCTCCTGGCCGGCCTCGTTTGCCTCACTGTCGGCTGCGCCAGCCTAGACGAACGTATAAAACGCTTTGTTAGCAAACCCATCGATGCTGTCATCCGCTCCTACCGCACAGAACCTTCAATAGGCAAAACCAAAGTGGGCGAAAACCGCTACTCCCACTACTCCTACAGCGGCTGAGAATACCAAGGCAGTAGCCAAAATAGTTCCATCACCATCAACTGCTACACCAATATCTGCCACGGCCAAAACAACGACCGCACCTTCTACACCGATGCCCAAGGCATCATCGTGGATTACCACTGGCCATGCGGCGAAGCATGGCGCGTAAGTTGCCGCAATCTTGCAATCAGCCGGTATCTTTAGAAAGGCTCAGTAATTAAAGCACTCCGCTTGATGCTGCATCTGTTCTCCTTGTATAAAAATTCCGCAACAACAATAATTTTTTAATCAAACGAATAAAGGCCACCTGAAACCTTCGGGTAGCCTTAATTAAACCCGCCAAAAACACTTCAATCACACAAAAAAAGTAGCAGCCCAAAGGCTGCCCAAACAAGTTTTACGAAAGGAAATTTGGTGGAGGCGGGGGGAATCGAACCCCCGTCCGAAAGTCCTCTACAAAGCGTTCTACATACTTAGTCTTGCCAACTTAAAACCTCGCCCCCATTCCGCCGACAGACAGGCTGTTTGGGAGCCAGTTACCTTAAATCTCATTTCCCGCCAAGTAACCCGACGGGAAACCAGTCAATGTAGAATGACGTTGCGGTAGCTTACGCTACACAGCCCATTGACCAACTGCTGCAACGGCAGGCCTTAGGCGGCCAATGCGAAAGTTTCGTCGTTTGCGACTATTTAAATTCAGTGTTTTACGGGAAATCTGAGACCCCGGTATGCCCGCATCTGCTTCGCAACCCCCGTCGAAACCAAGGTCGCCCCCAGATAAAGGAAAGTGGATTATACGCTGTCGGTCGGCTTTGGACAATTCGTTTTGCTGGCCCGCTGCCCAAAGGCTACCTGAAAACGGTTTCTTCAGCGAGGTGGATCGGCGGTTTGGTGCAGCCAAGGCCAAGTTTCTGTGAAACTAAAGCCTAAGCGCCCTCTCACACCCAATTCCAGCACAATAAAAAATCGGCCGGAAGATTCCGGCCGATTTCCCAATCAGGCATTAAGCCAAAGCGGCTTTGGCTTTTTCAACCAGCTGCGCGAAAGCAGCTTTGTCGAATACGGCCAAGTCGGCCAATACTTTGCGGTCCAGCTCGATAGCGGCGCGTTTCAGGCCGTTCATGAACTTGCTGTAAGACAGGCCGTGCTGGCGGGCACCAGCGTTGATACGGGCAATCCACAGTTGGCGGAACTGGCGTTTGCGCTGACGGCGGTCGCGGTAGGCATATTGGCCTGCCTTCATCACCGCCTGTTTGGCAACGCGATAGACGTTTTTACGACGGCCGCGATAGCCTTTGGCCAGAACTAATACTTTTTTATGACGGGCACGTGCGGTTACACCGCGTTTTACGCGTGGCATATTTCAGACTCCTTTAAGCGTAGGGCAACATTTTGTGAACAGAAGCCACATCGCGCTCGTTCACCATAGCGGTGCCGCGCAGCTGGCGCTTGTTCTTAGTGGTTTTTTTGGTGAGAATGTGGCGTCTGAACGCGTGAGCGCGTTTGATGCCGCCGTTGCCCAGCACTTTGAAGCGTTTCTTCGCACTGGATTTGGTTTTCATTTTAGGCATGGGAAAACTCCATTGGTTTATCGGATTAGGCATCGGGAGGCTGCCTGCAACAGGCAGCGCTTAATACCCGAAACCACGGTTTTATGCCGCACACACAACATTGAAGCCGTTTCCCGCGCGCGGCGGAGCGGAAAACGGTGAATTATACGGTTACTTCTTCTTGGGTGCAACCATCATCACCATCTGGCGGCCTTCCATTTTCGGAAACTGCTCCACAGCGGCCACTTCGGCCAAATCGGCCTTCACACGCTCCAGAAGCTGTGCGCCCAAGTGCTGATGCGCCATTTCGCGGCCGCGGAAACGCAGGGTGATTTTCACTTTGTCGCCATCAGCCAAGAAGCGGGTAACGTTGCGCATTTTGATTTGATAATCGCCTTCGTCGGTGCCGGGGCGGAATTTGATTTCCTTAATCTGCACCTGCTTCTGCTTTTTCTTGGCTTCGTCGCGTTTTTTCGACTGCTCGTATTTATATTTGCCATAGTCCATCAGCTTGCAGACAGGCGGTTTGGCGGTGGGGGAAATCTCCACCAAATCCACGTCCTGCTCTTCGGCCATGGCCAAGGCTTCTTTCACGGTTACGATGCCGAGCTGCTCGCCCGTGCCGCTGATTAAACGCACTTCTTTGGCGTGGATTTCGCCGTTGATCCGTGCTTCGCGTTCTTGTGCGATGATGAATCTCCTATTAAGGTTAGTCTGGTGGTGCGCTTTGGCGCGCCTGTTGTTCAGGTAGCCTTATGGGAAACACTGTTCAACCCAGCCACCAAAACACTGTATTTTATCAAAAACCGCTGCGCTTGGCGCAACGCGCCCGCGATTATAGCAAGTTTCACCATAAATACACCAAAAACCTGCATTTAGCCGCCCAAAACGACACTTCCCACCAACAATCCAAGCAATCTGCACGAGCGATGCACCCGATTTTGCCTGATTACTGCCAAACATGCGCTGCGTATCCGTCCGAATTTTTTCAGGTAGCCTCCAGCAATCGCCGGTACAGTGCCGCATCTTGCTGCGAAAAACAGCAAAACACCACGCGCTCTATCTGCGGGCATTGCGGCAGCGTTTCGCGCACCGTCCGCACCGCAATTTTCGCTGCTTCGCGTGCGGGGTAGCCATACACGCCGGTGCTGATACAGGGGAAAGCAATGCTTTGCGCACCCTGTTCGGCAGCCAGGCGTAGAGAATTGGCATAGGCTGCGGCCAACAGCTCCGCTTCGTCATGCTGCCCGCCGCGCCACACCGGGCCGACCGTATGCACCACCCAGCGTGCCGGCAGCTGGTAGCCCTGCGTAATTTTGGCCTCACCGGTGCGGCAGCCGCCCAGCTGACGGCACTCAGCCAACAACTCCGGCCCGGCGGCGCGGTGTATCGCACCGTCCACCCCGCCGCCGCCCAACAGCGAGGAATTGGCAGCATTAACTATCGCATCCACCGCCAGCGTGGTGATGTCGGCTTGGCATACCTCCAAAGTGGCATCCATATTGTTCCCCTTAAGTTTTAAATGAGGCTACCTGAAACTTACTTCGGCCTTGCCGCAGACTATCCTCACTGCGTTGCAGCCAAGGTTTTCAGGCAGTCTGATTTTACATTGGCACGATACGCCCAGTTTACCGCCCGCCCTGATTAGAGGCTACCTGAAATCTGTGTTGCCGTTTTAACTGCAGCAAGGCCAACGCCTTAGCTACGCCAAAACGTCGGTTCACCTCGTTGAAGCTGCGCTTTCAGGTAGCCTTTACCATTTCAGGTACAATACCCGCGTTTCTTTATTCCTACCCAACCACCGTGCCCTACTGCCAAGTTGCCCTCAATGTTCCGCTCGACACGCTGCTTACCTACCGTGCCGACCACATTCCTGCGCCCGGAGTGCGCGTGGCCGTGCCGTTTCGCGGCAAAACTGTAGCCGGCATCGTGTGGGGCGCGTGCGAAGAGCCGGAAATCAGCCCGGCTAAAATCCGCCCGCTCGCGCAAGTGTTTGAGCACGAACCGCCGCTGCCCGCCGCCTGGCGCGAACTGATTGAATTTACTGCCCGTTATTATCACTACCCCATCGGCCAAACCGCCTTCACCGCCCTGCCCGCCGGCCTGCGCGAAGCCAAGCCCTGCCCGCTGCCGCAGCCGGAAACCTATTTTTCGCTCACCGATTTGGGGCGGCAGCAGCTATCCCCGCCGCCGCACCACCGCCGCAAGGCCGCGCTGTGGCAGGCGCTGCTGGCCGGCGCAGTGAGCCAAAGCACCGCCCGCACCATCGCGCCGCAGGCCGCCGCCCAGCTGGCAAGCTGGCAGGCGCAAAGCTGGCTGGCAGCCGAAACCGGCGCTTTGCCCGCCCGCCTGCCGATTCCGCCCTCGCCCGTGCCGCTCAACCCCGAGCAGCAGGCCGCTGCCGATGCGGTGGCGCAGGCGCAGGGTTTTGCCCCCTTCCTGCTGCACGGCATTACCGGCAGCGGCAAAACCGAAACCTATTTCGAAGCCATGGCCGCCGCGCTCTCGGCGGGCAAACAGGTGTTGTTCCTACTGCCCGAAATCAGCCTCACGCCGCAGCTCATCGCCCGTTTGCAACAGCGCTTTGCCGATGTGCCGACTGCCGTGCTACACAGCCAAACCGCCGCCGGCGAGCGCACCCAAGGCTACCTGAAAGCCATGTGCGGCCAGGTGCGGCTGGTGGTGGGCACACGGCTGGCGGTGTTCACGCCGCTGCCGGATTTAGGGCTGATCGTGGTGGACGAAGAACACGATTCCTCGTTCAAACAAGACAGCGAGCTGCGCTACCACGCCCGCGATTTGGCCGTGTGGCGCGCACAGCAGGCCGGCTGCCCGATTGTGCTCGGCAGCGCCACGCCCTCGCTGGAAAGTTGGCACAAGGCGCAAAGCGGCGGCTACCGCCTGCTCAGCCTGCTGCAACGCGCCCGCGCGGCTGCCCGCCTGCCCGAAATCCGCCTGATCGACATCCGCCGCGAGCCATTGGACCAAGGCTTCAGCCCGGCCGCTTTCAAGCTGTTGCAGCAAAATCACGCTGCCGGCGGCATGAGCATGGTATACCTCAACCGACGCGGCTTCGCCCCCGCCCTCTTCTGCGGCGACTGCGGCCACACCTTCGGCTGCCCGCACTGCTCCGCCAAGCTGGTGCTGCACCAACGAGCGCGCCAGCTGCGCTGCCACCATTGCGGGCTGGCGGTGCCGATTCCGAAAAAATGCCCTGACTGCGGCAACCAAGACCTCACCGCGGTGGGCATTGGCACGCAGCGGGTGGAAGAAGCCCTGCGCGCGCAACTGCCCGAGGCCAAAATCGAGCGCGTGGACCGCGACAGCGTCGCCTGCAAAGGCGACTGGCAACGGCTCTACCAACGCATCGCCGAAAACGGCGTGGATATTTTGGTGGGCACGCAGATGCTGGCTAAAGGCCACGATTTCGCCCGCCTGAATTTGGTGTTGGTGCTCAATGCCGACGGCAGCCTCTACAGCGCCGACTTCCGCGCCCCCGAGCGGCTGTTTGCCGAACTGATGCAGGTGGCCGGCCGTGCCGGGCGTGCCGATCTGCCCGGCCGAGTATTCATCCAAACCCGCCTGCCGGAGCATCGCGTGTATCAAACGCTGCTGCGGCAAAACTATGCCGACTTCGCCGCCGGCGAACTGGCCGAGCGCGAAAGTTTCGATATGCCGCCCTTCGCCCACACCGCCGCCGTCCGCGCCGATGCCGCCAATATGGCCGATGCGTTGGAGTTATTGCGCCTGGCCGCCGAATGGGTGGCGCAACAAAGGCTACCTGAAAGCGTGGAAACCGAAGCCGCGGAAGTGCTCTGCCTCGGCCCCGTGCCCATGCTGCTGGCCAAACTCGCCGGTCGCGAACGCGCCCAAGTGTTTCTGGAAAGCCCCTGCCGCAAAGCGCTGCACCGGCAAGTTTCCCTCTGGCAGCAAGCCCTCGCCGTGCTGGCACGGCAATTTGCCGCGGCCAGATGGTCAGTGGATATCGATCCCTTGGAGACGTAAAGTTTCAGGTAGCCTCTACGCCTCCACCATCTTCCCGATATCGCCAAAAGCTACCTGAAAACCTAAGCCGCTATTTCTCTTTCTCTGCAAAACTGCATAATGCCCGCTTTTCACTTCACAATACAAAAAGGAAAACCGATAAAAACCCTAATTACCGCCACCCAAGCCTGTGCCCGCCAAGCAGGCTGCCAATCATCGAGCATAAAACAAGGCTACCTGAAACAGATTTGCTGTTTCAGGTAGCCTTGTTTCCTAACAACAAACGGTAACAAAATGCAATCCGTCGCACGAATAATCGTATCCACACAACCGTATCGAACGGCGGTGATGTTTGTCGGGACTATATTTCGTAATTTACGGTCATATTCAGGTATTGGGGGTGGGGGTGGGTTCGAAAAATTCCAGCCAATGTCCGTCGGGGTCTTCGAAGGTCAGCAGTTTGCCATAAGGCTCTTTCCTGATGCTTCCAATCTGCTTGACTCCGAGAGAAATCAAATGTTCCTGCATTTCTTCGATGCGAGCTACTTCAAACATAATTCGTGTTTTTCGGGGTTGCACCTTACCTTTTTCTTCCAGTCGTTGCAGAAGGGCAAACGATGTTTCGCCCAAATCGAATTCCACCCAAGCACCGTCTTTCTCAACGAATTTGACGGTAAAGCCTATATCCTGATAAAAACGAACGGATTGTGCCATATCGCTCACATAAACCCAGCAGGCATATATTTTACGTATTTTCATCTGTTGTTTCTAGGTTTTAGGTATTGGGGATTAGGTTGTTTTGCCTGATACCCGACACCTGATGAACATTTCTTTCGTATGGCCGTTACGATTGCTACAACCGTCCAATGACCATCGGAGTCTAAATATTCCTTTCGCCATCTGAACGTATCGGCGGTTATTTCCGAAAAGACGTACCGCATTCTACCTTCGCCGTTTTCGGTCAGCACCACTTCATCGCCTGCTTTCACCGCCGTTAGACGAAAGGCGCTGCCCGTACATCCGTAGAATATATCCCACGCCATCGTCTGAGGATTATAAATCCGCAGGGTAGTGCCGTATTCAGCGTCAGCTTGCGGGTTGTCCAGCCTCTCCGTACGCGAGGGTACGATAAACAAATCCTGAATGGCTGTCCCCTCTAAGACCCGCGAGAATATCCATTCGCCTTTCACGCACCGAGGTGCAGTATCATCCAAATCATCCAAACGGTCGTTCCATTCGATAGCCCATTCGCCTATCAGCCCTCCGAAATAATCATATGCTTCGGGTATTTTCTCGTTTTTCTCATTGCTGCAAAGAGCTTCTGCAAATGATTGCATCATATTACTAATAATTTCAATTGGTTTAATATCTAATGCCTGACATTCTTTTATTTAACGCACCTTGTTGCTACATACGACGCTACATTATGTTCGTGCAGGTTGTCAAAACCATTCGTATCGTCATAAAGGTTCGTCAGTGCGAAACCTGCCTCCAACTGACCGTTAATCTGCTCCTATATGGTATGCGAGAACTGCACGCCGCCGTTGCTGTCCTGCATCTGACGCAGGTGCTCCTCGTTCTTCAGCGGGTTGAACGGTAGCGTATTGGTCAGCACCCTTTCCTCCAAGTCGAAGATGTAGTTGATACCTATGTTCAAGATATCCTGCGGATTTACGCCAACAATGCGGGCGAAGAGGATGTTGTCTTCCAATTTGCTGTTGTTCATCTTTAATCTAGCGAGAGGCAGATGAAAGTGAATTGCTCGTAAACCGTGCCGTAATCGTGTTCCACCACAGTCATAGCCGGCACACTGGCATGGTTTCACCCAGAATCGGCTCGCACTCGCCAAGTTTCCAGTCTTTCGGCTCAAAGGGCCGGCCGAGCTCCTGCAGGCTGTCGTACATCAGCGGGGAGGGGAGTTACGATGTCTTTGTGTATGCCGAGGTAGTCTTGGGCCGGCTCGCTGAGTTTTTTGGCCAAGTCTTTGTGGATTTCTCAGTCAGGCCTGCTCTGCCACAGGGACTGCACCGCTTCGGTAAGCGGGCAGATGTGGAGGTGCATATCAGACCTGTTCAAATCGTCTTTTTCATACCAGGTAGCGATGAGGAAATCACGTCGGCATACGTAAAGCGGTGGCATCCATGCGGAAATCGAGCAGGGCAAACAAATCCAGCTTGTCTCCTACGCCGTCACGCTGTTTCTCTTCGGTGGGTTTCAAGCAATCTTCTTCGACGCTCATCAGGCCGTTTTGCGTATCGGGCAGGTATTTCAGGAAATAATCGTGCCCTTTACCGGAAGAAACCAAAATGTTGGAGCACAAAATAAACATATTGTACGGCCAGTTTTTCGGATTTTCCGGATCGTTACAAGACATTTCCAGCGTGCCCCCTTCAACCCTTTCGCCACATAATCCACCGGTGCCATGCCGGCTTTTTCGGCCGCATCGGTTACATCCAGCAGATTGATTTCCAACTGCGGCGCGTTCGAAACCCAACCCATGCAAGCAACTTTGGCACAGTAATCAATTATGGTCAGGCGGCGCATTTCGTCGCCGACATCGGCAGTGGGCAGCTCCCCGGCAGACACGGTTTCGTGGCAGTATTGGCCAGTGTAACCGTAGCAGAGTGCTGTACCATCACTCCTCGACCCCGCCCTGTATGTCTCCTAAACTGAAAGGGCAGTTTACGGGTAACGGCAAAGCGAGCCAACTCAGTAGGAGGTGAAGTGCTTTAGCTGTATATCACTTCGCTGAGACCCCACTTTCAGGTAGCCTTTTGCTGTTCAAACGCCCTTTATGAGGCGCTTCGGCTATAGACAATTCCGCCGCCAAACGGCACAATATGGTTTCGTTCCCAATTCATCGTGTTAGAAAGGAAAGCCTAATGAAAAAATACCTATTTGCCACCGCCGTATTAGCCGCTGTTGCTGCTCCTGCCGCCCAAGCCAAAACCCTGCAGCAAATGCGCAATGAATTCGTGAGCGCTTGCACCCAATCTGCCACCTCTCAGGGCAGCACCCTGAACCAGCAAATGGCTCGCACCCTTTGTTCCTGCACCTTCGACGAAACCGGCAAACAATATGGCACTCGCTGGAAAGCCGCGCTGGATGCCTACGACCGCACCGGCAACGACCCCCAGTTTGAAAGCCGCATGAAACGCAACACCCAGGCCTGCGTAGACCGCCACCTCAGACGCCGCTAAACGGTGCACAGGCAGCCCGCCATTCTGTAGGCTGCCTGATTTTTATCTTTAATTCATCCACATCAAAACATTATGTTCAGAAAACTCATCCCCACCCTATTCCTGCTCGCCCTCATCCCCGGCGCCGCCGCCTATAACCCCTCATACAGCATGCGTGATTTGTTTATCAGCCGCTGCACCGGCGAAATCGCAGCCGCCGGCATTTCCCGCCAATCAGCCGCCGATATCTGCGCCTGCACTTTCAATCAAATCAGCAGCCGGTATGGCAGCAACTGGCCGTAAACCCTCACCAGCCAAGACATCAGCAATAAGTCCGAACTCACCAGCTTCATCGACACCGCCACCCGGCAATGCGTCACTCGCCATATGCCCCGCTAAATGCGGAATGATTCAAAACCCACTTTATCAGTTAGCCTTCACCAGCCAATACGCGAAGCCTCCTACATCTGTGCATACGTCGCCGCCACGCCTATTAAATTTCTTTCCACAGTCCATCCGATTTTCAGGTAGCCCTATGCCCCACCGCCGCACCCTGCCCATCGACTTCGCCGCTGCCTACCGCGAGCGCATGATCGAACTCGGTTTCAGCGAAAAGCCCGCCGCCGAATGGGACGACAAAGCCCCCAGTTTCAGCGCCAAAGTCCTCCAGCCCAGCCCCTACGCCGATGCCTTTATCGCCCAAATGCACCTCCGCCCCGGCGACACCCTGCTCGACGTCGGCTGCGGCCCCGGCACCCTCGCCCTGCGCCTCGCCCCCAAAGTACATCGCCTCTACGGCCTCGACTACAGCAGCGGCATGCTCCGTTGTTTGGAAAGCAACGCCCAAGCCGCCGGCCTCGCCAACATCACCCCCATCCACCTGAGCAAAGAAGACAGTTGGTACAACGTGCCCGTGTGCGACCTCGTCGTTTCCTCCCGCAGCGGGCTCGACCGCGACCTCGCCGCCCTCTTCGCCAAACTCAGCGCCCACGCCCGCCGCAGCGTGTATTTCACCATCCTGGCCGACGGCCATTTCAACCCGCCCCAAATCAGCCGCCTGCTCGGCCAAGAGCGTAGTCCCTACCCCGGCTACATTTACGCCCTCAACATCCTCTACCAAATGGGCTACGACCCCACCCTCAGCTACATCACCACCCCCGGCCGCCTCGCCGACTGCACCCAACTGCCCGACTTCCTGCAGCGCATGGCCGCCGCCTACGGCGCGCTCACCCCCGAACACACCCAACTCCTCACCCAATTCTTCCACCGCCACCATAGCCAATTTGCTGAAGCCCCCTTCGCCATGAAATGGGCACTCCTAAGCTGGAATACCGAAACCGCCGCATAACATGCGGAAACAGAAAGGCTACCTGAAAACCTCCGCTGCAACGCCGTAGCAACGAATACACAAGTTACGGCGAAGCCAAAAGTTTCAGGTAGCCTTATCTCCCCTCATACCACACCAGATGCTTGAATCCGCCCTTCCCGCTACAATAGCCCCTTTTTCCCTCCCCGCCCGCCATGAACATCCGCTTCGGCAACACCATATTCCGCCCGCACCCGCACGGCAGCGCCGTTACCATCGGCAATTTCGACGGCGTCCACCTCGGCCACCGCCACATCCTCGAACGCCTGCGCCACGAAGCCGACGAGCGCGGCCTCGCCGCCGTGGCCATCGTATTCGAGCCCCAGCCGCAAGAATTTTTCAGCCAGCAACGCGGCGCAGAAAAACCCTTCCGCCTCAGCCCCCTGCGCGAAAAACTGCGCCTGCTGCGCGACACCGGCTGCCTCGATGCCGTATGGGTGCTGCGTTTCAACGCCGGCCTCGCCGCCGTATCCGCCGCCGACTTCATCCGACACCTGCTCATCGAACAGCTGCACACCCGCCACCTGCTCATCGGCGACGACTTCCGCTTCGGCGCCGGCCGCCAAGGCGACTTCAGCCTCCTCAGCCGCTGCCCCGAATTCACCACCGAGCGCACCCCTTCCGTGATGGTGCAAGACGTGCGCGCCAGCAGCACCCTCGTCCGCCAAGCCCTCAGCGAAGGCCGCCTCGGCTACGCCGCAAGCCTGCTCGGCCACCCCTATTCCCTCAGTGGCCGCGTGAAACACGGCGCCAAGCTCGGCCGCACCATCGGCTGCCCCACCGCCAACCTCCACCTCCCCCCGCACCACTACCCCCTCTGCGGCGTATCCGTCATCGCCGCCCACGGCGCATTCGGCACACGCTACGGCGTGGCCAGCTTCGGCCAAAACCCCACCGTATCCAGCCTGCCCACGCAAAAACTGGAAGCCCACCTTTTCGACTTTGCCGGCAATCTCTACGGCCAACGCCTGCGCATCGACTTCCTGCACAAACTGCGCGACGAAGCCAAATTCCCCGGCCTTCCCGAGCTGCAGGCGCAAATCGCCGCCGACATCGCCCACGCCCGCGACTGGCTGGCGCAACACCAGCGATAGGCACATCATCAGCCGTACTGCCGAATCCGACTAGCACACAAAAGGCTACCTGAAAGCGCAGCTTCAACGAAGTGAAAAACTGCGTGCGTGCGTTCCGCAGCACCCCCACCCATACATGCTGCACTGGCTTTGGCAGGTGGTTTCGGAAGGCGGGCATTGTGCAGCATTGGCGGAGCAGCAAGATGAAAAGGCTACCTGAAAGTTTCAGGTAGCCTTTTGGTTTGAATAGCTTCTACAGCTTCTAACGTTGGTTGTAGTTGCTGTAGTCGTAGCCGGTACAGAAGGCGGTGCCGTGCTTGGTTTCGGCGGATGAATACAGGCAGTTGCCTTTACCGTGGCGGGCTTCGCAGGCACGAATGGATTTTTCTGCCGCCCTGTTGTGGTCTCGGTCATAACCGAAGAAGAAATCGCCCGCAGAGCTGCGTCGGATGCCGGAAGGGAAAGTCATGACAGCGCAAGTGTTACTAAAAGTGGTCAGTACTTGGCATTTATCGGTTTGGCAATGCTTCATAGCCTCGTCAATAGCACGCTGCCTATTGTAATGTCCACCTGCCCACGAGATACCATCTACACCGAAATCATTGATGATGGCCATCCAAAACGGCGTACGGCGCAGTTCCGCGATTTCGGCTTGTACCTCCGCCTCGCGCTGCTCCCAGGCGCGTATTTCAGCGGCGGTGGGGCCGTGGTAGGTTGGCTGTTGTTGTGCTTCGCGGTTCTGCTGGATTTGCTTGTTCAGCCCGTCTGCCAGCCACGGATCGAAACCATCCGCCCAAGCCAAGCCCGCGCCGCCCAACAGCAGCGCCGCCAACGCGCCCGCTGCCGTGTTCATCATGGTTTGCTTCATCTTGCCGCTCCTGTCTGGAAAGGGGAAAAAGGGTATTGCCGCTGATCGGATTGTAACAAAAAACAAGATATTGTAAACATCTATCCCGCTGCTTGAAGGCTACCTGAAATTTCAGGTAGCCTTTGTTTGCTTACAGCCAACTCCAACCCGTCAGCCGCGTGTCCAGCTGGTGCCGTCCGCGCCGTCGCGCAGGGTGATGCCTTGCTCGGCGAGCAGGTCGCGGATGCGGTCGGATTCGGCCCAGTTTTTGTCGGCGCGGGCTTGTTTGCGCCGGGCGATGAGGGCTTCGATTTCTTCGTTGCTCAAACCGTTTGCGGGCGCGCCGCCTTGCAGGAATTCGGTGGGGTTGCGTTGCAGCAGCCCGATGGTGCCGGCAAGGGCTTTGAGGCAGCCAGAAAGCTCGGCAGACCGGGTTTTGTTGGCTTCGCCGGCCAGCTCGAACAATACGGCCACGGCCTGCACGGTGTCGAAATCGTCGTTCATGGCGGCGAAGAAGCGGCGGGTGTAGTCGTTGGCTTCGGAGGCTACCTGAAGATGGTTTTCACGAGTTTCGGCAGAGCCAAACTCGGCTGCGGGCGGCACGTTGGCCAGGGTGTTGTAGAGGCGGGTGAGGGCGTTTTTGGCGTCGTCGAGGTGCGCATCCGAATAATTCAGCGGGCTGCGGTAGTGGGCGCGCAGGATGAAGAAGCGCACAACTTCGGGATCGTATTGCTTCAGCACGTCGCGGATGGTGAAGAAGTTGCCCAGAGATTTGGACATTTTTTCGCCGTCCACGCGGATAAAGCCGTTGTGCAGCCAGTATTTAACGTGGCTGGCGATGCTTAGGCCGTGGTGGGTGTGCGCGTGTTCGTGTCCGCAAACATGGCCGCTGGCGCCAACGCTTTGGGCGATTTCGTTTTCATGGTGCGGGAACTGCAAATCTGCGCCGCCGCCGTGGATGTCGAAGGTGTCGCCGAACAGCTTGTCGCTCATGGCGGAACATTCGATGTGCCAGCCCGGGCGGCCGTTGCCCCACGGGCTTTCCCATGCCGGTTCGCCTGCTTTGGCAGCTTTCCACAGCACGAAATCGAGCGGGTCGCGTTTGAAACCGTCCACTTCCACGCGCTCGCCGGCGCGCAGGTCGCCCAGCGATTTGCCGGATAATTGGCCGTAAGAGGCAAACTCGCGCACGGCATAATAAACGTCGCCGTTGGCGGCGGGGTAGGCTTTGCCGTTGCGAATCAGGGCTTCAATCATGGCAATCATCTGCGGGATGTTTTCCGTGGCCTTCGGCTCAACGTCGGGGCGCAGCACGCCCAAGGCATCGGCATCTTCGTGCATGGCTTGGATGAAGCGGGCGGTGAGCTCGCCGATGGTTTCTCCGTTTTCGGCCGCGCGGGCGATGATTTTGTCGTCGATATCGGTGATGTTGCGTACATAAGTGAGCGGATAGCCGCACTCGCGCAGCCAGCGGGCAATCATGTCGAATACCACCATCACGCGGGCGTGGCCGAGGTGGCAGTAGTCGTACACGGTCATGCCGCAAACGTACATGCGCACGTTTTTCGGGTCGATGGGGGCGAAGGGCTCTTTTTGGCGGGTGAGGGTGTTGTAGATGCTTAGCATAATGGCAATGGATGTGGTTAGTTAAAAATTAGAGGCTACCTGAAAATAAAACCACAGCGAAGTTTCTGTGCAGCCGAAATTTATTTGCTATCGGCTTCGGCGGGACAACTTGGGCCTTGGTAGGTGTAGTGCTGGTTAACTTGGGTGTTGTGGACGGAATTGCGTTCGGTATCGGTGGAGTTGATGGAGAAGGCAACGGTAGGGCGGCCTTGCAGGTCTTCTTTCAGCACCATGCTCACGGTATAAGCATCCAAACCAGGCTTGGCTTGGGCGGGGTTGAGCAGGGTGTAAACCCGGCCGTGGCCGGTTTGGCGTTCTTCAAACCGGCCTTGGGGATAGAGGCCGATGGTGCGCCGGCGTATTTGTTCTTGCAACCAGGCTTGGCTATCGGCAGGGATACAGACTTTCCGCTCGGCATGGATAGAGGGCGAACGCGGGAACGGAATAGCATCGGGCTCATCGGCGGGGCGGTAGTTGCCGCCATCGTTGCCCTGATATAGATAGAGGCCGGCGGGGAGCTCGGCGTGGGAAAAAGCAGCGGCAAACAAGGCGAGCGCGGGCAGGAGGAGGCGGGAGAGGCGCGGCATGTTTTCAGGTATCCTATCAGGTTGTTGGGAAGGGCATTGTAGCCGAAAGCCTTGTTTGCAGCCACCTGACGGGCAAATGTAAACAAACATTTGGAAAGTTTTGGAAACGGTAAATGTTGCAGCGGCGGCTTTTGTTTGCGCGGCGGCTCGCCTATAGTAACTGCTGCAAGCAGCGTGCTTTATATTAACTTTTTGTTTTCAATGAAATCTACAAAACAAGGGAACCGATTATGATGAAACGTCTAACCGTTTTAACCCTGGCCGCCACCTTTGCCCTGAACGGCTGCGTTACCGACCCGGTTACCGGCCAGCAGACTATTTCCAAAACCGCTCTATTCGGCCTCGGCGGCGCGGCGGCCTGCGGCGCCATCGGGGCACTGACTCACGGTGGCAAAGGCGCGCGCAATGCGGCACTGGGCTGCGGCGTGGTAGGTGCGGGTGTTGGTGCCTATATGGACGTGCAAGAGCGCCGTTTGCGCCAAGAACTGGCTAATACGCCAGTGGAAGTGCAGCGCCAAGGCGACCAAATCAAACTGACTATGCCCAGCGGCGTAACCTTCGCCACCAACAGCGCCAGCCTGAGCCCCGATGCGGTAAATTCGCTCAACACCGTGGCCAATGTGTTGACGCAGTATCCGGAAACCACCATCACCGTGGCCGGCCACACCGACAACACCGGCAACGACCGCATCAACAACCCCTTGTCTGAAAACCGCGCCCGCTCCGTGGCCGGCTACCTCACCGGCCGCGGCGTGGCTGCCAGCCGCATCAGTACCGTGGGCTACGGCTCACGTTCGCCGGTGGCTGACAACTCCACCGAAAGCGGCCGCGCGCAAAACCGCCGTGTGGAAATCTTAATCAACCCGACCACGCAGGCCGGCCAATAGTAAGCGTAATAGCTGAAACAAAGGCACGACGGAAGCAGCTCCAGCGTGCCTTTAGTTTTTTTTGGGGGGGGGGACAGCCGCCTTCATCAGGATCAAAGGCAATGCTGCTTTATTCAAATCTTCATCTCTATCTCTGCCGCAACAAAGGCTACCTGAAAACGAAGAACGAAGCGCGACACAGTCAAAACCAAAATGTGCCGTTTCACCGGCGTTCTCAGGTGGCTTTTGCGCCAGAACCCAGCTGTTTTCATGTTTTTCCGGTTTTGTCTACTCTAAAAACAGCATCCGGGCAGATTTTCCCAAGTAAAATCCGCAACACAGCAGGGAAAAATATTTTCTTCGACAAATCAAGCATACTATTGCAGAATATATTCATAAAACCAGAGCAGAAAGTGTTGCATTGCTACAACTTATGTTGCATTTCTGCTAAAATTACATCTATGTTCCACTCTCGTTTTGATTATGCTGCTCGACCTAAACCGTTATTCCACCGCCGTTTTCCGCAAAGAGTCCTCCAAATTGGGTGCTTTGGCGGTGCCCATGCTGCTGGCGCAGATTGCGCAAGTGGGGCTGGGGCTGGTCGATACCGTGATGGCCGGCGGTGCGGGCAAAACCGATTTGGCCGCCGTGGCACTGGGTAGCAGCGCATTCGTTACTGTTTACATAACCTTCCTCGGCATCATGACCGCGCTCAATCCGATGATTTCCCAAGAACACGGCGCGGGCGAAATCGAGAAAGTGGGCGAGCTGGGCCGGCAGGGCATATTGTATGGCCTGATACTGGGCATTGTGGGCATGATTCTGCTGTGGCTGATGATTCAGCCCATCAATGGCTTTTTAGACTTGGATGCCGAAGTGAAACGGCAATTTGCCGTGTATGTGGGCCTTATTGCCCTTTCCATGCCGGCAGCCATGATTCACCGTGCGCTGCACGCTTTTGCCTCCAGCTTGGGTAAACCCAACCCAATTATGTGGATGAGCTGGATTAGCCTGTTTTTAAACATCCCGCTCAACCATATCTTCGTTTACGGCGATTTAGGCATGCCTGCCTTGGGCGGCGCGGGCTGCGGCCTGGCCAGTACTTTGGTGTTCTGGTTTAACGCCGCCGCGCTGTGGGCTTATATTGCCAAACAGAAATATTTCCAACGATTCGGCCTGTTCGCGCGTTTCACCAATCCCAGCGCCAAGATTTTCCGTCAAATTACCAAGCTGGGTGTGCCGATCGGCTTGTCTTTCTTCCTCGAAGTGAGCCTGTTTACTGTGATGATGATGCTGATCGCCCAACTGCCGGGCAATGCCGAAGACCACGTGGCCGCACAGCAGGTGGTAAACAGCATCACCAGCCTGATTTATGTGATTCCGCAAGGCATCGGCGCGGCAGTAACCGTGCGCGTGGGCTATGCCATCGGTGCCGACCGCTATTTCCAGGCGCGTTATGCCTCCGGCGTGGCCTTGGCCTGCGGCTCGGCTCTGGCCATTGTCACCGCGGTACTCACTCTACTGTTCCGCTATCCGATTATGCGCGTTTACACGGATGACCAGGCCGTGATCGGGCTCGGCGCCACTATCCTGCTGTTCGCCGCTGCCTTCCAATTGGCCGACGCCATCCAATGTATTGCCTCCTACGCCTTGCGCGGCTATAAGGTAACCAAACTGCCGATGGTGATTCACGGCATCGCCTTCTGGGTGGTAGGCCTCGGGCTGGGCTGCCTGTTGGCCTTCGGTACGCGTATGGGGATTTACGGCTTCTGGGCGGCGCTGGTGCTGTCGCTAGGCTGTGCCGCTGCCGCCCTCTTATGGTGTTTGGCGGTAGTAAGCCAAGAAATGCTGGAACATGAAGACGATGAATAGACTGCAATACGATGCCGATTTAACCGCACTGAACACCTTCGGCCTGCCCGCCCGCGCCGCCGCACTCTACACGCTGGACGCCGCCGAAAGGCTACCTGAGATTTTCCAACTGCCCGAATACCGTCGCGAGCACACCCTGTGGCTGGGCGGCGGCAGCAATATCCTGCTGATGAAAAACTATGGCGGGCTGGTGGTACGCATGGCCAATAAAGGCATTTCCGCACCCGAGCCGGTCAGCATCGGCAAAATGCGTATTACCGCGCAGGCCGGCGAAAACTGGCACGATTTCGTGCAGCGCACCATCACACTAGGCTTGAGCGGGCTGGAAAACCTCAGCCTGATTCCCGGCACAGTGGGCGCCGCGCCGGTGCAGAACATCGGCGCCTACGGCGTGGAAGCCGAAAGCTGTATCGAAACCGTACACGCTTGGGATTTAGACAGCGGCAAACCGGTATCGTTCAGCCATGCCGACTGCCGTTTTGCCTATCGCAACAGCATGTTCAAACAATCCGGCGGCCGCTTCGTGATTACCGCGGTAACGTTCGTGCTGGATAGCGAATTCAAACCCAAGCTGCACTATGGCGACGTGCAAGCCGAAGCCGAAACCCTGGCTCAAGGCGCGCCGCTCACCGCTGCCATCGTGGCCGAGGCCGTGTGCCGCATCCGCCGCCGCAAGCTGCCCGACCCCGCCGAAACCGGCAGCTGCGGCAGCTTCTATAAAAACCCCATCGTTCCCGCCGAACAAGCCGCCGCGCTGAAGAAGCAGCACCCCGCCCTGCCGGTATACCCCCAGCCTGGCGGTCAGGCCAAACTCGCCGCCGGCTGGCTTATCGACCAATGCGGGCTCAAAGGCCACCGCGAAGGCCATGCCGCCGTACACCAAAAACAAGCCCTGGTGCTGATTAACCTCGGCGGCGCCAGTGCCGAAGACGTACGCCGTCTGTCCGAACACGTGCAAAACAGCGTTTACCAACGCTTCGGCGTGCGGCTGGAGCCCGAGCCGGCGTGGCTGGAATAAGGAAGCTGAAGCATATTTTTCCTACCAAGCGGCGAAGCACAGCCGTATGAAAAATAAGTGCTTTATCTATAAGGCAATACAATCGATAATGTATTAAAATCCCGCTATATCATTTTCAGGTAGCCTCTTGCACAGGCATAATTCACATTGCAGCCAAGGAGATAACCCATGCCCAGGAAGCCCGGCAAACCCAACACCTACAACCGGATCATCGACATCAGCCTCCAGCTGTTCAACGAGGAGGGTGAGCGCAACATCAGCACCAACCACATCTCCCAACACCTCGGCATCAGCCCCGGCAACCTGTACTACCATTTTCGCAATAAAGACGAAATCATCGTTCAGCTGTTCCAGCGCTACAGCAACAAACTGCTCGACTACATCCGTCAAACCGAGCTGCCCGACAGCATGGCCAAGATGGGTGGATACCTACAGGGTGTGTACGACATCCTGTGGGAATACCGCTTTTTATTCAGCGATGTAAACACCCTGCTCTCCCGCAGTAAGCAGCTTTTAGGCGAACACAACGAATTCACCCATGTGAAAATCTCCCCGCTTTTGGTGAAAATCTTCATCGAACTACGCGACAAAGGCATCATCGAAGCCGACGACGAAGCCCTGCGCGAACTCGGCCTAAACGTGTGGCTGCTCACCAAATACTGGTTCGACTTCGACAACTCCCAGCACATCGGCTGCTGGGACGAAAACGCCAAGCGGCGCGGCATCTACCAAACCATGAGCCTGATACGCGGCTTTGTGAGCAAAGAGCACTACCCAAACTACTGCGAACTGATGGCGCAATATCGTTCCTAAAACAGCAGACCAAACGGCAGCCGGAAACCGCCTTTCCGCTGCCGTTGAATATTGTGGGCGGCTTGGCGGCATTTTCCCGCGACTGCCATGCCCGGCAAGCTGAGGCCGTCGCAAAACCCAGCTTGTTTCCCCCAACATTTTCAGGTAGCCTGCCGCCCGCATTGAAGGCTACCTGAAAAATAAATCTGCCTCCCTGCCCTTCCATATACTGTCGATTAAGTTTAAGCAGAATCAGACAACAAGCCAACACCATGCTGGTTTAAAATGAATCACTATAAGCAAAAAAAGCTACCTGAAACACACCAACCATGATCCAATCCCTCACCATCCTCGGCAGCACCGGCAGCATCGGCAGCAGCACGCTCGATGTGGTTGCCCGCCACCCCGAACGCTTCCGCATCTTCGCCCTCAGCGGCCACAGCCAAACCGCCAGGCTGGCCGAACAATGCATTGCCTTCCGTCCGCAATACGCCGTAACCGCCAACGAAGCGCAAGCCGCCGAACTGCGCGCGCACCTGGCCGCCGCCGGCTGTCAAACCGAAGTGCTGCACGGCGAACAAGCCTTGTGCGACATTGCCGCCGCGCCGGAAACCGACGGCGTGATGGCCGCTATCGTTGGCGCTGCCGGCCTGCCACCCACATTGGCCGCCGCCCGCGCCAGCAAAACCATCTACTTGGCCAACAAAGAAACGCTGGTGGTTTCAGGTAGCCTCTTCATGCAAACCGCCGCCCAATCCGGCGCCCGAATCCTGCCGGTGGACAGCGAACACAACGCCATCTACCAAGTGTTGCCGCCGGAAAAAGGCTACCTGAAACATAATGGCGTGCAATCCATCATCCTCACCGCTTCCGGCGGCCCCTTCCTGCACACCAACTTGGCCGACTTCCCCGCCATCACACCCAAGCAGGCGGTAAAACATCCCAACTGGCAGATGGGGCGCAAAATTTCCGTGGACAGCGCCACCATGATGAACAAAGGCCTGGAGCTTATAGAAGCACACTGGCTGTTCAACTGCCCGCCGGAGAAACTGGAAACCGTTATCCACCCGCAAAGCGTGGTGCACAGCATGGTGCGCTATGCCGACGGCTCGGTGCTGGCGCAAATGAGCACGCCCGATATGCGCACGCCCATCGCCTACTGCCTCGGCCTGCCCGAACGCATCGCCTCCGGCGTGCCGCCGCTGGATTTCGCCGCCCTCTCCGCGCTCACCTTTGAAACGCCCGACTACCGCCGCTTCCCCTGCCTGGAACTGGCCTATCAGGCCATGCAGGCCGGCGGCGGCGTGCCCTGCGTGCTCAATGCCGCCAACGAAATCGCCGTGGCCGCCTTTCTGGCCGACCGCATCCGCTTCACCGACATCGCACACACAGTGCGGCATTGCTTGGAACAGGATTTTTCAGGTAGCCACCACAGCCTGGAAGGCCTGCTGGATTTGGATGCCGCCGCCCGACGCGTCGCAGAAGCGTTTGTGCAGCAAGTGGCGCATCGCTGAACATCTTTTTCATGCCAGGCAGCAAGCCGCATGAGTGATGCGGCAAGCCAAGCCAATATATAGTGAATTAACAAAAATCAGGACAAGGCGACGAGCCGCAGACAGTACAGATAGTACGGCAAGGCGAGGCAACGCTGTACTGGTTTTTGTTAATTCACTATGACAGACCTTCGCTATTGGAGCAGGCTTTGTCGGGAACCTCTGTTTCCATTACAATTACGTTTTTCTTCCTGCAGCCGATTGGCGGCTGAGGCTACCTGAAAATACGGTATTCCCTTTTTCAGGTAGCCTGCATCCGATTCGCCTGCTTCAAGGAGCTTCTTGTTTGTTTCTTTTGCACACACTCGGCGCGTTTATCGTTGCCATCCTGATTTTGGTCAGCCTGCACGAACTGGGGCATTTGCTGGTGGCACGCTGGTGCGGCATCAAAGTGCTGCGCTTTTCGGTGGGCTTCGGCAAGCCGTTCTTTAATAAACGCTGGCGCAATATCGAATGGTGCCTGGCGCCGATTCCGCTGGGCGGCTATGTGAAAATGGTCGACACCCGCGAAAGCGACGTGGCCGAGGCCGACCTGCCCTACGCCTTCGATAAGCAACACCCGTTCAAACGCATGCTGGTGGTAGCCGCCGGCCCGCTCACCAACCTCGCGCTGGCCGTGCTGCTCTACACCTTCTCCTTCGGCTATTTCGGCGCGCAGGAAGTGCGCCCGATGGTGGGCATGGTGATGCCCGACACACTGGCCGCCAAAGTAGGCTTCCAGCCGGGCGACACTATCACTGCCGTAAACGGCAAGCAGGTGCTCACTTGGGGCGACGCACAATCGGAAATCATCCTGAATTTGGAAGCCGGTAAGGTTCAGGTAGCCGTGCGCGAGGCCAACGGCAGCCAAACCACGCGCACTATTGATGCCGCCGGTACGCCGGAAGCGGAAGCCGTGGCCAAACGCGGCGGCTGGTTCGGCATCACCGCCCTGCGCCTGAACACCACGCTCGCCTCTATCCAGCCCGGCTCCCCCGCCGAGCGTGCCGGTTTGCACAAAGGCGACCGCGTGGTGGCCGTGGACGGGCAGATCGTGCACACTTGGCCGGATTTAACCACCGCCATCCGCCAACACCCGCAAGACAAACTGACAATCGATATTTTGCGCGGCGGCAAACCGCTTCAGGTAGCCTTGCGCCCCGACAGCCGTGAAGACCGCAACGGCGAACGCTACGGCTATGCCGGTTTTGAAGCCGAAGTCGACCGGCAATGGATGTCGCTTTCCACCTACCGCTACCGGCCCACCTGGCTGGGCGCTGCCGAAATGGGCATGCAGCGCGTGTCTTCCTACACCGCGCTTACCGGCCGCCTGTTTGCCCGCCTGCTCACCGGCCAGGCTTCCGTAAGCCACATTTCCGGCCCGATCACCATCGCCAGCTATGCCGGCAAAACCGCCTCCGCCGGCATTCAGGATTATTTGGAATTCCTCGCCGTGGTGAGCATCAGCCTGGGGATTTTGAATTTACTGCCGATTCCTGTTTTAGATGGCGGCCATTTAATGTATTATGCCGCCGAATGGATTCGCGGCAAGCCCGTTAGCACCAATGTGCAAATGTGGGGATTGCGCCTCGGCCTCTCCCTGCTGCTGATGCTGATGCTGCTGGCTTTTTTCAACGATATCACCCGTTTATTGGGATAAAGCATGAAACTGAACAAACTTACCTTCTCTTTGTTTGCAGCCGGATTGTCTTCTTGGGCGCTGGCCGCCGCACCGTTTACCATCCAAGATATCCGCATCGAGGGTCTGCAGCGCACCGACCCTTCCACTGTATTAGGCCACCTGCCGGTTAAAGTGGGCAGCACCTTCACTGATGGCGAAGGCGAACAAATCATCAAAAACCTCTATGCCACCGGCCTGTTCGACGACGTGCGCGTGGAAACCATGGGCAACCAAGTGTTATTGACCGTAGTGGAACGCCCCATCATCAACACGCTCACCGTTACCGGCGGCAAAATCCTGCCCAGCGACGCGATCAAGAAAAATCTCGACAGCTTCGGCCTGGGCCAATCGCAGCCATTCAACCAAGCGATCCTAAACCAAGCCGTGGCCGGCCTGCAGCAGGAATATGCCAACCAAGGCAAACTCTCTGCCACCATCACCCCCGAGATTTCCCGCCTCTCGCGTAACCGTGTGGACATCACACTGAAAATCGACGAAGGCCCTACCACCCACATCAAAGAAATCGACTTTGAAGGCAACCAGCACTTCTCCAACCGTACTCTGCGCCGTCAAATGCAGATGGATCGCCACGGTATGTTGAGCTGGCTCTCCAAAGACGACCGTTTCTCCGACGAAAAATTCCGTCAAGACCTGCAATCCATCACCGATTTCTATCAAAACGAAGGCTTCTTTGAAGGCCGGGTGCAGGATGCCGATGTGCGCTACAACGCCGACCGTACCGAACAGACGCTGTGGATTAAAGTACACGAAGGCGAACGTTACCGTTGGGGCAAAGTGCGCATCGAAGGCGATACCCGCGAAGTGCCGCGCGAAGAGTTGGAAGCCCTGCTGAAAATGCGCGAAGGCCGCCGCTACAACCGTTCACAGATGGTAGAAAGCCTGCAAGCTATCCAAGACCGTATGGGTCAGGCTGGTTACGCCCTGGCTCAAGTGGGCGTGCAGCCGCAGCCCGACCAGGCCAACCACACCGTGGATTTCGTTCTAACGGTAAATCCCGGTCGTAAATACTATGTGAATCAAATCCACATTTCCGGCAATAACAAAACCCGTGATGCCGTTATCCGCCGCGAAATGCGCCAAACCGAAGCAGCACCCTACGATTCGGCCAAACTCAACCGCTCCAAAGACCGTATCCAGCTCTTGGGCTATTTCGACGATGTGAAAGTGGAAACCCGCCCGCTGCCCGATACGCCTGACCAAGTGGATGTGGATGTATCCGTGAAAGAACGCTCTACTGGTTCGGTGGAAGTGGCTGCCGGTTGGGTGCAAGACACCGGCTTGGTACTTTCTGCCGGCGTGGCACAAGATAACCTGTTCGGCACGGGCAAATCTGCCAACTTCCGCATTGCACGCGGCAAAACTCAAAATACCGCGTCCCTGTCGTTTACCGATCCCTACTTCACTCCCGACGGTGTGAGCTTGGGCTACGACATCTACTATCGCGGCTACATGCCCTATAAATCCAGCTCCAGCTCCAGCTCCAACAACTACGAAACTACCCGTATCGGCTTAGGTGCGCGTATGGGTGTGCCGGTTACCGAGTATGACCGCGTAAACTTCGGCCTCGCAGTGGAGCACCTGAACGTGAAACTGCATGGCGACGTAAATTATCAACCCTACCGCTACCGCCAGTTCCTCCAAGAACATGGTGAGAAAAACTGGATTCTCAAAGGCAATATCGGTTGGGGACGCAACAAAACCGACGATGCCCTGTGGCCAACCCGCGGTTACACCACCAGCGTAAACGCCGACCTAGGCTTGCCCGGCGGTGATTTAAAATACTACATCCTTACCCACGACCAACGCTGGTTCTTCCCCTTAAGTAAGAGTTTCACCCTGATGCTGGGTGGCGAAGTGGGCTATGCCGGCTCCTACGGCGGCACCTCCACTGTACCCTTCTTCAATAACTTCTACGGCGGCGGCCTGGGTTCCGTGCGCGGCTACGAAAGCGGTTCTCTGGGCCCGAAGGTGTACGAAATTTACGGCAACTCTCGCAACATCGTCAATTACGGCGGCACCTATAAAGCCTATGCCTCCGCCGAGCTGCTCTTCCCCTTCCCCGGCGTGAAAGACCAGCGCTCCGTGCGCCTGAGTGTATTTGCCGATGCCGGCAGCGTGTGGGATGGCAAAAACTACAACACCGGTGCCTACAGCTCTACTAACCCCTACGGCACCAACGGCTACTACAGCCAAGACCATCGCTCCACCTTCAGCAACGAATTGCGCTATTCTGTGGGCGCAGCGCTAACTTGGCTTTCGCCACTAGGCCCGATGAAATTCAGTTTCGCCCACCCGATGCGCCGGCGGGATAACGACCAGATCCAACGTTTCCAATTTCAATTAGGCACGACTTTCTAAGGAAAGCAGATGATGAAGATTAATCTCCCCCGTATAGCAGCGGCAGCTGCTGCGATGCTGCTCGCATTGCACGCCGCGGCCGACAGCATACAGAAGCTGGGGTTTATCGATACTGAGCGTGTGTATCAGCAGTCCACCCAAGCGCAGCGTATCCAAACCATCCTGCAAAACGAATTCAGTGCCCGACAGCAGGCACTGCAACGGCTGCGTAATCAAGGTATTGCCCTGAAAACCAGGCTCGACCAGGGGCGCCTGAGCACCACCGAACGCCGCCGCACAGAGCAGCAGCTGATTGCCTTGGATAGGGATTTGCGCCGCCAGGCCGCGCAGCTCACTGAAGAATACAACCTGCGCCGCAACGAAGAGTTCGCTGCCCTGCAGCAAAATGCCAACCGCGTGATTACCGAGCTGGCACAGCGCGATGGCTATGACTTGATTATCCAAGACGTTATCTACGTAAACAGCAAATTCGACATTACCGACCAAGTTATTCGCGCCCTCAATAACCAATAAAGGCTACCTGAAAATTCCGGCCTCCCTGCCGCAAAACAGGCTACCTGAAAGCGAAACTTCACCGAAGTTAAAATGCAGAAACAGCTTTCCCACATTATCGCCGCCTTGGGCGGCACGCTTGCCGGGCAAGACATCGCCATCAGCCGTATTGCCCCGCTGCATACCGCACAAAAAGGCGACATCAGTTTTGTTTCCCACCCCAAACACCTGCCCGAAGCCCTGGCCAGCCAAGCCGGCGCGCTGATTGTGCACCACAAATTGGCCGACAAACTGCCCGGCCGCAATCTGATTGCGTGCGACAACCCGCAACTCTATTTCGCCCAAACCGCCCGCCTGTTCCACCCCGCCCCCGCCGCCAATCCCGGCATTCATCCCAGTGCCGTGGTGGAAGCAAGCGCCATCGTGCCCGATAGCTGCGAAATCGGTGCCAACGTTTACATCGGCAACTGCGTTGTGCTGGGCGACGGCTGCCGCATCCTGGCCAACTGCGTGGTGGAAGCCAACTGCGTGCTTGGCGAGCATACCGTGCTGCACCCCAACGTAACCATTTATGCCGGCTGCCGCCTCGGCGAGCGTGTGGAGATCCACTCTGGTACCGTGATTGGCGCAGACGGCTTCGGCAATGCCTGGGCGCAAGACCATTGGTACAAAATCCCACAAGTGGGCGGCGTGGAAATCGGCAACGACGTGGAAATCGGCGCCAATACCACCATCGACCGGGGCGCGATCGAAGACACCGTGATTGCCGAGGGTGCGAAAATCGACAACCTCGTGCAAATCGCCCACAACGTGCACATCGGTGCCCACACCGCCATCGCTGCCTGCGTTGGCATTGCCGGCAGCACCCATATCGGCGCCTACTGCCAAATCGGCGGTGCCGCCATGTTTGTCGGCCACATCCACGTGGCCGACCGCACCTTCATCGGCGGCGGCACCCTTGTAGCTGCCTCCATCAACCAGCCAGACTACTACGCCAGCTCCTATCCGCTGCAAACCCACCGCGACTGGGTGAAAAATGCCGTACACCTGCGCCGGCTCAACGAACTGTACCGCCGCGTGAAAACACTGGAAAACACAATCAACTATCCCGAAAACAAGGATTAATCCATGCAAATCGAAAATATCGAACTCCCGCTGGACGTTCGCACCCTGCAACGTCTGCTGCCGCACCGCTACCCCTTCCTGCTACTGGATCGCGTAATCGGTTTTGAAAAAGAAAAAAGCCTCACTGCCATTAAAAACGTTTCCGTAAACGAGCCGTTTTTCCAAGGCCACTTCCCTGATTTCCCTGTGATGCCGGGCGTGTTGATTATCGAAGCGATGGCACAGGCTGCCGGCGTGCTCGCCATCCTCAGCCAGGGCGAGCGCAAAGAAAACGAAATCTACTTTTTCGTCGGCATCGACGAAGCCCGCTTCAAACGCCAAGTTGTGCCCGGCGACCAAGTACAGATTCATCTGGACGTCATCACCCACAAGCGCGACATCGGCAAATTCAAAGCCACCGCCACCGTAGACGGTCAAATCGCCGCCGAAGCCGTCATTATGTGCGCCAAACGTGCGGTGGATAAATAAGCCGGCAAGCTAGGCAACACCCTTTTCAGATAGCCTCCGCCAAACCGCCCACCGCATTTCGCACAAACCATTTTCAGGTAGCCCCTACCCCTGTAAAGCCCGCTGCCACAAGGAAACCCCATGTCCCTAATCCACCCCACCGCGATTATCGACCCCAAAGCCGAGCTCGACAGCAGCGTTAAAGTCGGTGCCTACACCGTCATCGGCCCGAACGTGCAAATCGGTGCCGGCAGCGAAATCGGCCCGCACGCCGTTATCGAAGGGCACACCACCATCGGCGAAAACAACCGCATTTTCCAATTCGCCAGCCTGGGCGCCATACCGCAAGACAAAAAATACCGCGGCGAACCCACCCGCCTGATTATCGGCAACGGCAACACCATCCGCGAATTCACCACCTTCAACCTCGGCACCGTAACCGGCATCGGCGAAACCCGCATCGGCGACGACAACTGGATCATGGCCTACTGCCACCTCGCCCACGACTGCGTGATCGGCAGCCACACCATCTTCGCCAACAACGCCTCCCTCGCCGGCCACGTTACCATCGGCGACTACGTCATCCTCGGCGGCTACACCCTCGTATTCCAATTCTGCCAAATCGGCAACTATGCCATGACCGCCTTCGCCGCCGGCGTACATAAAGACGTGCCCCCCTACTTCATGGCCGCCGGCTACCGCGCCGAGCCAGCCGGCATCAACAGCGAAGGCATGCGCCGCAACGGCTTCACGCCCGAACAGATCACCAATGTGAAAAACGCTTACAAGATCCTCTACCGCCAAGGCCTGGCCTACGAAGAAGCCTGCAGCCAGATTGCCAAAACCGCTCAAATTTTCCCCGAGCTGGCCGTGTTGCGCGATTTCCTTGCCGACTCACAACGCAGCATCATACGCTGACCCCCAAGACCATCTGAAACAACCAAACCGTTTTCAGGTAGCCTGCCGTTTTCCCCTTCAGCAAGCCCCCACCGCCATGCCCACACGCTGCCTTATCTTCGCTTCTGTCCATTCTGCTGTTGTCTGCCGCAGGCGCAGCGCATGAACCGCGAAATCGTGCGCAAAGAAGACCGACGCGCCCGGCTGTATGAACATTTCCGCGGCAGCCTGTCCCAAGGCAAATCCAAACCCCAGCAAATCAACCTGCGTGCCGGCAAACACTACACCTTCTTCGCCGATTGCAGCCGCCAATGCAACAACATTAACCTCACCCTGCTGCGCGACGGCCGCACCCTTATCGCCGACACCGATCCCCATGCCTCCCCCATGTTTGGCTGGTATGCCCGCCAAAGCGGCCAATACACCCTCACCATGCCCAACTGTATCGACCGCGTGTGTGATTACAGCATTCAAGTATTCGAAAGCAGCCAAAAAATCCTCTAGCCGCCAAATCGGGGCGCACACAACTCGTGCAGATTTTGCTGAAGCCCAACAAACGCTGATGGCATGAAATACCTCTGCCACAAATTTTTCAGGTAGCCTCTATCTCAAAGGCTACCTGAAAACTTAAAATACCCCCCCATGAACCTAATTCTAGCCCCCATGCAGGGTCTGCTCGACCCCGTCATGCGCCGCCTGCTCACCGACATCGGCAGCTACAGCGAATGCGTTACCGAATTCGTCCGCATCACCCACACCCTGCACTCCCGCGCCACCTGGTGGCGGCATATGCCCGAAATCGACCACGGCTGCCGCACCCGCGCCGGCACCCCCTGCACCCTCCAGCTGCTCGGCAGCGACCCCGACAACATGGCTGCCAACGCCCAAGCCGCCGTGGCCGCAGGCGCGCAAAAAATCGACCTCAACTTCGGCTGCCCCGCCCCCACCGTCAACAAACACCAAGGCGGCTCCATCCTCCTGCGCGAGCCCGAACGCATCCGCCAAATCGTCTCCACCGTGCGCCAAAGGCTACCTGAAAACATCCCCCTTACCGCCAAAATGCGCCTCGGCTACGAAGACGGCTCCCGCGCCCTCGAATGCGCCCAAGCCATCGCCCAAGGCGGCGCCTCCGCGCTGGCCGTGCACGCCCGCACCAAAATAGAAGGCTACCGCCCGCCTGCCCATTGGGAGCAAATCGCCCCCATCCGCCAAGCTCTCAACATCCCCGTCATCGCCAACGGCGACGTATTCAGCCTGGCCGACTACCTCGCCATCCGCCGCACCAGCGGCTGCCAACACGTCATGCTCGGGCGCGGCGCCGTCATCACCCCCGACCTCGCCCGCCAAATCCAGCGCCACAACCAAGGCCTCCCGCCCCGGCCCGCCGGTTTCGCCGACTACCTCGTGTGGATACGCCGATTCTTCCAACTCTGCCGCGAACACGCCGGCGACACGCCCTATCCCGCCGCCCGCCTCAAACAATGGCTCGGCATGATGAAAACCGCCCACCCCCAAGCCGCACACCTCTTCACCCAACTGCGCCCCCTCACCTGCCCCCAACAAATCGAACAACTGCTGGATAACTACCAGCCCCAGCCCGAATAAGCAAAGGCTACCTGAAAGCCAAGCCCCGCGAAGCCCAAACTTTCAAGTAGCCCCAAACCGCACGCCACCATGCACAAACTCTCCCGCCTCATCCGCCGCAGCCTCCTCAGCCTGGCCGCCCTCCTCCTGCTCTACGGCGCCGCCGTTTGGCTGCTGCCCCACATCAAAAGCCCCGGCCAACCCGAAGGCGAGCCCAAAATCACCGTATGGCTGCTCTCCAACGGCGTGCACACCGACATCGTCGTTCCCACCTTCAGCAGCGAAGCCGACTGGCGAGCCGTCTTCCCCGCCGAACACACCCGCAGCCAAGAATACGCCCCCTGGCTCGCCATCGGACTGGGCGATAAAAACTTCTACCTCACCACCCCCACCTGGGCCGACCTCAAATTCAGTACTGCACTCAAAGCCGCCACCGGCCTATCCAACAACGCCGTCCACGCCACCTACTACCCCAGCCTCGAAGGCTGTACCCGCTGCGCCCCCATCCGCATCAGCCGCGCCCAATACCGCCGCCTCGTTTCCTACATCCGCCAAAGCCTGCAATGGCAAAACGGCCACACCCTCCCCATCCCCACCGACATGGTCTACGGCGAAAACGACGCCTTCTACGAAGCCGTCGGCAGCTACAACCTCTTCTACACCTGCAACACCTGGACCAACAACGCCCTCAAAACCATGCACACCGACGCCGCCCTCTGGACCATTACCGAACAAGGCCTCTTCCACCACCACCCGCCCCAACCGCCCGCCGGCGGAAACGAAGGACTGCCGGAAACAACATCGCAACCCGGCGATTGAGGCTACCTGAAAATATAGTGAATTAACAAAAATCAGGACAAGGCGGCGAGCCGCAGACAGTACAGATAGTACGGCAAGGCGAGGCAACGCTGTGCTGGTTTTTGTTAATTCACTATACACCTTCAACGAAGTTCAAACAGTCCGAATACAGCACCACCCAATCCCGCCGTTAAAGGCTACCTGAAAATTCGAAAGAACCGGCAAAACTAAACGGCAGAGCCACTTGCCGCCCTGCCCCGCCACATAAGCTATCGCCCACAGCCAAACCAAAAGGCTACCTGAAAACTCAGCTTCGCAGAACTCGCAAAGCTAAATTTTCAGGTAGCCTTTCTCTTATATACCTACACCGAATCAGCCCCGCAGCCACGGTGGATTGGCAGCGGCAGCGCGCTCGGCGGCGGGGCAGTCTTCGCTGTGCGCGCCTTTCAGGTAGCCTGTGCTCACCAAAAATTCGCGCACGATTTCGGAGCCGGTGAATTTGAAGGTACGGCGAAACAGCTTCACCCAATCGGCCAGCGGCTGCGGATGGTGGCCATCGAGCCAGTTTTTGAACGAACCGAATGCCTGTTGCAGCTGCAAGATTTGCTGCGCATTGTGGATGGCGGCATTGATTTTCAGGCGGTTGCGGATCACTTTCGCGTCGGCCAGCAGGCGTTGGCGATCGGCCTCGCCGAAGGCGGCCACTGCGGCGATGTCGAAGCCGGCGTAGGCGGCTCGCAGGCCGGCGGCACGTTGCAAAATCAGCGTCCAGCTCAAGCCGGCCTGGTTGATTTCGAGCAGCAGGCGGCCGAAGAGTTCGTTGTCGTCTTCGATGGGGAAGCCGTAGAGATGGTCGTGATAATGCTTGTTGGGGTCTGTGCTGTCAGCAGGCAGGCCGTTGGCAAAGGTGCAGTAGCTGTTCATGCGGCTAGTTTTTCAGGAAGGCAAACGCGGGCGAGCCGATAAAGTACACCAGCACAACATAAGTGCCCACGGCGTTGAGCGCCACGCTAAACCAAAAGGCGCGCACGAAGCGGATATTCGCAGTGTGCTGCTGATAACGCATCTGCGCCAACAGGCCGCCGGGCCAGCCGCCGAGCATGGCCAACAGGTGCAGCATGCCGTCGGGCACGCGGGTGCGGCCGCTTTGGGCGCTGCGCTTGTCCGTGCGGTAGAGAATAAGCAGCAGGCAGCTGGCCAGCAAATAGGCTGCGGCCAGCGGCAAGGAAATAAAGGATACGGCGGCAAGGAAGAGCAGGATAAACGTGCCGCCGAGCAGGCTTTCGCTGAAACCGCCGCCCAAAATCGTGCCGGAAGAAGGGCTTTCGCGGTCGGCCCAGCCCAGTTCGTAGCCTTGCGGAATCACACGGGTGGCCACCCATTCGCCGCCCCGCCGCCCCAGCACAAAGCTCACCTGCTGGTGGTTGGCCGGACTTTTATCGCGGAACACGAAGGCCGATTGAGGGAAAAACACCCGCGCTTTAATGGACTTAACCTTGATATAGCCCGATTTTTCCTCTTCGTTCCAGCGCACCACCTTGCCCACATAAGTTTCGCCGTTCACCAATTTATCTTGCCGCTTGGCCTGCTTGCGCTCTTTATGCAGCGCCTCTTCTTCTTCCGGGCTGCGCCGCTGCAGGCTGGATGTGGCGGCATTTTCCGCGCTATCGAGCAGCCAATAGCCGCTAACAGGATGGCTCTGCAACACGCCACGCAACACATCGCCCGGCTCGGGGGCAAGGTCGGTGGCGGCAAAAAGGTCGCCCACCAAAAACACGCCCAAAGGCGGCTCGTCGCCATTGTTCACCACATCGGCCACGCCGGTGCGCTCTGAGGCATCCCACACACGCACGGCAGCATCCACAATCCGCCCCTCGCGCCACTTGCGCCCCGGCTCGGCAACCTCCTCACCGCCATCAGCCGCCGGTTGCGCAGGAATTTCAGCCAACACAGCAGCCTGCGACTCAGCTACCGCTGCGGCAAGCGTTTCAATTGCGGCAGGCTCAATCTCAGACGCCCCAGCGGGCAAGGTTTGCGGCGCAATTTCGGGCAATTCGTTTTCGGTGTTCATGGCGGGCGGAAAATAGGATTTGGAAAAAGAGAAAGGCTACCTGAAAAGCACCCGTCTGCCAAGCAGCAGGCGGGGGTTGGGGGAATTTGCAGGCAATCTGTTACAGGTATCGGCAAGGAAGCGAAGATGCCTCATCAAAAGGCTACCTGAAAAGTGCATGGCGACACAGGAAGCATTGATTGTCCACATTGGTAACAAGTACCCATTCTACAGATACTCTGCTCACGTTGTGCTTGCTACTCTGTATCAATTAGCGCCACAACCAATGACATAACTGGAACAAATATAAATATAAAATTATATGTTGTTGGTGTAGTTAATGATTCTACTATCTCCTGCAATGTTTGAAACCCTAATCTATTAAGATAAATATCACCTACAACAATAAATATTGCATAAATTATCGATAGAATGAGTGTTGTACCATATAATGAACCCAACATAACTATAAAAGTAAATAGTTTCCGATTCATTCTTATCTCCTTGCTTTAGCTGCCTTCCTCCTATCAGTTCCATTTCTAAAATATGGAAGTGATCTTTCCTCGGTTTTGGTTCTCAAAAACTCTCCACCTCCAGTACTACCAACAACTCCCGTAATATGTAGGTTGGACTGTAAACCCAACGTTTCGAGAGGTGTGATGGCTGCATTGGGTCTTAACCCAGCCTACGCTTACTATCCTTATTTTATAAAAATTACATCACCAGCAGAGCCACTAGCCTACATAGACTAGGTTTGAAGCCAATAATCAATTTTCAGGTAGCCTTCTATGCCACCAGTCATTCCACCACACTCTTCACTATCTTTATCTGCATGAAACGACTATATTATTTGAACCTTATACGTTTTTAAAAGGTTGTCTGAAGATTTCTCAGGTAGCTTTTAATCAACCGATCAACTATCATTCATATACTCATAAACTTTGTTGATTTGCTCGGGAATACTGCCCGAAAATCGATTTTCAAAAAATGCGCTCCCAATAGTAAATGCCCACGGCGAAACAGCCTTAACCTCATCCAATCTTTGATAGCTGTTAATACTTCCAGCCAAACATACTGGAATAGAAACATTTCTTACCAATTCCGCGTTGAGTCGGTTGGCATCGCCTACATACCGGTATCCCAGTAAATTAATACCATAAACCCCTTTTGCCGCATACTCCTGCGCCTCAGTAATAATATCTTCTATCTGGCCGGTCAAGACGGTCGGCCTTCCCTGAAGCCCGCCAACAAAAGGCATATACTTGATTTGATGTTCTTTGCAAAACTGATTAATAGAATCGAAATAACGGGTTCCCATTAAAATATCGCAACCGCACTCAAACGCAATCTCTGCTCCTACCAATCCCGCATCTTCTGTATATTCAACCACTTCTAAAAAAGTCGTCTTTCCACACTCTTTCATATAAGCATAAAGATGCTTCATGTTCTCCAAAGGCAGAGGCACTTCTTTAAATCCCCAAAACTTGGCTTTACTATGCCTACATTGTTCGAATATCTTAGCTGCCTCCAGCACCGTTTGATCATTATGCGTCAGCATTACGACAAGATTGTTTTTGGTTTGCATAAGATTCCTAATCTTATATAATTTAATTTTTTAATAATGCTGAAAATATAACATCTTATTTTGTTATTTGATTAATTCCTTTGGAATCAAGCATGGATCATACATGACCTTAGAACGATTCTTCCAAATCAATTTCTGTGCCAATACCTTGTCGGTTTTAAGGCAAATTATTTGCTGATAAATTTCAGAATGACGGTAGTATGATGAACCACGTTTTACAAAACAATGATTTTCTTCTATCAGTTGGTAGCGATGCTCAACAGGCACAGTACTTCTCAACTCTGCTTTCAATTCCCCATTTTCACACCAAACTAAAATCTGCATATCATGTGGAGTATTATTTTTAAAACGGTAATCGATATAATTATAAGATACTGATGTTCCAGATGAAAATGGCACCCTATTTCGTTCAGCACTGGGGTCGAGCGCATCAGAATGCGTATGCAATTCTATAATTTCCAATGGGCTATGCAATACCAACAAATTAAGTGTGTTAGCCAAATTGCACAAACCACCGCCCACACCCATTTTCAGCTTACCCTTACTGATCACCCTTCCTTCTTTATACCCTTTCCGTATACTGGTTTTTCCGACAAGGTGCCAAAATGAGAAAATTTCATTTGGCTTGATAACAATACCGTTAATCTTCTCACTCGCCAAGGCAAGATTAACAGCTTTATTTTGTTGTGAAATCGGATCTATACCCGGCCCATTCCGGATAATGTTCGAACTATGGCTATAAATCAGAACTGGAAGCTTTTCTATATTCCTGAACCGGGCAAATCGTGTTTTGGCATGGAGGTCACTTACATACCTCTTGGCAATTTCTTTATAACAGGAAATCTGATAAAACAAAGAATTGATATCACTGAAGTTACGTCGCCTTACAATAGCCTCTTTAGGTTTGATTTCAATTCGGTTTCTATATCGGCTATATTGAAAGCAGGTCAAAATCAATTTTTCCAGTTGCCGTTTCTTCCCTATAGGTTCGCTGGGGTCTTTTTGCAGAAAACGCACTAAAATACTGGCAATACCGGCGCGGTTTGCACCCAAAATATCTGTAAAAATTTGATCTCCAACAACTAATGCCTGCTGAGGCGTTATCTCCAATAAATCTAATGCCTTCATATAATTGAGCGAGTTTGGCTTATGGGCATCTGCAATAAATAAAGTATTAAGGGTTTCCGCAAACGGGGCGATACGTTTGGCATTGTTGTTGGACAATAAAAGTGTTCTAAACCCGATCTGATGCAGCATTTCAAACAAATCAATAATTTCTTGAGTTACCTCAGACCCATGATGCACCAAGGTATTGTCTATATCAAAGATCAATGCCCGATAGCCTTGCTGAAACAGGTTTTCATAATCTGGAGAAAAAACACTATTGATATAAGTATATGGATAAAACACCTTAAACATAACCACCCACCTTAAATTATTTAAATCCAGCCAGGTTTATTGTATCCAATCATCGTGGATAACTTCCTATTCAATCTTAAATAAAATATGCAATCTCAGTCACACCGATATTCTCAGACAGTCTTTCTATTTAGTGGCAGCTCTTCCCCTTAGTGTTCTCAACACATTCTTCACCATATTTATCCTCGCCTCCACATCCTCCATCTGAGCCGTAAACTTCAACTTATCCGCTCCGGCCAGCCGGTATTTTTTATCTGTCTGAATCAGCAGGATGATTTCTGTCGGGTCGATTTGGTGGTGTTTGCCGAAGGTAATGGTGACGGCTTCGCTGGTCGCATCAATGGCGTCTATGCCCAATTCTTTGGCCGCAAGCCGCAGGTGGTGGCTTTCGATGAGGGTTTTGACGGGTTGTTCGGGCAGACCGAAGCGGTCGACCAGTTCTTCGTGTATGGCGTTGATTTGCTGTACGGTTTCGCAGACGGCGAGGCGTTTGTAGAGGACGAGCCGTTCGTGGATGTCGGGGCAATAGCTTTCGGGCAGCAGGGCGGGGCTGTGCAGTTTGATTTCGGTGGTGATGCCCAACGGTGCGTCTAGGTCGGGCTGGCGGCCTTTTTTGAGGTCGCGCACGGCTTGTTTGAGCATTTCGGTGTAGAGCGTGAAGCCGACCTGTATCATTTCGCCGGATTGACCTTCGCCGAGGATTTCGCCTGCGCCGCGGATTTCCAAATCCTGCATGGCGAGGGTGAAACCTGCGCCGAGTTCGTCTGCCGCCGCGATGGCGTCGAGGCGTTTTTCTGCGTCTTTGGTGATGTATTCGGGCGTAAGCAGGTAGGCGTAGGCTTGGTGGTGGCTGCGGCCGACGCGCCCGCGAAGCTGGTGCAGTTGCGCCAGCCCGAATTTGTCGGCGCGGTTGATGATGATGGTGTTGGCGTTGGGGATGTCGATGCCGGTTTCGATGATGGTGGAACAGAGCAACACGTTGAATCTTTGCTGCAAAAAGTCGCGCATCACTTGCTCCAGCTCGCGTTCGCACAATAGTCCGTGCGCCACGCCGATACGGGCTTCGGGCAGCAGGGTTTCCAGCCGCTCGCGCATATTTTCGATAGTATCCACTTCATTGTGCAGGAAAAACACCTGCCCGCCGCGTTTGAGTTCGCGCAACACGGCTTCGCGCACGCTGCCTTCGCTGAAGGGTTTTACGAACGTTTTGACGGCGAGGCGGCGGCTGGGCGCGGTGGTAATCAGCGAGAAATCGCGCAGGCCTTCGAGCGCCATGCTGAGGGTGCGCGGAATCGGCGTGGCGGTCATGGTAAGGATATCGACATTGGCGCGCAGGCGTTTGAGCTGCTCTTTCTGGCGCACGCCGAAGCGGTGTTCTTCATCGATGATGACCAGTCCTAAGTTTTTGAATTTGATGTCATCCTGCACCAATTTGTGCGTGCCGATAACGATATCGACCGTACCGTCCGCCATGCCTTCCAGCGCGGCTTTGGTGGCTTTGCTGTTGTTGAAACGCGAAAGGCTGGCGACTTTCACGGGGAAATCGGCGAAGCGGTCGGCGAAGTTTTGCGCGTGCTGCTCGACCAGAAGCGTGGTCGGGGCGAGTACGGCGACCTGTTTGCCGCCCATCACCGCCACAAACGCGGCGCGCAGGGCGACTTCGGTTTTGCCGAAACCGACATCGCCGCACACGAGGCGGTCCATCGGCTTCGCCTGCGTCAAATCTTTAATCACGGCGGCGATGGCGGCGGCCTGGTCTTCGGTTTCTTCGTAGCCGAAGCCGTCGGCAAATGCCTGATAGTCCAACTCGTTGATTTCAAACTTGTGTCCCGATTGGGCGGCGCGTTGGGCGTAGAGATTGAGCAACTCGGCGGCGGTGTCGCGCGCTTTTTCGGCGGCTTTGCGCTTCGCCTTGTTCCACGCGCCGCTGCCGAGCTTGTGCAGGGCGACGTTTTCATGCGCCTGACCAGAGTAGCGGCTGATTAAATGCAGTTGCGAAACGGGGATATAGAGCTGCGCTTCGCCTGCATATTCCAGTTGCAGCATTTCGTCTTCGCCCATCAGCACCAGCCCGCGATACCGCCCGATGCCGTGTTCTTCGTGCACTACGGGGTCGCCGATGCTGATTTCCGCCAAATCGCGCAGGCTGCCGTCCGACACGGCAGCGTGCTTCTTGCGGCGGCTGTGGACGCGCGAACGGGCAACGTATTGATACAGCTCGGATTCGGTGATGACGGCGAGGTGCAGGCTGCTTTCGGCGTTGGGGCTACCTGAAAACGAGCAAAGCGGGTTTCTGCGAAGCAAAAATTCATCCGAGCCGTTTTCAGGTAGCCCTTCGGCGTACAGGCTGCCTGAAGCCTTTGAAGCTGCGGCACTTTGTCCCCTCTCCTGCGGGAGAGGGTTAGGGAGAGGGCTTGCGGCGGCGGTGGAAATTTCGGTTTGGGGCGCGGACGCGTTGCCCTCTCCCCAGCCCTCCCCCACGGGGGAGGGGGCGGGTTGCTGCCCGATTGAAGGGTGCAGGCTGCTTTCGCCCAACACAAACCCTTGCGACAACGGCGCGACGGCCAGCGCCACGCTGTTGGCTTTCAGGCTGCCTGAAAATCCGTCCGACAAAAATTCCGCCCAGCCCGACACGGGTTTCACGTCAAAGCCGTGCTGCTTCAAAAAGCCCGTCATCGTTTCGCGCCGCCCCGCGCTTTCCGCGCACAGCAGGATTTTGCCGCCGAAGGCAGCCTGAAAGCGCGCCAACGCCGCCAAAGGCTCGTCCGACTGGCGGTTCACGGCCACGTCCGGCAGGCCGCTCTCTGCATCCGCCTGCGTCCACACCTGCGGATAGCGTTTCAGGCAGCCTGCAAACTGGTCGGGCAGCAGATACAGCGACTGCGGCGGCAGCGGCGGATAGCTCGGGTCGCCCTGCGCCATCGCGTGCCGCGATTTCACCTCGTCCCAAAAACGGTGTGCGTGGGCGTGCACATCGTCCGTGCAGACGATAATCGCGTTTTCTCCAATATAATCAAACAAATCTGCGCAGCCGTCTTCAAAAAACAGCGGCAGGTAATATTCCACGCCCGCGCCGAACTGCCCCTTGCCCACGGCTTGGTACACGGTCGCCTCGTTCGGGTTGCTTGGGATTTCCTCGCGGAAACAGTTGCGGAAGATTTTCTGCGCGTCCGCATCGGTGGGGAACTCGTGCGCGGGCAGCAGGCGGATTTCGGACACGGGCGCGAGCGTGCGCTGCGTGTCGGGGTCGAAGGTTTTGATGCTGTCGATTTCATTGTCAAACAAATCAATGCGGTAGGGCAAATCCGCGCCCATGGGGAACAGGTCCACAATCCCGCCGCGCACGGCAAATTCGCCCGCCGCCACCACGTTGGACACGGCGGCATAACCCGCTTCCACCAGGTTTTCGCGCAGCCTGTCCAAATCCAGCGTCTGCCCCGTTTTCAGCCAAAACGTGCGCCCCATCAGGAAAGACGGCGGCGCAAGCCGCTGCATGGCGGTGGCAACGGGCACAAACAACACATCCACAGCGCCGTTTTTGAGCTGCCACAGCACGGACAGCCGCTCAGACACCAAATCCTGATGCGGCGAGAAACGCTCGTAGGGCAGCGTTTCCCAATCGGGCAGAAACAGGGTGTTGTCTTGCGGGCGGAAAAACTGCCACGCGGTTTGCAGGCGCAGCGCAGTTTCGGCATCGGGCGTGAGCACGAGCTTGGGCGGTTTTCCCGACAGGGCGGAGGCAAGGAAATAAGGCAGGCTGCCAGCGGAAAGCTGCGGCCAGCGGGATTTTTGCGCAGGTTTGGGCAGAGGGAGATTCATAGTGTACCGACAAAGGGGGGCGGCAGCCTGAAGGATGTTCGGGCTGCCAGGCAGGTGGTTTGGATTGTGGAAGAGTGAATTTTAGCAGATTGAAGCTACTTGAGAGATTTAGTTTTAATAAAACAAAAGATTAATAAACAGAATATTAAGAAGCCAGGCTCAATATTCTCGCTTCACAACGAACAAAGACATTTTACTTCTCTATGTAATATGTTAAAATTCTGTAAATTTTAACTAAGGGGACTTAATTATGAGAACACAGCAAGAAATTCAACAGATGCTACAAGCCTGTGGAGCAATGGATTTTTTTGGGACAAGAAAAGAAGTCAAGGAACTGCCTAACGTTATTCAAGATGATGAAACTATTACTTACGCAACATCTGGCATACTAAACGGCAATACTTGGCTTATTGTTTCCACAAACAAACGAGTAGTTTTTCTAGACAAAGGAATGATATTTGGCTTGAAGCAAGTAGAAATACCTTTGGATAAAATCAACTCAATAAGTTATAAAAAAGGACTTCTTCTTGGCGAGATCACTATTTGGGACGGTGCTGCGCCTATGGGGATAACAGGTGTGACAAAACAAACTCTTGCCCCTTTTGTAGAAGCAGTAAACAAATCAAGAGAAGAGTTAAATCAATTGAGGACACAGCTGTCATCTCCTCAATTATCTGCAGCCGATGAAATATTAAAATTCAAAAACCTACTTGACCAAGGCATACTAACCCAAGAAGAATTTGATAAAAAGAAAAAAGAACTGCTGGGTTAATTTATCAATTCAAATTAACTCGAAAGGGGTACGCTATCAAGAGCACCGCCTGAAAATGCGCAACACAGTTTTCAGATAGCTTTTTATACGTCAAACAAGCAACCTCAATCCACCGCCACTTCCACCGGCTGCGCGTTCAGAGCGGCGAGGGCGGGGGCGGGGGCAACGGTTACAAACAGGCCGCGGCCGCCGCCGTTGATATACATCAGCGGCAAATCCCAGATGCTGCGTTCGGCATACACGGACAGCGCGGTGCGGCAGCCGAAGGGGCTGGTGCCGCCCACAAAATAGCCCGTCCATTTGTGCGCCTGGTCGTGCGCGGCCAGCTCCACGTGTTTCATACCGAGCTGGCGGGCAAGGTTGCGGGTGGAGATTTGGCGATCGCCGTGCATCAGCACAATCAGGCCTTTTTTGTGTTCGTTAATCAACACGATGGTTTTAACAATCTGGTGTTCGTCGATGCCGAGGCACTCGGCGGAATGCGCCGTGCCGCCGTGCTCTTCATAGGGATACTGCATGGCGGTGTGCTCGATTTTGTGTGCACGCAGAAAACGGATGGCTGGGGTAACAGGGTGGTGGGGTTTGCTCATAATAAAGGTTTCATCGATGGATACAGCAACCAAAAAACACAGGCCAGGCAAAACTGCCGGCCTGTGCTTTCAATATGTCTCAGACAGTTTTTCAAACTATAACTGAACTGAGACTATCCCCGCAATTAACAGCGGCCTGCTGCATGCGATACTTCGTTACATAGCCCTTGATCACCACGGGCGGGAGCTGCCCGACTACTGGAGCACCCACCTGAGCAAACAGTATCAGAAGTGGTTGAGGGTATAGCTTTCAGTAATCATCACATACAACTGCCGAAATCCGGCAAAGCAGATACAAAACACGCCGGCGAGCAGGAAAATCAGGCCGAGCTCTTGGCGGCTCATGGTGTGGTTTTTTGAAAAATTTGCTCAGGCAGCATTAATAAGATTACCTGAAAACGTAGTGAAGCGGAGTTTCTACGAGGTCAAATTAGACAATATGCCTAAAAAACATTACATTTTACCTTTCCTCGAGCCTATTTTGAAAACTTGTCTAAAAACGCTGTCGACTTGTCAAAATTCGGGTAGCATGCATCATCTAAATACATGCGACGGTGCCTTTACCTGCCACCGCTATGTCCACCTGCCAGCCCGCCGCACTGCATAACGGCCGCGCCGGCTACCCTGTTTAACCGAATCCCCAAAAAGGAATCCACATGCAAGTTTACTTCGATAAAGATGCCGACCTCTCCCTCATCAAAGGCAAAACCGTGGCCATCATCGGCTACGGCTCGCAAGGCCACGCCCACGCGGCCAACTTGAAAGATTCAGGTGTAAACGTGATTGTCGGCCTGCGCAAAGGCGGCTCCTGGAACAAAGCCGAAGCCGCCGGCTTCGACGTGCGCACCGTGGCTGAGGCCACCAAAGCCGCCAATTTGGTGATGATTTTGCTGCCGGATGAATCCCAGCCCGCCATATACCGCGCCGAAATCGAGCCCAACCTGAAACAGGGCGCCGTATTGGCCTTTGCTCACGGCTTCAACGTGCACTACAACCAAATCGTGCCGCGTGCCGATTTAGACGTAGTAATGATTGCCCCCAAAGGCCCAGGCCACGCCGTGCGCAGCGAGTTCCTCAAAGGCGGCGGCGTGCCCTCACTGATTGCCGTGTATCAAGACAAAAGCGGGAAAGCCCGCGACATCGCCCTCTCCTACGCCGCAGCCAACGGCAACACCAAGGGCGGCGTGATTGAAACCAACTTCCGCGAAGAAACCGAAACCGACCTGTTCGGCGAACAAGCCGTATTATGCGGCGGCGCGGTCGAACTGGTGAAATGCGGCTTTGAAACCCTGGTGGAAGCCGGCTACGCGCCCGAAATGGCCTACTTCGAATGCCTGCACGAGCTGAAACTGATTGTGGACTTGATGTACGAAGGCGGCATTGCCAACATGAACTACTCCATTTCCAACAACGCGGAATACGGCGAATACGTTACCGGCCCAGAAGTCATCACATCTGCCACCAAAGAAGCGATGAAAAAAGCCCTGTACCGCATTCAAAGCGGCGAATATGCCAAAATGTTCATTCAAGAAGGCGCCACCAACTACGCCAGCATGACTGCCCGCCGCCGCCTAAACGCCGCCCACCAGATTGAAAAGGTGGGTGCACAGTTGCGCAGCATGATGCCTTGGGTTACCAAAAACAAACTGGTGGATCAGAGCAAGAACTAATTATTTGCAAGTGATTGCTTAAAAAGTAGGCTACCTGAAAACACAGTGCAGCGTAGTTTCTGCGAAGCTAAATTTCAGGTAGCCTTATTTGTCTGATTTCCGTCTTATTAAACTAAACACGGTGCTTGTGGCGCGAACGATTGTGGCTACAACGGCAGAAAAATGGCTAAGCTGATCAATCGGTGGGGATTGTTTGATTTAGGTTTCCAGATTTTAAAAAATGGTATAGGCTACCTGAAACGCCTCACTCCGTTTCGGATGAACGGTTTCAGGTAGCCTATCCCTCAACATGGATTCCTTATCATCTACTCACGCCGATTTTTCAATCCGCCTCCCTTGCCTAAATCCCCGCTACCGTATCGTCTTTACTTCCGTATTCATTTTCTCCACCATCATGCAACACAATACTCTCGGCTTCGAATTTTCCCTACCCGCACGCCCGAAGGCCGCAAAAACAGAAAATCACCCGCAACCAATCTAATAGTGGCTGCCTACTCCGAATACCACCTGCAATCGTTCAACACCGAAGACAACATCCAAAGCTTCGTGCACAAAGTGTAAAGCCGGCGCCGATTCCGCCATCATTCAGTTTTTCTTCAATGCCGAGCCCACTTCTCCAAACTCACCTGCTTCGCCGATATGTTCGGCACCGAAATCTCACGCTGGCTGCGGCTGAAGCTGCAATCCTATGCCGACGACACCGCCTCCATCAAAGCCTTGGGGCTGGACGTGGTAACCGAAATGTGCGGCCGCCTCCTGCGCCACGGCGCCCCCGGCCTGCATTTCCACACCCTCAACCAGGCCGGATTGTCTTCCACCATCTGCCAGCGTTTGGGCTACTAATCCGCCCTTTTTCAAAGGCTGTGTTTTAAGATACTGTTGATCTGTAAAGATTAGGTTGTATCTAATATTTGATTAATTTAAAACAAAACACAATTAAGTAATATCTTTAAACAAATAACATCTTAATTTTCAATTATCTTTTACTGATTTTATGATATTGTAGATTTTTAATAAACTATCATAGATAGTTTTAGGGTCTAGTTCGATATTAAAAGCATTTAGTACAGCCCTATCAAATTCAATGCGGTCTTCTTGCTGTAATTCATTAGGAAGGTCTAATACATTGCTATTTAAAATAGATTGGAATTTAGCTACTATTTCTGAAACCTGCTCTTTAGATAGTAAATTAGGATCCAGTATCATTAATTTTTTTGCTATTGTTGTCGAATTTAAATCCAATGCACCCGAACCTCTACCAAATCCAATGCTTTCAATATAAAATAATGAAAGCCCACTATTTAATAAAGCATGTAGTAGATCTAATTTTTCTGTATCTTTTACAGCTAGACTAATTAATCGTTGATTAACAAAAGAACGTTCTTTAAGTCGATAGACACATATTTTCTTATCGGGATTCATTGATATAACCATATCAGCTAAAGTATTTGGTTTCATTTCGTACCAAAAATGATTGTTCCGTTTTAAAACCTCAATGAGTGGTTTTCCTTTCTCATTTGTACCATTTTCAAATTTAGAAATCCATTCTAATGCACCATAATGTTTTTTTGCTTTTAATGATTCAATAGGTTCTGAACAGCAAAATGCTTCTTTTTTTGCTTGCCAGATTAAATTATCAGGCAAATCTTTTGAACTCATCACAACTGGCTTAATATAACTAGATTCAATTTGATGTTTACTTTCAGGATAGAACATCTTATCCCACCCACGGCGTTCGCCACGAGCCACATTAATGTAATTGCTAACATTCTTTAATTTTTCTGAAACTAAATCAATTCATTCAAGATTACTAAATAATGCATTCCAAGAAATCCCTAATTTCTGAAGTTTGTCTATATTTCTAACTGTATGGGTTGCCTTTGACAAATGTATGGATTGTATTTTGGAGCTTAGTGTTGCTGTAATCATTTCTTTTAAAACAGGCTTATTCCAATCCTTAATTAAGGTATTTGTGGTTATAAAATCTATTCCATATTCAGTATATTGAGTAGTTTTCTCCAAAATTAGTAAGGTAGCTACTACATCCGCATTTCCAAACCATTTTCCTTTTGATGAGCAGATTACTTTTAATACTTTAAAATGCTTTAATAAATTTTTCTTAAATTTCTCTCCCCATTCGTTTGCTAACCAAGAATTAGATATAACAACCCCAATTCTTCCGTTTTCTTCAATTAAATTAGAAAGATGAAAAATGATATAGACATATAAATCTGATTTTTTACTCAGTTCTATGTTGTTTAATTTCATACTATTAGGAATTTCTGCTGTTTCAAATCTCACAAATGGTAGATTAGAAACAACAGCGTGCATAACTGGTAGTTCTTTTATTACAATTTTCTCAACAAACGGATCTACAAAGGAAATTTCAGAATTTGTTTGTAATTCAAAAACATCCATTTGAAATACTTGAACAAGATTACCTAATGCTTGTGGATCTGAATAATGCAATAGAACAAAGTTGTAATGGGTATGAAAACTTATCACTAGCCCATACTTGATTTAAAGCCTCACAAGGTTGGATTTTGCATTCTCTTTTAATTTGGTAGATTGCCTTTGGAATAGTGCCACTTCCACAACAAGGATCAATTATATTCGCTGTACGATTTTTAACTGTTACACCAACAAGAAAATAAGCTAAATTTATTGGAGTGGAAAATTGTCCAACAACTTTCTTTCGTGAATGCAATAAAGCAGAATCAATAACATTATACAAATAATTACTATCTATTCTCTCAAATCTAATCTCTTTTAATAGTTCGTTTAACTCTAATAAGTAAGACAAAAACTTATCCCCAATATATCTATCCCCTACATTAGAAAGGAACACATTCAAAAATCACACTTCTCTGTAATTTTTTCGAATGTACTTATAATATTATCAATCGATGAATTTGGAGTTAGATCGTTAATTATTTCAGCATTTGAGTTGAATGTTTTTAGGTAGTGAGAAAATAAAAGCCTGTTTACCCAAGAAAGGATAGAAAAGTCAGCTAGTACAGAGTACTTATTTGTATCTTTTATAGGATTTTCATTGATCCACTCTGTAATCTCTATATCAAAATCAGAGTTTTCAATTGCATTGGATTCAAAATTATGTAACAGTTATTGCTTAAAACTCTTTAAACTATCCACATATAGATTTGAGCTTAACTCTAATAAACCAATAGTTTTGTAGTGTGAGTTAGAAATTATTTTTGATATATAACAAATTATATCTTCAAGAAGACATATCCATTTGTCTTGATTCCTTTCTACGTCTTCCCTATTAGTAATTGTTGATTCAGTCCAAGTTCTATTGATAGAAAAACTGTTATTCTCCCTAACATAAAGTACGGCTTCTCTTGCATTCCATAAAAGAAATGAATTTAATCCAAGTTTATTGGCTTTTAGTTTTGCATTTTCTATTAATTCGTTATCCGTTACTGGTGTATCAGGCATTTTTAATTCCCATCCTTGAATAACCTCACCAACCCTCTCATTTCCATATAACAAAACATCAGGAAAAAGATTTTTCTTACTATTATCTTTTAAAGTTCTCTCTCCACCAGCTTTTTTACAAAAAGATTATTTTTAGAACAAAATAAATTAATGTGACTAATTACATCAATACCCCAAGCTCGTTCGTTGTAATTCAATTTTGCTGTGTTCATCTTACAACCCTTACGCTTGCACCGATTTTATTCAATCTATCTAAAGCCAAATCAATATAATCAATGAGTTTACCTTTAAATAACGTAGCATTTTGATTTTTTTCGATTCCACAAAAATATCTATTTTCTAATGCGGCTGAAACTAAAAAGCTTCCACTTCCAAATGTGTTATCTAAAATAAGATCATTTTCATTTGTGTACGTTTTGATTAGGTAACGTCCCAACTCAACAGGTTTCTGTGTTGGATGCAAAACTTTGCCTTCACTTTCTGCTGTTTTGAAATAAATTACATCAGTTAGGCATCTACCTCCATCACTTTTTACCAAGTGCGGTTTGAAATCTCCATAACTACCTGTTAGCTGATCTTTTCTAACCCCTTTATTGTATGGTTCACCTTGTTTCATTTGCGGGTTATAAGTAGGTTGCTTCTCATAAAAAACACAAATATCTTCATATTTTCGCAAGGGTTGTTTTTTAGCATTAAGAAAATTGGTTGGCTTTGATTTTTCCCAAACAATTTTATACTTGAAATTCTTTTCATTAGATAGAATTAATTTTGCTGTAAATATACCTTGTGAAGTTAAAATAATAGCTCCACTAGGCTTGACAATTCTATTATATTCTTCCCATAATAAATTGAGATCTATTACACTATCCCACTTATTCTGAGTTGTGCCATAAGGCAAGTCGCATAAAACCATATCCACAGAATTATCAGGAAATTTTCTCATAATCTCCAAACAATCTCCTTCAAATAACGTATTTTGCATATCTTGAATAGAAATCTGTTTATTCATTTTATTTCCCAAATTGGCAATGCAGGACGTTTTGCAATTTCAACCGTTCTACTTTGACAGAATGTATTGCGAATAAAGTCGAACAGCACTACTTCTTTGTTTGCTTTAGTATCTTTTGCAAAGTTCACAAAATTATGATAAACAATGTAGTTATTCAGATATTTTGTTGCCACACCCTTGAAAGTACCAAAGATTAAATCTTTTAGGCGTTTGTGGTAATTGTTTACCGTTTGAATATTAGAGATCCCGTTTTTGTATTTGTTTCTCGGAATCCGAATATGATTTAAACCCATGTCAAACGAGAGTTTCTGGTAAGAACAGAGCGAATCGGTCACAAACACTGAATCTTGGGCGACTTTACCGCCTAACACTTTCTGTAAATCGGCTACATCTGGACGACCTAGATTGGCTATCTTAGCAATAGATAAACCATTCAGATTGACACCCACTGGAACACAAACCTGTTCTTTAGATAAACCACGTTTAGTCGCCGCTGTTCCTCGCTTATGCGGCGGACGTGGTAAATTAAAATTTTTGTGATTTCCTTTATATGAAATCGTAGTAAATGTTTCGTCAGCTTGCACGACACCATCTAATTCTACTTGTTCCATCATTTTTTGCAGAGCATCTAAGATTTTATGTCGCCAAGCAAAAGCGGTTGCCAAGTTGATGTCGCAAATTTCCGCACATTTTCGGAGTGGGTATTTTTCGATCATACAATGAACATACTTTTCCAATACGGAAATATCTTTTTTCATACTAAATAATATAGTACCAGTTTGTTCTACAAAAGTTTTACGGCACGCTTTACATAAATAACGTTGATTGCTATTTGCTTTGCCATTTTTCACAAAATGAGTAGATTGGCAATGTGGACAGGTTTTCACTTCTCTTGGTTGAATAACCTTTTGAATCGTAGCTTTGCTGCTTGCAATTTCACTTAGAAACTGTTGCTTGTCTGTATCGGAAAGATTTTCAAAGAGTTGCTTAAGTACATCAATATCGTGAGTGATTTTCATAAAACAAAATCCCTATAACCATCTGAGTGTATAGGGATTATACCAGAATTGGGTAACTATATCAACAGTATCTTAAAACACAGCCTTTCAAATAGGGATGAAGGCTACCTGAAAGGTTTCAGGTAGCCTTCATCCCTTCTGAGCGCCCGTCCGGTGCTATAATTCGCCCTTTCCAACATTAGCTTAGGCCAGTAACCATGTTACGCGCACTCATTATCGTTTTCGCCTGCCTAGCCGCAGGCGAAGTGCTTTTACACCTCACCCACCTCAAACTGCCCGCCAGCATCGTGGGGCTGCTGATTTTGTTCGGCCTGCTCCAAGCCGGCTGGGTGAAGGAGGCCTGGTTCAAACCGATGACCGAATTCCTCATGCAGCACATGATGCTGCTGATGATTCCCGCCTGTGTGGCATTGATGGATTATTTTTCCATCGTGGCGCACGATTTCTGGTCAATTGCCATCGCCACCGTGGCCAGCAGCGTGCTGGTGCTGCTCTCCAGCGCGAAAACGCATGAAATACTGAGGAAACACAAATGAGGGAAATCGCCACCAACCCCATTGTGCTGGTTTTGATGATGCTCGGCCTCTACCGCCTCAGCCTGTTTTTGCGCCTGCGCAGCGGCAGCCCGCTGGCCAACCCGCTGATGGTGAGCACGCTTTTGGTAATAGGCTACCTGAAACTCTTCGGCATCCGCTACGACGATTTCATGCAAACCGGCCGCATGGTCGGCTTTTGGCTGCAGCCGGCCATCGTGTGCTTGGCCATCCCCATGTATCAGCAATGGCCGCGCATCCGCAGCCAATGGCTGCCGATTGCCGCCTCGCAGCTGGTGGGCAGCGTGGTGGGGATTATGAGCGGCGTGCTGTTTGCCCACTGGCTGGGCGCTAGCCACGACGTGAGCCAGTCGCTGGCCGCCAAATCGGTTACCATGCCGATTGCGCTGGAAATTACCCACGTGCTAGACGGCATCCCCGCCGTTTCCGTGGCCGCCGTGCTGCTGGCCGGCCTCACCGGCCAGTTTATCGGTTTCTGGATTCTGCGCCACAGCCACATCCGCAACCCCATCTCGCACTCCATCGCGCAGGGCACAGCCTCGCACGCCATCGGCATTGCCGCCAGCCTGGAAATCAGCGGCCACTTCGCCGCCTACGCCACCCTCGGCCTGATCTTCAACGGCATCCTCACCTCCTTCCTCGCCCCAATTATCGTGCCGCTGCTCGGCGTTTGAGCTGGCCGCGCAAACCAAAGGCTACCTGAGAATATCGCAAAGAGTACGCACAAAACGCCGGCAAAGCTGCCATTTTTCAGGTAGCCTCCATCCATTAGGCTACCTGAAAAACAGCCCGCCTCCCCCTCCTCACGCATTCACCCGCCATGCTCCTCTTCCCGCCCGCCCTCGCCAGCTTTATCGCCACCATCCAAGCCAAGCCCGACAACAACGGCTATTTTCCCCCTGCATTTCCCTAAAAATGCCGATTTAGCCGCCTTCCAAGATCCCTACTACAAAGAAAACACCGCCCTCTCCGCCAGCCAATACGTCTTCGCCCTCAACGCCATGGGCGACCCCTTCATCATCGACTTAAACCAAGCCGCAAAAGGCTTTCCCGTTTACTTCGCCTGGCACGACCAAATGCAACCCGAAGCCATCGCCGGCAGCCTGGCCGAGCTGGCGCAACATATCCAACACATCCGGCAACACGCCGCCCGCAGCCCCGAAGCCGCCGCCCAATACATCGCCGATTATTGCAACACCGCCGCCTCCTTCTGGCGCGAAGTGCAACAATCCTTTGCCGAACACGAGCGCCTTGCCGCCGAAATCGCCCGCTGCGCCACCCCGCCCAACGATCCGGACTACGTTTTCGGCGACATCATCGTTTCCCATCCCGGCCGGCAAAGCACCCGCCTCGCCGCCGGCCTGAAAAAACACCGCGGCCTCAACACCGCCCAAGCGCTCGCGCTCAGCAAATCCCCGCCCTTCGTGTATTGCAGCGGCATCTGGAAACACATGAAAAACCACCTCGCCGAACTGCAGGCAATCGGCGTACAGGCAGAATTTGTGCCCAAGCCCTAAGCAAAGGCTACCTGAAACGGTTTTCCTGTTTTCAGGTAGCCTTGTCAGCCTCAAACGGCAGGGTTTAGCGCTGATTGTAAAGACTGTGGTCGTAGCCCACGCAGAAAGCCGTGCCGTTTGCGCCCTTGCCGGTATGCGCGCCTGTGTAGAAACACCTGCTTCTTGTAACACCATGTACCCGCTGGCAGGCCTGCATGGCTTGTTGTGCCGCTATTTCGTCGTCAGGATTGATACCAACGAACAAGTCGTTTGTATCTCGCGGATTGTCCGTTGCTTTCACCACAACCGCACAAGTATTGCTAAAAGTGGCAAATACATGACAACTGGAAGAATTACATATTTGTTTTGCGCGTTCAATGGCTCTTTCTTTAGAAGGGTACCCTCCAGGCCATGTGATGGTATCTTTATCAAAATTCCAAGCCAAAGCCATCCAAAACGGCGTGCGGCGCAGTTCCGCGATTTCGGCTTGCACCTTTGCCTCGCGCTGCTCCCAGGCGCGTATTTCAGCGGCGGTGGGGCCGCGGTTGATCGGCTGTTGTGTTGCTCCTCTTCTTGCACGGGCTGCATTATCTGCATCCGTCTGCATACCTGCTCTGGTGTGTGGATCTAAATTCTGTGCCCAAGCCAAGCCCGCGCCGCCCAATAGCACTGCCGCCAACACGCCCGCTGCCGTGTTTATCATGGTTTGCTTCATCTTGCCGCTCCTGTTTGGAAAGGGGAATAAGGGTATTGCCGATGATCGGATTGTAACAAAAAACAAGATATTGTAAACATCTATCCCGCTGCTTGAAGGCTACCTGAAAGCACACGCTTCAACGGAGTTCACACGCTTCAACGGAGTTCACACGCTTCAACGGAGTTCAAACGCTGCAAACCTGCGGCTTGCCGCCTCTCCCACAGCGAGAAGAAACAGGTTTTCAGGTAGCCTCCAACTCCAACCAGCCTTTTGCCGCCCATCAGCCCCGCCGCACAAAACCCGCGCCCGCCATACCCAAGCCTGCGCGGATTTGCTATGCTAGCCCGTATCTTTTCCCTACTACAAAGGAGCCTTCCATGTCCTACCGCGCCCCCGTAAACGAACTCTTATTCGCCCTGCAAACCCACGGCAACCTGGCCGAAATCGCCCAATGGTATGCCGAAAGCGGCCTGGACGAAGACACCGCCGCCGCCATCATCGAAGAAGCCGCCAAGTTCAGCGAAGAAGTATTCCTGCCCACTGGCCGCACCGGCGATTTGCACGGCGCACGCCTGGAAAACGGCAAAGTCATCACCCATCCCGACCTTGCCGCCGCCTACCAAGCCTTCTGCGAAGCCGGCTGGCCCGGCCTGCGCGCCCCGGCGGAATATGGCGGCCAAGGCCTGCCTGCTGTGATTTCCGCCGCGTGCGAAGAAATGTACTACTGCGGCAACCTCGCCCTCTCGCTGCTGCCCATGCTCACCGTGGGCGCCATCGAAGCCATCATGCGCCACGGCTCCGAAGAGCAGAAGCAAACCTTCCTGCCCAAAATGAGCCAAGGCCTCTGGAGCGGCACCATGAACCTCACCGAGCCGCAAGTCGGCACCGACCTCTCCCAAGTAGCCACCAAAGCCGTGCCGCAGGAAGACGGCAGCTACCGCATCAGCGGCCAGAAAACCTTCATCACCTGGGGCGAACACGAACTGACCGAAAACATCATCCACCTCGTGCTCGCCCGCCTGCCCGGCACCACCTCCGGCGTGAAAAGCCTTTCGCTGTTTATCGTGCCCAAATACAAAATCAAGCCCGGCGGCAGCATCGGCGAGAGAAACGGCGTATCCGCCACCGCCATCGAACACAAAATGGGCATCCACGCCAGCCCCACCTGCGTGATGCAGTTCGACGAAGCCGAAGGCTACCTTATCGGCAAAGCCGGGCGCGGCCTGCTTTATATGTTCACCATGATGAGCCACGCCCGCCTGGGCGTGGGCATCGAAGGGCACGCCGTGGCCGAAGCCGCCTACCAGCAGGCACTGGCCTACGCCCACGAGCGCATCCAAGGCAGCGCGCCCGACGGCACCCCGCTCACCATCATCCACCACCCCGACGTTGCCCGCATGCTGCTGGTGCAAAAAGCCACCATCGCCGCCCAGCGCGCCCTGTATCTCCAGGCCGCCGCCGCGCTCGACGCCTCGCACCAACACCCCGAACCCGCCGCCAAAAAAGCCGCCAAAGGCCGGCTCGACCACCTCATCCCCATCGTTAAAGCCTGGTGCAGCGACAACGGCACAGTACTCGCCAACCTCGCCATGCAGGTATTCGGCGGCGCAGGCTATATCGAAGAAACCGGCATCGCCCAGCTCGTGCGCGACGTGCGCATCACCGCCATCTACGAAGGCACCAACGGCGTGCAGGCCGCCGACCTCGCCCGCAAAACCGTGTCCGACAAAGGCAGCCTCGTGCGCACCCTGCTCGCCGAAGCCCAGCAGACTGCCAACGAGCTCGCCACCATCGAGCCCGCCACCGCCGAACCGCTCCGGCACGCCCTCGAATTGGCCGAACGCAGCACCGCCCTCCTCGTGCAGCAGCACGAAACCAACCCCGCTGCCACCGCCCTCAACGCCGCCGCCTATCTGGAGCAAATCGCCCTCACTCTCGGCGCGGCCGCCCTGGCGCAAAACTTCCTCGCCGCCCGCAACGCAGAAGCACGCTTCGGCAGCGCATTCTGCCAAGCCCAGCAGCACACCGCCCGCGCCTACCTCGCCTACGTACTGCCCCAAGCCCACGCCTGCGCCGAACGCATCCGCCAAGGCGCCGAGCCCCTGCTCGCCGTGCCGTTTGAAGCCTTCGCTTCGTCTTAAAGCACGGCATAGCAAAGGCTACCTGAAAACGCAGAACCGCTTTTCAGGTAGCCTCTAAAATTGTAAAAACTTAAGTAAACAACTCCGACTCAATACTTCTATAATTAATACAACCTAACAAAATTGTAAATGGTTAGCGGTTATTCAAGAAGTTTAGCTTGCTCTTCATCCAATAGATTGTTAACTTGCTGCCTGAATTCTTGCGGGCGCGCGATATAAGGGATAGGAGCCTGTCCTCCACCTGTTCCACGCACTCCTACAGAACCGAAATTAAACATTCTACCAATGACCCCTTGATTCACAACAATACTCTCAACTTTATTCAGATTTAACTCAATAGTCTGCCTACGAATAAACCCAAACTTAGCAATAACTCGTTTGTTGGTTAGAGCTAACTCTGTAGACATAACATTAATTGCTGCAAAAATGAAGAATATAACCCCAGCAAACATAACTGGGAGCAGTATGATACCGATTATAAAATACCAAATTTGGGATAACCATGATACTTGTGCTCTATAAATAATCTGCTCTCCTCTGCCTAAATTTGCCTCAATATAACTGGCCATAGAATAAACCCCCTTTAACTTTAAATTAAGCAACTCACCTGTCAAAAAATGTAAGTGTTAGTATATCATCCCTATTCTGCATCATGCTACCTGAAGCCAACTTTACCTTTACATAATTTTCTTTTTCGCTACACTAACGAGAATGTATCTGAGATTAACTGCCTGACCTACCAATACCTGAAATTGCCCACATACCATGAAATCACTCCTCGTCCTCGCCGCCCTTCTATTCGCCCCCGCCCTGTACGCCGCGCCCAACCTTATCTTGGCCAAAGAATACAACGGCCAGAACATTGCCGGCTGGGCGATGAGCGAAAAACTTGACGGCGTACGCGCCTATTGGGACGGTCGCAAACTCATCAGCCGCCAAGGCCACCCCTTCTCCCCGCCAGCCGGTTTCACCCGCGATTTCCCGCCCTACCCGCTCGACGGCGAGCTCTACAGCCGGCGCGGCGCATTCGAGCAGATTTCCGCCGCCGTCCGCAGCGCCAACGGCGATTGGAGCGGCATCAGGCTGCACGTTTTCGATGCGCCGCAAGCCCCGGGCAACCTGTATCAGCGCCTCGCCCTCGTGCAGCGCCACCTCGCCGCCCATCCGCAGGCCAAAATCGCCGTCATCCCGCAAACCCCCGTGCGCGATGCCGCCCATGCCCAACAATTCCTGCGCCAAATCGAAGCCCAAGGCGGCGAAGGCGTGATGCTGCGCAACCCCAATATCCCCTACCAAGGCGGCCGCAGCGACAACCTGCTCAAGCTCAAAAGCGCGCACGACGCGGAATGCACCGTTACCGCCCACCACGAAGGCAAAGGCCGCAACGCCGGCCTGCTCGGCGCCGTGTCCTGCCGCAACGAAACCGGCGAATTCCGCATCGGCTCCGGTTTCAAAGACGCCGACCGCCGCAACCCGCCGCCAATCGGCAGCCGCATCACCTACAAATACCGCGGCTTCACAGCCAAAGGCACCCCCCGCTTCGCCACCTACCTGCGCCGCGCCAACTGAACCCGGCAGGCTACCTGAAAGCCGGTAAACGCAGCCACACCAACCGGCGGCACAGCACCATCCTGCCCTGCCATATCCTCACTTCGTAGCCGCTCCATTTTCAGGTAGCCTCCCGCCTATCCACCCCCGCCCCGCACTTTGCTATACAATAGCGCCCAATTTGAATTTCCTGCCAAACATCCCATGCTAACCTACGTTCCGCCCGAGCAACGCCCCGCACCGCCCACTTACGAGCGGCCCTGGCTTTTGCTGCTGCTGGCTTTTGTCTGGCTGTGGCCGGGCGTGTTCGCGCACGATTTGTGGCAAGACGAGCCCTTGGTGTATGCGGTCATCCGGCAGGCGGTGGAGGGCGGGCAATGGTGGCTGCCGCAGGATGGCGGGGCGCTGTTTTGGGATGTTCCGCCGCTGTATATGTGGCTTTCCCTGCTGTTTTTGAAACTGTTCGGTCATCTGCCGCCGTATGAGGCGGTGCGCATGGTGAATGCCTTGCTCGCGGCGGTGTCGCTCGCGGCCATGGGCGGCGCGGGGCGGATGCTTTTGGGGCGGCGCAACGGGCGTACGGCGGTACTGGTGCTGATCGGCTGCCCGGGTCTGCTGATGATGAGCCACTTCATCGGCGGGCAAATCGTTACCCTGTGCGGCTTAAGCCTGAGTTTCTACGCGCTGGCGATGGCGCGGCAGAAAACGGTGAAGGCGATTGTACTCACGCTCTTGGGTTGGACGGTATTGTCGCTTTCAGGTAGCCTGTTGCCGCTGTTGGGCGTGATGCTCACCACGGCGCTGTTGCTGCTGGATTCGCATTGGCACAATAAGCGCTTCTGGCTCACGCTTCTGGCGGCGGCAGGGCTGACGCTGCCTTTGCTGTTTGTGTGGCCGCTGGTGCTCAATGGTCTGTCGCACGAGGCCTTCCTGCAATGGTGGCGGTATCACGCGCTCGCGCCGTTCGGCGGCTTCGCCCGCTTGGATTTCGGTTTTTCCGCCGCTTATTATCTGAAAAACCTGCTGTGGTTTGCCTTCCCGGCCTGGCCGCTGGCCTTGTGGACGCTCTACCGCCAGCGCCGCCTGCCGCGCCACGGCTGGAACAGCCTGTGCCTGATTTGGCTGGCTGTGTTCGGCCTCGTGCTGGCCTCCTCGCCGCAGCACATGGAAGACAATTTAATGCTGTTGTTGCCGCCTTTGGTGTTGGCGGCAGCGGCGCAGGCCGACCAGCTTCGGCGCGGCGCGGCGGCGTTTTTCAACTGGTTCGGCATTATGACGTTCGGCTCGCTGGCGCTGTTTGTGTGGCTCGGCTTTTTCGCCATGAACTTCGGCTGGCCGGCCAAGCTGGCCGAGCGTGCGGCTTATTTCAGCCCGTATTATCAACGGGATATCGATTACTTCCCGGTTATCGTGGCCGTGTTGTTCACACCGGTGTGGCTCTTGGCGATTACGCGCAAATACGTGCGCGGCAGGCAGGCGGCTACCAACTGGGCGGCCGGGCTCACGCTGTGCTGGTCGCTCATCCTCACCCTGTTCCTGCCCTGGCTGGATGCGGCCAAAAGCTACCGGCCCGTGGTGCAGCGGCTGGAAGCCGAGCTGCCGGCCGATGCCTGCGTTTCCGCACAACACGCCGTGGTGCGCCATGCCTGGCAGGAATACGGCCGCTACCCCTTAGGCGAAAACTGCCGCTTCGCCGCCACCCTGCGCCACGAGTCCGTACCCGATGCCGCCGAACTCGCCAGCGCCAACCGCCCGCGAGAGAAACACGAGGCATTTGTGTTGTGGCAACGGCAAGAATAATTTAAAGGCTACCTGAAAATTCAAACGGGCATAGCCCTCATAACTATCGCCTTCTCATCTGCCTTGCGCTATGATTCGACATCCTGCCCGGCCGTAGCCGGATATATGCCTTCCCGCGCCCCAATCCGGTAGATTAGGGGACAGCCAAATAGCTGACAGGCTACCTGAAACCCATCAAACCCATTTCCCACAACGCCATAAAGCAAACTCCATGAAACTCAAAACCCTCGCCACCCTCGCCGCCGTCCTTCCCGCACTCGCCATCGCCGCCCCCGCCAAACCCTCATCCGGCCGTGCATCCCAATCCAAACCCGCGCAGAGCAGGCCTCAAGGGCGCGCTTCCTCCGGCAGAAGTTCATCTTCCAAACCGCAAGACAACAAACCCCAGCGCGGCCGCAACAGTCAAAACAGAACCCAAGACAGCAACAAACCAGCCAACGGCCGCGCCAATTCACGTCAGCAGCAGGATGCCAAACCCGCCCGTGGTCGCAACAGCCAAAGCAGGGAGCACGACAACAACAAGCCTGCTAACGGCCGTGCACGCTCACGCCAACAACAGGAAACAAAACCTGCCAACACCCGCACCAACGCCCGCCAGCAGCGCAATACCGGACACAACGCCACCCAATCCCCAATCCGGCACAGCCGGCCAACCCGCCGGCAAGGTAACGAACAACCCGCCCACACCCAAGAGCGCCCGCAGCCTAACCCCGAGCCACAAGACAACAGCCCGCAAGACAGTGCCCAAGCTGCCGAACACGCTGCCGCAAAAGCCCAATGCCTGCGCTACGTTGTCGATGGCAACAACCTCTCCGCCTTCACCCAGGCCTGCCGTCCCGATGCCGCCACCGAGGAGCGCTACCAAACCGCCTTCAAAAACACCCAGACCCAATTTGAGCACGACAGCTGCCTAGACATCGTCAGCGAAGACGAAGCCCAAGCCGCCATCAATCTTGAACTCAAGCGGCTCGGTCAGACCAGCCGCCTGTTCTGCCCAGCCGTCAAAGACGAACTGCCTGGCATTGCCCACCGCTACCGCAATGTCAAATAACTCACAGGCTACCTGAAAAACTGAAAAGCAATTTTCAGGTAGCCTCTTCTTCCTAGCCACATACAAGGAACTCCTCCAATGAAACTCCGTACCCTAGCCCTCCTTACTGCCGCCCTCCTCCCCGCCCTTGCCCAAGCCGAGCCCGTCCAAGCCAGCAAACAGCAATGCCTGGGCTACCTGAAAGATGGTTTCCAAATCACCATCCACACCTTTGCCTGCGACAGCACCGCCGCCCAAGACGAACGCTATAAAAACGCCTTCTTCGCCGCTATGAAACAGTTTGAGCAAGGCAGCTGCGAAAGTCTGGTGAGCAAAGCCGAAGCTCGCGCCTTCCTCAACAGCCAAACTGCAGGCAAAGACCACGAACAATACTGCGCTTCCATCAAAACCCCCGTACAGCGCAGCCTGCAACGCTACAACAGTAGCAACCGATAAACGTCTTGCCACCGCATTTTTCAGGTAGCCTCCACACTTGAATGAGGCTACCTGAAACCCCTTTGGGGAGAAAAAATGAACCCTGGTGCCCCAAATGTCGATGCCGCCCGATTGGCACAGTTTGAACTCGGCACTATCTGGCAATCAAGAATCAAGGCTGCCCAAAACCGGTAAGAATGGTTTCAGGCAACCTGTTCACCGCCTCTCCACCCCGCCCTTTCTGACAAACAACGGCAGGCAATCTTTGCAATATCCGCCATACGCCGTTTGCTAACAGCAAATTGGGCAAACCCACAGGTCAGAGTGACTCAATAAACAACCACAACACTCAGGCTCTCCGGCAATGGACAAAAAATCCTGACGCCCAAGAAAGGCAAAAACAGCAGATAACCAGAAAAGTTACCTATTAACCAAACTATTGCAACAACAACCCCGCCAAGCCTCAGCCGGTGGGTGAAGCGGGTTCGTAAACTTCCCAAGCCATCAGGCAATCTCCCAATCCTCCTGATTTTCTATACCTTACAAGTTTCCTAATTTAAGCCAACTTGCCAAAAAGACCAAGAACGCTTTATCATACTGCTTATGTACCAGTTATTTTTAAAAATTTGTTAATCCTTCTATCCGCAAGCAGCATGGTATCGAAATTGCTTGCCATACAAGGTAGCGCATTCCGTTCTCGGTATGGCAGTTATTGGCTAAATTTAACAAAAATTCAATCAATCAAAATATAACGTGTTTACAGGACGCACCGAATTCGCCCAGTAAGACTAGGGCTTACACGGTGTCTATATATATATCCGCGGGAGTTTTAAAAATGAAAACCACAACGAGAAAACAGCAAGCCAACGTCGGAAAAAGAATCACCCCGACTTATCAGGCATTGGTAGCCGCCCTGATGGCGGTTTATGCGCCACAAATACTCGGCAACACCCATTTTAACGGTGTAATTGAAGAGAATTTTTCCGGCGGAACAACCACCAACAAATGGTTGATGCCACTGCCTGGGGACGGATTTGCAAACTCATGGGCTCCATCTTCTCCTTCATCAACAGTAATTAATAGTGCTTGTCTGACTGCGGGAACTCAATCATCCAAACCTACAGCTACAGTTGCTGGCTCTCCTCCTAGATGTACCGGGGTTCGGGATAATCTGGGCAAAGGGGTCTTGCGCCTAACTCCTGCACAACACCAAGTAGTTGGCGGTATTGTTTCAGATTTCACTTTTGGCACCCAAGAAGGTGTGGAAATTACTTTTATTACCTACACATGGGGCGGTAGTGGTGCCGACGGTATGACATTCTTCTTGGCCGATGGTAGTAAACCAGCTACGTTAGGGGCGTCAGGGGGTTCAATTGGTTATTCATGCAGTAATGTAAACCCGATTTTTAGTGGTGTTTATGGCGGATACATGGGTATCGGTATTGACGAATGGGGCAACTTTGTTTTCCGCAATGACAACACCTCTACCGGTGCGCCAGGCTTGGGCCAACGTCTGCCAAATACGATTGGTATTCGCGGTGCGGGCTCCATTAATCATACCTATATCAGTAAACATTTGTTGCAGGAGATTTATACTAAGTTTGGGTGGGGTACTGTACCTGCATCCGTACAAAACAACTGGACTAACTTATGGGCTTCCAGAAATGGGTTCGGTGCTGGGGGTTATAGCGCCCCATCTTATCGCAGATTTATTGATGTATGCAAAACCGGGCAACTAACCATTGACTCTGCGTACCTGCCTGCGGGTAGAGGATCTCTTGTATTAAGTGATAAAGCAACAGATCCAAGATTAAAATTATATAACTATCAGTACTTTGCCCATAAAAATTTACCTCAGCGATTTGCCACAGAATCTGCCCGTTCGCGTGACCAAGCAGTTCCAATGTTATATAAAATCCGTATCACGCCGAACGGCAAAGCTAGTGTATGGATTAGTTATAACGGTGGTGATTTCCAACCGGTAATGACAGATTTTGATATTGTAGCTGCAAATGGGCCTCTGCCAGAGAGCTTTCGCTTTGGGTTTATGGGGGCAACAGGTGGTGCTCACAACAACCACGAAGTCTTGTGCTTCAAAGCCACCCCGGCCACTCAATCTGAAGGTTCTGCAGACGTAAATCTGCCTGATGCAAAATTAGCATCTGATTCACAGGTTTATCTATCTTTCTTCAACAAAGTGCACTGGTATGGCAACTTAACGGCACAAAACATTCTCCGTAAACCCAATGGAACTTATGCGGTGCAGCCTGATGCCAACTGGGATGCTGCGTGCGTTCTAACCGGCGGCCCATGCGAGAAAAAAGGTAACCGAATTGTTAATAAACAGCCCGTGCGTAAATTCTTTACTTGGACTGGTGCAGCGGGTGCCGCATTGGAGTGGTCAAACATCAGTCCTTCGCAACAGGCTGCCTTGTCATCCCCTGGCGAGCCTGCCGGCATGGGCGAAGCCAGATTAGCCTATCTGAAGGGCGATACAAGCCGGGAAGTCGGTCAGCCCAACGGCGTCTTCCGTCCCCGCAAAAAACTGTTAGGCGACATCATCAACTCCAGCCCGGTATGGTTAGGATATCCGAATAACAAGAATTATCTATCTGCTCCCCGTTGGCGCGATGCGCGTTATCTAGGCGCAGCCATGCAGGAAAACAATGGTCAACCTTACACCACCTTTGCCAATTCGAACCGCACACGCACCAATATTGTGTATGCGGGTTCGAATGACGGTTTCCTGCATGCCTTCCGCAGCGGTAGCTATAACGCAGCCGGGCAATTCCAGACCGCAAACAATGACGGTCAAGAAATGTTTGCCTACATCCCCGGTGCTGTACTATCACGGATTCACAATAAAACCAATGCAGGCTTGGATCTCTTCAGCCCACAATATGCCCACAACTACTATAACGATGCCCCAGTAGGCACTGGAGACGTGTTCTACGGAGGTTCATGGCACACTTGGGTTATGGGTGGCTTGGGAGCCGGTGGCGATACCATCTATGCTCTGGATGTTACCAACCCCGATTCCTTCAATGCATCCAATGTAATAGGCGAATGGTCTCGCTCTTCCGGAGGAGAATGGAGCAATTTGGGTAACACCTACGGCACACCCGTCTTCGGCCGTTTCCATGATGGCAACTGGGGCGCTGTGTTCGGTAATGGCTGGTGTTCCACCACTGATGCTGCCAACGGTAACTGTACCGCCTCCAACGGTCCGGCTGGTATTTATGTAATGTCCATCAACCAAAGTACTGGTAAGCCTTCTTTCAAATTCATCAGTACGGGAGAAGCAGGCACACCTGATGCTCCCAACGGTATTGCTTATGTTACCCCTGTGGATTTGGATGGGGACAACATCTACGATTATGCTTATGCAGGTGACATAAAAGGCAATGTGTGGCGCTTTAACCTTCTATCCCAAAATAGTAATGGTTGGACTGTGCAACCGCAAAAGCTCTTTACTGCCCCCGCTGTTCAACCAATTTCCACCAAAATTATTGTAACCCGCATGGGACGGAATGGTGCATCTGGCGACGTTATTCTGAACTTTGGTACAGGCATGCGCAAAGAGGGTTACTTGGGTACAAAAACCACTTACGCCACCGGCCAACAAAGTATCTATGGTATCCGCGACAAAACGGCTTTGGCTTTTAATCCTGCTGCTGGAACCACTGTGGCTCAAGTAAATCATAGCCAAATGCAAGCACAAGTAATACATGAGGGTGGTAAAAAAGATCAGTTGAGTAATATGAACGTTGATTGGAATACCAAATCAGGTTGGTATTTAAACTTAACTCGAGTAACTATCAATGGCAAAGTTGAATATGAGCAAGTAATTTACAACCCCTACCTGGAGAGAGGTAAATATTTGATTGTAAATACTTTCATTGATGGTAGTAACCCGGCTTTATCTTGTAACGTAATTCAATCTTCTGGTTATACTTATCCGCTGAATGCGGTAACTGGCTCCGGCTTGAGAGGCTTCTTCGATGGCAACTTTAACGGCTCCTCATACCGCAAACAGCTGAATGCAGTGGGTTCTCCTCTCTTGTTGAAAACAACCGACGGTAAATTGCTGCTCTTAACAAAAGATAGCCAGGGTAATGTGAACTTGCACGAAGTTTACTTGCCAGAAACCCCCTCAATCCGCCGTATCTCTTGGCGCGAGATTTTCTAAGGCTGTAAGTAGCAAAGCCGTCTGAACTATTCAGACGGCTTTTTTTATATGGGAGGATGCTTAAAATTACTGGGAGCATTAGCTAGCCTTGCCTGATTCTGCACTACTGCGGCTTACCGTATTGTATGAAAAATTAGTTCAATGGACAAAAGGATGGGTTTCCCATCTCTTTTGTCCTTTCTCTAGCCATAAAATAAAATTATTATAAATAGTCTTTTAGTACATAATTTCATCCCAGCCTGATAGTGATTTTAGCCTTTATTTTCACTAAATTTTCTCTCCAATATATTGATAACGTTAGGCATCATCAGTTCCTTACTCTTTGCAAAATCACCCAGATACGGCAGGTTGCGCTTCAGACTGCCATAAGCACCTCCCTCAGATTTTTGTAGGTGTAGCACCACTCTTCTTCCCCCGTTTTCACTTTGGTTTTTCTTCTCTTGCCGGTCTTGGTAATCATCGTTCCAAATAGCTTTCTAAGCCTGCTTGGCAGTATAATGCCGCGTTTTGAAACAAACTGAAACAGCAAGCAAAATGTGGTTTAAACAAGTCAGCTTTTATCCCCTAAACAAAGACAAACTACCGGATTTGGAAACCTTGTCCTCCAGGCTGCAAGAGGCCGAATTTGCCCCGCCGCAGGGTTTGGACTGGTTTGGCGAAGGCTTTGCCCCGCCGGAAGGGTTTTCGCCGGAATTGGTGTTTCCCGCCGATTTCACTTGGAGCGTGGCGCTGAAAAAATCCGAAAAAGTGCTGCCCGCCGGCGTAATCCGCGAGATTTTGGACGACAAAATCGCCGAAATCCAAGGAGCCGAAGCGCGCACCGTGGGTCGCAAAGAAAAGCAGGAGCTCAAAGAGCAGATTACGGACGACCTGCTGCCCCGCGCCTTCACCCGCAGCAGCAAAACGCAGGCTGTGTGCGACACGCGCAGCGGCTTCCTGCTGGTGAACCAAGCCTCGGCCACCCGTGCGGAAAACCTGTTGGCCAAGCTGCGCGAAGCCTTGGGAGGGCTCGAAGCCAAACTGCCGAACACCAAACAATCACCTTCCTCCCTGATGACCGAGTGGCTGCTCGCCGGCGCTTGCGGCGGCGGCTTTGAGCTGGATGATATGTGCGAACTCAAAGGCACCGGCGATGCCGCGCCCACCGTGCGTGTGTCGAAACAGGATTTGACCGCTGATGAAGTGGTGCAGCACGTGAAAACCGGCAAAACCGTTACCCAGCTCGGCCTGGTGTGGCGTGATCAGATTGCCTTTGTGCTCACCCAAGATTTCACTCTCAAACGCATCCAGTATTTAGACGTATTGCAGGAAGAAGCCGAAAGCCACGGCGACGATGCCTCCAGCCTGGCCTTTGCCTCGCAAATCCTGATGGCCGAAGCGTTCTCCACTCTGCTGCAGGAATTGGTATCGCTTCTAGGCGGCTGGCAGGATTAAATACCAATTCTTCAGGTAGCCTGCTGCTCCAAAAGGCTACCTGAAAACTTCAGCAGCACTTTCAGGTAGCCTCCCCTCAAACTAACCCAACCCAGGACAAACACCATGAGCATCAAATCCGACCGCTGGATCCGCCGCATGGCCGAAGAGCACGGCATGATCGAGCCGTTCGAGCCCAAGCAAATCAAAGAGCAAGACGGCCGCCGCATCATTTCCTACGGCACATCCAGCTACGGCTACGATATCCGCTGCGCCAACGAATTCAAAATCTTCACCAACATCAACAGCACCATCGTCGATCCGAAAAACTTCGATCCAAAAAACTTCGTGACCGTGGAAGACGACTGCTGCATCATCCCGCCCAATTCCTTTGCTCTGGCGCGCACGGTGGAATACTTCCGCATCCCGCGCAACGTGCTCACCGTGTGCCTGGGCAAATCCACCTATGCGCGCTGCGGCATTATCGTGAACGTGACCCCGTTCGAGCCGGAATGGGAAGGCTACGTTACCCTCGAATTCTCTAACACCACCCCCCTGCCCGCCAAAATCTACGCCGGCGAAGGCGTGGCGCAAGTCCTCTTCTTCGAGAGCGACGAAGTGTGCGAAACTTCCTATAAAGACCGCAAAGGCAAATACATGGGGCAAACCGGCGTTACCCTGCCCAAAGCGTGAGGCCGACGGCATGAATAAAGGCTACCTGAAATTTTCAGGTAGCCTTTTCCATTCCAATCAACCCTGCCGGGCTATCGCTCCAAATACTTTTTCATCAGTATCAGGGCAAAGCGCACGGCTTGGGTGCGGATGGCTTCGCGGTCTCCTTCAAAGTGCTGCTCTTTGGCCCAGATGCGCTGTTTGGTGGCCAGGCTGAACCAAACCGTGCCCACGGGTTTCTCTTCGCTGCCACCGTCGGGGCCGGCGATGCCGGAGATGCTGAGCGCATAGTCGGCTTTGGTGGTGATGAGTGCGCCCAGCGCCATTTCGCGCACGGTTTCTTCACTCACTGCGCCGTAGTGGCCGAGGGTGGCGGCGTTCACATTAAGGAGCTGCTGTTTGGCGTGGTTGCTGTAGGTAACGAAGCCTGTTTCAAACCAGGCGGAGCTGCCGGGCAGGCGGGTGAGCGCGGCGGCGAGCAGGCCGCCGGTACAGGATTCGGCGCAGGTGATGGTTTCGCCGCGTTGGGCGAGTTGTTGGGTAACTTCTTGCAGCAGGGTATCCATAACAGGGCTCGTTTGGGGTGATGACTGCCATCATCTATCAAAGCGGTGGGGCAGTCAATTTTTCAGGTAGCCTGCCTTCGGTTTCGGCGGCCAGACGCAACAATGCTTCGCGGTTGGAAGGGGAAAAAGCAAGACTGGCGGCTTCGGCCAGCGGCAGCCAGCGGTGGGCGCGGTGTTCGCGCGCGGAAAGGCGTACGGGGCTGGCGGCGGGAATGCGGGCGGAGAAGACGTGTTCGGTGTTGCGGGTAACGCCGGGGGCGTAGCGGTGGCGCCAGTGTTCGTAGATTTCGTATTCGTTTTGCGTGTGCCAGTCTTTTAATTCTTCAGGCGCGAGCAGGATGCCGGTTTCTTCGGCCACTTCGCGCAGGGCGGTGGCAAACGGGGTTTCGCCTTTTTCCAAGCTGCCGGTTACGGATTGCCAGAAGCCGGGCGGGGACACGCGCTCGAGCATCAGGGCGCGGCCTTGCCCGTCATGCAGCAACACCAGCACGGATTCCGGGCGCTTATAGGCGGGGCGATTCATGACCGGGCGTCCTCTTGGCTTTCCGATGGCTTGGCCGGCTCGGGATTGGCGTTGGCGAATTCGTCGGAGGCGGTATCGCCCTGCGCCTGATAGCCGGCTTTGAGCAGGGCGGCAGCATCGGGGGAGAGGTCTTGATTCAGAATGCGTACTTCACGCTGCGGGAAGGGGAATTCGATGCCTTCTTCGTTAAACCGCCGCCACACGGTGAGCAAAATGGCTGAGCTAAGGCCGAGAAAGCCGTTTTCGGGGTCGCGCACCCAAAAGCCGAGCCGCAGATTGATGCCGTTATCCGCGAAATCAATCAGATAAGCCTTAGGCGGCGGATCGGTTTTCACGCGCTCCTGCGCGGCGGCAGCCTCCTGCAGAATCTCGATCGCCTGGGTTAAATCGGTATGGTAGGCTACCTGAACGTCTAAACTCTGCCACAGGGATTTACCGGTGTAGGATTCGTTGATCACAGTAGAAGTGATGAAAGTTTCGTTCGGAATCAGCGCCTCCTGCCCGTTGCTGCTGCGCAGCACCACGAAGCGGGAAGTGATTTGCGTCACGTAGCCGGTGAAGCCGTTTACCGTGAGCCGGTCGCCTGGGCGCACCGAACGGTCGCCCAAAATAATGAAGCCCGACACATAATTGCTGGCAATTTTCTGCAAGCCGAAGCCCAAGCCCACACCCAACGCGCCGCCAAACACGGAAAGCACGGTTAAATCAATGCCCACCAGCGGCAGCGCAATCAACACCGATAACACCAAAAGCAACGAGCGCGCCAATTTGGAAAGCACGATTTGCAGGTTTGGATCCAGCCGCGTGCTGCCTTTGAGCCGTGCATCGATATAGCGCGACAGCCACATCGCGCCCACCAACATCACGCCCACCCACAACAATCCGGTGAGCACGGTATAAAGCGAAAGCCGCGCCGAGCCAACTGAAAACTGCAAGCCGCGCAGCCAGGCCAGAATCAAATCGTCAATGCCCGAAGCCCACAGCAGAAACGCGCCCCACAGCGCAGCCGCCAGCGAAGATTCCATCCGCTCGGAAAAACGGTTGGCCGGAATCGCCGAATGGAACACCGCCAGCACCACCCGAATCAAAATCATCCAACGCGCCGCCATCACCAACAGGCGCAGCCACACCGCCGTTGCCCCGAAAAAGGCAAACCAGCCACCCAACGCCAATGCCCCGCCCAGCAGCATCAATAGCGGCCAAGCAATGCGGCGCCCGATATGGCGCAAAAAATGCGGCTTGCCGTCTTCCGTCGGCATCTTGCCCAGCAGTCGGCCGGAGAGGAAATACGCTCCCACCAGCAAAGCTAACGCCAGCACCAAATCCACCCAGCCGAGCGTTTTGGATAAGCTGCCGAGCAGCTGGTTCAGCCCGAATTCCTCACGCGAAAACAGGCTTAGCAAAAAGGTGTGCAGATTAGTACCGAGTTGGTCGAGCCAATCGGCATTGGTGGCAACAGTGAACAAAGGAAGCATGATGATTTTCCGTGCGGTGTGTGATGGTGTCGATTATATAGGCAAACGGTGGGGCTTCATATGGCGGCAGGATTAGCAGAGAAAGTAATGTTTAACTGAAGCATGAAATGGGAAGATGGGAGCAGGCTACCTGAAAAGTTTCAGGTAGCCATAACAATAATCGCTGCTAAGATGTAAAAACAGGAAACCTTTATCTTACCGCTCTTTCCCAATCAATACGGGGGCAGCATTACTCCTCTCCACAGCACTCCTGATGCCGTCTACAGTACTCTGCCCTAATATTGGTCCATTGAGAACCTCTCTGTAGTCATTACCAGTTTCCAACATCCTAAAAATTAACCACTTTGCTTGGCAGCGGAAATTGCCTTGTTTCAAGCTTCCTTTATATAATGCTGGGTAATGTGGATTATTTGCAGGTTTTGGTAAAGGATAGTGTTTATGACGCAGCAAAACGTCCAACGGGCAGACGCGCTGGTTGCAGGTAGCCAGCTTCACACTTACATCGTCCTCAAAGTGCTCGGCTCCGGCGCATTCGGCATCACCTATCTGGCCGAACATATCCATTTCGGCTCGCAACACGTTATCAAAGAATACCTGCCCGACAGCGGCGTTCGCGTTCAAGGGCTGACCATTCAAGCCAAAAGCAGCAGTGACCAGGAAATCTTCAACTGGGGCTTAAACGGCTTTTTCAACGAAGCCAAGCTGCTCTACGGCTTAAGCCACCCCAACGTAGTCAAGGTAACCGACCTGTTCGAGGCCAACGGCACCGCCTATTTTGTGATGCCCTATCTGCGCGGTATCACCCTGCACCAATGGATTAAAGGACACCCCAGCCCGAGTGAAAATGAGCTGGCCAGTATTTTTATCCCCTTGCTTGAAGGCCTGAAATATATTCACGAGCGCCAGCTGCTGCACCGTGACATCAAACCAGAAAATATCTTCATCACCGAAAACCAAACCCCGGTATTAATTGATTTCGGAGCCGCCCGGCAGGCTGTCGGCCAAAAAAGCCGACCACTTACCCAAATCCTTACCCCTCCTTTCGCCCCTATCGAACAATACCACTCACGCGATGTTTTCATGCCCGCTCTGGATTTATACAGTATCGGCGCCTGCATTTACCAATCCATTACCCACCAGCTGATTGAAGAAGCCCCCGCCCGCATCGCCGGTGAAGATACCCAACCCAAGCTGGCCGGCAGTCGCTATGAAGGCCGCTACAGCCATCATTTCCTTGCCGCCATCGACTACGCTCTCAACGTGCGTGCCGAAAACCGTTTCCAAAATGCTATGGATATGCAGCAGGCACTGCTTGGACTGGCAGAAATTCCATCTCAGGCTGCCTCCCTCCCCGAAGCCGGCAATACCACCCAAGCCTCTTACCCGACACAAACCGCCGTGTACGGGAAAGTGCTACCCAAACAGCGTAAAACTGCTCCAGCAGCGACCAGCAGCAAATCGAAATGGCTGTTGTGGGGCAGCATCGTTGCAGCAATGTTGGTAGTGCTGGTTATCGCCGCTTCCGTCCTGATGCGCGACAGTGATAAAAACGGCGAACCTGCCTCCCCACCCACCGCCTCAACTGCTGCCGATACGCCGGTAGTACTGCCACCCGCCAGCCAAACCCAACCTGAGCAGCCCGCTGAAAACGATAGCGGCAAGAATGACGGCACCGGTATCTCGGCTGCTTATCTCGACGAAATTAACAAACAGCTGCCACAAATGATCAGCGACGGCGTGCGTTGGGACAAAACCGTCTATGTCGAGAGTAGCAACGAACTGATAATGCAGATTACCATGACCGACCTGCACCTCCGTGACCTCAACAGCGACCAGCTCAACGAATTGCAGAGTTCTATCGGCCCAGCTATGGCCAAAACCTTCTGTACCGATCCCAATATCAGCCCGTGGCTGATCCAACATAACGGTACCCTTATCATTGCCTTCTACGACAAAAACGGCAAACACCTTGTCGATGGCACAGTATCCGGCAGCGACTGCCCATAAATCAGTCCCTTCTGCCACATAGTTTTCAGGTAGCCTGCCGCCCAATTGCGGTATCAGATGGCCGCTGAAGGAGTACCTATGCAGATCAATTTCCATCAAAGCCAGTACATCGGCCAACGTGAAGAACAGCAAGACGCACTGGGCAACCTGGTGCTTTCTCCCCAGCACAAACTCTATGTACTGGCCGACGGCATGGGCGGGCAGCGCGGCGGGCAAATTGCCGCCAAAACCGTGGTAGCTGCCTTTTTAGACTATTTTCAACAATATGGCCTACACGAAGCTGAGCAGGATTTGCGCCGAGCCCTGCACCAAGCCAACCAGACCCTGTCCGACACCCTGCGCCGACAGCCGAAACTCGAAGGTATGGGCACCACCGTTATTGCCGTGGTGGTAGACGAAACCGACAACCGCTACAGCTACATCAGCGTCGGCGACAGCCCTCTCTACACCTACGGCCAAGGCAGCCTGCGCCGCATCAATGCCAACCATGCCTTTGCCGAAGATCTCAAACGCATGATCGCTGCGGGGGAAATCAGCAGCGAAGCCGCCGACCGCCACCCCGCCCGTCATGCCGTAACCAGCGCCGTAATGGGCAAAGACATCGCCCATATCGATTGTTCCTCCGGCACACTCTCTCCCGGCGAATTACTGCTCTTGGCCAGCGACGGTGTGCAAACCTTAAGCGATGAGGAAATCGAGCAAACCCTTATAGCTGCTTCAGGTAGCCTCGAAGACAAAGTAAACACCCTACTGGCCCTGGTGCAGGCCAAACGGCATCCGCATCAAGACAATACCTCGCTACTTTTGGTACAGGCAACTGCCAAACAAACCTCGCCCGCTACCCAAGTGCACGACCTGTCTACGCAATCCCTCCCTGCCACCGGCGAGTCCACGCTCTCTACCCGAATTTCAGGTAGCCTCCCGCCCGCACCATCCACCTCCAGCTTCCCCGCCAAAGGCCTTATCATTGGCTTTATTTTGGGTGTACTCTTAGTTGGTACCTGGTGGTTCACATCCGACCGCCACACCCAGCACATGCCGCCAAACGAGGATGTTTCCTCTGCATCCGCAACCTCTTCACCGGCCACATCCGAACCTTATACACCGACCTCTCCTACCCCTGCATCTGAGCCACCCTCTGTCGTATCCAGCCCGAAAAATCCACCCGCTGCTTCCGTGCCGCTGCCACTGATGCCGCCTGACTCCTCTGCGCCGCAAACCCGATAACACCATCTGCACAATCAATTAAGGATCCTCTATGAAACACTTTTGGCGAAAATTTCTGCTGCTATCCCTTTTGATGCTGCCCGGGCAGGCCAGCGCCAATCAGCCCGATGTTTTGAGCGCGGCCAAATCGGTATACCGCCTATGGATAGGCGTGCCGCTGCCGACGCAAATCGCCTCGCAGCTGGTCAGCCCGCAGATGCTCTCGGAAATCAACAGCAACGGCTATGTGCGCGTTGCCGCACAAAATGGGCAGAACCTTACCCTCTTCAAACAAAACGGCCAAATCTACCTCTTTGCCGGCCACGGTTCGGGCTATTTGGTGTCGACAGAAGGCCACCTCGTAACCAATGACCACGTTGCTAACGCAGATGTGGGTGAGATGGCACAGCTGGGCAAGCCGGAAGTGTTTGTGGTGCGCACCATTGCCCCCCACCTAGAGCTAATTTCCACCCAGCAGATTTCCAGCGACAGTGCCAAAGACCTTAGCCTACTGCAAGTGCACGGCCTCACTGGCAAACCGCTGCCGCTGGCTGCCGAAAAATTCCTCCAACCTACCCTACCGGTGTTTTCCATCGGTTTCCCCGGTGCTTCCGATGATATTACCTCCGGCTTCGGCTTCGGCGACCCCAATGCCTACATCCAGCCGGTAATTGCCGAAGGTACGCTCAAACGCGAATTCAAAAACTACGAAAACCGCAGCTACTGGGAACACCACGCCCCCATCAGCGGTGGCAACAGCGGCGGCCCGCTGGTAAACCGCTGCGGCCAGGTGGTCGGCACCAACGAAGGTGCGCACAAAGAACAGGTTAATACTGTTATTGCCGTTTCCAACTCCGAACTTGTACCGATTCTGCAAAGCCACAACGTCAAATTCACCCAAATCAAGAACGAATGCGTAGACAGCGCCACCGCCAGCACTAAGCGCCAGCTCACCCTGCTTTATAGCGGCATGGGTTTGCTGATATTGCTGGCCGGCGGCGGCGGCGTGTATCTGCTGCGCCTGAAAAAACAGGTGAAAGCCGGCTCCAATCCGCCGATTAACTCCCAGTTGATCCGCCGCATCGTCGGCGCGCAGCAGGTACAACAGGCGCAGCCAGCCCAAGCCGGCATTTCAGGTAGCGTTACACTCACCGCACTCTGCGGCGGCAGCAATATCGTCTTGCCGGCCGGCAAACCCACGATTATCGGCCGCAGCGCACCCGCCTCCGTTATTATCAACCAAGCACAGGTATCCGCCCGCCACGCACAACTGCTGTTCGACGGCCACCAAGTACAGGTGGAAGACTTGGGCAGCACCAACGGCACCTATGTAAACGGCAGCAAAATCACCCGCGCCGTTTTGAACGCCGGTGATGTATTGCAACTGTCTGCCGACGAAAACATTGCCCGCTTCAGCATGGGCTCGCCACAAGCCGCCCAACCTCGTATTACCGCCACCCTGCAACCGCTCGGCGCCGGTCTGCCCGCCATCGCACTCTACCCCGGTCAAACCGTCCGCATCGGCCGCAGTAGCGGCAACGACGTGGTGATCAACCGCCAGCAAATCTCCGGCAGCCACTGCCGTATCAGCGTGGACGCAGCCGGCAACGTTGTGTTGGAAGACCTGCAATCCACCAACGGCACCTTTGTAGACAGCCTGGAGCAGCGCATCAGCCGCACCACCTTGCGTTCCGGCCAAACCATCTATCTGGCCAACCGCGATATTGCCTACCAACTCACCCAATCATAAAAGGAACATAGCATGGCAATGACTCTCTGTGCTGCCGGTAAACACTACTACGACTCCGCAATACAGGCCGACTGCCCCTATTGCGGAGACTCCGGCTTTTCCGGTAGCCCCTACACCGCAGCCGCCCCGACCCCTGCCAACGAACGCACCCAAATGCTCGCTGCCGATTCGCAGCAACTGGCCGCCCAAAGCGCCAAAACCCAAATCCTTGATAACACCGCCACCGAGGCAAGTAGCGCCCCTGCCTTGAAAACCCATATCATCGGCATGAGCAACCGGCCCGATGACGAACCCCGCGCTAAAGGCATGTGCGAATTCCCCGTGGTCGGCTGGCTGGTTATTACCGAAGGCCAAGGGCGCGGCACCGATTTCCGCCTGATTCAGGGGGAAAACCGAATCGGTCGCAACACCGACCTCGAAGTCTGCCTCGATTTCGGCACGCAAAGCGACAACACCGTCAGCCACGAAGCCCATGCCGTCGTGGTATATGACCATCACGCCAACGAGTTCTTTATTGAGCGCGGCAGCAGCCGAAACCTCGCTATGCTCAACGGCAGCACCATCCGTGGCGAGCCCACCCTGCAACGCAACGACATCATCCAAGTCGGCACCACCAAACTGCTGTTCCTGCCCTTCTGCGATCACAGCTTTAAATGGCAGGCAGACTGATTGAGAAGACGTGAAAAGGCTACCTGAAAAGCAGCACAGCAAGTTTCTGCGAAGCTGAAATTTTCAGGTAGCCTTTATTTACATCCACTTTTCGACACAAGCAGTAGGCCGTCGCGAATACAAGAGTACGGCAAAGCGGGCTAATGCCGTACAGAAGGGAAATACTTTCGTTATATACCCGCCCCCACAATGTTTCAGGTAGCCTCAAATACCCGAGCCACTCAATCCTCGGGCTGGATAAAGCGCCACTGCCCCGGCAGCAAATCATCACACTCCCAATCGCCGAAACGCAGGCGGTGCAGGGCTTCCACGCGGTTGCCGGCAGCGGCCACCATGCGTTTTACCTGGTGGTATTTGCCCTGGGTGATGGTGAGCAGCAGGCTGTGCGGATTTTCCAATTCGGCAGCGGCAGCAGATACGGTTTTATTGTCATCGTGCAGCAGCACGCCTTGGCGCAGGGCGGCGCACAGCTCTTCGCCGGCAGGATGCTTGAGCGTGGCGCGGTAGAGCTTGCCCACATGGTGTTTGGGCGAGGTTTGGCGGTGGTTGAACGCGCCGTCGTTGGTGATGAGCAGCACGCCGGTGGTGTCGGCATCAAGCCGGCCGATGGCTTGCGGCTCGGTGGCGCGGATGTGGTCGGGTAGCAGGGAAAACACGCTGGGATAGTCGCGCGGTTTGTGCGAAGTTTCGTAGCCGGCGGGCTTGTGCAGCAGGATGTAGTAGTGCGGCAGGGGGATGACAGCGATCTCTTCGCCGTCGATGGCGAGACGCTGCACTTGGTCGGGTTCGATTTCGGCAGCAGGCTGTTCGGCAGTTTCGTCGTTAATCGTAATGCGCCCTTGTTCGACCAGCTGGCGACATTGTTTGCGGCTGCCGATACCTTGGGCTTGCAGGTATTTGGTGAGTTGCATGGTTGGCGAATAGCGGATTGGATGCGGGGATTATAGCAAAGCAGCTTGGCAGCCCAACTGTGCCGCTGGAGGCTACCTGAAAACCAAAGTGGGGGATGCCTCCCACTATCGGCGTAGTGTAGTAATGCCTCCCGCAAGCAAGCTGCCATACAAAAGGCTACCTGAAAACGGTAAGCCGTGTTTTCAGGTAGCCTCTTCATATTGCAGCAGTGCAGCTTATGTGCGCCGTTGCAGTTTGCAGGCGAGCATAATGCCGGCGGCAAGCTCTTCCACGGATTTATGGGTGGTGCTGGTGTGGGGGATGCTGTGTTGACGGAACATGGATTCGGCTTCGCGCACTTCGCGCCGACAGTTTTCGGGGCTGGCATATTGGGAGTTGGGGCGGCGTTCGGTGCGGATATGGTGCAAACGGGCGGGATCGATGGTGAGGCCGAAGATTTTGGATTTGAAGGGCTTAACCATGCGCGGCAGGTCGATGTTGTCCAAATCGTCGGGGGTAAGCGGGTAGTTGGCGGCACGGATACCGTATTGCAGGGCGAGGTAGAGGCAGGTGGGGGTTTTACCGCTGCGGGATACGCCCATGAGGATTACGTCGGCGTCGGCAAGATCTTTGGCGGATACGCCGTCGTCGTGGTTGAGGGAGAAGTTTACGGCTTCCATGCGGGCATCGTAGCGCTCTGTGTTTTGGATGCTGTGGGTGCGTCCCACCTGCAATACGGCTTGGGTGCCGAGTTCTTCTTCAAGTTTATTGATAAAGGCGTCGAAAAAGCTCAGGTGTAGGCCGTTGCAGTTGCGGATGATGTGGCGGATGTCTTCGTTCACGATGCTGGTGAAGATAATGGGGCGCAGGTTGCAGCCGTCGGCAATTTTATTCACTTCGGCCACCACGCGTTCGGCTTTTTCGGGGGTGTCGATAAAGGGATAGGTGAGGCGTTTAAATTCGATGCTGTCGAACTGGTTGAGCAGGGCGTCGCCCATGCCCTCGGCGGTGAGGCCGGTGCGGTCGGAAATAAAGATGGCGTGGCGTGTGCATGGTGGCATTGGTGTTCCTTTCAGCTAGCCTAGTGGGATTCCTAATAAATTATTGATGCGTAAATATGCTTAAAAACGACTTATTCTAGCAGCTTTTGCGGTCCAGGTTTGGGTGTAGTTTTCCTACAAGGCAACGAGCCAACAGTACAGGCAGTACAGCAAGACGAGCCAACGCAGCAGGAAAAAAGCATGTGCTTCAGCTATAGCCCATGACAGAAACCCGGCCAGCGGCTAAAATACTGCCGCTTTCCCTTAACTACCCACAGGACGGAATAGAATCATGTCTGGCAACAATGTAATCTGGTTTGAAAATCTGCGTATGACCAACGTGGAACAGGTGGGCGGCAAAAACGCTTCCCTGGGAGAAATGATCAGCCAGCTGGCTGAAAAAGGCGTGCGCGTGCCCGGCGGCTTTGCCACCACGGCCGAAGCCTACCGCGCATTTTTGTCGCACAACGGCTTGAATGAACGCATTTCCGCCTCGCTGGCTGCGCTGGATGTGGACGATGTAGCCGAGCTGGCACGAGTGGGCGCACAAATCCGCCAGTGGATTCTGGATACTCCGTTTCCGGCTGAACTAGAAGCCGACATCAAAGCCGCTTGGGATAAACTGGTGGCCGACGCGGGTACCGACCAAATCTCCGTGGCCGTACGCTCTTCTGCCACTGCTGAAGACTTGCCGGACGCATCTTTTGCCGGCCAGCAGGAAACCTTCCTGAATATCCAAGGCCTGGAAAACGTAAAAGAAGCGATGCACCACGTATTTGCCTCGCTCTATAACGACCGCGCCATCTCCTACCGTGTGCACAAAGGCTTCGCACATGACATGGTGGCCTTGTCTGCTGGCGTACAGCGCATGGTGCGCTCCGACGCTGGTGCTTCCGGCGTGATGTTCACCATCGACACCGAATCCGGCTTCGACCAAGTGGTGTTCGTAACCGCCTCCTACGGCCTGGGCGAGACTGTGGTGCAAGGCGCGGTAAACCCCGACGAATTCTACGTGCACAAGCCCACCCTGCGCGCCGGCCGCCCCGCCATCCTGCGCAAAACCATGGGTTCCAAACTGATTAAAATGGTGTTCACCGACACCGCCGAAACCGGCAAATCTGTGCAGGTGGTAGACGTGGAAGAAGCCGAACGCAAACGCTTCTCCATCAGCAACGAAGAAATCACCGAATTGGCCAAATACGCGCTGATTATCGAAGAACACTACGGCCGCCCGATGGACATCGAATGGGGCCGCGACGGCTTGGACGGCAAGCTCTACATTCTGCAGGCTCGCCCAGAAACCGTGAAATCGCAGGAAGAGCGCAACAGCACCCTGCGCCGCTACCGCATCGAAAACAAATCTGCCGTATTGTGCGAAGGCCGCGCCATCGGCCAAAAAGTCGGTCAAGGTACCGTGCGCCTGATTAAAAACGCCGCCGAGATGGACCAAGTGCAGCCCGGCGACGTATTGGTGACCGACATGACCGATCCGGATTGGGAACCAGTGATGAAGCGCGCCTCCGCCATCGTTACCAACCGCGGCGGCCGCACCTGCCATGCTGCCATTATCGCCCGAGAATTAGGCATCCCGGCAGTAGTGGGCTGCGGCAACGCCACCGATGTGCTCACTCACGGCCAAAGCGTAACCGTATCCTGCACCGAGGGTGACACCGGCCTGATTTATGACGGTCTGCTAAAAGTAGAAGTAATTGATTTGGCATTGGATAACATGCCTGCTTCGCCAGTGAAAATCATGATGAACGTGGGCAACCCTGAGCTCTCCTTCGGCTTTGCCAGCCTGCCCAGCGAAGGCATCGGCCTGGCGCGCATGGAATTCATCATCAACCGCCAAATCGGTATCCACCCGCGCGCATTGCTCGAATTCGACCGCCAAGATGCCGGACTGCAGGTGCAGATTAACGAGCGCATCGCCGGCTACTCCTCACCGGTGGATTTCTACGTGGACAAACTGGCCGAAGGCATCGCCACCATCGCCGCCTCCGCCTATCCGAAAAAGGTTATCGTGCGGATGTCCGACTTCAAATCCAACGAATATGCCAACCTGCTCGGCGGCAATATCTACGAGCCGCACGAAGAAAATCCCATGCTCGGCTACCGCGGCGCCGCCCGCTACATTTCACCCGATTTCAAAGACTGCTTCGCGCTCGAATGCCGCGCCCTGAAATACGTGCGCGACGAAATGGGTCTCACCAACGTGGAAATTATGATTCCCTTCGTGCGCACCCTGCACGAAGCCGAAGCCGTGGTGAAAGCACTAAAAGAAAACGGCCTGGAGCGCGGCAAAAACGGCCTGCGTCTGATTATGATGTGCGAGCTGCCTACCAACTCCATCCTTGCCGAACAGTATCTGAAATACTTCGACGGCTTCTCCATCGGCTCCAACGACATGACCCAGCTCACCATCGGCGTAGACCGCGACAGCGGTGGCCCGATTGCCGGCACCTTCGACGAGCGCGATCCGGCGGTGAAAGTGATGCTGCACCTGGCCATCAAAGCCTGCCGCAAGCTGAACAAATACATAGGCATCTGCGGCCAAGGCCCGTCCGACCACCCGGATTTCGCCAAATGGCTGGTTGAACAAGGCATCGAAACCATTTCGTTGAACCCGGATACGGTGATTGAAACCTGGCTCTACCTGGCTAAAGAGCTGCCGCCCAAGCAGTAAGCCCGGCTAGCAAGCCATAGCAAAGGCTACCTGAAACGCCACACAGCAAATTTCTGTGTAGTGGGTTTTCAGGTAGCCTTAATTACGTCCTGCCCATACGGTAGGCAATCTGTGCTGCATTTTGCAGCAATATGCAAATTTTGCTGCCGCCGCAGGCAGCATGAATTACAATGCCGCACCGCAACAGCCTAATCAGAAAAACTTGCCCGATATGAACGATTTCATCATCACCCCCTTCGAATCGGTAAACACCGACTCGGCCGTTTTCCAGCTGGATGCCACTTTCGACAGCATCAACCAAGAATGGGGCGAGGCCTCGAAAATCCTAACCGACAACATCCTGCGCCAAACCACCGAATACCGCTCTGCCTGCGAGCTGGTGTATGAAAATCAGGGCAAGAAATTGAAATCCATCATCTGCAACAAGCACACCAACCCCATGCTAAACGGCCTGGCCGTGTTCTCTGCCGAGAGCATTGCCGCCTGGAACGAACAATACGATTATGTGGAAGACAACTACTACCTCACCATCCCCGGCCTGGGCGTGTGCATCGGCAACATGGGCGGCAAAAAAATCCCCAAAGCGAAGACCGGCTGGTGATTGCGTTTGCGTGCGGCGAAATTGAGTATTACAAAATGTTTGTTCAGGTATAGCCGGTTTTTCAGGTAGCCCGTACACACCACCATAAGGATTCCCTCCCATGACCACCCATTTAGGTTTTCCGCTGGAAACCGTTGCCGTTTTCGTTGTCCTCTCCGTAGGCGCGATTGCCATTGATCTGTTTGCCCACCGCAGCGACAAGCCCATGTCGCTCAAAAGCGCCGCGCTGTGGTCAGTGTTTTGGATTGCAGTGTCGCTGGCGTTCGGCGGCTATTTGTGGTTCCACCACGGCAGCGAGATGGCCAGCCTGTTTTTCACCGGTTATGCGCTGGAGAAAGTGCTGTCGGTGGACAACTTATTCGTGATTATGGCCGTGTTTTCCTGGTTTAAAATCCCAGAGGCCTACCGCCACCGTGTGCTGTATTGGGGCATCATCGGCGCGATTGTGTTCCGTATGGTGTTCGTGGCCATCGGCACCGGCCTGATGGCGCTGGGGCCGTATGTGGAGCTCGTGTTTGCCGTGGTGGTGGGCTGGACGGGCGTCATGATGCTGCGCCGCGATGAAGAGGAGGAAGCCAACGAAGACTACTCCGAACACCTGGCCTACCGCTGGGTGCACCGTTTCTTCCCAGTATGGCCGCGCCTCTATGGGCACAATTTCTTCCTGCACGGCCACGAGCTTACCGAAGCTTGCCGCCAAAACCCCGACGTGCGCCTCGAGCCGGCCGGCGAAGACCTGAAACACCCGGCGCAACACCACCCGCAGCCGGTGAAAAAAGGCGTGCTGGTGGCCACGCCGCTGTTTTTGTGCTTGGCCATTATCGAGATTTCCGATGTGATGTTTGCCTTCGATAGCGTACCGGCGGTGATTGCCGTATCCAAAGAGCCGCTGATTGTGTACAGCGCCATGATATTCGCCATCCTCGGCCTGCGTACCATGTATTTCGTGCTCGAAGCCCTGCGCGGCTATTTGGTGCACCTGGAAAAAGCCGTGGTGGCGCTGCTATTTTTTATCGCGGTAAAACTGGCGCTTTCCGCCTCCGAGCACCTGTTCCAACACGGCTACGAAATTTCGCCCAACGCCTCGCTGGTGGTGGTGCTGGTAGTGCTGGCCTTGGGCGTGGCCGCTTCTTTCGTGTTCCCGGAAAAAAGTAAAACAGAAGAGCAAAACAAACAGCCCTAAGCACACAGGCTACCTGAAAGCGCCGTTGCAATGCAATGCGGCGAAGCTCTGCAAAGCTAAATTTCAGGTGGCCTCTCCACACAATCCAAAGGCTACCTGAAACCCTTTCAGGTAGCCTTTGCGTCTGCTAAGGGCAGGCCCTTTGTGGCATAATACCGCCCATTTCCATCTTTCCAACAAACCGCGAATCATGACTAAATCACCGCAACGCAAAATCCTCGTTACCTCCGCCCTGCCCTATGCCAACGGCAGCATCCACCTCGGCCATATGGTCGAACACATCCAAACCGACGTTTGGGTGCGCTTTCAAGAACTGCGCGGCCACGAATGCCACTACTGCTGCGCCGACGACACCCACGGCACGCCCGTGATGCTTGCCGCGCAAAAACAAGGCATCGCGCCCGAAGACATGATTGCCAAAGTGCGCGAAGAGCACCTCGCCGATTTCACCGGCTTTTTCATCGGCTACGACAATTATTACAGCACCCATTCCCCTGAAAACAAACAGTTTTCCCAAGACATTTACCGCGCACTCAAAGCCAACGGCAAAATCGAAAGCCGCGTCATTGAGCAGCTTTTCGACCCAGAAAAACAAATGTTCCTGCCCGACCGCTTCGTCAAAGGCGAATGCCCCAAATGTCACGCCCAAGACCAATACGGCGACAACTGCGAAGTCTGCGGCACGACCTATTCCCCGACCGAACTGATCAACCCGTATTCCGCCGTTTCCGGTGCCAAACCCGAATTGCGCGAATCCGAACACTTCTTCTTCAAACTGGGCGAATGCGCCGACTTCCTCAAAGCATGGACTTCCGGCAACAACCCGCACGACGGCAAGCCCCATCTGCAAGCCGAAGCCCTCAACAAAATGAAAGAATGGCTGGGCGAAGGCGAAGAAACCACCCTGTCCGATTGGGACATCTCCCGCGACGCGCCGTATTTCGGTTTCGAAATCCCCGACGCGCCGGGCAAATACTTCTACGTCTGGCTGGACGCACCCGTCGGTTACATGGCGTCGTTTAAAAACCTGTGCGACCGCATCGGCATCGATTTTGACGAATACTTCAAAGCCGACAGCCAAACCGAGATGTACCACTTCATCGGCAAAGACATCCTCTATTTCCACGCCCTGTTCTGGCCCGCCATGCTGCATTTCTCCGGCCACCGCGCCCCGACCGGCGTGTACGCACACGGCTTCCTGACCGTGGACGGACAAAAAATGTCCAAATCGCGCGGCACCTTCATTACCGCCAAATCCTATCTGGAACAAGGTCTGAACCCCGAGTGGATGCGCTACTACATCGCCGCCAAACTCAACAGCAAAATCGAAGACATCGATTTGAACCTGCAAGACTTTATCTCGCGCGTAAACAGCGACCTCGTCGGCAAATACGTCAATATCGCCGCCCGCGCGTCAGGCTTTCTGGCCAAACGCTTTGAAGGCCGTCTGAAAGACGTTTCAGGTAGCCTGTTATTGCAAAAACTCGCTGCCGAAAGCGACGGCATCGCCGAGCAATACGAAAACCGCGAATACGCCCGCGCCCTGCGCGACATCATGGCATTGGCAGACGCGGTGAACGAATACGTCGATGCCAACAAGCCGTGGGAGCTCGCCAAACAGGAAGGTCAGGACGAACGCCTGCATGAAGTATGCAGCGAACTCATCAATGCCTTCACCATGCTGACCGCCTACCTCGCCCCCGTGTTGCCGCAAACCGCCGCCAACGCCGCGCGTTTCCTCAATCTGGACGCGATTACCTGGGCGAACACGCGCGAAACCCTAGGCGAAGAACACGCCATCAACAAATACGAACATTTAATGCAACGAGTGGAGCAAAAACAAGTGGACGATTTAATCGAAGCCAACAAACAAAGCATTGCCGCCGCAGCCGCGCCTGTTGAAGACAGCAAATACGAAAAAGTTGCCGAGCAGGCCAGCTTCGACGACTTCATGAAAATCGACATGCGCGTTGCCAAAGTATTGAACTGCGAAGCCGTCGAAGGTAGCACCAAACTCTTAAAATTCGACCTCGATTTCGGTTTTGAAAAACGCATCATTTTCTCCGGCATCGCCGCGTCTTATCCCAACCCTGCCGAATTGAACGGCCGCATGGTTATCGCCGTCGCCAACTTCGCCCCACGCAAAATGGCAAAATTCGGCATATCCGAAGGCATGATTCTCTCCGCCGAACTGCCAGACGGATCCTCCCGTATCCTCAGCCCCGATACTGGTGCTCAGCCCGGGGATAAGGTTTGCTAAATGCGGAAAGGTTATCTGAAAATTGTTAGCTTCGCAGACACTACACTACTGTGCTGCATTGAAACCTTGCTTTCAGATAGCCTTTTCTGATACATTCTACTGCCGTTTCTTGCTGAAGCAACTCTGCTAGAGGAATCAATATTATGAAAAAATCCCTCGCCCTCCTGCTACTGGCCTCCTTCGCCGTGCCTGCCTTTGCTCAAACCCGGCCAGGCACCGACCATGCCTCACTGGCTGCCGAGTGCGAGCAGCTAATTAAAGATACCAACACCTTGGCCAACGGTACGCTCTGTTATCGGGAAAGCCCGGAAGCATCAAGCTATTTCAACGATTTATCCATGATACTGCTGTTTAACCACCCCAAAGTGGATCAATGCCGCCAGCAAGCTAGGCAATCTCCAAATCAAAGCCATACGGCCCGCCCCACCAACGCTGATTTGGGCAAACTGTGCGCCGAGAGCCGAGTCGAACGCGCCCGTCTGCGCCGTGAGATTGAAACCTATCTCGACAGCAAAATGGCCGGATACGCCGCTGCAGAAGCCCCAAAACGCGGCATCTCCGCTGCAGAACTGCTGCACCAAACCCGCGCCAAGGAAACCGAGCGCCGAGCCAAAGTGGATGCCGCCATACGCCGGATAGACGGCCGTTAAGAGCATATACCTGCAAGCAAAAGGCTACCTGAAAATTTGTTTTCAGGTAGCCTTTTCATATGCTCAAGCAGCCGTTTATTTCTGTTGCTGTGGCGCGCTCATCTGCTCCTGCCAGCGCTGCATATTCTGCTCCAATTGCGTTTGGTTGATGATACCGGCCGAAGCAAACAATACCATAACGACCATGGCCGTTACCAATAAAGTACAGAAACCGGCAAAATAGCCCAGCAACACCTGCCACAGACGCACGCCGCAGAGGCGGGCATAGCCCATCACACCCACGGCAAACGCCCAAGCCATCCAAACTTGCAGCAACAGTGCCAGACTGGGTACGTACAGAATCAACAAAGCAGGCAAAGAGAGCACTTCAGTAAGCAGCGTGTAGCCCCACAAAGATTGCCACCGGCCACCGAGTGCACCCATCAGCCGGGTCATCACGCCGGCAAACACCGGCCATTTCACCAAATTTAGGCAAAACACAAACACCATCATGCCGTATTGCCCGGTCAGCACGGGCGAAAGCATCGCTGTGTTCACGGCAGCCACCATCACCAGCGCGCCCAGGCAATCCGGTAGTGAGTAGGCATATTCTTCGGCAGGGCGCAATCGCAGCCGCATCAGGTTGGCGGCATCGCTCATCAATCGGTACATGGCAAGCAGTCGTTGGTTGTGTAAAGGCGGAATTATAGCGCCAAAGCCATAAAGTTCGCGCCAAAGCTAGAGGCTACCTGAAAGCGGCAACGAAGTTAACCGTTTTTCAGGTAGCCTCTTCATCGCCCTGCCCTAGCGCGCCCGATAATCTACTACCGGCGCCGGGTAGCCGTTGGTGTTCACTTCCGCTGCGGCCAGCCACGGGGCATGGATACGGCGGCTATCGAGATGTGCCAACTGCGGCAGATGGCGGCGGATGAATTGGCCGTCGGGATTGAGCTTTTGTGACCAAACCACGGGGTTGAAGGGCTGCCGTTCAACCCGCTTACCACCCAGGCCGGCAGCCAGCTGCCAGTTGTCGCTGTTGGCGGCGGGCTCGAAATCCAGCAACTGGCGGGCAAACCAGCCGGCACCATCCTGCCAGCGGCCACCCAGCACGTGGCAGAAAAAAGCGGCGCAGAAACGGCGCAGGCTGTGCGGTAACCAGCCGGTGTCGCGCAGCAGGCGCATGGCGGCATCAACCAGCGGGTAGCCGGTTATGCCTTGCTGCCAAGCGGCCATCAGCACTTGGTTGGCCTGCCCGGCTGCGGCACGGTGTTCGGGCAGGCCTTGCTGCAGCACATCGGGATATTGGCGGAAATAATGCCGCCAAAATTCGCGCCGGGCCAAAGCTTCGCGCCAGGCAGTAGCATCAGGCGAGTTGCCGGCCACCGCCCACACCCGGCGCACCGACAGCGTGCCAAACACAAGATGCGGCGAGAGCTGCGAGCTGCCGTGTTGGGCGGGCAGGCTGCGCAACACCGGGTAATACGGCAGGCGCGACAAAAATTCGGCCAGCTGCCGCCGGGCGGCGGTTTCGCCGCCGGGAATGGTGAGCACGGCACGGGGGACAGCAGGCAGCGCGGCAGTTTTCAGATTTTCAGGTAGCCTTTTCTGCTGCGCGGCCAAATCCGGCGGCGGCCAGGCCGGTGCTTGCCAAGCGGCATATTGTTCGGCACATGCGGCCTGCCAGGCTACCTGAAACGCGGCAAAGGCCGGCTCATTGAAATACGGCGAACGGATAAATTGGAAGGGCGGCTGCAACAGGCCGTCGGCCACGCCGTGCAGCCGGCAGCCCTGCTTTTCCAGCACGGCGCGTAATGCGCCCTGCCCTGCCCCGTCGCTTGCACACACCACTTCTGCCGCACGGCAATATGCCGCCATTTCGGCCACCGCCTGCACGGGATTACCTCCGCGCACATGCAGCGGAATACCGCATTCGGCCAGCCGTGCCTGCAAATCGCGCAGGCTCTGCCAAATAAAATAACGCCGCCACGCCGTGAGTGCACTGTCGTTCGGCCACACATACAGGCCGAGCAGCAGCCGGCCAGTGCGGGTGGCGGCTTGTAGGGCAGGCTGGTCGTCGGTGCGCAGGTCTTGCCGGAACCAGATTAAGGTAGTGGGTACGCTCATTTTGCTGGAGTTTCAGGCGCTTGTTCGGGGAAGCGGGAGCAGATGGCACGGCAGCCGGCTTGGTACACCAAATCCGGCTCGAGCTTGTTGAGGCAATCGGTGTGGCCGAGCGGGCATTCACGCTTGAAGCAGGGGCTGCACTCGAGGTGCAGGCTCACCACCTGCGCATGCAAGCTCAGGGGCGGGGTATGCTCTGGGCTGGACGAGCCGTACACGGCAGCCAGCGGGCGATTCAGCGCGGCAGCCAGGTGCATCAGGCCGCTGTCATTGCACACCACGATTTGCGCAAGGGCGAGCAAATCGATGGCTTCGGAAAGGCTGGTCCGTCCACACAAATTGGTGCAAAGGCTACCTGAAAGCCGCTGTACTTCTTCGGCGGTTTCGTGGTCTTTGGCCGAGCCGAACAACCAAATCTGATAGCCTTCAGCGGCGTAGCGTTTAGCCAATGCAGCAAAATGGCGTGGCGGCCAGCGTTTGCCCGGGCCGTATTCCGCACCGGGGCAGAAAGCGGCCGCGGGGCGGTCGTGCCTCAAACCATGGGCATGCATGGCGGCTTCGCTGGCGGCAGCAGAAACGGAGAGGCGGGGAAAATCGCCGGGGCGCGGCTCGAACGGCACGCATTTCGGGTAAGCCAAGGCAGTGTAACGATCGGCCATCAGCGGCAGTGCGGCCTTATCCAGCTTGCGGATGTCGTTGAGCAACGGGTAGCGGCTCTCACCCACATAGCCGGTGCGCTGCGCGATGCCGCCGGCGCGGGCAATCAGCGCAGATTTAAACGAGCCGGGCAACACGATCACTTGGTCATAGCCGCGCCGTGCCAGCTCTTTGCCCAGCCGCCAGCGCTCGCGCAGCCGCAATGCGCCGTGGGCGAAGGGGTTTTCCAAAATCTGGTTGATTTCGGGCATGCGCTCGAACACGGCCATCGACCACTTGGGCGCAAATATGTCAATCCGGCAGCCGGGATGCAATTCGTGCAGGCGGCGGTAAAGCGGCTGCGTCATCACGCAATCGCCAATCCAAGAAGGAGAGATGATGAGGATATTTTTGGGCATGGCAAGGAATCGGCGGGATATAGCGAATGAATTTAACGTTCGCTATAGAACAGCGGCGTAGACATTTTTCGGGCAGACTCTGGCGGCTTTGGTATGCCGTTATAGAGGGATTCCTGTAGTAATGCTAAGAGGGCCAAGGCGGTAACAGTTGCGAACTGCCCCACTATACTAAAACCAGAACGTTAGTAATGCCCACCTACTTCGCCGTTGAGCTGATAGATGCTGCTACAATACGAGCATTCGATGCTGCCGTTGGAGGTAATCGGCAAAAATACACGCGGTTGGCCATCCCAGGCTTCGTGCGTGGGGTCACTGCAATGTAGAGGCAGATCAGCAGGCGTGATAACGATGGGAAGCTGTACTTGGTAGGGCATGGTGGGTATCCTTATTAGATAATTGGTGTGTTGGTTGCAGGAAAGCATTTTGTACACAGGGTTGCTAGCAAATTAGCCTAGTCTTGGCTATGTATTAGCTTGCTATACTGCCTTATATTGGGAATGTATTTAGCCGGCCGATTGGTGGATCTGGCTAACCTTAAGGGATTATACCGATGCTTGGATAGGAGGTGTAGCAGATAGCTATTGCGGGGGTAGATTAGTATCCGCAGCTGGAATACGAACAAAGCTGCCTGAAAATAGTGTGCCAATCATAAGAATTGAGAGCACTGAATAAACGGGATTAGTGTCCTGTCCATCAAGATAGGATACTGCACCGAAGTTCAGCAAAAGTAGCGAAGTTGTGCATGATTCCAAATATGGGACGATTAGATTCAACGCCTTTCAGAAGAGAGCTTTGAAGAAAGAAGGAGTTGGCCATTTAATTGTTACATAAATAGAATATAAATTTAGTTTGCTTTGCCACACTCCTCTGTGCTGTCCGCAACTTACCACCTTGTCTCATCCCTATTTGAAACAAATATAAAGCTTAATTTAAAGCCCAACAAATAAAAAAAGCCGAATTCTATGTAATCCACAGAATTCAGCTTTCGGCAACAGCTCAATCAAACAGTTATGCAGCCTCAGTATTTGAGTCTTCAGTGGCCAAATCGGTCAATTGCACCAATGCTAACGGCGCATTATCACCTTTACGGAAGCCATATTTCAAAATACGAACATAACCACCATTGCGGCTGGCAAAACGAGTACCCAACTCATCGAACAGTTTCACTACAACATCTCTGTCGCGAGTTCTGTTAAAGGCAGTACGACGATTAGCTAAAGAAGGCTTCTTACCCAAAGTAATCAAAGGCTCTACTACTCGTTTCAACTCTTTAGCCTTGGGCAGAGTAGTTACAATAGTTTCATGGGTTAAAAGCGAATTAGCCATATTACGCAACATCGCTGCACGATGGCTGCTTGTGCGGTTTAATTTGCGGTTGGCATTACCATGACGCATAATTTTATTATCCTTTTCAATTAAATATTAAGGCTTATCTAAACCAACAGGTGGCCACACATCCAATTTTGAGCCCAAGGTCAAGCCTTTTGAAGCCAATACTTCTTTAATCTCGTTTAAAGATTTTCTGCCAAGATTCGGGGTTTTCAGCAATTCGGTTTCGGTTCGCTGAATCAAATCACCAATATAGTAGATATCTTCAGCTTTCAAGCAATTCGCTGAACGAACAGTCAATTCCAAATCATCTACTGGGCGTAGCAGAATCGGGTCAATATGCGGAGCTTCTTCTTTAGACTCTTCAACCGGTGTCCCTTCCAAGTCAGCAAATACCGACATTTGATCAATCAGTATCCGAGCTGCTCGACGCACTGCCTCTTCCGGATCAATTGCACCATTGGTTTCAATATCTAAAACCAAACAATCCAAGTCCGTCCGCTGCTCCACACGAGCAGCCTGAACCTCAAAGCTAACACGATGAACAGGAGAAAAGTTGGCATCCAAATGAATAGCGCCAATTTGCTTGTGGTCATCATCCCTGCTACTAACAGTTTGATAGCCACGACCCTTTTCTACAGTAATTGTCAGTTCAATCTTGCCATTATCAGACAAGCGGCAAATAACATGTTCTGGATTAATTACTTCCACATCATGCGGCAATTCCAAATCAGCAGCAGTTACTACCCCACTACCTGATTTATTTAAGCTAACCTGGACCGAATCACGACCCTGAAGCTTGAATACCACTCCTTTAATATTCAGCAATATGTCTACAACATCTTCCTGAACACCATCTAAAGTAGAATATTCATGCAGTACACCGTCAATTACCACCTCTGTAGGTGCAAAACCATTCATTGATGATAGCAATATACGGCGCAACGCATTGCCTAATGTATAACCAAAACCCCGCTCAAATGGCTCCATAAAAACTTTTGCACGCGTTGCAGACAAAGCATCTACATCAATCTGTCGCGGCTTCAGAAATTCATAGGTGCTGTTTTGCATTTAACTGCCCCCTTTTTTGAGCCAATGAAATTATTTTGAGTAAAACTCAACCACTAACTGCTCGTTAATATCACTATACAAGTCAGCACGGTCAGGCATATTTCTAAATACGCCCTCTTGCTTATCGACATCTACAGAAACCCAGCTTGGCAAGCCAATTTGAGCAGCCAATTGCAATGATTCTTGGATACGAACCTGTTTTTTAGCTTTTTCCCGCACAGAGACAGTATCTCCCGCTTTTACCTGGAAAGACGGGATATTAACTACTTCGCCATTCACCAAAATTGCTTTATGGGATACCAACTGACGAGCTTCCGCACGAGTAGAACCAAAACCCATGCGATATACCACGTTATCCAAACGTGACTCAAGCAGCTGCAACAACAGCTCGCCAGTCGCACCCCTACGACGTGAGGCTTCAGCAAAATAACGGCGGAACTGTCTCTCTAACACACCATATAATCTACGGATTTTTTGTTTCTCACGTAGCTGAATACCATAGTCAGACAAACGACCTCTTCTTGCACCATGCTGACCAGGAGCGTTTTCAAGTTTACATTTTGACTCAATAGGACGGCGCGCACTTTTCAAAAAAAGATCGCTACCTTCACGACGAGCTAATTTGCATTTAGGGCCAATATAACGTGCCATAAGTTAATTACTCCAGATTAAATACGACGTTTTTTAGGTGGACGACATCCATTATGAGGCAATGGAGTAACATCAGTAATACTTACAATCTTAAAACCGATAGCATTTAGAGAACGAACAGAAGACTCTCGACCAGGCCCAGGCCCTTTAATGCGAACTTCCAAATTTTTCACACCATATTCCTGCGCAGCCTTACCAGCTGCTTCAGCAGCTACCTGAGCGGCAAAAGGGGTGCTTTTGCGAGATCCTTTAAACCCTGCACCACCAGATGTAGCCCAAGACAGAACATTACCCTGTCGATCAGTAATGGTAATTATAGTATTATTAAAAGAGGCATGAATATGGACAATACCATCATTCACTACTTTCCGTACTTTTTTACGCGCACGCGCAACTGTAGTTGCTTTAGCCATTTAACTTAATCTCCTAACCCTTTTTGCCTGCAATTACCTTACGAGGACCTTTTCTAGTACGGGCATTAGTCCTAGTACGCTGCCCACGACATGGCAAACCACGACGGTGACGAAACCCACGATAACAACCCATATCAATCAGTCGTTTGATATTCATAGTAATTTCACGACGCAGATCACCTTCAATTTCATACTGCGCAACCTGCTCACGCAAAGCATCTAACTGCCCCTCTGTCAAATCCTTTACCTTAATATCAGGAGCAATAGCTGCATTATTACAAATCAATTTTGCGCGACTGGCGCCAATACCATAAATTACCTGCAAACCAATTACAACATGGGCATTATTAGGAATATTCACTCCTGCAACACGAGCCATTCTTCGTTTCCTTTTAAGACGAAAAGCTACACAAGCATAGCATATTTTATTTTAAACAATTAGCCTTGTCGCTGTTTATGACGTGGATCTGTGCAGATCACTCTCACAACGCGATTGCGACGAATAACCTTGCAATTGCGACAAATCTTCTTTACCGATGGTTGAACACGCATTTATTTTCCTTTTCATGATTTAACGAGCTCGAAAAACGATACGAGCACGGGATAAGTCATAAGGTGTCATTTCTACAGTAACCTTATCACCAGGTGAAATCCGGATATAGTGCATTCGCATCTTCCCAGAAATATGTCCTAATACTTCATGGCCATTTTCCAGTTTAATTTTAAAAGTCGCATTAGGCAAAGTCTCCAATACCTCGCCCTGCATTTGTATAGTATCTTCTTTAGCCATAATCTCTTTACTTACATAGTACAATTACTTCTTAGCTGAACCTTTCCTCATTAAATGCTCATACTGCTGATTCATACGATAGGAAGCAACCTGAGTACCAAAGTCCATAGTAACAACAACCAAAATAAGAAGAGACGTTCCACCCAAATGAAATGGAATGCCGAGCACTCCCGTAACAAACTCTGGAATCAAGCAAATAATAGTTATATACAACGCACCAAAGAAGGTAAGGCGCATAACCACTTTTTCCAAATAATTTGAGGTTTGTTCACCTGGCCGAATACCTGGGACGAAAGCCCCACTTTTCTTCAAATTCTCAGCCATTTCTCTTGGGCTAAATACTAACGCAGTATAAAAATAGCAGAAGAAAATTATGGCCGCTGCAAATACTACCAAATATAAAGATTTACCTGGGGAAAGATTAGCAGCGATAAAATCAACAAATACATTACCATCCACTCTTTTATCCAACCACCCAATAATTTGAGACGGGAATAAAATTACGCTAGATGCAAAAATTGGAGGAATCACGCCTGCCATATTTATTTTAAATGGCAAATGGGTTTTCTGTCCTTGTACAATTCGGTTCCCGATTTGTCGACGCGCATAATGAATAGGAATCTTACGCTGAGCACTCTCAATATAAACAACTATATAGATCAGGCACAACCCACCGAACAATACAAAAAGAATTGCCCCATAGCCACTAGCACCAGTAATTGCCAGATTCAACAAGTTACTAACCGCGCCAGGGAGAGCAGCCACAATTCCTGCTGTAATTAATAATGAAACACCATTACCAATACCACGCTCAGTCATCTGCTCTCCAAGCCACATCAAGAACATGGTTCCGGTTACCAGACACGTAATTGTAGAAATGTAGAACTCTGACCGTCCAATCACTACAAGATCTGGTTGCTGATAAACAAACGCTGCCGCTGTAAATGCTTGTACTATCGCAACAATCAGAGTTCCCCAACGAGTATATTTGGTCAAAGCTCGGCGTCCCGCTTCCCCTTCCTTTTTCAAGGCCTTTAACGATGGTAGTACCTCAGCAACCAATTGAATAATAATAGATGCTGAAATATATGGCATAATTCCTATGGCAAAAATACTAAACCTCTCTAAAGAACCGCCAGAGAAGAGATTAAGCATCTCCAAGATACCGGCATTACCTTCCTTAAAACTATTAGCGAGTGCTGCAGCATTGACTCCAGGTACGGGAATATGAGCCCCTACCCTAAAGACGATAAGAGCCCCGAGCAAAAACAACAGGCGTCTTCTCAAATCATTCATTCTTGCTAAATTCCTAATTACAGCCACCTCTCGGTATTTTCAACAAATATCAAGACAACTCTACAACCCCACCAACAGCCTCAATAGCTGCCTGAGCACCTTTGGTAACCTTAACGTCGCCACGAACAGTAAGTACTTTAGCAACAGACCCAGTAGCAACCACTTTAACCGCGCTCACCTCAGAGTTTAATAAGCCGTTTTGTTTTAATATTAGGATATCAACCTCTTTACCATTTACTTTATTCAAGTCAGACAAAGTAATAACTGCTGCTTTCAAAGAAGAGATTGGCTTAAAGCCCCTCTTGGGAAGGCGGCGTTGGAGAGGCATCTGCCCGCCTTCAAAACCAACCTTATGAAATCCACCAGCACGGCTTTTTTGCCCTTTATGTCCACGACCACACGTTTTACCAAGACCACTACCAATACCACGTCCAACACGACGCTTAACATGGATAGAGCCTGCAGATGGTTGAATTGTATTCAAAAACATAAATAATTAGCCCCCAACCTTCAAGAGATAACTTACTTTATTAATCATTCCACGATTTTCAGGAGTATCTAACACTTCAACTGAATGATGCCGATGGCGCAAACCCAAGCCCTGGACACACTGCCGATGAGATTTAACCGTACCAATCAAACTCTTAGTAAGCGTTACAATAATTGTCTTTTGCGTACTCATCTTAAACCCCCAACTCTTCCACAGACATACCGCGTTTAGCTGCCACCTCACTCGGGGCATATAATTTTACCAAACCGTCTAAAGTGGCTCGAACGATATTATATGGATTAGTAGAACCATGTACTTTTGCAGAAATATTATGAACCCCCATTGCTTCAAAAATTAGTCGCATTGGGCCACCGGCTTTTACACCACTACCTTCTTTTGCAGGCTGCATAAACACCTTTGTAGCACCATGTTTACCAACCACCTCGTGGTGAATAGTTCCATTATTCAATGATACCTTAATCATTGAACGTCTAGCCTGATCCATAGCTTTCTGAACCGCAGCAGGTACTTCTTTAGATTTACCTTTACCCATTCCGATACGGCCATCACCATCACCAACCACTGTCAGTGCTGAAAACGCCATGATTCGACCACCCTTAACCACCTTGGTGACACGATTAACAGCAACCATTTTTTCAATCAAGCCATCATTACGTTCTTCAATATCTTGCTTTGCCATTATCTGATCCTCAAATCTGTAACTATTATCCTAGAAATTCAGGCCATTTTCACGAGCGGCCTCTGCCAATGCTTTGACACGCCCATGATACTGAAAACCAGATCTATCAAAAGCAACTCTTTCAATACCTAATGCTTTAGCTTTTTCCGCAATTCTTTTACCCACTAAAGATGCAGCTTGAACATTACTGCATGAGTCTAAGCTTTTTCTTACCTCTGACTCTACTGTGGAAGCCTGAGACAAAACAATACCACCACTCGCATCAATTATTTGTGCGTAAATATGGTTATTACTTCGAAATACGCACAACCTAATCTCTCCAAGTTGCTTTATGCGCGCACGCGCTTTATGCGCGCGACGAGCTCTTCTAGTATACTTATCCATGAATGCAATTCCTTAGCTATTTTTTCTTTGCTTCTTTCAAAACTACCACTTCGTCCAAATAGCGTACACCCTTACCTTTATAAGGCTCAGGAGGTCGAAAACCACGAATTTCAGCTGCTACCTGCCCTACAATTTGCTTATTGGCGCCCTTCAGCGCTATCTCCGTGGGAGACGGTGTCTGAACAGACACACCTGCTGGCATATCATAAACAACAGGATGCGAGAATCCCAAAGAAAGATTTAAGGTAGAGCCCTGGGCCTGTGCACGATACCCCACACCAACCAACTGTAACCTTTTCTCAAATCCTTCAGCCAACCCTTTAACCATGTTAGCTGCAATCGCCCGAATAGTACCTGACATTGTATCTGCTTCTTTAGTATCAGTAACAGCAGAAAATACTAACTGCCCATCAGCAAACTGAACCAAGATACTACTAGGCACTGCAACACTTAACTTGTCACTCTTATTCTTTATTACCAACTTACCAGCCCCAAGCTCAACATCAAGACCAGCAGGGACATGCACTGGATTTTTTGCTATACGAGACATTTTAAATAAAGCTCCTTAATTGGCCACTTAAAGTTAAGCCACGATGCACAACAACTCACCACCCACACCTGAGGCAAGAGCCTTATGCCCAGTCATCACGCCCTTGGATGTACTAACGATAGCAATACCCAACCCATTCATAACTCGCGGAATTGAATCTGCACCCTTGTACACCCTTAAGCCGGGACGAGAAACTCGCTTAATCTGCTCAATTACCGGCTTTCCCAGGTAATACTTCAACTGAATTTCCAAAACGGGCTTCACACCAGAAGACACCGAAAAGCTATCAATATACCCTTCCTCTTGCAGAACTTTAGCAATTGCACATTTCACCTTAGAAGAAGGCATAGCAACGGAAGCTTTATTTGCACGCTGCGCATTACGAATGCGAGTCAGCATATCAGAAATAGGATCATGCATACTCATTACCATTATCCTTAAAATTTACCAGCTGGCCTTAATAACACCAGGAATCTCACCACGCATCGCAATCTCGCGAATCTTAGTACGCCCTAAGCCAAACTTACGGAAGGTGCCACGTGGTCGCCCCGTTAAAGCACAGCGTCTTCTTTGACGAATAGGTGATGCATTTCGAGGAATAGCTTGAAGCTTTAAACGAGCCTCAAATCGCTCTTTATCGCTTACCCCTGCATCATTAATTACTGCAAAAATTGCAGCCCTCTTTGCAGCATACTTTTTTGCAAGCGCAACGCGTTTAGCTTCTCGATTAATAAGAGCTTTTTTTGCCATGATTATCCCTTAAATGGAAATTTAAAAAGCGAAAGCAATGCTCTTGCCTCTTCATCCGTTTTCGCAGTAGTAGTAATCGTGATATTTAACCCACGAAGTGTATCAATCTTATCGTACTCAATCTCAGGGAAAATAATCTGCTCACGAACACCCATATTATAATTACCTTGACCATCAAAAGATTTACTATTCACCCCTCGAAAGTCTCTAACACGCGGCAAAGCTACAGAAATTAATCTATCCAAAAATTCAAACATCCTCTCCTTACGAAGAGTAACCTTGCAACCAACCGGATAGTCATCACGGATCTTAAACCCAGCAATTGATTTTCTAGCCAAAGTAACAACAGGCTTCTGCCCAGCAATTTTTTCCAAATCGCTAACGGCATGCTCCATCACTTTTTTATCAGCAACTGCCTCACCAACCCCCATATTTAATGTTATTTTTTCAATACGAGGAACCTCCATGATGGACTTATACCCAAACTGCGACATCAACGCAGGAACAACCGTCTCAATATAAAACTCTCTCAACCGTGCCATACCTAAATTTCCTTAGCTCAACTTAAGCCAACTCAGTACCGTTAGACTTAAACACTCTCACACGTCTAACCTTGCCATTCTCATCAATCAACTTAATACCAACTCGATCCGCTTTCTGCGTCTCTTTGTTATAAATAGCGACGTTTGAAATGTGAATAGGCATATTTTTAACAACCACACCACCCTCAATATTACGCATAGGATTAGGCTTTTGGTGCCTCCTAACAAGATTCACTCCCTCAACAACCACCTTATCACCTAACAAACGGGTAACTTGCCCCTGCTTACCTTTATCTCTACCCGAGATAACAACAACATGATCGCCCTTAATAATTTTACTCATAATCTTATCTCTCAGATCACTTCAGGAGCCAACGAAACAATCTTCATAAACCGCTCAGTACGCAATTCACGCGTTACCGGCCCAAAAATGCGCGTACCCATAGGCTCAAGCTTAGTATTCAGCAGTACAGCAGCATTATTATCAAATTTAATTAACGCACCATCTGCACGACGAATGCCTTTAGCTGTACGAACAACAACAGCATTATATACATCACCTTTTTTCACTCGGCCACGTGGAGCCGCATCCTTAACCGATACCTTAATAACATCACCAACGCTTGCATAACGGCGCTTAGAACCACCAAGCACCTTAATGCACATAACGCGACGAGCACCAGAGTTATCAGCCACATCCAAAATAGTCTGCATCTGAATCATGTCATTACCTTTTTAAAACCAACTTAACCTATCATTAGTCTCAAATAGATGACCAGCATCTACCAAAATAGATCAGTTTTGGCCCCGACAGGGAGAAACTCCTAGGAAACTAGAAGCTAGAAAGGCGAGGAGTTTACAGCCTTTTCTTTCCTACTGCAAGACCTCGCCTACAAAAATACCAAAATTACAACTAAATTTCTTGAGACTTCTCAAGCAGGCTTTGGACAACCCATGACTTTGTCTTGGACAAAGGGCGACCCTCAGCAATTACCACCACATCACCCACTTTGCACTCATTTCGCTCATCGTGAGCGTAAATTTTAGTGGATCGCTGGATAATCTTACCATACAAGGGGTGTTTTACTCTGCGCTCAATCAAGACGGTTACTGTTTTATCCATCTTGTCGCTGATCACCCTACCTTGCAAAGTTCGAATAATTTTGGCATCACTCATTGCCAACCCCTTTCTCAGCTAACTTGGTTTTTACGCGGGCAATATCACGACGAACGCGCTTCAGCTCACTATTCTTGCTTAGCTGGCCAGTAGCATGTTGCATACGCAAACTAAATTGCGTCTTTAACAAACCAACCAGATCAGCCTCCAGCTGCTCCAATGATTTGTCTTTTAAATCAATCATTTTCATCATTTACCTACCTGCCGGGACACAAATGTTGTACGTATAGGCAATTTTGCAGCCGCTAAAGCAAACGCCTCTCTAGCCAAGGATTCTGATACTCCATCCATTTCATAGAGCACTTTGCCAGGCTTGATTTCAGCGACATAATACTCTACAGAGCCTTTACCGCCACCCATACGTACTTGGATTGGTTTTTCAGTAATAGGTTTATCTGGAAACACACGAATCCAAATACGCCCACCACGCTTAATATGACGAGTCATAGCACGTCGAGCCGCTTCAATCTGTCGAGCCGTTAATCTGCCACGACCAATTGCCTTCAAACCAAAATTACCAAAGCTGACATCGTATCCATTAGTAGCGACACCAGTATTGCGACCTTTATGCTGCTTGCGATATTTCATTCTAACCGGCTGTAGCATGGCGGCCACCTCCTTTTCTACGCTTATTCTCAGTGTTGGTATTTTCCAACAACTGTCCAGTCTCGCCCTTATAAACCCATACTTTCAGGCCTATAACACCATAGGTGGTATGAGCCTCGCTAGTGGCATATTCAACAGCTGCTCGCAAAGTATGCAACGGCACACGACCCTCACGATACCACTCGCTACGAGCGATATCCGCGCCATTCAGACGCCCTGAAGTCATAATCTTGATACCTTTAGCACCAGCACGCATCGCATTCTGCATGGCACGCTTCATTGCGCGACGGAACTGTACACGTTTTTCCAACTGTTGAGCGATACCATCAGCAATCACTTGAGCATCCAGTTCAGGCTTGCGAATTTCTTCGATATTCACATGAACAGGAACACCAAGCAATTGGTGCAAATCTTGCTTCAATACCTCAATATCCTCGCCCTTTTTACCAATCACGACACCAGGGCGTGCAGTATGAATGGTGATGCGAGCAGATTTAGCCGGACGCTCAATCACTACGCGGCCTACTGAAGCATTTGCCAAGCGCTTACGCAAATAATCACGCACATCGATATCCTGCTTCAATACAGCAGCAAATTCTGTGCTCTTGGCGAACCACTTAGATGACCAGTCTTTATTTACAGCTAGGCGAAAGCCAGTTGGATGAATTTTTTGTCCCATAGCTTTTCCTTAGTTTCCTACTGTCACATTAATATGACACGTTTGTTTTTCAATACGGTTGCCACGACCTTTTGCCCGGGCACGGAATCGTTTTAAGCTCGGCCCCTTGTCCACAAAAATCGTTACAACTTTAAGCTCATCAATGTCAGCGCCTTCGTTATGCTCAGCATTAGCGATAGCAGACTCTAATACCTTTTTAATCAGCTCAGCACCTTTCTTTGTGCTAAATGCCAAAATATTAAGAGCTTGCTCTACCTCTTTGCCTCGAATTAAATCAGCAACTAACCGGGCTTTTTGAGCAGAAATACGGGCATTTTTATGTTGTGCAGATACTCTCATAATTCACCTTATTTCTGAGCCTTTTTATCAGCCAAGTGTCCTTTAAAAGTACGAGTAAGCGCAAACTCACCCAACTTATGGCCAACCATATTATCGCTAATAAACACAGGCACATGAGTGCGGCCATTATGTACCGCAATAGTCAACCCAATAAAATCGGGGAGAATTGTTGAGCGGCGAGACCATGTTTTAATAGGACGCTTATCATTACCGGCGCGAGCAGCATCAACCTTTTTCAGCAGGTGCAGGTCGACATATGGACCTTTTTTCAATGAACGAGCCATATCAATTAACCTTTATTTGAATAGCGGCGACGAACAATCATATTATCCGTACGCTTATTATTACGAGTTCGGTAACCCTTAGCCGGAGTACCCCATGGGCTGACAGGCTCACGAGCCTCACCGGTACGACCCTCACCACCACCATGTGGGTGATCCACAGGGTTCATTACCACACCGCGAACGGTCGGACGAATACCACGCCAGCGATTAGCACCAGCTTTACCAATTTTCTTCAGACTTTGCTCTTCATTACCAACTTCGCCAACAGTGGCACGGCAATCGATATGGATCTTACGCACCTCACCTGAACGCAGACGAACTTGAGCGTAAACACCTTCTTTAGCCAGCAAAACCGCGGAAGCACCAGCCGAACGAGCAATCTGAGCACCTTTGCCAGGTTTCATCTCAATACAGTGGATGGTGGTACCAACCGGAATATTACGAATCGGCAAAGCATTACCAACTTTGATTGCAGCTTCTGCGCCAGAAACCAACACGGCACCCGCTTGGATACCGCGAGGAGCAATAATATAACGGCGCTCACCATCAGCGTAGCAAAGCAGCGCAATGAAAGCAGTACGGTTCGGATCGTACTCAATACGCTCAACTTTCGCAGGAATATTATCCTTATCGCGTTTAAAATCTACTACGCGGTAGTGATGTTTATGCCCACCACCTTTATGACGAGTAGTGATATGACCGTTATGGTTGCGGCCAGCGATAGAGTTTTTCTTCTCCACCAGCGGCGCATAAGGAGCACCCTTATGCAGACCCTCTGCAACCACGCGAACCATGCCGCGGCGGCCTGCAGAAGTCGGCTTCATTTTTACAATAGCCATAATATTTATTCCTTATCTGCAGTTGCTGCAACAGATTCCAAATTCAGCTCTTGCCCAGCAGCCAAGCTGACATAGGCCTTCTTCACGCTACTGCGACGACCCAAAGAGCGGCCAAAACGCTTTACCTTGCCCTTAACCGCAACTGTAGTCACAGAGGCTACCTGAACACCAAACAACAATTCAACAGCAGCTTTAACTTCTGCCTTGGTTGCATCAGGCAACACTTTAAAAGTCATCTGGTTGCGTTTCTCAGCCAACAAATTGCTCTTTTCAGAAACAACAGGAGCCAAAATTACTTTCATCAAACGTTGTTGATTCATACCCATTGCTCCTCAAGTTGTGCAACCGCTTCCTTAGTTACCACTACTTTTTTATAGCGAAGCAAGCTGTACGGATCAATCTGCTGAGCTTCCAGAACCAACACATTTGGCAGGTTGCGTGAAGACAGATATACGTTTTCGTCCAGCTGATTGGTAACAAACAAAACCTGCTCCATACCCAAATTTTTCACTTGCTCAGCAAAAGCTTTGGTTTTAGGAGTGGCAACAGACAGCTCTTCAATCACAAACAAGCGCTCATCACGCACCAACTGGGACAAAATAGTCGCCATACCGGAGCGGTACATCTTACGATTAACCTTCTGAGTAAAGTTTTCATCGGGTTTGTTTGGAAACGCACGACCACCCCCTCTCCACAACGGAGAGGAAGACATACCAGCACGAGCACGACCTGTGCCCTTCTGACGCCACGGCTTTTTGGTGGAGTGTTTTACTTCAGCACGAGTCAGCTGTGCACGGTTACCAGAACGGGCATTTGCCAAAAAAGCAGTAACCAGCTGGTGGACCAATGCCTCGTTATACTCACGGGCAAACAGCGCATCGGAAGCAGCAAGGCTACCTGAAACCTGGCCTTTAGCATCAATTACTTTTAATTCCATTACGCACCTACTTTCATGCTGGGGCGAACAACCACATCACCATTGGCGGCACCGGGAACCGCACCCTTAACCAACAGCAGATTGCGTTCCGCATCCACACGAACCACTTCCAAACGCTGCACGGTCGCAGTGGTATTACCATACTGGCCAGCCATGCGTTTACCCGGGAACACACGACCCGGATCTTGGTTCATACCGATAGAACCAGGAACACGGTGAGAACGGGAGTTACCGTGAGAAGCACGTTGCGCACCAAAGTTATGGCGCTTGATAGTACCGGCAAAGCCCTTTCCTTTAGAGGTGCCGGTTACATCCACAAACTGGCCAGCCTCAAAAATAGCAACAGTTACTTCGTCGCCCACTTTCAATTCAGCCAATTTTTCTTCAGTCAAAGCAAACTCATGCAAACCACGACCTGCCTCAACACCTGCTTTCGCAAAGTGGCCGGCTTCCGCCTTGTTTACACGATTGACTTTCTTCTGACCAAAGGTAACCTGAACAGCAAAATAGCCGTCGGTATCTTTGGATTTTACTTGAGTGACGCGATTAGGAGACATTTCCAACACGGTTACCGGCACGGAAACACCTTGCTCAGTAAACACGCGAGTCATGCCCACCTTTCGCCCAACCAGACCTAAAGTCATGATTCTTCCTTATATAACAACGGGTCCGCTACGATTGGCCGACCTTTTGGACAAAACAAAAACTTGGCCAAAAATGCCAAGATACTAACTATACTATATTTTCACCAAAACTTTCAAGTAGAAACTTTGCCTTAATCCCACACAGTAAGGCTACCTGAAATTAATGCATGCCTTCCAAATGCAAGCATATAACCACGCGTTATATCGACATGGCAACAGAACAGGTTTCAGGTAGCCTCAAGGCCGTTGTTAAAATAACCATAGCAGCACAACGCCTGCCAGTTTCACCAACTAATCTCGTGGAACTCATCATGTACAGCTTAGAGGCATGAACTGCAACACCTCAACCGACATCGTTTTCTCCTTTGAAGGATTCCGCTTGTGCGGCGGGCCTGCCGACCGACACGCCGACAGCCTCGGCATCGGCTTCTTCGAAAACAAAGGCGTGCGCATATTCCACGACGACAAGCCCTGCGCCAACTCGCCGATGGCCGAGTTTGTGGTAAAAACCTACCAAATCAAATCCACCAACGTCATCGCCCACATCCGCAAGGCTACCCAAGACAGCGTCGGCCTGGCCAACACCCACCCCTTCATCCGCGAAATATTGGGCAAATACTGGCTGTTTGCCCACAACGGCCACCTTGGTGGTTTCCAACCTAAAGAAGGCAAATACTACCGCCCCGTTCGGCAGCACTGACTCCGAACGTGTTTTCTGCTTTATATTAACTGGAGCAACTACACAGCCGTTTTGAGCACAAACTGCCGATGGGCAGACTATTTACCGAAGTGGCCACATTCACCGCCCAAATCCGCCACCACGAATTATTCAATTTCATGCTGTCCAACAGAGAAATCCTGTTTGCCCACGCCAACACTCTGCTGTATTACATCATCCGTATCATCATTACATCATCCGTATCATCCGTCCCCCCCTTCGGCGAAGCGCACCTTATCGACAACGACGTAACTGTAGATTTCGCCGCGGCGACTACGCCCGCGACTGCGTGACCATTATTGTCACACAACCCCTGACCGCCAACGAACCCTGGACGCGGATGCCCCGATAACCCGCTCTACCTCAGCCAGCAAAAGGCTTGGCTATCGCCCGCGCTGCCGATATGGCCGCATAAATCCTTTTGCGCCGCAATAATCTAGTTGTTCTGCAGACAGATTGTTTTCATTATTGTCACACCTCAAGCATTAACACTTGAAAAAATTTTGATTTACCCGCTTGACATACACCTCGCCTTTCCTTTACTTTACAGCCATGCCTTTGCGTAAAGCTGTGAGGTTTGCCGCAAATGAATGTACAAACATTGATCCTCGTCAACCTCGCGGTAAGGGCGATTGATGCAACGGCATCTTCAGAAATGAAGTTCTTCAACCACAGAGACAGACCGTCTGCCCGAGACCGCTGCTTCTCATTAATATATGGATGGATATCATGAATGAATCTCAACATACCGACACCCCCCAATTAGACGAAAGTCAGGTCATGGCAGTTCGTCGCGAGAAATTGGCAGAAATCCGCAAGCATGGCGTAGCATTCCCGAACGACTTCCGCCGCAATGCTTTTGCTGGTGACCTGCAGAGCCAATACGGCGAACTGTCTAAGGAAGAGTTGGAAGAAAAGAACGTAACTGTCAAGGTGGCCGGCCGCATGATGCTGCAACGCGATATGGGTAAGGCCAGCTTCGCCACCCTGCAAGACGTTTCCGGTCAAATCCAGCTCTACGTAAATGACCAAGGTGTTGGTGAGAAGATTCACGAAGAGTTCAAGCACTGGGACTTGGGCGACATCCTCGGCGCAGAAGGCGTGCTGTTTAAAACCAACCACGGCGAGCTGACTGTACGCGTAAGCCAAATCCGTCTGCTGGCCAAAGCACTGCGCCCCCTGCCCGACAAAGTGCACGGCCTGAAAGACCAGGAAACCCGCTACCGCCAGCGTTATGCTGATTTGATCGTGAATGCCGAATCACGCGAGATCTTCAGAAAACGTGCTCGCATTATCCAGACTATCCGCAACTTCATGATCGGTGAAAAATATCTGGAAGTGGAAACCCCGATGATGCACCCGATTGCCGGTGGCGCAGCAGCTCGTCCGTTTGTTACCCACCACAACGCTCTGGACATTCCGCTGTTTATGCGCATCGCTCCTGAGCTCTATCTGAAACGATTGACTGTTGGCGGCTTCGAGCGCGTGTTTGAAATCAACCGCAACTTCCGCAATGAAGGCGTGTCTGCCCGCCACAACCCCGAGTTCACCATGATGGAGTTCTACGAAGCATTCTGCGACTACCACCGCATGATGGACATGACCGAAGGCGTGATCCGCGCTTGCGCCAAAGAGGTTTGCGGCAGCCTGCACGTTCCCTACAACGGTAAAGAAGTGGATTTGGAAAAACGCTTTGACCGCCTCACCATCGTGGACGCGATCAAAAAATACAATCCGCAATACACCGACGAGCAGCTGAACGACGAAGAATGGCTGAAAAAAGAAGTGGTGAAACACGGCGAAGACCTGCCTGCCGCCCCCGGCATCGGCAGCCTGCAGCTGGCCTTGTTTGAAGGCTGTGCCGAAGGCAAGCTGTGGAACCCCACCTTCATCATCGACTATCCGGTTGAAGTGTCTCCCCTGGCCCGCGCTTCCGATACCAATCCGAAGCTCACCGAACGTTTCGAGCTGTTTGCAGTAGGCCGCGAACTGGCCAACGGCTACTCAGAGTTGAACGACCCGGAAGACCAAGCTGCACGCTTCAAATCGCAAGTGGCACAGAAAGAAGCCGGCGACGACGAAGCCATGAACTACGACGCCGACTACATCCGCGCCATGGAATACGGCCTGCCGCCCACCGGCGGTTGCGGTATCGGTATCGACCGCTTGGTAATGTTGCTGACCAACGCCCCGAGCATCCGCGACGTTATCCTGTTCCCGCATATGCGTCCGGAAGAAGGCCAGAACTAATCCTTCAGGCTTAATCAAAGGCTACCTGAAATTTCAGGTAGCCTTTATTTTTACCTAGTTTAAACAGAGTAGTTTAGTCCAGTTTGCCGTGGCATTGTTTGTAGCGTAGACCGCTGCCGCAAGGGCAGGGGTCGTTGCGGTGTACCATTTGGCCGCGGGCAGTAAGGGCTTCGGGGCTGAAGTCGTCCTCGGCAAAATCAGCGGCTTCGGCAGTACTGCCATTAACAGCCAAGTAGCTGATATCCGGCGCTGGAGCATGGTTTTCTTGATAGGCCATTTGCACGGGAGCACTTTCCTTGGCCACCGGCTCATTCTGCTCGAAACGCACTTGCGACAGGAGCCTGGCGGTTTCGCCGCGAATGCTCTGCCACAGGTTTTGGAACATCTCGAAAGATTCCATTTTGTATTCCTGCTTCGGATTCTTCTGGGCATAGCCACGCAGGTGTATGCCTTGGCGCAGGTAGTCCATAGCGGAGAGGTGTTCACGCCATTGGCTATCCATCACTTGCAGGAAGATATTGCGTTCGAACTGATGCATCAACCCGGCGCCTACCATATCGGTTTTGGCGGCGTAGTCATCTTGTGCCAGTTTCCAAGCGCGCTCTTTCACATCTTGGTTGTCAAGAGTGGGGTCTTGCTTTAGCCACTCGGTAACCGGGGCGTGAATGTGGAAGTCGGCAAACAACTGTTTCTCCAGCGCCACCAAATCCCACTGCTCTTCGATGCTGTCGGCGGGCATATACAAATCAACCAAGTTGTCGAGCGCTTCTTTGCGCATCTCGGTCATCATGGCGGAGTTGTCTTCAGTCTCCAGCACTTCATTGCGGCGGCTGTAGATAACCTTGCGCTGGTCGTTGGCCACGTCGTCGTATTCCAACACCTGTTTGCGCATATCGAAGTTGCGGCCTTCCACTTTGCGCTGGGCGCTTTCAATCTGACGGGTGAGCAGATTGGCTTCAATCGGCACACCACGTTCCGGCGCCAGTTTATCGAGCAAGGCAGCGTGGCGGTCGAGCGCGAAGAGGCGCAGCAGCGGGTCTTCAAACGAGAGATAGAAGCGGCTGGAGCCGATGTCACCCTGACGACCTGAACGGCCGCGCAACTGGTTGTCGATACGGCGGCTTTCGTGGCGCTCGGTGCCGACGATGTGCAGGCCGCCGGCAGCGATTACGCGGTCGTGCTCTTCCTGCCAGCCGTCTTCCAACTCTTTAATGCGGGCGGCTTTTTCTTCTTCGCTCAAATCGGGATTGTTGCGGATGATGTGGCTGAGATGTTTCACGTTGCCGCCGAGCACGATGTCGGTACCGCGGCCGGCCATATTGGTGGCCACGGTAATCATACCGGTTTTGCCGGCCTGCGCCACGATGTCGGCTTCGCGGGCGTGCTCTTTGGCGTTCAAAACGTTGTGTGCCAAGCCGGCGCGGGAGAGCATATTAGACACCAGCTCGGAGTTTTCGATGCTGGTGGTGCCCACCAGAATGGGCTGTCCTTTGGCATGGCGCTCTTTAATGTCGGCCACCACGGCTTCGAATTTTTCTTCGGCGGTGCGGAACACTTGGTCGTTGAAGTCTTTGCGGATCATCGGCCGGTTGGTGGGGATGATCACGGTTTCCAAGCCGTAGATGTTTTGGAACTCATAGGCTTCGGTGTCGGCAGTACCGGTCATGCCGGAGAGTTTGCTGTAGAGGCGGAAGTAGTTTTGGAAGGTAATGGAAGCCAAGGTTTGGTTTTCTTGGCGGATTTCCACGCCTTCTTTGGCTTCCACGGCCTGATGCAGGCCTTCCGACCAACGGCGGCCGGTCATCAGGCGGCCGGTGAATTCGTCCACAATCACGATTTCGCCGTCTTGCACCACATAGTGTTCGTCCAAATTAAACAGGCTGTGGGCGCGCAAAGCGGCCATCAGGTGGTGCATCAGGGCGATATTGGCGGTGGAGTAGAGCGAATCGCCTTCCTGCAGCAAACCCATTTTGGTGAGGATTTGCTCGGCATGTTCATGGCCGGCTTCGCTGAGCAATACGGTGCGGTTTTTCTCATCCACCCAATAATCGCCCTCGCCCTCTTCTTCTTTTTGGCGCACCAGTTGGGCGGGTACTTTATTCATCACCAAATACAAATCGGTATTATCGTCGGCCTGGCCGGAGATGATGAGCGGGGTACGGGCTTCGTCGATGAGGATGGAGTCCACTTCGTCCACCACGGCGAAGTTCAGCTCGCGCTGCACTTTGTCGCTCAGCTGGTGCACCATATTGTCGCGCAGGTAGTCGAAGCCGAATTCGTTGTTGGTACCGTAGGTGATGTCGGCGTTATAGGCTTCGTGCTTGGCGGCCTGATCCATATTGGCCACAATCACGCCCACTTTCATGCCGAGGAAGTTGTAGAGCGGGCCCATGATATCGGCATCGCGGGCGGCGAGGTAGTCGTTTACCGTTACCACGTGCACGCCTTTACCGGCGAGCGCGTTCAGATACACAGCCAGCGTGGCTACCAGGGTTTTGCCTTCGCCGGTGCGCATTTCGGCGATTTTGCCTTGGTGCAACACCATGCCGCCGATGAGCTGCACATCAAAATGGCGCATGCCCAGTGTGCGGCGGGAAGCTTCGCGGCACACGGCAAAAGCTTCTTCCAAAATGTCGTCCAAGGTTTCGCCCTTGGCGAGCCGTTGTTTGAATTCTGCGGTTTTGGCTTGCAGCGCCGCATCGTCGAGCTGCTGGATATCTTTTTCCATGCCGTTGATGCGTACCACGGATTTGCGGTATTGTTTCAGAAGCCTGTCGTTGCGGCTGCCGAACACTTTTTTGGCCAGTGAAGTAATCATAAAATATTTAATCCCTTATGCGGTATTGCTGTTGCCCCGTGTGCTCGATTCAAACCGCGGCGGCATTCGCCTGCCGGCTTATTCCGGTTCAAATCTAATCCACTGCGATAGTAAAATAACGGGTAATTCTAGCATAATCAAACCTGTTCGCGCTTGGGAATATGGCTCGCCCTGGCAGGATTTCAAGCGCATCGGGCAGGCTTTTTTATCGGCAGCGGCAGTTTGCCTGTTTTCAGGTAGCCTCTTGATGAGGTTTTTAGGTGTATCCTGCCTGCTTTGCCGTTGCCCAACCCCACTTTTCAGGTAGCCTTTCATGTCCGACCTCAACCGCCTCAACCCCGGCCGCCACAGCCTGCACAGCCGCGACAGCCTCAGCCGCGGCGAATCGCGGTTGCACGACCTGATTATGCAGGCCGAGAGCTGGCGGCATACCGCCCAAGCACTGGAAGCACGGCTGCCAGCCGAGCTGCAACAACATTGTCAGGCAGTACGGGTGCGCGAAGGGGTTTTGGTTTGGTATGCAAGCAACAATATGGCGGCGGCACGGCTGCGGATGCTCGCGGCGGGGCTGCTGCCGGCCTGGCGTGCGGTGTGCCCGGAAGTGCGCGAAGTGCAGGTGAAAATCAGCCCGCCGGAACAGGAACGGCCGAAAGAGAAACAAGCCAAACTGAGCCGCACCGCCGCCGAACAATGCTTGGCCGCAGCGGACGATTTGGCGCACCACCCGGAGCTGGCGGCGGCGCTGCGGCATTTGGCAAGACATGCGGAGGGAAACGAATAAGGCTGCTATCGGTTGGCAGACAATGGCAGCCAATATTTTTCAGGTAGCCTCCCTACATATATATAGTGGATTAACTTTAAACCAGTACGGCGTTGCCTCGCCTTGCCGTACTATCTGTACTTTCTGCGGCTTCGTCGCCTTGTCCTGATTTAAATTTAATCCACTATAAAAACAGCATGACGCAACATCATGCTGTTTTTTATTTTCCACTTCAGGCTACCTGAAAAGGCTACCTGAAATCTGAAACTCAATGCGCACAGCCGCAATGTCCGCCGCCGCAACCGCCGGCTGTGTGGTGGTTTTCAGGTAGCCTTTCCGCCGCCTCGCCGGGTTCGGCATGATAATCCAGCGGCACCAAATCCAGCTTGGCCATCAGTAGGCGGTCGCCGTCTTCATTGGGGTTTTCCGTGGTTAAGAGCTTGTCGCCGTAAAAAATCGAGTTCGCGCCTGCCATAAAACACATCGCCTGCATGGATTCGGGCATATTGCTGCGCCCGGCGGAAAGGCGCACGAAACTGTGCGGCATGGTAATCCGCGCCACGGCAATGGTGCGGACAAACTCCGTCCAATCCAAATCTTCGGCATCGGCCAGCGGCGTGCCTTCCACTTTCACCAGCTGGTTAATCGGCACGCTTTCCGGCTGTGGGTCGAGGTTGGCGAGGCTGGCAATTAGTCCGGCGCGCTCGGCACGGGTTTCGTTCATGCCCACAATGCCGCCGCAGCAGATTTTCAGGCCGGCATTGCGCACTTTGCCCAAGGTGTCCATTCGGTCTTCGTGTTTGCGGGTGTGGATGATGTCGTTGTATCGCTCGGGGTCGGTGTCGAGGTTGTGGTTGTAGTAGTCCAGGCCGGCTTTTTTGAAGTCTTCCGCCATGCCGTCTTCGAGCATACCGAACGTGCCGCAGGTTTCCATGCCCAACCCCTTCACGGCTTTGATGATTTCGGACACCACGGCCACATCTTTCGGCTTCGGCCCGCGCCATGCCGCACCCATGCAGAAACGGCTGGCACCGCGCGATTTGGCGATTTTGGCTTTTTCCACGATTTCGCCCACATCCATCATCTGCTCTTTGCCCAGATTGGTATTGTGGTGCGCCGATTGCGGGCAGTAGGCGCAATCTTCGGGGCAGCCGCCGGTTTTGATGGAAAGCAGGGTGGAAAGCTGGATTTCGCGCGGGTTGAAATTTTGGCGGTGGATTTCGGCGGCACGGAATACGAGGTCGAGAAAGGGCAGCCCGAACAGGGCTTCGACATCGCATTTTTTCCAATACTGCGCGGTGGGATGCGGCTTCGGCTCGGTTTGACGGCGCAAAGCCACCGGGGAGAGGGTGGTCATAGGCGTGTTCCTTCAATAAGAGTTTGCGGCGGCGCAATGTCGCCGACGGGCAAAGCCGGGTCGCAATGTCCGCGGCCTGCCCTGACTGGTCGGAAGCTTTATTCCGAAGGCGGCAAGTGTAGCCAAAAACCAAACGGCAGACTACCTGAAACATTCAAATCCCGTTTCAGGTAGCCTTTTCATTACAGCATTCAGGAAACAAGCCCGCACGTACGGTTTATTCGCCTTCCAACCGCTCTATTTGCCGATACAGAAGCGGCTGAAAATCACGCCCAGGAGGTCGTCGGCGTTGAATTCGCCGGTGATGGTGTTGCAGGCGTCTTGCGCCAAGCGCAAGTGTTCGGCGAAGAGTTCGAGCCGGTGGCGGCCGCACAGGGCGGCGAGTTCGAGCTCGGTTTGGGCGGCTTCCAGCGCGCGCAGGTGGCGGCTGCGGGCGAGAAACAGGCTTTCGCTTTCGCCCTGCCAGCCGATTTGCCGCAGCAGCGCCTGTTTGAGCAAATCGAGCCCGGCGCCGTTTTTGGCGGAAAGTTTGATCAGAGTGTCGGCGCCGCTGGGTTGGCCGCTTTGCTCGCAGCTTTCCGCTGCTTCGCCGCTGAGGTCGATTTTATTGCGGATTTCAATACGTTTGAGCCCGGGCGGCAGCTGAGCGAGGATTTTACAGGTAGCCTCGTTCAGCCCTTCGTTCGGGTCGATGAGAATCAAGGCCACATCGGCCTGCTGCACGGCTTGGCGGCTGCGCTCGATGCCGATTTGCTCCACCGGGTCGGTGGTATCGCGCAGGCCGGCGGTGTCGATGATGTGTACGGGGATACCTTCGAGCGTAATCTGCTCGCGCACGGTGTCGCGGGTGGTGCCGGCAATGTCGGTAACGATGGCCACGTCCTCGCCGGCCAAAGCGTTGAGTAGGCTGGATTTGCCTACATTGGGCGCGCCCACCAGCACCACGTTCATGCCTTCGCGCAAAATCGCGCCCTGCTCGGCTTGGGCAAGCACTCGGGCAAGGCGCTCCTGCAAGGCGGCAAGGCGCTCATCCACTTTGGCTTCGGCCAGGAAATCGATGTCTTCTTCAGGGAAATCCAGGGTGGCTTCCACCAGCATGCGCAGGGTGATGAGTTCGTCCACCAGCTCGTGAATCTGCTGGGAAAACGCGCCTTTGAGCGAGCGCACGGCCAGGCGGGCGGCGGATTGGCTGGCGGCATCGATAAGGTCGGCCACGCTTTCAGCCTGCGCCAAATCGAGCTTGCCGTTTAAGAAGGCGCGTTTGGTGAATTCGCCCGGCTCGGCCGGCTGCGCGCCCAGCTCGAAGCAACGTTGCAGCAGCATTTGCAACACCACACGCCCGCCGTGGCCGTGCAGCTCGATCACGTCTTCGCCGGTGAAGCTGGCGGGCGCGGGGAAATAGAGCAGAAGGCCGTTGTCGATGGCTTCGCCTGCAGCATCGACAAAATCGGTATGGAGCGCACGGCGCGGCTGCGGGGTTTTGCCGCCGCTGATTTGCTGCGCCAGCGGCAACAGCTGCCTGCCGGAAAGCCGGATAACGCCCACCCCGCCCTGCCCGGCGGCAGTGGCAATGGCGGCGATGGTGGAAGTGGATGGCGATGACATAAGGCTACCTGAAACCGTAAAAATAAAAAGCAATATAACACAACCACAAAAGGCTACCTGAAAACTTGAAACACGGTTTTCAGGTAGCCTTTTATATGATGGGGCTTATTCGTCTTCGTCCTCTTCCTCGTCGCCCAAATCCACTTCCTCAAGCGGAATCACCCGGGTGCGGTAGCGCAGTTTGTGGTAGAGGTAGAAACCGAAGAATATGGGCAGGCCCATATAGGTCAC
>NZ_LXSN01000003.1:0-337690 GCF_001648415.1 Eikenella sp. NML070372 | reverse complement strand
AAAACACCCACACTTATCGGTAATCTGATTGTTAAAGAGCTGCTGAACCGTAAAACCGACAACAAAACCGTGCCGTAAGGAACAGCGAAGATGCGGACTATACGCCTACCAAAATATTTTGTCAAATACCGGAAAACAAAATATCCACAAACAAAAACTAAATCACTAAGACGGAAGAAGTTTCATTAGCGGAAAATTGCGTACCACATCTGCCACCATTCTCATCCATCCCCTTTTCTAGTTAAACGACATAGAATATACGCCGTTAAAAACATCCCATAGGTTTCCAGTATGAATTTCCCGCCCTGCCAAGTTCCCTTCATCCGCCCACGCCGGATGCGTAGAGATGATTTTTCTCGTTGCCCGATGCGTAAGCATCCCCTCACTTAATCTACCCTGCATTCGTGCTGGAGCAATGCTCTGGCAACGAGCCCATTCCTTCCATGCCCGACATTGAGCGGCAAACCTTGGATAACCTGCTGCACCAAGCTGAGCAAGCTTGCGAACTAGGCATTCCCATGCTGACCTTATTTCCTGCTTCAGTACCGCATAAAGACCTAACTGCCAGCGAAGCCTACAACCCAGAAGCATCGTACCGCACACCGTGCGCGCCTTGCGCGACCGCTCTCCCGAGTTGGGCATGATGACTGATGTAGCACTCGACCCCTACACCAGTCACGGCCAAGACAGCTTGATTGATGAAAATGGCTACGTATGTATTATAATGATGAAACCGTAGAAGTGCTGATTAAATAAACATATGCCACGCTGAAGCCGGCGTACAAGTGGTTGCCCCTCCGATATGATGGACGGTCGTATTGGCTCCATCCACGCGCCATCCACGAAGCCTTGGAAGATGCCGGCCACATCCATACCCGACTGATGGCCTATTCTGCTAAATTATGCTTCCGCCTTCTACGTCCGTTCCGCGATGCAGTGGGCAGTTCCGCCAACTTAGGCAAGGCTGACAAACGCACTTATCAAATGGGTCCCGCCAACAGCAACAAAGCCTTGCACGAAATCGCGCTCGACTTACAAGAAGGTACAGACATGGTGATGGTGAAGCCCAGCCTGCCCTATTTCGATGTCATCCGCTGCGTGAAAGACCAGTTCGGCGTGCCCACCTATACCTACCAAGTATCCAGCGAATACGCCATGCTCCAAGCCGCCATCAAAAACGGCTGGCTTGACGGCAATAAAGTTATCCTCGAAAGCCTGCTCGCCTTTAAACGCACCGGCGCAGACGGCATTCTCACCTATTACGCCATCGAAGCGGCCAAACAGCTAAGCTAACCGCCCAAGCCGGGCTCACCTGCATCCCCTGCGCCCCAAAGCCCGCACATTACAGGCCGCCCGGTACAGCCAGCACAAAAACACCAAACCCGAACACAGCAGCAAACCAACCAACACCCAAGTTCCAGACACTGCCACCCTGCCAAGTTGCCGGGTTCCCCTACCGACAATTCCAGCCAACCCAACGCCTTCAACAAAGCTGTTCCCACCAGCCAACTCAATAATTGGCTCAGGCACACCAATACCACTAAAAGTTGCACCCGCTGAGTAAGGCTGGCTTAGGCGAAATGTGTATTCACGCTGTCGTTTAGTCATCATATTGCCCCTTGAGTTAAACGTTTGAGGCTACCTGAAACCCTCATCACACTTTCAGGTAGCCTTTCTGCATTCAAATCACTTAGGCGGCAATCACATGCCCTGTTTCAAGCTGGTTTCGATGAAGTCGTCCAAATCGCCGTCGAGCACAGCTTTGGTGTTACCGGTTTCGTAGCTGGTGCGCAAGTCTTTGATGCGAGAGGAATCGAGCACATAAGAGCGGATTTGGCTGCCCCAGCCCACGTCTGATTTACCTTCTTCCAGCGCCTGTTTTTCTTCGTTGCGTTTGCGCATTTCCAGCTCAAACAGCTTGGCGCGTAGCATTTCTTCACACACGCGGCGGTTATCGTGCTGCGAGCGGCTGTTTTGCGACTGCACCACGATGCCGGTGGGGATATGCGTCATGCGCACGGCGGAATCGGTTTTGTTGATGTGCTGGCCACCGGCACCAGATGCGCGGAAGGTATCGGTGCGCACGTCTGCCGGGTTGATTTCCACTTCAAAGCTATCGTCCACTTCAGGGTAGACGAACACAGAGGCAAAGGAAGTATGGCGTTTGTTGTTGGAATCGAATGGGGAGTGGCGCACGAGACGATGCACGCCGGTTTCGGTGCGCAATAGGCCGTAGGCGTATTCGCCTTCCAAGCGGATGGTGGCGCGATTGATACCGGCAATTTCGCCGTCGTCCTGCTCCATGATTTCCACTTTGAAGCCTTTGCGCTCGCCATAGCGCACATACATGCGCAGCAGCATGCCGGCCCAGTCTTCGGCTTCAGTACCGCCGGCGCCGGCAGTGATATCGATAAAGCAGTTGTTCACGTCGGCAGGCTGGTTGAACATGCGCTTGAATTCAAGCTCGGCCATTTGTTTTTCCAGCTCGGCTACATCTTCCTCAATCGCGGCAAAGCTGTCTTCATCGCCCTCTTCCAGCGCCATATCGATAAGCAGGCGGTTGTCGTCGATGCCGCCAGCGATGTTGTCGAGCGTGAGCACGATGCCTTCGAGCACTTTGCGCTCTTTGCCGATTTCTTGGGCGCGTTTGGGATCGTTCCAAAGCTCAGGATCTTCGGATAGGCCGACCACTTCTTCCAGCCGGTCTTTTTTGCCGTCGTAATCGAGATACACGCGAATTTCGACACTGCGTTTTTCCAAGTCGGCGAGGGTGTTGTTGAGTAGGTTGATGCGTTCGGCTTCCATAATTATTGTCTTGGTGTTTAATGCGTTAAATTTAAGGGGCGTATTGTAACAGATTCGGGAAGGCCGCCCGAAAGCCGGAGCGTATTTTTCAGGTAGCCTTCAATCCATGAGGCTACCTGAAAAAGCGCAGCCCCCGAATTCTCCTCTATTAGAATTCGGGGGCTGCTTTTAGCAGGTTTGTCTAAACTGTATTCAGACCGGCTTGCTGCAACCGATTAGTACGGCTCTTTCAGGTCGAATTTTTTGCCTGCAACCTGGCCGTAGATCAGCCAGCCGAAGAAGGTTACCAAACCGCCGCCGAGCATGGCGTCTGCGCCTGAACCATACAGGGCGTAGAAGCTGTAGATATTACCAATCAGGGCAACGATGGTGGTTACTTTCAACTCGCCAGCCGGCACGTTGCTGACTTTCTGCATGACATACAGGGCAGACATAGACAGTACGTAGGGCACGAGGTTGGTTACTACAGCCAAGTTCACCAATACGTCGAACTGCTCACTCAAGCTCGGGCTTATGGTCATCAGGGAAAGCAGGGTTTGAACCACGCACAGGATGATCATACCTACCAACGGAGTGTTAGATTTGGTAACAGAGCTGAACGCTTTGGGGAAGTAACCTTGGTCAGCACTGGATTTGAACACTTGGGCCACAGTGAACTGCCAACCCAACAGGGAACCAGTACAAGCCAGCACCATCAAACCCATTACCACTTTGCCGATAGTCGGGTTAAAGATTTGGGCAAACACCAAACCAAACGGGCCATCGGAAGCAGCCAAAGCAGCATTATCGACAATACCGGCTACTACGTTGGTAGAAACGATATAAATTACCGCAGTCATCAGGGTACCGCCCAATACAGCGATCGGCACGTTTTTCTCAGGGTTTTCTACGGCATCAGAGTTTGCACAGGCAGATTCCAAGCCAAGGAATGACCACAAGGTGATTGAGATGGATTTCGGCAGTGCTTCAAACACACCGTAGTTATGCGGGTTCCAAGCGGCAGCATATTTAGCGCCATCAAACCAGAACCAGCCGATAATGGAAATACCAACCACCGGAATCACCACGCCCCACACGGTGAAGCTGCCGATGCGGCCGGTGATGGATGCGCCGCCGAAGTTGGCAACCGTGGTTACCCATACGAAGATAATGGTCCACATGGCTACTTGCTGCGGAGAAAGCTGCCATTCCATCAACTGGGCAAGGTAGCCTACTGCGGTAATAGCAATAGCGATGTTGGCAATTACAAGAGAAACGGCGTAGGTGTAGTTGGCAATAAAGTTACCGGATCTACCGAAGGCATACTCGGCATAACCACCCATACCACCAGCATTTTTACTGAAGCGGCCACACTTGGCGAACGCGTAAGCCAAGGCCAGAGAGCCACCAGCGGTAACCAGCCATGACAAAATAGAAATCGTACCAACCTGAGCCAATTTGGCTGGCAACAGGATGATGCCTGAGCCCATCATATTTACCATGGTGAGAATGGTCAGTTGCACCACGCCCATCTTGTTTTGAGAGGTTGACATATACTTAATCCTTCTTAATGCAGCAGGCGGGTTTAACCAATATTCCGGCGAAGCCTGCGCTGCCGCGCAATCAAATTTATCTAACAAAGGCTACCTGAAACCGTTTCAGGTAGCCTGATACGGCTTATTAGCCTTTAACCACTACATGACCGAAAGCACGGCGGCTGCCGTCTTCCACGGTCTGCAGATATACACCTTGCAGCTCAGGTTCGAAACCAGGCAAGCAGTTGATGCCTTCTTCGAGAGCCAGGAAGTATTTCTGCACTGCACCACCCCAAACTTCGCCCGGGATAGTACACAGTACGCCCGGAGGATAAGGCAGAGCACCTTCAGCAGCGATTTGACCAGCGATTTCGCTCAAGCGAACCAGTTTCACTTCGTTACGGATGAAGGCTTGCTGTGCGTCGTAGGGCAGCATAGCTTGTTTCGGCCAGCCATCGGCACGGAACATCTCGCTCTGCAACTGTTTCATGTTGTTGCGTTTGTAGAAGTCGTGCATTTCTTGGCACAGGCGACGGATGGTGTAGCCTTTGTAGTACTCAGCATTGCGGCCGTATACAGTGGGCACCACTTCGCTCATCGGGCTGTCAGCTTCGATGTGTTTTTCGAAGCGAGAGATCAGAGCAACCAAGTGTTCCATCTTAGCCAGATCTTCGGCTGGAGTCATCAGGAACAGAATGGAGTTCAAGTCGCATTTTTCCGGAACGATACCGTTGTCGCGCAGGAAGTTAGCCAAAATGGTAGCTGGTACACCGAAGTCTTCGTATTCACCGGTTTCCACGTTGATACCAGGAGTGGTCAACAGGAATTTGCACGGGTCAACAAAGTATTGGCCTTTACCGTAGCCAGGGAAGGAGTGCCATTTAGCGCCCGGCTCAAATTCGAAGAAGCGCAGATCTTGAGCAATCTTCTCGGTCGGGTAAGATTCCCACGGTTTGCCGTCGATGGTTTCCGGAATAAACGGTTTGATCAGCTTGCAGCTTGCACGCAGCATCTTACGAGCTTCAATACCTACGGTTACGCAGTCGCGCCACAGGTTGCGGCCTACTTCACCATCCAAAACCCGAGCGTTCACGTCCAGAGAAGCGAACATCGGGTAGAACGGGCTGGTAGAAGCATGAATCATGAACGCATTGTTGAAGCGTTTGTGGCTGCAATAGCGTTTCTGGCCTTTAATGTGGCTGTCTTTTTTGTGAATCTGAGAAGCTTGAGAGAAGCCAGCCAGTTGTTTGTGTACGGATTGGGTAACGAAGATGCCAGGATCGTTTTCGTTCAGTTCCAGCAACATCGGTGAGCAATCGCGCATCATCGGGATGAATTGCTCGTAACCTACCCAAGCAGAGTCAAACAGGATGTAGTCGCACAAGTGACCAATGCGGTCTACTACTTGGCGAGCATTGTAGATGGTACCGTCGTAAGTACCCAACTGAATAATAGCCAAGCGGAACGGACGTTCTTCTTTAGCACGCTCCGGAGCAACTTTAGCCAGTTGTTCGCGGATGTAAGCTTCTTCGAAGCAGGTGTTGTCGATACCGCCGATGAAGCCGTAGGGGTTACGAGTGGTTTGTAGATAAACCGGAATAGCGCCGCCAGTAATCAGCGCGCCGATGGTGTTAGATTTGTGGTTATTGCGGTCGAACAATACCAGGTCTCCTTTAGCCAAGAGAGCATTGGCCACCACTTTATTGGAAGAAGAAGTACCGTTCAGAACGAAATAGGTCTTGTCGGCATTGAACACTTTGGCAGCGTGTTGCTGGGCTGCACAAGCAGGTCCTTCGTGGATCAGCAAATCACCCAAGCGAACGTCGGCATTGCACAAGTCGGCGCGGAATACGTTTTCACCGAAGAATTCGTAAAATTCGCGGCCGGCAGGGTGTTTGCGGTAGAACTGTCCACCTTGGTGTCCGGGGCAGTCGAACTGGGCGTTACCGATATTTACATACTGCTTCAGCGTACCGAAAAAAGGAGGGGCAAGTTTGGAACCATATTGATTTACGGCAGTATCCACTTGGCGGCCATAGTATTCTTCATTGCCGCGACCTAATTGAATCACGCCGTTCACACGGGTCAACAGGCTTTCGGGCACGCTCTCGCCGGGCTGCAGAGCAACAAATACCGGAATACCGAAGCCGGTGGCTTCAACCTGCTCTACAGCCTTGGCTGCATCAGCAGTAGAAGCAACAACGGCACCAATACCTGCGAGGTCGGCACCTTGCACGTCCACCACATCTAACTCAGTGGTGAAGCCCTGTTGAACAGACGGGCTGGCTGCTACTTTCAAAAACGTCATATCAAACTCCTATGTGTTTAAAAACACCGCCGCCAAACCACAGCGGCAGCAATGGGAAAACTCTTTATTGGAGTGATGAGTGTATGTTATGTTTTGTGTTTTTGTGTAGTTTTGTGAATCAGTCATCTTGCTCCGCATTCCACCTAAACAAAATTTAGCATTTTGCTTTATTATTAACCAAACAATAAGTGCTAAATTCTCCGTGCGCTTAAATGAAAACGGTTCACATCTCTATTTCTTTAATATGCCAACACAGCGCAATTCTTAAAATTTTTCCCTTGCTGCGCAGTGAAATATTAGCATAACTGCCAAACAACTGCCAAATATTTTTCACTTGAAAAGCAACAAAAAACAACCCTACTGACCGTAAGTCTATTATTTGTAAAAACAAGTTATGTAAAAATTTCTTTACACGAAACGGAAATTGCCCCTTTCCAGGCAGAAAATATGGCCTGAAAGGCAAAAAACTACCTGAAATCCAGGTAGTCTTTTGTCAGCACGTTATTGAACCACATCATCAAAATCAAATGGGCTGGGTATTCTTTTCCAGCCATGCTTTAGCTGCACCTTCGGTATGCGGGGCCAGTTTTTCGCGCACGAGAGAGTGGTAGTCGTTTAGCCAAGCGGCTTCGTCGTCGCTCAACATACTGCGTTCGATAAGCTGCGTATCAATTGGGCACAGGGTAAGCTGCTCGAAGCACAGGTATTGACCAAATTCGGTTTCCTTCGGCTGTTTCACGCGACGGTGCACTACCAGGTTTTCAATGCGGATACCCCATTTGCCCGAACGGTATAAACCAGGCTCATTGGAGGTAATCATGTTTTCTTTCATATTGTTGCACTTGAGACCAGAAGTGTTGTAGGCAATTTTCTGCGGACCTTGGTGCACGTTGAGGAAATAACCTACACCGTGACCGGTACCGTGACCGTAGTCGCACTGCTCTTTCCACAGCGGTGCACGGCAGATGGCATCCAGTACTTGACCGGAGAGATTTTCCGGGAACACTGCTTCGGCTAGGGCAATGTGTGCTTTTAGCACGCGGGTGTAGTCACGTTTCTGCTCGGCAGTAGGCGAACCAATAGGGATAACGCGGGTGATATCAGTGGTACCGTCCAGATAGTGTGCCCCGGAGTCGATCAGCAGGATGCCCTGCCCTGTGATGGTGCTATAGTGCTCGGGTGTAGCGGCATAGTGCGGCAAAGCGGCATTCTCGTTGAAGCCGGCAATAGTATCAAAGCTGAGCGAAATGTAATCGGCCTGACGGCTGCGGTGGTCGATTAACATGGTATCGATATCCAGCTCAGTAACGATTTCGCCGGCAGCCAGTTTCTGCTCTAGCTCGGCAAAGAAGCCGCACAAAGCCACGCCGTCACGCACCATGGCATGTTTGGCGTGTTCGATTTCGGCTTCAGACTTGCAGGCTTTAAATAGGGTGCTGGGGTTGATGTCTTTAATTACACGCACGCTGTCGGGCAACTTGCCCAAGGTGTAAACGGCGGTGCGGTCGGGATCGACTAGGAGGCTGCCACTGAGTTTGCCCACGGCATCCACCACGCTGCGGTATTCAGCTACGTCGATTTTGGCTTCGTTCAGCACTTTGCGGCAGGCATCAGTGAGCTTGGTGGGATTCACAAACAGGGTAGCCCGTTCGGCATCAATCAGCAGATAGGAGATAAACAGGGGGTTGAACGGCACGTCATTGCAGCGCAGATTGGTAATCCAAGCGATGTCGTCGAGCGAGGAAACCAAATGACGGTCGGCACCAAACTCTTTCATTGCGGCACGCACACGGGCAAGTTTTTCCGGCACGCTTTCTGGCGAGAATCGGGCTTCGTGTACGAAAATAGGACTTTCCGGCAAGCCGGGGCGGTCGTGCCAGAAGTTATTGAGCAGGTCGGTATCAAGCCGCAGGTAGATGTTTTTCGCAGCAAAATCAGCCTGCATTTCGTGCTTGAGTGAGAGCGACAAACCATCTGCCGGAATGCCGACTACGGAGTTTTCAGGTAGCCTCTCAGCCAACGATTCAACCATGGTGGGGTAGCTCTGGCCGAGTTTCTGCAATACGAAACCGCTGCCTTCGAGCTGGCGTTTGGCCTGTTCCCAATAACGGCTGTCCACCCACAATTCGGCGAAATCAGCGCTCACGGCCAGCGTGCCGACCGAGCCATCAAAGCCGGACAACCAAGCACGGCCGCACCAATGTTCGGGCAAGTATTCGGAAATATGTGGGTCGGCGGAGGGCACAATCCAAACGTCAATTTTCTGTTCTTGCATGGTTTGCCGCAGGGCGGCGAGACGTTGTGCGTGAATATTACTCATAGCTGACTCCTTTGGCAGTTACTGGTAAAGATGCTGCTGATGCAAGGTGTTGCTGCTTTAACTTGTCTGATTGTAAAGTACGCATTTATTGCCGCTTATCGTTGCTATATTAAATATCGCCGGCAGCTGCAAGCCTACCTGAAAACAATCCGCTTACAAAGCGGCAAATATGATTTTTCAAATGCAAAGTTAACGCAATCATATTGCCTAGTTAGAGAAGTATGGAAAACCACCACGACAGCATTTCCCGGCAGGGGTTTTAGTGAGTGGGTAACTTGAGGCTACCTGAAAATCATGCAATTTAGTCTATATCGCTCAACAGACGGTTCAACATAGGCAGCATCACCAGCAACACCACGCCTGCACTGATGCCGAGGATGCCCAACAGTTGGTAGAATTCAATTACCTTGGTAGCATTATACAACTGGTCGAACAGTACCCCACCCAGTGTGAACCCCAACGAAATGGTAAGGAAATTGAACGATACCATCTGTGTTTTGAATACTTCGGGCGCAATTTTGGTGGCAAACGACAAAGAAATCGGCGAGAGCAGCAGCTCAGCAATGGTAATCGTGAGAATCAGTAGCGCCATTACCACCAGCGGCATAACCTGACCGGAGGAAAGGAAAGGGATGAAGCACAGGTAGGATGCACCCATAATCACCATCGACAAAGTAAATTTCATGGGTGTTTTCGGCTGGCGGGTGCCCATTTTGGTCCACAGCGCAGCCATCAGGCCGGCAAATACGATAACCCACAGACTCTGTAAAGCGGCCAGCCACGCCACGGGGATTTCAAAGCCCCACAACACGCGGTTAGACGTTTCGTCAAAGTAAATGGTTACCACAGTGTAAATCTGAAACCACACCGCCCAAAACAGGCACATTACCGCAAACATCGGTACATAGGCCAGAATATGGCGTTTTTCCGCATAAGAAACCTGCTCACTGGTAAACATGCGCACGAAATAAGTAAGGCTGGTAATAATTACCACGATCAAGAGTACACGTGAAAAATTTTCCAGATGCAACAGCTTACCCGCAATACTGCCACCTAGCACCATCGAAGCGATTACCGCAATGGATACAGCCAGTTTGCGCCGCTCGGGCGGCAACGGATTGGCAGGCGGAGAGGGCGGCAATTGGCTACGGCCGCGCCAGTATTGCCACAGGCCGAAAGCCATGCCTATGGCTGCCGCGCCGAAACCGTAGTGGAAGCCGTATTTCAACTGCAGCCAACCGGTGAGCAACGGGCCGATAAAGCCGCCGATGTTGATGGCAGTGTAAAAAATTGAGAATCCCGCATCGCGCAGGTGCCGCCGCGACGGATCTTCATATAGCGATCCCACCATGGCGCCGGCAGAAGACTTCACCCCACCGCTTCCCAAGGCAATCAGCACCAGGCCAACAATCAGCCCACCCAAACCCGGCAGCACAGCCAGGGCAATATGGCCGAGCATTACCACCACGCCCGACCAAAACAGGGTTTTTTCCGCTCCCAATACGCGGTCGGCCAACCAGCCGCTCAGAATGGTGGCCAAATAGATACTGCCGCTGTATGCGCCTACCACACCGCCGGCCAGATTTTTATCGATGCCCAGGCCGCCGTCTTTAGTGGCGTAGTAGAGGTAAATCAGCAGGATGGCCTGCATGCCGTAAAAAGAGAAACGTTCCCACAGCTCAATATGGAACATGGTACCCAATTGACGTGGATGGCCGAAAAAATCACCTTTGGATGAGCCGCCTTCGGTGACGGGAGTGGTAAAGCGTTCATTGGTTGGCGTAGTCATAAAGGATTCCTTGCTAATGGTCTGTTTTTCTATGCCTGCGTACAGACTACCTGAAAAATGCTGCGTTGCGCCTCATCCAACCATGGCAAGCCTGCTTCCGGCCAAGCGGCGCTGTTGTAACAAAAAATAATTCCTCCTTTGGCAGAAGAATACGGACGGTATCCAAATGAAAGCCGCATCCGCTTTTCCTGCACAAAGGGGGACTTGGTGTGGCACATATTAGTATGCACTGCGCCTGCGTGCAAGCATAAATTTGCATTTCCCAACATTTATTTTCCTAATCAGCAAACCAAAGTGCTTTACAAACGCCGAATACAGTGCCTTTCAGCGATTTTCTCTTTCTTAATAGAAGTGGAAGCTACCTGAAAAATGTGCGCCGGGATTTTCAGATAGCCTCATGTAGCGGTATAACGATCCGCCCTACTCTGTTGGAAAACTGTAGCGCAGTGTTGCTACGCAAACATCGATTTGGGCAGCCCCTCCCAATTTTCAGGTAGTCTACGCCTATATCGGTTTTGCTCGCTGCAAGCTATGTAGCAGCTTGTTTCGTACCCGCTCGCTGCAATTAAAGTTGCAATAAAAAGGCTACCTGAAAATTCCAGGTAGCTTTTCCATGTAATCAGCAGCATTCAACCTGCATCCTCTTCATCACCATAATACTTCACCCCGATTCTAATCGGCGGCCGCCCTTGCGATTTACGGTGGGCGTTAGAATCACGCAGTGAGTAGGCACAGCCGCAATATTCCTGCTGGTAGAAGTGCTCGCGCTTACTAATTTCTATCATGCGCGAGCTGCCACCACCTTTGCGCCAATTATAGTCCCAATACACCAAACCAGGGTGTTTTCTGGCGGCGCTGTGGCCGCAATCATTGATTTGGCTCATATTTTTCCAACGGGAAATGCCGAGACTGCTGGTGAACACAGGAAAGTCGTTTTCATAGGCATATTGGGCGGCTTTTTCAAAGCGCATATCGAAACACATGGTACAACGGACTCCGCGCTCGGGCTCGAATTCCATGCCCCTGGCTTTCTCAAACCATTCTTTACGGTCGTTTTCGTAGTCGTCGTCTTTGTCGATGAAAGGAATGCCGAATTTGTCGGCAAAATGCATGTTTTCTTCTTTGCGCAACAGGTATTCTTTGAGCGGATGAATATTGGGGTTGTAGAAATAGATGGTGTAGTCGATGCCGGAAGCAAGCAGGGCTTCCATCACTTCGCCGCTGCACGGGGCGCAGCAGGAGTGGAGCAAGACTTTGTTTTGCCCTCCCGGCGGAACAAGCACGGGGCGGCTGATGGGGCTGACTTCAAGAGTGTGGTTCATGGTTTTTCCGTAATTTGGTTTGGGCAGGATTTTAACACCAACCGCAGCAGGGCTGTGGGCTGAAGAAGACGGTGAAGCTTTTTCAGGTAGCCTTTCAAATACGAAGAGGCTGCCCGAAACTGCCAGCTATAACTTTTCAGGTAGCCTTTACACCGCAACACCGGCCAAACAAAACCCCGCTTTGCAGCGGGGTTTGTTATCAAAGCTATGGCTTATTTGCCTGCGGCGGTTACGGTGGCTACGGCCAAGTTGGCGCCACGGCGCAGGGAGGTGCTTTCCACGCCTTCCGGATATTGGATGTCGGACAGGTGCAATACGTCGCCGGCCACAACTTTTTCGCAATCCAAAACCAGTTCGGACGGGATGTGTTTTGGATCCAGCAGCACTTCCACGCTGGTGCTCAGCAGAGCCACGCGGCTGTTTTGCAGTTTAACAGCCTGAGATTTCTCGGCATTAACCACGTGCAGCGGCAGGCGGATTTTGATCGGTTTGCCGGCTTCTACGATTTGGAAGTCGATGTGGCGCACTTCGCGGCGAACGGGGTGCATCTGGAAGTCGCGCACAATCACGTCATGCTCTTTGCCGTTCAGCGCCAGTTTGATGATGGCGGTGTGAAACTCTTCTTTCTGCAGGGCAAAGAATACGGTTTTGTGGTCAACGGAAACAGCAGTGGCGTCAGAGCCGGCGCCGTAAACTACGGCAGGCACACGGCCTTCGCGGCGCAGGCGGCGGCTCGCACCAGTACCTTGCTCTTCGCGCACTTGGGCTTCAATTTTGAAAGACATAGTAAAACTCCATTTAAGTTAAATAAAGCCGTCTGCCGGGCTGCGACCAACCCTGACGGCAAGGGATTACGGGAGGAATAATGCTCCCGGGGATGCCACATCCTCGTTGAAGAGGTATGAGACAGATTCTTCGTTGCTGATGCGGCGCATGGTTTCGGCCAGCAACCCGGCAATCGTAACCTGGCGGATACGGTCGCAGTTGCGGGCGGCATCAGACAGGGCGATGGTGTCGGTGATCACCACTTGGTCGATATCAGATGATGCAATGCGGTTCACGGCTTCGCCGGAGAACACGGGGTGGGTGGCATAAGCCAACACGCGTTCCGCACCGCGCTCTTTTAGAGCAGAAGCAGCTTTGCACAGAGTGTTGGCGGTATCGATCATGTCGTCCACAATCAGACAAGTACGGCCTTGAACATCGCCGATGATATTCATCACTTCGGCCACGTTGGCTTTGGGGCGGCGTTTGTCGATAATCGCCAAATCGGTGTTCAGCACCTTAGCCACGGCACGAGCACGCACCACGCCGCCGATGTCGGGGCTGACTACGGTGAGGTTTTCGATGCGCTGTTGCAGGATGTCGTGAACCAAAATCGGGGTGGCATAGATGTTGTCCACCGGGATATCGAAAAAGCCTTGGATTTGGTCGGCATGCAAATCCACAGTCAGTACACGATCGATGCCGGCGGTGGCGAGCATATTGGCCACCAGTTTGGCGGAAATCGGCACGCGCACGGAACGCGGGCGGCGGTCTTGGCGGGCATAGCCGAAATAGGGTATGGCGGCGGTAATACGGCCAGCGGAAGCGCGCTTGAGCGCGTCGGCCATGGTGAGCAGCTCCATCAGATTATCGTTGGTGGGTGCGCAGGTGGACTGCAAGATAAACACATCGCGGCCACGCACGTTTTCCAAGAGTTCCACGGCGACTTCGCCGTCGGAAAACTTGCCAACGGAAGCACTCCCCAATGAAATACCGAGGTGTTTCACCACATTTTCAGCCAAGCCGGCGCTAGCGTTGCCGGCGAATACCATTAAACTTTCGTATGCCATTTCTTCATTACCTGTGTTGTTTGCGGTCTCGCCGCCGACTGTGGGAAACATTGCCGCTCCCTCGCGCTTGGGTTTGACTGGCTTGCAAATGGTAGATTATACGCCGAGCGCAGGCAAAACCAAAGTGCTGTTTGTGCGGAATATCCACCATTTGTACCTGCTTGATATCGGGGGCGGGCAACGAATGCCTGAGCATGGTTTGCTTTCGCCCTTAATTGAGCAATCAAAACCGAATAAACGGGTTTCCACGGCAAGAAAATTCTTACCACTCCGGTTTTCGAACCGATTTTGTTTTGGCGAAACTCGCTACGCTCGTTTTCAGGTAGCCTTTTAGTGTATGGTGCATACAATAAAAATAAAAGCATGTACGCGTACATGCTTTTGTAAGGTGGCTGGGGATGTAGGATTCGAACCTACGCATGCCGGAATCAAAATCCGGTGCCTTAACCAGCTTGGCGAATCCCCAAATGTATTGTTGACGAATCTGGCTGGGGATGTAGGATTCGAACCTACGTATGTCGGATTCAGAATCCGATGCCTTAACCAACTTGGCGAATCCCCAGTACAATCCTGCTATTGCGGCAGGCGATTCAAGAAAGAGATGAATTATGCGTTTTTTTCGGTATATTGTCAAGCGTGCCTGATGTTTTTGTCATAGTGGGTAAAATTGAGACAAGGCGGCGAGCCGCAGACAGCACAAGTAGTATGGCAAGGCGGGCCAACGCCGTAGCTTTCTTTTTTTAATCCACTATATTTTCAGGATGCCTTGCAAGGGATGCCTATCCAAACCGCGCACGCACCAGGCAGCCAGATTTTCAGGTAGCCTACTATAGATATACTCGGCTTCGCCTTGCGTGGCGCAGGCGATAAACAGGCAGGCGCCGGAGCCGGTCAGCTGCGGCGTGCCGTGGTCTTGCAGTAGGCGGAAGGCGGCGGCTACGGGCGGGTATTCGGCCAGCACCACGGTCTGCATATCGTTGCGGAAAGGTTGCAGTTGCGCGAAACCGGGTTGCGTGCAGGGCGGGCTGTTGCGGGTGAGCTCGGGGTGGGCGAAGATTTTCGGGGTAGCCACATGCACATCGGGGCGCACCACTACATACCACTGTTCCGGCACGGCCAGCGGGCTCAGGATTTCGCCGATGCCTTGCACAAAAGCGCTTTGTCCGAACAGGAAAAACGGCACGTCCGCACCCAGCTTCAGGCCGAGCGCCCGCAGCGTTTCGGGCGGCACGGCGGTGTGCCACAAATGATTGAGGGCAAGCAGCACGGTAGCGGCATCCGAGCTGCCGCCGCCCAGCCCGCCGCCGCTGGGAATATGTTTATCCAGCCAGATTTCCACGCCGTTGGGGCTACCGGAAAACTGTTGCAGCAGGCGGGCGGCGCGGTGGCTCAAATCTTGTTCGGGCGGGATGCTGCCGGCGGGGTTGTGCAGGATGATTTTCCCGTCTTCGCGCGGCAGCAGCCACACCGTATCGCATAGATCGATCAGGCAGAAGATGCTTTCGAGCAGGTGGTAGCCGTCAGCCCGGCGGCCGATGATGCGCAGGTCGAGATTGAGCTTGGCCGGGGCGGGAAAAGCTCGGGCGGCGGGGTGCGGCTGCATCATACGGCCTGCCCGGCATTATCTGCGCAGCTGCCGGGGCGCTGCTCCGGTTGGCCGAAGCGGTCGAACACCAGGCGCAGGCTCAGACCGGTGCGTTCCAGCAGCAGCATGCGCACTTGGCCGTCTTCGCCCAAATTGCGTTGGATCTTCCAGCCCATTTGCTGCAGGCGGCCGTCGGGCAGCACGCTGTAGGGCTCGCCGGGCACGCGTAGGCCGTTGGCCCAGCGGTCGATATAGGCCACGGGCAGGTCGTAGCCGAGCAGCTGTCGGCTGAGTTCGGCGGTGGTGGCGGCGCGGAAAACCCGGCCGTCGGACGCTACCGCCTGCACCCCGCCGCTGTCTTGGCACAAACGCCCCACGCTGTTGCCAAGCGGGGTTTTCACTTCAAACAGCTGCACGGCGGCAGTACGCAGCCAATCGAAATTGGCATAACTGCCGCGTTCGTTTTCCTTTACGCCCATGCGGCCGGAGGCTTCAAACTCGGGCGTGACGGCATCGTCGCGCCAGCTTTCGGCAGACATTTGCGTGCCAAGACCGGTACAGGCAGCGAGCAGGAGGGCGGCGGAGATTGGGAGGAGGCGGTGTCGGATCATGGGCTTTCGTATTCTGAATGGATAGTAAGAGCGGCCGGATAGATATGAAAATTTTCAGGTAGCCTCAAGCCGAGGAGAGGCTACCTGAAAATCAATCGGCCAACGGAATGGCCGTTATCCATATCTGGCAACGGGCGGATTTTAGCACGGCATCAGCAGCTTGGGCGGGCGTATTATCAACCCCGCCCCACGAAATCGGCTACCGTCGGCAACGTTGCAGGCTACCTGAAAGCAAAGCATCAACGAAGCCGGAAATACGTTCGCCCTATTTTCAGGTAGCCTTAGCTGTGGCAGCAGGGCGGATATATAACGGATGGGAAAAAAGCAGACCGAGCGGCACAACACCGTTGATTCCCACATCATCAAACCCGCCTCCCCGGCATTTCAAATAGCCCCAACCAAGCCCGCTCCATAATCGGCAGGCACACAAAAGGCTACCTGAAATCTGCAAACCATTTCAGGTAGCCTTCATCACGCCATGCCTGCCCTGCGCGCAATTTCGCACAAGGCAGGTAGGGGAGCAGGATTAGCTGTGCAGGGCGCGCTTGTCGGCGGCCAGGGCGGCTTCGTGCACCACTTCCGACAGGGTCGGGTGGGCGTGGACGATTCGGGCGATGTCTTCGCTGCTGGCGCAGAATTCCATGCCCACCACGCCTTCGCTAATCAGCTCGCTCACCATCGGGCCGATCATGTGCACGCCCAAGATGCGGTCGGTTTTGGCATCGGCCAGGATTTTCACTGTGCCTTTGGCCTTGCCCAAACCCAGGGCGCGGCCGTTGGCTGCAAAGCCGGACGTGCCTTTTTTGTAGTCCACGCCTTCAGCTTTGAGCTGCTCTTCGGTTTTGCCCACCCAGGCGATTTCCGGGTCGGTGTAGATGACCCACGGGATGGTGTTGAAATCGAGGTGCGGCTTCTGCCCGGCGATGCGTTCGGCCACGGCCACGCCTTCGTCGCTGGCTTTGTGCGCCAGCATCGGGCCGCGCACCACGTCGCCGATGGCCCATACGTTGGGCAGGTTGGTGCGGCATTCGCCGTCTACCACGATGAAGCCGCGCTCGTCTTTCTGCAGGCCGACCGCTTCGGCATTCAGGCCGTGGGTGTTGGGCACACGGCCGATGGCCACGATGAGCTTGTCGAACTCGGCAGTTTGCGCCTCGCCTTTGGCGTTGCTGTATTCCACCACCACTTTGCTGCCGCTGGTGATTTTGTTCAGTTTCACGCCCAGCTGGATATCAAGCCCCTGCTCGCGGGTGAAGTATTTGAACGCTTCTTTGGCAATTTGCTGGTCGGCAGCGCCGAGGAACACGGATGAGGCTTCCAAAATGGTGACTTCCGCGCCCACGCGTTTCCACACCGAGCCCATTTCCAAACCGATGACGCCGGCGCCGATAACGCCGAGCTTGGCCGGCACTTGGGTCAGATTCAACGCGCCTTCGTTATCCAGCACGTTCACGTTGTCGATGTCCACCAAGGGCAGCGCGCGCGGGGTAGAGCCGGTGGCCACGATGATGTGCTTGCCTTCAACCGTGGTTTTTGTGCCTTTGTCGTCCACTTCCAGCTGCCAGAAGTCGCCGTTTTTGCCCACGAAGGAGGCCGTGCCGAACAGGCTGGTTACTTTGTTTTTCTGAAACAGGAATTTAATCCCGCCGGTGAGCTTGGTGACGATAGCATCTTTGCGCTCGATCATCTTGGCGGCGTCAAACTGCACATTGCCCACGGTGATGCCATGTTCGGCAAAATCGTGCTGCGTGGCATGGAAATGCTCGGATGATTGCAACAGGGCTTTGGAAGGAATACAGCCCACGTTCAGGCAGGTGCCGCCCAAAGCGGGGGCATCACCAGCCTTATTCACGCCGGCATCGATACAGGCAGTTTTGAACCCCAGCTGTGCGGCGCGGATGGCGGCAACATAACCGCCGGGGCCGGCGCCGATTACCACTACGTCGAATTGAGACATATTGAAGCTCCTTTTGTGTGAAAAGCGGGGTGGAGAAAGAATCAGCCGCTTAGCATAGGAAAGTGTTGGCATCACTCTGCGTTAAGCGGCTGTAAGGTCATTGCGTTACTTAGGCTCGGAAGCAGACTGTCCGTCGCCTATCACAGTTTTGAGCTGCTCCATATATTCTTGCAGCTCAACCAAGGAAGATCGAATGGGTTCCAAATCTTCTTTGATGGCATCCACGGAGGTGGGTTTGCCTTGTTTGTCCCAAGCGGAGAGAACGGGTTGCTCTGTCCCGTTGATGTTGACAATGGAGTGAAGCATGATGCCGCCGCCTGGATAATAGTGGTTTAAGATGAGACGTTGCTTGTCTGCAACGGAACGACCCCACACCATCGGTTTGCCATCGTTATAGAAGAACACCACTTCGTCATCCGACTCAGACCCACTATCACGAACTTGGAGAACCTGGCGGCCGTTGCGGTACATACCGTACCAGCCGTCAAGTTTTCCTTGGATAAATTTGCCGGCGGCAAATACCGTGCCGTCCTCCTCTTTCCACACCACCAGGCTATCGTTCACATCGGTGGAGAAATTTTTCGGATCGCCGTCTTTGGAGATGATGGCGGGCAGAATCTGCGGTTTACCGCTGTCTTGGTAGAAATCCTGCACCACTAGGCGGCCGTCGGGCATGGTGCCCAACACTTCGCGGTAATAGCCGCCGACGCTGGGTTTATCGGTGGGTTTGGAATCTTTGTCGAAATAAATCACCTGCTTCTCAGCAGCAGGCTGATAACCTTCCACGGCTTTGGCAGCCGCCGCTTCAAGTTCTGTTGCATCGGCAGGCAAGGCCATAGCAGGCGCCTGCTGGCCTTCGGCAGTGTTGGAAGCAGCCGGCGATGCAAATGCTGCGTTGTTTTGGCTATTGTCTTGATTGGGATTACAGGCGGCCAGCAACAGGGCCGCAGCCACAGTGGCGAAGAGTTTATTCATAGATTTCCCTATTGGAATTGGTGAGTATCTGCGCGATTGGCAGATTGATGCAATTCTATAGCCAAACTCATTATTTTTCCATACAGGATGCTACCCACACCGCCATAGCAAAAGGCTACCTGAAGGTTTTCAGGTAGCCTTTGATGGTTTATACCAGCTTTAGCGCAGGTGTTTGCTCATCAGATAATTCACGCGCTGGAGGCTCTCGCGCAGCTGAGTCTGCACCTCGTCTGCCGTGGCGCTGCTGCCGTCTTCTTTCCAGAATTCGGTTTTAGCGGCATCTTCTTTGCCTACGCTCTGCATCAGCTTGTTGCCGTTGGCGTAATAGTAGGTGCGCACCAGGCCGTTTTCGGTGTGGTTGTCGATAAGCTCGAACATCGGTTTGCCGTTTTCATAGTAGCCTTTCATTTCGAAAGGCGTGTTTTTCACATCCGGCTCGCCCGCAATGCTCAGCACCAGCTGGCCATTCTCGGCATACATGCCGGCACGTTGCGATTTGCCGTCATGGATTTCGGCAAAATTAGTGAGGCGGCCTTCGGGGGTGTACCACACCACCAAGCCTTCAATCACGTCGGAACTGAAGTTTTTCAGCTCGCTGTCTTTACCGATAACCACGGGGTTGATTTGCTTGGTGCGGCTGTCTTGGTAGAAATCTTGCACCACGGCGCGGCCTTCGGCGGTGCGGCCGAGCAGCACGCGGTAGTAGCCGCCTTTCATCGGGCGTTCGGCGGCATCGCCGTCAGCATCGTAGTAGGCGATGATGTTTTCCTTGGCTTCGCGCTGACGCACGGCGGCTGCGGCCTGCTCGGTGCGGGCGGACAGCTGGTCGGCACGGGCGGGGAAGGCTTCGCCGCTGCCGGTGGCGGCACAGGCGCCGAGCAGGGCGGACAATACGGCGGCGGTAAGAATATTTTTCAGCATAATGGTTTGACTCCTAAAAATAACGCTGGGTGGCGTGCAGTCTACACCAAAAGGCGGGCGGCGTGTCTACGCGGGAAGATTACAGCTTGTTTTGTATCAATATTTTTAGTCAATCAAGATTGGGGCGTTGGGATTTCGATTTTCAGGTAGCCTTTTTGCCCTGCTTGAGGCTACCTGAAAACCTACCCCTGCAGCGGCAGCTTGCGCCCCACCAGCCACACCAGGCCGAACACCGGCAGGCCCAAGAGTGCGGTGAAGAGGAAGAAGCCGTCGTAGCCGATTTGGTTCACGATGCTGCCGGAGTAGCCGCCCAGCGTTTTGGGCAGGAGCGTCATCAGCGAGCTGAACAGGGCGTATTGCACGGCGGTAAACCGGATGCTGGTGAGCGAGGAGAGGAAGGCCACAAACACGGCGCTGGCCAGCCCGCCGGCGAGGTTGTCGAAGGCCACGGCCAAATAGAGGAAGGGCAGGTTGTGCCCCTGCCAAAACAGCAGGATAAACAGTAAATTGGTGGCCGAAGCCAGCACGGCGCCGAGCATCATCATGCGCATTACGGCAAACCGCTGCGCCAAAAGGCCGCCGAAGAAGCCGCCGGCAATCGACATCAGCACGCCGAAGGTTTTCACCGCGCCGGCAATCTCGTCTTTGCTGAAGCCCATATCGGCATAAAACACATTGGCGATCACCCCGGCCACAATATCCGAAATGCGGTATAGCCCGATTAAGGCCAACAGCAGCGCGGCATGGCGGCCGTAGCGTTGGAAAAAGTCGGCCAGTGGCAACACCCAGGTTTGCCGCACCACTTCGCCGCGCACCAGCCCCAGCAACACCAGCAGCCGCCCCGTCAGCACCGCCGCCATCAGCGCCGCCGAAAGCCGCGCGCCCTCCCACAACAGGGAAAGCAGCGGCTCTTGGTTTTCAGGTAGCCACCCGCCAGCCCAGCGGAACACCAGCACAAAGGCCGCCACCGCGCACAAAAACAAGCCCACCAGCCGCGCATTGTCGCCCAGCGCCAAGCCGGCCGGCTGTTCGCGTTTTACCGCAGGCTCGGCCACCCACAGCGTGGTGAGCACACCGGCGCCCATGGTGGCCGCCATCAGCCAATAAGTGTTGCGCCAGGCGGCATACAGATAATGCCCCTTTTCCGAGCCGAAGCCGCTGGCCAGCCACAATGCGCCCGCCCCGGCCACAATCATGCCCACGCGGTAGCCCGCCGTATAGGTGGCCGACATCACCGACTGCATCGCCGCATCGCCCGGCGCACTTTCGATGCGGTAGGCATCAATCACCACGTCCTGCGTGGCCGAAGAAAAGCCGAGCAACACCGCCGCCGCCGCCATCCACGGCAACACCGCCGCATTGGCCGGATTGAGCGCGGCCATCGCCAAAATCGCGGCGATAATCAGCCCCTGCGCCAGCAGCAGCCAGCCGCGCCGCTGCCCGAAACGGCACGTGAGCCACGGCAGCGGCAGCGCATCGATTAAGGGCGCCCAGATGAATTTGAAGGAATAGCCCAATGCCGCCCAGCTGAACATGGTCACCGTGGCGCGGTCGACGCCGGCTTCGGTGAGCCACAGCGAGAGGCTGGAGAAAATCAGCAAAATCGGAATCCCCGCCGCAAAACCGAGCAACAGCATGGCGATGGCGCGGCGGTCGGTATAGCCTGCCCACGCGCGCCGCCTCGGCATTTGGCCGTCGGCATGGGAAGAATCGGCTGGGCGTTGACTGGATGAAGTCATGGTGCTGCTCCGCTGCGGGGTAAAACTGGAAAACGCGGCATTATAGCGCGTTTGCCGAAACGGCAAGGTTAAGCCACATTCGGGACGAATGCCCTCTCCCTGTTCAGCATATCCCAAACAGCGAAATCAAAAGGATGGAACCGCAATGCCCAACCAAACCCGGCTGGCCGCGGCATAGCGGATTCAATACGGCGTTGGCTCGCCCTGCCCTATTTTGATTTTCATCCGCTATCCGCACCAAGCCCCGACACCACGGCAAACAAAATAAAGGCTACCTGAAAACTGGAAAACCGTTTTCCAGGTAGCCTTTTCTGGCTTTCTTGCCAGCTAGGGCCAAACCGCTTATTCCTGCTCCCCGCCCTGCCCGCCTTCCTCCTCCGGCGCGTCTGCGGCGGGATTATCCGCCTCCATCGCTTCTTTCAGGTAGCGGTAGAGAGCGCGGAAGTGTTTGGGCGGCTTGGCCTGCTCGCGTTCCTTGCGCGTGTTGCGGATCAGGGTGCGCAACTGGCCGGCTTCGGCGGCGGGGTAGTCGCGCAGGAAGGCGGTGAGCGCATCGTCGTTTTCCAACAGGGTTTCGCGCATCTGCTCTACACGCTGCAAGAAGGCGTTGTAGGCAGCGTGGCTGCCCTGCAGTTTGTCGAGAAACTCGCGGATCGGCTCGGGATCGAGATCGCGCATCAGGCGGCCGATGTATTGCGTTTGCCGCTTGAGCGCGCCGTTGCTATTGATTTTCTTATACATGGCAATGGCTTCGCGCAATTCCTCAGGCAATTCGATTTTCTTCAAGGTATCGCCGGACAGGCGGGCAAGCTGCATGCCTAAATCCTGCAAATCGTGCATTTCTTTTTTGCGGCGGGTTTTGCTCACCCATTCCTGCTGGTCGTCTGGCTGCTGTTGCATAACGGTTTCCATAGAAAAAGTTGGCGGCATTTTAGCAAAGTTTGCGCACGGCGGCTTTCAGGTAGCCTGAGTTTAGGTAGGAAGGCTACCTGAAAACTAAAGTTACCATAAGGAGACTGACTTTCTGCAAGGCTAAAACTGATTGGTGGATATGGCATAATCCGATTCTCAGGTAGCCTGCCGCCCTGTAAACAAGGAAAACCCATGTCCGACATCCTGATTTACCAAACCGAAGACGGCCGCACCCGCGTAAACCTGCTGGTGCAGGAACACACCGTTTGGCTCAACCAAAGCCAACTGGCCGAACTTTTTGACACCTCCGTGTAAAATATCGGCCTACACATAAAAAATATATTCGAAGACAATGAATTATATAGAAATTCAGTTATAAAGAAATTCTTTATAACTGCCGCAGACGACACAATTACCGCGAACGCCCATCTGCCAAAATAAACAACCAACCGCACCCCCAACTCGAAAGCTCCTCCCCATGACCGCCCACACCTACGAACACAAATACCGCCTTGCCGCCCAATTTGCCCGCCGCTTCCAAAACGAAAAGCGCGAGCGTGCCGAAAAAGACACCTTTTGGAACGAATTTTTCGCCATTTTCGGGCTGGACCGCTTCCGCACCGCCACCACCGAATATGCCGTCAAACACCGCAGCGGGCACACCAAATTTGCCGACGTATTCTGGGCGGGCAGGCTGCTTTGCGAGCACAAATCCGCCGGCAAAGACCTCGATGCCGCGTTCGAACAGGCGATGGGCTATGTGGAAGAAATCCGCCGGCACAATCCCAACGACGTGCCCCGCCACATCATCGTGTCCGATTTCGCCACCATGAGACTCTACGATTTGAAAGACGATACCAACGTTTTCTTCCCGCTGTCCGAACTGCCCGAACACATCAAACTGCGCCATTTCGACTTTATGGACGGCATCACCCACGAACTGCGCCAAGCCCAAGAGCAGGCCAACATCGAAGCCGCCGCCGCAGTGGGCAGCCTTTATCAGGCCTTCCGCTCCGACGGCAGCTACAACGAACACAGCCTGAAACAATTCCTCATCCGCCTGCTGTTCTGCTTTTTTGCCGACGACACCCTGATTTTCGAGCCCGGCCAATTTGAAGGCTACCTGAAAAAATACACCCGCGAAGACGGCGAAGACATCGGCGGCACGCTCAACCGCCTGTTTGCCGTGCTCAACACCCCGCCCGAACGCCGCGCGCAAAACATGAACACCGAACTGCGCGCCTTCCCCTATGTGAACGGCAAACTGTTTGAAGAACAGCTCGGCGAATTTTATTTCAACGCCGAACTGCGCGAACTGCTGCTGCAATGCTCCGAACGCGACTGGGCAAAAATCAGCCCCGAAATCTTCGGCAACCTGTTCCAAAGCGTGATGGACAACGTGGAACGCCGCAAGCTCGGCGCACACTACACCGAAGAAGGCAACATCCTCAAAGTCATCGACGGCCTGTTTATGGACAACCTGCGCCAACGCTTTCAGGCAGCCTGCAAAGTATCGGGCAAAGCCAAACGCACCGCCGCCATCTACGCGCTGCACCAAGAAATCGGCCGCCTGCAGTTCCTCGACCCCGCCTGCGGCTGCGGCAACTTCCTCGTCGTCGCCTACCGCGAACTGCGGCGGCTGGAAGACGACATCATCGGCGAACTGTTTGCCGCAGGCCAGCTGCTCGACATCTCCACCATGCTGCAAACCCACATCGGCCAGTTCCACGGCATCGAAATCGACGAATACCCCGCCCAAATCGCCAAAGTCGCCATGTGGCTCACCGACCACCAATGCAACCTGCGCACCGCCGAACGCTTCGGCGAAACCCGCCCCTCCATCCCCCTCACCGACAGCGCGGAAATCATCAACGCCAACAGCCTGCACACCGACTGGCCGCAGGCCGACTATATTTTCGGCAACCCGCCGTTTGTCGGCTCCAATAAGCAAACCGCCGAACAAAAAGCCGACACCCAAGCCGTTTCAGGCAGCCTGAAAAACGCGGGCATCTTGGATTACGTGGCCAATTGGTACGTCAAAGCCGCCCGCATCATCGTCCAGAACCCCAACGTGCAGGCTGCCTTCGTGTCCACCAACTCCATCACCCAAGGGCAGCAGGTGGAAGCCCTGTGGGGCGGGCTGTTGCCGCAGGGCATAGAAATCCACTTCGCCCACCGTACCTTCCAATGGACCAGCCAGGCCAGCGGCAAAGCCGCCGTGCATTGCGTCATCGTCGGATTCAGGCAGCCTGCACGGCACACGGGCGCAAAATACCTGTTCGACTATCCCGACATCAAAGGGCTACCTGAAAAACACAGCGTGCAAAACATCAGCCCCTATCTGCTGGACGCGCCCGATATCATCATCGGCAACCGCAGCAAACCCATTTCGGGCGAAGCGGAAATGGTTAAAGGCAACCAGCCGACCGACGGCGGCAACCTGCTTTTGAGCACCGTCGAAAAACAAGCCCTGATTGCCGCTGAACCCTTGGCCGCGCAATACATCCGCCCGTTTTTGGGTTCGGAAGAATTTCTCAACAACAAAGAACGCTGGTGCTTATGGTTTCACGGCATCAGCGAAACGCGATTGCACCAAGATTTGAAACACATGCCGCAAACGGCGCAGCGTATCGCAAACGTAAAGGAATACTACAATGAAGACACAAAAGAATGGGAAGGGCGTTTACACAGCAAAAAAGCCGCCACCAAGAAAAAAGCCGCCACGCCCCACCTGTTTGACGAAATCAGGCAGCCTGCAAGCGGCAACTATCTGCTTATCCCAAGCACTTCATCGGAAACCCGCGAATTTATCCCCATCGGTTATGTAGATTGCAACACCATTAACAGCAATGCCAACTTTATGCTGCCCAACGCCACACTGTACCATTTCGGCATCTTGTGCAGCACCATGCACAACGCCTTTATGCGCGCCGTGGCCGGCCGTTTGGAAAGCCGATACCGATATTCCAACACCATCGTGTACAACAACTTCCCCTTCCCCTTCGCCCCGCAAAGCGAAGGCCGCCCCGCCCCCGCCGCCGAACAAAAACACCGCGCCGCCATCGAAGCCGCCGCCCAAGCCGTACTCGACGCCCGCGCGTTTTACCGCCAAGAAGCCGCGCAGGAAGGCCTGCCCCCGCCCAGCCTTGCCGACCTGTACCGCCCCGACGCCCCCTTCACCCGCCTGCACCAAGCCCACCGCACCTTGGACAAAGCCGTCGATGCGGCATACGGCTACAAAGGCGGCCATGACGACGGCAGCCGCACCGCCTTCCTCTTCGCCCTGTACCAAAAAGCCGCGGCGGAGGCAGGCAAACCGTAAAGCCGTCTGAAACCCGAACCCAAAAAGCAGCCTGCACTTTTCAACTTCATTAAAGCCGACGCTTTCAGGCAGCCTGCACCCATCCAAAGGACCCCCATGAACATCACCCAAATCCTCTCCCAAGAACTCTCCGCCACTGCCGCGCAAATCACCGCCGCCGTCGGGCTTTTGGATGACGGCGCGACCGTGCCGTTTATCGCCCGCTACCGCAAGGAAGCTACAGGCGGGCTGGACGATACGCAGTTGCGACAGCTTGCCGAGCGGCTGCAATACCTGCGCGAGTTGGAAGAGCGCAAAGCCGTTGTTTTAAAAAGCATTGAAGAGCAAGGCAAACTCACGCCCGAATTGCAGGCTGCCATCGAAGCCGCCGACAACAAAACCGCGTTGGAAGACCTGTATCTGCCCTACAAGCCCAAACGCCGCACCAAGGCGCAAATCGCGCGCGAACACGGTTTGCAGCCGCTGGCGGACGTGTTGCTTGCCGGGCAGCCGCAAGACGTGGAAGCCGCCGCGCAAGGCTACCTGAACGAAAACGTTCCCGATGCCAAAGCCGCACTGGACGGCGCGCGCGCGATTCTGATGGAGCAGTTTGCCGAAGACGCGGAACTCATCGGCACGCTGCGCGACAAACTGTGGAATGAAGCCGAAATCCACGCGCAAGTCGTTGAAGGCAAAGAAACCGAAGGCGAAAAATTCAGCGATTATTTCGACCACCGCGAACCCGTCCGCGCCATGCCCAGCCACCGCGCGCTGGCGGTCTTGCGCGGCCGCAACGAAGGCGTGTTGAACATCGCGCTCAAATACCAGCCCGACGACACGCCGATTACCCAGCAAAGCGAATACGAACAAATCATCGCCCGTCGTTTCAAGGTTTCAGACGGCTGCAAATGGCTGCGCGACACCGTGCGCCTGACTTGGCGCGCGAAAATCTTTTTGTCGCTGGAACTTGAAGCCTTAGGCCGTCTGAAAGAAGCCGCCGACACCGACGCGATTACCGTGTTTGCCCGCAATCTCAAAGACTTGCTGCTTGCCGCGCCCGCCGGACGGCTGACCACTTTGGGTCTCGACCCTGGCTACCGCAACGGCGTGAAATGCGCCGTGGTGGACGACACGGGCAAGCTGCTGGATACGGTAATCGTCTATTTGCATCAAGAAAACAATATGTTGGCAACGCTGTCGCGCCTGATTAAGCAGCACGGCGTGAAGCTCATCGCCATCGGCAACGGCACCGCCAGCCGCGAAACCGACAAAATCGCGGGCGAACTGGTACGCGGGCTACCTGAAAGCAGCCTGCACAAAATCGTCGTTTCCGAAGCCGGCGCGTCAATTTATTCCGCGTCCGAATTGGCGGCGCGCGAGTTCCCCGACTTGGACGTTTCCCTGCGCGGCGCGGTGTCCATCGCCCGCAGGCTGCAAGACCCGCTCGCCGAGCTGGTGAAAATCGACCCCAAATCCATCGGCGTGGGGCAGTATCAGCACGACGTGAACCAAAGCCAACTCGCCAAATCGCTGGACGCGGTGGTCGAAGACTGCGTGAACGCCGTCGGCGTGGATGTGAACACCGCCTCCGCCCCGCTCTTGGCGCGGATTTCCGGTTTAAATCAAACCCTTGCCCAAAACATCGTTGCCTACCGCGATGAAAACGGCGCGTTCGACAGCCGCAAAAAACTGCTGAAAGTACCGCGTTTGGGCGAAAAAACCTTCGAGCAGGCGGCGGGCTTTTTGCGGATTAACGGCGGCAAAGAGCCGCTGGACGCAAGCGCCGTCCACCCCGAAGCCTATCCCGTCGTCGCCAAAATGCTGGCGCAACAAGGCATTACCGCCGCCGAACTCATCGGCAACCGCGAGCACGTGAAGCAAATCAAAGCATCCGATTTCACCGACGAACGCTTCGGCCTGCCGACCATTCTGGACATCCTGTCCGAGCTGGAAAAACCCGGCCGCGACCCGCGCGGCGAGTTTCAGACGGCCTCATTCGCCGAAGGCATCCACGAAATCAGCGACTTGCAGGTCGGCATGATACTCGAGGGCGTGGTCTCCAACGTCGCCAACTTCGGCGCGTTCGTGGACATCGGCGTCCATCAGGACGGCTTGGTGCACATCTCCGCCCTGTCCAATAAATTCGTCCAAGACCCGCGCGAAGTGGTGAAAGCCGGCGACGTGGTGAAAGTGAAAGTGCTGGAAGTCGATGCCGCCAGAAAACGCATTGCGCTGACCATGCGTTTGGATGACGAAGCGGGCGGCGCAGCCAAAGGCAACAGGCCGTCTGAAAGCAAACACTCCGAACGCCGCGACCGCAAACCCCAACGCAACGACCGCGCCCCGACCAATTCGGCGATGGCGGATGCGTTTGCGAAGTTGAAGCGGTAAGGCGGATATCAAAAAGAGCTGCAGAGCAATTTGCGGCTCTTTTTTCACAGCTGATTCAGGATGTGCAAATAAAAGGTTCCATTAGGAATTGAGGCCGTGCCTGCAATTTTATTGCAGTGATTTGGCCAAGCAGCCGCAGGCTACCTGAAACCTATAAGCCAGCCTTGGCGAAACCCCAGCTTCGTGCCACAATCCATGCCGTCCCCACTCAAAGCCGCCCCATCATGACTCCGATCCTCGCCTTCGATATCGAAACCGTTCCCGATGCCAACGGTATCCGCCTGCTGCACGGCCTGCCCGCCGACACGCCCGCTGCCGACGTGGTCGCCTGGGCGCAGCAGCAGCGCCGCGCCACGCACAACGGCAGCGATTTCATGCCCTATCATTTGCAGCAGGTGGTGGCCATTTCCTGCTGCATGCGCTGGGGCGGCGACAAAATCCACGTCGGCACCATCGGCGAAATCGGCGACAGCGAAGAAACCATCATTGCCAAATTTTTCGAGCTGATCGAAAACCACACCCCGCAGCTGGTGAGCTGGAACGGTGGCGGCTTCGACCTGCCCGTGCTGCACTACCGCGCCCTGATTCACGGCCTCTCCGCCGCCCGCTATTGGGACACCGGCGAGGGCGATTTCGGCGACAGCCGCGACTTCAAGTGGAACAACTACATCAACCGCTACCACAACCGCCATTGCGACCTGATGGACCTGCTCGCCCTCTACCAGCCCCGCGCCAGCGTGCCCTTAGACGACATGGCCAAGCTGTGCGGCTTCCCCGGCAAGCTGGGCATGGACGGCAGCAAGGTATGGCAGGCCTTCCACGAAGGCCGCCTGCGCGAAATCCGCGACTACTGCGAAACCGACGCCGCCAACACCTACCTCATGTTCCAACGCTTCCGCCTGATGAGCGGCGCGGCCGATGCCGACGAATACGAAATGGAAATCCGGCGGCTTAAAGGCTACCTGAAAACTCAAGAAGACAAAGTGCATTGGCAGGAATTCCTAGCCGCATGGCGTTGAAATGCAGCCGAAAAGGCTACCTGAAAATTTCAGGTAGCCTTTAAACATCCATTGTAAGCCGTGGCTGTGGCTATAGCTAAAGTACTTATTTCTTCCTACCACGTTGGCTCGTCTTGTATGAAAAAATAATTGCTTTAGCTATATAATGCGCCATCTTTTGAACTGACACCGAAGCAAAACCATGCAAAACCCCGTTCCAATCAAAAAAGCTGTCTTCCCCGTAGCCGGGATGGGCACGCGCTTTCTGCCCGCCACCAAGGCCAGCCCCAAAGAAATGCTGCCGATTGTAGATAAGCCGCTGATTCAATACGCAGTGGAAGAGGCTGTGGCCGCCGGCTGCACCGAATTGGTGTTCGTTACTGGCCGCAACAAACGCAGCATTGAAGACCATTTCGACAAGGCCTACGAGCTGGAAACCGAACTGGAACAGCGCCACAAAACTTCGCTGCTCTCGCATGTGCGCGATATTTTGCCGCCTGATGTTACCTGCCTGTATATCCGCCAGGCCGAGGCCTTGGGCTTGGGGCATGCCGTGCTGTGTGCCCGCGCGGCGGTGGGCAACGAGCCCTTTGCCGTGATTCTGGCCGACGATTTAATCGACGCGCCGCAGGGCGCGATTGCGCAGATGTCCGAGGTGTACCGCCAAACCGGCAACAGCGTGCTGGGTGTGGAAACCGTAGCGCCTTCGCAAACCGGCTCCTACGGCATCGTGGAAGTGTCGCCGTGGCAGCAATATCAGCGCATTCAAAGCATTGTGGAAAAACCCAAGCCAGAAGAAGCACCATCCAACCTAGCCGTGGTGGGGCGCTACATTCTCACGCCACGCATTTTCTCTCTGCTGCAAACCGTAGGTCACGGCGCGGGCGGCGAAATCCAGCTCACCGACGGCATCGCCAAGCTGCTGGAATACGAACCGGTGCTGGCGCACGCCTTTGCGGGCAAACGCTACGACTGCGGCAGCAAGCTGGGCTACCTGGAAGCCACGCTGGCCTACGGGCTGAAACACCCGGAAACGGCGGAAGCGTTCCGCACGTTATTGCAGGAATACAGTCAGGCAAAAGTGTAACAATCCTCCCATTCTGCATCTCAGGCTACCTGAAGCGCTGCTTTCAGGTAGCCTGTTTTTGCATGCAGCACAAATTGGTTTGGTATAATTGCGCCGTTTGTTCGGCTGCAGCATGAATTGCTGCGGCTGCCGTATTCAACATTTTGTTTGTAAAGATTTTCATCATGGCCGGTTCTTCTGCCTCGCTGCGTTTGAAAAGCGTCAACTTCCTCGGTATGGCCTTGTTGTTCGGCGTGTCCTGCTATTTCATCTATTGGGGGCTGGGCTATATACAACATAACCATTCCGCGCTGTTTATTCTCGCGGCACTGTTCGGCATCTTTATGGCGTTCAATATCGGCGGCAACGATGTGGCCAACTCCTTTGGCACTTCGGTGGGCGCAGGCACGCTGAGCATCCCGCAGGCGCTGGCCGTGGCGGCGGTGTTTGAAGTGAGCGGCGCGATACTGGTTGGCGGCGGCGTTACCGATACCATCCGCAACGGCATCGTGGATTTGAGCAGCATGACACTGGAACCTGTGCAATTTGTCCATATTATGATGGCTGCACTGGCCGCCGCCTCGTTGTGGCTGCTGTTTGCCTCGCAAAAAGGCCTACCAGTGTCCACCACGCATTCCATCATCGGCGGCATCGTGGGAGCAGCGATGGTTTTGGGCTTTTACAACAACGGTTTGGCTGGTTTGAATATGGTGCGCTGGGAAAAAATCGGCGAAATCGCTATTTCCTGGGTGCTCTCGCCACTCTTAGGCGGGGTAACTTCCTATTTGGTGTTTAAAAACATTAAAACCTATATCCTGGGCTACAACGTGGCCTCCAGCCGCCATGTGCAGCGCCTGCGCAAGCAAAAATTGGCCTACAAAAAGGAACACAAAACACGCTTCGAGCAGATGAGCGAATTGCAGCAGATGGCCTACACCGCCACCATCGTGCGCGATGCCCAGCTTTACAACGAAGGCAACTACCAACCAGAAGAGCTGGTGTCCGACTACTATCGCGGCCTGCACGAAATCGACTGCCGCAAAGACGAAATCAACGCCTTCCGTGCCCTGCGCCTGTGGGTGCCGCTGGCGGGCGCGGTGGGCGGCATGGTGATGGCCGCGATGCTGCTGTTTAAAGGCCTGAAACACCTCAACTTGGGCCTGAGCACGCTGGATAACCTGTTAATCGTCGGCATGGTGGGCGCGGTATTGTGGATGGGCACGTTTGCCTACGCCCGCACCCTGAAAACCGGCGCCAACCTCGACCGCGCCACCTTCATCATGTTCAGCTGGCTGCAAGTATTCACCGCCTGCTGCTTCGCCTTCAGCCACGGCTCGAACGACATCGCCAACGCCATCGGCCCGTTTGCCGCCATCATGGACGTGCTGCGCAGCGGCACCATCGGCAGTAGCGGCGACATTCCGACAATCACCATGCTCACCTTCGGCGTATCGCTGGTGGTGGGGCTGTGGTTTATCGGGCGGGAAGTGATTGCCACCGTGGGCGAAAACCTGGCCAAAATGCACCCCTCTTCCGGCTTCGTGGCCGAGCTCTCCGCCGCCACCGTTGTGATGCTGGCCTCCGCGCTGGGGCTGCCCGTATCCAGCACCCACATCCTCGTTGGCGCCGTGCTCGGCATCGGGCTGGTAAACCGCAATGCCAACTGGCGGCTGATGAAGCCGATCGCCTTGGCTTGGGTAATCACCGTGCCGGCCGCCGGCCTGCTGGCATCGATTTGCTTTATTGTGCTAAATGCGGTTTTCTGATTAAAGGCTACCTGAAAAACAGCTTCTATAAGCTTCAGGTAACCTTTTAGTTGAGCTAGGCTACCTGAAAGCGTCAGCCTCAACGGAGTAGAAACATAGCGTAGCAGCGTTTCTGCGAAGCTAAAACTTAATTGGGAAACATCCGCAAGCCTGCCAGCTATCTTACCGACATCTCTCCGGGAAGAAGGGATAGCCATGCCTGCAGACGAATTTGCCAAAAATCTCTATCTGGGAAAGCTGAAATTTCTCAAATCTTGTTTTGAACAACAGCCGGCCTACCCCCTCAGCACTGTAAATACCAAAATAAAAACCCTGCTGCTTAACGATAGCCAAACCGAACAGCTTAAAGAAACAATCAACACCCTGCTGGATGATGTGTTCTACACCATATCATTAGGATTGGATGGCGAATGTGCGATAGGAAACATTCAACAAACTTATAAAATTTATGACACACAAGACTGCCTCATTTCCGATTGCGGCGAACTGGAAATAAGTACAGGCGATTATTTCAATGACCGTAAATACGAGAAAGAGATAAAACGAATCAGGGGAATAACAGAATAATCTTTAGGCATTCCCTTGGAGATTGGCTTTTGGGCTGCCGGAAGTTTTCAGGTAGCCTTCTAGATGATAAAGAGGCTACCTGAAAAATAAACAGCCTCTTTGTGCAAAACGCAAAACAGGCTATGGCATTTCCTACCATAGCCTGCTTGCCTTATTGACCTCAAATTAAGCGTTGCCAGCAGCCGGAGCATTGGCAGCGGCTTGTTGCTGTTCGTACATGGCTTCGAAGTTGATCGGCATCAATACCACGGGCGGGAAGCCGGCACGGGTGATGCAGGAAGACACAGCTTCGCGGGCATAGGGGTAGAGGATGTTCGGGCAGGCAATGCCGAGCAATACTTTCACATCTTGCTCAGGAATGTTTGCCAAACGGAAAATGCCGCTCTGCGCCACTTCGTTCAGGAACAATACTTTGCCATCAGGCAACTTGGCGGTGACGGTTACGGTAACGGTTACTTCGTGGTGTTCTTCTTCCAGTTTCTTAGAATCGGTGTGTACTTGGATTTCCACGTTCGGAGCATCCTGGCTGAGGAATACTTCCGGTGCGTGCGGCACTTCCAAAGACAAATCTTTTACATACAGTCTTTCTACATTGAAAATCGGTTGCTGTTGTTCTTGTTCGCTCATGGTTTACTCCTGAGAAAGGGGTGAAAAAATCAAAATGGAGATATGGCGGATTGATCCGCTATAAACTTTATTAGGCTACCTGAAAATGCTCTACTTTGCCAGCTTTTCCTTGTGGGATAAGGTATTCGGCAGCTTTCCCGTTGCATTTGCCGATTATTGGGTGGGGACGGTTTGAACGTTATCCAATCTATCGGCATCATGCACAATCCGGCGCACCATGGCGTCCATATCGGGCAGATAGCCGCCGGAACGGTGGCTGTTAATAATCACCACCACGGCCAGCCTGCGTCCATTGGGCGGCAACCAGTAGCCGGCCAGTGCACGCACGTCGCGCAGCGTACCTGTTTTCATGCGCAGCGAGCGGCCGAGCTGGCGAAAGCGGCCACGCAGGGTGCCATCGGTACCGGCAATCGGCAGGGTGTGGATGAAGGTATCGCGGAAAGAGGAGCGGTAGGCTTGAAACAACATGCTGCCGAGAAAACGGGCGGTAAGCCGCTCACGACGGGAAAGGCCGGAGCCGTTTTCCAACACCAGCGCTTCGTCATCCAATCCAGCAGAAACCAGCTGCCGCCGCACAGCGGCCTCGGCATTCTGTACGCTGTGCGGTCCGTTTGCCTGGTGGCCAAACGTGAGAAAAACGCTGCGTGCAATCAGATTGTTGGAATGTTTGTTCATATCGGTCAGCACTTCGCCTAACGGTTTGGAAAAGTGCGTGGCCAAGATGCGGCTGTTGCTAGGGGCAGCTCCCCGACCAAAACCATAGAGACCACCTAAGCCCTGGGCAAGCCAATAGCCGCGAAAACTTTCTTCGGCAAAGCGAGGGGCATCGAACAAATTGATGAACATTTTCTCGCCCATACATGCAGCAGGCAGGCGACCGCGGAATACCAACACGCCGTTTTCAAATTTGGCGGAAACATGATTGGAAAGTTTGCCGCAGCGGCCATCGGTTTCGGTAAGTTGGCTGAGGTCGGTTTGGATGCCGTAGAGTGGCGGATTGAGTAAAAAAGCAGGCTGCCCTGCTTCATTACGGGCGGCAGTAATCCAAAGGGCTTTGTAGGCAATCATATGGGGATCAGGCGGCACAACGAAGCTTTCATCTGCATCGTTTTCAAAACCTTCTGCACTAGTAAGGCCACCCCAAACGCGCCGATCCAACACCACTTTACCATTTAACGACACAATGCCCTGCCGCACCAGCTGCTGCTGCATATCCACTAGATCTGGCTGATCGAAAGCAGGGTCACCGCTGCCCACCCAATATAAATCGCCTTGCAGTGCGCCATTAGCTACTGTGCCGCTGCTGCGCCATTGGGTTTGCCAGCGGTAATCACCGCCCAATCCACGCAAGGCGGCGAAGGTGGTTACCAATTTCATGGTGGAGGCGGGATTCATAGAAACATCAGCTCGATGTGCAAACAACACTTCACCGCTGTCGAGGTCTTGCACATAAACGGCAGCCTCTTCCGGCTGGATACGTCCGAAATCGATGGCAAAGGCTACCTGAAAATAAAAGGATAAAGCAAATGCCAACAGCAGGCGGAAGTGGTGTGTGCAGAGGAGTAGAAGTTTTTCCAGCATAATATTATTTTTAATAAAATATTTTCCAGCAGACAAATTTTGCTCCATCCCACCTGCATTAGCAATGGGAAATTGTTGGCAAGCAGCTATTTCTGCATTCCCCTAGTTACGAGTAATGCATATAAAAAACCGGACTTTGTATGTCCGGTTTTCAGTATTAAATGCTAATTGGATAACGATTACTGAGCAGGTTGCTCAACCAAAGTACGGATGCGAACGTCTACACGACGATCCGGCTCGATACATGCAATCAGAGCACTGCGTTTGCGGGCAGCAGAAACACGACGACCCAAGTTGCGAACTTCTTGCTGACACTGCTCGGTCATCTTAGCTTGAGATTCACCCAAACCAACAGCAGAGATTTTCTCAGCCGGTACGCCACGGCCAACTAGGTACTCGCTAACAGTGTTAGCACGACGCTCAGACAGGCGTTGGTTGTAGGCATCGCTACCCATGAAGTCGGTGTTACCCTCAACACGTACAGATTGTACGTTGCTGCCGGTCAAGCGCTGAGCCAGCTCATCCAAAGTAGTGCGAGCCTCGGGACGCAAGTTGAATTTGTCAAAACCAAACAGGAAGTTGGATGACAAGGACACCAGCTCTTCACGTACTTGCGGTTCGGTAGGAGGAGCTTCTGGCTGACGGTCGCCACACTCTACCAGACCCAAGCGACCCACTTCAGCGTTCAAGAAGCTGTTTTCCCAGCATTCGTGAGCACCTTTGGGCTCATAGTTGGAGCGAACTACTTCGCGAGACTGCTCGCTGATAGTGTAGCCATATTTTTCATTATTGAAGCTGCTGCCCGCCATGGCGGCACCGGAAGCAACCAAGGCCAAGAACAAAGCGCCTAATTTAAGCTGTTTGGTCATGTTATTCCCTCATCAAAAAGTTTGTTATGCGTAGACCTGGGAAGCTTTACAGCATACCGGTCTTCACAAAAATCACCATATACGGACCGCCCAGATACTGCGGTAATCCAAATATATTCGGGGTATCACTATAAAAAACCGTGCCCGAACTGTCAATAAGGAATTGGCTACCCGCCGCACGGGCGCCTCCGTTTCCTACATACCCAATCATGCCCAAAATTACCCTTACTGTCAGCAGTATAATGGCAAAAGAAAGGGTTATTTCTCTGTAAGTTGTTAAAAAACAACAAATCCCATCGCAAATTACCAGCACACGGCAAAATAATGCTGGCAGGTCATGCTACCATCCAATCTTTATCGGTTTCAGGCGAAACCGGTGATTTCTGTGGCACTTCGTCGACCGGCTTGTCGCATAAATCCGACAAACACCACTTGGATGCATCATGAAACTGCGACAACCGCGCTATTTTCTAGAGATTACCGCTGCAATCTGAATATTCCGGAGGTGGTAGAAATTTTTTCACTTCCCTGCCGGTCATTTCCAAACAAATAAAGCTTTTAGAAGACGAGCTGGGCGAGCAGCTGTTTGTGCAGCACGGCAAGCGCATTGTGGCAGTTACGCTGCTGAGGCAGGCCGTACTAGGGATTGCCGAGCGCATCTTCCTCAAGGTGCAGAGCATCCGCAGCATCGGCACTGAACTTGCCGAGCAGGATAGTGGCTAAATGATTTCCTACGCCTTAGGCACGGCATGTGTTGCCACCGTTAGTGGCCGATAGCTTAGCCGATTTCACCATCAATTCGGAGGGGATGCGCGTCATTCCAAGTTGCGTCATATCAGTGCGGGCTTGGAACCGCTGCGTATTGGTACCGCAGGGGCACGCGCTAACGGGCAAAGCCGCATCAACCTAGTAAATTTGTCGTCCGCACCGCTCATCGGTTACACCGATGCCGAACAGGATGCGGCATTGTAGCAAGCCTTTACCGACAGCAGGTTGGCTTTGCCACAGGTGGCACTTTCCAGCATGAATGAGGGCATGATTAAAACTTATGTGCGCACCGGTTGGGAGCTTCTAGCCGACACCGCCTACGACCCGCAGCGCGATGCCGATTTGGTTTGCCTGCCGGCAGACCATCTATTGTTGTGATGTAACAGGATGGCTATCTGCGCAATTATGCCTGCGATTTCATGCAGCTCTACCTCCCCGGCCTCACCCACGGACGCATCAAGCAAGCACTATACAAGCCGATTTACTTTGATGGTTGGCTGTTTACGTTTTAGCTTCATAGAAACTACGGACGCTTTGACGCTTTCATGCAGCCTGTCAGGCATACTGAAAGGCTACCTGAAAAATCGTTGCTTAGTCTGAAAGAGAAACAGATGACCGAAACCGAAGCTCACTTCATCATCGGCCGGGAAACCTTGGCGGTGAACCAGTTCAGCAAACATAGTCCAAAACTGGGAGAATAGGAGAACCGGTGATTCAACATTCAGCCTTGGACAAACTAATTGAATAAAGCACGCCGGTAGCGCCCCTTAATTCTTAGATCCGATTTGAGGCTACCTGAAACGACGTCTTGGCAAAGCCAAGGCAAAGTTCCTGCGAAGCTAAAACATAAGCTTCACCAACCTTAAAACCGGATTCCTTGTATAATCGCCCCGTCTTGCCACGATTGATTTGCCGATGGATACCCAGCCCACCGAACTCGTTTCCAGCCCCATCCCCCAGCCCGCCCCCGCTGCCCCGCCCGCCAAAAAACGCCCCGGCCTGCTGCGCCGCTGGTTTAAACGCCTGGTATGGAGCATCGTCCTCTTCCTGTTGGGCTTCCACCTGCTGGTTTTCCTGCTCTTAGCCTATTGGAAAGGCCAGCCCGTGCACACCAGCGCCTTTATGCTGCGCCACAACCTCTCCACCTTCTCCCGCGTGCAGCAAACCTGGGTGGACGAGAGCCAAATCGCCCGCGTGGTAAAACAGGCCGCCATCGCCAGCGAAGACGCCCAATTCAGCAACCACGACGGTTTCGATTGGAACGGCATCGAACACGCCATGAGCCGCAACCAGCGCAGCGGCACCATCCGCGCCGGCGGCTCCACCATCAGCCAGCAGCTGGCCAAAAACCTGTTCCTGTTTGCCGAACGCTCCTATATTCGTAAAGCCGAAGAAGCCGTGATTACCGTGATGCTGGAAAACATGTGGAGCAAAGAGCGCATCCTCACCGTGTATCTGAACGTGGCCGAATTCGGCGAAGGTATCTACGGCATCGAAGCCGCCGCCCAACATTATTACCACAAGCCGGCATCCCGCCTGCGTGCCGGTGAAGCCGCCTCCCTCATCGCCATGCTGCCCAACCCCAAATACTTCCAACAACACCGCAACGACCGCCGCCTGCGCAATAAAACCCGCATCATCCTGCGCCGCATGGGCAGCGCCGATTTGCCGCCAGACGAAGAGTAGTTGGTATCCATTGTTAAAGGCTACCTGAAAAACGGAATTGGTTTTTCAGGTAGCCTTTAAGCTGTGTAGCACGGCTTGTTGGGATGTTGCCGTGCCAAGCTACCACAGTTTTCAGGTAGCCTGCCTTGTTAAATAGAGCAGTCGCTGTAAAGTGATGCAATTTGCTTTACAATCCTATCGCAGGTAAAGTGATTCGGTCTGCAAAGAATTGGCGGCGGCAATCCTGCCCGGCTGCCAGCAACTAAAAGGAGTGGCAAAATGTATCAACGGATTTTCGTTCCGATAGACGACAGCAAAACCTCTCTCTACGCCCTGGAACAGACCTGCCGGCTGGCCAAGGCAACCGATGCCGTATTGGTGGCCGTGCACGTAGTGGATTTAACCGACCTCAAACGCGAAGCCAGCCGCCTGCCCAATTCCGAAGAGCTGTATGCGGCCGAAATGCAGGTGGCCGACCATGCCGAAGCCGTGATGAAACAGGCCGGGGTGAGATACGAAGTCTCCACCCTGGAAAACGACGGCATGCGTATTTCCGACGTGCTGATTAAAGAGGCCGTGCGCCAAGAGTGCGACCTCATCGCCATGGGCACCCACGGCTTCTCCGGCCTGCTGCACCTATTGATGGGCTCCGTGGCCGAAGGCGTGCTGCGCCAAGCCCCCATGCCCGTGCTGCTGTTCCGCCGCCCGGACAGCGAAGCCTAATTTCAATATGTTTTCAGGTAGCCTCCTGCCCGCGCAGAAAGGCTACCTGAAAACGTCATCTAATACTCCACAACCTTAACCCAAATGGGAAACGTCCTATGGCAATCCCCGCTTACAACGAAGAAATGAAAAAATTCATCCACGGCCTGCTCAACCACCTGGTGCAGAGCAAAGGCTCCGACCTATTCATCACCGCCGGCTTCCCCCCGGCCATGAAGCTCGACGGCAAGCTCACCCCGATTACCGACAAACCGCTCACCGCCGACCACACCGCCCTCATCGCCCGCGCCCTGATGGACGACAAACAGGCCGAAGAATTCGACAACACCAAAGAATGCAACTTCGCCATCAGCCTGGCCGGCGTATCCCGCTTCCGCATCAACGCCATGGTGCAGCGCGGCGCCGCCGCCCTCGTGTGCCGCGTGATCACCAGCCAGATTCCCAAGTTCGACAACATGAACCTGCCGCCGATTTTGAAACAAGTGGTGATGGAAAAACGCGGCCTCGTGATTTTTGTGGGCGGCACCGGCTCCGGCAAATCCACCTCCCTGGCCGCTATGATCGACTACCGCAACGAAAACAGCCACGGCCACATCATCACCATCGAAGACCCGATCGAATTCGTGCACCCGCACAAAAACTGCATCATCACCCAGCGCGAAGTGGGCGTGGACACCGAAAACTGGTTTGCCGCCCTCAAAAACACCCTGCGCCAAGCCCCCGACGTGATCCTCATCGGCGAAATCCGCGACCGCGAAACCATGGACTACGCGCTAGCCTTCGCCGAAACCGGCCACCTCTGCATGGCCACCCTGCACGCCAACAACTCCAACCAAGCGCTCGACCGCATCATCAACTTCTTCCCCGAGGAGCGCCGCACCCAGCTTTTGAACGACCTCTCGCTCAACCTCAAAGGCTTCATTTCCCAGCGCCTCGTGCCCAAGCCCGACGGCAAAGGCCGCGTGGCCGCCGTGGAAGTGCTGCTCAACTCCCCGCTGATTGCCGAGCTGATTTTGAACGGCGACATCCACGGCGTGAAAGAAATTATGGCCCGCTCCCGCGATTTGGGCATGCAAACCTTCGACCAATCCCTGTTCGACCTCTACGAAGCCGGCCACATCGCCTACGAAGACGCCCTGAAAAACGCCGACTCGGTAAACGACCTGCGACTCAATATCCAGCTCAACAGCAAACGCGGCCGCGATAACGAAAAATCCGGCATCGACAGCCTCGCCATTGTCGGCATGGACGAAGCAGGCGAAGCCTAAGGCGGCAAAGGCTACTTGAAAACAGCAGTTCGAATGCTTGTACCCAACACGTAATCCACAACGAAGTTAAAGAAGTTAAATAAGCAGCCCGGCTGCATAGGAAAAGGCTACCTGAGATTTTCAGGTAGCCTTTTCCTGCTCAACAACCAAGCTCTCAAAAAAGTGCTTTATCTAGAATTTAGCCCATACACCTGTACCAAGGCTTCGGTTTGGTAGCGATAGAAGTAGGGCTCCAGCGTGCTCCGGGAATCTTGCGGTAGTCGGCCAGCCAGCGGACAATATCGTCCAGCTCGCCTACGCCAATAGAGCTCGGTGCGGTTGCAGGTGGATAAAATCACGGCTTCTTCAGCCGTGCGGCTGCCTACCAGCTCGCAATGCCTCAGACAGCGCGGCAGCAGCAAAAGCCAACCGCTCGCGTATGCTCAACGGAGCGGTTTGGTGGTTCAAGCCGATGGCGGTAAGCTGCATGGCGGATTATCCCAAAAACCGAAACTGCGCTATTATAGCCAAACCGCACTGGATGGTGAATAAAATTTTTTAATAACTTCAAGACAGTAGTGTTTGTCAGTTAGCAATTTTCAAAAAGGAGAAACAGATGGATTTGCACAATATCCGCGAAGACTACAGCAAACAGGAGCTTTCCAAGGCCGATTGCGCCAATACGCCGCTGCCGCAGTTTGAAAAATGGCTGAACGAGGCCATCCATTCTGCCGCTAAAGAGCCCACCGCCATGAGCGTGGCCACGGTGGACGAAGTCGGCCGGCCCAACAGCCGTATCCTGTTATTGAAAGAGGTAAACGACCGGGGCTTTGTGTTTTTCTCCAACTATCAAAGCCGCAAAGGCCGCGCGCTGGCGGCGCATCCGTTTGCCGCGCTCACCTTTTTCTGGCCGGAGCTGGAGCGGCAGGTGCGTGCCGAAGGGCGGGTGGAAAAACTGGACGCTAAATCTTCAGATGAATACTTCGCCAGCCGCCCCTACACCAGCCGCTTGGGCGCGTGGGCCAGCGAGCAGAGCAGCGTGATTGCCGGTAAAAGTATCATCGTGGCACGCGCAGCGGCTGAAGCTGTGAAACACCCCCTGCACGTACCGCGTCCGCCGCACTGGGGCGGCTACCTGCTGATTCCCGACCGGATGGAATTCTGGCAAGGTCGTCCCAGCCGCCTGCACGACCGCATTCAATATCGGCTGGAGGGTGATAAGTGGATTAAAGAGAGGCTTGCGCCTTAGTTTGGCTGTATAAATAAAGGCTACCTGAAAATGGGTTCACACTTTTCAGGTAACCTTATATTCTGAACTTCCGCCTAAAATTCCTGCGTACGCACTTAATGCAAAATATCAGCATAGCTGGCTTCGTTGATGAGAAAGACGGTGCGACAAGTACGTGCATTCGATTTCGTGCATAGTAACATTGTTATCAACAAAGAAGTTGATTTTTCAGATAGCCTGAAACAAAGCTAAAGCCTAGTTACCTAACCTCTCCCACTCCTTCAACAACCTTTTCACCGACACCGGATACGGTGTCTTCAATTCCTGCGCGAACAGCGACACTCTCAATTCTTCAATCATCCATTTAAACATGGCGAGGTCGTCTGAAACGGGTTGTCCTTGTTTTACCAAACCGTCGGTTTTTTCCTGCCACATTTGTTCCAATTCCTGTATGTCGGCTTCGCGGGCTGCGTCTCGGGCGGGGTTGCCGCTGTATTTTTCGAGGCGCAGGGTCATGGCTTTGAGGTAGATGGGGAGGCGCGGCCATTGTGCCCACGGGGTGCGGGTGGCGAAGCCGGCGGCGAGCAGGGTTTGCAGGCGTTGGCGCATGAGGTGGGTGAGCGGGTGTTTGCCGAGTTTGCTGTTGAGTTCGGCGTAGGCGGTGGCGGTTTCCTGCAAGTAGCGGCTGAGGGCTTCTTTGACGGCAGGCAGGCGGCTGCGGGCGCGTTTGATTTGTTCTTTGAAGTTTTTTTCGTTGCGTGGCAGCTCGTCTTCGCCGATAAAGGCGCGGTCGCAGACGGCTTGGGTGAGGTCGTCGCGCAGGGTGTCGGCGTTGATGTGTTTGAGCAGCATGGCGGCTTGGGTGAAGCCTTGGATGCCTTTGTTCAGGTCTTTAACTTGTTCTTTTAGTTGTAGTTTCATGAGTTCGATCACGCCTAATCTGTGGGCTTGTGCGGCGGCAGCAGATGTGTCGAACAGGCGCAGGGCGATGCGGCCGTCTTTTTCTTTTTGCAGGCCGAGGTAGCCGGTGAGCTGTTGTTTGCCGCGGGCGAATTTGATGGATTCGGGCAGGGTGCCGATGTCCCATACGGTGACGTTGTCGCGCTCGAATTCTTGGGTGTTGTCGCGGAAGGTGGTGGCGGCGGCTTTGCCAAGTTGTTGTTGGATTTGGATTAAATCGCGCCCCATGGCTAATTCTTGCCCGCCGTCGTCGATGATGCGGAGGTTGAAATAGCAATGTTCGGGCAGCCTGAACGCGGCCCATTCGTCTTGGTTGATTTGCTCCAGTATGCGGATGTCGCCTGCGGTTTTGGCGATGGCTTGGGCGAGCTGGGGCAGGATGGGGGCGTTGCGGTCGGGGTTTTGGCTTAAAAATTGGGTGATGAATTCGGGCACGGGCACGCAGATGCGGCGGATTTGTTTGGGCAGCGCTTTGATTTGTAGCTGGATTTTTTCGCGTATCATGCCGGGCACGAGCCATTCGAGGGCGGCGGGGCTGATGCGGTTGAGTACGGTGAGCGGCAGGGTGAGGGTAACGCCGTCAAGCGGGTGGTGCGGCTCGAAGCGGTAGCTGAGTTTGAATTTGCCGTCTGCGGTTTGCCAATGTTTGGGGAATTGTTCTTCGGTAATGTGCGCGGCGGCGTGCTGCATGAGGTCGTCGCGGCTGAGGAACAGCAGGCGCGGGTTGTCGCGCTCGGCAGTTTTGAGCCAGGCTTGGAAGGTACGGATGTCGGCGAGGGGGAGGGGTTTCAGACGGCCTTTTTGGGGTGCAGGTTGCTTTTTGGGTTTGGGGTCGTCTGAAACATTTTGTAGGGTGTGGGAACTCGGTTCACGCACGCGGTTGCCCGTATCTTTGGAATCCGCGTGCGTGGCTTGCGCCACACATTCTACGTTGTGCTTTTTAGATTTTAGGACATCTGCTGCATCCGCTCGTGCCAATAAGATGAGTTCGTCGGCAGTCTCAGCATCGGGATAGTGCACCAAGCCTGCTTCGTCAAATTGCGCCATTACGCCACTTTGTAATGTCGCCCATTCTTCGGCGGAACCGATGGACGGGTCGCATTGCTGCTCGGCAATCAAGGCAACGATTTTGCCGTGCCATTGTTTGCTGTCGATCGTTACACGGTCACCCAGCAGTATTGGTTGACCGTCGGCGTAGCATAGGGAGTTTTCAGGTAGCCTTTGAGCTTTGGGGTCGTCTGAAACCGTTGAAACTGCGGTACTCTGTCCCCTCTCCTGTGGGAGAGGGTTAGGGAGAGGGCTTGCTGTGACTGCGGAAAAGTTGGTTTGTGCGGCAACTGTTTTGCCCTCTCCCCGACCCTCCCCCACGGGGGAGGGGGTGGTTTGCTGCGGATTTGCAGGATGCAGGCTGCCTGAAACCGCATCCGCCGTATAAAAATCAGGCAGACGTTCGTGATAAAACGCGAACAGGGCTTCATCATCGACCAGTACATCCTGCCGACGCGACTTGTGTTCGAGTTCGGTAATTTCCTTAATCAGCTTTTTGTTGTGGACAAAAAAGTCCGCTTTCAAATCGCATTCCTGCGCCACTAACGCGCTGCGGATAAAGATTTCTCGCGCTTCTTCGGGGGCGATTCTACCGTAGGATACGGGGCGGCGCGGCAAGACGGTCAGGCCGTAGAGCGTTACCCGTTCGCTGGCGATGACTTCGCCGCGTTTTTGTTCCCAGTGCGGCTCGAAATAGTGGTAGCGGACGAGGTGCGGCGCTTCCTGCTCGATCCATTCGGGCTGGATGGCGGCCACGTCGCGGGCATAAAGTTTTGTCGTTTCAACGAGTTCTGCCGCCATGACCCATTTGGGTTTGGCCTTGAACAGGGCGGAGGCGGGGAAAAGGTGGAAGCGGCTGCCGCGCGCGCCGGTGTAGTCGTTGCCGTCGGGCGATTTCATGCCGACGTTGGCGATGAGGCCGGTGAGCAGGGCGCGGTGGATTTGTTCGTAGCCCGCTTCTTTGGCAGCGCGGATTTGGGCGCGGTGTTGCTTTTTATCCAGTTGTTTTTGTTTGAGTTTGGCGGATAGGTCTTGGTCGCCCGCATTTTCAGACGACGTAAGCTGCCTAACTTCGGGAGGCCGTCTGAAAGCGGCTTCCTTGGTGGTCAAACCCATTTCAATCGCGGTTTGGGCAAGCTGATGATGCAGCTCGCGCCACTCGCGCATCCGCAGGTGCGACAGGAAATATTGGCGGCACCACTGCACCAACTGCTTGTTGGACAAACCTTTGTCGCGCTCGCGCTGGAAGCTGTCCCAAATATTCAGGTAGGCAAGGAAATCGGACTGCTTGTCGGTAAAACGCTCGTGCGCCTTGGCTGCGGCATCGCGCGCTTCCAGCGGCCGCTCGCGCGGGTCTTGAATCGACAGCGCGGACGCGATCACCAATATTTCCGCCATGCAGTCGTGTTTCTTCGCCGCCAGCAAAATGCGCGCGATTTTCGGGTCGATGGGCAGGCGCGCCATTTGTTCGCCGAGTTTGGTCAGTCGGTAGCGGGGAGTGTTTGACGGGGCGGCTTTGGGGCTACCTGAAAGGGTGTGGGTGTTTTGCATTGTCTTGTTTTGAATGGGATTGCCTGCCCGCATGTTTGGCCGGTAATTGTTGAATAAAACGGAGGACTAATGCCCGCCTGCAAACCATCGGTTGTGTCGGAATCATAATCTGTGGGGCGGGTTATGCCGCTTTCTGGCTGACGGATTCTGCTTCCATATCGTTCAATAGCCGTACTAATGCACGCCCAACAGCATAGGCTAGATTAACGGGGACGGCGTTGCCGATTTGTCTGTATTGTGCGCCGAGCGAGCCTTCAAATTGCCAGTCGTCGGGGAAGGTTTGGATGCGGGCGTATTCGCGCACGGTTAGCGGGCGGGTTTCTTCGGGGTGGCAGCGTTCGGTCTGTTTTTGCGCAGGGGCGCAGGTCAGCGTCAGGCTGGGTTCGTCCCATGCCAGCCGCCGCGCCATGCCCGTTTTGCCGCCGCCGAGGAAATAGCTTTTCTGCATGTATTCGCGCTGCAATGCGTCGGGCAGGTCTTTCCAATAGCCGCCTGCGGGTACTTGCGCCATGATTTCCGCCTTACGCTGCGGGTATTTCTGCCCTGCTGAAGGCGGTACGTCATTGGCGTAGAGTTCTCCCGCTTTCAATGCGTCTTGCAGGGTCAGGATACGGTGGTAGGGCGAGGGCCAGTGAAATTCAACCTTATCTGCCAAATCTTTGCGGATGCCGATTAAAAACAGCCTTTCGCGCTTTTGCGGTACTTTGTAAAACACGGCTTTAAGTACGCGGGGCGGTACGAGCTCATAGCCGAGTTCGCCGATAATATCGGTAATCGCCGCCAGCGTGCGCCCTTCGTCGTGTGCCAGTAGACCGCGCACGTTTTCGGCTACAAATACTTTGGGATTGGTTTCTTTCACGGCACGGGCAAACTCGAAAAACAGTGTGCCGCGCGTGTCTTCAAAGCCTAATTTTTTACCCGCATAGGAAAACGCCTGACACGGGAAGCCACCCGACAGGATGTCGATTTGGTCGCGGTAGGGGGTAAAGTCCAGTTTGGCAATATCGCCCTCCACCACATTCCAGTTCGGGCGGTTTTTCCGCAGGGTTTTGCAGGCTGCCGCGTCAATTTCGTTGAGCAATACGGATTCAAACCCGGCCTGCTCCATACCGATTGCCAAGCCGCCCGCACCTGCGAACAGCTCCAAAAGTTTATACGGGCGTTTCGGGTGTATGGCGAGCTCTTCCTGCCAGCAGCTGTCGAATAAAAGACGGGCTTCTTCAAATGCTTCAAGCTGTTCACGGCTGTACAGGCGGTAGTTGTTGTCGGTTTGGCGTTGCGGGACAAGCGTGCCGTTTTTGTCCCAACGGCGCAGGGTCTCTTTTGAAATACCCAATATATCGGCAACTTGGGCGATGGTGTAGTGTTCGGGGCTTTGCATGATTTGGTAAACCTTAGTTATGGTTATTAGTGGCGCATACACTCTAAACGGAAACAATCAAGCCGTCAAACATTATTCATGGTTACTTAAATTTCGCACGGTTTCGCTGGCGGCAAGTGTTTTGACAATTCGATCTAACTCCTTGCTGAAATCGGCCTCCACCGCAACCGAACCGATGGCGTTGATGAGTTCGTGATAAAAACCCTCGTCGCCCGTCAGCCTGTGCCACAAGTCTCTGCCGACAATGACATCATAGTCGTATTGCTCTGTAATACGGCGGTAATGGCTGCTCAAATCTTCCGGTTCGCCGTACAGTACGCCGACTATCATGTCATCGTTGGGGATTTTCAAATGGTTGGTGCGCGACAGGTTGCGTACCGATTTGAAATGCCCGGCAATGGTTTCTACATCATCGGCATTGATGGTATTTGGCCCCGCTTTAAGTTGGCAGTATTTTTTGCGCCCGTCGGTTTGGTCGGTAAATTCGATGTCCATGCCGCTGGCGGTGCTGCCGACGGCATTTTGAATGGCGGAAATAAAGCCCTGCATATTCTGCCCGAACGATGTGTTGATGGACGTACCCAACACGCGCGGAAACAGCAGGGCTTTCGCGATGCTTCCGGGGCTAGAATTGCCCGTCAGAAAGTTGGCAAGGTAAACCGTCAGAAACGGATTGAGGTTGAACTGTTTGGGGTCGGTCAGTTTTTCGGTATTTTTGATGTGGTTTTGCGCGATTCGGTCGCGAAACCACTGTTTGGCGGCATCCAATATTTTTTGTTTTTGTTTTGCGTTTAAAGACATGGTATTTCCTTTATCAAGTTAAAAATGACAGTTTGCGCAGGCTGCTTTTTATTTCAGACGACCTTTTTTCAGGTAGCCTCCTCCACCGCCCCCAATTCCAGCAACACCTGAAACCCGTCATTGATATACCGCGAATCGGGCATTTCCAAAAATGGGAATGCCGCCACGTCGCCCAGTTTCAACGCTGCCATGCGCAGGATGACGGCGGCCAGGTTGCTGCGGACGATTTCAGGGTCGGTGAATTCGGGGCGGCTGTTGAAATCTTCTTCTGAAAACAGTCGGATACACACGCCTGCGGAGACGCGTCCGCAGCGGCCGGAGCGTTGGCGGGCGGCGGCTTGGGAGATTTTTTCGACATGAAGCTGCTCCACTTTCGCCCGTGCGGAATAGCGTTTGACGCGCGCGAGGCCGGTGTCGATGACGTATTTGATGCCCGGCACGGTGAGCGAGGTTTCGGCGACGTTGGTCGCCAGCACGATGCGGCGTTTCGCGCCTGAGGGGTGGAAGATTTTGTGCTGTTCGGCGTGCGACAGGCGTGCGAACAGGGGCAGGATTTCGTCGTTGCGGCGCAGCGTGGATTTGCGCAGGGCTTCGGCGGCTTCGCGGATTTCGCGTTCGCCCGGCAGGAACACCAAAATATCGCCTTCGCCGTGTCGCGCCAATTCGTCCGCCGCATCGACAATCGCGTCGGTCAGCTCTACTTCCGCGTCGTCTTCGTCTTTGCTGGTCAGCGGGCGGTAGAGGATTTCGACGGGATAGGTACGCCCGCTCACTTCCAGCACGGGCGCGCCGTTGAAGTGTTGGGAGAAGCGTTCTGCGTCTATGGTGGCCGATGTGATGATGACTTTTAAATCGGGGCGGCGCGGCAGCAGCTGTTTCAGGTAGCCCAAGAGGAAGTCGATGTTCAGGCTGCGCTCGTGCGCTTCGTCGATGATAATCGTGTCGTAGGCGGCGAGGTAACGGTCGGTCTGGGTTTCCGCCAGCAGGATGCCGTCGGTCATCAGCTTGACGCAGGCATCGCGCGAGGTGTGGTCGGTAAAGCGTACCTTATAGCCCACCGCGCCACCGATTTCCGATTTCAGCTCTTCGGCAATCCGCTCCGCCACCGAACGCGCGGCCAAACGGCGCGGCTGGGTATGTCCGATCAAGCCCGCCGCCCCGCGCCCGAGTTCCAAACAAATCTTAGGTAATTGCGTGGTTTTGCCCGAGCCGGTTTCACCGCAAATAATCGTTACCTGATTTTCGGCAATGGCTTTTTTGATTTCCTCGAGCTTTTCGTGAACGGGCAGGGTGTTGTCGAATTCGGGTTTGGACAGTTTGAACAGGCGTTGCAGATAGAGGTCGTGCGATTTTTGGTATTTTTCTTCGACTTTGGGCAATCCGCCGTATTTATTTGGATTTTTGAAGGCGGATTGCAGAAAGTGGCGGTCTTTGGAGAGGATCTGGGAGAAATCTTGCTGCGGCATTTGGCTGGAGAAAGTTGAAAGAAAACAAAAGAAGCAATTATAGCAAAAAGTGCTTGGCTATTTGGCGGAAGGCTATGGCAAGAAAGGCTACCTGAAATTTTCAGGTAGCCTCTAATCTATTTATTCTAATAGATATTTTCTCAACTAAAGGCGTGATTTACCCCTGAGGCGGCAGCGGGGCACCAGCAGGATGTTTGTAGCGGTTGTAGGCAAACAGATATTGCTCGGGGAAGCGGCGCACCCAGTTTTCCACGTTGCGGTTGATGATTTCGGCGTCGTGGGCTTTGTCGCTGTTGAAACTGCCGGTTACGGGCTCGATATGTAAGGCGAAGCCGCGGTTTTCAGGTAGCCTGATGCCGGCGAAAAACAGGGGGCGTACGTTTTTCACTTGTGCAAGGCGGCCGGCCAGGGTCATGGTGTAGGCGGGGCGGCCGAAGAAGGGTGCCCATACGCCGTCGCCGTGTTCGTCGGGCACGTGGTCGGGCAAAACGATGGTGGCTTCGCCTTGGCGCAGGGCTTGGATGATTTGCTTCACGCCGTGCAGGTTGGTGGGGGCGGTGCGGCCTTTGTCGCGCACGCGGCCGGCCTGCATGATGTCGTCGAGGATTTTGATTTTCGGCGGCTTATACATGGCGGTGAGCGGGAAGGGCAGGCGGTGGCTGATGTAGCGGCCGGCGAGGTCGTAGTTGCCGATGTGGGGGGTGATGAGCAGCAGGCCTTCGCCGGCATCGAGGGCGGCCTGGATGTGTTCCCAGCCGTGGGTTTCCACGAATAGGGCGGCCACCTGTTCGGGGCTGCGGAAAAAGGCCAGCGGCAGCTCGAGCGCGCCTTTGGCGGTTTCGCGGAATACGGCGCGGACGTGGGCGGCATCGTTGGGCAGGCCTGCGGTGTGCAGGTGGTTGCGGATGCGTTCGCGGTCGGCGCGGGCGAAACAATAAAGCAGGCCGCCTGCGCAGTGGGCGATGAAGTGCAGCACGGAAAGCGGCAGTGCGGCCAGGGTGTGGAAGAGGAGGAAGACGAGGGTGCGCATGCAGATGGCTTGAAGATGGGTTAAGTAGTATTGTAATGGAAAAGGGGACGGACAAGCTAATAGCGGGGAGGCTACCTGAAAAATAAAACAGTTTTTCATTTCGTGGAAACTCATGCTTTTAGGTAGTCTTTTTACTCCACTTGCCTGTCGTGCGATGCAGGTTTAAACTCAAGCCGTTTTTCGCGCCGATGCGTTTGCCAAACGGTATCGGCTCTTGCTCCGGCTACATTTTCAGGTAGCCCCATCATTCCCAAAGGAGACCCCATGAATCCGCTTCATTCTTTGCAGCCGCAGGCTGTTTGGCAGTGGTTTGCCGATATTTGCACCATTCCACACCCCACTTATCAAGAAGCCGCGCTGGCCGAAATGATTGTTACCCGCGCCAAGGAGAAAGGCCTGGCGGTGCGGCAAGACGAAAAGGGCAATATTTATATCCGCAAACCAGCGCACGGCGCGGGCATGGCCGATAAGCCCGGCGTAATTTTGCAGGGACATATCGATATGGTGGCACAAAAAACCCCCGATTCGCCGCATAATTTCGCCACCGACCCCATCCGGCCGCAAATCATCGACGGCTGGGTGCACGCCACGCAAACCACGCTGGGCGCAGATAACGGCCTCGGTTCGGCCATGGGCTTGGCCGTGGCTTTTGCCGACGATATCGAGCACCCGCCCTTGGAAGTGTTGCTCACGGTGGAAGAAGAAATCGGCATGGATGGTGCACGCCAAATGCGCGGCGACTTGCTGCAAGGCCGCTATTTGATCAACTTAGACACTGAAGAAACCGGTTGTGTGTATGTGGGCTGTGCCGGCGGGCGCGATGCCGATTTAAGCCTGCCTTTCGCCACCGAAGCCGCCGAAGGGCAGCATGTGCGCATTACCGTGTCCGGCTTGCCGGGCGGGCATTCCGGCATCGATATTCACCGCGGCCACGGCAACGCCATCAAGGTATTGGCCGATCTTTTAGCACGCCTGCCGGAAGAAAGCGGCTGGCGGCTGGCCGCCTTCCACAGCGGTACGTTGCGTAACGTGATTCCTTCCGAGGCAGAAGCCGAAATCGTGCTGCCTCAGGCATTTATCGGCGTGCTGACCGAACTGGCCGACACCGTGCGCGCCGAAACGCAAAACGAATTGGGCAAGTTTGCCGACAAACTGGCGATTCAGGTAGCCCCAATCGGCCAGGGCGCACAGGCCGCCAGTCATGCCGACAGCCGCCGCATGATTGATTTGCTCGCTGCCGTTCCCAGCGGCGTGCTCAAATGGAGCGAAGAGTTCGACGGCGTGGTGGACACTTCCAACTGCCTAAGCGTGGTGCACATGAAAGACGGCAAATTTACCGCCGCCATGCTGCTGCGTTCGCTGCGCGAAAGGCCGAAAGACGACTTCTGCCGCCTGCTCGGCTCAATCGCCCGCCTCGCCGGCGCCACGCTGCGCACCGATCAGGACTACACCGGCTGGGAGCCGCATATGTCGTCTGCCTTGCTGCAGAAAACCATTGAATCCTTCGTCGCCGTGCGCGGGCAGCAGCCGCAAATCGAAGTAGTGCATGCCGGACTGGAATGCGGCCTGATGCAGAAACACCTGCCGCACACCGAAATGATTTCCTTCGGCCCCACCATCAAAGGCGCTCACTCGCCCAAAGAGCGGGTGCAGATTGATACCGTGGAAGAGTGCTGGCGCATTTTGCTGGATTTGCTCAAACGGATTGCTTAACGAATTAAGCTAAGCATTGAAAATCCCTGCCGACCAGTGATTCTGGTCGGCATTTTTCATGCGAAATTATATTTTTCAGGGGAAGTACATGCCAAAAAACGGGCTGGAAAGGGTTTTTAAACAGCGATAATTTAATATTATCCATAAAAATCAGTTGTATATGTGCTATTGGCTGAGTTATATTCCGACTCTGGCTGCCACAATGCTGCGGCGGCCGATTAAGTTAGAGCGGATTAAGTTCAGACTTCATCCGTGATAGGAAGTACAAAGGAATACCCGTGAGCACCAACCAAGAAACCCCGCATAGCCTGCAACGCAACCTGAAAAACCGCCACCTGCAACTCATCGCCATCGGCGGCGCCATCGGCACCGGCCTGTTTATGGGCTCGGGCAAAACCATCCATTTGGCCGGCCCTTCCGTTATTCTCGCCTACATCATCATTGGCGCCTTCCTGTTTTTCATCATGCGCGCCATGGGCGAGCTGCTGCTTTCCACCCTCGAATACAAATCCTTCACCGACTTCACCCACGACTTGCTTGGCCCGGCCGCCGGCTTTTTTGTGGGCTGGACCTATTGGTTTTGCTGGGTGGTAATCGGCATGGCCGACATCATCGCCATTACGGGCTATACCCAATTCTGGTGGCCGGATGTGCCGCTGTGGCTGCCCGGGCTGTTGTGCATCATCCTCATGGCCAGTATGAATTTGCTCACGGTAAAACTCTTTGGCGAAATGGAATTTTGGTTTGCCTTGGTAAAAATCGTGGCCATTGTTACCCTGATTGCCGTGGGCTGCTTTTTGGTGGCCAGCGGCTTTGTTGATCCCACTTCCGGCGAAAAAGCCTCGCTCAGCCACTTCTGGAGCCACGGCGGGTTCTTCCCCAACGGCATCAGTGGCTTCTTCTCCGCCTTCCAGATTGCCGTGTTTGCCTTTGTGGGCATTGAATTGGTGGGTACGGCTGCCGCCGAAACCAAAGACCCGGAAATCAACCTACCCAAAGCCATCAACCGCATCCCCGTGCGCGTGATTATTTTCTACGTGCTGGCCTTGAGCGTGATTATGGTGGTAACGCCCTGGGACGAAATCGACCCCGCCAAGAGCCCGTTCGTGAATATGTTCACCCTTATCGGCATTCCGATTGCCGCAGGTTTGGTGAACCTGGTGGTGCTCACTTCCGCGCTCTCTTCCGCCAACGGCGGCATGTTTTCTACCGGCCGCATGCTCTACGGCCTCTCCGAAGCCGGCGTGGCTCCACGCATGTTCAGCCGCCTCAACCGCAACGGCGTGCCTGCCACCGGCCTGCTCTATTCCTGCCTCTACCTGATTGTGGCCGTATTTCTGCTGTATCAGGAGGGCGACATCATGGCCATGTTCACCGTGGTAACCACCCTCTCCAGCATCGGCTTCATTTTCGTGTGGGCGATTATCCTGCTGGCCTACCTCAAATACCGCAAAACCCGCCCGCATCTGCACGAAAAATCCATCTATAAGCTGCCCGGTGGTACCGCCATGGTGTGGGTATGTCTCGCCTTCCTTGCCTTCGTGCTGGTGCTCTTCTCGCGCGATGCCGACACCCGGCTGGGGCTGATGTGCATGCCCATCTGGTTTGCCGCCTGCGCCGTGCTGTATTGGGTACTGTATGCGCGCAAACACGGCAGTGCCCCAACCCCGCAGCAGTCGCAGCAATAGCAGCGGAGGAAATCAAGGCTACCTGAAAAGTGATTCATACCTTTCAGGTAGCCTTCCATATTTCAGGTAGCCCCATGTGCCTGCGCCTTATAGCTGGCCGATTTCATTTGAGGCTACCTGAAACCCTATAAACAAGACGCTCATCCCCGACAATCCACTCCCGCCCCGCTTCGTCTATAATCCCACCCCATTCCCATTCCGCAAAGGCTACCTGAAATGACCTTCCCCAAGCTCCTCGCCCCCATCGTTACCGCGCTGCTGCTTGCCGCCTGCGGTGCCACTTTCGCGCCGCAGGATTTGCCGCATCTGGCGGCGGGCGAGAGCCGCCGTTTCAAGCTGGAACGGCTGGATGAAACCGGCGCGGCGGAGCAGGTGTCGCTGCTGGTGGTGCAGGGCGAGGCGGGCGGGCAGTTGCGCTGGATTCAAACCGACGCGTTCGGTGCGCCGCTGGCGCGCTTGCTGGCCACACAACGCGGCTGGCGGCGCGACGGTTTTGTGCCGCCGAACCATGCCGCGCAGGCGGTGTTCGCGGCGATGTTCCCGCTGTTGGAAAACGGTTTTTCAGACGGCCGGCCGCGCGAGTTGGAGGGCGGCGGTGCGAAATGGCGGCTGACGCCTTTGGGAGAGAATGATGAATAAGGCACGGGTATACCTCGGCCGGCCAGGTTTGGTGTCGGCTTTGGGCAGCGGTTTGGCGGAGCATTTGGACGGCCTGTTGAGGCCGTCTGAAAACAGCCCGCTCACGTTTTCCAGCGAATGGGGGAAGGGCAAAAACCGTGCTTTCGGCGCGGTCAACCGGCCGTTGCGCCCGTTTCCCGACAATCTGCCCGCCGAACACCGCAGCCGCAACAATCAATTGCTGTGGGACGCTTTGGCGCAAATCGAGCCGCAGATTCAGGCAGCCCTCAGCCGCTACGGCGCGGACAGAATCGGCGTGGTAATCGGCACGTCGGTGGGCGGCGCGGATGAAAATATCCGGCTGTTCCAACACGTTGCAAATGGCGGCGGCTGGGCGGACATTCCGTTCAAACAGCAGGCGCAACTGCTTTCCTCGCCCGCCGATTTTGCCGCGACGGCGTATGGCCTGCGGGGCGCGTGCTACGGTGTGTCCACCGCCTGCACGTCCGGCGCGCGGGCGCTCATCAGCGCGGCGCGGCTGCTGCGGCTGGGCGTGTGCGACGCGGTGTTGTGCGGCGGCGTGGACACGCTCTCGCCGCTCACCATCAACGGGTTCGCCTCGCTGGAAGTGCTTTCAGACGGCATGGCCAATCCGTTTTCGCGCAACCGTAACGGCATCAACATCGGCGAAGCCGCCGCCGTATTCGTGATGACCCGAGAAGATAACGGCGACGCCCTGCCGCTCTTGGGCTACGGCGCGAGCAGCGACGCGCACCACATGTCTTCCCCGCGCCCCGACGGCCTCGGCGCGGCGCAGGCTTTTCAGGTAGCCCTAAACCACGCGGGTTTGCCGACCGAAAGCATCGGCTGGATCAACCTGCACGGCACCGGCACGCTGCTCAACGACGGCATGGAAAGCCGCGCCGTGGCCGAAGTGTTCGGCAGCCACACCGCCGCCACTTCCACCAAACCGCTCACCGGCCACACCCTCGGCGCAGCCGGCGCGCTCGAAGCCGCCTTCGTATGGGGCATTGCCAGCCGCCGCGACAACCCGGAAGGCAGCCTGCCGCCCCAACTGTGGGACGGCCAGGCCGACCCCGAACTGCCCTCAATCGCGCTCACCGTTTCAGGCAGCCGCTGGCCGCAAGGGCGGCGCATCGGCGCGAGTTCGTCGTTTGCCTTCGGCGGCAACAACAGCGTCCTCATCATCGGAGAAGAACATGCCCCAATGCCCGATTAAGCAACCCGCCGCCCTCCTGCCGCACAGCAGCCGCATGGTGCTGCTGGACGAAGTTTTATCCTACGACGACAACAGCCTGCACGCCGTCTGCACCATCCGGCCCGACTGCATCCTGCTCCCCGACGGCGCAAACGCCCTGCCCGGCTGGCTCGGCATGGAAATCATGGCGCAAGGCGTGGGCGCATGGGCGGGCGCGCACGCGCTGGACGCCGGCCGCCCCGTGCAGCTCGGCTTCCTGCTCGGCACCCGCAAGCTCAGCTTCGGGCTACCTGAAATCCCCGTCGGCATCGTGCTCGATGTGCAAATCAACCTGTCCTGGCAAGACAACGCCACCAACATGGGCGTGTTCGACTGCACCCTCGCCTGCCGCACCCCGCCCCCCGGCCGCGCCGATCCCGCCCCCGGCATACTACTCCTCTCCGGCGCGCTCAACGTATTCAGCCCCACCAGCCGCGAGGCTTTGGACGCGATTTTGGGCAGATAAGTTTCAGGTAGCCTTGAGGCCGTCTGAAAGGCTACCTGAAAACATGGTTTGCTACGAAGCTGCAACATGAATGAAGCAAAGCGGGTTGAAGCCCGACGCTGACACTGCCGCATCCCGTTTTCAGACGGCCTCAAACCTCTCCCTGGCTACCTGAACCCACGCTTGCCAGCATGCACACGAATCGGAGTACACCCATGGAAACGTATTTCTACAATAAAAACATCAACCTCATCGAAGTCCAGCCCGCATTTATCCGCACCGCCATGCGACAGGCCAAGCGTTACCGTTGCGGCATTCGGATCTTGAGCCGGGCGACTGTTACCATCAACCCGACACCCGCGCCGAAACACGCCGTGGTGGATTTTGCCGATTTGGCCGCTTATCCCGAACTGCCGCATTTCCAAATCGGACACGATCTTGAGTCGCCCGAATTCATCAATACGGATGCCCTATACCGATTCGAGCAATTGGAAACCCTGGCAATCGGACAGCCAATCGACATCGACCTCTCTCAACTGCCCGCGCTTAAAGACTTAAGGATGGACTACAACAAAAAATCCGAAATATCGGGCAATGCACCCGTTTGGAACGTTTATACCTATGGTCTTACAAAGGCAAAGACTTAACTGAATTCCAAAACCTGACACGGCTGAAAGATTTATTGCTGATTCGCCCCTCCGTGTGCACATTAAACGGCATCGAAAACCTAACCGCCTTGGAAACAATTGACATCAGCTATGCCCGCAGCCTGAACGATGTATCTGCCCTGTACCGGCTGCAAGAAATACACCAAGTCAAAAACATTGGGCTGCCAGAAAAATTTCATGACGAGGGGTTTTGGCAGCAATAGAAAGTAAAAAAACGGTGGCATAGTAGCTCGGATGATTAGTTTTCAGATAGCCTTAAGCATTTAAAGGGTTACCTGAAAGAAAAACCGCAACACAAAACGAAATTGCAGCGCAGCAAAATAGGTGGCAAGATTTTTGTCCATATTAGGATTCAAAATTCACATTAGCAGTACTCTGCTTGAGTTTTATTAGGATTTTTGGTATACACGAAACGCAGTCCGATCATATTTTTACTGCAGTATCCAACCTTAAGAGAGGTATCCAAAATGCGAGTTTCTCAAAGTGCCCTTGTTGTTTTATCTGCTTTAGCCCTGCTGACTGCCTGCCAGAAAGAACCTGAATTTGCTGGGCCACAAGCGCAGGCTTCTGCCGCCAGCACAACTGTCATGCCCCAAACCGCATCTGATGCATCTAATGCCTCGGCACCTGCCTCCGAGCAGGCATCCGCTGTTTCATCAGCATCATCTACCCTTTCCGCACAGGGCAACAGCCTTTCTTCCCAAGGCAGCAACCTGTCAGCACAAGGCAGCGGTTTGAGCGCTACCGAAACAGGGTTTAATATTAAAATCAATTTGTCGTCGGATGTGCTGTTTGATTTCGACAAAGCCGAACTCAAACCCGAAGCCGATGCCGATCTGCAAAAAGCTGCCGACATCATCCGCCAAAAAGGGCAAGGGGTGATTCTGATTACCGGCCATACCGACAGCAAAGGCTCCGATGCTTACAACCAACGCTTGTCTTTAGCTCGTGCACAGGCAGTAAAAAACTGGTTTGAAGCAAAAGGCTTGCAACAGAATTATCAGCTTGAAGGCCTCGGCGCCACACGCCCCATTGCGCCCAACACCCACCCAGACGGCAGCGACAACCCGGAAGGCCGTGCCCAAAACCGCCGTGTGGAGATTATTGTGAATAAAACCACGCAATTAGGGAATTAAGTTCTCCCCTGCTTTAAGCAATAAGAGGCCGTCTGAAAACAGCTAATCTGTTTCAGACGGCCTTTTTACAGCCTGCGCACATTAAGGCTTATATCGGGTGTGGTAGCCTGGGTTTTCTTCGGGACGCAATTGGTTGGGGAACTGGCGGTCTGTGGTGATATCCACAGCGGTTTGCTGAATCAGCTTATACACTTCGTAGGGATTTTCCACATAACGCAGGGCATTTCTGCCACCGAAGCGGATCGTGCCCCGTTTGAACATGGCTTCCAACACGCCTACATACACCCGCAAATTCTGCACTTCAGGCAGCTCGGCACTGGCAATATCCAGCCCGATCAGCCCGGAAGTGAAATACAGGCGTTTATCGGTGAGCGCATAATCGATGCGGTACCAGTTTAAAAAGCGGTAAACCGGCGAAAAAATTTCGTACCACACCGGAGCCAGATGAAAAAGTATAAAAAATTCACATACGGGAACAAACCGTGCGATGCGGCATTAAACTTGCCGATAAAAAACAAGTCAAACAAGCCCCAGCACAGGGCGAACAGATAAATCAGCGGATTGCCCAATACGTATAAAAAACGGTGCGGCTTGCCCTGCCATAAGATGTTTTCGTTCGGGTCGGTAAAGCATTGAAGCATGTTCCCTCCTGAAGGGTAATGAAGCATGGGTATTGTATCACTCAATCCATACCTTCAATTCCATACTAGCTCACGAAGCCTCACCAAAACTTCCACCCGCATACGGAGGCCGGCCCTCATTTAATCTCATTAAAATCCACTCTTTCAGGTAGCCTTCAGCTGCTAAAGGCTACCTGAAAACAGAATTTCAATGCCATCCAAAAATATGAAACGGCAACGAAATGCCAAAACAGCCGCATAGCCATTCCGACAAATCCGGTTCGCAGGTACAATCCACGTGCTGCGCATCCAATCCAAATACATCCCAAACTTCAGCTTTGTGGAAACTTGCCGCGCTTTGTTTTCAGGTAGCCTCCACTCAGCATAGGCCGCCTCCAACCCATATCAAAGGAACCCCATCATGACCCAAACCATCCTCATCACCGGCTCCACCCGAGGCATCGGCCGTGCGGCCGCTTTGGCCTTGGCGCAAGACGGATTCGACATTGTGGTGCACGGCCGCAGCCGCATGGCGGATGCCGAGGCGGTGGCGGAACAAATCCGTTCGTTAGGGCGGCAGGCACGGGTGCTGCAGTTTGACGTGGCCGACCGCGCCGAATGCCGCCGCGTGCTGGAAGCGGATATTGAAGAGCATGGCGCGTATTACGGCGTGGTGCTGAATGCAGGGCTGACGCGCGACAATGCCTTCCCCGCGCTGGAAGACGAAGATTGGGACCGCGTATTGCGCACCAATCTGGACGGCTTCTACAACGTGCTGCACCCGCTCATCATGCCGATGATCCGCCGCCGCGCGCCAGGGAGGATTGTGTGCATGGCCTCCGTGTCCGGCCTGATCGGCAACCGCGGGCAGGTGAACTACAGCGCGTCGAAGGCGGGGCTGATCGGGGCGGCCAAGGCTTTGGCGGTAGAGCTGGCCAAACGCAAGATTACGGTCAACTGCGTTGCCCCCGGCCTGATCGATACGGAAATTTTGGATGAAAACGTGCCGATGGAGGAAATTTTGAAAGCCATTCCGGCGCAGCGCATGGGGCTGCCTGAAGAAGTGGCGCATGCCGTGCGCTTTTTAATGAGCGAACACGCCGCCTACATCACGCGGCAGGTAATTGCGGTAAACGGAGGATTGTGTTGATGAAAACCAAACGGGTGGTGATTACCGGCGTGGGCGCGGTGTGTGCCTTCGGCCGCGAGTGGCACGAAATCGAAGCCTCTTTCCGCGCAGGCAAAAACGCCGTGCGCCGCATGGAGGCGTGGGATGCCTTCCCCGAGATGGAAACCCGCCTCGGCGCACCGCTGCCTGCCTACGCGCCGCCTGCACATTGGACGCGCAAACAGCTGCGCAGCATGGGCCCCTTGGCGCAATACTGCACCGATGCCGCCGAACAAGCGCTGAAGCAGGCAGGCTTGCTCGGCGACCCCGCCATCCGCAACGGCAGCATGGGTGTGGCTGCCGGCTCTTCCAGCGGTAGCACTGCCGACGTGCTCGACATCGGCCTGCTGCTCGCCCACCAGCCCAACAATTTCAATGCCAACACCTATGTGCGCATGATGCCGCACACCACCGCCGCCAACGTGGCCATCTTCTTCGGCCTCACCGGCCGCCTGATTCCCACCTCCAGCGCCTGCACCTCCGGCAGCCAAGGCATAGGCTACGCCTACGAAGCCATCAAATACGGCAAAATCCCCATGATGCTGGCCGGCGGCGCCGACCAGCTCTGCCCCTCCGAAGCCTACGTGTTCGACAGCCTCTACGCCGCCAGCCGCCGCAACGGCGAGCCCGAACTTACCCCCCGCCCCTACGACACCGCACGCGACGGCCTCGTGCTCGGCGAAGGCGGCTGCATGATGGTGCTGGAAGAATTGGAACACGCCCAAGCACGCGGCGCGCACATCATCGCCGAAATCGTCGGCTACGGTGCCAACTGCGACGGCAGCCACATCACCCGCCCCGAGATGCGCACCATGCAACGCTGCATGGAGCTCGCCCTCGAAGACGCCGCACTGCCGCCCTCTGCCGTCAGCTATGTCAGCGGCCACGGCACGGCCACCGAACAGGGCGACATCGCCGAAACCCAAGCCACCGCCGCCGTGTTCGGCCACGTTCCCATCAGCTCGCAAAAAAGCTACCTCGGCCACACCCTCGGCGCTTGCGGCTCGCTCGAATCCTGGTTTGCCATCGAAATGATGCGCAGCGGCTGGTTCGCCCCCACGCTGAATCTGAACGACATCGACCCCCGCTGCGGCGAAGCCGACTACCTCACCGGCTCCGGCCGCCACATCGACACCGAATACGTGATGAACAATAACTTCGCCTTCGGCGGCGTGAATACGTCGCTGATCTTTAAGCGGTGGTAGCACGGTATTTGAGTCAAGAGGCCACCTGAAACGATTGTGCCTGAGCAGCTGTTTTCAGGTAGCTTTCCCCGCACAAGCCCTAATTTCCGTAAAACCCTGCCAACAAAGTCCCACCGGGGTAAGGATAGGTTAATCAGATGGCGCAAACAGCGACAGTTTCCTAGAATAGCCGCATTTCCCAACAGCTGCCGGAAAGGGCAGGCAGAGCAAAATGAAAAAACCATTGAAATGGACGTTGTGGGCAATGGCTGCGCTGACCGTGGGTGCGGCTGGTTATGCCTTTTTGAATCCAAGCAAGCCGCCAACCACCTATCTCACCGAAGAGGTGAAACGTGCCGACGTGCGCCAAACCGTATCCGCCACCGGCGAAATCTCTGCTGCGCAGCTGGTAGACGTGGGCGCCCAGGCTTCCGGTCAAATCAAGCACTTGTATGTGAAGCTCGGGCAGCATGTGGAAAAAGGCGACCTCATCGCCGAAATCGATTCCACCACCCAGCTCAACACACTGAACACAAACAAGGCCAAGCTGGAAACCTATCAGGCACAGCTCGTATCTGCACGGGTGGCACTGCAAAACGCCGAGCGCAAATACCGCCGCGAGCAGGCCTTGTGGGCGGAAAATGCCACTTCCAAAGAAGAGCTGGAAAGCGCGCAGGGCTCGTATGCCGCCGCCAAGGCGCAGGTGGGCGAGCTGCAATCTTCCATCCGCCAAACCCGCATTGCCATCAACACGGCCGAAGCCGACTTGGGCTACACCCGCATCACCGCGCCGATTTCCGGCACGATGGTTTCAGTGAAAGTGGAAGAAGGGCAAACCGTGAATGCGGCGCAGAGCACACCCGCCATCGGCCAAGTGGCCGATTTGAGCCGCATGCTGAATAAAATGCAGATTGCCGAGGGCGACATAACCCGCGTGAAAGCCGGCCAAACCCTACTGTTCACCACCCTGGCCGACCCCAATAGCGAACGGGAATCCAAGTTGGAGAGCATTGATCCGGGCTTGACTACCATGTCGCAAGGCAGCTACACCACTAGCACCGACACTACCAACACCGCCATCTACTACTACGCCCGCGCCCTCGTACCGAACGAAGACGGTAAGCTTGCCATCGGCATGACCACGCAAAACAACATCGTGATCGGTGAAGCCAAAAACGTGCTCACTGTTCCTGCCACCGCCGTGAAGCAGCGCGGCAGCGAGCGCTATGTGCGCGTGCTGAAAGCGGAAAATCAGGTGGAAGAGCGCACCATTACCGTGGGCATCAGCGATGGCACACTCACCGAAGTGAAATCGGGCGTGACAGAGGGTGAGAAAGTGATCGTGTCGGAGAGCGATGGCACGGTGAAAGAGTGGCAGGGTGGTCCGCCGATGTAATAAGAGGTATCGGACAGCAGATGTGCCTGCAGACTACCCGACACTTTCACCGTACTCCTGTCTTAAGTTAAGGCCACCTGAAACCCTCAACCCAAGCCGTATAGACAATTTAGCTTTGCAGCAACTCCGCGGCGCTCTGTTTCAGCTTCGTTGAAGTTATGCTTTCAGGTGGCTCCTGCCACAACAAAATCCATACGCATATGAACCTAATCGAATGCCGTAATATCAACCGCTATTTTGGTGAAGGCGCCAACCGCGTTCATGTTTTAAAAGACATCAACCTCACCATCCAAAAAGGCGATTTCATCGCCATCATTGGCCAATCTGGCTCCGGTAAATCCACGCTGATGAACATCCTTGGCTGCCTCGACAGCGCCTCTTCCGGTTCGTATCAAATCAATGGTGTGGAAACCGCACAGATGAGCGGTGACGAGCTGGCCGCGCTGCGCCGGCGCAAATTCGGCTTCATCTTCCAGCGCTACAACCTCTTGGGCGCATTGAGCGCGCGCGAAAATGTGGCGCTGCCCGCCGTGTATGCCGGCATGGATCAGAAAGAGCGGTATGAACGTGCCACCCGGCTTCTGGCCGACTTGGGATTGGAAGGCAAGGAAGACAACAAGCCCAACCAGCTCTCCGGAGGCCAACAGCAGCGTGTTTCCATTGCCCGCGCGCTGATGAACGGCGGCGAAATCATCCTGGCCGACGAGCCCACCGGCGCGCTCGATTCGCACAGCGGCGAAATGGTGATGGAAATTATCTGCGGGCTGCACGCCAAAGGCCACACCATTATTTTGGTTACGCACGACCCGAAAATCGCCGCCTTCGCCAACCGCGTGATTGAAATCAAAGACGGCGAAATCATCGCCGACACCAGCAAAAATGCCGAAATCCCACCCAGCAGCGTGGAAAGCCGCACCGAAAAGCAATCTTGGCTGTTTTATAAAGACCAGTTTGTGGAAGCCTTCAAAATGTCGGTGCAGGCCATTATGGCGCACAAAATGCGCTCCCTGCTCACCATGCTCGGCATCATTATCGGCATTGCTTCAGTGGTATCCGTGGTGGCGCTGGGGCGCGGCACGCAGGAGAAAATCCTTTCCGACATCAGCGCTATCGGTACCAACACCATCGGCGTGTATCCCGGCAAAGGCTTCGGCGACCGCCACCGAGGCCGCATCCGCACGCTTACCATTGCCGATGCCGAAGCCATCGGCAAGCAAAGCTATGTCGATAGCGTTACTCCGACGACCACTTCCAGCGCCACCGCCACCTACCGCAACACCAACGTTACCGCCCAGCTCTACGGCGCGGGCGAGCAGTATTTCAACGTACGCGGCATCAAGCTCGATCAAGGCCGGCTGTTTAACCAAGACGACGTGGACACCGCCGCGCAAGTCGTCGTTATCGACCCGAACACCCGCAAACAATTGTTCCCGGAAGGCACCAACCCTATCGGCCAAACCATTTTGTTCGGCAAACGCCCGTTGCGTGTGATCGGCATCAGTGCCGAAGACCAAAGCGGCTTCGGCAGCAACGACAGCCTGCAAATGTGGGCGCCCTACACCACGGTGATGAACCGCATTTCCGGCGAACGCTATATCAGCTCGGTAACCGTAAAAATCCGCGACGATGTGAGCACCTCCGTGGCCGAACAGGGCATCAAAGAGCTGCTGCTGGCGCGGCACGGCAAAGAAGATTTCTTCACCAGCAACAGCGATAGCATCAAGCAGACCATCGAAAAAACCACCGGTGCGATGACTCTGCTGATCTCCTGTATCGCCCTGATTTCATTGGTGGTTGGCGGCATCGGCGTGATGAACATCATGCTGGTGTCGGTAACCGAGCGCACCAAGGAAATCGGCGTACGCATGGCTATCGGCGCGCGGCAGGGCAATATTTTGCAGCAGTTTCTGATTGAAGCCGTGCTCATCTGCCTCATCGGCGGCGCAGCCGGTATTCTGCTTTCATATTTAATCGGCTTGGGCTTCAACGCTCTGGCCAGCGAGTTTGCCATGTCATTCTCCACCTGGTCGATTGTGAGCGCGGTGTGCTGCTCCACCTTCATCGGCGTGCTGTTCGGCTTCATGCCCGCCAAAAACGCTTCCAAGCTCAACCCGATTACCGCCCTGTCGCGCGATTAGAGACCCCCTGGGAGCGTGAGAAGCCACGAAGCTAAAACGCTGCCTGATATTTTCAGGTAGCCTACAACCGGCAACCAAGGCTACCTGAAACCCACCCGACACCCAACCAAGAAACGAGGGTTTATGAACCACACAACCCACCTGCCCATCCGTGCGGCCGCGCTGGCTCTGCTTTTGCTCGCCGGTTGCGCCATCGACCAAACCCCCAACACCCAAATCGGCCTCGCCCAAGCCCGGCGCGAGGGCAGCGTGCAAACCGCCGCCGGCGAAAGCGGCCGCTGCCCCGATCCCGCCGGCTGCGCCTACCAAACCGAAGGCAACTGGTGGCAAAGCTTCGGCGACAGCGGGCTCAACGCCCTGGTGGCGCAGGCCTTGGCCAACAATGTGGATTTGAAGCAGGCCGCCGTCAGCGTGAACAAAGCCCTGTATCAGGCCAACATCCTCGGCGCCAACCTCGTGCCCGAATTCAACGCTTCGCTCGGCGCCAATGCCAACCGCAACCTCGATACCCGCCAAAACAGCCACAGTTACAGCAGCCAGCTCGGCTTAAGCTACGAGCTCGATTTGTGGCGCAAACTCAACGCCGCCGCCTCCGCCCAAGCGTGGGAACAGCGCGCCACCGAGCAAGACTTGGCCGCCACCCGCCTCACCGTAATCAACAATGTGGCCGATGCCTATTTTCAGGTAGCCTATCTCAACGAAGCCATCAAGCTCACCGAAAAAACCATCGAGCAATACAAACAAATCCTGCAAATCGCCCGCAGCAAATACCGCCACGGCCGCGTGGCCGCGATTGAGGTTACCCAGGCCGAGCAATCCCTGCTTGCCGCCGAAAACAGCTTGCTTTCCCTGCAACAGAGCCGCAGCAACACCGAAGCCACCCTGCGCAACCTGCTCAACCTGCGCCCCGGCCAGGCCATGGCCGTGCCGCCCGAATCCTTCCGCCTGCCCGAAGGCGGCAAGCTCGATTTGGATGTGCCCGTCTCCACCCTCGCCGCCCGCCCCGACCTCATCGCCGCCGACTACCGCTTGCAGTCCGCCCTCAAAAGCCAGCAGGCGCAATACCGCAGCTGGTATCCCAGCATCACGCTGAACGCCGCGCTGAGCACCTCGTCCGAACACAGCAAAAACCTGTTCAATGTGCCGATATTGGGCGGCAGCGTCAGCCTCAACCTGCCCTTCCTCAACTGGCGCACCATGCACTGGAAAGACCGCAGCGCCGAAGCCGACTTTGAAAACGCCAAACTCGCCTTCGAAAAAGCCCTCACCACCGCGCTCAACGAAGTCGATACCAACTACCGTCAATACCGCGCCAGCCGCCAAACCCTGGAAAACCAGCGCCGCCGCCACCGGCTCGATGCCGAAAACAGCCGCTACTACCGTGTGCGCTACCAACACGGCCGCAACGAGCTCAAAGATTGGCTTTCCGCGCTGAACACCGAATATTCCGGTGCGCAAAGCCTGCTTGAAGCCCGCTATCAAGCCATGCGTTACGAAAGCATGGTGTATAAAGCCATGGCCGGGCGCTACCGGAAAGCCCCTGCCAAAACGGCACAGCCCGCGCAGTAGGCGGGGTATCAGGATTATCGGCTGAACCACAAAAACCGGGCAGGCACACAGCTGTCCGGTTTTGCTGTTTTCAGGTAGCCTTTGGCCACTGCCACTTTGACGATTGCCCGAAGCCTAATAGGCTGCCTGAAAACCCTATCCCCTCACGGAAGAAAGCAGCAAGCCGCAGGCTTGCATGATCTGGCCGGGAAACCAGCCAAAGGCTACCTGAAAGCGTCAGCGTGGCCAAACCCCACAAAGCAATCTTTTAATCTTTCTCCCGACCGATTTTTTGTAAAATCTGGCAATTTACTTTAAATCTATATAGCTGTTTATTGATTTAAGTCAAATCATCCTTGTTTAAGTGCATTTTTGTACTGAATTTAGGCTTTTCTGTCTAAAACATGGCAAAAATAGCAGCTGGCTCTTGAAAATTTAACGTAATTATTTCCACAAATATGTTAAGCTTATACTGTTTGGTAGTTTAAGACGTTTGTGCCTTATTAATGGTACAACGTCCGATTACCGGATAGGGGGCTGCCGAAGTTGGGCAGTACGGCCTGGCCGGACAGCCGTTTTATTTTTGTTGAATCGGAGTGTTGTTATCATGAACAAACTCAAAAGCTTCCTGATATGGGGTGCTGTGGTGCTGGCTGGCTTGGCCTCCTTTACCACTTTGGCTATCCATCGCGGTGAACAGGTAAGTGCAGTCTGGATGGTAATTGCTGCCGTCTCCGTATATGCTATTGCCTACCGCTTTTATAGCCTCTATATTGCCAAAAACGTAATGCAGCTCGATCCCAACCGGCTCACGCCGGCCGAGCGCCACAACGATGGCTTGGACTATGTGCCGACGCACAAAGGTGTGCTGTTCGGCCATCATTTTGCCGCCATTGCCGGCGCCGGCCCCTTGGTAGGCCCAGTACTAGCCGCGCAGATGGGTTATCTGCCTGGTACGCTGTGGATTATCTTCGGCGTAGTGTTTGCCGGTGCGGTTCAGGACGCGATGGTATTGTTCGTGTCCATGCGCCGCGACGGTAAATCCTTGGGTGATATAGTTAAACAAGAGCTGGGCACCGTGGCTGGCGTGATTGCCTCCATCGGTATTCTGATGATCATGGTGATCATTATGGCCGTGCTGGCGCTGATTGTGGTGAAAGCCTTGATCCACAGCCCGTGGGGTACCTTCACCATCGCCACCACCATCCCGATTGCCCTGTTTATGGGTATCTACACCCGCTATATCCGTCCAGGCAAAATCGGCGAGATTTCCATCGTCGGCTTTATCCTGCTGGTGTTGGCGATTGTGTATGGTAAAAATGTGGCCGAAAGCTCCTTCGGGCATATCTTCGACTTGGAAGGCTTGTCTATCGCCTGGGCGGTAATGATCTATGGTTTTATCGCTTCCGTACTGCCGGTATGGCTGCTGCTCACTCCGCGCGACTACCTTTCCACCTTCTTGAAAATCGGTACCATCATTGCATTGGCCTTGGGCATCATTATTGTTAGCCCGCCGCTGCAAATGCACGCCGTTACCCGCTTTATCGACGGCTCCGGCCCGGTGTTCTCAGGTAGCCTTTTCCCCTTCCTATTCATTACCATCGCCTGCGGTGCGGTATCCGGTTTCCACGCCCTGATTTCTTCCGGCACCACCCCGAAAATGGTGGAAAACGAAGAACACGTGCGTATGATCGGCTACGGCGGCATGATTATGGAAAGCTTTGTGGCTATTATGGCGCTGGCTGCTGCTGCTTCGCTTGATCCTGGTGTGTATTTCGCCATGAACAGCCCGGCTGCCCTCATCGGCACCGATGCTGCCAATGCCGCACACGTGATTACCACCCAGCTGGGCTTCCCGGTAACTGAGGCCACTCTGCTGCATACTGCCAAAGAAGTGGGCGAGCTCACCATCCTGTCCCGTGCAGGCGGCGCGCCGACTCTGGCCGTGGGCATGGCGCACATCATGAGCCGGTTGATTCCCGGCGAAGGCATGATGGCGTTCTGGTATCACTTCGCGCTGCTGTTTGAAGCTCTGTTCATTCTAACTGCAGTGGACGCCGGCACCCGTGTGGCCCGCTTCATGATTCAAGACTTGGGCAGTATCTTCTACAAACCGTTCGGCAACACCGACAGCCTGCCGGCCAACCTGATTGCCACCTTCATAGCCGTGGCTCTGTGGGGCTACTTCCTCTACACCGGGGTAACCGACCCGCTGGGGGGTATTAACTCCCTATGGCCACTGTTCGGTATCGCCAACCAGATGCTAGCAGGCGTGGCCTTGATCCTGTGTACCGTGGTTCTAATTAAGATGAAACGCGACCGCTACATTTGGGTTACTTTGGTACCGTCTATCGGCGTATTAGTGGTAACTTGCTATGCCGGTTGGCAGAAAGTGTTCGATTCCAGCCCGCGCATCAGCTTTATGGCTCACGCTGCCAAATATAAAGCAGCCTTGGCCAACGGCGAAATCCTGGCTCCAGCCAAAACCGCCGAAGAAATGAGCCGCATCGCGTTCAACGACTATGTGAACTCCGGCCTGACCGTGCTGTTCTTGGCTGTGGTGGTAGTTGTGGCTGTTTACGGCTTCCAAGTAGCCATGAAAGCCCGCAAAGTCGGCTGGGCCACCGCCCACGAAATCCCGCCGGTATTCCGTAACGAAACCGCCGGCGCAAACACCGAGTCCGTGAATGAAGCATAAACTGAAACAGCACCTACATCAGGCTTGGAAAACAGCCAAGTTGACCGCCAACCTGATGGTGGGCGTACCGGATTACGCCAACTATGTGGTACGCCAAAGGCGCTATAACCCCAACGCACCGGTGATGACCGAACAGCAGTTTGCAGATTACTGCCGCAAACGCCGCTGTGGCGCCAACGGCGGTCGCTGCTGCTGACTCTAGCTTTAGCGAAACCAAACCGCTTGAAAGGGCATGTCCTTTCAAGCGGTTTTTCTGCATGCTGCGATTGGCGTTCTACGGGCTATGGTAATATGTTGTTATTATTGTTCAAAATATTTTCAAGCCTCTTCGCATTTTGAAAGGGCTGCCTGAAAACACTTTTTGCCTTACTATTGTCCTAGCCTGCAGAGCACATATAGCTGGAGCAACTTGTCACCCATGCAAAAACCACATCAGCCTTGGACATACCGAATGGATTCAAAAAGGCTACCTGAAAACCTCATTATCTACCCTTAAAACCGCACCTCAGGCGGCACTTGGTGTTTGGCGCGGTCGGGAAACTCCAAAAGCTGTGCTGGCTGCCGGTGCCCGAAATAGGCGGCGATAATGCTGTGCGGAAACAGCTGGCGCAGCGTGTTGTAGCCCATGGCTGCGTCGTTGTAGGCCTGGCGGGCGAAGGCGATACGGTTTTCCGTGCTGGTAATTTCCTCGGCCAGCTGGCGCATATTGGCGGCAGCCTGCAAATCTGGATAGGCCTCAAGCTGCACCATCAAGCTGCGCACAGCTTGGGTGAGCAGGGTTTCGGCAGCAGAAAGCTGCGCCACCGCTTCCGCATTTTCCGGCCGCGCACCACCCAGCACGCCAGCGGCCTGATTGCGCGCCTGCGTAACCTGTGTAAAGGTGTCATTTTCGTGTTTCAGGTAGCCTTTGGCGGCAGCCACCAAATTGGGAATCAGGTCATGCCGACGTTGCAGCTGAACGCCGATTTGGGAGAAGGCGTTGCGGTATTGGTTCTGCGAAATCACTAAACGGTTGTACACCATCACGCCCACCACACTCAACGCAGCCGATAAAAGAAGGACAATCCACAACATGAGGCTCTCCTAAGTGTTAAAATTAACATTTCAATATTATCACAAAATTTCGTACGAACAACGATTTGAATGGTTTTCAGGTAGCCTGAACCACAAAATCGCCCTACGCAACCACAGGATAAGCGACCTTGACTGAAAAACTAAATAATGCGGGCTTTAATTACGATTGCTTGGACAAAACAGAAACGCTATTAAAGAAGCCTTGGAAATTGGCTGTCAGCCTAATCAAATTCCTGAATAGATCCCATGATGATGACTATAATCGCTATCGGCGAGGCTCATCCGCATTTAAACGAGCCAGAGCAGACGTTCGAAATGCTCAATAAGGCTCATCAGTCAAGCAAGGCTCACGCATTCAAAGGGCATGATGATGCTTGGGAATTTCATAAACCGTACAACACATAGACCGAATTTCGAGCCTGGAACCCCTGTCAGGCTGCCGGAAAGCTTGATTTTTAGACGGCTTTTGCCTGCCCAACACCACCCGCCGCAAAAATGTACCACGACAAAGAAATCCACAGTCACCACCACAACCCTGCCGCACAAACGCTGCAACTGTTTTTAAAACAACGGAGAAACACTGTTATTCCAAAACGTTGCTTATTTTTAGTTTGAAAACATCCGCCTACAAAATAGATTTTGGATTTGGAAAGTATTACCGTACACCAAATTACGGCAAACAATATTGCCAACTTTCCCACATTGGCGTTTTACCAAACTGCCGACACCCCATACATGTATCTTTCATGGGCTCATCCGCAGGGGATGTAGGTTATATTATCTGTCGCGGCAAGCCATAAGCTATGAGCAAGGTGGACACTTGCTACCCGCACGTTTTGTATTTGGGGCTACCTGAAACCGCATAAGCATAAATGCCCACCCTACAACAATCGGCAATTTGTATCATCTGCCTACACTACACCTGCTTAAACTACAGACATTAAGGAGCCATAATGGAATTATCCGCTGAACAAACTGCCGCCCAACTGCGCTGTCCGCATGATGAAGTGGGAGTGCTGTTCGGGCAGGTGATGAACCTGCGCAACCTGGCCCAAATCATCAGCGCGTTCGCCGCCGCCCGCCTGCGAAACGGCGACAAGATCTTAGAAACCGGCTGCGGCAACGGCGGTCTGCTGGGCTACATCCTGTCGCAGGCGAACGACCTGCACTACACCGGCTTGGAAATTTCGCCATTGATGTGTGAGCAGGCGCAGGCATTCAACGCGCCGTTTATTGCCGCAGGGCAGGCAGATTATTTGCTGTATGACGGCGGCGCGCTGCCCTTTACCGATGCCTCGTTCGATAAAACCGTGTCAGTCAACACCGTCTATTTTGGGGACGATGCGCCGCTCATGTTGTCCGAATTCTGTCGCGTGCTGAAACCCGCCGGCCGACTGTGCCTGAATTTTTGTGAAAAAGAATTCATGTCCAAATTGCCGTTTGCAGCTCACGGCTTCACGTTCTACAACGCCACCGACATCCATGCCCTAACTGACAACCTGCCGTTGCGTTGCTTACTTGAACAGCGCAGCCACGATTGGGCAGTCAGCAAAAGCGGCAAACTGGTACGGCGTGAATTTGTGGATTTGGTATTTGAACGGATGTAGCAGCTGTAGGTCAGATACTTGTATCCGACCTACCGCCTGCAGGCTGCCTGAAACCCCATCTGGAAACCAAATGCAGGCTGCAACCCTGAAACATCCACCCCAAGGACACCCATGACCATCCTCCAAGCCGAAAACCTATCCTTCGCCTTCGGGCATGTCGCCCTGCTCGACAAAGCGTTTTTCCAACTGGCCGCGGGCGACAAAGTCGGGCTTATCGGGCGCAACGGCGCGGGCAAATCCAGCCTGCTGAAAATCCTCGCCGGCGTGCAGAAGCCCGACGACGGCCGGCTCATCCTGCAAAACGGGCTGAAAACCGTGTATGTGCCGCAGGAAAGCTTTTTCGACGGCGCGGCCGCCGTGTTCGACATTGTGTCTGAAGGGCTGGGCAGCCTGCGCGACGTGCTGCGGCGTTACCACGAAATCGGCCGCGAACTGGCCAACAGGCAGAACGACAGCCTAATCAGAGAATTAAACGAACTGCAAAACCAAATCGAAGCGCAAAACGGCTGGCAGTTCGATGCGCTGGTGAGCCAAACCATTGGCGAGCTGGGGCTGCCTGAAAATGAGAAAATCGCCAATTTGTCCGGCGGGCAGAAAAAGCGCGTCGCGCTGGCGCAGGCGTGGGTGCAGAAGCCCGACATCCTGCTGCTGGACGAGCCGACCAACCATTTGGACATCGACGCGATTTTGTGGCTGGAAAACCTGCTGAAAACCTTTGCCAGCAGCCTGATTGTGATTACCCACGACCGCCGCTTTTTGGACAATGTGGCCAACCGCATTGTTGAGCTAGACCGCGGCAGCCTGCGCTCCTATCCCGGCTCGTTCGCCAAATACAGCGAGAAAAAGGCGGAAGAACTGGCCGTGGAAGCCGAACACAACCGCCTGTTCGACAAATTCCACGCGCAGGAAGAGGCGTGGATTCGCAAAGGCATCGAAGCGCGGCGCACGCGCAACGAAGGGCGCGTTAAGCGTTTGGAAGAATTGCGGAAACAACGCGCGGCGCGGCGCGAACGGCAGGGGCAGGTATCGTTCAAGCTCGATTCGGGCGAAAAAAGCGGCAAAATCGTCGCCGAGCTGGAACACGCCTCGTTTGCGTACGACAATAAATTGATTATGAACGATTTTTCCGCCGTGATTCAGCGCGGCGACAAGATTGGATTAATCGGCGCGAACGGCATCGGCAAAACCACGTTTTTAAAGCTGATTTTGGGCGAACTCGCGCCCACCGGAGGCAAAATCCGCCTCGGCAGCAAGCAGGAAGTGGCGTATTTCGACCAATTCCGCAGCGCGCTGAACGAAAACGACACCGTGTTCTACACGCTCGGCCAGGGCAACGATTATGTGGAAATCGGCGGCAAAAAGCGGCACGTGATGGGCTATCTGGAAGACTTCCTGTTCCATCCCGCCCGCGCCCAGTCGCCCGTTTCGTCGCTCTCCGGCGGCGAGCGCAACCGCCTGCTGCTGGCCAAACTGTTCACCCGCCCCGCCAATATTTTGGTGCTGGACGAGCCGACCAACGACTTGGACATCGACACGCAGGAATTGCTGGAAGAACTGCTGCGCGACTACGCCGGCACCGTGTTCCTTGTCAGCCACGACCGCATGTTTTTGGACAACGTGATTACGCAGAGCATTGTATTTGAAGGAGAAGGCCGTCTGAAAGAATACATCGGCGGCTATCAGGACTATGCCGACGCCAAAGCGCGCGAAGAGAAAGTGCAGGCTGCCTCCGCCCCCGCCGCCAAGCCCGAAAGGCCGTCTGAAAAAGACAAGCCCAAGCCCAACCGCACGGCCAAGCTGTCGTACAAAGAACAGCGCGAACTCGACGCCCTGCCCGACGAAATCGCCGCACTGGAAGCCGAACAGGCCGATTTGAACGTCCAACTTTCCGACCCCGAAATCTTCAAAGACTACGAAAAAGCAGGCAGCCTGCAGGCGCGGGCGGAGGAAATTGAAATGCTGCTGCTGGAGAAATTGGAGCGGTGGGAGATGCTGGAAGGGAAGCAGAACGGGGAGAGTTAAGTTTGGCTTCGTTGAAGCTGCGCTTTCAGGTAGCCCTTCCGCCCTTTTGCTACAATCCAGCCTTTCCCACCGCCGCCCAATCATGAAGCTCCTCGCCGTCATTCCCCACTACCGCCACCTCGGCACACTGCCGCAGGTGGTTTCCGCCCTGCGCCATTGCGGTTTACCCGTTTTGGTGGTGGACGATGGCTCGGGCGAAGACTGCCGCGCCGGTTTGGAGGCTTTGCGCGAAGAGGGCGTTCAGGTGGCCTTCCAGCCGGTGAACGGCGGCAAAGGCAGCGCGATGAAATGGGGCTTCAAGCTGGCGGCGGAACAAGGTTTCAGCCACGTTTTGCAGATTGATGCCGATGCGCAGCACAGCTTCGCCGACATCCCGCGTTTTGTCGAAACCGCGCGTGAAAGGCCGCAGGCCGTGGTGTGCGGCCGGCCGGTATACGACGGCGACGTGCCTAAATCGCGCCTCTACGGCCGCAAAATCACCGATTTTTGGAACGTGCTGCACACTTGGTCGTTCGACATCAAAGACGGCATGTGCGGCTTCCGCGTTTATCCGCTGGAGGCCGTTTTGCCCATCCAATACGGCGGCGGCATCATCGGCGAGCGCATGGATTTCGACAACGAAATCCTCATTCGCCTGCATTGGTCGGGCGCGCCCTTCGTGTGGCTGGACACGCCCGTGCGCTACGAAGCGGGTGGCGTATCGCACTTCAACCTGCGCCGCGACAACCTGCTCATCAGCAAAATGCATGCCCGCCTGTTTTGCGGCATGGTTGCCCGCCGCCTCGGCCGCCTTTTCAGACGGCCTCAAGCCGCACAAACCGAACAGGCGCATTGGTCGGCACAGCGCGAACGCGGCCACCGCCTCTTCCTCAAGATTACCGAATGGCTGGTGCGCTACCTGCCCCTGTGGCCGGTGCACGGCATCGCCGCCCTCGTTGCCGCCTATTTCTACCTCACTTCCGCCGCCCAACGCCGCAGCGTGCGCCAATATCAAGGCTACCTGAAAACCAGTTTCCCCACCGTACCGCTGCCCGCGTGTTTCTCCGTATACCGCCAATTCGCCGCCTTCGGCCAAGCCGTGGCCGACCGCTTTGCCGTGTGGCAGCATAAAATTACCGTGCCCGACCTCGTGGTGGAAGACCCCGACAACCTGTATGCCGATATAGACAACCACAACGTACGCGGCCAAATCCTCATCTGCTCGCATCTGGGCAACATCGAAGTGTGCCGCGCCCTCGTCTCCCACCACCAAGGCTTCAAACTCAACGTGCTCGTGCACAACGCCCACGCCGAAGATTTCAACCGCGCCCTCAAAGCCGCCGGTGCCAGCGATTTGCAGCTGATTCAGGTAGCCGAGCTCGACGCCGCCAAAATGCTCCAACTCTCGCAAAAACTCGACGCCGGAGAATGGCTCGCCATCGCCGCCGACCGCACCCCCGTGCGCGGCAACAAAACCGTGCCGGTAAACTTCCTCGGCCACACCGCCCGCCTGCCGCAAGGCCCCTGGCTGCTCGCCGGCCTGCTGCATGCATCCACCAACACCGTCTTCGCGTTAAAAGAACACGGCCGCTACCACCTCTGCCTCAAACGCTTCCGGCCCGCCCCTGGCTGGACAGCCGCCACCCGCAAACAAGTGATCGAAAACATGGCTCAACAGTACGCCGACGTCTTGGCCGCCCACGCCGCGCGCGCCCCCCTGCAATGGTTCAACTTCTACGACTTCTGGAGTAATGCCCCACATGGCTAAACACATCTACTGCCGCCACCACACCGAGATCGAAGTTCCCTTTTTCGACGTAGACGTGATGCAGATCGTCTGGCACGGCCACTATGTCAAATACCTCGAAATCGCCCGCTGCGCCTTCCTCGACGCCATCGGCTACAACTACACCGTGATGCTCAAGCACGGCCACGCCTGGCCCGTGGTAAAGCTCGACCTCAAATACATCCGCCCCGCCCGCTTCGGCCAAAAAATCCGCGTGGAAATAGCCGTAACCGAATACGAAAGCTGCCTGCGCATCGACTACACCCTGCGCGACGCAGAAAGCGGCACCAAACTCACCCAGGCCCGCACCACCCAAGTCGCCCAACGCATCGACAACGGCGAAATGCAGTTCCAAACCCCCGAAAGCTGGCAAAAGGCCGTGCGGCAGTTTGCAGGGTTTGCGCCCTTGGCCAAGGATTGAGGCTACCTGAAACCCCGCGCCCTCCTCACACTGCACGCCTTCCCCGCAAATCCACTATACTATGCTTCCCTTCCCACTTCCCCGCATAACCCCGACACCATGAAAAAACTCCTCCTCAGCCTCCTCCTTTCCCTTGCCGCCCTCCCCGCGCCCGCTTTCAGCACCGCCGAACTTGCCGCACAGCTGCAAGCCCCGCAGAGCGTGCAGGGCGGGTTTACCCAGCAGCGTTTTTTGCGCTCGATAGACAAACCCGTGCAAACCGGCGGCCGCTTCGCCCTGCGCCCCGGCCGCGGCCTGTTTTGGCACCTGCAAAAACCGTTTGAAATGAAACTGCGCGTGCGCCGCAACGGCATCAGCCGCCAAAACGCGCAAGGGCAGTGGCGTGCCAACGGCAGCCAAACCGCGCAGGCCGCGCAAGTGAAACTCTTCATGGCCGTGCTCGGCGGCGACACGGCCGAACTGCAACGCCACTTCAACCTCGCCCTTTCCGGCAACGCCCGGCAATGGCAGCTCGCCCTCACCCCGAAAACTGCTGTAATGCGGCAAGTGTTCAACCAAATCGTCATCAGCGGCGGCCAGCTGGTGCAGAAAGTGGAGCTGGACGAAAAACAGGGCGACCGCATCGTGATGCAGTTTAGCCAGCTGCAAACCAACCGGCCACTCAGCCCCGCCGCCCAACAAGCCTTGGGCGAATAAGCCAAGCCAGAAATCACTTTTAACTACGCGGGAGCTGCGCTTTCAGGTAGCCTTCAAGCAGCGGGATAGATGTTTACAATATCTTGTTTTTTGTTACAATCCGATCATCGGCAATACCCTTTTCCCCCTTTCCAAACAGGAGCGGCAAGATGAAGCAATCAATGATGAACACGGCAGCGGGCGTATTGGCGGCAGTGCTATTGGGCAGTGCGGGCTTGGCTTGGGCACAACCCACACCAGCGCAAATTCAGCAACAACAGTTTCAACAGCAACAGCAAATGATGGATGCGATTCGATCAGACAATATAAGAAATTGTGGAGACGAACATGGGCATGGTTGCCGTCAGCAAAACTCCGGCCCCACCGCCGCCGAAATACGCGCCTGGGAGCAGCGCGAGGCGGAAGTGCAAGCCGAAATCGCGGAACTGCGCCGCACGCCGTTTTACATGGCGATTGCCTATGATTTCGGTACGTTTGAAATCATGTGGGCCGGCGGCTATTATTCTGAACGCCGGGCAGTTGAGGAAAGCTTGGAACAATGCAAAACATCCAATTGCCGGGTATTTGCAACCTTCTCAAACGCTTGCGCCGTGGTTACGCGCCCGGACAGGGGCGCGCGCTCAACAGAAGATTTGTTTGTCGGCATTGATACCGACGACTCAAGAGCCGCGGCCAAATCCATACAAACCTGCGAAGCCCGACATGGGCAAGGGCAATGCAGCTATTTGAACCCGCGTACTAAAAACGGCATGGCTTTCTGCACGGGCTACGATTACAGTATCTACGGCCATCGTTAAGTCGGTTACAGCCAAAAAGGCTACCTGAAATTTCAGGTAGCCTTTTGCCAAGCGTAGCCTGCACAAGTGACTTGCAGCTTCCGCCGCCCATGTGCCACTTCGTTTTATTTTTCGGCCCGCAGGGACTTCGGCCCACCGTTCCAAGCCTAACAGCGGCTGCCTATACGACACTTTTCAGATAGCCCCTAAAGCTGCCTGAAACACCGCCAATCCCTTATCCAACCCAAACCCGAAACCATGTCCATACTCCCGCTTTTAAACCGCTCCCCCGATTCCCCGCTGGCCGAAGGCTGGACAGCCTCGCAGTTTTCCGCCGCCACGCTCTCGCTGGCCGCGCGTTTGCGCGCGCACAAGGTGCGGGCTGCCGCGCTGTGGTTTGACGATGCGGCGCGCTTTGCTTCTGCGCTGCTGGCCGCTTGGCTGGCGGGGGCGGAGGTGTATCTGCCGCCGAATCTGGCGGAGGAAAACCGCCGTTGGGCGGAAGCGGGCGGGGCGGTGTGGTTGAGCGACGTGCCGAAAGTTTCAGACGGCCTCTGGTTGTACGACGGGGCGGCGGAGCAGGCGGCCGCGCCGGCGGAAGCGTTGGAATGGCCGCGTGAAAACGTGCTGTATCTGAAAACTTCCGGCTCTTCGGGCAAGGCGAAGATGGAAACCAAAACGCGCGCGCAGATGCTGGCCGAAGCGGCTGCGCTGGCCGAAAGGCTGCCTGTAAGCTGGCGCGGCCTGGCGGCGGCGGGCAGCGTGAGCCCGCAGCATTTATACGGGCTGACCTTCCGCGTGTTCGTGTCGCTGGCGGCGGGCTGGATAATCGGGCGGCGGCAGTGCGTGTATCCCGAATTGCTGCTGGCCGACTCGCGCCGCGAATGCGTGTGGATTGCCAGCCCCGCGCTGTTGAACCGCTTGGGCGAGGGGCGAGATTGGGCGCGGCTGCGGCAGAATGTGCGCGGCATCATCAGCGCGGGCGGGATGCTGCCGGAGGCCACCGCCGCGCTGCTGCAAGAGAAGCTGGGCTTTGCCCCGCACGATGTGTACGGCAGCACGGAAACCGGCGTGATCGCGCTGCGGCAGGGCGGCGCTTGGGAACTGCTGCCCGAAGTAGAGGCTTCGGTGAACGAAGAAAACATTTTTCAGGTAGCCTCGCCGTGGAGCGGCGGGGTGCGGCAAACCGCCGATGCGGTGCGGCTGGACGGTCGCCGATTGGCGCTGCTCGGCCGCCAAGACCGCATCATCAAGCTGGAAGACAAGCGCGTGTCGCTGGCGCAGCTGGAGCACGATTTGCTCGCCCACGCCTGGGTGGCCGACGCGCATTGCGCCCGCCATCCGCAGCACGGCCGGATTGCCGCCTGGGCGGCACTTTCCGCCGAGGGCATTGCCGCACTGCGCGAGCAGGGGCGCGCCGCCGTGGTGCAAACCCTGAAACAGCATCTGGCCAAAACGCAAGACACCGCCGCGCTGCCGCGCTATTGGCGTTTTGCTGCCGCCTTGCCGCGCAACCCGCAGGCGAAAATCCGCGAGCAGGATTTTCAGACGGCCTTTACCGTGCCGCAAACCGCGCCGCAGTGGGCTTTGCTGCACGCAAACGAAGAAACGCGCGAATATGCGTTTGAAGGCACGGTGCCGCTGGATTTGACATATTTCGGCGGCCATTTCGCCGATTTCCCGCTGATACCCGGCGTAATCGAAGTGCAGTGGGCGATGGATTTGGCGGCACGCTTCGACTGGGGCGGCAAACCGGTGCAACACATCGAAAACCTGAAATACCAACACTTTGTGCGCCCGAACGACACCGTGCAGCTCACGCTGCGGCACGACGCGGCGAAAAACAAAATCCATTTCGCCATCAAACAGGGCGACACGCCTTGCGCTTCGGGCAGGGTGGCGCTGCATGACTAGGCTCGCGTGGCTGTATGCCGTGCTGCTGGCCTTCGCCGCCGCGTGGCTGGGCTGGGGGATAGCGCAAGGAGGCCGCCTGCAAACCGACCTCACCGCGCTGTTGCCCTCCGACGCGCAGGTGGACGCAGTGTGGCGCGCGGCAGACGAAGCGGGCGAAAAACAGCTCAACGGCCAAATCCTGCTCTTGGTGGGCAGCGAAGATGCCGACCGCGCCTTCGCCGCCGCCGAACAGGTGGCCGGCCGCTGGCAGAAAAGCGGCCTGTTCGCCACGGTGGACAGCCGCCTAAACCCCGATTTGGCGCAGCTGCGGCAGGAAATCCGCCGCCTCGGCGTGAACGCCCTGCCGCGCGAACAGCAGCAGCTGCTCTTGCACGACCCCGCCACCTATTTCCAACAACGCGCCGAAGACGCGGCCAACCCGTTTGCCGCGCAAATCGTGCCGCTGGAAGACGACTGGCTCGGCTTCGCCCGCTTCGTGCAGCAAAAACAGCCCTCCGGCCGCCTGCAATGGCACAGCGGCAACGGCATGATGTATAGCGAACAAGACGGCATCACTTGGGTGTGGCTGCGCGCCAGGCTACCTGAAAAAGCCGCCGCCGATCAGGCCGAACGCCTGCTGCCGCTTCTGGCCGATTCCCGCGCCCAAGCCGAGCGCGGCGGCTACCGCCTGCTGGCCGCCGGCGGCGCATTGTTTGCCGCCGAAGCCAAAACCCAATCCGAACGCGAAAGCGGCCTGATGTCCGCCATCGGCCTCACGCTCACCTTCGCCCTGCTGTTGGCCGTGTTCCGCAGCCCGCGCGTGTTTGCGCTGGTGCTGCCGCTGGGCGCGGGCATGCTGCTCGGCGCGGCGGCCGTGGTGGGCGCGTTCGGGCAGATTCACATCCTCACCGTCGTGATCGGCACCAGCCTGGTGGGGATGCTGGTGGATTTCCCGCTGCACTGGCTCACGCCTTCGGTGTTTTCCCCCGACTGGGCGGCCAAAGAAGCCATGCGCCGCGTCCTGCCCGCCTTCCTCGCCGGGCTGGGCATCACCGCCACCGGCTACCTGCTGCTCGCCTTCACTCCGCTGCCCGTGCTGCGCCAAACCGCCGTGTTTTCCGTGGCCGCGCTCGGTGGCGCGTTTGCCGCCACCGTGCTCCTGCTGCCGCCACTGTTTCATGGCTACCGCCCCCGCGCCGCCTGGTTTGCCGCCGCCATGCACAAGCTCGCCGCCGCCCGCCTGCACTGGCTGCTCCTGCCCATCCTGCCGCTGGCCGCCGCAGGCTACCTGAAAACCGATTGGCGCGACGACATCCGCGACTGGGCGGCTCTGTCGCCCCGGCTCATCGCCGAAATGCGCCAAGTGGCCGACATCAGCGGCAACGACACTGGCGGCCGCAGCATTCTCGTGCAGGCCAACAACGCAGACGAACTCTTGCGCCGCAGCGCGCAAGTGGAAGCCGCCCTGCAACCCTTGGTCGGCAAAGGCGAGCTCGGCGGCGTGCAGTCGCTTAACCAATGGCTGCTGCCCGCCGAAGAGCAGCAAGCCCTGCTCGCCCAACTGCGCCGCCTGGCCGAACAGCCCGCCTCCGCCGCCAACCCCATGCTCCAGCTCGGCCTGAAGCCCGACACCATCCAAACCGCCCTGCAGCAAGCCGCCGCGCAGCCCGTCGTCCCCCTTGATCAAGCCTTAAGCGGGCAGACCGCCGAAGCCTGGCGCACCCTCTATCTGGGCAATATCCAAGGCCAAGAAGCCGCCCTCGTGCGCGTGCAAGGCCTGAACGAAGCCGCCGCCGTGCAAACCGCGCTCTCCGCCCTGCCATGCAACCAAGGCGGCACCTGCGCCCGGCTGGTGGACAAACGCACCCGGCTGAACGAACTCTTCCGCCACACCCGCAACCACGCCGCCTGGCTCAAACTCGCCTCCTTCGCCTTGGCCTGGCTCGTGCTGTGGCGCATCTTCGGCGCACGGCGCGGCAGCCTCATCCTCGCCGTGCCGCTGATTTCCGCCGCCGCCACCGTCGGCCTGCTCGGCTGGCTCGGCCTGCCCATCAGCCTGTTCGCCATGTTCGGCCTGCTCTTGGTAGCCGCCGTGGGCGCGGACTACGCCGTCTACGCCCTCACCGCCCGCGAAACCCCCACCGCCAAACTCGGCGGCATCCTCCTCGCCGCCCTCACCACTGCCATCTCCTTCCTGCTGCTCGCCATCAGCACCACCCCCGCCGTCGCCGCCTTCGGCATCACCGTATCACTCGGCGTGGGACTGAACGTATTGCTCTCGGCCCGGCTGCTGAAAAAGGAAGGCGCAGGGCGGGAGGCCGTCTGAAAGGCTACCTGAAACTCACACCCCCCATCCCTAAGGAGACCAAACATGTCCCAATCCTGCGATATCGCCATCATCGGCGCCGGCCCCTCCGGTGCAGTCGCCGCCGCTTTGCTGCTCAAACACGGCTTTTCCGTGTGCGTGCTCGAAAAGCAGCATTTCCCCCGCTTCGTGATCGGCGAGAGCCTGTTGCCGCACTGCATGGAATTCATCGAAGAAGCCGGCTTCCTGCCCGCCGTAGAGGCCGAACCCAGCTTCCAATTTAAAAACGGCGCCGCCTTCACCTGGGGCAACCGTTACACCTATTTCGACTTCACCGACAAATTCACCCCCGGCCCCGGCACCACCTACCAAGTGCGCCGCGAAATCTTCGATAAAATCCTGATCGGAGAAGCCGCCAAACAAGGCGCAGACGTGCGCTTCGGCCACACCGTTACCGCCTTCGACAACAGCGGCGACACCGCCCGCCTCAGCGTGGAAACCGACAACGGCGAAGCCTACGAACTCACCGCCCGCTTCGTACTCGACGCCAGCGGCTACGGGCGCGTCCTCCCCCGCCTGCTCGACCTCGACACCCCGTCCGACCTGCCCATGCGCGAAGCCCACTTCACCCACATCGACGACAACATCGCCGACCCTGATTTCGACCGCAGCAAAATCCTCATCTCCACCCACCCGGTGCACCGCGACGTATGGCTCTGGCTCATCCCCTTCGGCGACAACCGCTGCTCCATCGGCGTGGTCGGCCTGCCCGAACGCTTCGCCGGCCTGGGCGATTCCGAAGCCATCCTGCGCCGCTACGCTGCCGAAATCCCCATGCTCGCGCGCGTGTTGGGTAATGCCCAATGGGAAAACGACTTCCCCTTCCGCCACATCAAAGGCTATTCCGCCAACGTTAAAACCCTGCACGGCCGCCACTTCGCCCTCTTGGGCAACGCCGCCGAATTCCTCGATCCCGTTTTCTCCTCCGGCGTCACCATCGCCATGCATTCGGCCAAACTCGCCGCCGACCTGCTCGCCCGCCAACTCAAAGGCCAAGAAGCCGTTTGGCAGCGTGAGTTCACCGAGCCGCTGATGACGGGCGTAAACGCCTTCCGCACCTATGTGAACGGCTGGTATGACGGCAGCTTCCAAGACGCCATCTACGCCCCCAACCGCAACCCGGAAATCAGCCGCATGATCAGCTCCATCCTCGCCGGTTACGCCTGGGATGGCAGCAACCCCTACGTGGGAAAATCCGAACGCCGCCTCCAAGCCCTGGCCGCAACCGTGGGCGTGCAGCAGTGCGGATAAGCGGGTGAGCTTTCAGGTAGCCTCCAAGCTCGTCTGAAAGGCTACCTGAAAGTCCGCAAACTGGTATTTATGCTCGACAAAACTTAGGCGGTATCACCATATCGCCGTTTTAGGTTCCAGCTCATTTTTCAGGTAGCCTCTTGCCTGCCTCGGCATCATTGGCAAGCATCATTTGAGGCTACCTGAAAGTATTGGCTTCAGTACAAACTAAAACACAAAAGCAGCAGCCTGCACTTGCTACCCAGCAAAGTGCAGGCTGCTTTTTGGTATTTTCAGGTAGCCTTTTCCGTTGCCACTAATCTAATCAGAATTTATAGGTGTACTGCAAGCCTAAGATATGGGAGTGGCTTCTAAATTTGGCAGAGCCGTGGGTGCGGCTGGACACACAGGCTTGCGAGCCGGGGCCGGAGGCTGTGCCGCCGCACCAGCCGTTTACGTTGGCGGAGGTGTTTTTCACGTGCACGTAGCTGTAGGCAAGATTTACGCTGTGTTGCTGATTGATGTCGTATTTGCCGCCCAGAGAGAACCAGAGGCGGTCGGCATCGGGCAGGGTGCTCATACGGGTGTTGGCGCCGTGTACGGGGGATTGGTCGTAGGCGATACCGAAGCGCAGTTGCAGGGGGTCGGTGATTTGGTAAGACGCGCCGAGGGAGAGCTTATAGGTGTTGCGCCATTGGGGGGGGAGGATGGTTCGGTTGCTGCGGGCAAGGCCGCCGGTTTGGGGGTTGGCCACGGTTTTGGTGTTGCCGAAATTCAGCTCGGCACGGTTGAAGCGGGAGTGGCGCGTCCAAGTGGCGTCGCTATAGAGCGACCAGCGCGGTGTGAGTTTGTACATGCCGTGCAGGGAGAAGGATTCGGGGGTAACGATGCGTACGTTGGCTGCTTCGGATTCGGCGTAACCATTGGCGCGGAGGGCGTTGGAAAGTGCGCCGCCCATCGGGGTTTGGAAGGCTGCGCCCACCAGTTTCCATTCGGCATCGCCGCGCAGGTTGTGGCTGACTTTGGAGCGGTAGTTTGCGCCCAAGCTCAGGGAATCGTTCACGTCCCACAGCCAGGCGAGGTTGTAGCCGAAGCCCCAATCGCTGCCTTCCACGCTGGCGTAGCCGTCGGCAAAGCCGTTACGGCGCAGCGGAGGGAAAGCGCCGAAGTTGGCATATTGGCGCAGCTTGGCGGTGGTGTGTTGAGCCACCAGGCCGAGGGCAACGGAATGCTGGTCGTTGATTTTATAGGCAACGGTGGGCTGGATGGCGATGGTTTTCACGCTCAACTCGTTCAGGTTGTAGCGCAAAACGGCGTCATGTTGGTATTCGGTGCCGGAGCCGAAGGGAACGTACATGCCCAAGCCGAGGGCAACGTTATCGTTTAGGCGGTGCGACAAATAAAAATGTGGCGCAACCACTATGCTCTTCGGGCGGATGTTGCCGGAAGTGGCGCCTTGCACAGGTTGGTTGGTGCCGGGGTAGTAGGCTTCGGCATCGCTGTATTTCACGCTGGGGGCAACAAGGTTTACGTTGATGCTGACCTGCGTGCCTTCAAGTTTGGTGAGGCCGGCCGGGTTGTGGAACAGGGTGGAAGGATCGGCGGCTTCGGCGGAGGAAGAGTTGGCCGTGGATTGGCTGCTCACGGACTGGGTACCGAAATGGTAGCCGGAAGCCCAGGCTTGGGTGGAGAAGGCGGCGGCCAGCAACAAGGCGAGGCAGGAGAAATGGCGGGTTATCATGATGTATTCGGTCAAAGAAATAAGATGTTTGTCGATTAACAGGCAAGTTTTCAGGTAGCCTTGATGAAAGAGGCTACCTGAAACGTTACGCCATACAGCTAAACATCTGCATCCGTTGCGGCTTGCTGCCCCGCATACATAATAATGAAGCTGTTTGGCTATTAACGTTGAATAACTATTCTACACGAAACTTCGTGCAGAAATAAAACTCAGCGGCCAAAACAGTACGGGTCTATAATGTTAGAATTGGTAAATTTCCAACAGATTGCCAGAGCTCAACGAAATTTTGCCACATCGTTTTACTTTCTAGGCAGGTGAAGGCATAAAATTGCCGGAATGCAAAAACCTCCCGGCAATTTGCCGGGAGGTTTGGAATTGGTTGCGGGGGCAGGATTTGAACCTACGACCTTCGGGTTATGAGCCCGACGAGCTACCATGCTGCTCCACCCCGCGTCAGGGAAGGCGAACTATACGCGCCTTGGCGGAGCTTGTCAAGTTTTGCGCTTACATGAAGGCTATCGGTTCGCATTACTTGATTAATTTTGTTTGCGCAATTTGGCTGTTCTGTCCAGCAGGCTACCTGAAAGCGATGTCTTGGCAAAGCCAAGGCTGCGCTTCTGCGAAGCTAAAGCGATGATTGGGCGAGGGCAAAGCTGGGTTTCAACGAAGCTAAAACGATGGTTTGGCGATGGCAAAGCTGAGTTTCTAAGGGCGCAAACCTGATTCACTCAAACAGCCGCCCCTGCGCCAAGATTTCCCGCACAGGAGCAAAACTGCGGCGGTGTTCGGGCAGGGCGCCGTGGCGTTGCAGGGCGGCGAGGTGTTCGGCGGTGCCGTAGCCTTTGTGCCGCTCGAAGCCGTATTGCGGATAACGTTCGGCCAGGGCATACATTTCCGCGTCGCGCGCGATTTTGGCCAGCACGGAGGCGGCGGAAATCTGGATGATTTTGCTGTCGCCTTTTATTACGGCTTCGGCCTCGCAGCCCAAATCGGGCGGCACGCGGTTGCCGTCTATCCATGTTTTTTCAGGTAGCCTTCCTAGCCCGTGTACGGCGCGGCGCATGGCCAGCATGGTGGCATGCAGGATGTTGAGCCGGTCGATTTCCTCCACCGAGGCGGCGGCCACGCACCAAGCCAGTGCCTGCTGTTTAATCAACACCGCCAATTCGTCGCGGCGGCGTTCGCTGAGTTTTTTCGAGTCGGTGAGCCCCGGCAAATCGTATTCGTCCGGCAGCACCACGGCGGCGGCAAACACGCTGCCGACCAATGGCCCGCGCCCGGCCTCGTCCACGCCGGCCTGCCAAATCATGGGTTTGCCCCTGCGGCGGCCAATACAGCCGCAGCGGCTTCGGCGGCGGTGTCTTTGCGCAATAAACGGTGCAGTTCGGTGAAATCCTGTTGCAGCGCGGCGGTTTTCTCCGGCGAGCGATACCAATCCAGCAGCGCGGCGGCCAGCTTTTCCGGCTCGGCATCGTGCTGCAACAACTCCGGCACGGCGGCTCGGCCGAGCAGCACGTTGGGCAGCCCCACATAGGGCACTTTGATTTTGTGCTTCACCAGCGCATAGGTGAGCGGTGAGATTTTGTAGCTGATCACCATCGGCCGCTTACACAGCGCCACTTCCAGCGTGGCCGTGCCGCTGGTTACCAGCACCGCATCCGCTGCCGTGCAGGCTTGCGCCGTGCCGCCCGGGAGCAGTTGTAAGGGCAGGCGGCAATACGGCTCGGCGGCGAGCAGACTTTGCAGGCGCGTGCGGGTGGCTTCGGTGGAGTAGGGCAGCAGGAACTGCGCTTCGGGAATTTGCTGCCGAACTAGTTGAGCGGCTTGCAGAAACAGCAGCGCCATATACTCGATTTCGCTCACGCGGCTGCCGGGCAGCAGGGCAAACACAGGCTGTGTTTCAGGTAGCCCCAGCTCGCGGCGTGCGGCGGCGCGATCGGCTTCCAGGGGCAGGGTTTGCGCCAACGGGTGCCCCACAAATCGCGCCCGCCCACCAGCTTGCCGGTATAGCTCCGGCTCCATCGGAAACAGGCACAGCACTTCATCTGCCTGCTGCACGATTTTATACACCCGCTCGCGCCGCCAGGCCCACACCGAAGGGCTCACATAGTGTAGCGTGGGGATGCCCGTGGCCTTGAGCGCGGCAGCCACGCCCAAGTTGAAATCTGGTGCGTCGATGCCCACGAACACATCTGGCCGCTGCCGTTTCATTTCGGCAATCAAGCCTTTGCGGATGCGCCAAATCGCCGGCAGATTTTTCAGCACCTCCACATAGCCGCGCACCGCCAGCGTTTCTTGGTCGAACAAGCTTTTTAGCCCCGCCGCCTGCATACGCGGGCCGCCGATGCCGGTAAACCGAGCCTGCGGGCAGCGCACGCGGACGGCCTCAATCAGGTGTGCGCCGAGTAAGTCGCCCGAAGCCTCGCCGGCACACAGGGCGATAAGGGGGGAAGTGTTCATGGTGGGAGCGGCTGGAAAATGAAGATGCGGTATTGTACCGAAGAATGCGGCTGCGGGCTGCTGGAACGTTGAAGGCTACCTGAAAATTTTAGCTTCGCAGAAACGCCACCTTGGCTTCGCCAAGACCCATTTTAACCTCGTTGAAGCTGGCGCTTTAGCTTCGCAGAAGCTCAGCCTTGGCTGCGCCAAGACATCGCTTTCAGGTAGCCCCAAATCCGTTCAGATAGCTGCAAAAAAAGGCTACCTGAAACCTGCATTCCCGGTTTCAGATAGCCTTTATTCTTAATCCGCCACCCCGTAGCGGTCGCGGTAGGCCTGCACCGGCGCGAGGTATTGCCGGAACTGCGCATCGCCTTGCAAGAGCGCGAGCAAATCGGCCAAGCTGGCAATCGGCACCACCGGCAGCCCGTATTGCCGGCGCACTTCTTGTACTGCCGATTGGCTGCCCGTGCCTTTTTCCATGCGGTCGAGCGCAATTGCCACCCCGGCCGGCGTGGCACCCGCCTGTTCAATCAGGCGCACCGATTCGCGCACCGAAGTGCCGGCGGAAATCACATCATCGATAATCAACACCCGCCCGGCTAGCGGCGCACCCACCAGCGTGCCACCTTCGCCGTGGTCTTTGGCTTCCTTGCGGTTGTAGGCAAAAGGCACATTGCGCCCCGCTTCGGCCAGCATCATCGCCGTGGCCGAAGCCAGCACGATGCCTTTATAAGCCGGGCCGAACAGCATATCGAACTCCACCCCGCTCTCGAGAATCGAACGCGCATAAAACCGCGCCAGCGCAAGGGTGGAGGCGCCATCGTTAAACAGCCCGGCGTTGAAAAAATAGGGCGACAGCCTCCCGGCCTTAGTAACAAACTCGCCAAAGCGCAATACATCCTGCTCCAGCGCAAAGCGCAGGAAATCCTGCCGAAAATCGCTCATGATGCCTTCCCTGAAATCAAGCATTGGAAACGGCGGCATTATAGCCGATTCTGCGACACTCTTCTGCTGATATGAAAAGGCTACCTGAAACCGATGGGCAGCTTTCAGGTAGCCTTTTTGTAGAGCAGAATCGCGCTATTGATGGTTTACCGGTTGTCGATCAGCTGGTTTATCAGGCAGCGGCTGCAATAAGCGGCGGCCGGAAGCGATAAAGCGTTTGCCCATTTGTTCCGAGCCGTATGGGTTGAAATGCTCACTATCAACATAGATGGGCAGGCCATCAACGGTAAAGTCTGAAGGGACCAAATCAGTAAAATCTATCCAGTGTACTTGGGGATATTTGCGGACAATCTCGTAAATGGTTTGGTTAGCTGCTTCCGAGTCTTGACGGATAAATTGCTGCCGTTCGGTTAGCTGCTGGAACAGGCCGATAGATTGCAAATACCTTTTACGGAGAATGCCTGCTCCGGCATTAGGATTGTCTTTCAATACATAAACAGTTTTCTGCCGGTTAAGCAGAAATTGTAGGGTTTTCTCGAAATTTTTCGGGAAATCAGGCTGCTCTAACCGTTGTTGCCAGCGATTAGACAAAATTACTACTTGATATTTATCTAAATCCTGTTCCACTCGATGGCGCATGGCCAAACACCGCTCGCGCCATTCTGGCCGTTCTAAGTTTTTATGTACTGTAGTGGTGTTGTATAGGAAAGCACAGCTACCAGCAGATACGACATATGCTGCCCAACCTTCATGCCTGCCTACTACTTCATAGAAAGTGTTGTAGTGCGCGGTATGTGAATCGCCAACAGCCAGGACGGTTACTGGTTTGTTGCGGTCGCCTTTAACGCAATCATTATTTTCTCCGTCATTACAGATACCTATGTGCCAACCTAAATTTTGATGTTCAGGAGTGCGACGTAGATGTTTATCGTAAGCCGAACGCCCCATATTCACCCCAATCCCCAGCGCGAAATAAACCGCCATCACGCTGGCAAACGCCTTGCCAGACAGTTTTTTGCTGTGCCGAATCGGATTCTCAATCAAGCGGTACGATACCCACGAAGCCAATACCACGCCGGCCATTGACACCAATACCACATTCAGCGGCAATACGCTGTCCATATACGCATAACGCAGCAGCGCCAGCACCGGCCAGTGCCACAGATACAGCGGATAGGAAATCAGGCCGACGGCCACCATCGGCTTCCAAGCGAGCAGCTGGTTGAAACGACTGCCGTTGCCGGCGGCAATCAGCCAGGCAGCAGCGCTGCATACGGCCAAGCGCTCAATATAGCCTTTGCCAGGCAGGAAGCCGTCGGGCAAACACAAACAAACCAGCATAACAATAGCGGCCAACCACGCAGTTGGGTTTAGGCTTCTGCCCGGGGTTTTACAGCGAGCCGGTACCACGGCAGCCAGCGAACCGATTAGTAATTCGTATGCGCGCACTTGCGGCAGGTAGTAGGCATCTGCCTCATAAGGCACCAAGCCGGAGAGCAGGCTGGCGGCAATCATGGCGATAACAGCGTGCACGGTGTATTTGGGCAGATATTTGTGCACCAGCCACATCAAGAGAGGGAAAACAAAATAGAACTGCTCTTCCAAGGAAAGCGACCAGATGTGCAGCAGCGGTTTTTCGGCGGAAGCAATATCAAAATAGCCTCCGCTTTTGGCAAAAAACAGGTTGGCACCGAAAAACAGCGAGGAGCGCAGCGAACGCAGATAGTTAAAAAAATCGTCCGGCATCAGCAGCCATGCGCCCACGGCCGTGCAGGCGGCGAGCACAAACAAGAAGGCGGGCAAAATGCGTTTGGCACGGCGCTGGTAGAAATTGAGCAGCGAAAAGCGTTGCCCGGTTAGCTCCTTGTGGATGATGGAGGTAATCAAATAGCCGGAGATAACGAAGAATATATCCACGCCGAGAAAGCCGCCGGGGAGCAGCTTGGCATGAATATGAAACAGGATAACGGCAATCACTGCCACAGCGCGTAGACCGTCGATATCGGCTCGGTAGGAAAGGCTGCTGTTGGAGGCGGGGAGGCTCATGTTGGTGGATATGGCTGAAAGGTTGGATTGGAATAAAGGCTACCTGAAAGATGGCGGAGATGTTCAGCTTCGTTTTCAGGTAGCCTGTTACCGGATTTTAAGCGGCCTGAGGCTTTTCAGGTAGCCTTAGTCCAATTTTTTAAAGTGGCGGCGACGTTCCAGTTCGCTCAGGTAGCGTTTGCGCAGGCGGATGGATTTGGGGGTGATTTCCACCAGTTCATCGTCGTCGATAAATTCCACTGCGCTTTCCAGCGTGAGCTTAATCGGCGTGGTGAGGCGCACGGCTTCGTCGGTGCCGCTGGCGCGCACGTTGGTGAGCTTTTTGCCTTTGAGCGGATTCACCACCAAATCGTTGTCGCGGCTATGGATGCCGATAATCATGCCTTCGTAGATTTTATCGTTGGGCGACACGAACATGCGGCCGCGTTCTTCCAAGTTCCACAGGGCATAAGCCACGGCTTCGCCTTGCTCTTGGGAAACCAGCACGCCGTTGTGGCGGCCGGGTATATCGGGCTTCACGGGGGCGTAGTCGTCGAACACATGGCTCATCAGGCCGACGCCGCGCGTGAGGGTCATGAATTCGCCTTGGAAGCCGATGAGGCCGCGTGCGGGAATGTGGTATTCGAGGCGGGTGCGGCCATGGCCGTCGCTTTCCATGTTGGTGAGCTCGCCGCGGCGGCGGCCGAGTTCTTCCATCACCGCGCCTTGGTTTTCGTCGGGCACGTCCACAGTCAGATTTTCATACGGCTCGCATTTTTGGCCGTTGATGTCGCGGTACACGACGCGCGGTTTGCCCACAGCCAGCTCGTAGCCTTCGCGACGCATGTTTTCCAGCAGGATGGTGAGGTGCAGTTCGCCACGGCCGGACACGCGGAATACGTCGGCATCGGCAGTGTCTTCCACGCGCAGGGCCACGTTGGTGAGCAGTTCGCGTTGCAGGCGGTCGCGGATTTGGCGGCTGGTAACGAATTTGCCCTCAGTGCCGGCCAGCGGGCTGGTGTTTACCATGAAGTCCATGGTGAGGGTAGGCTCGTCCACGCTCAGCATTGGCACGCCGATGGGGTTGTCTTTGTCGCAAATGGTTACGCCGATGCCGATTTCGTCGATGCCGGAAATCAGCACGATGTCGCCTGCTTCGGCTTCCTGCAGCGGCACGCGTTCCAGCCCGCTGAAACCGAGCAGCTGGTTGATGCGGCCTTGGGCGATTTGTTTTTCGTGGTTCATCACGGCCACGGTTTGGCCGGGGCGGATTTTGCCGTTGAGGATGCGGCCGATGCCGAGGCGACCGGTGTAATTATCGTAGTCGAGCTGGGAGATTTGCAGCTGCAGCGGCGCAGCGGCGCTACCTGAAGGCGGGGGAGTGTATTTGAGGATGGTGTCGAACAGCGGGCGCATGTCGCTGCTCTCGTCTTCTTCGTTCAGCTTGGCAAAGCCGGAAAGGCCGGAGGCATAGACGATGGGGAAATCTAGCTGCTCTTCGCTGGCGCCGAGGTTGTCGAACAAATCAAAGGTTTGGTCGATCACCCAGCTGGCGCGGGCGGTGGGCTTGTCGATTTTGTTGATCACCACAATGGGTTTCAAACCCAGCGCAAGGGCTTTTTTGGTGACGAAGCGGGTTTGCGGCATCGGGCCTTCTTGCGCGTCCACCAACAGCAGTACGCAATCCACCATACCGAGCACGCGTTCGACTTCGCCGCCGAAGTCGGCGTGTCCTGGGGTGTCGACGATGTTGATGTGGTAGCCTTCGTATTCGATGGCGGTGTTTTTGGCCAGGATGGTGATGCCGCGTTCTTTTTCGAGGTCGTTGCTGTCCATCACGCGTTCATCCACGTGTTGGTTGGCGCGGAAGGTGCCGGATTGGCGCAGAAGTTGGTCTACGAGTGTGGTTTTGCCATGATCGACGTGAGCGATGATGGCGATGTTGCGGATGTTTTTCATGGGGTTGTCTGCTGCCTTGTAATCGGATCGGAAATAGAAAAAACCGTGCATTATAGCACGGCGGGGCAAGGGATTTCAGGCCGCCTTTGGGTTGGCCGTTTATTGTTTGGCGGCAAGCACATTCATGCAGGAGCGGTATTCTTCTGCGCCGATGCGTTCGGCGATGCGGTTTTTGGTATCGGCATCGAGCGAAGTTCTTGAATCGGCAGGTACACCACGGGCGCGTTGGGCTTTGCTGACAACCATACTGATGGTACCGTGCACCAGCCTGCGGGATTCGTCACTTTGTGCGGCGGGCGCATACTTCTGGCGCAGGCGGGCTTCCGTGTCGGCAGGCTTTTCGCCTTCCAGCCGTGCCAGGGCGGCATCATGGGAGACGGCTGCCGTGAGTTTGCAGTAGCTTTCCACGTTAGTTACTGATTGCAGCTGCGCTTCGCCTGCAGCTTGGGCGGGCGGTTTGGCGCAGGCAGCTGCGGTGAGCAGGGCGGCGAGGCAGAGGGCGGTTTTCCATGTTTGCATGGTATTTTCCTTGATTTCTATGGTTTATGGGATTGCCCTTCTCAGGCTGCCTTTTCGGTTTTCAGGTAGCCTGATTAGGATTTGAATTGTGGGTTAGTCGATAAACTGCCGCAACATGCTCACTGCCAAATGGCTGAACTGGCGGTATTTATCGGTTTTTTCGATTTTGTCTTTATCGAGCCCGATTTCGATGATAACTCCGGCTTTGTTGCCGTAGAGCACGGTGTTTTCAATTTCGTAGGCGCTGTGGGTTTTGCCTTTGCTATCAGGCGTGGGCACGATGAAGGCCTGCAGCATTTCGCCGCTGGCCAGATTTTGCAGGATCAGGCTTTTCTTCACGTTTTCGGCCACATCACCACTAACATATTGGAAGGGGTTGGTGGCCACATCGGTTACGCCGCGATAGGAGTAGATGTAAACCTTGTGTTCGAGTTTGGGGTTGTTGAGCAGATAGAGTTTGAGCAGAAGCTGACGAAGGTCGGCGGCCATGATGTTTCCCTTTGTGTGCCCGCTATAGCTGCGGTTGGTGGGCATTATAGCCAATCTGCGGAGCAAGCTCTACATGGGCAAGTGATAGCCGAAGCATATTTTATAGTGAATTAAAATAAGAACGCTACTGCGTGGCTCGCCTTGTCCCATTCTCATTTTTATCCACTATACATATGGCGGATTAGCTGAATTTTCGCTACGACGTTTCAGGCAGCTTGCAACGATGCAGCTGAGGCTGCTTGAAAATAAAAAACCTTTGCCAATCAAGGCAAAAGTTTCGTTTTCGTACGCCAATCCGGCTAAGCTTGGCGGATAGGGATGATTTTGGCGGCTTGGCTGAGGCGTTTTTTGCCGCCTTCGCCGTAGTTTTCAGCCACGTAGGTTTCCACAATCTGCAAAAACTCAGCAGCCATCTTGTCGCCCTTAAGCGTTACTTTGCGCTCTCCATCCACATACACGGGGGCAACCGGGGTTTCGCCGGTGCCGGGTAGGCTGATGCCGATATCGGCCAGTTTGCTTTCGCCAGGGCCGTTGACCACGCAACCCATCACGGCCACGTTCAGGCTTTCCACGCCGGGATATTTGTGTTTCCACACCGGCATCTGCATCCGCAGGTGCAGCTGGATATCGCGCGCCAGCTCTTGGAATACGGTGCTGGTGGTGCGGCCGCAGCCCGGGCAGGCGGTTACCATCGGTGTGAAAGAGCGCAATCCCATGGTTTGTAGGATTTCTTGCGCCACAATCACTTCCTGCGTGCGCGAACTGCCTGGCTCGGGGGTGAGCGAGATGCGGATGGTGTCGCCGATGCCTTCTTGCAGCAATACAGACAGCGCGGCAGTAGAAGCCACGATGCCTTTGCTGCCCATGCCGGCTTCGGTAAGCCCCAGATGCAGCGGATAGGCGCAGCGGCTGCCCAAATCGCGATACACCTGAATCAGATCCTGCACGGCACTGACTTTGCACGACAGGATGATTTTGTTTTCAGGTAGCCCCAAATCCACGGCTTTTTGCGCGGATTCCAGCGCAGAAAGCACCAGTACTTCTTTCATCACGGCTTCGGGCGGCAGCGGCTCGGGGCGGTTGCGGTTGGCATCCATCAGACGTTTGGCCAGGCTTTGGTCGAGGCTGCCCCAATTCACGCCAATGCGCACGGCTTTGCCGTTTTCGGCTGCGGTGCGGATTAAAAAGGCGAATTTCTCATCGCCTTTCGTGCCTTTACCCACGTTGCCGGGATTGATGCGGTATTTGGCCAAGGCCTTGCCGCATTCGGGAAACTCGGCCAAGAGGCGTTCGCCGTTGAAGTGGAAATCTCCGATGAGCGGGGTGGGGCAGCCCATGTCGTCGAGCCGGCTGCGGATTTCAGCCACTTTGGCGGCGGCCTGCGGGTTGTTTACCGTAATACGCACCATTTCCGAGCCGGCTTCGCTGAGCTCTTTCACTTGTAAGGCGGTGGCTTCGGCGTCGGCGGTGTCGGTGTTGGTCATCGACTGCACCACCACCGGCGAGCCGGAACCGACGGTGATGTGTTCGATTTCTACCTGATGCGTGCGCCGGCGGGAAGGAAGGGTTGTGTTCATAAACGGGTATGGTTATTGGGCGGCATCGTCTTGGCCGCCGGCAGTGAAGGCGGCGGTTTTTTGGTCGACCATGTGCTCGGCCACATTGATGTCGCGGCCGCTGTAGCTGGCTAAGCTGTTTTTGGCAAAGCCGATGCGTACGCGGTAGGGGCCGTTGCCGGAGAAGCGGTGTTCGCTGCCGGCCGGCACGATTTTGCTTACCAGCATTTGGCCGTCTTTATCGGTTACGGTGAGGAAAGAGCGGAAGCGCAGTTTGAGCACCAATTCGCCCTGAGCCGATTGGATGCCTGCAGCGGCGGCCGATGCAGAAGCGGGGTTTTCTATCGGTTGCGGCTGGCTACCTGAAACCGCGGGCAGGGAGGCGGCGGGCGTGGAGGCTTCTTGCAGCGGCAACACCTGCACATTGCTGCTGTCTAAGTTGGGTGGCAGGATTTGGTTTTCCGGAATGCTGGTTTGGGCATTCTGTTTTTGATGTTCGGTGTTGGACTTCATCTGCCACAACACCACCACGCCCACAATCGCGGCAGCGGCGGCCACGCCGAAAATCCAGCGCGGGAAGGGTTTTTTAATCTGAGCGTTGTGGTAGGTCATCTTCACATTGCCATCTTCTTTGGCCGAGGGGCTTTGGAATTGGCTGGGGGCAACTATCTGCTCCAAATAGCTGTTTAATACGGCTTCGTCCAAATTCAGGTAGCGTCCGTAGCTGCGCAGAAAGCCGCGCACAAACACGGGCTCGGGCAATTTGCTGAAATCGGCGTTTTCCAACGCCTCCACCTGGCGGGCGGGCAGTTTCAGGTGTTCCGACACATCGCCAAGCGACAGCTGTTGCTGTTCGCGGTTGTGGCGCAACAATTTGCCCAGTTCTTCAGCAGCGACCAGCTGGGGGGTTGAGATCTCGGTCATTGGGGTCTTCCTGTGGTAATTTCTTGAAGTTCTGGCGAATACGGATAGTTGGTGCGCAGCTGCGCTTCGTATTCGTAGGCAGCCTGGGTTTGGCCGCGGGCGCGGGCAATCTTCCAGCCCAGCAGCAGATCGTCGGCACCTAGCCGGTCTACCTTACTTTGATATTGGCGGAACTGGCGGTCGGCCTCGCCCAAATTGCCTTCGAGCATGCGCACGCGTGCCATTTCTTTTTGCGCGGGGGCGAAACTCGGGTCGGCGGCTTGGGAGCGTTCCAGATAGGCCATGGCCAGGTTGTATTGCCCCAGGCGGGCGCTACAGATGCCTTTGTTCATGTAGGCTACCTGCGGGCTGGGATAAGTAGGGTCGGCCAGGGCGCGGTCGAAATAAGCCAAGGCCTGGTTTGCACGGCTGCCGGAGTTGCACAAAAACCAACCGTAGTTGTTGTTGATTTCCGCACTGTCGGGCTTGATAGACAGGGCGCGTTGGAAACTTTCTTCCGCTTTCTCCGGCACTTTCAGATATTGATAAATTTCAGCACGCACCAGCCAGGCGTTTTCGTTGCGCGGCTGAGCCTGTAGGGCTTCTTCAATCGCAGACACGGCGGCACGGTAGTCGCGCGAATTCATATATTCGATGGCAAGCTGGGTTTTGATGGCGGCAATTTCCTCTGGCCGGTTGCGCACTTCTTTGTTGCCGGTGTGGATAGTGATGCCGCCGCAGCCGGCGAGCAAAGCGAGTGCCGTCAGGGAGGCAACTAAATTTTTTCTCATGATAATCAACCTTTCGCAACTTGTAATTGCAGCCATTTCTGTTGGCGGCGAGTTTTGTCCTGCACCTGTCCGGCCAGCTGGCCGCAGGCCGCATCGATGTCGTCGCCCCGCGTTTTGCGCACGGTAACCACTAAACCGGCCTGATACAGGATGTCACGGAATACGCGGATATTTTCATCACTGGAGCGGTTGTAGCCGGAATTGGGGAAGGGGTTAAACGGAATTAGATTGAATTTGCAGGGAACGTCTTTAACCAATTCCAACAGCTCGCGGGCGTGTTCGAGTTTGTCGTTTACGCCGGCGAGCATAACATATTCGAAGGTAACGAAGTCGCGCGGGGCTTTAACCAAATAGCGCTGGCAGGCAGCCATCAGCTCTTTGAGCGGATATTTTTTGTTTAGCGGCACGATTTCGTTACGGATGGCATCGTTTGGGGCATGCAGCGATACAGCCAGCGCCACCGGCATGTCTTCTTTGAGCCTATCCATTTGCGGCACCATGCCGGAGGTGGACACGGTAACGCGGCGGCGGCTGAGGGCGTAGCCGTGGTCATCCAGCATAATGGAGAGCGCGGTCACCACATTATCGTAGTTGGCCAGCGGCTCACCCATGCCCATCATCACCACATTGGAAATCACGCGTTCGTCTTTGGGTGTGGCGCCCAATGCTTTGTTGGCCCACCATAATTGGCCGATGATTTCGGCGGTGGAGAGGTTGCGGTTGAAGCCTTGGCGGCCGGTGGAGCAGAAAGTGCATTCCAGCGCACAGCCCACTTGCGAGGAAATGCATAGCGTACCGCGGTCGGTTTCAGGGATGAACACAGTTTCTACGCCGTTGCCGGTGCCCACATCCAACAGCCATTTGCGCGTACCGTCGCGGCTTTCCTGCGCAGCCATCAGCGCGGGCACGCCCACTTGCGCACTCTCGTTGAGCTTGGCACGCAGCGATTTGGCCAGGTCGGTCATTTCATCGAAATCGCCGGCTGCGCCTTGGTGCATCCAGCGCATCACTTGGCGGGCGCGGAAGGGTTTTTCCCCCATTTGGGCGAAATGGGCGGTGAGGCCGGCGATGTCGTAGTTGAGCAGGTTGGTTTTCATATTAGCGCCGCAAATCGGCTGGTTGTGTTCTTGGGTTTTATGATTTATATATAAAGGCTTAAAGGCTACCTGAAAACTGCGTTTCAACACGTTTGAAACTTTCAGGTAGCCTGCAGCTTGGCCGGTTTAACGCGGGCAGATTTCCTGCTCGCTGAAAAAATAGGCCACTTCGATGGCGGCATTGGCCAAGCTGTCGGAACCGTGCACGGCGTTTGCATCGATAGAGGAAGCGAAATCGGCACGGATGGTGCCGGGGGCGGCTTCTTTCGGATTGGTAGCGCCCATCAGCTCGCGGTTTTTGGCCACTGCGTTTTCGCCCTCCAATACCTGTACCACCACCGGGCCGCTAGTCATGAATTTCACCAAATCGGCAAAAAACGGGCGCTCTTTGTGTATGGCATAGAAGCCCTCGGCTTCCTCGCGGGTGAGGTGCTTCATTTTGGCGGCTACGATTTTCAGGCCGTTGCTTTCAAAGCGGCTGTAGATTTTGCCAATGACGTTTTTGGCCACGGCATCGGGTTTGATAATGGAAAGGGTGTGTTCAGTGGCCATTTGGTTCTCCAATCTAATTCGCTATCAACATATCGGCCGCATTGGATTTTTCATCCTACCCAAAGGCGTGCGGCTGGCGGACGGCATTTTAGCAAGTTTTCCGCGCGATTGCTTGTTCGGATACGGATTTTTGCATTTATCGGTTTTGGCTTGGTATATACGGTTTGGAGGCTACCGGAAAACTTATGCAGAATGACGGCGGCTATCCCTATGCTCCGTGCAGCAATTTCCACAGCATCTGGCTGCCAATCACTACCATCAGCGCCCCAAATACCCGCTTCAAGCCGGCAGGCGGCAGGCGGTGTGCCGCTCTCACGCCCAAGGGTGCAAACAGCACCGTGCACACCCCCAACACCACGATGCACGGCACATACCAAAAACCCACTGCACCCGCAGGCAGCCCCGGCACATTCCAACCAGAAAGCAGATAGCCTAGCGCCCCCGCTACCGCAATCGGCCAAGCCAGCACGCTGGAAGTGGCCACTGCCTGATGCACCGGCATGCGGCAATACATCATAAACGGCACCGACAACGACCCGCCGCCGATACCAACCCAGCTGGAAAGCAGCCCAAACAACCCGCCAATCCCCGCCTGCATCCGACTGCTTGGCAGCTTGGCCGCCGGTTTCGGATTGAGCTGAAATAGGTTTTTTGCCGCCATCGAATAGCAAAACACGATGAACAACACCTGCAGGCCGAAGGTGGGAATCCGGTTCGACACCAGCGAGCCCAGCAGGCTGCCCGCCGCCAGCCCGGGCGCCATACGCCGCACAAATTCCCAGCGCACCGCCCCCTGTTTCTGCTGCGCCAGTGCGCTGGAAAAGGTGGTAAACACAATCACTGCCATCGACGTACCCACCGCCAAATGCTGGCCGTGCTCGCCTGTAATGCCCTGCCTGCCCAGCACCCACAGCACAATCGGCACGATAATCATCCCTCCACCGATACCCAGCAACCCAGCCAAAAACCCCGCCGCCGCGCCCACTGCCGCCAGCGGCAGCAACACTTCCATGCTCCACATTGTCTTGTCTCCACTATAAAAACCGCTGCCGGAAAGCAAATCGGCAGCGGCGTTTCATATTTGAATTTTCAGGGGGCCTTTAGCCGTCCAGACCAATCTGGTTTGGCACTGGCCTATCCCTAAATTCAGGCTGTTGCCACTTTTCAGGTAGCCTCTGGTTCTTTTTCCGCTTCCTGTTGCTCTTTCTGCTTGCGGCTGCGCTGCCAAAACCACATCACATAGCCCGATAGGCTGTAGGCCAAAAACAGCAGAAACAGCACCAACGAAGGCTCCCAAGTAATCACCAAAAAGCCGATCACTGCCAAGAGCAGCCCGAAAAACGGCACCTTGCGCCGCACATTGATTTCCTTAAAGCTCCAAAACCGTACCTGCGCCACCATCGAAAGCCCGGCAAACAGTGTGATGATCAAGCACCACCAGCGCGCCAGCGGCAGGCTGCCTAGGCTGTGATCCATCCACACCAGCCCGATTACCAAGGCTGCTGCCGTCGGGCTTGGAATGCCGATAAACCAGCGTTTGTCCACCTTGCCGATTAAAGTGTTGAACAAGGCCAGGCGCAAGGCCGCACAGGCGCAATAGACGAAGGCCACCGAATAGCCGATGCGTCCGAACTCGAAAAGCTGCCACTTATAGGCAATCAGCGCGGGCGCCACGCCGAAGCTCACCATATCGGCCAGGCTGTCGAGCTGTTCGCCGAACGCGCTCTGGCTGTTGGTCCAGCGCGCCACGCGGCCATCCATGCCGTCAAGCAGCATCGACACAAACACCGCCACCGCCGCTGTGTCGTAGAGGCCGTGCATGGATTGGGTGATGGCGAAAAACGCGCAAAATAAGGCCGCCAGTGTAAACGAATTGGGCAGCAGGTAGATGCTGTTTTGGCGGAAGGCTTCAAGGCGGCTGGCGGGCTGTTCGGGGGAGTGTGGCTGGGTCATTTGAGGCTACCTGAAAACTTGATAATTAAGAACCTATTATATACCCATCCCGCTATCGCTGCGCCCACAACAGAAAAACCTGCACCGATAAAGCTGCGGGGAAGACAGCGAAGTGCGTTATAATTCACTCTGTTGAACAATTAATCGGACAATACCGAAAACTTGGCAACATTGCGGGTTTCCATTTTTCAGGTAGCCCTTTGTGAATTAATCCAACACTCAAAATGAGGCACAACACAATGAGCTTGATCGAATTGAAAGTACCCGACATCGGCGGGCACGAAAATGTAGACATCATCGCCGTAGAAATCAAAGCAGGCGACACCATCGCTATAGACGACACCCTGATTACGCTGGAAACCGACAAAGCCACCATGGACGTGCCGGCCGAAGCCGCAGGCGTGGTGAAAGAAGTGAAAGTGAAAGTGGGCGACAAAATCTCCGAAGGCGGCGTGATTGCCGTGATCGAAGCCGCCGGTGCGGCTGCCGCTGCCGAAGCGCCGAAAGCCGCCGCCTCTCCGGCGCCGGAAGCCCCCAAAATCGCTGCGCCCGCACCGCAGGCGGCACAATTTGCCGGTTCTGCCGATGCCGAATACGACGTGGTGGTATTGGGCGGCGGCCCCGGCGGCTATTCCGCTGCATTTGCCGCAGCCGACGAAGGCTTGAAAACCGCCATCATCGAGCAATACAGCACCTTGGGCGGTGTGTGCCTGAACGTGGGCTGTATCCCGTCTAAAGCGCTGCTGCACAATGCGGCCGTGATTGACGAAGTGAAACACTTGGTGAAAAACGGCATCAAATTCGGCGAACCCGAAATCAATGTGGACGAACTGCGCGGCTACAAAGAAAAAGTGATCGCCAAACTCACCGGCGGCTTGGCAGGCATGGCCAAAGCCCGCAAAGTGGACGTTATCCAAGGTAACGGCCAATTCGTGGGCGCGAACCACATTGAAGTGTCGCTCACCGAATCCACCCAATACGAACAAGCCGCCGTAACCGGCGAGAAAAAAACCGTTGCCTTCAAAAACTGTATCATCGCCGTGGGCAGCCGCGTGGTGAAACTGCCCTTCATCCCGGAAGACCCACGCATTGTGGATAGCACCGGCGCGCTGGAACTGCGTCAAAACGGTGGCAAACTGCCGGAGAAAATGCTGGTCATCGGCGGCGGCATCATCGGCTTGGAAATGGGCACTGTGTACAGCACGCTGGGCGCACGCCTGGATGTAGTTGAAATGATGGACGGCCTGATGCAGGGCGCCGACCGCGACTTGGTGAAAGTGTGGGAGAAAATGAACGCCCACCGCTTCGACAACATCATGACCAACACCAAAACCGTGGCCGTAGAAGCCAAGCCTGACGGCATCTACGTAACCTTTGAAGGCGAAAAAGCACCGAAAGAGCCGCAACGCTATGATTTGGTGCTGGTGGCTGCCGGCCGCGCGCCGAACGGCAAACTCTGCTCTGCCGAAAAAGCCGGCGTGGCCGTTACCGAACGCGGCTTCATCGAAGTGGACAAACAAATGCGCACCAATGTGCCGCACATCTACGCCATTGGCGACGTGATTGGCCAACCCATGCTGGCGCACAAAGCCGTGCACGAAGGTCATGTGGCAGCGGAAAACTGCGCCGGCCACAAAGCCTACTTCGACGCACGCGTGATTCCGGGCGTGGCCTACACCGACCCCGAAGTGGCTTGGGTGAGCGTTACCGAAGAAATCGCCAAACGCGACGGCATCAAAATCACCAAAGCCGTATTCCCGTGGGCTGCCAGCGGCCGCGCTATCGCCAACGGCCGCGACGAAGGCTTCACCAAGCTGATTTTCGATGCCGAAAGCGGCCTGATTATCGGCGGCAGCATCGTTGGCACCCACGCCGGCGACATGATCGGCGAAATCTGCCTGGCCATCGAAATGGGCTGCGATGCAACCGACATCGGCAAAACCATCCACCCGCACCCCACCTTGGGCGAAAGCATCGGCATGGCGGCAGAAGTGGCCAACGGCACTTGCACCGACTTGCCGCCGCAGCGCAAGAAGAAATAAGCGTTTGACAGCTTAAATGCTGAATAGAAAAGGCTACCTGAAACTGTATTTAGCAGTTTTCAGGTAGCCTTTTAGTATGGCAGAGGCTACCTGAAAGCACCGTTTCAACGGAGAGGGTTTATTGCTTGGCAGAACCCAAGCTACACAGAAACTTCGCCTTAGCTATGCCAAGACATGGTTTTCAGGTGGCCTTCCCCGCATCCTATCCTTTCTCTCTACAAACAGCCCGATGTTTGACCTAACACAGCACCCGTTGCCACAGCAGCCCGTATAGTTATCGTAAGCAGTTCATCCGCCAGCATTGATTGGCATCTTGCGGACGGCACAGGTCGTCTGAAATCCATCACTTACGGGAGCAACATCATGGCTACACAAAACCGCCTGCTTGAACAACTGCATAACGAACCCTTCGCCCTCTGCTTTTCCGGGCAGGGCTTTGATTGGATAAGCAGCCTGCGCGAGGCTTTGGCCGACGGGGCGCGGGACAGGGCGAACGAAGTGGCTGTCGCTGCCGCCCGAATCTTGAAGCCCGTGGCCGGGCAGATTGCAGCAGCCCGCCCGCAGGGTTTCGAGCCGATAAAATGGGTGGAAAACGGCGCGGACGGCATCGATTTGGTGCGTGCCGCCGTGAGCGTGCCCGGCATTTTCCTGTCACAAATCACCAATCTGCACACGCTGGAAGCGCGCGGGCTGGACAGCGGCAAGGCGGCGGGCGTAATCGGGCATTCGCAGGGCATACTCGGGCGTTATCTGATGCGCGAGCCGCAACACGCCGCCGAACTGCTGGCCTTGGCCGAATTAATTGGCGCGGCGGCCACGTTGCAAGGGCGCGCAACGGGCATGTATCTGCATGACGGCAATCATCCGATGGTGATGGTGCAGGGCGTGAGCCGCGGGCAGCTTGCCGCCGTGATTGACGAACTGTTCCCCGCAGATTCCGCCGACCGCCCGTGTATCGGCTTGCAGAACAGCGCGGACGGCTTTGTCGTCAGCGGCAAGCCCGAATCGGTAGCGCGCGTGTGCGGAGTGTTGTCGGACACGGTGAAAGACGAAAACGGCCAAACGCCCGAAAACCTGCTGTGGCGGCTGGACGTGGAAGTCGGTTTCCACCACCCCGCCATGCTGCCCGCCGTGGCGCAAACAGCCGAATGGGCGGCAGCCTGCGGTTTGGATGCGGAACAGGCGCGCGGCATCGCACAAAATGTGTTGGTCAATCCCGTGGACTGGGTGGCAGAATGCCGCAGCATGGCCGCGCTGGGCGTGCGGCGGATTTTGGAAATCGGCCCCTCCGGCGGCGTGGCCATGCTGACGCAGGCGGTGCTGGACAGGGAAAGGATTGAAGTGCTGGATGTTTCCGGCGCGGAAGGCAAAACGGCGTTGTTTGGCGGATAACGGCGGTTTCTGATTTTTGAAACTGCGGCTGCCGCCAAGTTAAAAAAAAGGCTGCCTGAAAACGAACGAAGTGAGTTTCTGCGCAGCTAAAACGAACAAAGTGAGTTTTAACTTCGTTGAAGCTCACGCTTTCAGGTAGCCTTTATTGATGGGATATTTGAATGGCAGCTTGCTCAAAACGAAACTTCAACGGAGTTGAAAAGCAGCCTGCACATTGGTTTGTTTTAGGTGGGCGGTTTGGGGATGGACGGATAGGCTGTATTGGTATTTGAGGCCGTCTGAAAAGTGGCAGCTTCAACGAAAGTAAATTTGGAAACGGCAAACCGTCAATCAAATAACCGCGTGCGTGCGTACCGCACACACTACGTATTGGCTTTGAAGTTCCGTGTAATTCACAGTAGGGGGTGTGGAGCAACCACGCACGTGGTTGGTTGAGTATGCAGGCTACGGTTGGCTACTCAATAATTTTATAGTTTTTTAATTGTTGAATAGCTTTTTGAAATCGCAATTGTCCAGAAAAAATAATTACCTCATCACCAACACGATTAGATGTTGATTGAGCTAATTGATAGACAACTTGATAATTATTTGAATAAATATTTTTAATGAACTCATGATTGTCATAAGATACAATCCATTTTTTTTTAAGTTTTTCTATAATAATTTTTAGTCTTAAGTGATCTTTATCTTTAAAATAATTCATATATAAATCTGAACCTTTTTGATAATATGGTGGATCGAAATAAATAAAAATATCATCTTTTTTGCGATTTATCTTTTTTACAAAATCTACCCCATCTAAATTAAATAAATGAATTCTCTCCCTAAATAAAGAAATCTTTTGTATTCTATTAATTAAATCCTGTTTATTAAATCTAGCATCAATCTTGTATTTTCCTTGTTGTTTTTGCCCACCAATCACTCCACCTTTTAAAACACCTGATACATTTGTTCTATTAAGGAAAAAAGTTGCTTTAGCTAGACTTATCAAATCGCTAGATGTGTTTTGATAAATAAAACGACACTCATGCCAATTTTCTAAATTTACAGGAACATCTTCAATCCAATCACACAGTTCATTAGGATAATATAGAGTGGTAAACCAAAATGAATAAATAGATTTGTCATAATCATTTAAGTAGACTTTATCAACAAATTCATTGAATAAAAGTTGTAGTGCGAGTCCGCATCCACCTGCATAAGGTTCTGCATAGGAGTATCCAATTAACGAATTTTCGTAAAAAAGTGATGACATAAAAGGAAAAATAGACGTTTTCCCCCCTGGGTATCGCAGAGGGGATGCAAAGGATCTAATAGACATTTAACTATGGCCTCCCATGAGATTTTTCTAAAATTTTACCAATTATTATTGACATGGCTAATAATTGATCTAGGTTTTTTGCTGCTGTATATTGGTGAGCTCCAATTTGTAAGAGCTGGTCTATACTTCCTTCTGTCACATTTTGTGTAGATAAAGTTGTTTTTTCATCTTGAGATAAATTTTCTTTGGCTAATTTGAAATATTTTTGTGTATATTTGTTCAAAGGAATAGATTCTTCTTTTGCAGCAGTTTCAACGATTAATCTCAAAGCCATTCGAATAATGACAGGAAAGCCGTGGCTTAATTTATCTTTTTTATCACAATAAAACTGATAAAGTTCGGTTATATCACGGTACAGATCGCTAACATCTCCATGTCTTAAGAAAAGTATTCCTCCAAAAATAGGTTGGTGCTTTTTCTTTGTTCTGGAAGACTGCCTTTTTTGTGGTTTATTTTCTACGATATTGTCATTTGTTTTTTCTTTAAATTCTTTTAGCTCATTTGAAATATTGCTTGTAATTATTTTCTGATTTTCCGGCTCTAAAACTTCATATGATTTGCCACGATTTTTACGTGTTGAAATAACTTTATTTTGGATCTTCTCAACTAAGTCATTTAATATTTTTACTGTATTCTCATATGAATTCTTAGTAAATAATTTTCCTTCTTTAACAACTAGCCCTAATTTGTTAAGATTTTCTTGAGAAAAAACTTCTTCTTTGACAAATAGTTGATTTAAACTAGGATAGTTTGAAATAATATTTGTAGCTTCATTTAAAACAAGAAAAGAGCTTTTTTCTTTATCTAAATGTTTATGCTGGAAAATATCGCGTTCCAATGGATCCCATGAACCACTGTTAGCATGTTTTCTCCAAATACTTTGTAGTGCAATCTCTTTTGCACATACATTACAAGGAATACTGTCTTCATAAGAAGGAATATTCTTGATTCCATGATTAATATTAACGATCCCCTTAGCTAAAAGCCCTAATGCTACACGCCTATTTCCATCATAAACAACGGGCTTCCCTTCATGATAAACAATTGTTGGCAATTCGCTAAAGTCATAAAAATTTCCCATTGAGTCTGCTAATTTCTGTAATTCCCATTTTCTTGTGTTAGCTAATGCTCTAGAGATAATAGTTTCATTGTTAGAGTTGGGACTGATAGGATCGCGAGGATTCTCACTCCAAAGGATTAATTCTTTTAGCGGAATGTTTTTAATTTCTTGTTTCATATGATTTTATCCATAAAAATAAAAATGTTAATCTAAAATTTGATTACTACTGCTTATAAAACCACCTTCAAATACTTCCCAGTATAACTCCCCTTCACCTTCGCCACCTGCTCAGGGCTACCGCAAGCAATAATCATACCGCCACCATCTCCGCCTTCCGGCCCCAAGTCCACAATCCAATCCGCGGTTTTAATCACGTCCAGATTATGCTCGATAATCACAATCGAGTTGCCTTTGCCTTTCAGACGGCCTATGACTTCCAGCAGCAGGGCGATGTCGGCGAAATGCAGGCCGGTGGTGGGTTCGTCGAGGATATAGAGCGTTCTGCCGGTGTCGCGTTTGGAGAGTTCCAAGGCGAGTTTGACGCGTTGGGCTTCGCCGCCGGAGAGGGTGGTGGCGGATTGGCCGAGGCGGATGTAGCCTAGGCCTACGTCCATCAGGGTTTGCAGTTTGCGCGATACGGTGGGGACGGCATCGAAAAATTCGCGGGCTTCTTCGACGGTCATGTCGAGGACTTGGCTGATGTTTTTGCCTTTGTATTGGATTTCGAGGGTTTCGCGGTTGTAGCGTTTGCCGTGGCAGACTTCGCAGGGGACGTACACGTCGGGCAGGAAGTGCATTTCGACTTTGATGACGCCGTCGCCTTGGCAGGCTTCGCAGCGGCCGCCTTTGACGTTGAAGGAGAATCGACCGACGTTGTAGCCGCGTTCGCGCGAGAGGGGTACGCCGGCGAAGAGTTCGCGGATGGGGGTGAACAGGCCGGTGTAGGTGGCGGGGTTGGAGCGCGGGGTGCGGCCGATGGGGGATTGGTCGACGTTGATGACTTTGTCGAGATGTTCGAGGCCGCGGATGTCGTCGTATGGGGCGGGTTCTTCTTGAGCGCGGTTGAGTTCGCGGGCGGTGATTTTGGCGAGGGTGTCGTTAATCAGGGTGGATTTGCCGCTGCCGGATACGCCGGTGATGCAGGTAATCAAACCGAGCGGCAATTCGAGGGTAACGTTTTTGAGGTTGTTGCCGCGCGCGCCTTTGAGGACGAGCATTCGGTCGGGATTAACGGGGGTGCGTTCAGACGGCACGGCAATGGATTTTTTGCCGCTGAGGTATTGTCCGGTAACGGATTTTTCGCATTTGGCGACGTTTTCGGGCGTGTCGGCAATCAGTACGTTGCCGCCGTGTTCACCCGCGCCCGGGCCCATATCGACGACGAAATCGGCTTCGCGGATGGCGTCCTCGTCATGTTCGACCACAATGACGCTGTTGCCCAAATCGCGCAGGCGTTTGAGGGTGGCGAGCAGGCGGTCGTTGTCGCGCTGGTGCAGGCCGATGGAGGGTTCGTCCAAAACGTACATCACGCCGGTCAGGCCGCTGCCGATTTGGCTGGCGAGGCGGATGCGCTGGGCTTCGCCGCCGGAGAGGGTTTCGGCGGAGCGGGAGAGATTCAGGTAATCCAGCCCGACGTTAATCAGGAAGCCGAGTCGCTCGGTGATTTCTTTGAGGATTTTTTCGGCGATTTGTTTTTTGTTGCCGTCCAAATCCAGCGTTTCAAAGAATTGGTGGGTTTTGGTCAGCGGCCAGGCGGAGACTTCGTGTAAAGGTTCGCCGCTGACGTAAACGTAGCGCGCTTCTTTGCGCAAACGTGCGCCGCCGCAGCTCGGGCAGGCGCGGTGGTTTTGGTATTCGCGCAGTTTTTCGCGCACGGTTTCGCTGTCGGTTTCGCGGTAGCGGCGTTCGAGATTGGGGATGATGCCTTCGAAGGCGTGGCTTCGGTTGAAGGTGGTACCGCGTTCGGACAGGTAGGTGAAATCAATGACTTCTTTGCCCGAGCCGTGCAGCACGACTTTTTTGACTTTTTCAGGTAGCGTTTCCCAAGCAGCCTGCACGTCGAAACCGTAATGCCGCGCCAACGACTGAATCATTTGGAAATAGAACTGGTTGCGCTTGTCCCAGCCGTCAATCGCGCCCGTTGCCAATGACAATTCGGGGTGGGCGACCACTTTTTCGGGGTCGAAGAAATTGGTGTTGCCCAAGCCGTCGCAAGTCGGGCAGGAACCCATCGGGTTGTTGAACGAAAACAGGCGCGGCTCTAATTCGGGCAGGCTGTACGAACACACGGGGCAGGCGAAACGCGCGGAAAACCAATGTTCTTCGCCGCTGTCCATTTCCATCGCCAGCGCGCGCTCGTTGCCGTGACGCAGCGCGGTTTCAAAACTTTCCGCCAGCCGCTGCTTGATGTCCGCCTTCACTTTTACGCGGTCGATGACGACGTCGATATTGTGCTTGATGTTTTTTTCCAGCTTCGGTACTTCGTCAAGCTGATAGACCTCGCCATCCACGCGTACCCGCGCAAAACCCTGCGCCTGCAAGTCGGCAAAGAAATCGACAAACTCGCCCTTACGCTCGCGCACCGCCGGCGCCAGAATCATCACGCGCGTGTCTTCCGGCAGCTTCAACACGGCATCGACCATCTGAGATACGGTCTGGCTCGACAGCGGCAAATTGTGTTCGGGGCAATACGGCGTGCCGACGCGGGCGTACAAAAGGCGCAGGTAATCGTGGATTTCCGTAACCGTACCCACGGTGGAACGCGGGTTGTGGCTGGTGGATTTCTGCTCGATGGAAATCGCGGGCGACAGTCCTTCGATCAAATCGACATCGGGTTTGTCCATCATCTGCAAAAACTGCCGCGCATAGGCGGACAGGCTCTCGACATAACGCCGCTGCCCTTCGGCATACAGCGTGTCAAACGCCAGCGACGATTTGCCGCTGCCCGACAGCCCCGTGACCACCACCAGCTTGTGGCGCGGAATGTCCAAATCGACATTTTTCAAATTATGCGTGCGCGCGCCGCGGATGCGGATGGTGCCGTTGTCGCGGGTGAGGGGGGGATGGTTGTGGTTGCACATAATGAAGTCGGAAAACTCGAATAAAAAGAAACTGCGTATTGTAACACTTTCAGCCCGCCTCTTGCCCTACGCCGCAAACCGGAAAGGCTACCTGAAAGCCGTTTTTCAAGCGCACAACTTTTTCAGGTAGCCTGAATTCCAGCACAGGCTACCTGAAAATGAGCAAAGCGAATTTCGCCAAAACGAGACTTCCGGAGGAAGCCGAGTTTCTGCGGAGCTAAAACAATATTTGGGAGAAACCAAGGCAGGGTTTCTGCCAAGCTCAAAACCCATTTCCGTTTCTCAGGTAGCCTCATCCGGCGGCAAAACCGCGTATAATCGCTTGATTTTTTACTATCCACACAATCATGCCCACCATCCTCTACCCCAAAACCTACGACGTCATCGTCGTCGGCGGCGGCCACGCAGGCACGGAAGCCGCGCTTGCCGCCGCACGCATGGGCGCGCAGACGCTTTTGCTCACACACAACATCGAAACGCTCGGACAAATGTCGTGCAACCCCTCCATCGGCGGCATCGGCAAAGGCCATCTTGTGCGCGAACTCGACGCGCTCGGCGGTGCGATGGCGTTGGCCACCGACAAATCCGGCATCCAGTTCCGCCGCCTGAACGCCAGCAAAGGCGCGGCGGTTCGTGCCACGCGCGCGCAGGCGGACCGTATTCTGTACAAAGCCGCCATCCGCGAAATGCTGGAAAACCAAGAAAACCTCGACCTCTTCCAGCAGTCGGTTGACGACGTAACGCTCGACGGCGACCGCATTTCAGGCGTAATCACCGCGATGGGCGTGGAATTTAAAGCCCGCGCCGTCGTACTGACCGCAGGCACGTTTTTGTCCGGCAAAATCCACATCGGTTTGGAAAACTACGAAGGCGGTCGCGCCGGCGACCCCGCCGCCAAATTGCTGGGCGGACGTTTGCGCGAGTTGAACCTGCCGCAAGGTCGTCTGAAAACCGGCACGCCGCCGCGCATCGACGGACGCACGATTGATTTCTCCCAGCTCACCGAACAGCCCGGCGACACGCCCGTTCCGGTAATGTCCGTGCGCGGCAACGCCGAAATGCACCCGCGCCAAGTGTCCTGCTGGATTACGCATACCAACCTGCAAACACACGACATTATCCGTTCAGGCTTCGACCGCAGCCCCATGTTCACCGGCAAAATCGAAGGCGTCGGTCCGCGCTACTGCCCGTCTATCGAAGACAAAATCAACCGCTTCGCCGACAAAGACAGCCACCAGATTTTCCTCGAACCCGAAGGCCTGACCACCAACGAATACTACCCCAACGGCATCTCCACCAGCCTGCCGTTCGACATCCAAATCGCGCTCGTGCGCAGCATGAAAGGCCTGGAAAACGCCCATATCCTGCGCCCCGGCTACGCCATCGAATACGACTACTTCGACCCGCGCAACCTCAAAGCCAGCCTCGAAACCAAAACCATCCAAGGCCTCTTCTTCGCCGGACAAATCAACGGCACGACCGGTTACGAAGAAGCCGCCGCACAAGGCCTGCTCGCAGGCGCAAACGCCGTGCAATACGTCCGCGGACAAGACCCGCTCCTGCTGCGCCGCGAACAAGCCTACCTCGGCGTATTGGTGGACGACCTCATCACCAAAGGCGTGAACGAACCCTACCGCATGTTCACCAGCCGCGCCGAATACCGCCTGCAACTGCGCGAAGACAACGCCGACATGCGCCTGACCGAAGACGGCTACAAAATCGGCTTGGTGGGTGAAGAGCAATGGCGCATATTCAACGAAAAACGCGAAGCCATCGAACGCGAAATCCAACGTTTGAAAACAACGTGGTACACGCCGCAAAAACTCGCCGAAGACGAACAAATCCGCGTGTTCGGACAAAAACTCAGCCGCGAAGCCAACCTGCACGACCTCCTGCGCCGCCCGAACCTCGACTACGCCGCACTGATGACGCTCGAAGGCGCACAACCCGAGTGCAGGCTGCCTGAAAACGTGATTGAGCAAGTGGAAATTCAAGTCAAATACCAAGGCTATATCGACCGCCAAAACGAAGAAATCGACAGCCGCCGAGATTTGGAAACATTGAGGCTACCTGAAAACATCGATTACAGCAAAGTCAAAGGCTTATCCGCCGAAGTGCAGCAAAAGCTCAACCAGCACAAACCCGAAACCGTGGGGCAGGCAAGCCGAATTTCCGGCGTAACGCCTGCAGCAGTGGCGTTGTTGATGGTGCATTTGAAGCGCGGGTTTAAAGGGGCGAAGTAGGCTACCTGAAAGCGTAGCTTTAATAAAGACTGCCTGAAACTGTGTAAGTATGAATAACCAACATTCCGCATATTGCCCACGCAATGCACACCATGCTTTGCAAGCTGCTTGTATTGTTTGAATAAACCACATAAGGAGGTAAAAAATGAATACTGCCCATTTCCCCAAATTCCTATCGGCTCTGCTGCTTGGCTTTGTTATGCCTGCTCAAGCATATGTAGAGTCAATAACTTGTGGTGGTATCGGCGGTCGTTGCAACATCATACATATAGAAGATTGCATCATGTTGCAGGCAAACGGTAGCCACCATACCGAACGCTGTTCGGTTCACTCCTTTGTAAGTGGATTTTTAGAGCCGAAGCCAACTAGACAAGTTGTCCATGCTGTCCATATGATTAGCTTCGGCAAAAATCCGGCCAACTTTACTTATGATGTCCGAAACAGCGCCAAATTTTATGTGGATAACGCATTCCAATGCAGTGAAAAAACGGATGACGACTATCTCTGCTTCCCCGACACCCGCCCCGATACCGCAATATGTATTAGTTCCGCTATAGTCAATAAAATGCCTTTTGAGCATTGATTTTTAATGCTCTTAAGAAAACATTGCATTGACTTTATGTAAAATTCAGTGGTTGTAAATGAAAAATCAATGCTTGTTCCACTATTTAGATGTGCGGATTGAAGTATGCGAAGAAGTGCGTGCAGCTTCTGCTTCTGGTATCCGCTTCTCCTTTTCAGGTAGCCTGAAAGAAAGGCTCAAAAGAAATTCTTGTTTTAGCAGAATCGCCAAGCCTAACCCTCCACCCACCGCGCTATAATCCGCCGTTTAAAGGCTACCTGAAACCCAATCCCTGTTTTCAGGTAGCCCCACCCTTTTACACACCACCACATCATGCACACCGAACCCACCAAATTCCGCACCGCTTCCTACATCCTGATGGCTGCTGCGCTGCTGGTTATCCTGCACTTCCGCTTCTTGCCGCTGTTGCTTTCCATCATCCTTACCTACATTTTCATCAACCGTACCAACGGCCTGATTCTGTGGATGCGCGGCCGCCTGCTGCCGCACAACACCTTCCTGCACCGCTCGCTCAATGTGCGCAACATCAACCTCGTTTCCGCCACGTTCACCATCAGCCTGGTGCTCTTAGCCATCACCTTGATGGCGCTGGGCGTGTACCGCCTGATTCACAGCGGGCACATCACGGTGATGCTGTCCAAGCTCGCCACCATTCTGGCCAACACCAAAAATAACGGCGAGCTGCCGCCGGCCATTTTGAATATGCTGCCCGAAAATCTGGCCGAAATTAAAGCCGCCGCTGCCGAACTGCTCACCGAATACGGCGCCACGCTCACCCGCATCAGCAAAAACAGCTTTACTTCCTTTGTGTATGTGCTCATCGGCGTGATTATCGGCGCGCTGCTCAGCTTCCACCGCCTCAATACCCGCCGCAGCCGTCATCAGATGCCGCCGTTTAAAGCCCAATTGGTGCGGCGCATTACCAACTTCCAAACCAGCTTCGAGCGCGTGTTTATCGCCCAGGTGAAAATCTCTTTAATCGATACCGCTGTTACCGCCGTGTATCTTTATCTGATCCTGCCCGCCTTCGGCGTGGAGCTGCCTTTCCGGCTCACCGTGTTGGTGATTGCATTTATGGTGGGGCTGGTGCCGGTGGCCGGCAATCTGGTGTCCAACACAGTCATCATCATCCTCAGCCTGGGCGCATCGCTCTATGTGGCCGCAGCTTCGCTGGTGTTTTTGGTGGTGGTACACAAGCTGGAATATTTCCTCAACGCCAAAATCATCGGCTCGCAAATCGAATCGAGCGCATGGGAATTATTGCTGGTGATGGTGGTGTTCGAGCGAATTTTCGGCATCAGCGGCATCATCATTTCGCCAGTGTATTATGCTTATTTGAAGAACGAGCTGAAGCAGGCAGGGCTGATTTAGCCGGATGGGGCTACCTGAAATTCGGCAAGCCGCAGCTATTTAGAGTAAAGAGTAAGAGGCTGCTTGAAAGTTTCAGGTAGCCTCTGCGCTATAATATCCATCCCTCCCCCACGCGAGCCGAATCGTGAGCTTCTTCGAGCGTTTTATTCATGCCTTGCTGTTTGAAACCGGCGCGGTGCTGATTTCCGCCGTGGCCGTGCTACTGTTTGGGCTTTCCCATGCCGGCACGGCGTTTGGCATGAGCGTGGCGGTGTCGGTAACGGCGATGGTGTGGAATTTCCTGTTCAACTGGGGGTTCGACAAAATCTTCACCGGCCGGCGCGAGCGGCGCGGCTGGGGCGTGCGGATGTTGCAAACTGGCGCGTTTGAAGGTGGGCTGTTGTTTTTCACCGCGCCGCTGATTGCCTGGTTTCTGCAAATTACGCTGTGGCAGGCGCTGCTCACCGACATCAGCCTCACCCTCTTGATTGTGCTCTACTCCCTGGTTTACAACTGGGTGTTCGACCACATCCGCGCCTATTGGCTGGCCAATCGGCACAAGGTTTCCTAGCCGCCAGATTTTATTCTTTGTATAGATGGAGTAAAATCCGTCCAACATTCCAACAGGCTACCTGAAACAGCCAAACCCCTTTTCAGGTAGCCCTAATCTTTATCCGAAACCGCAATTTATGGACAACAAACAACAACTGCAAGAAGGCATTGCCGCCCTCGGCCTCAACCTTTCCACCGCCCAGCAGCTTTTGCTGCTCGAACACGCCTCGCTGCTGCAAAAGTGGAACCGCACTTACAACCTCACCGCCCTGCGCCGCAACGACCAAATCATCAGCCGCCACATTCTCGACAGCCTCACCCTGCTGCCCTATGTGAAAGAAGCGAAAACCCTGATGGACGTAGGCTCCGGCGGCGGCATGCCCGGCATTCCCACCGCCATCTGCCGCCCCGATCTGCAAATCACCCTGCTCGACGCCAACACCAAAAAAACCGCCTTCCTGCAGCAAACCGTGATCGAACTGGGCTTGAGCAACGTTACCGTGGCCGCCGGCCGTGTGGAAACCATCTACGATAAAAAAGTGGACGTGGTAACCAGCCGCGCCTTTGCCGAGCTGGCCGATTTTGCCGCACTCACCAAACACCTGCTCAACGAAAACGGCTACTGGGCCGCCATGAAAGGCGTGTATCCCTACGAAGAAATCGAGCAGCTGCCCGCGAATATCGAAGTGGTGTCTGCCGATAAGCTCGACGTGCCCATGCTGGAAGCCGAGCGGCATATGGTGATCATGCGTCCCAAGCGTGCATGAAGCCGAAATTAGCCTGAATATTTCCGTTTCCCCAACCCTTCCCATAGAAAGGCCAGATGATGAGCGCTACCGTTATCGCCATAGCCAACCAAAAAGGCGGCGTGGGCAAAACCACCACCGCCGTCAATCTGGCCGCTTCCCTGGCCGAACGCAAACAGCGCGTGCTGGTGGTCGATCTCGACCCGCAGGGCAACGCCACCACCGGCAGCGGTATCGACAAAAGCAGCCTGCGCAGCGGCACCTATCAAGTGTTGCTCGAGCAGGCCGCAGCCGCCGACTCCCGCCTCAAAAGCCCGCACGGCCGCTACCACATCCTCGGCACCAACCGTTCCTTGGCCGGCGCCGAAGTGGAGCTGATTCAGGAGATCGCCCGCGAGATGCGCCTCAAAACCGCCATCAAGCCGCTTTTACCGGAATACGACTACATCCTCATCGACTGCCCGCCCACCCTCACCCTGCTCACCCTCAACGGCCTCGTGGCCGCCGACCGCCTCATCGTACCCATGGTGTGCGAATACTATGCCCTCGAAGGCATTTCCGACCTCATCGCCACCGTGCGCAAAATCCGCAAAGCCATCAATCCCAAGCTCGACATCCTCGGCATCGTGCGCACCATGTACAACCCGCAAAGCCGCCTGTCGCTGGAAGTGGGCGAGCAGCTGGAAAAACACTTCTCCCGCCTCGTGTTCAACACCATCATCCCACGCAATGTGCGCCTGGCCGAAGCCCCCAGCCACGGCATGCCCGCCCTGGCCTACGACCCCAAAGCCAAAGGCAGCATCGCCTATCTGGAACTGGCCGACGAAGTCATCGCCCGCTGCAAAGCGGCCTAAAGCCAGTGGGAAAGGCTATCTGAAACCCCGTTGGCCGAGTTTGCCACCCCCGACTCTCCCAACAAACCGCTACGCCCGCCACGCCGCTGCGCTGGCCGGCCGCCCATTCCGCCTCACTGCCCGCACCGAACAGCCCTACTACTGCACCATCCTCCTGCTCGACGCCGTGCGCACCCAAGCGCCCGCCTTCAATCCGCCCTGGCAAAATATCGACCTGGCCGTATTTCGCGGCGAATACCTCTTCCCCGAAGCCTTCGCCCAAAGCGACATCGAATGGCTCGCCGTCATCCCCGCCGATGCCAGCTAAAGCAGAAACCTGGCTACCAAATGTTTTCAGGTAGCCTCATCCCTCTTTGAGGCTACCTAAAAAATTGAAATCCGCGCCGCTGCCCTAATCTGCCGCCTATTCCCAACCGTTTCAAAAAGGAAGCACCATGCAGCAATTCGACGGCACCACCATCGTTTCCGTGCGCCGGGGCGGCCAAGTCGCCATCGGCGGCGACGGCCAGGTCAGCCTGGGCAACACCATCATCAAAGCCACCGCGCGCAAAGTGCGCAAACTGTATAACAACACCGTTTTGGCCGGATTTGCCGGCGGTACGGCCGATGCGTTTACCCTGATCGAGCTTTTCGAAGCCAAATTGCAGAAACACCAAGGCCGGCTCACCGTATCCGCCATCGAGCTGGCCAAAGAATGGCGCACCGACCGCGCCCTGCGCCGCCTCGAAGCCATGCTGATTGTGGCCGACAAAGACAACACCCTCATCATCACCGGCAACGGCGACGTGCTCGAACCGGAAGGCGGCATCGCCGCCATCGGCAGCGGCGGCTCCTATGCCCAGGCCGCCGCCCGCGCACTGGTGGAAAACACCGAGCTGCCGCCCGAAACCGTGGTGAAGAAAGCATTGGAAATCGCCGGCAGTATCTGCATCTACACTAACGACCAGCACACGGTGGAAACGCTCTAAGCACCGGCCGAATGTAAGAAAGGCTACCTGAAAACGGTTCAAACCGGTTTTCAGGTAGCCTTTGCCGCCAGACCAACTATTTACTTTCCTTTTTTCCTTTTCTCTGGCTCGTTGCTCCACCAGCGCCATAGCAGGCGGCCGAATTTGGGCAGCAGTTGGCGTTGTTTGGGAGCGGGCAGAACGGCGGCTTGCCACAACAGCATGGCCAAGGGCAGGCTGTCGGCCAGTTTGAACCAGTCGATGGGCTTGTTGGCGCGGTTTCGGCCTTGTTGGCGCAGCTGTTCGCTGCGGATTTTCAGGCGGGCGAGTTCGGCCTGCAGAGCGAGCAGTTCGCGCTGCTGCGCCTTGCTGAGCGGCTGCTGGGGCTGAGGCTGGGCGTTCATTCGGGCTGCTCCGGCGTGATGTTGGCAGGCCGGGTGCTTGCACTGGCGGTATGGCCGCGCAGGGTATCGAGGTCGCGGCGCATATCGGCGAGGGTGGAGGCTACCTGAACGCCGGCCTGCCGCCAGCCGGACAGGGCGCGGGCGAGCAAGAACCAAGCGATAAGCAGGAGCAACACGGGCAGGCCGAAAAACACCCAGATTTTGATGTGTACGGGCAAGACGGCATCGAGGCCGAAGAAGAGGCTGACCAGGGCGGCGAGCAGCAACACGCTGCCCGCGAACAGGGCGGCGGTGATTTTGATGAAGCTGGTGGCTTGGCCGGAAAGGTCGATACCGAGGATTTGCAGGCGCAGCAGCAAGAGGTCCGCGCCTTGGTTGATGAGGAAGCGGATGTGGTTGATGTTGTGTTTGAGGCTCATGCGGCGCTCCCGTTCGGATGGGGATAGAGGTGCCAAATAGGCGGGTAACGCTATGCCCTGCCTATTTGGCGCAACGATCAAACGCCCGCCTGCACAGGGCGGGGCGGGCGGCCGGGTGGCAAGCATTAACGGCGGTTAAGCAGCACGCCCACGACCAAACCGGCGAGGGCGGCGAAGCCCATGGCGTAGTAGGGTTTGTCTTGCACCAGTTGGTCGGCCTGGCGGGCGGTGTGTTTCACGCGCTCGGCAGCCACTTCTTCAAAATCACCCAATTTGCGCCGGGCAACCTGCAATTTGCGCTGCAGCTTGCCGCGCAGCTGCTCAGCTTCTTTGCTGCCTTCTTCAACGCCGCTGTGGTACAGCTCTTCCACGTCGTCGAGCACGGCGCGCACTTCTTGCAAGAGTTCTTCTTTCTGCTGGTCAAAATCTTTACTCATGTTTTAATCTCCTGATTGGGTTGGGGGAGAGCGGCATTCTGTCTGCCGCTTGGGTTTATATAAGGCGGAAGGTCGGCTTATCAAGGCTGAAACCTTTACAAAATTCCATCTTCAAGTACATTTCTTCGCGCCTCGCTTCTCGAATGCCTGAAAATATTCCAATCTTATCTGCGTATTCCGTAAGCCAATAGAGTGGATTGATTTCAATTTTGCCACAACTTTGCCACAACGTTGGGCTGCAGTTCGCCGATTGGTATCGATAGGGTAGTTAATTCATTATATAATCACACTTTTCTGTATTCACTCCCCGGGTGTTTGTGTCTGACTTGAGCAAAGGCGTGGTGTTGTGGCTGCTGTCGCAGTTGCTGTTTAGCGTGCTGTATCTCTGTTTAGCCATTGGATGCAGCCGATTAGCGGCACGGATGTGTCTGCGCTGCGCATGGTGATGACAGCGGCAGGGTTGTGGCTGATAATGACGTGGACGCTCGGTCTGGCGGCAATGCCGCGTTTTGTGCAACAGTTTCTCACCAGCCCGCGCCGTTGGCTGCTGTTGCCGCTGTTGGGCGGATTGAGCGCGGTATCGATGTCGCTGAACATGAAATCGGGGCTGCTGCCAGTCAACCTGTTTGGCATGTTCAGCTATGTGGAACCGGCTTTGCTGTTTTTGCTGGCGGTGTTGGTGTTGAAAACGCCGGTGCAGCCCTCGGCCTACATCACCTACGGCCTGATTTGGGCGGGGCTGCTGCTTTTGGTGGCCAACGGCTGGCGGGGCATGCAGAAATCGCACCATAAACAAGTTTAATCAAACCATGCTGCATGAATAGCATAAAATAATTCTTTTATCTCACACACCGAGGAATACCATGACCGAATCCCACACTCGCCAGCTGCCCGCGCACGAATTGGTGATGTCTGAACTGATGATGCCCAACGCTGCCAATTTCAGCGGCAATGTACACGGCGGCGAGCTTTTGCGCCTGCTCGACCAGGTGGCATATTCCTGCGCCAGCCGCTATAGCGGGCACTACTGCGTTACCCTGTCTGTGGACAAAGTATTGTTTAAAGAGCCGATTCATGTGGGCGAACTGGTTACGTTATACGCCAGCGTCAACTACACCGGCCGCACTTCTATGGAAATCGGCATCCGCGTGGAAGCACAAAACATCCGCACCGGCCAAGTACGCCACACCAACAGCTGCTATTTCACCATGGTGGCCATGGAAAACGGCAAACCCGTGCCCGTGCCGCCGCTGCAAATCACCGGCGAACGCCAGCGCTGCCGCCACGAAAAAGCGCTGCAGCGTAAACAACTCAGCCTGCAAGCTTCTGCTTCCCTGCCCTGCGGCTGCGGAGCAGAATAAGGCTGCCTGAAACTTGCAGGCCGGGCAGAAATGCCCGGCAAACCGGCATGAGCGGAAAGAGGCTACCTGAAAATAACCGGCAGCCTTCAGCCCGCGCACCGCTTGCGATAAAATACCGCTTTTTTCCAGGATTCCCGATATGTTCCGAACTTTGCTGGGCGGCAAAATCCACCGCGCCACCGTTACCCGCGCCGATTTAAACTACGTAGGCAGCATCACTGTGGATTTGGATCTGCTTGATGCGGCTGGCATCTGCGTAAACGAGAAAGTGCAGATTGTGAACAACAACAACGGCGAGCGGCTGGAAACCTACACTATCGCCGGCGAGCGCGGCAGCGGCGAAATCTGCCTCAACGGCGCGGCGGCACGGCTGGTGCAGCCGGGCGACGTGGTAATCATCATGTCGTACGTTTTGCTCTCCGAGCCGGAAATCGCCGCACACCGGCCGAAAGTGGTGCTGGTGGACGCGCAAAACAAAATCCGCGACGTAATCGACTATGAGCCGGCCAATACTGTTTTGTAAACACTAAAGGCTACCTGAAAGCGATGCCTTGGCGCAGCCAAGGTTGAATTATTGTGTAGCCAAAGCGGCCGCTTCAACAGAGCCCAAATCCCAAACCGAGTTTCAGGTAGCCCGCTGCCCCGTTGGCAGGCTACCTGAAACCCCAAACCACCCTTTCTCAGGCAGCCACAAGCCAACCATGAATATCCTCATCAGCAACGACGACGGCTACCAAGCCGAAGGCCTCGCCATCCTCGCCCGGGTGGCCGCCGAATTTGCCAACGTGCGCGTGGTCGCCCCCGAGCGCAACCGCAGCGGCGCCAGCAATTCGCTTACGCTCGACCGCCCGCTGCGCATTCAGGAAGCCGCCAACGGCTTCTATTTTGTGGACGGCACGCCCACCGACTGCATCCACCTCGCCCTGCACAGCCTGCCCGATTTCCAGCCCGACTGGGTATTTTCCGGCATCAACCACGGCGCCAATATGGGCGACGACACTCTCTACTCCGGCACCGTAGCCGCCGCCACTGAAGCCTATCTGCTCGGCATTCCCGCGATTGCTTTTTCGCTCAACGACAAAAGCGGCCGCTATTGGCGCACCGCCGAACAGGCCGTGTGGCGGCTGCTCACCCATCTGTTCGCCGCGCCTAAGCCCGCCGCGCCCGTACTGTGGAACGTCAACATCCCCGCCGTGCCGGAAAACCAAATCCAAGGCATCACCACCGTGCGCCTGGGGCGGCGTCATCATCAGCAAAGCGTGGTGGCCGCCCGCAGCCCGCGCGGTGAGAATGTGTATTGGATTGGCGCAGCCGGCGAAGTGCTTGGCCGCGAAGAAGACACCGATTTCGCGCAAAACGAAGCCGGCATGATTACGGTTACCCCGCTCTCCGTGGATCTAACCGACCACGCGGGTTTAGGCGGCGTGGCGCAATTCTGGCAGGATACCGCACTATGAACGCAGCACACTCTAGCGGCAGCTTCGATTGGCGGCGGCGCAATATGGTGCAGCGGTTGGCCAAAATGGGCATCAGCCGCGCCGACGTGCTCGCCGCCATGGGCAACGTGCCGCGCCATGTGTTTGTGGAAGAAGCACTGCGCTCGCGCGCCTATGACGATATGTCGCTGCCCTTGGGGCTGGGGCAAACCATTTCCCAGCCTTACACCGTGGCCGTGATGACCCAGCTCATGCTCGGCAACGAAACAACGGAAAACTTCGGCCCGGCGCTGGAAATCGGCACTGGCTGCGGCTACCAAACCGCCGTGCTGCAAGCCGTGGGGCTCAAGCAGATTTATTCGGTGGAGCGGCTGCAGGCACTGCACGAAAAAGCCAAACACAACCTGCGCACCGCCCGTTTGCTCGGCGGCACGCGGCTGGTGTGCGGCGACGGCTATCTCGGCCTGCCCGAAGTTGCCCCCTTCCGGGGCATCATCGTGACTGCCGCGCCCGCCGAAGTGCCGCTGCCCCTGCTGCAACAGCTCGCCGTGGGCGGCCGTATGGTGATTCCGCTGGATGAAGGCGGGCAGCAATACCTGTGGCTCATCGAAAAAACCGCCCACGGCTTCCACGAAACCTGCGTGCATGAAGCCCGCTTTGTACCGCTGATTAACGGAACTTAACCGCGATAAACGCCGCCCAACCTTGCATGAAACCGCACGGATTGCTTATGATTGCGCTGTTTCCGTGCACAGAAAGCCCGCATCCCCATGAATCAATTGTTTACCTTCCGCACCCTCCCCCTCGCCCTCACCGCTTTCCTCGGCGCTTGCGCCCTCACCCAGCCGCCCGCCCCGGTGGTGTCCGGCAACGGTGCCGGCTACGGCAACAACTACGGCGGCAACACCGCCGCGGCCGACAACAATCCCTATGGCGCGCAGCCCTACAGCCCGCCTGCCGCCACCCAAGCCGCTAATACCACCCCCTACTCTCCTCCGGCTGCTGCGCCCGCTCCCTATACCCCGCCCGCAGCCAGCACCGCTCCTGCCGGCGGCAGCGGCTACACTCCGTCTTACGCCCCGGTGGACGTAAACGCCGCCCAGCACACCGTAGTGCGCGGTGACACCGTGTATAACATCGCCCTGCGCTACCGCATCAGCCAAGACAATCTGCGCGCTTGGAACAATCTGTCCGACAACAACATCAGCGTCGGCCAAGTGTTGCGCGTGAAACCCGCAGGCTATACTCCGCCCGCCACCGCGCAAACCCCGCCGCCCGCCACCGCGCAAACCCCGCCGCCAGCCACCCCGCCACGCACCACCCCAACACCCACGCCCGCCCCGTCGTCCAACACCGCGGCCACCCCAGCCGCCACGCCTTCCGTATCCGGCAGCACCCGCAGCACCGCCGGCATCACCTGGCAGCGCCCCACCGCTGGCAACATCCTCACCCGCTTCGGCGGCAGTGAAAAAGGCATCAACATCGGCGGCACCGCCGGCCAGCCCGTTGTGGCCGCTGCCGACGGCAAAGTGGTGTACAGCGGTTCCGGCCTACGCGGCTACGGCAACCTCATCATCGTGCAGCACAACCAAACCTACCTCACCGCCTACGGCCACAACCAGCGCCTGCTCGTGCGCGAAGGCCAAACCGTGCGGCGCGGCCAAAGCATCGCCACCATGGGCAACAGCGACAGCCAGCGCGTGCAGCTGCACTTCGAGCTGCGCAAAAACGGCCAGCCGGTAGACCCGCTGCAATATATTCCGAACTAATCCCTCGGGTGAAACAAAGGCTACCTGAAAACCACAAGCCGGTTTTCAGGTAGCCTTTTGAGTGCGCCGACAAAATAAAGCCGTTTATCTCCGTGTATAGCGGAACACTGCCCAAACCAAGGGCAAGCCAAGACCGTCAAAGCGTGTTGGCTATACCGCCTTCCGCCCGATGCTTACCCTATCCAGCCCGGCCAAATCGCGCAGGGTTTCCACCTGCTGCCAGCCGTGTTCGGCCAACATGCCGCGCACAGCTTCGCCTTGGTTCCAGCCGTGTTCCAGCAGCAGCCAGCCGCCGGGTTTCAGGTAGCCTTGGGCTTGGGCGGCGAGGGTGCGGATATGGCTGAGGCCGTCGGCAAAATCGGTGAGCGCGGCGGCGGGCTCGAAGCGCAGGTCGCCTTGCTGCAAATGCTCGTCTCCGGCTTCGATGTAGGGCGGATTGCTGGCGATGATGTCGAACAGGCCTTCTGCCGCAGGCCGGGCCGCAAACCATGAGCCTTGCGCCCATTCAATACTTGCGCCCAGCGCGGCGGCATTGGCTTGCGCCACGGCCAGCGCATCGGGGCTGATGTCGGAAGCACGCACGGCGGCATCGGGGCGCTCCAGCGCCACGGTGATGCCGATGATGCCGCTGCCGCAGCCCAAATCCCACAGCCGCCCGCCCGGGGGCAGGCGTGCAAGCGCGGCTTCCACCAAAAGCTCGGTTTCGGGGCGCGGAATCAGCACGGCGGGCGACACACGGAAACTTCTGCCGTAAAACTCGCGGCTGCCAAGCAAATAAGCCATCGGCTCGCCCCGGCGGCGGCGCGCCGCCAGCATATCGAGCACGGCACGTTGCGGCTGCGGCATCTCGCCGCCGCCGCGGCTGATGAGCCGCACATGAGTGATGCGGCACACAGCCTCCACCAGCAGCCGCGCCTCCAGGCGGGGAAGGCGGCAGGTATCCAGCCATTGTTGGAAAGTCATGATTGCTTCTTTGTTAAATCAAACGGCGGCTATGGTAGCCGAAACGACGGCGCGGCAAAAGGCTACCTGAAAGCATCGGCTCGGATGCAGTTTCTAGCCAAGCTATAGTGAATTAACAAAACCAGTACAGCGTTGGCCCGCCTTGCCGTAACGTGTGTACTGTCTGCGGCTCGCCGCCTCGTCCTGATTTTTGTTAATCCACTATAAAAATGATGATCGCCATTGCAGCGGCATTTTCAGGTAGCCTCCTGCCCTGCCCAACAGGCCATTTTTGCCGTCGTCATTGAGTGGTGCAGCAATGCGGAAGGCTACCTGAAACTTGCTCGGCTGCTCGTGCGGGAACAGCATCGCCTCCAAGCTGTCCGCCCATCTGCCGCAGGCAATAATCTGCCAAAAAAACGCGGCTATCGCAGCTTTATTCCTTACCCACAAAAGCTGTGGAAAACTTTGTGGAAAACCCTGTTGGAAGCGTAAGATTTCCTGATAAATCAGGCCTTGGCTTAGGTTGCATAAAAAATGGCCAATTTTTTAAAATTTATAAATATCATCGTGTTATATGAAAGCAAAACTTGTCAAGCGGTAAATTCGAGCCTTCATACCACTCTGCAAGCGGTACTTTTAGCCCCTTGTGGGAAAACCAAAAAAATTTCCGCTAAAACGCTTGACAGGGCGCATAGCTAACGTAAATTGCCGTCCTGTCTGAAAATTTGCCCAGCGAAAGATTTATCGTGCCATCCAACCCATTTTTTCCACCCAAACATACCGACACCCCGCCCGCCGCCTGGTTATTTTGCCGCGTGATCGACAACTACGGCGACATCGGCGTTTCCCTGCGGCTGGCACGCCGGCTGAACGAAGCCGGTTTTCAGGTAGCCCTCTGGCACGACAATCCCGCCACACTGGCCAAACTGCTCGGTGATGCCCCGCCGCCTGCCGCGATTCGGGCGCACCATTGGCAGGGCGATGCGGCCGAAAGCATCGCGGCCGAATTGGCCGCAGTTGCGCCCGCCGTGGTGATCGAAACCTTCGGCTGCGATTTGCCTCCCGCCGCGCTTGCCGCTGTCCGCACACACCGCCCGCTGTGGCTCAATTGGGAATATCTCAGCGCCGAGCCTTGGGCGGAAGCCATGCACGGCAAGCCTTCGCTGCAAGCCGACGGCACGGAAAAATATTTTTGGCTGATGGGTTTTAGCGAAACCAGTGGCGGCCTCCTGCACGAAGCAGGCTACCTGAAAAAACAGCAGGCTTTTCTTGCCAACCCCGCCGCCCAAGCCGCCTTACGCCGCCGCTTGGGGCTACCTGAAACCCCGCGCCGCGCCGTGCAATGTTTCTGCTTCGGCTATGCCGGCGCACAATGGGCAGATTGGCTCGCCGCCTGGCAGGCAGCGGGCGAAGCCTTAGACGTATGGCTGGCCGACCGGCAAATTATCCGCAGCCTGCACCAAGCCGGCGCGATTCCCGAACATGCCCTGCATGAGCCCGGCAGCGTGTGGCAGGCCGGTGCGGTACGGCTTATCCGAATTGGTTTTGTGCTGCAGGCCAAATTTGATGCCGTGCTGTGGCTGGCCGATATGGCCATCGTGCGCGGCGAAGACAGCTTCGTGCGCGCCCAGCTCGCCGGCAAACCCCTGCTGTGGCACATCTATCCGCAGGCCGAGCAGGCACACCTGCCCAAGCTGCACGCCTTCTGGCGTAAAGCCGCCGCGTTTACCCCGCTGCCCGTTGCCCACCAAGCCCTTTCCGACGACTTGAACCACGCCGCCGTGCTCACTCCAGCCGCCCGCACAGAAAGCTGGCGGCAGTTGCTGCAACAGCTGCCGCAATGGCGGCAGGCTGCGGAAAAATGGCAGGGTAAATTGCTGCGCCAATCCGATGCTGTAGAGCGCGTATTGGCACGCTGGCCGGGGCTGTTGGGCTGAAAAATACATTGCTGCTGCCCAAACAGTTTCAGGTAGCCTTTACAAAGGCTACCTGAAAGCCAATCCGGACGATAAATGACATTTACACGCCACAAAAGCCCGCCTGCACAGATTTCGGTATAATGCGCCCCTGTTTTTAACCATCTTAATGAGAACAAACAAATGAAGCACACCCTCTCCGCTATCTTGCTGGCCGCACTGCTGCCCCTAGCTGCCTGCAATGCCCAGCCCGCCGTGCAGCAAAACGCCTCCGGGGCTGCCGCTGCGGCCGCCTCCGCGCCTGCCGGCAGCCCCGAAGCCGTTATCCGCAGCAAGCTCACCCAAACCTACGGCAACCAAGGCCTGGAAGTGCTGAGCGTTACCCCTGCTCCCGTAGGCAACCTATATGAAGTGTTCCTTTCCGGCAATCAGCTGGTGTACATGACTGGCGACGGCAACTATATGTTTACCGGCGATTTGATCGATGTGAACAAACGCAGCAACCTTTCCGAAACCCGCCGCGAAGAGCTCAACCGCATCGACTTCGCCGCCCTGCCGCTTGATTCCGCCATTAAAGAAGTGCGCGGCAACGGCAGGCTGAAAGTGGCCGTGTTCTCCGACCCCGACTGCCCCTTCTGCCGCCGTTTGGAAAAAGAATTCGAACAGATGACCGACATCACCATCTACAATTTCATGATGCCCATCCCCGATCTGCACCCCGCTGCAGAAGCCAAAGCTGTGCGCATTTGGTGCAGCTCCGACCGCACCGCCGCCTGGATCAATTGGATGCGCAAAGGTACCGTGCCGCCCGAATCCGCCGGCTGCGCAAACCCGGTGAAAGAAACCATGGCGCTGGGCAACCGCTACGGCTTCAACGGCACCCCCACCATAGTGTTCCCCAACGGCAAAGTGGTGCCCGGCTATATGCCGAAAGATGCTTTGCAGCAAGCGTTGGAAGCCAACCAGAAATAAGGCATATGCCCAAACAAAGGCTACCTGAAACTTTCAGGTAGCCTTTGTTTATTCATCGGTTGCTGCCAGGTCGAAACGAAAGCGGTTTTGCGGATCGAGCTCGTGGGTGGCGGCGCGCAGCCAGATCCAGGATAGGTCGTATTGCTGCTGGAAGGCATTCCACAGGGCGTCTTCGCTCATGATGCTGTATTCGCCTTCGGTGGCCAGGGAAACGGGCAGGCCGTTTTCGATGGCTTGGTGCAGCGACATGTATTCGCGGTCGTAAAAATCGGACATTTCGCGCATCAGCTGCATGGCGTGTTGCCATTGCTCCTGGGCAGCCTCCAGCTCGGGCAGCAGGCGCTCCCATTCGCGGTAGAGGGCTTGGATGCGGTTGATGCGCTCTTGGGCGGCTTCGGGAGTGATGGGGTGCGACATATGGCCTCCGGTGTGGGATGGAGTGATGGGTGGTGGTGTGTGGCTGATATGGGCGGTTAGCGGGCAGAAGCGTTGAGGCTACCTGAAAGCGTCAGCTTCAACGCAGTTAAAATGAGCGAAGCAAATTTCTGCGCAGCTAAAGCGTAAGCTGCAACGAAGTAGCCCTACAGCCCGAATTCTTGCAGGAAGCGGGCATCGTCTGCCCAGCCGGATTTCACTTTCACCCAAACTTTGAGGAATACTTTGGTTTCAAACAGTTTTTCCATATCCAGCCGGGCTTCGGTGGAGATTTTTTTCAGTTTTTCGCCGCCTTTGCCGATGATGATGGCTTTTTGGCCGTCTTTGTCTACCAACACGGCGATGTAGATGCGGTATAGCCCATCTTCTTCTTCAAACTGCTCCACTGCCACGTTGGCGGCATAGGGCAGCTCTTCGCCGAGGTGGCGAAACAATTTTTCGCGCACGATTTCGGCGGCGAGGAAGCGGGCGGAGCGGTCGGTGACCGCGTCTTCGGGATAGAGCGGCACACCCTCGGGCAGATGGGGGCGCAGCCGGGCGAGCAGCTCGCCGATGCGCAGCCCATGTTTGGCACTCACAGCCTCTACGCCGGCAAAATTAAATTCTTGCTGCAGCTGTTGGATAAAGTCGTCGAGCTCGGCTTTGCTTTTGGCGCGGTCGATTTTGTTTACCACAAGGATGACGGGCAGGTGTTTGGGCAGCAGGCGGATCACGGCGCGGTCGGCTTCGCTGAAACGCATGGCTTCCACCACGAAAGCCACCACATCTACGCCGCCGATGGCTTCGGTAACGTTTTGGTTGAGCCGGTCATTGAGTGCGTTGCGGTGGCGGGTTTGGAAGCCGGGGGTGTCCACGAACACGAATTGGGTGTCGGTATCGGTGTAGATGCCGGTGATTCTGTGGCGGGTGGTTTGGGCCTTTTTGCTGGTGATGCTGATTTTCTGGCCGATGAGGTGGTTCATCAGCGTGGATTTGCCTACGTTTGGCCGGCCAACGATGGCCACGAAGCCGCAGCGGAAGGCGGTTGGGTGTTTGGTGTTGGAATAATTCATGTTGTTCATATGGATATATTTTCAGGTAGCCTGTGCGGGATGCTCAATAGGCTACCTGAAAACGTGGGCTTCAACAAAGCTAAAATATAGCGGCTTAGTTTTTAATGCGAACTTTGTCTTCTGGGTTGCCGAACACGATTTCGGGCAGATTCCACTGTGCCATGAGTTTGTTCAGCGCTTTGATTTTCACCATGCGCACGGGTTTGCCGGCCAGAATGGGGGCGTTGATGGCGAAGCGGTTGATACCGAGCAGGAAGTTGATGCACTCCTGCACCAACATATCGTTGCCTTCAAAGCGGATTTCGGTGGCGCTGGTGAGCATGCCGGTGCCTTTGGCCCACACGCCTTTGTCGTTCAGTTTATAGCCGTTCTCCTGTGCCCAAGCCTGCCATTCGGGTGAGTTTTCCGCACCTTCTGGCACATGGATGCGCAGCTCGGGATAGTCTTTTACCGCGTTTTTGGAGGAGAACCATAAGAAGAAGATGCCGATAAATGCGCCGAATAAGACGCTGAACACAAAAACCATGATTGAATCCTTTATTAAGTTGAAAATGAGTGGCTAATATATAGCATGCCGTTTTCTGTCGGTAAATCCTGCCTGCAAGGCTTGTTTGCATTAGCTCAAACATTATTGGCCTGAATGATGGCGGCATCAGCAGCGATTCAGGCACGGGATTTGCGGTGTTTTTTGTTTTTGCCGGGCAGCGGATGCTGCTCTTGCAGCCAATCCAGCGCCTCTTTGGCCGCAACCTGTTCGGCGGCGCGGCGGCTGGCGGCTTGGGCGCGGGTGATGTGGGCGAGTTCGCCCAGGTCGCAGGCGATGTCGAAACGGGCATCGCAGCCTTCGCCGGATTGGTGTTCGATGCGGTATTTGGGTAGTGGCAGGCGGCGGGCTTGCAGGGCTTCTTGAAGCAGGGTTTTCGGGTCTTTGCCCTGGTTGCTCAAGTCGATGTTGGCGATGCGCTGGGCAAACAGGCGGCGCACGGTTTGCTCGGCGACGGCAAAATCGGCATCGAAGCTGATGGCGGCTAATAGGGCTTCCACGGCATCGGCCAGGATGGAGGGGCGGTCGAAACCGCCGCTTTTGAGCTCGCCCACGCCCAAATACAGCGCGTCGCCCACGCCCATGCTGCGGGCGATTTCGGCGAGCACGTCTTGGTTGACCAAATTGGCGCGCAGGCGGGAGAGTTCGCCTTCGCTATAGCCGGGGAAGGCATCGAACAGCATTTTGGCCACGCTGTAATCGAGAATGGCGTCGCCGACAAACTCGAAGCGTTCGTTGTTTTGGGCGCTGTAGCTGCGGTGGGTAAGCGCCTGCTCGAAGAGGCGTGGATTCTGGAAGCTGTGGCCGAGGTGGCGTTGCAGTTCTTCGCCGGCCCGGGCACGGCGCGGATCGGGCTTCGGGAGCTTGCGGGGTTTGGCGGTGGGTTTGCTCATGATGGCGGGATTATATCGGGTTTGGCGGCGCGGCGCAGGCAATAGATGGTTTTCAGGTAGCCTCTATGTGGTTTGCGGAAGGCTACCTGAAAAGTGGCGGATTATGGTGTATTAAAAAGAATGCCTCTGCATTGGCTCGCCTTGCCATATCGGCTGGCTTGCCTGCGGCTCGCTGCTTAGCCCATTCGTTTTTATCCATTCTGTTTTGCCTGCCTGGCGGCTTGTGCTTTCAGGTAGCCTTTGTTTGCCGGATAAAGGCTACCTGAAACCTTGTTTACACGGTTTGCAAATACTTGGCGGCTGTGTCGCGGGAGCGCAGATGGCGATTGAACATCATGGCGATGTTGCAGATGAGGAAATGGTCTTTTGGGGTAACGCTCAGGCTGGTTTCATTTAGCTCAACCAAGCCTTCGGCGACAAAGTACTGGGACAGAGAGCTGTCGACATTCGGCGGAGCAGCAAGTCATTTTCGTTGAGCAAGTAGCCTCGGAAGAAGGAGCATACAACCTTCACGCAAGATTATAGAGAGTTCGTCTTTAGGTTTGGCAAAGTGGTGTGTCCACGCCGATAAAAATGTAGTCTTCACTGGCCAGTGCTGCACGATTTGCTGGAACATGTCTAGCTTGGTGTTGCTATCGGGCACGATGTTGGTGTCAATGCGGCATTGGTGGCAGATGGTGTCGCGGAAGGGAATGTGGATTAATAGAGCGAGAGGAGGCTAGGGGAAACTTTGCACGGCTCGGATGTAGTATTAGCAGTGAAGCTGTTGTAGAGGTGGTCAGCGGTGGAGATAGGGATGTAGTATGAATCATTGGCGGGTAGGGGGTGATAAGCTAGCGGTCGAAGATAATTTCTTGAGTGTGGTCGGTAAGCATGGTTGTATTTATGTTGCTGTTACTATTTGATAAATATGCAGTATAGGTTTTGTTTGTGAAATCGGGTAAAATGCCAGTGTTCGGCAATCTGCCCCAAATATTGCAAGGTGGCAAGTATAAACGATAATTGCCGCCGCTTCATAGGCTCTTCTTGCTTAGAAAGTTAGCACACACATGAAAGCCATGCCCCACTCCACAACTTGCTCGCGGTGCGTTTTTAAAGAACTATGCCAGCCCAATGCCGCGATTGCGGTGGCAGTGGAACGTGTTGATGCGGTTATCAAACGCAGCCGTCGCCTGAAAAAAGGTGATTTCCTGTTCCGTAATGGTGACGGGTTCGATTCGCTGTTTGTGGTACGCACCGGTTTCCTGAAAACGGTTATAGCCAACCAAGACGGGCGGGATCAAGTTACTGGTTTTTTTATGTCGGGCGAACTGGTGGGCATGGACGGCATCTGTAACCAAATACACTACTGCGATACGGTGGCGCTGGAAGATACGGAAGTGTGCGAGTTGCCCTATGCTAATATGGAAGAACTGTGCGCGGCGGTACCCGAATTGCAGTTGCATTTCTACCGCCTGTTCAGCCAAGAAATCGTGCGTGACCAAAATGTGATGCTGCTTTTGGGCAATATGCGTGCCGAAGAGCGGCTGGCGGCATTTTTGCTGAATTTGTCACAACGATTGAAAAAACGTGGCCTATCGGCCAACGATTTTATTTTGCGTATGTCGCGCGAGGAAATCGGCAGCTATTTGGGGCTGAAGCTGGAAACAGTGAGCCGAACACTCTCCAAATTCAGCCAAGAAGGGCTGATTGAAGTGGAATACAAACACATCCGCTTGCTCAAACCTGAGCGGCTCAAGCAACTAGTTTCTGGCATTCAGCCCGCTATGGTTTAAAGCGGCCTATCGCATTTACCTTTACTTCTTAACCCTTTGGCAGGCTACCTGAAACTTTAGCCGCCAAGTCTAATCTTCCAATATGAAAATCCTCATCTTAGGTAGCGGCCAAGTAGGCACTGCCGTAGCACAGAATCTGGTGGAAATCCCCAACCACGACGTTACCATCATCGACAATGATCCCGAAGCCCTGCACAACATTGGCAGTAAGCTCGATGTGCAAACCCTGCTGGGCAACGGCTCCTCACCAGCCATGATGGCCGAAGGCGGCGCCTACGACACTGATCTGCTGCTTGCTCTCACCCGCCACGATGAAACCAATCTAGCCGCCTGCAAACTGGCTTCCAGCCTGTTCAACATTCCTAACCGCATCGCCCGCGTGCGCCTTTCCGATTATTTGGAATTCACCGGCTGCGATGCCGAAGAAGATAACGCTGGCCGCGGCACGCTCGATTTATTCGGCGTGAGCGAATCCATCTGCCCCGAACAGCTGGTTACCGAGCGGCTGGCCGATTTGCTCTGCCACCCCAGCGCCCTGCAGGTGCTCACCTTTGCCGAAGATAAAGTGCGCATGCTCGTGGTGCGTGCGCAAAGCGGCGGCCGGCTGTTGGGACAGCCGATCCACACCATCCACGAACACCTGCCCGAAGGCACCGACTGTCAAATCTGCGCCATCTACCGCAACAACAAGCTGATTATGCCCACGCCGCAAACCGTAATTCAGCCGGGCGACGAAGTATTCGTGGCCGCCGCCACTTCTCAAGTGACCGAAGTATTGCGCGAATTACGCCCGCAGCAGCAGCCCACACGGCGTGTGATGATCGCCGGCGGCGGCCAAATCGGCTTCCGCCTCAGCCGCCAGCTGGAAGACCGCTTCGATGTGAAAATCATCGAAATCAACGAAAAACGTGCCGAATGGCTTTCTGAAAACCTCAACAGCACTCTCGTGCTACACGGTTCTGCCGCAGACGAAAGCCTGCTTGAAGGCGAATACATCGACGAAATCGATGTGTTCTGCGCACTCACCAACGATGACGAAAACAACATCATGGCCGGTATGCTGGCCAAAAGCCTCGGTGCCAAACGCGTTATCGCCATCGTCAACCGCTCCAGCTACGTGGATTTGCTGCAAGGTAACACCATCGACATCGCCGTGTCGCCCCACTTGGTGACCATCGGTTCAATTTTGGCGCATATCCGGCGCGGCGACGTGGAAGCTGTACACCCCCTGCGCGGCGGCAATTCCGAAGCCATCGAAATCGTGGCGCACGGCGACAAAGACACTTCCAAGCTGGTCGGTCGCCGCGTGAGCGCCGTGCGCTGGCCCAACGGCTGCCACGTTGCTGCCGTAGTGCGCGATGAAGAAGTGTTTATGGGACACCAAGACGTGCAGCTGGCCGACGGCGACCACATCATCTTGTTCGTGGCCCGCCGCCGCGTGGTGAGCGAATTGGAGAAACTGATTCAAGTGCGCATGGGTTTCTTTGGCTAGCAACAACAGCCTGGATTTACAAAAAGGCTACCTGAAAAATTTAGCTTCGCAGAAACTTTGCTGTGCTGCGTTTTAACTGCATTGAAGCTTCGCTTTCAGGTAGCCTTTTCATCATTCGCTAAAGCGGACAATACTTATTTGTCATCTTTCACTTCTTCAAACTCGGCATCTACCACATCATCGCCTTTTTTCGGCTGCTCGCTATCGGCAGACTGACCAGTTTGGGCTTCCTGAGCCTGTTTCTGGGCATCGGCATACAGCATTTCGCCCAGTTTCTGGCTGGCTTTGCCCAGCTCTTCGGCTTTGGCATCGATAGCGGCTTTGTCGTCGCCTTTCACGGCTTCTTCGGCTTCTTTCAGCGCGGCTTCGATTTTTTCTTTCTCGGCTGCGTCGAGTTTGTCGCCGTAGTCGGCCAGTGATTTTTTCACGGAGTGAATCAAGGCTTCGGCCTGGTTGCGGCTCTGCACCAGTTCGTGCAGTTTTTTATCCTCTTCGGCGTTGGCTTCGGCGTCTTTCACCATGCGTTCGATTTCTTCCTCGCTCAAGCCGGAAGAGCCTTGGATGGTGATGTTGGCAGCTTTGCCGGTACCTTTGTCTTTGGCAGACACGTGCAGGATGCCGTTGGCGTCGATATCGAAGGCAACTTCAATCTGCGGCATGCCACGCGGAGCGGGGGCAATATCGCCGAGGTTGAATTGGCCGAGTGATTTGTTGGCAGAAGCGCGTTCGCGTTCGCCCTGCAACACATGGATGGTTACGGCGCTCTGGTTGTCTTCGGCGGTGGAGAACACTTGCGAAGCCTTGGTGGGGATAGTGGTGTTTTTGTTGATGAGTTTGGTCATCACACCGCCCATGGTTTCGATGCCCAAAGACAGCGGGGTAACGTCGAGCAGCAATACGTCGCTGCGGCCGCCACCCAACACTTCGCCCTGAATGGCGGCACCCAAGGCCACGGCTTCATCGGGGTTCACGTCTTTGCGCGGTTCTTTGCCGAAGAATTCTTTCACGGTTTCCTGAACTTTGGGCATACGGCTCTGGCCGCCCACCAAAATCACGTCGTCGATGTCGTTCACGCTCAAGCCGGCATCTTTGATGGCAGTGCGGCAGGGAACGATAGAACGCTCGATCAGGTCTTCCACCAGGCTTTCAAACTTGGCGCGGGTAATCTTCATGGCCAAGTGTTTGGGGCCGGTGGCGTCCATGGTGATGTAGGGCAGGTTCACTTCGGTCTGCTGGCTGCTGGAAAGCTCGATTTTGGCTTTTTCGGCGGCTTCTTTCAGGCGCTGCAAAGCCATCACATCGGTTTTCAGGTCGATGCCCTGGTCTTTTTTGAATTCAGAAATGATGTAGTCGATCAGGCGTTGGTCGAAGTCTTCGCCGCCGAGGAAGGTGTCGCCGTTGGTGGAGAGCACTTCAAACTGTTTTTCGCCGTCCAAATCGGCAATTTCGATGATGGAAATATCGAATGTACCGCCGCCCAAGTCGTACACGGCGATTTTGCGGTCGCCTTTGCTGCCTTTGTCCATGCCGAAAGCCAGTGCGGCCGCGGTGGGCTCGTTGATGATGCGTTTCACATCCAAACCGGCGATGCGGCCGGCGTCTTTAGTGGCCTGGCGCTGGCTATCGTTGAAATAGGCCGGCACGGTAATCACCGCTTCGGTTACTTTTTCGCCCAAATAGGCTTCGGCGGCTTCTTTCATTTTGCGCAGCACTTCGGCGGAAATCTGCGGCGGAGAAAGCTCTTTGCCCTGCGCCTCTACCCAAGCGTCGCCGTTTTTGGCTTTCACTATTTTAAAAGGCATCAGGTCAATGTCTTTCTGCACTTCTTTATCTTCAAATTTGTGACCGATCAGGCGCTTTACCGCGTAGATGGTGTTTTTCGCGTTGGTAACCGCTTGGCGTTTGGCCGGTGCACCCACAAGGATTTCGCCGCCGTCCAGATAGGCGATAACAGAAGGGGTAGTGCGTGCGCCTTCAGTGTTTTCGATCACTTTGGTCTGACCGTTTTCGGAAATGGCCAGGCAGGAATTGGTGGTACCCAAATCGATACCGATAACTTTTGCCATAATGGATTGCTCCTTGAGATTAGTAGAATTCAGGCAGCGCCTTGCTGGCGCTTTAACTTGCTCAGTAAATGGGTTTGCCTGTTTTTTTTTCAAGGGAAAAGGCTATTTTCATTTTAATAGATTGATTTTTATTGAATTAAATAGTTTCAGGTAGCCTTTGGCAACAAATTTCCGCCAAGCCTATTGAATTTTTGCCGCCAGCCCTAATAAGAATAAATGTTGTTTCCCATATATATGCACCACTAGGCGTAAGCGAGATATTTATAGCTCAAAGCAATTCGTATTATTTGAACTATAAATTATACAAATCGCCTGGCGGCAGCTAGAATGCCGCCCTGTCGATACACCGTATCTCGCAAATTCATCCGCATTATTTTTGACACCCTAGATATAAGGAGCCCGATATGTCCATCAACATCAAAAACCGCGACCAACTGGTTGGCCAGCAAGTTCCGAAAGTAACCTTCCACACCCGCGTGGCCGACTCTTGGAAAGACGTCACCACCGACGACTTGTTCAAAGGCAAAAAAGTAGTGGTATTCGCCCTGCCCGGCGCATTCACCCCCACCTGCTCTTCCAGCCACCTGCCGCGCTACAACGAGCTGGCTCCTGCATTTAAAGAAAACGGTATCAACGACATCCTGTGCGTATCCGTAAACGACACCTTCGTGATGAATGCCTGGGCGGCCGACGAAGAAGCCCACAACATCACCATGGTTCCCGACGGCAACGGCGAATTCACCCGCGGCATGGGCATGGAAGTGAGCGATGAAGACATCGGCTTCGGCAAACGCTCTTGGCGCTACTCCATGCTGGTGGACGATGGCAAAATCGTAGAAGCCTTCATCGAGCCGATCAAAGAAGGCGACCCCTTTGAAGTTTCCGATGCCGACACCATGCTGAAATTCGTGGCTCCGAACTGGAAACCGCAAGAATCCATCGCCATCTTCACCAAACCCGGCTGCCCCTTCTGCGCCAAAGCCAAAGCCGCTTTGAAAGAAAAAGGCTTGGCCTACGAAGAAATCGTGTTGGGCAAAGACGCCAGCATCGTTTCCGTACGCGCCATCACCGGCAAAGTAACCGCCCCGCAAGTGTTCATCGGCGGCAAATACATCGGCGGCAGCGAAGACTTGGACGCATACTTGGCCAAACGCGCCTAATTTTCCAGCTATCCAGTTGCCAATACAGTAGATAGCTTTGCGAGCCGCCCGAATAGGGCGGCTCTTTTCCCAAGACCTTTCAGGTAACCTGTTACCCCACAGCAGCCGATATTTTTCAGGTAGCCTTTTGCCAACCATACAGGCTACCTGAAAGGTCTTCCCACATAAGGAAAGCAAACATGAAACACCTCACCGCAGACGTTGTCGTTATCGGCGGCGGCACCGCCGGCATGGGCGCCTTCCGCAATGCCCGCCTCTACACCGAAAACGTTTATCTCATCGAAAGCCACGTTTTCGGCACCACCTGCGCCCGCGTCGGCTGCATGCCCTCCAAGCTCTTGATTGCCGCCGCAGAAGCCCGCCACCACGCCCTGCACACCGATCCCTTCGGCGTGCATCTGGATAAATCCAGCATCAGTGTAAACGGCGAAGAAGTAATGAGCCGCGTCAAATCCGAGCGCGACCGCTTCGTCGGCTTCGTGCTGGAGGACGTAGAAGCCTGGCCCGCCGAGCGCCGCATCATGGGGCAGGCCAAATTCATCGACGAGCACACCGTGCAAATCGACGACCACACCCAAATCCGCGCCGAACGCATCGTAATCGCCACTGGCTCCCGCCCCATCGTACTGCCGCAATGGCAGACACTGGGCGACCGTCTCGTCATCAATGATGACGTATTCTCATGGGACACCCTGCCCGAGAGCGTGGCCGTATTCGGTACCGGCGTGATCGGCCTCGAGCTTGGCCAAGCCTTGAGCCGCCTCGGCGTACGCGTGGAAATGTTCGGCCTGGGCGGCCTCATCGGCGGTATTTCCGACCCTGTGGTGCTGGAAGATGCCAGAGCCATCTTCGGCCAGGAAATTCCGCTCCACCTCAACGCCCAAACCGAAACCCGGCTCAACGATAAAGGCCAAGTAGAAGTGGCATGGACGCAAGACGGCGAAAGCGGCGTATTCACCGCCGACTGCTTGCTCGCCGCCATCGGTCGCCGCCCCAATGTGGACAACATCGGGCTGGAAAACCTCAATATCGAGAAAGATGCACGTGGCGTGCCCGTAGCCAACCCGCGCACCATGCAAACCAGCATCCCGCACATCTTCATCGCCGGCGACGCCTCCAACCAGCTGCCCTTGCTACACGAAGCCGCCGACCAAGGCAAAATCGCCGGTGAAAACGCCGGCCGCTACCCCGATGTACGGGACGGCCTGCGCCGCAGCATGATCGGCGTAGTATTCTCCAATCCGCAGATCATCAGCGTGGGTGCCCGCTTTACCCAGCTGGAAAAAGAATACGGCAGTAAGCTCGTGGCTGGCCAAGTATCCTTCCGCAACCAAGGCCGCAGCCGCGTGATGCTGGTAAACCAAGGCAGCCTGCGGGTGTATGCCGACCGCGAAACCGGCCGCTTCCTCGGCGCCGAAGGCATCGGCCCCGCACTGGAACACATCGCCCACCTCCTCGCCTGGGCGCACCAGCAGCACATGACTGTGCCGCAAATGCTAAACATGCCCTTCTACCACCCCGTAATCGAAGAAGGCCTGCGCACTGCCCTGCGCGACGTAGCTGCCAAACTGGCCTAAAGGCTACAGAAAAACATTTTCAGGTAGCCTACCTAGTAACGTGAGGCTACCTGAAAAGGGAATTTGAATCATTTGGGTGTTGGATAATTCATATAGGTTGAGTTAAATTGAAATTCATAACCCAATCTTACGCTAAATAACTTAATTTTATACAACGCTATTCAATTCTTTTAAATCTTTCGCCTGTATTACGAAGAATCATTTCTCCAGTAGTTTGGTCAATAGCAAATTCAGTATTTCATTTACTATTCAGTGTGTCATTCAGCAATTTGCCCTCTAGTGTATGAGTATCTAAAGGATTACTCCCCTGTGATTTAACAACTAAAGGCATCTTCATTTTGTTTAATTTCATATTGATAGTTATTTAATTGGGCTCTGCTACTTTCCCACAAACTCTGCCCCCGGCTTGTCACCACAACCGGCCAGCAGTAAGGTCAGCTCCAATACCAATACGGAAAACAGTTTTTCATCGCTTGCTCCCCTCATCCAAAAACTATCGGTCAAATTGAGCTGCCCGCCTCGTTCACCACTCGCGCCGCTGTGCAGCATATACGAGCAAGAGAAGACGGTAGCACACATATGGCAAGGTAAAGGCTACCTGAAACTGAAGACAAACGGTTTCAGGTAGCCTTTACCTTGCTTCAACAGTGATTTGGTTTATTCGATGCTGGCTAGATGGGCGGTATCTTGGGCAATCATCAACTCTTCATTGGTGGGGATAACCATGACTAGCGAGGTGCTGCCAGCTTGACTAATGATACCACCTTCGCCGAACCGGGCGGCAAGATTGGCTTTCTCATCTACGGTGAGGCCAAGGAAGCCCAGGTAGCCGATGGTTTTACTGCGGATGGTACTGGAATTTTCGCCGATACCACCAGTAAAAACGAGTGCGTCCAGGCCGCCTGCAGCTACACTCATGGAGGCAACGTATTTAGCCAAACGGTAGGAAAATACTTCCAACGCAAGCTTGGCGCCTTCGTGTCCTTTGCCGGCAGCTTCTTCTATTTCGCGGCAGTCGTTGGAAAGCTCGGAAATGCCAAGCAGGCCGCTTTGTTTATGCAGCAAGTCGGTGATCTGCTCAATATTCAGGCCGACGTTGTTGTGTAGAAAGGGGAACACGTTGGCGTCGATATCACCGCTGCGGGTGCCCATCACTAGGCCTTCAAGCGGGGTGAGTCCCATGCTGGTATCGCAGCATTTACCGCTATTGGAAGCAGCAATAGAAGCACCGTTACCAAGGTGGGCAATCACGAGGCGCAGGCCTTCTTCGCTACGGCCGAGCAAGCGGGCAGCTTCGATGGCCACGAAGCGATAGCTGGTGCCGTGGGCTCCGTAGCGGCGCAAGCCGTATTGGCGATAAAGCTCGCGCGGCACGGCGTAGGTGTAGGCGTACTCGGGCATAGATTGGTGGAAGGCAGTATCAAACACAACAGCATGCGGCACGTGACTGAAAATACTCATGGCAGCACGGATACCGAGCAGGTTGGCAGGATTGTGTAGCGGGGCAAGCATGATGCACTCTTCAATGCCTTTAATCACTTCATCGTTAATCAGGCAAGATTCTTTGAAGCGTTCACCACCATGTACCACGCGGTGACCGACTGCGCCAATGCGTTTGTCAAGCTTACGTGCTTCCAATTCACTCATCAAGGCTTCAACAGCGCCGGTGTGATCGGGCTTCCCAGCGAGGCTTACGGTACGTTTTTCACCGTTTGCTTTAAAAATAATGCGCGCGTCGGACAGGTGGAGTTTTTCGGCCAGGCAGCTCAGCAGAACTTCGCCGTTGGTGCTGTCTAATACGGCGCCTTTAACAGAGGAGCTGCCACAGTTTAATACCAGAATCAGTTTATCAGACATGATGTCCCTTTATATGTAAATTATACAAAAACGGCGGTGCCGCCGGCTGCTTGTTTTTTCTTGCGAATACAATGAAATTGCTAAGAAAACCAGCGGCTATTGTAACAAAACTACTCTATCTTCTCCATGCCTGCAGCCAATCTTGTACGGGCAGGGCATAAACTATGCTTTCAGGTAGCCTTCAGATATTGGCAGGCTGCCTGAAACTCGCCGCGCACAGCTTAATTCACCTATCTAACAAAAACGTGATTCCAGTTGGAACCACGTTTTTGTTTCAATATTTAGTCGTTTCAAATAGGCATGAAACAATGCCTTGGGGCGATTATATCTCAGCGCAAAGCCTTATCGGCAATATCATGGCGATACTGCACGCCGGGAAAATTAATCTCGGACACGGCTTGGTAGGCCTGCTGCTTGGCGGCCGCCATATTATCGCCCAAGCCTACCACACACAAGACACGACCGCCGTTGGTAACGGTGTGACCAGCCTCTGTGGCTGTACCGGCATGAAAAACTTTACTGATGCGGTTAGCCGCTTCGATGCCTTCGATGATGCCACCTTTGCTGGAGCGTTCGGGATAACCTGCGGAAGCCAGCACCACGCCCACGGCGCTTTGCGCTTTCCATTCGGCTTTAACCGTATCCAGTTTCCGATCCAACGCAGCTTGGATCAAATCCACCAAATCACTGTCCAAACGGCTCATAATCGGCTGGGTTTCCGGGTCGCCGAAACGGCAGTTGAATTCCACGGTATAAGGCGCACCATCGGCACCAATCATTAGGCCGGCATAGAGGAACCCTGTGAATTCATGACCTTCTTCGCGCATGCCGCGCACGGTGGGCAGGATGATTTCTTCCATGGCACGCTGATACACCTCGGGCGTAACGATGGGCGCGGGGCTGTATGCACCCATGCCGCCGGTATTCGGGCCAAGGTCGCCGTCGAGCAGGCGTTTATGGTCTTGGCTGGTGGCCATCGGCAGCACGTTTGCGCCGTCCACCATCACGATAAAGCTGGCTTCCTCACCCTGCAAAAAGTCTTCAATCACCACGCGCGCGCCGGCATTGCCCATCTTATTGTCGAGCAGCATTTGGTCGATGGCTTGATGTGCCTGTTCTTCGGTTTGTGCCACCACTACGCCTTTACCAGCAGCCAAACCGTCTGCCTTAATCACAATCGGCGCACCTTTGGCAGCCACATAATTATGTGCGGCGTCGGCATCGGCAAAGGTTTGATATTGCGCGGTGGGAATACCGTGCCGTGCCATAAAGGCCTTGGCGAAATCTTTGGAACTTTCCAGCTGAGCGGCAGTGCGGGTAGGGCCGAACACGGGCAGACCGGCGGCGCGGAAATCGTCCACTATGCCAGCTGCCAGCGGCGCTTCGGGGCCGACCACAGTGAAGACAATCTGCTCATGGCGGCAAAAATCAATCAGTTCCTGATGTGTTTTCAAAGGCAGGTTTTGCAGCCTAGGTTCCTGCGCCGTACCGGCATTACCCGGCGCAACAAATACGGTTTGCACTTTGGGTGACTGCGCCAGCTTCCACGCCAGCGCGTGTTCACGCCCACCGCTGCCGATAACGAGTAATTTCATTAGAGTGTCCTTTTAAAGTAAGGTGTAATTTGTAATAAAGGCTACCTGAAACTCAGAAACGGGTTTTCAGGTAGCCTCTTCGTTGCTTTGCGTATCTTCTAAAATTTCCACCGCACGTGTTTTCTGCCAGGCATCAATACAAGCAGCATAATTGGCCAGCGGCACGGCGCAATGCAGACAGCAATCCAGTTGCAAATCCTGCTGCAACACTTCCACGCCGTGTTGTTTGGCCAGCCGTAAAACCTCGCTCAAATGCGGGTAGTCGCAGCGCAGGGTTGCCCTTTTTTCAATATTTTTTTCCACCTGCGCGGTTTGCTGTAATACCATTTGGGTGGCGGTTTTGTAGGCATGAATCAGGCCGGGCACGCCCAGCAGCGTGCCGCCGAAATAGCGCACCACTACTACCAAAACATCGGTCAGCCCAGTCGAATCAATCTGGCCCAAAATCGGCCGGCCGGCGCTGCCGGAAGGCTCGCCGTCGTCGTTGGCGCGAAACCGCAGACCGTCCGTACCCAAACGGTAGGCATAGCACCAATGCCGCGCCTTGTGGTGTTCCTGCCGTAGTGCGTCCACATGGTTTTTCACTTCTGCTGTCGTACGCACGGGATAGGTAAAGGCGATAAAGCGGCTGCCTTTGTCTTTAAACTCGGCCTGGCCGGGTTCGGCCAAGGTGCGGTAGGTGCAGGGAATATCAGAAGTTGACATAGCAATGGTGGTATCAGGAAATAAGCTGATTATATAAGAAACAGGCTACCTGAAAGCAAATTGTTTTCAGGTAGCCTGCTGTGTTTCACGTGAAACACAAACACATGAAACGCTTAATTACCCAATGCCGCAGTCAGCTCAGGCACGGCTTCAAACAGGTCGGCCACCAAGCCGTAGTCGGCAATATTGAAAATCGCCGCTTCCGGATCTTTGTTGATGGCCACAATCACCTTGCTGTCCTGCATGCCGGCGGTGTGCTGGATGGCGCCGGAAATGCCGATGGCAATATACAGCTCCGGTGCCACCACTTTGCCGGTTTGGCCCACTTGGTAATCATTGGGCACATAGTCGGCATCCACCGCCGCGCGTGAAGCACCAATAGCGGCGCCGAGTTTGTCGGCCAGAGGCAGCAGCAATTCGTTGAACTGCTCCACGCTGCCCAAGGCACGACCACCGGATACCACCACTCTAGCCTGCGTGAGCTCTGGACGGTCAGATTTTACCAACTCGCGGCTGATAAAACGGCTTAAACCCTGAGCCGGTGTGGCTTCTGCCTGCACCACTTCAGCCTGCCCGCCGCTGGCAGCAGCTTCGGCAAAGGCAGTGGTTCGGAAGGTAAGCACCAAAGTTTCCGCATCGCTGGAAACGGTGGCGAAGGCGTTACCAGCATGAATTGGACGCACAAAAGTTTTGCCGTCTACGATTTCGGTTAAATCGGAAACCTGCGGGCAATCCAGCAGGGCGGCCACACGCGGCAGCAGGTTTTTGCCGAAGGTGCTGGCGGCGGCGGCAACGTAGCGGTAATCCGCCGCCAGTTTCACCACCAAAGGCGCCAGTTCTTCGGCCAGCCCGCCAGCATAATGTTCGGCATCGGCCAGCAATACTTTGGCCACCCCGGCCACTTGTTTGGCCTGCTCGGCCACCGCTGCCGCGCCGCTACCGGCCACCAATACATGCACTTCGCCCAGCTTGCTGCCGGCAGTAACGGCATGCCGCGTGGCAGCGGCCAAATGTTGGTTGTCATGTTCGGCAATAATCAATACAGTCATGGCATTATCCTCAAATTACTTTGGCTTCGTTTTTCAATTTGGCTACCAGTTCGGCCACGCTTTGCACCTTCACGCCGCCGCTGCGCGGTTTGGGCTCGGCCACTTTCAGCCGCTGCAATTTGGGCGCGATGTCCACGCCCAATTCTTCCACCGTAAGCTTTTCCAGTGGTTTTTTCTTGGCCTGCATAATGTTTGGCAGCTTCACATAACGCGGCTCGTTCAAACGCAAATCGGCGCTGACCACTGCCGGCAGCTTCAGGGCCACGGTTTCCAAACCGCCATCCACTTCGCGCACCACGGTTACTTCGTTTTCACCCAATTCCACCTTGCTGGCAAACGTACCCTGCGGCGCATTGAGCAAGGCAGCCAGCATTTGCGCGGTTTGGTTGGCATCATCATCAATCGCCTGTTTACCCAGCAAAATCAGCTGCGGCTGCTCGCGCTCGGCGATTTTTCGCAATAGCTTGGCTACGGCCAAAGGCTCTAAACAATCATCGGTTTGCACATGAATAGCGCGATCACCACCCATGGCCAGCGCAGTACGCAGCGTTTCTTCGCACTGCTTCACGCCCAGCGATACCACCACGATTTCGCTGATCTTTCCGGCTTCTTTCAGGCGCACCGCCTCTTCCACGGCAATTTCGTCAAACGGGTTCATCGACATTTTCACATTGCCGATGTCCACATCCGAACCGTCGGCCTTCACCCGCACCTTCACGTTGTAATCCACCACCCGCTTTACGGCAACCAGTGCTTTCATGAAATTTCCTTTTCCTTCTATCTGTTTAGTGATTCACTTATCCAGCAAAACGGACTGATTGTGCCGATTTGGCGGAAATAATGCAAGTATGACCCAGACCCAGCTGCAAACGCTTGAGGTTACCCGAAAACCTTCCGCCTATTTTGATATAGCAAATCAACACGCTTTCGATACAAAGCGGCGAGCCAACTTCGTAGCAAAAGTTAAGTTAATTGGCCATAGGCCTGCTCCAGCAGAAGCAACCGTTTCAACACTTCATCCGGCTGCGGCGGGCAACCGATACCGCCCATATTTTCCGCCCAAGCGGAGGGTTGCACGCCGGTTTTTACTGGATCGCTGTCGGTATAAATGCCGATCAGCGGCTTATCCAGCGCATTAGCCAAATGCAGCAAGCCGGTATCCACGCCGATAACACTGCGTGCACCGCGCAACACATAGGCTGCCTGCAACAGGCTGAGCTTTTCGTCTGGCACCTGCGCCGCCTCTATCTGATCCGCCAACGTCAATGCGCGCTGCCGTTCCGCATCGCTGCCCCACGGCAGCCACACCGCTGCACCATCTACTGCATGCAGCCGATTCAACAATTCCACCCAATATTCGTCCGGCCACAATTTGCTCTCATGGCTGGTGGCGTGCAAAGCCACACGGTAGTTTTCAGGTAGCCCCTGCACCGCCGCATCTTCCGGCACACGCACGCCGAAATCCGCCGTGCCGTCAAACCGATAACCGAACACTTGGGCAAACAGCTCGCGGTTGCGCCACACCGCATCACGCCCTTTGGCTACCTGAAAACCTTGTGCATAAAACGCCGCCGCCCAGCCCTCGCGCGCACTGTGTTTGTCCAAACCCTTCACTGGCACGCCCGCCTGACGGGCAAACCACGCACTTTTTATCAGGCCTTGGCTGTCGAGCACGAAATCATAGCCGCCACCAGCCAACTCCTGCTTCAGCGCGCGCATCTGCCGCTGCGTATCCGCCGCAAACAGCCGCTTGCGCCACTGCCGCCAGCGCATCGGAATCACCTTGGCCACAAACGGATGCAGCCGCGCAATATCGGCAAACCCGGCCTCGGCCAGCCAATGCAGCTCCAACTGCGGGCAATGCCGTGCCAAATCCTGCACCGCCGGCAGGGTGTGGATAAGATCGCCCATGCTGGAAAGGCGCACCAGTAAAATCTTCATCGGAAGGAAAACCTGTGGTTGGAATGGGTGGAATTATAGTGGATTAAAATAAAATGATACCAGGCGGCGAGCCGCAGACAGTACAAGGTAGTACATCAAAGCGAGCCAACGCCGTAGCATGGCGATTTTAATCCACTATACAAGATGAAGCTTGGTAAATAGGCCACATTACGTTTTCAGGTGGCTCCAAGGGAAAAGGCTACCTGAAAACAAACCATAGCCGAATTTAATCGGAAAGACAGGCAAACATATTTCCCGTATGATGGCGGTTGCCTTATGCAGATTTTCCGGAGTTTTTATGAAACAGCGCACCCTAGCCCAATCCGTTCAAGCCACTGGCGTCGGCCTGCATTCCGGCGAGCGGGTTTTGCTCACCCTGTATCCGGCTGCCGAAAACAGCGGCATCGTATTCCGCCGCACCGATTTGGTCGGCGAACAGAGCCGCCCGATCAAGCTCGTGCCCGAACTGATCAACGACACCCGCCTCTCCTCCACCATCGTTACCGAAGACGGCGTGCGGGTGGGCACGATCGAGCATTTAATGTCGGCACTGGCTGCCTACGGCATCGATAACGTGCTGATTGAATTGAATGCACCGGAAATCCCGATTATGGACGGCTCCAGCCTGCCTTTTTTGTATCTGTTGCAGGATGCGGGCATCGTGGATCAAAAAGCCGAAAAACGCTTCCTGCGTATTTTGAAGCCGGTGGAAGTGCAGGAGCCAGGCAAATGGGTGCGCTTCACCCCGTATGACGGCTTTAAAGTCAGCCTCACCATCAATTTCAACCACCCCGTGTTCAACCGCAGCAACCCCACCTTTGAAATCGATTTTGCCAGCGCATCGTATGTGGAAGAAATCGCCCGCGCCCGCACCTTCGGCTTCATGCAGGAAGTGGAAATGATGCGCGCACACGGCCTGGGTTTGGGCGGCAACTTGAGCAATGCCGTGGTGATTGACGACAACGACGTGCTCAATCCGGAAGGCCTGCGCTACCCCGACGAATTCGTACGCCACAAAATCCTTGATGCCGTGGGCGATTTATATGTCATCGGCGCGCCGATAATCGGCGCATTCGAAGGCCACAAATCCGGCCACGCTATCAATAACGCCTTATTACGCGCCATTCTCGCCGACCCGGGAAGCTACGAATGGGCCACCTTCCCGCACAACCAAAACCTGCCCGCCGCTTTCCACGCCCTGCTGGCTGCAGCATAAACCGGCAAGCAGATATAGTGGATTAAAATCGCCATGCTACGGCGTTGGTTCGCCTTGACGTACTACCTGTACGCTTTGCGGCTCGCCGCCTTGCCTCATTTTTATTTTAATCCAAAATTAAAGGCTACCTGAAAACCAACAAACAGTTTTCAGGTAGCCTCAAACATTGTAGGCGGTGGAAGCCGTATCGCCGCCGGTGCCTGTCCAGTTGGTGTGGAAAAACTCGCCTCCCGGCCGATCGATGCGCTCATAGGTGCGGGCGCCGAAGTAGTCGCGTTGCGCCTGCAACAGGTTGGCGGGCAAGCGGCCGCAGGTGTAGCTGTCGAGGAAGGAGAGGGCGGATACGGTGCAGGGCATCGGCAAACCGTGCTGCATCGCAGCAGCGGCTACTTTACGCCAGCCCGGCAGGGCCTGCTGCAACAGGTTTTTGAAATAGGCATCGCTGCCAAGGAACACCAAATCCGGATTGGCGGCGTAGGCGTCGCGGATGTTGCCTAAAAACGCGCTGCGGATGATGCAGCCTTCGCGCCATAACAAAGCGGTATTCCCGTAATCCAAATCCCAGCCGTAATGCTCGCTGGCCTGACGCATCAGCATAAAGCCTTGGGCATAAGAAATAATTTTGGAAGCCAGCAATGTTTGGCGCAAAGCAGTCAGCCATTTTTCCCGATTTCTGGCCACCGGCTCAATTTTATGCCCAAAAGCTGTTTCAGCTTGCATCTGTTGGGTTTTTAGGGCGGAAATACAGCGGGCAAATACCGCTTCGGTAATCAACGTGAGCGGCGTGCCGTCTGCGTCGTTTGTGCCCAAAATATCGGCAGTGATTTAAACCAGATAGCTGTTGAGCTCGGTCTTGTTCCATTCGGCAAAGGCGGCTCGCATTTCGGCATGGCTCAGCCGTCTTTCATACACTGGTAAGCTTCGCAGATAAACTGCATATCGCCGTATTCGATGCCGTTGTGCACCATTTTCACAAAATGGCCGGCGCCATTTTTTCTCACCCAGTGGCAACATACCTCATCACTGGTCGTTTTAGCGACTACTGCCTGCAAAATCGGCTTTACTGCCGGCCACGCTTCCAGATTGCCGCTGGGCATAATAGACGGCCCATGGCGCGCACCTTCTTCACCGCTGGAAATACCGGTGCCAATAAATAAAATACTTTGTGCAGCCAGCTCGGCGGTACGCCGTTCGGTATCGGGATAATGGGCATTGCCGCCATCAATAATAATGTCTCCCTTATCCAAGAGCGGCACCAGCTGCGCAATCAACTCATCTACCGCCTGCCCAGCCTGTACCATCAGCATCACCTTGCGCGGCTGCTTTAATTGACCGATTAGTTCTTCCAAATTGTAAGCGCCGATAATTTTTGTGCCTTTGGCCAGGCCGTTAAGAAATTGCTCGGTTTTGGCCGCCGTGCGGTTGTAGGCGCTCACTTGGAAGCCGTGATCGTTCATGTTCAGAATCAGGTTCTGCCCCATAACAGCAATGTCGCTTTTATTGTGAGTAGAGTTTCACATGATATTTTTAGATTACGAAGTTTAAGATTTAGTATTGGGTTAGATTGAACTATTGAACTAAGTAGGTTTTTTATATCTGGTTTTCTAATTTATTTTTGTTGTTTATGTTGAAGCGGTACAGAAATAGTGGATTATCCAGAAAATTCATTAAAACTATTTAGATAGGCTAAGTAAACCTTGTTGTTTGGTTGTCGTTCAATTGTGGATTGTTGTGGAATAATGGCTGGGTTAATTGCCTGTTTGTGGATAAATCGATTATTTGCCTGCTTTGTCCGCAGAGAATAGTGAAAATAAGCCGTTGTTGTACTGAGCCAGTACCCTATCATTTAGGCAGCTGGTTCAGCCGGCAATACATTTAAATATTTCAAAGACAATAGCTGCTGCTCGGCATCCAACTGAGTAATGGCCAGTTTCATGCGGGTTTTAGGCTGAATATCAATCGGTATACCGTGCACGCGGTTGACCAGTGGCAAACCATCAATACGCACCAGATCTTCTTTCAGCAATACAGCGGTCAGCTCGCAGCATTGTTCTTGTTCCAGATATATTAAGCTCCAGTAAGCTTCCATTTGGCGTTGGAAGTCAGCATAAGCAGTATAGGTTGCGTCGAAGTCGCGCAGGGCGGCAAGCAGGTTGCTATCGTTTTTTTGGAAACGCGGCGATAGGTTGGGATCAATCAGGCTGAGCAGTTGGAGTTGGTTGATGCAGTCGGCGGCACGACGCAACGGCGAGGTGAACCAGCCATAATGCGCCACGCCCATGCCGATGTGCGGCTCGGATTGGGTACTCATGCGTACTTTGCCGCTGGTTTGTACACGAAATAAACCGGGCAGGCTGTTTTCATCCAGCATTTGCGCCCAGGTACTGTTGGCCAGAATCATCATTTCAGACACCAACGTATCTATGGGTGAACCGCGCTCGCGGCGGTTGATGCGCACGCTGCTGTCGGGATTGAATTCAATGCCGTAATCGTATTGCGGAGCGCGGTTTTCTTCGTAACGGTCACGCTGTTTTTGGCGTTCGACGGCGAAGCGGTACAGCCAGCGCAGTTGCGCTTGGCAGGGGAATTGTATTGGATCGTTCTCGGAAAGGCCGATATTGGCATTAAAATGTGGCTCGATGTCTTGAATGCGCAGGTTATGTTTGATAGTTAAGTTTTCGAGGTGGGTTTGCGGTGTGGAGACTACCTGAAAATTGGCGTCTACTTCTACATATAGGCTCAATACTGGTCGTTTGCCCTCATCTAGGCTGAAGGTTTGAATCCAGTCGTCCGGCAGCATGATGATTTTGCCGCCGGGGTAGTAGGCGGTGCTTTGCCGTTGTTTAATAAGGGTTTCAATCGGGCTGCCGTTGGCAATGGCCAGTGTGGGTATGGCGATGTGAATACCGACACGTTTGCCGCCGTTGGGCAAATCTTGCACCGATAAGGCATCGTCGATTTCGCTGGTTTCGGCATCATCAATGGAGAATGTGAGCAAATCAGCGGCATCTGGCAGTTCGGGGATAGCAGGTACGGCGATTTCCGGTGCGGCGGTGCCTTGCGGGAAGTGTTTGCAGCAGAAACCATCAAGCAGGTATTGCGGCAATGAGTTGACACCGCCGGTTTGCCGAGCCAGCTGATAGGCGGAAATTTTCAGTTCGGCAGCGGCTTTGGTGAAAGCTTTGTAGGTGAGTGATTGTTTGTCTGGGTTGTGCAGGATGGTGCGCAAATCGGCGGCAATTTCGGCAGGTAGGAGGCCTTGTGCCAATTCTTCCGTCCAAGCGGCTATTTGTGCATCTTGCTGTTTTTTGCGCTCGATGGCGGCCAGTGCCTGCTTCAGGGTGTCTTCCGGTGCTGCTTTAAATACGCCTTTGCCTTTTTTATAGAAATACATTGGTGCGGCATAGAGCGCAATCAGGGTGGCGGCCAGTTCGTGCTGGCTTGGGGTATGGCCGAAGTAGTCGGCGGCGATGTTTTGGACGGTGAATTCGTCTTCGCCGCAAAATTCCCACAATAAGTCGGTATCAATTTGTGCGGCTTCGGCTTGGGCGCGTTCGAGGAAAGCGTCCATCGGCTCGGTGAATTCCACGAAAACGTTGTTGGCTTTGATTTTGGTGCGTTTACCATGCTGGGTGGTAGCCTGATAAGTGCTATTGTTTTTCTGCACCACGGCGGCCACTTTGAATTGGCCACTTTTTTCGTAGAATATATTCATTTAAAAGGGGAAACCGCTTTGTAGGGTTGAAATATTGAGGGGGGCGGATTTTAACATAGAAACAGGCAGTTTCTCAGGAAGGCTACCTGAAAGCGAAGTGAGAACGTAGCGGAGTTTCCGCAAAGCCAAAACTTTAACTTTTCAGGTAGCCTTTTCTGTTCAGCCGAACAACATGCCGATGGCGGCATATACGCTCAACACGGCTATCAGTGAATCCACACGGTCGAACACGCCCCCGTGACCAGGAAGCAAGTTGCTGCTGTCTTTCACGCCGGCAGCCCGTTTAAACCAGCTCTCCAGAAGGTCGCCGCCGATGCCTACGAAGGTAAGTACAGTGGCAGTGAGCATGATGCCGAGCCAGGATATATTGAAGCCAAACCAGCTGGCAGCGCGCGCCAATGAGGCGTACACCAGTACGCACAACAGCCCGCCAAACACGCCTTCCCAACTTTTACCGGGGCTGATGGTGGGTGCTAGTTTGTGTTTGCCCCATAGCCGGCCGAATACATAGGCAAACACATCGGCAATCCACACTAGCATCATCACGGCCAAGAGATGGGGCGCGGATTGGCTGTTGGGGCGCAGTTCCAGCAGGGCAAACCAGAAAGGCAGCATCAGCAGCCAGCCGGCGGCCATGCTTTTCCAATCGGCCTGCAAGCGCCATTTGAAACACAGCCAAGCAGGCATGCCGAGCAACCAGAAGGCGAGTACGATTGCCCACGCCGCTGCAGGCAGCTGCCAACCGCCGCTCCATGCCAGCGTCATAAACAGCGCGGTGCCGGCCAAATAGGGCTGCTGCACTTGTTCCGGCATACTGCACAGCTGGCTGTATTCCCACAGAGCGAGCAGAGCAATTAAGCCGGAAAACAGTGCCCACAGCCCGCTGTTGGCGATAAATAGCATACCGAGCATCATTGGTAGTAAAACCAAGGCGGTGAGGATTCGTTGTTTGAGCATGGTTGGGTTCTTTCAGGTAGCCTTTGGCATATTTGTTTTGACTGCAGGATTATAAGCGAAACTGCTGTACATATAGCTAAGAAGTAAGCCAACGTAGTAGGAAGTGAAGACTTTAGTCATAGAAAAAGGCTACCTGAAAAACCGGATAAAGGTTTCAGGTAGCCTTTACGTAATGCGGCAAGGCCTTACATCCGTGCCATAGTGGCTACATGGATAGCAGCTATTTGGTTTAGCAATTCGTGCAACTGTTCCAGGTTTTCTTTGGAAAGCTGGGTTTCGATGTCGTCGTAGCAGGCATCGATTTTACCGACAAAGTTGTTGAAGGTACGCTCGCCTTCTTCGGTGAGTTTGAGGTAAACACGGCGGTGGTCATTGGCTGGGCGCAGACGCACCACCAGTTTCATTTTTTCCAAGCGGGTGAGAATGCCGGTGAGGCTGGGGCGCAGGATGCAGGCACTGCGGGCTAAGTCTTGGAAATCCATCGTACCGTTTTCGGCCAAAAGGCGCAGGATACGCCATTGCTGGTCGGTGAGGCCGATTTCGTTGAGTAGTGGGCGAAAATGTGTCATCAATGCTTCGCGTGCCTGTATCAGCGCAATATTTAGCGAAGAATATTTGGAATATTTGATCATTGTGATCTCCCTTGGTTTAAATGAAGTAATGAAATAGTTGGAAACTTTTTCGTGTGGTTTTTATAATTGATTCTCTATTAACAATCAGAGTATTGTTTTAGTTTATTATATAACTCAATCCAATAGTTATAGTGTGCGGATAATTGATTTTCTTGATTAAAGTCAAAATATTGGATACAACCAATCAAGTTATCTGTTCAATAAGGCGCGTATTGCCTACAAAATTAAAATAAATACATCATCTGGTGTATTTTTAAAGAGCTATTGTTACTAGGATAATAGTGGGCTGGGTAATTATCAAGGCTATCTGAAAAAATTGGCAGAAACTTTACAAACGATGTTGTATGTTTTGCCTCATTATTAGGTGAACAGAATCAGATGAACAAATATTGTATGCTGAAGTTGCCGTTTTTTATACCAGAAAAACCCATAATAAAAACAGCCAAACCAGTTTAAGGTTCGGCTGTTTTTAAGTAGGCCTCTACATGCAGCTGAAAATCAGGGTGGCATTGGTGCCGCCGAAGCCGAAGCTGTTCGACATTACGGCGTCAAGCTTTTTGCCGATGTTTCCGCGTACAATCGGCAAATTGGCGGCTTTTTCGTCTAAATTTAGAACATTGGCACTGGCGCATACGAAATCGTTGAGCATCATCAGAATAGAGTAAATTGCCTCATTCGAGCCGGCGGCACCGAGGGCGTGGCCAGAGAGGGATTTGGTGGAGCTGATGAGCGGCACTTTTTTGCCTTCAAAGGTTTCGCGGATGGCGCCGAGTTCTTTGGTGTCGCCCACCGGGGTGGACGTGCCGTGGGCATTGATGTAGTCCACGCTGCCGCCGTGCTGGGCAAGTGCCATCTGCATGCAGCGCACTGCACCTTCGCCGGACGGCTGCACCATATCATGGCCGTCGGAAGTAGCACCGTAGCCGGTAAGTTCGCACAAAATGTTGGCACCGCGCGCTTTGGCGTGTTCGTATTCTTCCATCACCAAAATGCTGCCGCCGCCGGAAATCACGAAGCCGTCGCGGTCGGCATCGTAGGCACGGCTGGCTTGTTCGGGCGTGTCGTTGTATTTGCTCGATAACGCGCCCATTGCATCAAACAGGGAACTCATCTGCCAAGATACTTCTTCGCCGCCGCCGGCAAACACGATGTCTTGTTTGCCAAGTTGAATTAGTTCTGCGGCGTGGCCGATACAGTGGGCAGAAGTTGAGCAAGCAGAGCTGATGGAATAGTTCACGCCTTTGATTTTAAACGGGGTAGCCAAGCAGGCGGCCACGGTGGAAGCCATGGTTTTGGTTACGCCGTAGGGGCCGATGCGCTTCACGCCGCTCTCGCGCAAGGTGTCGGCAGCTTCCACTTGCGAGGCGGAAGAGGCACCGCCGCTGCCGGCCACGATGCCGGTGCGTATGTTCGATACTTGCTCTTCAGTAAGCCCGGCGTGGGCGATGGCTTCTTTCATGGCGATATAGGCATAGGCTGCAGCGTTGCCCATAAAGCGCAGGATTTTGCGGTCGATGTGCTCTTTGGTATCGATATTGATGTTGCCGGCCACGTGTGAGCGCAAGCCCATTTCGCGGTAGCTTTCATCAAAAGCGATGCCGGATTTGAGCTGGCGCAGCGATTCGAGCACTTCGCGGCAGTTGTTGCCCAAGCTGGACACGATGCCGATACCGGTTACGACTACTCGTTTCATAATAATGAACTCCGTTAGGAAAGTAGGTTACCTGAAAAGTAAATGCAGAAGCTTTTGTTGAATTAAAGCCAGCGTTTTCAGGTAGCCCGTTGGCTAGAAATCGTCTGTGCTGGTAAACAAACCTACGCGCAGGCCGTTTCCTTCGTAAATCTTATGGCCGTCCACGCTCATTTCCGCGTCGGCAATGCCCAACACCAGCTTGCTGTTCATCACGCGTTTCATGTGAATGTGGTAAGTGATTTTCTTGTGTTTGGGCAATACTTGGCCGGTGAATTTCACTTCGGCGCAGCCCAAGGCGCGGCCGCGGCCGGGCGCACCCGTCCAGCCCAGGAAGAAGCCCACTAATTGCCACATGGCGTCCAAACCCAAGCAGCCGGGCATCACCGGATCGCCGATGAAGTGGCAGCCGAAGAACCACAAATCGGGGTGGATATCCAATTCGGCGATGATTTCGCCCTTGCCGTATTTGCCGCCGGTGGAGTTGATTTCAACAATGCGGTCGATCATCAACATATTGGGCACCGGCAGCTGCGCGTTGCCGGCGCCGAAAAGTTCGCCGCGGCCGCAGGCCAAGAGTTCTTCTTTGGAGTAGCTGTTTTGTGGAACGAAATTGCTCATGGGTATCCTTAATGCTGCCAAAGGCAGCTTGATATAGTGGGAGAAAAACCAGAATTGTTGGTTAGCGAAGCGCTTACGGCACAATTTAGGTTTTAGCTCTAGATTAAGCATTCTATTTGATTATGCCGTGCCGCGCAATCTGGCCGATATCTTTGCTAGCGGCATTTTAATCCTATCGGAGCAGCTTGTATAACAGAGGGCTACCTGAAATGGTTTTTTAGGTAGCCTTCTTCAAGCACAGGAGAAGTTTACTCTTTCAACTTCGCCAAAGCGTTTTGCAGCTTGGCCATCTTCTCTTCCAACTCCGCCAAATCGGCTTTGTCTTTTTCCACCAGATGTGCGGGGGCTTTTTCGGTGTAGCCAGGTTTGGAGAGTTTGGCGTTGAGTTTGTCCAAGGCTTTTTGCAGCTTCTCGGCTTCTTTGCTCAAGCGGGCGGTTTCGGCGGCTTTGTCGATTTCGACTTTCAGCATCAGGCGTGCGCCGTTGCAGACGGCGACGGGCGCATCTTCGCTTTCGGGCAGCGCGGCGACTTGCTGTGCTTCGGTCAGTCGGGTCATCATCGGCAGGTATTTGAGGTAGTCCGCCAAGTCGTCCGCGCTTTCGACAAACAGCGGGGCTTTCACGTTGGGCTGGATGCCCATTTCGCCGCGCAGGTTGCGGACGGCGCCAATCAAATCCTGCAACACGGTCATTTGCTCGAAGGTCGTCTGAACGATTTGTTCGCGGTCGGCTTCGGGGAAGCGGGCGAGCATGATGCTGTCGGCGGTTTTGGCGTCGCACATGGGGGCGACGGTTTGCCACAATTCTTCGGTGATGAAGGGGATAATCGGATGCAGCAGGCGCAGGGCGGCTTCGAGTACGCGCAATAAGGTATGGCGTGTGGCGCGTTGGCGGCTAGCGCAGCCGGTTTGAAGCTGTACTTTGGCGAGTTCCAAATACCAGTCGCAATAGTCGTTCCATACGAAGCTGTACATGGTTTCCGCAGCCAAATCAAAGCGGTAGGTTTCGTAGGCTTGCGTTACTTGCTCGATGGTCTGATTCAGACGACCTATGATCCACATATCGGGGAAGGAGTAGCCGCGCGGTTCGGTGGCGGTTGTACTGTAGCCGCAGTCTTGATTTTTGGTGTTCGTCAAGACGAAATTGGTGGCGTTCCAGATTTTGTTGCAGAAGTTGCGGTAGCCTTCAGCGCGTTTGAAGTCGAAGTTGACCGAACGACCCAAGCTGGCGTAGCTCGCCATAGTGAAACGCAATGCGTCCGCGCCCATGCCGGGGATGCCTTCGGGGAAGAGTTTGCATGTCGCCTCTTCCACTTTCGGCGCGGTTTCGGGTTTGCGCAGACCGGTCGTGCGTTTCACCAACAGCTTGTCCAAGTCGATGCCGTCAATCAAATCCACGGGGTCGATGACGTTGCCTTCGGATTTGGACATTTTTTTGCCTTCGTGATCGCGCACGATGCCGTGGATGTACACGTCTTTAAATGGTACTTTGCCGGTGAAGTGGGTGGTCATCATAATCATGCGTGCCACCCAGAAGAAGATGATTTCGTATCCGGTGACCAAGACGTTGGACGGCAGGAAGGCTTTGAGTTCGTCGGTTTCAGACGGCCAGCCGAGCGTGGAGAACGGCACGAGCGCGGAGGAGAACCATGTGTCCAATACGTCTTCTTCGCGGGTCAAGCCTGTTTTGCCGGCTTGTTTTTCGGCTTCCGCCTGATTGCGGGCGACGTAAACATTGCCTGCTTCGTCGTACCACGCGGGGATTTGATGACCCCACCACAGTTGGCGTGAGATACACCAGTCTTGGATGTTATTCATCCATTGGTTGTAGGTGTTGACCCAGTTTTCAGGGATGAAGCGCACTGCGCCGCTATCGACGGCTTTTTTGGCTTTGTCGGCGAGGCTCAAGCCTTTGTATTCGCTGTCAGGCTCGCCGTCGTTTGGCGTCGCGGACATGGCGACAAACCATTGGCTGGTCAGCATCGGTTCAATCACCGAACCTGTGCGGTCGCCTTTCGGCGTCATCAGCGTGTGCGCTTTGATTTCGACCAACAAGCCTTGTTCCTGCAAATCGGCAACCATTTGTTTGCGCGCGGCAAAGCGGTCTAAGCCTGCGTATTTTTCAGGCAGGGCAAAGCCTTGTTGCGCTTCGCCTTTGAAGTTGAACACTTCGGCGTTTGCCAGCACTTTGGCTTCCAAATCGAACACATTAACCAGGCGCGTGTCGTGGCGTTTGCCGACTTCGTAGTCGTTGAAGTCGTGCGCAGGCGTGATTTTCACGCAGCCGGTACCGAAGTCTTTTTCGACGTATTCGTCAGCAATCACGGGAATGGTGCGGCCGGTCAGCGGCAGGATTAATTCTTTGCCAATCAAATGAGTATAACGTTCGTCTTCGGGATTGACGGCAACGGCCACGTCGCCCAGCAGCGTTTCAGGGCGGGTAGTCGCCACGATAACGGCTTCGGCGGGATTGTCCGCCAGCGGATAGCGGATGTGCCACATAGAGCCTTGTTCTTCCACGCTTTCCACTTCCAAATCCGATACCGCCGTGCCAAGCACGGGATCCCAGTTCACCAAGCGTTTGCCGCGGTAAATTAAGCCTTGTTCAAACAGGCGCACGAACACTTCGGTCACGGTTTCGGCACGCACGTCGTCCATCGTGAAATACTCGCGCGTCCAGTCGGCAGAGCAGCCCATGCGGCGCATCTGCTGCGTAATCGTGCCGCCGGAAACTTCTTTCCATTCCCACACTTTTTCCAAAAATTTTTCACGACCCAAGTCATGACGGGAAACATTTTGCGCGGCAAGCTGACGCTCGACCACGATTTGCGTGGCGATGCCGGCATGGTCGGTGCCGGGAATCCAAGCGGTGTTGCAGCCTTTCATGCGGTAGTAGCGGGTCAGGCCGTCCATGATGGTTTGGTTGAAGGCATGACCCATGTGCAGCGTGCCAGTTACGTTGGGCGGCGGCAGTTGGATGGAAAAAGACGGTTTGGTCAAATCCATATCGGGCTGGAAATAACCTTGGGTTTCCCAGTTTTGATAGTGTCTGGATTCGATTTCAGCGGGATTGTATTTGTCGAGCATCGGAGGCTACCTGAAAATTATTGGCGTAAAGAGCGAATTATAGTGGAAGCAGATGGTTTTCAGGTAGCCTGATGCGGGGATGAAGGCTAGCTGAAAACATAAACACCCAATAAAGCTAAAGCTATCTATTTTGACTTCCACTCCACGCCGCCGCTATCCTTTGTTTTTTCCCACACCTTTATTCAGGAGACCGCCATGCCCCACACCAAACAAACCGTCCTCAAAGCCTTTCACCGCCGCTATGCCTGCAAAAAATATGACCCGGCTAAAAAAAATCAGCCGAAAAGATTTTGAATTTATTTTGGAAACCGGCCGCCTTTCGCCTAGTTCCTTCGGGCTGGAGCCGTGGCGTTTTCTCGTGATCCAAAACCTTGCGCTGCGTGCCGAGCTCAAACCGCTGGCTTGGGGTACGGCGGATAAAATCATGGATTGCAGTCACTTTGTTGTGATCCTTGCCCGCACCCAGGCCGCGATGCAGTCGGATTACCGGCACAAAATGTGGAGCGGGGTGCACCACATCCCGCCGCATATCGTGGAAATACGCGAAGGTTTCTTCAAGCAGTTTGCCGAACACAACTTCTGTATCACCGAAAGCCCGCGCGCCTTCTACGATTGGGCCAGCAAACAAACCTATATCGCCCTGGCCAATATGATGACCGCCGCCGCCTTTATCGGCATCGACTCCACCCCGATCGAGGGCTTCCGGCAGGAAGAAGTTAATGCCTTCTTGGCCGCAAAAGGCCTGTTCAACCCCGCCGAATACCGCGTCAGCATCATGGCCGCCTTCGGCTACCGCGACGAAGAGCCGCGCGCCAAAACCCGCCTGCCGATGGAAGAGATTGTGCAGTGGGTGGAATAAACCTTTGATTATCAAGTTTCAGGTAGCCTGTATCCCGCACAGAGGCTACCCGAAAACCCAGTTTCATCACTATTAAACCAAGCCCCATGTATATCGGACGCTTCGCCCCCAGCCCTACCGGCCTTTTGCACATCGGCTCGCTGCTCACCGCCCTGGCTTCCTACGCCGATGCCCGTGCGCAGGGCGGGCGCTGGCTGGTGCGGATGGAAGACCTCGATCCGCCGCGCGAAATGCCCGGCGCCGCCGCCCATATACTGCGCACCCTCGAAGCATTCGGCTTCGAATGGGACGGCGAAGTGGCCTACCAAAGCCGCCGCCACCATCTCTACCGCGCCGCCCTGCAAAGCCTGCAGCAAAGCGGCCTCGCCTATCCCTGCTATTGCAGCCGCAAACAATGGCACGCCCAAGCGCGGCAGGGCGCGGACGGCTTCGTTTACAACGGTGCCTGCGTACAGCTTGCCGCCCCACCGCCCGAAGCCGCCGGCAGAATGCCCGCCTGGCGGCTGCGTGTGCCCGATGAAACCGTCGCCTTCACCGACGGTATCGTCGGCCGTTATGCGCAAAACCTCGCCCGCGACATCGGCGATTTCGTCCTCCTGCGTGCCGACGGCCTGTGGGCCTACCAGCTCGCCGTGGTGGCCGACGACGCCGAACAGGGCATCACCCACGTTGTGCGCGGACAGGACTTGCTCGTGTCCACCCCGCGCCAAATCTGGCTGCAACGCTGCCTCGGCCTCCCCACCCCGCACTACGCCCACCTGCCCCTGCTCACCAATGCCGAAGGGCAGAAATGGTCGAAACGAACCCTCGCCCCCGCGCTGGATTTACAGCGCAAAGAAGCCCTGCTGCGCCAAGTGATGGATTACCTGAAACTGCCGCCCGCGCCCGAAGTGAGTAAACCGCAAGAGCTGCTCGACTGGGCCGTAAAACATTGGTACCTGCAAGCCGTATCTACCCGGCCAATAGTGGCCGAGGTAAAGGCGGATGGTGCTACCTGAAAATCAAGCAGCGGAGTAGCTATGCTACCGTGTCTTCCGCTGTGGAAGCGCACATCCCAGCCTATCAGTGTTAGATACAGGAAAGGCTACCTGAAATTTTCAGGTAGCCTCTTTTCAAACATCTAAGCCTGCCATCAACCCGCCGCACGTTTTTCCAGCACGGCCACGCCGGGCAGTTGTTTGCCTTCTAGGAACTCCAAGAACGCGCCGCCGCCGGTGGAGATGTAGCTGATTTTGTCGGCGATGCCAAATTTGGCGATGGCGGCCAGGGTGTCGCCGCCGCTGGCGATAGAGAAGGCGCGGCTTTCGGCGATGGCTTCGGCCATCACGCGCGTTCCTTCGGCGAAACGGTCAAACTCAAACACGCCCACCGGGCCGTTCCACACAATCGTGCCGGCTTCGCGCAGCAGGGCGGCAAGCGAGGCGGCAGATTGCGGGCCGATGTCGAGAATCATATCGTCTGCGGCCACCTCGGCCACGGCTTTGGTTGCGGCGGCGGCATCGGCGGCAAAGGCTTTGGCGCACACCACGTCTTGCGGTATCGGCACGGCGTCGCCTTTGGCTGCCATTTTTTCGGCCACGGCGCGGGCTTCGGCTGCCAAGTCGGCTTCGGCCAAGGAGTTGCCGATAGGCTGCCCGGCGGCGAGCAGGAAGGTGTTGGCGATGCCGCCGCCCACGATCAGCTGGTCTACTTTATCGGCCAGGCTGTTGAGAATGGTGAGTTTGGTGGACACTTTGCTGCCGGCCACAATCGCCACCAGCGGGCGGGCGGGGTTTTTCAGTGCCTTGCCCAGCGCGTCCAATTCGGCGGCCAGCAAAATGCCGGCGCAGGCAACGGGTGCGGCTTCGGCCACGGCCACCAGCGAGGCTTCGGCGCGGTGCGCGGTGCCGAAGGCATCGTTCACATAAATATCACACAACGCAGCATAGGCCTGGCCGAGCTCGGCGTTGTTTTTCTTCTCGCCTTTGTTCACGCGCACGTTTTGCAGCATCACCACTTCGCCAGGCTGCGGGCGCGGCGGATTGTGCTGCCAATCGCTGCTCACGGGCACGCTAAGGCCGAGCAGGCTGCCCAAATGCGCGGCCACGGGCGCGAGGTCGTCTTCGGGCTTGAACTCGCCTTCGGTGGGTCGGCCGAGGTGGCTCATCAGGATAACGGCCGCGCCGTTTTCCAGGCAGTAACGTACGGAGGCGAGCGAAGCGCGGATGCGGGTGTCGTCGCCGATTTTGCCGTCTTTAATCGGCACGTTCAGGTCGGCACGGATCAGCACGGTTTTGCCGCGCACGTTTTGTTCGGTGAGCTTGAGGAAAGACATAGTTACCTTTTAGTTTCAGTTATTTGGTTGGAAAAATCGAGCGACTGCGCCAGCCGCGTAAAACGCCGCCATTATCTTATAAACGGTTGGGCGGTGCAAACGGGAAAAATGGTTTGGGCCGCGCTAAAGTTTGCGTTTTCAGGTAGCCTTTCACAAATTCTCCCTTGTAAAAAAGCAGGCTGAAAAGCCTGCTTTATCTATACCCAATCGGGCGGTTCAACGTTTATTCAACACTCAGCTTACCGCTGGGTTCAACGCGGTGCTGCTGTTTTTTCTCTTTGTGTTTGAGTACGGCGCGGTCGAGTTTGTCTACCAAGAGGTCGATGGCGGCATACATGTCTTTGTCGGTTTGATCGAGGTGCAGATCTTTGCCGGCCATATGCCAATCCACTTCTGCTTTCTGTACCAGTTTGTCCACCGACAGGGTAACGGTGGCGGAAATCACGTTGTCGCTGTGGCGGACGATGCGCTCGAGTTTACCGTTGATATAGCCTCTCAGAGCATCGGTCACTTCGATGTTGATTCCGTTGATTTTCAGGTTCATAGCTCACTCCTTTACAGGTGGGTTGGCTGCGCGCGGCAGCAAGCTAGGCTTTCTGCTTGCGTTGGTGCGCAGGCGGGAAATTGAGTTCTTCGCGGTATTTGGCCACGGTGCGCCTGGCGAGTATGATACCTTGCAAAGCGAGCCTCTCGGACATGGCTTGGTCGGAGAGCGGTTTGCGTTTGTCTTCGCCGGCAATCAGGCTCTCAATCAGGGCTTTCACTGCGTTGGCGCTGATGCCGTCGCCGTCTTCTTCGCTGCTGTAGGCGGCTGCCTGGCTGAAAAAATAGCGTAGCGGAAATACGCCTTGCGGGCAAGCCAAATATTTTTGGTTCACGGCGCGGGACACGGTACTCTCGGCCAGGCCGAGGTTGGCGGCGGTTTCTTTAATGGTGAGTGGCACGAGGCCGATGGCGCCGAAGGAGAAAAAATCGGCCTGACGTTCCAAAATGGTTTCGGCCAGCCGCAACACGGTGCTTTTGCGCTGCTCCAGCGAGCTTAGCAATACTTTAGCCTCATTGAGCTTTTGTTTCAACTCCGGCGCTTCGCTACCGTATTCGGCGAGCAGGTCGGAATATTCCTGATTGAGCTGCACCTGCGGCCAGGCCTGGCGGTACATGCCCACCATCCATTTGCCGGTTTCGGGATCGGGGCGGATCCACACGTCGGGATCGACGTATTCGGTGTGGCCGGAGCCGGAAAGGCCGTAGGCGGGGAAGGGATTGAGGGAGGCGACGAGGGCTTGGGCGGCTTCGATGGTGGCGGCGCTGTATTGGGGGAATTTTTTGCGCACTTGCGGCGGCAGGCTGCTTTTGGCGATGTCGGGCAGGAAGTGTTTCACCAGCTGCACGGCGCAGAATACGGTGTCGTCCGGCTGCTGCCGCGCCAGCTGGAGCAATAATGATTCGCCCAAATCACGCGCGCCTACGCCGGGTGGGTCGAACTGCTGCAAATGGCGCAGGGCTTCGGCCATGTCTTCTTCATCGAGCATCCATTCCAGCGGAGAGTTTTCCACGATGTCGGTGAGGCTGTCGTTCAGGTAGCCTTGATCATCAAGGTAGTCGATGAGCAAATGCACGCGGGCGGCCTGGTCTTCGTCTAGCGGGTGTTCGCACACCTGCTCGTGCAACATGCGGCGAAAATCGGCTTCGTCGGCCACGGTTTCCCACACGTCGCTCTCTTCCATGCTGTTGGTTTTGCGGGTAACCGGTATGGCGGCGGAATAATGGGGTTCGGGCTCGCCGCTGTAGGCCAGATCGTGTTCCGGCCGTTCGAGTAGGGGGTTGTCGGCCAGCCAGCTTTCCACTTCTTCGGCCAATTCCAGCGACGACATATGCAAAATGCGCAAAGATTGCTGCTGCTTCTGGTTGAGCTGCTGGGTTTGGCGCAGTTTGAGTTTGACGGATTGCTGGGTCATTTGAGGCTACCTGAAACCTTAGTAATCGAAGTTTTCGCCCAGATACACGGCACGTACTTCTTCGTTGCCCACCAATTCTTCGGGGCGGCCGCTGGCCAGCACGGCGCCGTTGTTGATGATATAGGCCCGGTCGCAGATGCGCAGGGTTTCGCGCACGTTGTGGTCGGTAATCAGCACGCCGATGCCGCGCTGTTTGAGGAAGTTGATGATGTTTTGAATGTCGATAACGGCAATCGGATCAACGCCGGCGAAGGGTTCGTCCAACAGGATGAAACGCGGGCTCATGGCCAGCACACGGGCAATTTCCACGCGGCGCCGTTCGCCGCCGGAGAGGGCGGGAGCGGGGCTTTGCCGCAAGTGGGTGATGTTCAGGTCGGCCAGCAGGTCGTTGAGGTGCGATTCGATGGTATGGCGGTCGGTTTCGTGCAATTGCAGGATGGCACGAATATTTTCTTCTACCGTCATCTTGCGGAAAATCGAGGCTTCCTGCGGCAGATAGCCCAGGCCTAAGCGAGCACGCTGATACACGGTCATGTGGCGCAGCTCGTGCTCGTCCAGCCGGATGGTGCCGTGATCGGCAGCCGCCAGGCCGACAATCATGTAAAAGCTGGTGGTTTTGCCCGCGCCGTTGGGGCCGAGCAGGCCAACTACTTCGCCGCTTTCGATATCGAGCGAGAAATCCTGCACCACTTGGCGCTGTTTGAAGCTTTTGCGCAGCTGTTTAACGCTGAGGCGGCTGTGCGGTGTGGTCATGGTTTGGTTTTCCCTTGTGTTTGTTGGGTATCACGGGCAGCGCTGAGGCTACCTGAAAAATAGGGCTGCCATACGCGGGTTCAATGTGCGGCAGGGTTTTGCAGCTGCATTATTTGGTCGCGCCGCACCTGTAACACGCCTGGTACGCGCTCCAAGCGGCGCACGGTCTGAAGCAGCGGCTCCGAGCCGACGGCGGGGTCGTATAACACAATCAGCACGCGGTTGGCAGCTTGCTGTTCCGGCTGGGCGCCGGACATGCTTGGTGCGGCAGTGGTGGCAGGCTGCGGGGCGGTGCAGGCGGTAAGCATGGCCAAGCAGGCGAGGAGGAGGGCACGGATATTCATGGTTGCTTGGTTTTCGGTTTCAGGTAGCCTGTGCGGTGTGGGGCTACCTTAAACATCCTGTTCAGCGATGCAAAAAGCGTTTTATTTTTTCAGGTAGCCTCAAATGCGGGCTGCCCGAAACCGTTTGAGGCTACCTGAAACCGGTATTGCAGGCTTTCAGGTAGCCTGTTTCCTGATCTTGGCTTTGCCTTGCGTGAGGCGGAAGCTGTCGTCGATCAGTTGGCGGATCAGCGCGTCGTCGGCCTGTTCCAATTCGATGCTCAGCCAGTGTTCTTTGCTCATGTGATAGGCGGGCAGGATGCCGGCTTGGGCGCGCATGGCGCCAATGTGTTCGGGGCGGCATTTCACATTGAGTAGGGGCACGGTACGGCCGGGGGTGCGCCCGAGTTTTTCCGCCGGCACGGGCAGGTACACGCCAAACCATTTGCGGCTGCCGCTGTGGCGGAATACGGCGTATTCGGGGAAGCGGGAAAAGGGATGGTCGGGCACGGCACGATAGCGTTCGGCTATTTCGGCAAACAGGGTTTCGGCCTTCATCCCGCCTCCGTTATTTCTGCTGCGGCTGGATGGTAATGCTCACGCGGCCTTTGTTGGCGTTGCTGCGGCTGCCGCCCAGCACAGTATAAACTTCGGTGCGGGTGTTGTAGGTAATGGTGTCGCCGCTGGCCCGGTCGCCGCCGCGTTCGAGCTTGGCGCCGCCGCTGAGTTTCACGATGCCGGTGGCGGATTGGTATTCCACGCGGGCGGCCTGGCCTTTCACGGTGCCTTGGCGGTCGAGCTGCTGGCCGAAGTGTACGGGGCTGCCGGAGGCGGTCATGGTTTGCGCGCCGTCGGCAGCTTTCACCACACGCACCTTGGCGGCGCGGATATACATGGTGCCCTGCTGGATAACCACGTTGCCGGAAAATTCGGTGCTGCGGTTGCCTTGGTCAAGCGAGCCTTGGTCGGCTTCGATTTGGATGGGCTGGTTGCGGTCGGAGGTGAGCGCAGAAGCCGCGGCGGGCAGCAGCAAAGCAGCAGCAAGAAGGAGGGCGCGGGCGGGTTTAATCTTGTTGTTTGGGATCATAAATCACGGCCTTAATGCGGGAGGAGAGGTTAAGCAATCCTTGTTTGTGGTTGTAGGTCATGCCTTGGGCGGTGCCGTGGGAGGCGCCGTATTGATAGTTCACCAAATCTTGGGTGTGGGCGGTTTGGGTTTGGGTGTTGACGGTGAGGCTGTCGGTTTCGAGGTGGCCGGCAGGCTGGCCGTTGGCGGCAGGTTTGTCGAACACCACGTTTTTCTCAAATACCACTTGGTTTTCGCCGCCGATATAGTGTGCCTGATCGGCGGTGATGCGGTACACCATCTGCCCGCCTTGCGAAAACATCACGTTGGGTTCGGCCAGATAGCCGTCTTGGCGGTTGGGAAACTGCCAGGCGCGGGTGGCGGTGAGCTGCTGGGCCAGACTGCCGTCGGCAGCGAAGCGGCGGCCTCGGATGCCGAAAATCTGGTATTGCGGCTCGTGCGGGTCGAGCAGGGTTTCTTCGGTTTCGAGCTGGCTGATGCGGTCGAGCCAAAAGCTCACGCCGCCGAGCGCGAGTGCCAACACCAGCGGAAACCACCAGCCGCCGAATCGTTTAATCATTCTGTGTATTGCTCCCAAGCGGTTTTCAGGTAGCCTTTGGCCTGCATGATGACTTCGCACAATTCGCGCACGGCGCCTGCACCAGCCGGGCGGCGGGTGATATAGGTAGCGTGCTGCAATACCCATTCGTGCGCTTCAGGCACAGCAGCAGGCAGGCCGCAGCGCACCATCACGGGCAAATCCACCACATCGTCGCCGATGTAGGCGCATTCGTGTTCGGCCACGCCGGCGGTTTTGCGTAATTCGGCGTAGGCCGCGCGTTTGTCGCTGATGCCTTTGAAGTAGTGCCGGATGCCGAGCTGTTTGGCGCGCACGGCCACAGAAGGGGCATCGCGGCCGGTGATGATGGCGGTTTGCACGCCGCATTGATGCAACATTTTGATGCCATGCCCGTCGAGCGTGTGGAAGGCCTTGATTTCTTCGCCGTTGTCGCGGATGAAGATGCGGCCGTCGGTGAGCACGCCGTCCACATCCATAATCAGCAGTTTGATTTCGGCGGCGCGGCGGCGCAGATATTCGGGCATTTCGGGCAGAATAGGGCTCATGCTGGCAATCTCAATTTCAAATTAGACCCATGATAACATGCTCTAGCACAGGCACAAACCCGTTCGGCACGGTTTTTGCTTGGCGGGGCAGGGGAGAGGCTACCTGAAAACGTAAAACAGTTTTCAGGTAGCCTCTCCGGGTTTACATTTTGCCTGTGCGGTTTGTTTCGATGGCAAGTTTTGCGCCTCATCAAAGCTCGCGCTTTAGCCTCGCAGAAACCACTAGCCTTGGCTTAGCCAAGACATCGTTTAAGCTCTTGGAACTGCGCTTTCAGGTAGCCTTATATATCGCGCCGTCGGGGGGCTAGTCCTGACGGTATCTTTGCCAAACAGGCATTATTTTCACAATAAGGCCGGACTAGCTCTCTCTGATCAAGCTAACTCAAGGGAGCTTTTTTCATGTCTTATCAACTTCCAACCTATCCTAATATCACCGCCTACTTAGGCCAGCAATCAGGCGATCTTTCTCATTCTTAAATTGCATTTATCCTACTTTCCTATTGCAAGTTTTTTATACATATTGACTGCTTTTGTTGTTTCTCAGTATAAGCGAAACCAAGCCGCTTACTTTTGCAACAGGCAGCCACATTTCAAGTTGCCTCGGGGGAAATCAAAGATAACAACAAGGAGCAGCTCATGAACCCGATGTATATCACCTTCGGCATCTATTTGGTTGCCGTTCTGTTAATCGGCCTCGCGGCCTATTTCTCCACCCGCAATTTCGACGACTATATCCTCGGCGGCCGCAGCCTTGGCCCGTTTGTTACCACCATGTCGGCCGGGGCTTCGGATATGTCCGGCTGGCTGCTGATGGGCCTGCCTGGTGCAGTGTATTTGAGCGGCCTGAGCAAATCTTGGATTGCCATCGGCCTGATTATCGGCGCGTACCTCAACTGGCTCTTGGTGGCCGGGCGGCTGCGCGTGCACACCGAATACAACAACAACGCGCTCACCCTGCCTGATTATTTCCACCACCGCTTCGGTGCGCAGGGGCAGGCAATGAAAGTAATTTCCGCATTCATCATTCTGTTTTTCTTCACCATTTACTGCGCCAGCGGCATTGTAGCCGGTGCACGCCTGTTCCAAAGCCTGTTTACCGACATGAGCTACACCAGCGCCATGTGGCTGGGCGCGGGCGCCACTATTGCCTACACCTTTATCGGCGGCTTCTTGGCGGTGAGCTGGACAGACACTGTGCAGGCCACGCTGATGATTTTCGCCCTGCTGCTCACGCCGGTGATGGTGTATTTGGGTGCGGGCGGCGCAGATGAAGTTTCCGCCATCATTCAAGCCGCTGCTGCTACCAGCGGCAAGGAGTACGGCAGCCTGCTGCACGGCACAACTTTTATCGGCATCATTTCCACCGCCGCTTGGGGCTTGGGCTACTTCGGCCAGCCACACATTCTGGCACGCTTCATGGCCGCCGAAAGCGTGAAATCGCTGGTGGGCGCACGCCGTATCGGCATGACTTGGATGATTTTGTGCTTGGGCGGTGCAGTAGCCGTGGGCTATTTCGGCATTGCCTACTTCGGCGCTCATCCCGAGCAAGCTGCTGCCATGCAGGGCAACCACGAACACGTATTCATCGCCTTGTCCACCCTGTTGTTTAACCCGTGGATTGCCGGCGTGATTTTGAACGCGATTCTGGCTGCCGTGATGTCTACTTTGTCTTGCCAGCTTTTGGTGTGCTCCAGCGCCATCACCGAAGACTTCTATAAAGGCTTCCTGCGCCCGAACGCGCCGCAGAAAGAATTGGTGTGGATTGGCCGCATCATGGTGCTGGCCGTGGCCGTTATCGCCATCCTGATTGCCGCAGACCCCGAAAGCAAAGTGCTGCAACTGGTGGAATTTGCCTGGGCAGGCTTTGGCGCGGCATTCGGCCCCATCGTTATCCTTTCCCTGTTCTGGAAACGCATGACAGCCAATGGCGCATTGGCAGGCATGATTGCCGGTGCTGCGGTGGTGGTGTTGTGGGTGCAGGTGGTGAATCCTGCGCTGGACAACGCCGGCATGGCTACGCTGTATGAAATTATCCCCGGCTTCATCGCCTGCGGCCTGACTGCCGTGGCCGTATCGCTGGTTGGCAAAGCACCTTCCGAGGAAATCTGCCAACGCTTCGAAAAAGCCGATGCGGATTACCGCGCCGCAAAATAAAGGGCGGCAAAAGGCTACCTGAAAAGTTTTCAGGTAGCCTTCAAACTGCCCGTATCAAAAGGCTTCAGGCTAGCTGCAACCGCTTCCGGCCTTTTCAGGTAGCCCTTAACCGATTAACCAACTGCCTCCCCTGCCAAACATTCTTTCACATTATCCGCAGTTTGGTTTATGATGCCGTTTTACCGACGTTCAAACCAAGCAGCCATTCATAACGAAACAGAGGTTACCTGAAAAGCGGTTTATCGGGCAGCCCCACCAACCACGGAGACCAACCATGTTCCAGTTTGCCCACCCCCAACAAACCAGCCTGCGCCAGGCCGTTACCGATGCCTACCGCCGCGACGAAGTTGAAGCCGTGCAGGATATGCTCGAACGCGCCCAGATGAGCCAAGACGAGCGTACCGCCGCCGACCGGCTCGCCCGCCGGCTGGTGAAGCAGGTGCGCGAAGAGCGGCGCCGCGCCAGCGGGGTGGACGCATTGATGCACGAGTTCTCCCTTTCCAGCGAAGAAGGCATCGCCCTGATGTGTTTGGCCGAAGCCCTGCTGCGTATTCCCGATAAAGCCACCCGCAACAAACTCATCCACGACAAAATCTCCGGCGGCGACTGGAAAAGCCACCTCGGCAACAGCTCCTCTCTATTTGTAAATGCTGCCGCCTGGGGTTTGCTGGTAACCGGCAAACTTGCTGCTGCTCCCAGCGGCCAAAGCCTCGGCAACGCACTTACCCGCATCGTGAGCAAAGGCGGCGAGCCGCTCATCCTCAAAGGCGTGGACTACGCCATGCGTATGCTCGGCAAACAGTTCGTTACCGGCCAAACCATCGAAGAAGCCCTGAAAAACGGCAAAGAACGCGAAAAACTCGGCTATCTCTATTCCTTCGATATGCTCGGCGAAGCCGCCATGACCGAAGCCGATGCCGAACGCTACTATCAAGACTACGTCAACGCCATCCACGCCATCGGCCAAGATGCCGCCGGCAAAGGCATTTATGAAGGCAACGGCATTTCCGTCAAACTCTCCGCCATCCACCCGCGTTATTCCCGCGCCCAGCACGACCGCGTGATGAACGAGCTGCTGCCGCGCCTGAAAGAATTGTTCCTGCTCGGCAAAAAATACGATATCGGCATCAACATCGACGCCGAAGAAGCCAACCGCCTCGAACTCTCGCTCGATTTGATGGAAGCCCTGGTTTCCGACCCCGACCTGGCCGGCTACCACGGCATCGGCTTCGTGGTGCAGGCTTATCAGAAACGCTGCCCCTTCGTAATCGATTATTTAATCGACCTTGCTCGCCGCAACAATCAGAAGCTGATGATCCGCCTGGTGAAAGGCGCATATTGGGACAGCGAAATCAAATGGGCGCAAGTGGACGGTATGAATGGCTACCCCACCTACACCCGCAAAGTCCACACCGACATTTCCTACCTGGCCTGCGCACGCAAACTGCTCGACGCGCAAGACGCGGTGTTCCCGCAATTCGCTACCCACAACGCCTACACTCTGGCCGCCATTTACCAAATGGGTAAAGGCAAACAGTTCGAACACCAATGCCTGCACGGCATGGGCGAAACCTTGTACGACCAAGTGGTCGGCCCACAAAACTTGGGACGGCGTGTGCGCGTGTATGCGCCGGTGGGCACGCATGAAACCCTGCTGGCCTACTTGGTGCGCCGCCTGCTGGAAAACGGCGCGAATACCTCGTTTGTCAACCAGATTGTGGATGAAAACATCAGCATCGACACCCTCATCCGCAGCCCCTTCGACACCTTGGCCGAACAAGGCATTCATCCCAACAACAGTCTGCCGCTGCCGCGCAATCTGTATGGCAACGAACGCCTCAATTCGCAAGGCCTCGACCTAAGCAACGAAAGCACGCTGCAAGAACTGCAAACCGTTATGAACAATGCCGCTGCCACGCCCTTGCATGCCGTGCCGCTTTTGGCCGTAGCCGCCTCAACCCAGGCCGCACATGAAGTGCGCAATCCGGCCGACCACAGCGAAGTGGTGGGCAGCGCAGCCTTCGTAGAGGCCGCCGCCGTGCCGGAAATCATCGCCGCCGCCAAAGCCGCCGAAAGCAGCTGGGCTGCCGTTTCCGCCGCCGAACGCGCCAATATGCTGCGCCGCCTGGCCGACCTGATGGAAGCGCATATGCCCGAGCTGATGGCCTTGGCCGTGCGCGAAGCCGGCAAAACGCTGAACAACGCCATCGCCGAAGTGCGCGAAGCCGTGGATTTCTGCCGCTACTACGCCGACGAAGCCGAACACACGCTACCTGAAAACAGCCAGGGCGTGGGTACCATCGTTACCATCAGCCCGTGGAACTTCCCGCTGGCCATCTTCACCGGCGAAGTGGTGGCCGCATTGGCCGCAGGCAACACCGTGGTGGCCAAACCCGCCGAACAAACCAGCCTGATCGCCTACCGCGCCGTGCAGCTGATGCACGAAGCCGGTATTCCGCGCAACGTGCTGCAGCTCGTGCTCGGCGCGGGCGATGTGGGTGCCGCCCTCACGCAAGACGAACGCATCAACGGCGTGGTGTTTACCGGCTCCACCGAAGTGGCCCGACTCATCAACCAATCGCTCGCCCGCCGCAGCGGCCAGCCCGTGCTGATTGCCGAAACCGGCGGCCAAAACGCCATGATTGTGGACAGTACCGCGCTGGCCGAGCAGGTATGCGTTGACGTACTTGCCTCCGCCTTCGACAGCGCCGGCCAGCGTTGCTCCTCCCTGCGTATTTTGTGCGTGCAGGAAGACGTGGCCGACCGCATGGTGAACATGATTCGCGGCGCAATGGACGAATTGCGCGTGGGCAACCCCGCCGAACTGAGCACCGACATCGGCCCGGTTATCGACGCCGAAGCGCAGGCCAATCTGCAAAGCCACATCGACCGCATGAAAGGCATCGCCAAATCCAGCCACCAAATCAGGCTACCTGAAAATGCCGATAACGCCACCTTCATCGCGCCCACCCTGTTTGAATTGAACAATTTGAACGACTTGCAGCGCGAAGTGTTCGGCCCGATCCTGCACGTTATCCGCTACCGCGCCGACGAGCTCGACCAGCTCATCGACCAAATCAACGCCAAAGGCTACGCCCTCACCGGCGGTATCCACAGCCGCATCGACGGCACGGTGGAACACATCCGCCGCCGCATCGAAGCAGGCAACCTTTATGTGAACCGCAACATCGTCGGCGCCGTGGTAGGCGTGCAGCCCTTCGGCGGCCACGGCCTTTCCGGCACCGGCCCCAAAGCCGGCGGCCCCTTCTACCTGCAACGCCTCAGCCGCCTCGACAGCTGGCGCACGCCCCCGCTCACCCGCAGTGGCCAAGCCGACGAAGACGCGCTCAACCGCCTGCAAACACTGCTGCAAAGCCTGCCGCTCACCCAAGAGCAGAAGCTGGACTTGGCCGGCAGCCTCGGCCGCGCCCGCGTACACACCCTGCGCCAAGCCGAACAAGTGTTGCGCGGCCCCACCGGCGAACACAACGTGTTGAGCTGGCAGGCGCCCAAACGCGTATGGCTCTATGGCGGCAGCCTGCCGCAAGCCTTCGCCGCCTGGATTGAGCTCGCCGGCTCCGGTATCACCGCCCTCGTGTCCGACCAGCATCCATTGGCCGCCTACGCCGAACAGGCTCCCGACCTGCTGGAAACCTCAGCCACTCCGGCTTCCGCCAGCATCAGCCACGTGGTTGCCCTGGAAGAATTGCCAGTGGAACTCAAACAGACACTGGCCGGCAGCGACGGTGCACTGGTGCGCATCATCAACGCCCAACACGGCGTGGACGTGCTGCAGCTGTTTGAAGAAACCTCCTGCAGCATCAACACCACCGCCGCCGGCGGTAACGCCCACCTGATGGCCGCAGGCGATTAAACCAGCGTTTGTGTAAGTTAGAAAAAGGCTACCTGAAACTTTCAGGTAGCCTTTATTCCTGTTCAAATGGGAATGGGGCAAGGCGGCAAGCCGCAGACAGTAGCGCTGGAATGGCTGGGCGAGCCAATGCAGCAGCATTCTTGTTTGCATTCACTATATTGAGAGTATCAAATGCTTTGCTCGATGTTAAGTATCCGGCCTATCGTGTAGATAAGAAAAAGGCTACCTGAAACTTTTAGCTTCGCAGGAACTTTGCTACGTTGCGTTTTAACTGCATTGAAGCTGCGTTTTCAGGTAGCCTTTCGTTGCGCTATGCGCCGCTCAATCTTGCCGCCGCTTTTCCCACAGTTTCATCAGCGGCAATACCACCGCGCAGGCAACCGCGCCCACGACGAGGCCGGTGATTAGGTAGGAGAGTGTGCTGGTGAGGCCGCTGTCCCAGTGGTGTTCGTGCAGCCAATGGTGCAGTGCGCCCCAATTATGGGCAAAAATGCCGCCGCCCACGAGGAACATGGCCAGCGTGCCAACGATGCTGCCGCCGCGCATAAACCACGGCATAAACAAAATAAGGGCTTTACCAACCGCAGCGGTAGCCGGGCGGCGCATCAGGGCGAAGCCGAAGTCGTCGGCTTTCACGATCAACGCCACGATGCCATACACAAACACAGTAAGTCCGATGCCGATAAGCAGCAGGCTGATGATTTGGGTGGTGAGGCTGGATTCGGCCACCACGCCCAGGGCGATGATGACGATTTCGGCGGAGAGGATGAAGTCGGTGCGGATGGCGCCTTTGATTTTGGCGTTTTCGTCGATCAATTCGTCGGGCACGCTGTGTGTGCTGCCGTCGCGGCGGTGCATCAGCTTGTGCAGCAGTTTTTCCACGCCTTCAAAGCACAAATAGCCGCCGCCGAGCATTAAGAGCGGCGTAATCAGCGCGGGCGCGAATACGGAAAGCAGCAGGGCGGCGGGAATCAGAATCAGCTTGTTCACCAGCGAGCCCTTGGCCACCGCCCACACGATGGGCAGCTCGCGGTCGGCGCGCACGCCGGTTACTTGGTTGGCATTGAGCGCCAAATCGTCGCCCACCACGCCGGCAGTTTTTTTGGCGGCCACTTTAGTCATCAAGGCCACGTCATCGAGCACGGAGGCGATGTCGTCGAGCAGGGTGAGGAGGGAGGAGAAAACCATATAGAAGTATCTTTGGGAAGAATGCTGCGGCATTATACGGGCGTGCCCGTGCCAAAGGCTACCTGAAAGGCATCAATCATGATTTCAGGCCGTCTGCCCAAAACAGATTGCAACAAACATGGGATGGCCGGGTTGGCTACCCGCCCGCAGCCATATAGCCAACCAACTGAACTTTCGCTATCGCGTTGGTTTGCCTTGCCGTACTTCTGTACTGCCTGCGGCTTACCGCCTGGTATCGAAAGTCAATTTGGCCTGCTATAACAAAGGCTACCTGAAAAATGAAAATCCGGTTTCAGGTAGCCTTTATCATGCAGGCTTATTCGGGCTTGGCTTTCACCGCCATCAACGTGTGCAGGCGGCGGTTGTCGGCACGGGCCACGGTGAATTGCAAGGGGCCGATAACGGCTTTTTCGCCGCGCACGGGCAAATGGCCGAGCTCTTTAATCACCAGCCCGCCGATGGTGTCCACTTCTTCGTCGCTGTAGTCCGTGCCGAAAAATTCGTTCACGTCTTCGATTTCGGTAACGGCGTTGATGCGCCAGCGGTCGGGGGAAACAGCGAAGATATTGTCTGCGCTGTCGTCTTCGTCGAATTCGTCTTCGATGTCGCCCAAAATCTGCTCGATTACGTCTTCCAGCGTTACCAGACCGCTGATGCTGCCGTATTCGTCCACCACCACGGCCAAGTGGTTGTGCATATCGCGAAACTCTTTAAGCAACACGTTCAACGGCTTGCCCTCGGGCACGAACACGGCCGGGCGCAGCACGTTTTCGAGCTTGAACTGTTCGGGATTGAGGGTGTATTTGAGCAGGTCTTTGGCGTGCAGGATGCCGAGCACGTTATCTTTGTCGTCGGCAATCACGGGGAAGCGGGAGTGGGTGGTGCCCACCACATAGGCGATGATGCGGCTGATGCTGTCGCCGGCCTTCACCACGTCCATTTGGGCGCGGCTGATCATGGCATCGCGCACTTCCAGCCCGCGGAAATCAATGATTTTTTCCAGCCATTGCTGGGTGTCTTCATCGAAGATTTTCTGTTCGCGCGCTTGGCGCAGCAGGGCGAGTATGTCTTCGGGGGAATCAGGGCTGTCGCCGGCGAGGCGGCCGAACAGCCGTTCAAAAAATCCGGGCTTGGCCGGGTGGTCGTCCATTTCAGTCTGCATCCTGTGCGTAGGGGTTGGGGTATCCTAACTGATTCATCAGGCGGATTTCAAGTGTTTCCATGGCTTCGGCTTCATCGGGCTCGATGTGGTCGTACCCCATCAGGTGCAGCACGCCGTGCAGGGTGAGGTGGGCGAAGAGTGCTTCTAAGGTTTTGCCTTGTTCGGCAGCCTCGCGCGCCACCACCTGCGGGCAGATAACCAGGTCGCCGCGCAAAACGGGCAGGCTACCTGAAAGCCCGGCCAAAGCGGCCTGCTCGCCTTCATCCAGCGCAAAGCTGAGCACGTTGGTGGCGTAGTCTTTTTGGCGGTAGTCGCGGTTGTAGGCGCGGGCGGTTTTTTCATCGAGCAGCAGCAGGCCGATTTCGGCACGGCGGTACTGCGATTTCACGGCCTGCCACGCCCAGCGGCGGAATTGCACCTCGCTCGGGCAGCCGGGCAGCCGGGCTTGGTCGGCAAAATACAGTTGCAGGCGTTGGCGCAACAGAGCGGGAAAGGGATAACGTTTGGCGGTTTTCATGGTTTGATTTGAATCGGAAAACGGGCGCTATTATAGCGGGAAAGGCTACCTGAAAACCCGGGAATGCGTTTTTCAGGTAGCCTCTATTTTATGCCAAACCGCACACTAGCATTCTTCCTTTGCCGCTGCCGCCGCCCGCTTTAATTCGGCAGCCAGCTTGCTTTTCTCTTCCTTGTTCAAGCCTGCTACCGCCAGCAGCTTTCTATCCAGCGCCACCGGCACGCCGCCGCCATTGGGCACGAAAGCCAGCAGGTAGTGCTGCCCGCCGGGGGTTTGAAACGTCCAGGCACGGTTTTCCTGTTTGCCGAAGCTGAGGCCGATTTTGTGGGTTTTGCCATCGATTTCAGCTTGATATACCGCGTCTTTACCCGCATTGCCGGTACTCAGGCAGGGCACGGCGGCCAGCTGCCAAGGCTGGGCTTCGGGTCGGTTGATGGCAGCCAAAATCCAGCGGTAGCGCGGCACACGCACCAGCGCAACATAAAACGCGGCGCCAATCATCAACAGCCCCAGCCCGCCAAGCAGCAGCACACCCAGGCTGCGGTTACCCACTTTCTCCACCGCCACATCCAGCGTCAGGCGCGAGGGATCGTTGGCGTCGGCCACTGCGCGGGCATAAATATCGCCGCCAGTACCGAAAAAGCTAAAGGATTTTTTCACCGTATGACCGCGGTATGTGATGGTAGTTTTGCAGCTGGTGAAGATGGATTTGCGAGTGCTGCATTCACCATCGATCCGCGCATTTACCGGCACAGCGTGTTGGCCGATTTGGTAGTCTTGATAGATTTCGGCGGCAACATGACTCTGCCACGCAACAAATATCGCGCCCACCGGCAGCATCAACAACAGCGCCACCAAAGCCATCATAATCGGCCGATGCGGCCCGATGCCGCGCATTTTGAAGGGCTTAACCGGCATGGAAAAAGGCAGAATGTGCATAAATGGTTCTCCTCGAAAAATAAATGGCACTATAGCTGAAGCAGATTTCTCCATACAAGGTGGTTAAAGCTGTATGACAGAAATATTTAAGCTATACTGAAATACTTATTTCTTCCTACTGCGTTGGCTCGCCTTGCCGTACTAGCTGTACTGTCTGCGGTTCGCTGCCTGGTATGAAGAAATAATTATTTCAGCTATATATTAATTTTTAGGTAGCCTTTAAACAGGAAGCGTGATGCGCAAAGGCTACCTGAAAATCACAAAACACGCAGATAGCCTATCGACATAGCAACGCCCATCGAGCACGCAAAAAAGCTGCCGGGATACCGGCAGCTTATGCATTGCAATCAGGCAAAGTAATTAATACATGCCTTCGCGCTCTTCGCGGGTGGAAATGTAGATGTTTTTCACCTGGGTGTAGGCTTCGAGCATCATTTTGTGGGTTTCGCGGCCGATGCCGGAAGTTTTGTAGCCGCCGAAGGGGGCGCCAGCGGGCAGGCGGTTGTAGCAGTTCACCCACACGCGGCCGGTTTCCAGGGCGCGGGATACGCGCAGGGCGCGGTTGATGTCGCGCGTCCACACGCCGCCGCCGAGGCCGTATTCGCTGTCGTTGGCCAGCTGGATAACTTCTTCTTCGGTTTTGAATTTAATCACGGTAGCCACCGGGCCGAAGATTTCTTCTTGGGCGATGCGGCTGTTGTTGCTGTCGGCAGCAATCAGGGTGGGCTCAACAAATTCGCCTTTGCCCAATTCGCCTTCTACTTTTTTACCGCCGGTAATGATGCGGCAGCCTTCTTGTTCGCCGATTTGCACATACTTCAGGATCGTGTTGAGCTGACCGGCGTTCACTTGTGCGCCCATCTGGGTGTCGTCTTCCCAAGGCAGGCCGACTTTCACTTTCTTGAACTCTTCGGCCAGTGCGGCTACGAATTTGTCGTAAATGCCTTCCTGCACGAAAATGCGCGAACCGGCACAGCACACTTGGCCTTGGTTGAACAAAATGCCTTTTTGCGCGCCTTCCAAGGCTTTGTCGAAAGGCATGTCGTCGAAGAAGATGTTGGCAGATTTGCCGCCCAATTCCAGAGTGGAAGGAATCAGCAGCTCGGCAGCGGCGATGCCCACGCGGCGGCCCACTTCGGTAGAGCCGGTGAAGGCGAGCTTGTTGAAGCCTTTGTGGTGCAGCATGTATTCGCCGGATTTGCTGCCTTTACCGGTAATCACGTTGAGTACGCCTTTGGGCAGCAGGTGGTTTACTTTTTGGGCAAAGGAGAGCAGGCTCAGTGAGGTGCTGGAAGAGGGGTGGATAACGATGGTGCAGCCAGCGGCCAGCGCGGGAGCAATTTTCCAGGCAGCCATGAGGAAGGGGAAGTTCCACGGAATGATTTGGCCAACCACGCCGATGGGCTCGCGCAATACGATGGAGAGATCTTCTTCATCCAGTTGGTTGGCGCTGCCTTCTTCGCCGCGGATCACGCTGGCGAAATAGCGGAAGTGGTCGGAGGCCAATGGAATGTCGGCGGCGCGGGTTTCGCGGATGGGTTTGCCGTTATCGAGCGTTTCCTGCAGGGCGAAGAGTTCGGCATTCTCATCAATCACATCGGCGATTCGGTTCAGAATAGCAGCGCGCTCGGCGGCGGTGGTTTTGCGCCAGGTTTTAAACGCAGCCTGTGCAGCGGCCACTGCGGCATCCACATCGGCGTCGGTGGCGTCGGTGAATTTAGCCAAAAGCTCGCCGTTGGCTGGGTTGTGCGATTCCAGCAGGTTGCCGGGCTTTGTCCACTCGCTGTTGATGAGCAGACCGTATTCGCGGTCGAAAACGTTCAGATTTTTAGCCATTTCGTTGGTTCTCCTAAACAATAGTATGAGGCTGGCCGCCCCATTTCCGATAACATAGACAGCATCCTGTGATGCTGTGCGTGCAGCATATTCTTTTTTTTTAAGCCTTTCAAGGATACATCTTGCCAAAGTAGGTTTGTTTACAGATTAAAGGCTACCTGAAAGTGCAGCTTCAACGAGGTTAAAACCGTCACTTGCTACCACTTTCAACGCAGGGTTTGCATCGGTTGCCGTCTGGGATGAAAATCGCGGTATAATAAAGATATAACAAGCCTGCCGCCAAGGCAGTGAGTAGGCGAACATATCAGGTTGGAACCAGTTTTTTGTTGCCGCAGAAGCGGAGGAGGATAAACAATGCAAACGATTAAAAAAATTGATGCTGCAGCCCTACGTGCGTTCACCGAGGCCGCCTTTAAGGCTTACGGCTTCGTGCCGGAAGAAGCGGCGCAGATTACCGATGTGCTGATAGCCGCCGACCTCTGCGGTGTGGACACGCACGGTTCGCAGCGGCTGGAAATGTACCGTCAGCACATCAATGGTGGCTTCGTACACATTGGCGCCAAACCGGAAACTGTGTTTGAAACGCCCGTATCGGCAGTAGTGGACGGCCACGCTGCAATGGGGCAGCTTGTGTCGCGCTATGCCATGCTGCTGGCCATCGATAAAGCCAAACAAAGCGGCATCGGCATGGTGTCGGTGCGCAATTCCAACCACTACGGCATCGCCGCCTACTACAGCAGCATGGCTGCCAGCCAAGGCCTGGTGGGCATTTCCATGACCAATTCCTTCCCCATTGTAGTGCCCACCTACGGACGCACCCCGATGATGGGCACCAACCCCATCGCCGTGGCCATTCCCGCCAGCCCGACCGATTTCAGCCTCGATGCCGCCACCTCCGTGGTTGCCTTCGGCAAGCCTGAGGTATACCTCAAAAAAGGCCTGACCGCCCCACTGGGCTGGGCGATTAACAGCCAGGGCGTGGACGAAACCGACCCGCAGATTATCGTGGAATGCGTACGCCAAGGCTTGGGCGGCGGCATGTATCCCTTGGGCGGCAGCAGCGAGCTGTTCGGCAGCCACAAAGGCTACGGCTACGCCGTGCTGGTGGAATTTTTCTCCGCCTGCCTCTCGCAAGGCACCACGTCCAACCACACCATGAAAAACGGCCATGCCGGCATCTGCCACTATTTCGCTGCCTTCAACCCGGAAATCTTCGGCGATGCCCAAGCCATCCGCAGCCATTTCAGCGCCTACCTGCAAGAGCTGCGCGAATCGGCGAAAGCCGCCGGCCAAGAGCGGATTTACATCCACGGCGAAAAAGAAGCCGAATGCTGCCGCGAACGCAAACAAAGCGGCATCCCCATCCTGCCCAAAACGCTGGACGAAATGCGCCGCTTGGCCGAAGAACTTGGACTGCCGTTTGAGTGGTAGGGCTTCGATACGGCAGTAATAAAGGCTACCTGAAAACTTTCAGGTAGCCTTTTAGCGTTTGCCTGCTGGACTGGTTGGCCAAATCTTTTTCAATCTTATCCAGCAGCGTGGTGCAGCAGGCGGTGAGGATGCGGCAGGTTTCGTTGAAGTTGCCGGTGTACCACGGGTCGGGAACGTGGCTGTAGCCGCTATCGGGCAGAAGGTCGGTAATCTTGAAGATTTTGCCGGGGTGGCAGCCGAAGCGTTGTTCCAGTTCGGCTAGGTTGTCGTCGTCCATGGCCAGCAGGTAGTCGAAACCGGCCAAATCCTGCGTGCGCACGCGGCGACTCACAAAGCCGCTGCTATCGATACCCTCGTCGGAGAGGATTTCTAGGCTGCCGCAATGCATGCCTTCGCCGTCGTGCCAGCCGGATGTGCCCGCACTGGCGGTGTGCACCGGCAGGCCGCGGGCGGCCGCCATGCTGCGGCAGAGATATTCGGCCATCGGCGAGCGGCAAATGTTGCCCAAGCAAACGAACAAAACCTTAACGGGGCGTTCCATAAGGCTACCTGAAAATCAAATGGCGGCAATAAACAAAGCCACGATGCACAGCAGGTTCACACCGAACATGGCCGAGCGCAGCGTGGCTTTATCGTTGATGTAGCAATAGATAAAGGCGATGCGGCTGGCCACGAAGAGCAGCGCCCAGAAATTGATGGTGAACTGGGCGGCGTTGCCGGTGGCGTGGGCGATGATCACGGCGGCGGCAAACGGAGGGAAGATTTCGTAGCTGTTTTGCTGTGCCGCATCGGCGCGCGCGGCCTTGCCTTGGGCGCGGGCTAGGAAGGCGCGCGGGTTGTGGTTGTCGGCCGGGGAAAATCCGGCGCGGTATTTGGCATAGGCGGCGCAGAAAATGGGCAGGAAAATGGCGAAGAAGATGCACCAGTAGGCTAAGGTCATGATGTGTTTGCTCTTAAATATAGCTAAAGCGCTTATTTCCCCTGCCTGTACTGCCTGCGGCTCGTTGCTCGGTATGAGAAAATCATTGCTTCAGCCGTAATTGGTTGGAAAGATTGGTTTTGTGATAGGCAGGATTATACACTGGAGAAGGATAGACAGGCTGTTTCAGGCAGTATGCCACAGAATCGGTTGCTGCAATGATTGCAGGCTACCTGAAACTTAAGCTGCGCAGAAACTGCGCGGTGTTTTGACTGCGGTGAAGTTTCGCTTTCAGGCAGCCTCTTTCACATCGGGAAACACCAGCCGCGCTTCCACGCCGTTTTCGCGGTGGGTGAGCATCAGGCGGCCGTGGTGCAGGCGCATGATTTCGGTGGTGAAGCTCAAGCCCAGCCCGCTGCTACAGCTGCCGTCGGCGCGGGGGAGCGAGTAGAAGCGTTGGGGGATTTTGGCCAGCGCGTAATCGGGAACGGGGCTGCCTTGGTTGTAAACAGCCAGTTCGGTGCGGTTTCGGCAAAGTCGATGGCATTGTAAAGCAGGTTGTCGATGGTTTGGCGCAGCAGCAGCGGGTCGCCTTGGACGGTGTGGTGCGGGCAGTTGAGGGCGATGTGCAGCTGTTTGGCTTGTAGGGCGGCACGGCTTTCTTGGGCGGCCAGGTTGGCCAAATCGACGGTTTGGGTATCGTTCAGGCTGTCGCGGTTTTCCAGGCGGGCTAGTTCGAGCAGGCGGGTGATGAGTTGCTTTTGTTTTTGGGTGTTGCGGCGGATGCGGTCGAGCAGCAGCTGCTGCTGGTTGGGGCTGAGGGGGCTGTCTTGCAGCAGCTCGAGGGCGGCTTGTTGGGCTGTGAGCGGGGTTTTGAGTTCGTGGGTGAGGCCTAATACATAATTTTCAATGTGCTGGCGGTGGTCGAGTTCGTCACGCAGGTGGGCGACGGCATTGACGAGGCGGTAGAGGTAGCTGTCGCCGAATTGGGGTTGTGCGGCGGGGCGGTTGGCGGCCATGGCTTCGGCATAACGGCGGATGCTGCGGGCAAGCCACCAGGCAAGCGCGCCGAGCACAAGCAGGCTGGCGGTGAGCAGGAGCAGGATGCCGAGCAGGACGAAGAAAAGACGGATGCTGAGGTGTTTGAAATATTTAAGCATGGGATTGGCTGAATGGATATGGTTGCGCGGCCTGATATTGAGCCGGGCGGTGTTTCAATTTCTTTGCGGTTTCGCTTTCAGGTAGCCTGAAAAGTGTGCGTGATTAAGTCGGGCTGGTTTTCGCGCTTGGAGGCCGTCTGAAAAGGAGGTTAGCGATAACTGATGACTATCCTTGAGCTTGCCGGATTTTCAGGTAGCCTCTTTATCATACATTTCCTGCAACACCTCCGTCAGCCAGTCGAACACCTTTAACACGCGCCCGGAAGTTACTGTACGTTGCGGGCGGTAGATGTAGAGTTGCCATGGGCGGCGCGGGATTTCGGGAAAGAGTTCTAGCAGTTCGCCGTTTTGCAGGTGGATTCGGCACAGATGTTCCGGGATATAGGCGGCAACGCTGCCTGTCAGCGCAGCGGCGAGTTCGTTGGCAGGGTCGTCTGTGATGAAACGGATGTTTTTTGGGAAAACGTGCATTTCTGCGTTGAGCGGCCAGCCCCACGGGCGGTTGGTGTTGGCGTTAATGAGTGACGATGCAGGAAAACGGCCGGTTAATTCGTCTAGGCTTTGCGGCATGCCGTGGCGGGCGAGATAGGCGGGAGAGGCGACGATTTTGTCGGTGATGTCGCAGATTTTGCGGACAATCATCAAATCTTCCGCCTGTGTCCCGATGCGGATGCCGATGTCGAGTTGGTTTTCCACCGCGTTAAGTTTGGCGTCGTTGCTGCGCCAATCGATATAAAGTTCGGGGTAGTCGGCGCATTTTTCCAGCAGGCGGGCGAGTATGCGGCAGTTATCGCTCCACTGCGGTACGGTAATGCGGACGATGCCGCGTATCTCGTCTTTTTCTTTGGCGGCAGAAAACAGGTTTTCGCTGTCGGCAAGGAGCTGCTGGGCGCGCGGCAGGAAGGCTGCGCCAAACTCGGTCAGGTGGATATTGCGTGTGTTGCGGGTAAAAAGCTGTTCGCCGAGGTGTTGTTCCAATTCGGCAATCACGCGCGGTACCACTTGCGGCGAAACGGGCAGGCGCAGCGCGGTTTCGCGGAATTGCAGGGTCTCGGCGGCGGAGCAGAAGTATTTTAGGGCGTTGAGTTTGTCCATTTTGATTTTCAAGGGATTGGTTCGGGTCGTCTGAAAACCTTTTCAGGCAGCCTGCACTTTAATTGTTCCATATTTTAGAATTAACAATTCAGATTTTATTCATTGTTTGCCAAGCAGTCCATCCCTATAATGCACTCATTCGATAAGCAAATAACGGAGCAACCACATGAAAAATCAAGATAAAAAATCATTCCTGAGAACTGCTGCCGCAGCCGCCGTTGCATTGACTTTGTCCGCCCCTGCGCTGGCAGACGTATCCATTACCCCGATGAAAGGAGTTCAAACCATGCAGCTTACCCAAGAATGGGACAAAATCTTCCCTCAGTCCAATAAAGTGGAACACCACAAAGTAACATTCAAAAACCGCTATGGCATCACATTGGTTGGCGATTTGTATGTGCCGAAAAATATCCGTTCAGGCCAGAAATTGCCCGCAATTGCGGTAGCCGGCGCGTTCGGTGCGGTGAAGGAGCAATCCAGCGGCCTATATGCCCAAGAGATGGCAGAACGCGGTTTTGTAACCTTGGCATTTGACCCGTCCTACCTCGGTGAATCCGGCGGCGAACCGCGTAATATGGCGTCGCCCGACATCAACACTGAAGACTTTTCCGCCGCCGTTGATTTTCTTGGCCTGCAAAACTTCGTGAACCGCGAACAAATAGGCATCTTGGGCATTTGCGGTTGGGGCGGCATGGCGTTGAACGCCGCTGTGGGCGATACCCGCATCAAAGCCGTCGCCACCAGCACCATGTACGACATGACCCGTGTGATGGCCAACGGCTACGAAATCAACATGAAGCAGAACGCACAAGGCGGCTACGACCGCGCCCAGCCGCAAATGAATGCCGAAGCGCGCTACCAATTGAAAGTACAACTGAACAATGGCCGCTGGGAAGCCGCGCAAAACGGTTACGCCACTCTTGCGCCCGCCGGCAACCTTGACCCCAAAGACATTACCGCCGACACGCCGAAATTTATGGCCGAATACGCCAATTTCTACCGTGCCAAACGCGGCTTCCATCCCCGCGCGGTAAACTCCGATCCGAAAGGTTCTTGGGCGACCACCGTGCCGCTGGCGTTCATCAATATGCCCATCCTGCAACGTGCCGGCGAATTGCGCACCCCCGCTTTAATCGTACACGGTGAAAAAGCACACTCACGCTATTTCAGCGAAGACGCGTTCAAATCTCTGGGCAGCAAAAACAAAGAGCTGTACATCGTGCCGGGTGCGAACCACACGGATTTGTATGACAACACCCGAGGCAAGATTCCGTTTGATAAGTTTGAGCAGTTCTTTAAGGCAAATCTGCATTAAGGTCGTCTGAAAGGCTACCTGAAAATGTAGGGAATCCTGTAAATTGACAGCCTGCACTTTTTTGTAACGAGTGCAGGCTGCTTTTTATTTTTCAGGTAGCCTTTTCACGTTTGAGGCTACCTGAAAACGTTACATCAGCTTTCCGCAAAACTATACCCCAGCCCGTGATGGGTGCGGATGGGTTCGTCGGCGATGCCGGCTGCGCGCAGTTTGTGGCGCAGGGCGCGGATGTGGGTGTTGATGGTGTGCGGGTCGGAAGGGCGGTTGCCGCCGAACATGGCGGTGAGCAGTTCTTCGCGGCCGAACACGCGGCCTGGGCGGTGCAGCAGGGTGCGCAGCAGGCGGTATTCGCCATGCGTGAGCGGCAGTTCGCGCCCTTGGTGGCGGATGCAGCAGGCGGGCGCGTAGTCATGCCACATGGGGGCGGCATAAAGGCTACCTGGAAACCGCATCAACAGTTTTCAGGTAGCCTTTATGCCGCAGCCGACTTAGCGGGCGATGTTGCCGCGCATCACCACGCGGGCGTGGAAAGTGCCCACTTCACAGTCATACTGCCCGCCGTGCAGCACTTGGCGGTTGTAGTAGCTGTGGAAGTTGCTCACGCGGCTGCCACCACGGGCTTGGGCGGTTTGCTGGAATTTATGGGCGGCGTTGATAAAGGCACGTTCGCAGGCGGCTTCGTCTGATTTGTTGGAAGCATTGGCTGCCTGACGGGTGGATAAATTAGCCTGAATCACGCGGCCGCCGCCGCCGAAGCTCACCGGCACATTGGGATTGAGCAGACTTTTGGCTTCTTCGGAAGCCAGCACGGCGCGGCCGGAGCAGCGGTACACTACTTTGCGGCCGCTGCGGTTGGGGTCGTCGTCTTGTAGCAGGCGGCACACGCGGCCGGTGGTTTGGCTGGTGGCATGGGCCCCGTTGCGGCCGCCTTGGCCACTTGTGTTGTCCGGCGTACGGTTGTTTTGGCAGCCGGCCAGGCCGAAAGCGGCTACAATCGCAGCCGCCAGCATGATTTGGCGAGATTTCATATTTGCTCCCTTTTAAGCTGGGTTGGAAAACTGGAAATTCACGGCCAATCAACCGCGATTTCACAAAGTTTAAAGTATATTAAAAAACCTTGCCTATGCCTACCCGCCTGCCGCCGCAACACACCATCCGCCTCTATCTGGCCGCGCCCGACTGCGCCGCGCGCTACCCCGCCGGGCTGCTGGATGAGGCCGACTGCGCCCATCTCTCTCGCCACCTTGCCCGTGTGGCGCAAACCGGCTGGCAGGTGAGCCGCTTTCTCAAGCAGCAGGCGGCGGCAGACGGTTTTTCAGGTAGCCTCAGCCACAGCGGCGGCCATGCCGTGCTGGCGGTGCCGTCTGCCGATTTTCCCGTTGGCGTGGATTTGGAACGGCTGCGCCCGCGCCGTTTCGATGCCTGGCCGGACTGGGTGCTGCATGCAGACGAAGCACGCTGGCTGCAACAGCATGCCGAATTGGCCGATTATTATGCGTTGTGGACGCTGAAAGAGGCCTTGCTCAAGGCCACGGGGCAGGGGCTGGCGGATATGCCGCAAACCGGATTGCGGCCAAACGGGGACGGCTGGCGGCTCTGCGCAGGCGGCCGGTTTTGGCAGGGCGCGGTATTTCTACTGGATGGAGCTTGGTTGTGCAGTGTGGTGTGGCCGCAGGAAGTAGCAGCGGAATGGGCTTGGCACGGCTTCGGCGAATGGCAGGCGGTGGAAAAACAGCTGCTTTATCGTTTTGTTTAGGCGCTTTGGTTCTTTCAGGTAGCCTCAAATTCACGGGCAGCCAATGTGGAAACCTCAGAAATCAAGGCTACCTGAAACTTTTCTTTTCGCAGAAACGCTGTTCACATTTTTCAGCCCGCTCGTAAGATGCCCGAGTGCCGCATTCTTGTTATAATGCACCATCTTAACTGTCCTTAACAGGCTGCCTATTTTGAAAAAGGCTACCTGAAAGCGAAGCTTCAACGAAGTTAAAACATGACCGCCGATTTCCGTCTCAGCTTTTCCATCCAAAGCTGGCACGCCGCCTCCACCCGCCTGCACACGGGCGAAGACTGGGCGGCGTGGGTATCCGGCCGCTTAAACGCCGCCGATTTGCCCGACACGCCGCCGAAGGTGGATTTCCTGCCCGCCATGCAGCGGCGGCGGCTCGGCCTCTCGGCACGGCTGCTGTTTGCGGCCGCGCATCCGCTCTTGGCGGAAAGTGAGCCCTGCCCGCTGGTGCTCGCCTCGCACGACGGCGAAATCAACCGCAGCTTCGGCTTGTGGGTTACGCTGTTGCGCGACAACGAAGTCTCCCCCACTTCCTTCGGCCTGTCCGTGCACAACGCCCTAGCCGGGCAGTGGTCGATGCTGCGCGGCGACATGAGCGAATACACCGCGCTTTCCGTGCGGCAGAGCGGTTTGGAAACCGCCGTGCTCGAAGCCGCCGGCCTGCTGGCCGATGGCGCGGAGCGCGTGTTGGCGGTGGTGGTGGACGAACCCTTGCAGGCGCAATACCCCGCCGCACCGGTCGAACGCGCACCCTTCGCCCACGCGCTGGCGCTGCTGCTCACCGCCGGTGAAGAATGGGAACTTTCCCCCGCCGCACCCGATGACGGCAGCACGGCAAACTGCGGCTATTGGGGCGCGATCGAATGGCTGCGGCAACAGCATTCTGGCAGCCGCCGTTGGATAAACCATTACGCAGACAAGGCTTGGCAATGGCAGCGGCTTACCCCCTAAGCGCCCGCTTAAACCGCCTGTGGCGATTGCTGGCCACCGGGCTGGGCTTTGTGTTTTTCGGCGTGTTCGGCGTGCTGCTGCAAATCGTGCTGCTGCCCTGGCTGCTGCACCGCTCGCCCGATTTGGCGCAGCAAAAGCAGGCGCGGCGCGTGGTTACGCGCACCTGGCTGTGGTTTAGCTATTATTTGATGCGCTCCGGCATTTTGAGCGCGGAATTTGAAGGCTTCGAGCGGCTCGGCCGCCCCGGCCAACTGATTTTGGCCAACCATCCCTCGCTGCTGGATGTGGTGTTCCTACTCGGCCGCGTGCCCGAAGCCAACTGCATCGTAAAAGCCGATTTGCAGCGCAATCCCACCATGGCCGGGCAAATCCGCGCCTGTGGCTACCTGCCCAATCAGGAAGATTTGGATTTTGTGGAAGCCGTACACCAAGTTTTGCAGCAGCAATGCCTGTTGGTATTCCCCGAAGGCACGCGCACCGGCTGGGACGGTGTGGTGAAATTTCATCGCGGCGCAGTGTCCATCGGCCTCAGAAGCGCGCAGGTCATCACCCCCGTGGTGATTAAAATGCAGCCGCCGAACTTCAAAAAAGGCCAGCCGTGGTACAAAATCCCGCTGCAAAAACCGGCCTACCGCTTTATCGTCGGCGACGACATCAACCCGCAGGACTGGTTAAACAAGCACCCCCTGCCCATCGCCGCCCGCCGCCTCAACGACCACCTGCAACAATACTTCAACGAAAGAATCCAAGAAAATGACTGATTTGAAACAAGAAATCAAACAACTGATTATCGACAGCCTCGGTTTGGAAGACCTTACTCCCGCCGACATCGGCGACGAAGAAACCCTGTTCGGCGACAGCGGCCTCGGCCTTGATTCCGTAGACGCACTCGAACTCGGCCTGGCCGTGCAAAAACACTTCGGCTTCCAGCTCGACGGCGAAAGCCAGGAACTGCGCGACAGCTTCGCCAATGTGTCCACGCTGGCCGCCTTCGTGCAGAAACAACGCGGCTAGCCGAAGCAGTTTGATCAAAGCTACCTGAAACATAGGTCGGGCATGCCTGCTCGGCCGCCACCCATCATTTAAGGAACACCCATGACCGAAACCGAAATCCGCGCCTTCCTGTTCGACATACTGGAAAACATGTTTGAAATCGACACCAGCAACGTAACCGGCAGCACCAACCTCTACGAAGACCTTGAAATCGACAGTATCGACGCCATCGACCTGCTCGACCAAATCAAACGCCAAACCGGCTACAAACTTCAAGCCGATGATTTCCGCAACGTCCGCACCATCGACGACGTAGTTGCCGCTGTGTCCAAGCTCTACCAAGAAGCCAAGCCCGAAGCGTGAAAGCCGCCGCCAAAATCCTGCTCGGTATCTTGAGCGTACTCTACCCCCTGCTCTGGTATTACGGCCGCGAGCAGGGCTGGTTTTATCCGCTAGCCGGTTTCATGCTCCTGCTCTGGCTCGCCCGCGCCGCCATGCAACGCGATCCCGACCAGCGGCGCGTTTCCCTCCTCGTGGCCGCCTTCTTCGCCGCCATTCTCCTTTTGAAGCGGCCCGGCAGCATGTATTGGTATCCCGTGTGGGTAAACGGCCTGCTGCTGCTGCTGTTCGGCCTCAGCCTCACGCAAAAACAAAGCCTGATCGAACGCCTCGCCCGCCTGCAACACCCCGACCTCCCGCCCGAAGGCGTGGCCTACACCCGCCGCGTTACCCAAATCTGGTGCGGCTTTTTCGCCCTCAACGGCAGCCTCGCCGCCCTGCTCGTGCTGCTCGAACAATACCGCTGGTGGGCGCTCTACACCGGTATCATCGCCTACATCCTGATGGGCATCCTGATGGGCGGCGAATTTGCCTACCGCAAGTGGGTGTTGAAGTTGTGAATTGAACAAAGGCTACCTGAAACTTTCAGGTAGCCTTTTGGTTTGCTCACGCCTGGTTCAATCAGGCGGCTGGTGCTTAACGCCTTCTGCCGTTGCTGCGGCGGGCGGCGGGTTTGCCGGCCTGCGGCATGCCGACCACGGTGGTGTGCAGGCCGGTTACGCGGCGCTGCCAGGCGGCTTTCACCTCTTCGGCGCTCAGACGGGAAACGGCTGCTGGGTAGCGGCTGAGGTAGTCGTCGGGCAGGTTGTAGAGGCCGATGAGTTTCAGGTAGCCCAACAGTTCGGCATTGGTGTCGAAGCGCAGGGGGAAACTGCCCACAAGATTAGCTTTGGCCTGTGCCAGTTCGGCTTCGGTAGGGCCGTTGGCGGCGAACTCCTGCAACACTTTCTGCGTGTCGGCTAGGGCGGCGGCGGCACGGGATTTTTCGGTGGCGAAGGAGATGGTGAGCGGGCCTTGGGCGCGCAGGGGGGTGAGGCGGGAGGAGGCGCCGTAGGTGTAGCCGTGTTGGTCGCGCAATACTTTCATCAGCCGGCTGTCGAAACTGCCGCCGCCGAGGATGTAGTTGCCCACGGCCAGGGCGTAGTAGTCGGGGTCGTTCGGGGTAAGGAGGGGCATGCCCAACACGATGTGCGCCTGGGTGCCGCTGTGCGGCAGGGTTTGGGTTTTAGCCGCGCCATGGGTGGCTTCGGGCAGGGGCGGCAGGGCTTGACCGGCGGGCAGGTCGCCGGTGAGTTTGCTCACGATTGCTTCGGCCTGGCTGCGGCTGACATCGCCCACAATCGCCACCACGGCGTTGCGGCGGGTGAAATATTGCTGATGGAAGCGGTGCAGGTCGGCAGGGGTGATGCGGCGGATGGTTTGCTCGCTGGTGCGGGCGGAATAGCCGTAGGGATGGGTGGGGTACACCTGCCGGGTGTTGGCCACGGAAGCGAGGAAATCGGGCTGGGTGTGGTTTTGCTTGAGGGTTTCCACCGCGCGGTCTTGCTCGCGTTTGAGCACGGCGGGGTCGAAACGGGGCTCAACCAATACGTCGCGCATCAGGCCGAGGGCAGGATTGAGGATATCCGGCTTGGAGAGGCTGCGCAGGCGCACGCCGGAGGTGTCGGCGGTGTTGTAGCTGGAGAGGCTCACGGCCAAATCGGCCACGCGCTGGAGCAGGGCTTCTTCGCCTAGGCTTTTGGTGCCGGTGTCGGTTAAGCCGGCGGCGAAATCGGCCACGCCGATTTTGTTGGCGCTGTCGCGGCTGCTGCCGGCATCGAAGGCCACGTCGATATCGACAATCGGGTTTTCATGCCGCTCCACCAGCAGCACTTTGGTGCCCTCGGCGGTTTGCCAGCGCTGAATCGGGATATTCTCGGCCAACGCGGCGGCGGGCAGCAGGCAGGCCAGCAGCAGGGTGCGGAACAGGGGTTTCATGGGGATTCACTCCTAAAATTGGATACGGTTTGGGCTGCGCTGAAGCGGGCGCTTTCAGGTAACCTGTTTAATTTAGAACCGGAAGGCTACCTGAAAAATATTCCTACGTTTTCAGGTAGCCTTTGCCGCTTACTTGGATTCGGGATACAGCACCACAGTGGTGTGTTTCTGCGCCAAGAGCCAGCGGGCAGCCTCGCGCACTTCTTCGGCGCTCACGGCCAAGCGGCGGCGGCGGATTTCGTCTTCATCCGTGTAGGAGAAGCCGGCCGATTCCAGCGAGCCGATGTTGGTGGCCTGGGTTTCCATCGAATCTTTGCCAAACTCGCGCGCGGCCAGGCTGCGGTTGCGCACGCGTGCCAATTCTTCTTCGCTCACGCCGTGTTCGGCAATCTGGCGAACTTCGTTCAAAAACGCTGCCGTGAGCTGCTCGGGCTTCACATTCGGCGCGGGCGTGCCGCTAAACAGCAGCACATCCGGCGAGCGGGTGAGCATATCGTAGCCCAGCGAGGCTTCCACGGCGACTTTGCGGCCGCGCACCAGATTGCGCTCGATGCGGGCAGACATGCTGCCGTCGAGCACGTCGGCCAACATATTCAGCGCATAGGGCAGCTTGTCGTCTACCTTGCGCAGGGCAGGCACTTGGATGGCCAAACCCACTACCGGCGAGCTTACCGGCGCGGTAGAACGAGCAGAGCGGTTGGCCGTTTGCGGCGGCTCGGTTAAATCGTTGCGCGCGGGTAGCGGGTGGTCGGGCAGGCGGCCGAACAATTTTTCCACGTTATTCAGCACTTTGCCCGCCTTCACGTCGCCCACAATCACCAGCGTGGCGTTGTGCGGCGCATACCAGGCGCGGTACCACTGGCGCAAATCTTCCGGCTTGAGCGTGTGCAAATCCGCCTCATAGCCGATAACCGGCGCGCGGTTTTCCGGCTTGGCATAGGCATTCAGATTAATCTGCTCCCACATTTTGCCGTCGGGGTCGTTATCCGTGGTGAGGCGGCGCTCTTCGCGGATTACCTTCATTTCGTTTTCAAAATCGGCATCGCTGAAATTCAGGTTCACCATGCGGTCGGCCTCCAGCTCCAGCACTTGCGGCAGGCTGCCCACGGCAAACTCTTGGTGATACACGGTTTCGTTGCGCGAAGTGAAGGCATTGTCGCTGCCGCCCAGCGCGGAAATGCGGCGGCTGAATTCGCCGGCGGGCACGGTGGGCGTGCCTTTAAACATCATGTGCTCCAAGGCGTGGCTCAGGCCGGTTTTGCCTGCGTGCTCGTCGGCACTGCCCACCTTAAACCACAGCTGCGTAACCGCCACCGGCGCACGGTGGTCTTCGCGCACAATCACTTTCATACCATTGGCCAGCACACGCGACTGCGTTTCTGCCGCCGCCGGCACCACAGAAGCCGCCAACACGGCAGCCACAAGCAATGAACGGAACATAAGTTTTCCTAAAAACGGGAAGAGGCTGCATGATACCGAAATTTTCGGCATACGGCACTTGGAGTGGTCTGAATAAAGATAAAGGCTACCTGAAACTTTCAGGTAGCCTCTGCCGTTATCGCGTCAGATTACTGTGCAGCCGGAGCCGTGCTCGGCAACTGGCCGATAAAGTTGATGAAGCGCAGCGGCCGGCGGCCGGTGTTTTTCAGCGCATGCGACTGACCGGGGCGGGCGATGGTGATGTCACCGGCAGACACGGGCACTTCCTTACCGTCTGTACCCATAAACGTGCCGCGGCCTTCCACAATCAGGTACACGTCTTCATTGTTGGTGTGCTTGTGCAGGCCGATAGACGCACCCGGCGGCAGCGTGAGCCAGCCGATTTCGCGGATAGCATCTTGCTCGCCAGTTTGGTGGCGGGTGTAGGCAAAACGTCCCAGCAGCCTGCCTTCGCCGCCGCCGGCTTTTTCGCGGTCCCACTGCTGCAAGTTGGACATTCTGTACACCTGCACGCTGCGGTCTACCGGCGTTTTGCTCGGTTCGTTCGTGCCCTGCACACCATGCGCCCAAGTGCCGGCGCTGGCAAACAGAGCGGAAGCGACAACGGACAACATCACTTTTTTCATCGGGTATCTCCTGTGGTTGGAATGAAGAGGAAACAAAGGATTTGGTGCAGAATAGGTGGTGGAACGGGAGTGGTCAAGATAGCTCATAAATGGAAACCAGTTTATTTGCTGTTTGTTTGATGTATGCTAAAAATTATGTTTACCAATGCTGCTTGAAAACTTGCCGAAGTGCTTTTCAGGTAGCCTTTCGCCTTCACACTTGGTGCAGCAACACCTGCAACACAAACTTGCTGCCCACAGAAATGCTCAGCAGCACAAAACCCGCCAGCATGCTTTGAAACATCAGCTTTTCCAGGCCCAACAGCGGTGGCAAAACGACATTAGCGGCGAAATGCGGTGACTGCGCAGGCGGCGGTTCAGCAGCAAAACCAACGGCGCAAGCAACGCGGCAATATCGAACAGGCCGTACGATAACACCGATGTGCCCATAGAGAAAGGGCATATTGCCCACCGCATAATCCGCGCCCAGCGCCGGCCACTGCGCGGCAGCTGGCATGGAAAGCGCGGCAAAAGGGTAGAGCAGTTGCAAACCCCTCAGCGAATAAAAGAAACTGCCGCGCCAACACAACAGCAGCATCAACTAGGTAACCAGACACAGGGCATAGCCGATGCCGTTGGGGAAGCGGCTGAGTAGCAGCGGCTGACACACTACCGCCGCGTGCACGGGCAGCTGCGCCACCAGCAACAGCAGCTCACCTTTGAGCGGGCATGGCTGCCGGTCATCCTGCCTCCCGAACCACTAGGCAAACACGCCCATGCCGCCGTAGAGCAACGCAAGCAAAATAAACAATTCCGGCCATGCTTCTTTATAGTGTAAAATACTACGATTTTAGCAAACTTTGCGGCCTGTCAGGGGCTGTCTGAAAGCGATGTTTTGGTGAAGCTGAAGTTGGATTTCTCAAAACCGAAAAGCTTGGAAAGGCTACCTGAAAAACCCAGCTTCAACAAAGTTTAAAAAAGCTGTTATCCCTATCCCTATCCTGAATAAACCATCCATTTGTCGGTCGGGTGAAACCACCCTAAAACAAGACAAGCCAACGCAGCATCTTGGCAGCTTCACCTGGCATAAGGAACAATATGTTAGATAATCTATCCGGCCGCCTCAGCCAGTGGGCCAAAAAAATGCGCGGCCAAGCGCGCCTCTCCGAAGACAACATCAAAGAAGCCCTGCGCGAAGTGCGCATGGCGCTGTTGGAAGCCGACGTGGCGTTGCCGGTGGTGAAAGACTTTATGGCCAATGTGAAAGAACGCGCCGTTGGCCACGAAGTGATCGGCAGCCTCACGCCCGGCCAGGCCTTTATCGGCGTGGTAAACCAGGCGCTTACCGAGCTGATGGGCACGCAAAACAGCAGCCTCAATCTGGCCGCCGTGCCGCCTGCCGTGGTGCTGATGGCCGGCCTGCAGGGGGCGGGTAAAACCACCACCGCCGGCAAGCTCGCCCGCCTGCTCAAAGAAGAGCAGCGCAAGAAAGTGCTGCTGGTGTCGGCCGACATATACCGCCCCGCCGCCATCGAGCAGCTGCGCCTATTGGCCAAACAAGTGGGCGCGGATTTCTTCCCCTCCGACGTTTCCCAACAGCCCGTGGCCATCGCCCAAGCCGCGCTGGATTACGCCAAAAAGCATTTCTACGATGTGCTGATGGTCGATACCGCCGGCCGATTGGCGGTGGACGAAGTCATGATGGCCGAAATCAAGGCGCTGCATGAAGCCGTAAATCCGGTGGAAACCCTGTTTGTGGTGGATGCCATGCTCGGCCAAGATGCCGTGAACACCGCCCAGGCCTTCAACGAAGTCCTGCCGCTCACCGGCGTTATCCTTACCAAAATGGACGGCGATGCACGCGGCGGCGCGGCACTTTCCGTGCGCCACGTTACTGGCAAGCCGATTAAATTCATCGGCACCGGCGAAAAAATCGGCGGCCTCGAGCCTTTCTACCCCGACCGCATCGCCGGCCGCATTCTCGGTATGGGCGACGTGCTCAGCCTGATTGAAGACGTGCAAAAAGGCATCGATCAGGAAGTGGCCGAGCGCATGGCCAAAAAGCTGCATAAAGGCAAAGGCTTCGACCTGAACGATTTCAAAGCCCAAATCCAGCAGATGCGCAATATGGGCGGCATCGAATCGCTGATGTCCAAACTGCCCGGCGAGATGGGGCAGCTTTCCGCACAAATCCCGGAAGGTACGGCGGAAAAAGCCATGAGCAAAGTGGAAGCCATCATCAATTCCATGACCCCGAAAGAGCGCGCCAATCCGGCCCTGCTCAAAGCCAGCCGCAAACGCCGCATCGCCGCCGGCGCCGGCACCACCGTGCAGGAAGTGAACAAAATGCTCAAGCAGTTCGAGCAGTCGCAAAAAATGATGAAAATGTTCGGCGGCAAAGGCATGGGCAAACTCATGCGCATGGCGCAAGGCATGAAAGGCATGTTCCCCGGGCATTAAAATCAGCCTAGCACAAAATAAAATACCGAAAGGCTACCTGAAACTGATGTTTCAGCTTAGCTAAACGAACGTAGGGAATTTTTACAAAGCTAAAATTCCCGTCAAACCATATAACCGCCGCCCCTCCAATGCAAAACTTAAGGCTATAATGCCGCCGCAAAGCTGCTGCGCGCGGCATGCCATCCCTTTTCACCAAAGGAATTTCAAATGACCAGTCTCACCCTCCGCCTCGGTACTGCCGCCGTCCTGTGCGCCGCCGCGCTGGCCTCGCCCGCCGCCGCTGCCGAAACCACCTTCCCTAAAAGCGCCGAGCTGCACTATATCGGCCCCTACGGCGTGCCCGCCGTGATGACCTTCAACCAAAACGGCGGCCGCTACAACGTAAACGCCGACATCAACGTGCCGCTCTACAAAATGCGCTTTTCTTCCAGCGGCAGCATCAGCGGCAACCGCCTGCAGCCCGCCCGCTACAGCGACACCCGCAAAGGCCGCGCCTATGCCGGCGCCACCTTCGATTACGGCAGCAAAACCATCACCTACGGCAAAGCCGGTCACACCGAAAGCCAGCCGCTTGCCGGCCCCACTTTCGACCTCTTCACCCTGGCCTGGCAGCTTGCGCTCAACAACGGCCAACTGCCTGCCAACCTGCACATTACCAACGGCAAACGTGTTTATCCCGTGCGCGGCATGACCCGCCTGCCTTCCGCCCGCTACAACATCAACGGCGCCAGCATTGCGGTAAACCGCTTCCGTGTACAGCGCGGCGGCGACACCATCGAATATTCCTTCGCCCCCGATTTTGCCAACATCCCCGCCCTCATCAAATACACCGACGACGGCAAAACCTACGAGCTCAAACTGCGCAGCGGCAAAATCGACGGTACACCCCTGCAGCCGCCCAAGTAAGCAGCAACACAGGCTACCTGAACTACCAAACCTAACAGACAAGCCGCACCGCAGCCTGTCTGTTTCTTATCTGCCCATTTTCAGGTAGCCTTCCCCCTTCCCAGGCTACCTGAAACCACCACTCCGAAATGACCCCCGCCCAACTCCTCCACACTTCCACCCTGCTCGGCCAAGTGCTCGGCTTCGAGCAGCCCGCTGACGCCCTCGTTTCCACCTATTTCCGCAGCCATAAAAAACTCGGCCGCCAAGACCGGCACGAAATTGCCGAAACCGTGTTCGCCGCCCTGCGCCATTTGCAGAAAATCCAAAGCGTGCTGCCCGAGCCCGTGCGCCAATCCCGCCGTGCCGCGCTGGCTGCCCTGGTATTGGGGCGCGGCATCAGCATTTCCGCCTTGGCTGATTGTGCCAATGCAGAAGAGACTGAGTTTCTAGGCTACCTGAAAACCAAAAAACCCGAGTTTGCCGCGCAGCTGAACACCGCCGCCGAACTGCCTGAATGGCTCATCGCCCAACTGCGCGCCCAAGGTTGGAGCGACGAACACATCCTCGCCTTCGGCCGCAGCACCGCCACTCCTGCCCCGCTCGATTTGCGCGTGAACACCCTCCAAGCCAAACGAGACAAAGTGCTTGCTCAACTGCAAGATGAAGGCATCCGCTGCGAAGCCACGCCTTATTCGCCGTGGGGCATCCGCCTGTACGACAAATCCGCCCTCATGCGCCACCCGCTGTTTTTGGAAGGCGCCATCGAAGTACAAGACGAAGGCAGCCAGTTGCTTGCCCGCCTCACTGGCGCACGGCGCGGCGAAATTATCGTCGATTTCTGCGCCGGCGCAGGCGGCAAAACCCTCGCCTTGGGCGCCGCCATGAACAACAGTGGCCGCCTCTACGCCTTCGATGTGGCTGAAAAACGGCTGGCCAAACTCAAGCCGCGCATGGTGCGCGCCGGCCTCACCAACATCAGTCCGCAGCGCATCGGCAGCGAAACCGACCCGCGCCTCGAACGCCTCATCGGCAAAGCCGACCGCGTGCTGGTGGATGCGCCCTGCTCCGGGATGGGCACCCTGCGCCGCAACCCCGATTTGAAATACCGCCAATCGCCCGAACGCATTGCCGAATTGGAAAAGCAACAGGCCGCCATCCTCGAAGCTGCCGCCCGCCTGGTGCGCCCCGGCGGCCGTTTGGTGTATGCCACCTGCAGCGTGCTCGCCGCTGAAAACGAACACCAAGCTGAACGCTTCAGTGCCGCTCATCCCGATTGGCAGCTGGCAAACGCCACCGGACTCCTGCCCGATTGCCCCGAACTGTTTTCAGGTAGCCCCTATCTGCAACTCGCTACGGCCACCCATCACACCGATGGTTTCTTTGCCGCCGTATGGATACGCCCCGGATAGTCGTCAGATCGGTTATAGTGCATCAACTTCGCTTCCGCTTCTTGTATCGAAAGCAGATTTAATCCGCTATAATGACTGCCGTTTCGCATCCGCATTTTTATCCATATTTGATCCATAAGAAGAAACACTATGAGCATCCAAGAAGAAATCAGACAATTCATAAACAGCAACCGCATAGTGCTGTTTATGAAAGGCACCAAACAATTCCCGCAATGCGGCTTCTCCTCCCGCGCCGTGCAAATCCTGCAAGCCGCAGGCTGCAATGATTTCGTTACGGTAAACGTATTGGAAAACCCCGAAATCCGCCAAGGCATCAAAGAATACGCCAACTGGCCCACCATCCCGCAGCTGTATGTAAACGGCGAATTCGTGGGTGGCTCCGACATTTTGATGGAAATGTATGAAGCCGGCGAATTACAGGATTTGCTGAAAGCCGAAGCCTGATTTACCATAACGAAACTGAGCCGGTTTGGCGCGTATCTGTGCCAAACCGGCAATTTATTTCTGGCATAAGGAACCGAAATACCCTTATAATCAACCCCGAAATAAATTTTAACAACCTTCACAAAGGAAACATCATGGCAGCACGTGAGACTCTAGACCAACTCTTGGAACAGAAGAAAACCTTGGAAGACCGAATCCAACGCCGTTTGGTTTCCGAGCGTAAAAAGAAAGTTAATCAAATTCTGGCCATTATGCGAGACTTTGAAATCAGCATTGCCGATATCGAAGCAGGCCTGAAAGAAAAACAAAGCCGCCCGCAATACCGCAATCCGAAAACCGGCGCAGTGTGGGGCGGCGTGGGTAAACGGCCGAAATGGATTGTAGAAGCCCAAGAAAAAGGCATCGACATCAAGAAATTCTTGGTATAACCGTTGCCTACAATAAAAAAGGCTACCTGAAAACTCAAAATCTGTGTTTTCAGGTAGCCTTTTCCATGTTGGGCGGCAGGGAAATGTGCCAATTGGAAAAGCATTTTGAGATTACCATTATGAATTGATATAAGCCGATTTCGGCAGATGCAAAATATCCATTTTATTAACGATAACGGAAGCTTTGTTTTTTGTTCCTGCCACAGGATCAATCTACACGCCACCCTATTATTTTAACTTCATTGACGCTCATGTTTTTAAGTAGCCTCTACCAATTACATTCCTCCATAAGGATAGCCCATATGGAACAGTTAAACACTCTGTTTCTGATTATGGTCTTGTTTCTGTTTGTCAGTGTGGTGACCACCCGTATATCGGAGCGACTCGGTATGCCTCTGCTGTTGGTTTTCCTCGTTGTGGGCATGCTGGCGGGCGAATAATCCGCGCCGCTGAGAAACTGTTGGGTGCAGCTGCTTTCCGGTTTGGTGAAGAGTTTAGCGGATGTACTTTCTTCGATGATGTTTCCTTGACCCATAAAGATAATCCGGTCGGCCACCTTAGTGGCGAATTCCATTTCGTGGGTAACGATGAGTATGCTCATGCCTTCGCGCGCCAGCTCCAGCACCACATCCAACACCTCGCGCACCATTTCCAGGTCGAGCGCGGCGGTGATTTCATCCAGCAGGATCACTTCCGGGTTCATGCACAGCGCGCGCACGATGGCGATACGCTGCTTCTGCCCGCCGGAAAACTCACGCGGGAAGGCGGTTTTGCGGTTAAGCAAGCCCACGCGGGCCAGCAGCTTGTCGGCCTGTGCCTCCACTTCTTCGCGGTGGCGCCCTTGTGCCTTCAGCGGGCCGAGCAGGATGTTATCGATCACGTTCATGTGGGCAAACAATTCATAGCTTTGAAACACCATGCCCACTTTCTGGCGGGCGGTTTCCCACGGCACGTCTTTGCCGAATTCGCCCACGCCTTCCATTTCGATGCTGCCACCCTGGTGCGGCTCCAAGCCGTTGATGCAGCGCAGCAGGGAACTTTTGCCGCTGCCCGACGGGCCCAAAATCACCACCACCTCGCCCTTCTCCAGGCTCAAATCCAAATCCTGCAGCACCACGGTATCGCCGTAGCCCTTGCGCAGGTGGCGCACGTTTAGCAAAGCCATATCAGCTCTCCCAATTTCTTTCCCAAATAGCCCGCCAGCAACGAAAGCGGCCGGCAGCACAAGAAATACAGTATGAAAATCAGGCCATGCACCCAAAACGAAGCGTTCGGCATGGTAAGTAGGGAATTCTCGATAATCTGTTGCCCCCCCTCCACCACTTCCACTACGCCGGTCAAGGTGGCCAGCGAGCTGGTTTTCACCATACGCGTGAATAAGTTAATTGCCCCCGGCAGCGCCCGCTGCACGCTCTGCGGCAGCTCGATATACCAAAACACCTGCCGCTGGTTCAGCCCCAGCGCCTTGGCCGATTCCACCTGATGCTTTTCAATCGATTCCAGCGCGCCGCGCACCAAATCACCCATCTCGCCGGTGCCCCAAACCACAAACACCCAAATGCACACCCACACGCCGCTCAGATGGATATCCGTCCAGGCCGATAGCCCGAAATACAGTACAAACAACTACATCAGAATCGGCACGATCCGTACCACTTCCAAATACAGTGCACCCACAAACCACGCCAGCGGATGATGCACCCGCATCAGCAGCCCGAACAGCGTGTCCAACACACAGGGAAGCGTTATCGAAATCAACGAAATCTTTACCGTGAGCCACAAGCCTTGCGCCAAGCGCGCCGCATTATGGCCGGCAAACAGCCACTCAAGCACCATATTTCTCCTCCTGCAGCCTTTTTTCTACATCGCTAAAAGGAGGTACTAATGTAGATTAAGAAGCACAAGTGGGGAGACTACCTAACAATATTAAGAAGAGCAGGTAGAATAAAATGTTGGCGTAGTAGCGCTGCTGTTTTACTATTGCATTGTGGTTTACGCTTTCAGTGAGGCACAAATATCGGGCATAAATGCTCAAGTTACGGCAGCATACAATATTTAAGAGGCTACCTGAAATTTTCAGGTAGCCTCTCCCTACACCTTGTCTGCCGCGCCGCCTGTTTTATCTTCCAGCGCCTCCGGCTCTTCGCTGCCGGCTTGTTCCACCAGTTGCGCGTCGAGCCGTTTGCCGGCTTTCACGCCCATTTGGCGCAGTTTTTCCACGCGGCCGACTAAGTTGCCGCGGCCGCTGTGGAGCTGTTTGTGGGCGGCTTGGTAGCTTTCTTGCGCCTGCTGGAGGTTTTTGCCCACTTTTTCCAGCGTTTCCACGAAGCCGACGAATTTGTCGTAGAGTTTGCCGCCTTCATCGGCAATCTGCAGGGCGTGGCGGTTTTGGTATTCGTGCCGCCAGATGTTGGCCACAGTGCGCAGGGTGGCCAGCAGCGTGCTGGGGCCGACCAGGATGATGCGTTGGTCGAAACAGGTTTGGAAGAGCTCGGGGTCTTGCTGCAGGGCGAGCAGGTAGGCGGGCTCCACGGGCACGAACATGAAGACGAAATCGAGCGATACCAGGCCTTCGATGTCGCTGTAGCGTTTGGCGGCGAGCTCTTTGATGTGCTGGTGTACGGAGGCGAGGTGGGCGGCGAGCTCGGCTTCGGCGGCTTCGGGGCTTTCGGCGCGGGTGTAGCGCACGTAGGCGGTGAGCGATACTTTGGAATCGACGATGATTTGTTTGTTGTCGGGCAGGTTGATGAGCACGTCGGGCTGGAGGTAGCGGCTTTCGCCGTCGCTGCCGGTTTGGCGGCCGCCGCTTTGCACGAAGTATTCTCGCCCTTTCACCAGGCCGGAGTTTTCCAGCACTTTTTCCAGAATCATCTCGCCCCAGTTGCCCTGGCTTTTGTTGCGGCTGCCGGTGAGGGCTTGGGTAAGGGCTTGGGCGTCTTGGTGCAGCCGGGCGTTGAGCTGTTGTAGGCGTTTGAGTTCGTTTTCCAGCGTGAGCCGCTCTTTGGCTTCTTTTTCGTAGGTGTTTTGCACGAGCTGGCTGAAGCCTTGCAGTTTCTCGCTCAAGGGATTGAGCAGTTGGTCGAGCTCTTGGCGGTTTTGCTCGGAAAAACGGCGGCTTTTTTCTTCGAGGATTTGGTTGGCGAGGTTTTGGAATTGTTCGCCTAGGTTTTGGCGGGCTTGGTTGAGCAGGGCGATTTGTTCGGCGTGGGCTTGCTGCTGCTGTTCGATTTGGGTTTGTACGCGCTCGTGCTGCAGGCGGCTGGCGGCCAGCTCTTGGCGGGCGGTTTCGTAGCGCTGTTGGAGTTGCTGTTGCTGTTCGGCGGCTTCGGCCAGGCGGTTGGTGAAATGTTGCACCGATTGCTCGGCGGCGGCGGCGCGGGTTTGGTAATCCTGTGCGGCTTGGCGGGCGGCGGAAAGCTGCTGCTGGCTGTCGGCCAGGTTTTGGGCGGTGTGGCCGAGTTGCTGTTCGTTTTGCTGCCAGGCTTGCTGTTGCAGGGCGAGCTGGTGTTGCAGGCGGTCGGCTTCCTGCTGGTGGCGGTGTTGCGCGGCTTGGTTGCGGGCGTTTTGCCATAGCCAGACGATGAGTGTGCAGAGTAGGGCGGCGGCAAAGCAGGCGGCAAGCAGGACGGGAAGGGTGAAGGTCATAAAAGGCTACCTGAAAAACGATGTTTGGGTGAAGCTAAAGCGTAAGCTTCAACGAAGTTTAAATGGGGAACGGTTGGCGGTTTAATCCGCTATCGAAATCCGCACGATTTTATTCTCTTGCGGGTTGCCATGCCAATAATTGCGGTATAGCTCCAGGCAGTCGGCAATATCGGCAAACAGTTTGGGCTGGCGTTGCTTGAGGTCGGCCAGGCCGCAAAAGGCGATGTGGATTTCGCGTTGCGGCAGCCAACCCAAGTCGCGCATGCAGCCGTTGAGCGAATCGAGGCCGCCGCTGAAACAGGCGGGCAGTTCGAAGGCTTCTTGCATGCGCTGCATCAGGCTGTGCGGGGTTTTGATGCGGGATAAATCTACGCTGATGGCGAGGATGTCCGGGCTGGGTAGGGTTTGGCGGATAAAGCGGCTCATAGAAGTGTATTGGTAGCTATCTGAGAGTAAACGAATTTTGTGAGGTATACATTGGGTTTCGGCAGCTTACCAAATTTCAGGTAGCCTTCGCCATTTCCTGCCTACTCGCCTTTGCGCCTCATGCCGGCGCGGACACTTCCTTTTCTTTGCTTCGCCAAAGAAAAGAAAGCAAAAGAAAGGCGACTGCGGGCACAGGTTTGGCTTCGCCAAACTTCCCTCACTCCGCGCGGTTTTTCGGGCACAAAGAGAAATTGGATTAGCTGTAACTTGCGGCTGCGCTGCTTCGGGCATGCAAGCCCTTGTTCCCCGAAAAACCGCACTTCGTTCGGCTGCGCCAGCAGAGAGGGCGTTGCGGCAACCGTTCGTACCCCCCCCCCATCTTCCGTGTTTGGTTATCGGGAAAGGTCATCAATCTACGAATTATGAATTCTACCGCTTTCAGGTAGCCTTCTCGCTTTTCGGGTAGAATACCGCCGTTTTGTTGGCCTTTTTTCATAGGAAACCACATGTCTGCCCTGCTTGCCCTTTCCCCGCTCGACGGCCGCTATGCCGCCGCTGTTGAAGCCCTGCGCCCCGTTTTTTCCGAATACGGCCTGATCCGCGCCCGCGTGCGCGTGGAGCTGGAATGGCTCAAATCGCTGGCTGCCGCGCCCGAAATTAGCGAAGTGCCTCCTTTTCCCGCCGCCACCTTGGCCGAAATCGATGCCGTGATTGCCGGCTTTTCGCCCGAACACGCTGCCGAAGTGAAAGCCATCGAAGCCACCACCAACCACGACGTGAAAGCCGTGGAATACTGGCTCAAACAGCGCTTCGAGAGGCTACCTGAAATCCAAAAGGCAAACGAATTTATCCACTTTGCCTGCACCAGTGAAGACATCAACAACCTTTCCCACGCCCTGATGCTGCGCGAAGCCCGCGATAGCGTGCTGCTGCCCAAGCTGGCCGAAATCGCTGCCAAACTGCGCCAAATGGCACACAGCCTAGCCGCCCAACCCATGATGAGCCGCACCCATGGCCAGCCCGCCACGCCCACCACCCTGGGCAAAGAAATCGCCAACGTGCTCGCCCGTTTGCAGCGCCAAACCGCCCAGCTGGAGAAACAGGAATTCCTCAGCAAAATCAACGGCGCCGTGGGCAACTACAACGCCCATCTCTCCGCCTACCCCGATATGGATTGGGAAGCGCATTGCCGCCGCTTTGTCGAACAATCGCTCGGGCTCACCTTCAACCCCTACACCATCCAAATCGAGCCGCACGACTACATGGCCGAGTTCTTCCAAACCCTCAGCCGCATCAACACCATCCTCATCGACTTCAACCGCGACGTGTGGGGCTACATTTCGCTCGGCTATTTCAAACAAAAAGTGAAGGCCGGCGAAGTAGGCTCCTCCACCATGCCGCACAAAGTGAACCCCATCGACTTTGAAAACTCCGAAGGCAACCTCGGCACCGCCAATGCCATCCTCGGCTTCATGGCCGAGAAACTGCCCGTCTCCCGCTGGCAGCGCGACCTGACCGACAGTACCGTGCTGCGCAATATGGGCGTGGGCGCCGGCTACACCCTGCTCGGCTGGGCCGCCCACCTGTGCGGCCTGAACAAACTCGAAGCCAACCCCGCCGCCATGCAGGCCGACCTCGACGCTACCTGGGAGCTCCTAGCCGAGCCCATCCAAACCGTGATGCGCCGCCACGCCGTGCCGCGGGCCTACGAACAACTCAAAGCCCTCACCCGCGGCCAAGACGGCATCACGCCTGCCACCCTCCAGTCCTTCATTCGCGGCCTTGCCATCCCCGAAGAAGCCAAAGCGCGCCTGCTCGCGCTCACTCCCGCGCTGTATGTAGGCAAAGCGGAGGAGCTGGCCAAGCGAATTTAACGCCGATTGCTTGCCTGTAAACAACAAAAAGCTACCTAAGAATTTCAGGTAGCCTTTCATCTTTAGCCATACAGCCGATTAATAAACCGGAGACTGCCCCGCCGGTAGCACGCGGGTTATGCCATTGGCGCTTCGCAGCACGCGCACGCGCTGGCCGGGCTGGAATTGGATGTCGCTTTTTTGCACCACGGAAATTGCATCGTGCGAGCCTTCGAGCTGCACCACGATTTCATAGCCGCGCTGGCTGTCGAGTCCGCGTGTGAGCGACTGCGTGCCCAAGCCACCTACAATCGCGCCCAAAATTGCGCTCACCGCTTTACCCCGGCCTTCGCCGAAATTGCTGCCGCCGATGCCGCCCAGCAGAGAGCCGGCAGTGGTGAGCAGCGGGTTGTCTTCGCCACGTATGGTGGTGGGTGTTACCGACAGCACTTCACCGTAGTAAACCTGTGCTGTGTTTTGTGCTTGGGAGGTGGTGTATTGCAAGGCGGAACTGTTGGCGCAGCCGCCCAGGTTCAGCAGCAGGGCGGCGGATACGGCAGCGGCAAGCATACGTGAAGCAGACATGGCGTTTCCTGAAAGTATGATTAAACAAAATTATATAGTGGATAACATTATAGTGGGTTAAATTTAAACTAGTGCAGCGTTGGCTCGTCTTGTTGTACTACTTGTACTATCTGCGGCTTGCCGCCTCGCTCTGATTTTTGCTGAACCACTATATTTTTCGATATGGAGGAATGCCTGCTTTCCCTGTCGTATGAGGCTACCTGGAATCCGCGTGTTTTGAGTTCGGCTTTGAATAATTGTTCCAGCCACTGGCGTTTTACTCTGTCGCGGAATTTTCACGCCCGCTTTCAGCTTGCCGTGTATTCCACGCGGCCGATGTTGGCCAAAGGGCGGTGTTCCGAGTTGATGCTGGGATAGTTGATGCTGGCGGAAACGGAATGTGTGCCGAGCACTTGGCTGTTGTCGTCCCGCAATTAATAGCTGCGGAAACCGTGCAGCACACCGATGAGGCGTATACTGCTTCCAGTATACGGGAAACAGGCCGATGGCGTTGTTGCTGCCACCCACACAGGCCATGGCCACGTTGGGTTGCCGCCCAATCGCTTCCTGCATCTGTGCTTTGACTTCGGTGTCATGTCGTCCATGCGGGTGGTTCATTCTAGCATGGCTTCGTTCATCGTGTCTTTGAGCGTACGGCTGCCACTATTCCACGCTTTCCAAAGCCCGTTTTCTTGCCGCACCCCATTCCGAAGCCGCAATCCCTGCCGCCACCAAGATTAAGGCCGTGAGCACATAGCCGCCCAGCCGCTCGTCTGGAAAGGCCGCCGCGCCTACCAACGCGCCGAACACCGGCAGTAGATTCATCGTGAGCGCCGCACGCCCCGCGCCAATCGCAATCACGCTCTCCATATAAAACAGCTTGGACAAAATCGCGATAAACACAGAAACATAAAGCAGCAGCAGCCAAGCCTGCCACGGCGGTATTCGGAAGCCTTTCTCCACCCCTTCCCACACATAAAACGGTGCACTCACCACCACCGCCGCCACGCACATCGCCCACAGCAGGCTTGCCCAATGCACCTTCGGCGCAGCGCGCAACGCCAGCGAATAACCCGCATAAATCAAAGAAGTTACCAGCGCCAGCGCATCCCCTTGTGACAAACCTGTTTCCAGCAGCGCGGCCGGATTGCCCTGGCCTACCACCCATACCACGCCCGCAAACGACAGCCCCACCCCCAGCCATTGCAGCCAATGCGCCCGCGTGCGCCAAAACAGCACTTCCGCAAGCAACACCATCACCGGAATCAGCGCCGTGATAATCGACACATTCACCACTGCCGCCCTGCGCGCGAACGCGCTATAGAGCACAATATTAAACAGCGCAAACCCGCTGCCGCCCACCAGCAACAGCCACAACGCACGCGGCTTGAGCACAGGCAGATCCGCCCGAATCCGCGCGCGGAACAGCCACGAAAGCAGCAAGGCCGCCAGCACCCAGCGCCAAAACGTAAACTCATAAGGCGAAAGCCAAGCCTTGCCCAGCTTGCCCGCCACATTGCTCGTGACCCAAAACGCCGGTGCCAAAAACAGCATCACATAAGGGTGCGGCAGGCCGTTTGCCTGCCAAATACGGAAACGCATGGTTTAATCCTCTTGCAACAGCCCGCCGCCGGCGGAAGGCTACCTGAAAAATATTTACTGCGAAAACACAGTTGCTTACGGGCGAAGATTGCATGCCATGCTCAGGACAACAGTCAACAAAAAACGCCCTGATAAATCGGAGCGCATCATCACGTTGCCGCGGCAGAATCCGCTCTGCCGCCTGCGGCCAATCAAACCGGGCAGCATCCCACCTAAACCGGCCACGAGTTCCCTCCGCCGGCATTAACCGGTTCAGGTGCAACGGGTATGTTCTCAGCCGCGCAAGGCAGCACCCCGACTCAAGGTGGCGGATTATAGTGGAATTCCTAATCCGCTGCTATGGAGTAGTGCGCCTGGCTGTATTGTTCATGCTGTCTGCGTTTGGCCGCCTTGCATCAGTACAGTGAATGAAGAATTTCACGATATGGTTTTCTGCGGCATGGTTGAGAGGGGTGGGGTTGTACGCAGCCATTTGAAGTGCCGAATCTTTCAAATTTTCAGGTAGCCTTAAGCCACTTTGTAAAGGCTACCTGAAAACTACACCAATCCCACCATCTCGAAAAACGCCCGATATGCCGCTGCTTTTTTCTGCAAACTCAGCGGATACGCCCGCGAGGTGGAAGGCAGGCGGGTGAGGGTGAGATTCCGATTGGCCAAAGTGAAGGGCAGCGTTTCGCCTGTTTTCGGTATTTTCGGCGTATCGGGCAGTAGGGAGAGCAGCACTTCGGTGGCCTTGCCGCCGGTGGTGCATATATGGCGGCAACGTGGCAGCTGGGTGAGTACGGCGGGCAAATCCACGGTTTCCACCACGCGCAGGAATTTGTCGGAGGCATTATCTTGTTCACGCACGGCTTTGAGCACGGTGGGGCAGGAAGCGATGCCGCGCTCGCGCAGGAAGGCTTTGATTTTTTCCGCGTCAAACGCTTTTTCGCCCGCTTTTTGGAAATGCGCGGCATCGTTGAAGAATACGAGCCCGTATACGCGCCACATATCGTTGATGAAATTGGGATAATGAAACAGCATGGCGTGTTTGTCGGCCTTGGGCGGGAAGGTGCCCATCATCATCACGGTGGCATCCGGCGGCAGTAGGGCGGGGAAGGGGTGGCTTTCGATTTCGGGCATGGTGGCAGTGCAATAATTTAGAGGGTTTCATTATAAAGCGAATAAAAGCAGGAGCCGTTCGATTTTTCCCGCCGGCTATGATAAAGTACAGTCAAGATAAAAAGTTTGTTCAACCCTTGCCCACTCGAAAGCGAGAAAACAATGTTCCCCGAATACCGCGACCTCATCAGCCAGCTCAAACAATCCGACAAGCGCTTTGCCCGCCTGTTTGACGAACACAACGAGCTGGACGAAAAAATCGCCAATATGGTTAAAAACCCGGTTACCGGCAATTTGGACGAAGTGGAAGTGCTGAAAAAACAGAAGCTGCATTTGAAAGACCAGCTCTATCAAATTCTGAGACAGCACGACAAGAAATAAATACTTGCCTGGCAAAGGGCACAGAAGGCTACCTGGAAGTTTAGCTTCGCAGAAACTTAGCTGCGCTGCGTTTCAGGTAGCCTTTACTGCTTTAAATACGGTCAAAGCTGCCGCTTAACAAACTCTGCCGTTTCCATACAGATAAATACAAAAACTGGACATTTCCCCCACTATCGCCGAAAATAAACATCTTGCCCGCCAGCGGCAAACTGCGTTTTCAGGCGCAATTATTCATTTCAACCGAATTTAAACTGCCCTCCAGCATGAAACCCGCCATCCTCGTTATGCACGGCCCCAACCTCAATCTTTTGGGGCAGCGCGAACCGGAAATCTACGGCCGCACCACCCTTGCCGACATCAATGCCGGTCTGCAGGCGCGCGCCGAAGCTGCCGGTTATGCCTTTGAAGCCGTGCAGAGCAATGCCGAAGCCGTGCTGGTGGAGCGTGCCCAGGCGGCCATGGCCGACCATACCGCCTTTATCATCATCAACCCGGCAGCCTACACCCACACCAGTGTCGCCCTGCGCGATGCGCTTGCCGCCGCCGGCAAACCCTTTATCGAAGTCCACCTCTCCAACGTGCACGCCCGCGAGCCCTTCCGCCGCCATTCCTATTTTTCCGATTTGGCGCAGGGCGTGATTTGCGGGCTGGGCGCACAAGGCTACTCCGCCGCGCTGGATTTCGCCATTGAATACTTGCAACAAAAACAGGCCGGCTAAAGCCCGGCTCCGAATCCCTTAAAAGGACCTCTCATTATGGATTTACGCAAACTCAAAAAACTCATCGACTTGGTGGAAGAATCCGGCATTGCCGAGATTGAAGTAACCGAAGGCGAAGAAAAAGTGCGCATTACCCGCTCGCTGGCCGCGCCGCAGCCCGTGTATGCCGCCGCGCCTGCCGTGGCCGCCGCTCCGGCTCCCGCCGTGGCCGCTGCCGCGCCCGTTGCAGCCGCAGGCGCGCCTGCCGCACCCGCCCGCGATTTGAGCAAAGCGCAAACCTCGCCCATGGTGGGCACTTTCTACCGCGCCCCCGGCCCGAACGCGCCGGTGTTTGTGGAAGTTGGCCAGAGTGTGAACGCCGGCGACACCTTGTGCATCATCGAAGCCATGAAGCTGATGAACGAAATCGAAGCCGAACGCAGCGGCGTGGTGAAAGAAATTCTGGTGGAAAACGGCCAGCCGGTGGAGTTTGGCGAGCCGCTGTTTATCATCGAATAATTTTTCAGGTAGCCTCCTGCTGCGGCATAAAGGCTACCTGAAAACCATAAGGCAAAGATTATGCTGAAAAAAGTCCTCATCGCCAACCGTGGCGAAATCGCCCTGCGCGTATTGCGCGCCTGCCGCGAAATGGGCATCGCCACCGTGGCCGTGCATTCCACTGCCGACAACGACAGCCTGCACGTTAAGCTGGCCGACGAATCCGTCTGCATCGGCCCCGCCCCCTCTGCGCAGAGCTATCTGCACATTCCCTCCATCATCGCCGCCGCCGAAGTAACCGGCGCCGACGCCGTCCACCCTGGCTACGGATTCCTGGCTGAAAACGACCGCTTTGCCGAGCAGGTGGAAGAATCCGGCTTCATCTTCATCGGCCCGCGTGCCGATACCATCCGCCTGATGGGCGACAAAGTGTCTGCCAAAAAAGCCATGCTCGAATCCGGCGTGCCCTGCGTGCCTGGCTCGGATGGCGCACTTTCCGACGACCCCGACGAAATCCTCAAAACCGCCGAGCGCGTGGGCTACCCCGTGATCATCAAAGCTTCTGGCGGCGGCGGCGGGCGCGGCATGCGTGTGGTAGAAAAACGCGAAGACCTGATTAAGGCCGTGGAAATGACCAAGGCCGAAGCTGAAGCCGCTTTCGGCAATCCGATGGTGTATATGGAACGCTTCCTGCAACGCCCGCGCCACGTGGAAGTGCAGGTGCTGGCCGACGAGCACGGCAACGCCATTTATCTGGGCGAGCGCGACTGCTCCATGCAGCGCCGCCACCAAAAGGTGATCGAAGAAGCCCCTGCGCCTGGCATCACCGCCAAAGAGCGCGAGAAAATCGGCAAAGCCTGCGTGGCTGCCTGCAAACGCATTGGTTACCGCGGTGCTGGCACATTTGAATTTCTGTACGAGGACGGAGAATTCTTCTTCATCGAAATGAACACCCGCGTGCAGGTAGAACACCCCGTAACCGAGCTGATTACTGGCATCGACATCGTGCAGGAGCAGCTGCGCATCGCCGCCGGGCTGCCGCTGCAATACAAGCAGAAAGACGTGGTGATCCAAGGACATGCCTTCGAATGCCGCATCAACGCCGAAGACCCCTACAGCTTCATCCCCAGCCCGGGCTGCATCACCAGCTGCCATCTGCCCGGCGGCTTCGGCGTGCGCGTGGACAGCCACATTTATCAGGGCTACCGCATTCCGCCGAACTACGACAGCCTCATCGGCAAAATCTGCGTGTATGGCAACGATCGCGAGCAGGCCATCGCCAAAATGCACGTTGCCCTCTCCGAGCTTACCGTGAGCGGCATCAAAACCAATGCCCTGCTGCACGACGACCTATTCCGCGACCCTGGCTTCACCAAAGGCGGCGTGAGCATCCACTATCTGGAGCACTGGCTGGAAGAGCGCAAAGCCCAGCTGCAAGCTGAAAAGCAGGCTGAAAAATAGTTTGTTGTCAGATGAATAAAAGGCTACCTGAAAAGTGTTTCTGCTTTTCAGGTAGCTTTTGTTTTCAGGTAGTCAGTGGGTTAGCCGGCCCTAGACATCTTTGGTAGGCAACCATAAGGGCTACTTGAAACCGCTGCCGCTGCCGCGTGTTACAATAGTCACCCTTTCCCGTCGAAATCAGGCGCATACCGTTTTCAGGTATGCCCTTCCGGCATTCCACATCATTCCAAGAAAGTTACCCGCCATGAAACACATCATTCGCCGCAATAGCGAGCCGAACAGTGGCAACTGGGAGCGCGACACCCTGGAAAAACTCCTGCTCGAAGCTTACCGCGAGCAACGCCGTGCCCGCATTTGGAAGCTCATTTTCCGCCTGTTGCTCATCGCCTTCCTGGCTCTCTATCTGTTTGCCATTTTCGGCAATATAGGCAGCCTCAATCCCGCCGCTGCCGGGCCGCATACCGCAGTGATCCGCTTGGAAGGCGCGATTACCGCCGGCGAAAACCAGGCCGGCAAACTGCGCCAAGGCCTTGAAGCCGCCTATAAAAACAAACAGGTACGCGGCATCATCATCCGCGCCAACAGCCCTGGCGGCTCGCCCGTGGTATCTGGCGTAGCCTACCGCGAAATCCGACGCCTGCGCGCCGAGCATCCCAACATCCCCGTGTATATGGTGGCCGAAGACATGTGCGCCTCTGGCTGTTACTACATCGCCGCCGCCGCCGATAAAATCTATGCCGACCCCTCCAGCATCGTCGGCAGCATCGGCGTGATCGGCAGTAGCTTCGACCTCACCGGCCTGATGCACAATATGGGCATCCAACGCCGCCTGCGCACTGCTGGCAGCAACAAAGGCATGGGTGACCCCTTCAGCCCGGAAACCCCCGAGCAAACCGCCATTTGGCAAGGCATGCTGGACGACATCCACCAGCAATTCATCAAAGCCGTGCGCGACGGGCGCGGCAAACGCCTGCACGAAGCCGACCATCCCGACCTGTTCAGCGGCCGCGTATACACCGGCAACGAAGCCCTCAGAACCGGCCTCATCGATGGCCTGGGCGATATCTACAGCGTATCGCGCGACATCATCAAAGCCCCCGAGCTGGTGGACTACACCCCTGCCGATGACATCAGTCGCCTGTTCAGCAAAGGAGTAGGCACCAGCGTGCGCCAAAGCTTGCAGGAAGCCGTGCAGGAACAGCCGTGGTAGGAACTTAGTTTGTTGCTTTGGTTAAATAGGAAAGGCTACCTGAAAACGAGCTCCGCGAGTTTCTGCGAAGCTAAAATTCAGGTAGCCTTTATCTTGAAAAGCCGGCCGTTTGCCTGATATGTATGCCATCTAATCACACCATAAGAGGAAAACCAACCATGATCGGTACCATCATCATCGGCTTCATCATCGGTGTTTTGGCCAAATTCCTGTATCCGGGCGGGCAACGCTTGGGTATCATCATGACTACGTTACTCGGCATCGGTGGCTCGGTGCTGGCCAGCTGGGTTGGGCAGATGATGGGCTGGTATGCCATCGGGCAGCCAGCAGGCTGGGTTGCATCCACGCTGGGCGCCGTGGCTATTTTGGCTATTTTCGCGAACCTGCGGAAATAATGTCCCCCTGCTGACAACCGAAAGCAGCCTCAACCGATAGCGGTTGATGGCTGCTTTTTTATGTTCTAGCGTTGTACGGTAAATCTATTTGCATCCAGGATAACGTTGGCCGGGTTTGCTGTACTTAACTACACTTTTGCGGCTAGCTGCTTTGTCCTAATTTAAATTTGATTTATATATTTGCTCAATAAAGGCTACCTGAAAAATATTGCTCATTTTCAGGTAGCCTTTCGTTTATTTACGGCTTTAGCCTTTCAGGGCGGGCGGTTCGATTTGCTCTTTCCAGCCGCACTCTTTCTGTGGGCAGACTTTTTCCACACCCCAGCGTTTGGTGGTTTTGATGGTGAGCACTGGCCAGTGGCATTTCGGGCATTCTTCGGCCACGGGCGGGTTCCAAGTGGCGTAGTCGCAGTCGGGGTAGGTGTTGCAGCTGTAGAACAGCTTGCCGTAGCGCGATTTGCGCTCGATCAGGCTGCCTTTGCCGCATTTGGGGCAGGCCACACCGGTGTCTTTGGGTTTTTCCAAGGGTTCGATGTGTTTGCACTTGGGGTAGTTGGCACAGCCGATGAATTTTCCGAAACGGCCTTTTTTATACACAAGCTGACCGCCGCATTTAGGACATTCGCGCCCTTCTACGATGGTGGGCTCTTCAGCGGCTTTGGCAGCTTCGTCGGCGGTTTCGTTGAGATTGCGGGTGTAGTCGCAATCGGGGTAGCCGGAGCAGGCGATGAAGCGGCCGCGTTTGCCGAATTTGATTTGCAGCTTGTGTTGGCCGCATTTGGGGCAGGTTTCGTCCAGCTCTTCGGTGGTGATTTTGGCGCGCTCGATGCCGGCTTTTTCCTCAATCTGTTTGTGGAAGCCTTTCCAGAATTTGTCCATCACGGGAATCCACTGCCGCTTGCCGTTGGCAATGTCGTCGAGCTGGTCTTCTAGCTTGGCGGTAAAGTCGTAATCCACGTATTGGGTGAAGTGTTCGGTGAGGAATTTGTTCACGATTTCGCCGGTGTCGGTGGGCAGGAAACGGCGCTGGTCGATAGTTACGTATTCGCGGTCTTTCAGGGTTTTGATGATGCTGGCGTAGGTGGAGGGGCGGCCGATACCGAACTCCTCTAAGGCTTTTACCAGCGTGGCTTCGTTGAAGCGGGGCGGTGGCTGGGTGAAATGCTGCTCGCCGTAGAGTTTGTTCACAGGCAGAGCGTCGCCCACGGCCAATTCGGGCAGTTTTTTGTTGTCTTCATCCTCGTCGTCATCATCGTGGCCCTCCTGATACACGCTCAGGAAGCCGGCAAATACGAGCACTTGGCCGGTAGCGCGGAATACGCCTTCGCCCACGCCGATGTCCACGGTGGTGGCATCGAATTTGGCTTCCACCATCTGGCAGGCCATGGTGCGCTGCCAAATCATTTGGTAGAGCTTGAACTGGTCGGCGGACAGGAAGGGCTTCACGCTTTCGGGCGTGCGGTACACCGAAGTGGGGCGGATGGCTTCGTGCGCTTCTTGGGCGTTTTTGGATTTGGTGCGGTACATGCGCGGCGATTTGGGCAGGAAATCGGCGCCGATTTTGTTATCGATGTAGTGGCGGATTTCGGCTATCGCGTCTTGCGACAGGGTTACGCTGTCGGTACGCATGTAAGTAATCAGGCCGACCGAGCCTTGGCCGACGTCCACGCCTTCAAACAGCTGTTGGGCGGTGCGCATAGTGCGGTCGGTGGTGAAGCTGAGCTTGCGTACGGCGTCTTGCTGCATGGTGGAGGTGGTGTAGGGCGCGGCAGGCTTGTGGGTGGCTTTTTTCTTCACCACATCGAGCACTTGCGCCGGTTTGCCCTGCATGGCGGCCAGCACGGCGGCTTGGGCGGCTTCATTGGGTAGGGAGAACTGCTCCAGTTTGCTGCCCTGCCATTGGGTGAGCTTGGCGGCAAATTTTTGGCGGCCTTTGTGGCTGTCGAGGTGCACGCTCCAGTATTCCTGCGTTTCAAAGGCGCGGATTTCGTTTTCGCGTTCGCAAATCAGGCGCAGGGCGGGGCTTTGCACGCGGCCGGCGCTCAGGCCGCGCCGGATTTTTTTCCACAACAGCGGGGAGAGGTTGAAGCCGACCAGGTAATCCAAGGCACGGCGTGCCTGTTGCGCGTCCACCAAGCCCATATCGAGCTTGCGCGGCTGCTTGAGGGCTTCCTGCACGCCTTTTTTAGTAACCTCGTGGAACACCACACGCAGGGTGCGCTCGTCCAGATTTTTGATGCCGCGTTTGGTTTTGAGGATTTCGTAGATATGCCAGGAAATGGCTTCGCCTTCGCGGTCCGGGTCGGTGGCCAGATAGAGGGTATTGGCTTCTTTGGCGGCCGCCACGATGGCATCGATGTACTTTTTACTCTTGGCCGGCACTTCGTATTTCATGGTGAAATCGTGCTCGGGATCGACGGCGCCGTTTTTCGGCACCAAATCGCGTACATGGCCGAAGGAGGCCAATACTTCAAAATCGCTGCCCAGGTATTTTTTAATAGATTTGATTTTGTTGGGAGATTCCACAATCAGCAGGTTTTTCGACATAGTTTCCTCGCAAAATACTTTTGTTTTTAGCCACGCTGTAGCTAAGGAAATATAGTGCTTTAGCCAATAAAAGCAAGGTATCAGGTAGCCTTAATCCATCTTGGTGCAAGAGCGCCGTATTCAATCAAAGGCTACCTGAAAACCTTCATTTTTCAGGTAGCCTTTTTAATAAAGAGCAGCGGCCTTTTTCAATTCATCACCGCCTGACCATGCAGCAGGGCATTAACCAAATCATCGCTGATGAGCATCGGCAGCTCAGATTTGTCTGCCCACAACACCAAGAGCGACAGCACTTTCACGTGTGCATCGGTGAGCGGCTCGTCTGCTTTGGCCGAAAGGTGCATCAGCGCAAGCAGCACAAATTCCCGCTGTTCCACGGAGAGCGCGCCATTTTGCACCAAAAAGTGCAGCAAACCCAAAGCCTCGGGCGGCAAAGCGGCAAGCTCTTCGGGCAGATACACGCGCATCGCCTGCTCTTCGCGGAAATTGCGGTGTAGCGAGCGGCTGCGTTCTTGGAGCACGTTCATAAATAATAGCGTATCACGAATTTCCTCATCCTGGAAACCCACCTGCTCCAAGAGGTTGCCCAAGGCCTCGCTGGGAGGGCAGGTGTCGAAGTCTTGGAAGTTGTTTATCAAAAAGGCAATTACGTCAATCATTTGGTATTCCTATTTGGAGCAATACGTTGGTAACGGCCGCCAGAGAGCGGGGCAATTTGGCCGTTGATTTCTAATAAAGTCAGTTCGGCATACACATCGGCAGCGGGCAGTTTGAGCCGCTCGGCCAGGCTGTCGGGGTGTACTGCGTCGTAGCCCATGGCTTGCAGCAGCGGCGAGGTTTCCGTTTCGGCCGGCTCTGACGCGGTATCGGCCAAGATGGGCTGTTCGCTTGGAAGCGATTCAGTTTCGCGATGCTCGCCAGCTTCATTTTTGTTTCGCAGAAACTCACTACGCTCGTTTTCAGGTAGCCTTTTGGCTTGGGCTGCCGTTTGGCGGTTAGGCGATGCGGTTTGCGGCAGCTGCGGGCATTCTTCCAGAATATCGGCCAGCGTTTCGGTGAGCTTCGCGCCTTGCTTAATCAACGCGTGGCAGCCTTTGCTGTGCGGGTTGTCGATGGAGCCGGGCACGGCGAACACTTCGCGCCCCATGTCTGCCGCCAGCCGCGCGGTAATCAGCGAGCCGGATTCCAAAGCGGCTTCCACCACCAGCACGGCAGAGGAGAGGGCGGCAATCAGGCGGTTGCGTCGCGGGAAGTTGCCGGCCAGCGGGCGCGTGCCCAAGGGGAATTCGGAGAGCACGCAGCCTTCTTCGGCAATGCGGTGCGCCAGCGCTTTGTTGGCCACGGGATACACGCGGTCGATGCCCGTGCCCCACACCGCCACTGTGCCGCCCTGCTTGCGCAACGCGCCTTCGTGGGCGGCGCTGTCGATGCCGGCGGCCATGCCGGATACGGTTACGATGCCGGCAGCGGCCAATGCTTCGCCAAATTCACCGGCAATCCGCATCGCCTGCGGCGTGGCATGCCGGCTGCCCACGATGGCCACCGAAGGCCGATGCAGCCATTCAGTATTGCCGCGGGCAAACAATAAGGGCGGTGCGGTGATGCCTTCGCCCAATTGCGGCGGAAAATCTGCGTCGCAAGCCAACAATAAACGGCAGTTTTCCTGATGCTCCCATGCCAGCGCGGCTTCGGCTGCGGCCTCAGCCTCGTGGCGGCGGCTGCGCCAGGCTTCTTGCGCCGGGCGGCTGGGCAGAATGGCGCCCACTTCCTGCTCGGCAGCCCACACGGCGCCGGCCGAGCCGTAGTGGCGGCACAATTCGTAAAACGTTTCCGCGCCGATATACGGCATCAGCGCAAGCTGTATCCAAGCCAAACGTTCTGCGGAGTTTTCCATGTGTTTTACGTGTGCGGGGAAAGGGAGTTAGGGAAGTAGGTCGGCGTCTGCCGAGCGGTATCGAACAAACTTCAAGCAAGTTTCGAGCCAAGAATGGCAGATAATAAATAATATATTGGTTTAAATTGATAATCTGTATTTTTGTACGCTACATACGTGCTTGGCGGTGGGGCGGTTTGGCGTTTCGCTATATAATGCACACTTTGCATTGCCAAGGCCGTTTGTATGTCGCTCAAAACCGTGAAGAAATCCCTGCTCGTGCCGCATTCTGCCGAGCAGATGTTCGAGCTGGTGGACAAAGCGGAGGATTATCCGCAGTTTCTGCCGTGGTACAGCCGCACCGAAATCATCGAGCGCAGCGGCAACGAATTGAAAGCACGGCTGTTTATGGACTATATGGGCGTGCGCCAATCGTTTGCCACGCACAACCGCAACATCCCCGGCCGCGAAATCCGCATGGTGCTGCTGGAAGGCCCGTTTAAAAGCCTGAACGGAATCTGGCGTTTCCAACCCCTGGGCGACGATGCCTGCAAAGTGGAATTCGAGCTGCACTACGAATTTTCCAGCCGCATGCTCTCCGCGCTCATCAGCCCCGTGTTCGGCCACATCAGCGGCACGCTGGTGGACGCTTTCGTGAAAGAGGCAGGCCGCCGCTATGCCTGATTCCGCCCCGCTCAATATCGAAGCGGCCTATGCCGAGCCGGGCAAACAACGCCTGCTGGCTTTTCAGGTAGCCCCCGGCACCACCGCGCGGCAGGCCGTGCTGCAATCCGCCTTGCCAACCGAATTTCCGCACGTTGATTTTGCCGCCGCGCCCATCGGCATCTTCGGCAAAAAAGTGAAAGACAGCACCCCGCTGCGCGTAGGCGACCGCGTGGAAGTGTACCGCGCCCTGCTCATCGATCCGAAAGAAAACCGCCGCCGCAAAGCCGCCGCCAAACAGAAAAAAGAGGCTACCTGAAAACCCAAGTAGCCTTATCTACTTTCCATGTCCACATCATCCTTCCAACTCAACCCCCAGCAGCTCGAAGCCGTGCATTATCTCGGCGGCCCCCTGTTTGTGCTGGCCGGTGCCGGCAGCGGCAAAACCCGCGTGATCACCGAAAAAATCGCCCACCTCATCCGTGAAGTGGGCTACGCCCCGCACAACATCGCCGCCATCACCTTCACCAACAAAGCCGCCGCCGAAATGCAGGAGCGCACCGCCGCCATGCTCGGCAGCCGCCAAACCCGCTGGCTTACCGTCTGCACCTTCCACTCGCTGGGCATGCGCCTCTTGCGCGAAGAAGCCCAGCACATCGGCTACAAAAAAAACTTCTCCGTGTTTGATGGCTCCGACAGCGGCAAAATCATCGCCGAGCTGCTCGGCAGCAGCGGCCGCGACGCCGTCTTCCGCGCCCAGCACAAGATTTCCCTGTGGAAAAACGACCTGCTCACCCCCGAACAAGCCTTTCAGGTAGCCTCCAACCAGTGGGAGCGCCAAACCGCCCAGCTCTACGCTGGCTATCAGGAAACCCTACACAGCTACCAAGCCGTCGATTTCGACGACCTCATCCTCCTGCCCACCCGCCTGCTGCAAAACGAAGCTGGTATCCGAATCAAATGGCAGATGCGCCTGCTGCACCTTTTGGTGGACGAATGCCAAGACACCAACACCTGCCAATACACCCTCATGAAGCTGCTCACCGGCGCCGAAGGCCGCTTCACCGCCGTGGGCGACGACGACCAAAGCATCTACGCCTGGCGCGGCGCCAACATGGAAAACCTCCGCCTGCTCCAGCAAGACTACCCCGCCCTCAAAATCATCAAGCTCGAGCAAAACTACCGCTCCTCCGCCCGCATCCTGCGCGTGGCCAACCAAGTTATCGCCAACAACCCCAAACTCTTCCCCAAAACCCTCTGGAGCCAATACGGCGAAGGCGAGCCCGTGCGCATCATAGCCTGCCAAAACGAACAACACGAAGCCGAATACGCCGCCGGCAACATCATCTGCCGGCGCAACCAAAGCGGCGGCAGCCTCAACTACGCCGACTTCGCCATCCTCTACCGCAGCAACCACCAAGCCAGCTTGTTTGAAGAAGCCCTGCGCAGCGCCCACATCCCCTACCGCGTTTCCGGCGGCCAAAGCTTCTTTGAAAAAGCCGAAATCAAAAACATCCTCGCCTACCTGCGCCTGCTCGCCAACCCCGACGACGACCCCGCCTTCCTGCGCGCCGCCACCACCCCCAAACGCGGCATCGGCGACGCCACCCTCAGCAGCCTCAACCGCTACGCCGCCGCAGCCTCCTGCAGCCTCTACGCCGTCGCCAACACCGCCGAAGCCCTAGCCCAGCTCCCCGCCGCCGGCCGCGAAGCCCTGCGCCAATTCACCGCCCTCATGCAAAGCTACCAAAGCCGCGCCCAAAGCGAGCCCGCCGGCAGCCTTATCCAAGAGCTCCTGGCCGACATCCGCTACGAAACCTACCTGCTCGAACACGAAGAAGGCAAAAGCGGCGAAATCAAATGGCGCAATGTGCAAGATTTATGCGCCTGGCTGGCCAGAAAAGGCGAGCAAGACGGCAAAACCCTGATCGAACTTTCCCAAACCATCGCCCTGATGAACCTGCTCGACAGCCGCAGCAAAGAAGAAACCGACACCGTAACCCTCTCCACCCTGCACGCCTCCAAAGGTCTCGAATACCCCCACGTCATCCTCGCCGGCTGCGAAGAAGGCCTCTTCCCCCATGCCGACAGCGTAGAAGAAGGCAACCTCGACGAAGAACGCCGCCTCATGTATGTCGGCATCACCCGCGCCAAACACAGCCTCACCCTCACCCACTGCGTCAAACGCCGCCGCCAGGGCGGCTGGCAATTTCCCGAGCCCAGCCGCTTTATCGGCGAAATGCCCCAAGCCGACCTCAAAATCCTCGGCCGCAAAGGCGGCGAACCCATCGTGAGCCACGAAGAAGGCAAAGCCAACCTGCGCAGCATGCTCGATATGCTCAACGCCAAAATGGGGCAGAAAAAATAAGGGGCTGACGTAGATTAGCCTTAAATTCCACACTATCCCTGCAGGATTTTAAGCTACCGGGATGGTGTATCGAAGTTAAATCGAAATTCGCACCTTATTCAAGAATAGTGGGAAATATTTGCAGTCGATTCCGTTGTATTTATGTAAGACGTGCTTTGCCTGATTACAAAAATTTTCGATGCCGTTGATGCAGTTCCCGCAGTCTGTAAACCGGCTCGTACGGTCAGCCCGGCATGTTGCCAACGGCCCTCCGCCTAGTAAGGCTACCTGAAAGCATCAGCTTCAGCGACGTGAAAACCAAGCTGCGGTTTGCCACCCGTTCCCCTGTTAGCCCACATCGGACGGGGAATGGTTTTCAGGTAGCCTTTTCGTATTCCAGCTGCAAAGTTTATTCCACCACAATCTGCGGGAAACGGTTGCTGAAGTCTTTGCCTTTGGCGGCCACGGCCAGGGCGGTTTGCCAGGCGGCTTCGGTGTAGATTTGGGCGATGGCGGGGTGGGCGGCCTGCATTTGGGCGGCGCTGCCGCTATCCATGGCTTCGCGCACGGGCAGGCTCAGGGGCAGCTGGCCAAGCAGCGGCACACCGAGGCGTTCGGCCAGCGCTTTGCCGCCGTCTTGGCCGAAAATGGGCTCGTGGTGGCCGCAGTGGCTGCAGATGTGCACCGACATGTTTTCCAGCACGCCGAAAATGGGGATGTTTACTTTGCCGAACATGTCCACGGCTTTGCGCGCGTCGATGAGGGCGATGTCTTGCGGGGTGGTTACCACGATAGAGCCAGTAACGGGGATTTTCTGTGACAGGGTGAGCTGGATGTCGCCGGTGCCGGGCGGCAGATCGACAAACAGGTAGTCTACATTGTCCCATTCGCTTTGAAACAGCAGCTGCTGCAGGGCTCGGCTCACCATGGGGCCGCGCCACACCACGGCTTGGTCGGTGTCCACCAGAAAGCCGATAGACATCACTTGGATGCCTTCGGTCGAGCGCACGGGGATGAAGTGCTTGTTTTCCTGCTGCGGTTTGCCGGCGGGCACGCCGAGCATGGTGGGCTGGCTGGGGCCGTAGAGGTCGGCATCAAGAATGCCCACGCGCGCGCCCATGTTGTGCAGTGCCACGGCAAGGTTGGCGGCGGTGGTGGATTTGCCCACGCCGCCTTTGCCGGAAGCCACAGCGATGATGTTTTTCACGCCGTTGATGGTGCGCACGCCAGGCTGGACTTTGCGGGCAGTGATTTCGCTGCGGATATTGGTTTGCACGTTTGTGGTAACCCCAGCTTGGGCCAGCGCGGCGGCGATGTTTTGCTTGAGCTGGTCGGCAATGTGGCCAACGGGAAAGCCGAAGCAAAGTTCGATTTGCAGGCCGCCGGCGGTTTGCACGATGATTTTCAGGGCATGGCTGCTGCCGATGGTGAGGCTGCTGCGGGGAATGGCGACCGCTTCGACGGCGGCGCGCAGGGCGTTATCGTTATGCATGATGTTTTTCCTTGAGGTGTGTGTGGATTGGGGAAACAGGCTACCTGAAAACGGGAAATGCCATTTCAGGTAGCCTGTTTGGTTGGCCGGGTGTTTTAGCGGGTTGGCTACGAGAACAGCCGTTTGGCCAGTTCGCTGCCGGGCTCGATGCCCACCCGTTTCATTTCGTCTTGCCGCGCCACCACATAGCTGCGGATTTCTTTCAGCCATTGGGTGGAAAGCTCTTCGAGTTTGTCGTTTACCAAATCCAGGCCGAGCATGCTGGAAAGCTTAACCGCGATATCCATGAAGCGGTTGAAGTTTTTCTCGCCGTCGGGGATGTGCGGGGCATCAAACAGCATGCTGATGCCGCGGTAGTTTTGGGTGGAGAGCAGGGTGGCGGTGAAGGCGCTGTTGTCGAGGGTGGAGATGGCAAACAGCGGCTCGCCTTTGGCGTCGTTCAGGTAGAACATGCCGTCGTGGGAAAGCTCGAAGCCTTGGCGCTCTACGGCATTGCGCAATTCCACGCCACTCACGTTGTTGCGGGACACCAAATGAATGGCGATGGTTTGATCCACGCGGGCGCACAGATCGTCCAGCGGGCGGGCGATGGAGAGGAAGGTGTCGATGTCGGTGAGCAGCAGGCCGCCGTCCATTTTCTCGGCAAAGGCGTTGGCCTGTTCGCCGAATTGTTCCAAATCGGCAATGCTGGCCAAGCCGTTGCGGCTGATGGCTTGCAGACCGATCACGAAGCCTTGGTAGTACACGCTGGGAATCGGCTCAGCAATTTGGAAACGGTCGTCCATGGTGCAGCCGGCGATATGGAAGCGGTGGCGGCTGGAAAGGCGCGGCATGGCGTGCAATTCCTGCGGCTCTTTCAGGGAGATGTAGCAGAGGTAGTCGAAGCGGCTGTCGAACCAGGACAGTTGCTGTTTGGCCAAATCCTGCAAATCGAGCAGCAGCTTGCGTTTGGCGGGCTCTTGGGTTTGCGAGGGCGCGGCGGCTGGTATGGGTTGGAAGTTGAAAGCAGGGGCTTTAACGGCGGGCTCGGCCTGCAATATGGGCTCGGCCGGGGTGTTGTCGGGTTCGGCAGGCGTTTCGGCAACGGGGATTTCGTCGGCCTGTTTGCCCGAGCGGCTGAATTTGATGAAGGCTGGCTGCAGGCGCGGGGCAGCCTCTGTTTCGGCGGCGAGGGCTTGCTGCTGGCCGTCGCGCACGGAATGGGTGTAGCTTTCCATCAGCGCGTCTTTATCGGCATGGCCGAACTGGGCGCGGATGGAATCGCGGTATTTCTTTTCCTGATAGGTGTTGTACAGCAATACGCCGAACACGGGGGCGAAAATGAGGATGGCGATAATTAGAATGGTGTTGGTGCTCATTGATACTTCCGAATGGGGTGCTGTCGAAACAGCGGAATTATATAGCGAAAAGACTTTCTTTCCCATAGACGGCCATTTCAAATAAAGCCATATTGTGTTGGCTTGGTTTGATTTGAAACGATTATTGGAGCGCGGGAGGAGTAAGGCTACCTGAAAGATACGTGCTATACAACGGCAACGGCTTCCTGTTTATTTGTCCTCATCCTGCCCGTGCTCTTTTCCTTCGCGTTCTTTTTCTTCCTGCTTCTGCTGCTTGGCGGTGAGCTCAGGCAGCTCAAAGTGGATGTTCAGGCCGTTGGGCTGCACGTTGGCGGCACTGATGCGGCCGTGGTGTTTGCCGATAACGTGGCGGGCAATGGCCAAACCGAGGCCAGTGCCGGGTTTGTGTGCGCCGCTGTCGGCGCGGTAGAAGGCGGTGAAGATGTGCGGCAGCTGGCGTTCGTCCACACCGGGGCCGTTGTCGGCAATGTCGATGTGCCAATGGTGTTTGTGGCCGGAGAGGCGGATGTGGATTTTGCTGCCTTCGGGGCTGTAGGCCATAGCATTGCGCAAGACGTTGTCGAAAGCGCGGTAGAGGTAGCCCTCATTGGCGGAAACGGTGGCGTCGGTATCGGCGGGGTCGTAATGGAAATCGATTTGCTGATTGTTTTGGCAGGCGATGGCGCGACAGTCTTCTACCAGGTTTTCCAAAAAGGGCACGAGCTTGAGCGGGTCTTTTTCCATTTCCACGTTGGCAGTTTCCAAACGGGAGAGGGTGAGCAACTCGCCCACGAGTTTGTCCATGCGGGTGAGCTCGGATTCGAGGCGCTTGATGTTTTGCTCCTGTTTGTGCGGCTGCACTTGCAGCAGGGCAAGCAGCGCCTGCATACGCGCCAGCGGGGAGCGCATTTCGTGTGAAACGTGGTGCAGCAGATGGCGTTCGCGTTCCACCAGTTTTTGCAGGCGGCTGGCCATGTGGTCGAACTGGACGGCGAGTTTGGCCAGCTCGTCGCGCCGACCGAGCAGCTGGTGGGAAATGCGGGTTTCAAGGTCGCCTTCGGCCAGACGGCTCATGCCGCGTTCCAGCGTGCGGATGGGTTGAGAGATATTGCGGGCGAGGATGTAGGCTAAGAGCAGGCCGACGATGATGATGAAGCTGAGGATGATGAGCTCGTGCCACACGGGCGCCATTTCCATGCCGGGAATCATCAGCGGGGAAGGCGGGCGGGTAGGCTGCTGTTTGTCCCAGTCGGCCAACATGAAGATATATTCTTCGCCCAAGGGGTCGTAGGCCACGCGCACTGCGCGGGAGTTGGGATATTCAGAGGCGAATTTGCGTGCGGCGAGGATGCGCGAGGGCTCAATCTGACGCTGAAAAATATCGGTTTTGCTGTCGCCGGAAATTACTAGGATATTGTCGAAGGTGGGGGTATTGTTCCAGTCTTGCAGGGTTTCGCGTACACCGGAGAGGCCGCGGGTTTGGAACACGGTTACAGTGCTGTTGAGCAGGCCGGTTTCAAAGGCGCGCTGCTGTTTGAAACGGCTTTCGGCCATTTTGTCTTGCACCAGCCAGAAGGAGAAGCTGGCCACGAAAATGGCGGCGATGATGACGAAAAAAAAGGTGAGGAAAATCCGCTGGAACAGTTTCATGAATATGCTTTGGCGGGAAGGTTTGGCAGGCCACAAAACAATGCCGCCATCAGTCGGTTTGGGCTTGGCGGCGGCCGTTGGGTGAATGGCGCAAATGAAGAAGCGGTATTTCAAGTAGCCTTTATCTCGTTCGATGGAGGCTACTTGAAAGCGTAAGCTTCAACACAAGTTAAAATCAAAACATCAGTTTTTCACAAACAAATAACCTAGGCCGCGCACGGTTTGGATGAGTGAGGCATCGCCCAGTTTATGGCGGATGCTGGAAATATGCACGTCGATGCTGCGGTCGAACTTGGCTAGCTTGCGGTCGAGTGCTTCGAGAGAGAGGGTTTCTTTGTTTACCACCTGGCCGGCGTGACGCATCAGCACTTCCAGCAGGTTGAACTCGGTGCTGGTAAGTTCCAGCGGGGCTTCGTTAATGGTGGCTTGGCGTTTGGCTGGGTAGAGGGTTACACCGCTCACGGAAATCACATTGGGCGTGCTGTTGTCCGGCTCGGCCAGGCGGGTGCGGCGCAGAATAGCATTGATGCGCGCCAAGAGTTCGCGCGGCTGGCAGGGTTTGGGCACATAGTCGTCTGCGCCCATTTCCAGGCCGATGATGCGATCGATGTCATCACCTTTGGCAGTGAGCATGATGATGGGGATTTTGCTCTGCTGGCGCACGGTTTTGAGCACATCCAGCCCGCTGAGCTTGGGCATCATGGAATCCAGCACCACCACGTTGTAGTTGCCGGTGAGGATTTCGGTTACGCCGGCTTCGCCGTCCGGCACGCTGCTGACTTCCAGCCCTTCGGCGCTCAGGTATTCGGTTAAGAGCTCGGTGAGCAGGGCGTCATCGTCTACCAATAAAACACGGTTCATACTTACTCCTTATTTTAAGTGCCGTTGCAGCACGGAATTTTGCCGCCGGGGCAAACCCGGCAATATGACCAACTAACGTGATTTTTCAATCTCAGCAGCCGGAATTAGGCTGGTTGACTGTTGAATTTCAAGCGTCTTAACACTTTGCCTGATACAGGCGAACAAGCCAAATTCTTTTGCGAATCTTTGCGTAAGCCGGGCGGGATATCACGGATGTTATGCTTATTTAAGCCCGGCAGGGGATTGAGCTTTATTTTAGCTTCACAGAAACTCAGCCTTGGCTGTGCCAAGACATCGTTTGAACTACATTGAAGCTGACACTTTCAGGTAGCCTTGCCTTCTGTCTCCATCACTGCTTCAATTAAAGCTGTTCCGTTTTCAATTCGAAACGCCACTTCCCAATCTTCCACTGCCATCTTATATACACGCTGCGGCGTATCCTGATAAGCCGGGCGCGGGTCTTGAGCGATGCTTTGTTCAAGCAACAGGCGGATAGTTGATGGCAAGGCGGCAGCTGTTTCCTCATCTAGCCAAGCTACTTCGAGCGGCACGGGCGGAGCGGTGGCGAAGCCTGAAGCAGCATCGGGCTGCGCTTCCACAAAGGGCAGGTAGGGCTTGATGTCTAACACCGGCGTGCCATCGAGCAAATCCGCTCCGCCACACCATAGCCGTACTCCACCATCGGTTTCAATGTGCTCCAACTTGAGCAGGGAAAGCCCCAACGGGTTGGGGCGGAATGGGCTGCGCGTGGCAAATACGCCCATTTTCCGGTTACCGCCCAAACGCGGCGGCCGCACCAAAGGCTGCCAGCCTGCCCCGGCCACGCCGTGAAACACAAACTGCACCCAAATATGGCTGAAGCTTTCTAACCCGCGCACGCAATCGGCAGAAAACTCGGGCAGGAATTCGATGCATACCCGGGCGGAAGGCACCAAGCCGGGCTGGCGCGGCACACCGAATTTCTGTTTATAAGGAGAGCGAACGTAGGCGATGGCTTGCAGGATATGGGTGGCTGGCATGGCTTGGAGCAATCAATATGAGCATAGAGTGAGATAAAAGGCTACCTGAAAACGCCAACTTCAGCAAAGCTGGAGCTGAGTTTCTGCGAAGCTGAAATTAAGTTTTGGCAAAGCAGCAAGGTGATGGCATCACAGCGCCGCCTTACTGCGTCCTCCATTTTCTGCCCCCCAATGAAAACCGGCAACCTCGGAATTCTCGGGCTGCCGGCCTGATTTCACTAATGCGGCGTTGAATTTAAATCAGCTTACTGCTGGCGTTGGCAAGCGGTTTCTACACGGTTGCCATAGGGGTCTTTGAAGCTGAACGCAGCTTCGTTGCCCTTGCGATGCCACTCGGCGCCGCTGCCGAACAGGCCGCGGTTGCTGGTGTAGCGCTCGCCGGAGCCGGAAGTAGCGCGGTTGAGCACAGCGCTCTTGTCGTCAAGCTGCAGGCTCACGCGGTCGGTACCTTGCTGGCGCACAGTTACAGACAGGCCATTTTCACAGCTGAAACGCTCGGCACCGTGTGCGCGGCGCTCGCCACGACGCTCGTGGCGCGGAGCCGGCTCGTTGCCCGGGTCTTGCATGCTGTTTTCATGGCGTTGGTGATGGTGATGACGATGGCCGTCGTCTTGCGGGGCAGGCGCCACGCAGGCGGTCAGCAACAAAGCCAAAGAGGCCGGTACAGCCCAAGTACGTACTTTCATTGTGTATTTCCTATAAAATGAGAAAATACCGCCATAGCCGGCGGCGAGAACATCTTAGCCCAAAGTGTGCGGCATAAAAAGGGGGGTTAACCAAGATTTACGGCAATATCCCCTTATTCTGGCGAAAAGGCTACCTGAAAGTGTTTGGCCGCTTTCAGGTAGCCTTTGTTTTGGCAAGCCTAAGCTTTGGTTTTCGTGTTTTTCAGGTAGCCTCTTTAATAAGACAGGCTGTATGTATCGATTGCCTTGCCGCCTGTGGGTTTTAATCCCGCAAAAACGGATTGTGTTGTTTTTCGTGGCCGATGGTGGTGCTGCGGCCGTGGCCGGGCAGCACTATGGTGTCTTCGGGTAACACCAGCAGTTTCCTGCGGATATTGTGTAGCAAGTCGGCATGGTTGCTGCGTTCGAAGTCAGTACGGCCGATGGATTCGTAAAACAGCACGTCGCCGGCAATCAGGAGGTTTTGTTCGGCACAGTAAAACACCACATGTCCGGGAGTGTGGCCGGGGATGTGCAGCACTTGGAAGCGGTACGCGCCCACGCTTAACTCTTCGCCCTCCTCCAGCCAACGGCTCGGGCTCACCGGCGGAGACACGGGAAAACCGAAGCCGGTGGTGATTTCGGGCAAGTTGTCAAGCAGCCATTGGTCGTCGCGGTGTGGGCCGATAACGGGCAGTGGGGTGTGCGCAATCATCTCGGCCACGCCGCCGGCATGGTCGAGGTGGCCGTGGGTGAGCCAGATTGCCCTAGGCTGCACGCCGAGCTTGGCAGCTTCTTCCAACAGCCACGGCACATCGCCGCCCACGTCTATCCACGCGGCTTCTTTGCTTTCTTCATCCCACAAAAGTGAGCAATTTTGGCGGAAGGGGGTAACGGCGAACACGGTAAGGTTGAGCGGCATGAGTGGCTTTCTTTATAGGAATTTTCAGGTAGTCCGCATTGTGCCGCCGCGCGCGCCAAAGGTAAACCTTTTTAAGGTTTGGCGTATCCGCTACAATGCACTATTTATCCCCTTTGCGAGCAAGTCCATGCACACGCCCAAACCCAACCCCGCCAACCTCTGCTGGCTCGATATGGAAATGACCGGCCTCAACCCCGAGCACGACCGCATTATCGAAGCCGCCGTGGTGGTTACCGATGCCGATTTAAACATCCTCGCCCAATCCGAATCCTACGCCATCCACCAAAGCGACGAACTGCTCAACGGCATGGATGCATGGAATACCAGCACCCACGAGCGCACCGGCCTCACCCGGCGCGTGAAAGATTCCACGCTATCCGAAGCCGAAGTGGAGCAACGCCTGCTCGATTTCGTGGCGCAATGGATTCCGCAGGGCGCCAGCCCCTTGTGCGGCAACACCGTGCACCAAGACCGCCGCTTCATGCAGCGATACATGCCCAAGCTGGAAGCCTGGTTCCACTACCGCAACCTCGACGTATCCACCCTCAAAGAGCTCGCCCGCCGCTGGCATCCCGCCGCCTACAAAAGCTTCAGCAAAAAAGGCTCGCACCGCGCGCTGGACGACATCTTGGAGAGCATCGAAGAGTTGCGCCACTACCGCCAAACCTTCCTGCGCCTGCCCGAGGCCAACGGAACAAACCAAGAGGCTGCTTCAAAGTGAAGCTGCAACGCAGTTTCTGCGGAGTTGAGGCGCCAGCCTCATGAAACAAACAACAGGCTGAAACTTTGGCAAACCAGGATTCAGCCAACCATAGTAGCGGATTTCACACCCCCACTGCCCGCAACCAGGCCAACGGCGGATATGAAATCCGCCGCTACGAAACAACGAAATATTGCCCGGGCTTCAGGCTACCTGAAAATTTTCAGGTAGCCTCTCCGCCAAACCAATCCGCCCAAGGAAACCCATGAACCGCAAACCCCTCGCCGCCTTCGCCTGCGCCGCCCTGCTGCTGGCCGCCTGCGCCGCCAAGCCTTCGTTTGAACCGGCCAGGCTCGTCCACGCCGTGCAACCAGTTTACCCGCCGCAGCTGGAAGAAGAGGGCATCGAAGGCCGCGCCATCGTGCGGATGCGTATCAACACCCGGGGCAGCGTGAGCGACACGCAGGTGCTCTCCGCCACCCACCCCTTATTCGCCCGCTCTGCCGTGCGTGCCGTCAGCCAATATCGTTTCACTCCGGCAAAACAAAACGGACGGCCGGTGGAATCCGCCTTCACCCAAACATTTAGATTCCGAGTGTCGGAAGAAAAGCCCGACCCTTCAGAAACCGCCCAACCGCCCCGCCCACCCCTTCCCACACACTAAACCCACCATGCTCCCCACCGCCCTCCCCGCCTGGCAAGCCCTGGCCGAACACCGCCGCGCCACCGCGCATTTGCACCTGCGCGAGCGCTTCGCCGCCGAGCCAAACCGTTTCGAACGCATGAACACCGAACTCAAAGGTCTCTTGCTCGACTACAGCAAAAACCTCATCGGCGAAGACACCCTCGATCTGCTCTGCCGCCTGGCCGACGAATCCGGCGCGGCCGAACTGCGCCGCCAAATGTATGCCGGCGGAAAAATCAATCTGAGCGAACACCGCGCCGTGCTGCACTCCGCCCTGAGGCTACCTGAAAACGCCGCGCCCGTGTATGTGGACGACATCAATATCGTGCCGCAGGTACACGCCGAACTAAACCGCGCCCTCGATTTCGCCGAACGCCTGCAAAACGGCACGCACACGGGCTGCACCGGATTGCCCATCCGCGACATAGTGAACATCGGCATCGGCGGCTCGGATTTGGGCCCGCGCATGGTGGCGCAAGCCCTCGCCCCCTACCGGCAAAACCTGAACGTGCACTTCGCCGCCAATCTCGACAGCGCCGATTTAGACGGCATCCTGCGCCGCGTAGCGCCCGAAACCACGCTGTTTATCGTGGCCAGCAAATCCTTCCGCACCCCCGAAACCCTGCTCAACGCCCAAGCCGCGCGCCGCTGGTTTCTGCAATCCGGCCGCAGCGAAGCCGACATCGCGCAGCACTTCGCCGCCGTATCGGCCAATGTGGCCGCCGCCGCCGAATTCGGCATCGCCCCGCAAAACGTGTTCGGCATGTTCGACTGGGTGGGCGGGCGCTATTCCGTGTGGTCGGCCATCGGCCTGCCCGTGATGTGCGCCATCGGCCGCGAACATTTCCGCGAATTCCTGCGCGGCGGGCACGATATGGACGAGCACTTCCTGCACGCCCCGTGGCGGCACAACATCCCCGCCCTGCTCGCCCTCATCGGCATCTGGCAGCAAAACTTCTGCGGCAGCACCAGCCATATCGTCATCCCCTACAGCCACGGCCTGCGCCGCCTGCCCGCCCACCTCCAGCAGCTCGATATGGAAAGCAACGGCAAAAGCCATAACCGTCACGGCAAGCCCGTGGATTTCGCCACCGGCGCCGCCATCTGGGGCGAAGCCGGCGTCAACTGCCAGCACGCCTTCTTCCAGCTCATCCACCAAGGCACGCAGGTGATTCCCGTCGATTTCATCGTCCCCCTCAGCGGCGAAGGGGCAGACGACGGCCGCCACCTCCGGCTCGTGGCCAACGCCTTCGCCCAAGCCGAAGCCCTCATGCGCGGCAAAAGCGAAGCCGAAGCCCGCGCCGAAACAGTCGGGAAAGGGCTACCTGAAAGCGAACAAGCCGCCCTCGCCAGCCAGCGCAGCTTCCCCGGCAACCGCCCCAGCAACACCATCCTCGTCGAACGCATCACGCCCTACACCCTCGGCCTGATTCTCGCCATGTACGAACACAAAGTCTTCATGCAGGGCGCCGTGTGGGGCATCAATTCCTTCGACCAATGGGGCGTGGAATACGGCAAAGAACTCGCCCAAACCATCCTGCCCGAACTGCAAGGCGCCGCCCCTGCCGGGCACGACCCCTCCACCGCCGCCCTAATCCGACGCTACCGGCAACAGATGGGCAACAAACAGCCATAACGGCCAAAGAGAAGGCTACCTGAAAGCCAAGCGGGCATTTTCAGGTAGCCTTTTTCTTTTATAGTGGATTAGATTTAAATCAGGACAAGGCGGCGAGCCGCAGACAGTACACACGTTACGGCAAGGCGAGCCAACGCTGTACTGGTTTTTGTTAATTCACTAAACTGCGTGCGAATACTTCTCTCGGTTGTATTTGCGGCCAATCAAAATATTGCAGGCTGGCGAACCGAATGCCGTTCACACATATAACAAGGCGAGCCACCGCCATATCGGACATTCAGTCAATCGCCATACCTGCACATACCAACACATTTTTCAGGTAGCCTGCCCCGCCAACCCGCTATAATCCCCTTCTCCCCCTTCGGAACCTCATCATGACCACAAATTGGCACAACGGCTGGTGGCAGGGCGCGGTGCATTGCCCTTCGCCCAACTTCTCGCCCCGCCCCACCGGCGAAACCGTTTCGCTGGCGGTGCTGCACAATATCTCCCTGCCGCCCTTCGAATACGGCGGCAGCGCCATCCGCGATTTGTTCACCAACCGCATCAACCCGCAGGCACACCCCTTCTTCCCGCAGCTGGTGGATTTGCGCGTGTCCAGTCATTTTTTGATTGAACGCAGCGGGCAGGTGGTGCAGTTTGTATCGGGCAACGACGCGGCACACCACGCCGGCGTGTCACAATATCGCGGCCGCAACGGCTGCAACGCTTTTTCCCTCGGCATCGAGCTGGAAGGCTGCGATTTCGAACCTTTCACCGAGGCGCAATACCAAGCCCTGATTCCGCTGCTGCACAGCATGGCGGCACACTACCCCATCGAAGCCGTAACCGGCCACCAACACATCGCACCCGGCCGCAAAAGCGACCCCGGCCACTTCTTCGACTGGCCGCGCCTGGCTGCCGCAGGCGTGGTGCTGGCGGAAGGGGTAATAGATAGACAAAACGCCTTGGCCGCCGCAACACAGGCTACCTGAAAATCCGCATAGCTTTTCAGGTAGCCTTTGGTTTAATCTTCCCAATCTTCCAAGGCCAGCGGCCCGTTTTCCTTCACTTCCTCCATCACCACATAACTGCGGCTTTCCACGGCAGAGGGCAGTTGCAGCAGGATTTTGCCGAGCATGTCGCGGTAGGCGGACATGTCTTGCAGGCGCACTTTGATCAGGTAGTCGTACTCGCCGGACACGAGGTGGCATTCGAGGATTTGCGGGATTTTCAGCACTTCGCGGCGGAACTCTTCAAAAATATCGCCGGATTTGGAATGCAGCTTGATTTCCACAAACACCAAGAGGCTGTAGTCCAATCGGGCGGGGTTGAGGCGGGCGTGGTAGCCGCTGATGTAGCCGTCGCGCTCCAAGCGGCGTACGCGTTCGGTTACGGGGGTGGCGGACAGGCCGACGCGTTCGGCCAGCTCGGTCATGCTCAGGCGGGCATTTTCCTGCAAGAGCTTGAGGATGTGGTGGTCGATGCTGTCGGCTTCTTTGAAGGTGGGGCGGTTGGGCATGGGCTTCTTCTCCTAATAGTTAAAGCACTTCTCTTCCTGCTGCATTGGTTTTCTTGGCTGGGAAATAATTGCTTCAGCTGTATTCATTGTAGTTTCAAATAAAGGCTACCTGAAACTTTTTCAGGTAGCCTTTGCTTTCCCTTGGGCCTATCGACATTTAATTTTCCAAATGGATTTTGGTTCACAGGGAGGCAGATTTCCAACGCAGAAGATGCTGCCTTGGGAGCAAGAAAGACACGGAAACTATTGAATGCCGACAGACCCTGGGCAGCCTGCGCTTATTGCTCGCGGGTTTGATCCAGCAGGGCTTTCATGGAAAGGCGAACGCGGCCGCGGTCGTCCACTTCTAGCGCTTTCACGCGCACGTTTTGGCCGACTCTGAGGTAGTCGTTCACGTCTTTCACGCGCTCGTGGGCGATTTGACTGATGTGCACCAGGCCGTCTTTGCCGGGCATCACGGATACGATGGCGCCGACGTTGTTGTCCAAAATCTTAATCACCACGCCGTTATACACCTGGCCAACTTCCACTTCGGCAGTGATTTCTTCGATGCGTTTGCGGGCGGCTTCCACGGCTTCCACATTCACGGCGGCGATGGTGATGGTGCCGTCGTCTTCAATGTTGATTTCGGTGCCGGTTTCGGCGGTGAGGGCGCGGATGGTTTCGCCGCCTTTGCCGATAACGTCGCGGATTTTGTCTTGGTTAATCTTCATGGTGAAGAGGCGCGGCGCGTGCTGCGAGAGCTCCTGCGGGTCGGCCACGGCGGCTTGCATCTGCTCAAGGATGTGCAGGCGGGCTTCTTTGGCCTGTGCCAGGGCAATCTGCATGATTTCTTTGGTGATGCCTTGGATTTTGATGTCCATCTGCAGGGCGGTAACGCCTTCGGTGGTACCGGCCACTTTGAAGTCCATGTCGCCGAGGTGGTCTTCGTCGCCCAAGATGTCGGTGAGCACGGCGAATTTGTTGCCTGCCAAAATCAGGCCCATGGCAATGCCGGCCACATGGGCTTTGAGCGGCACACCGGCGGAGAGCAGGCTCAAGCAGCCGCCGCACACGGAAGCCATGGAAGAAGAGCCGTTGGACTCGGTAATTTCAGATACCACACGCATGGTGTAGCTGAATTCTTCGGGTGAGGGCAGCACGCCGAGCAGGGCACGTTTGGCCAGGCGGCCGTGGCCAATTTCGCGGCGTTTGGGCGCGCCCATGCGGCCGCATTCGCCGGTGGAATAGGGCGGGAAGTTGTAGTGCAGCATGAAGCGGTCGGTGTATTCGCCGCTTAAGGCGTCAATGATTTGCTCGTCGCGCTGGGTGCCGAGGGTGGCCACGGCCAGGGCTTGGGTTTCGCCGCGCGTGAAGAGGGCGGAGCCGTGGGTGCGCGGCAGCACGCCGGTTTGGATGTTAATGGGGCGCACGGTGCGGGTGTCGCGGCCGTCGATGCGCGGCTGGCCGGCCAGAATCTGGCTGCGCACCACGTTGGCTTCCAAATGCTTGAAGATGCCTTTGATTTGGTTGGCGGCCAGGGTGTCGGTGTCTTCCGTGATCAGCGCAGCTTCCACAGCAGCCCAGGCTTCGTCCAGCTTGGCGGTGCGCGCCTGTTTTTGGCGGATTTTGAAGGCTTCGGCCACGGTTTGCCCGGCAATTTCCTGCACTTTAGCCACCAAGGCGGCATCGGTTTCGGGCGCTTTCCAGTCCCACACTTCGGGGTTGACCGCATCGGCCAGCTCGTTGATGGCGCGGATAACGGCCTGCATCTGCTCATGGCCGTACACCACGGCGCCGAGCATCACGTCTTCGGGCAGGATTTGGGCTTCGGATTCCACCATCAGCACGGCTTGTGCAGTACCGGCCACCACCAAATCCAGCTGCGATTTGGCCAGCTGGGTTTTGGTCGGGTTCAGCACGTATTTGCCGTTCAGGTAGCCCACGCGGGCGGCGCCGATGGGGCCGGCGAAAGGCACGCCGCTCAACACCAGCGCGGCGGAAGCGCCGATCATGGCGGGGATGTCGGAATCGATTTCCGGGTCAACCGATACCACCGTGGCCACTATTTGGATATCGTGGAAGAAGCCTTCGGGGAACAGCGGGCGGATGGGGCGGTCGATCAGGCGGCTGGTGAGGATTTCTTTTTCGCTCTGTTTGCCTTCGCGCTTGAAGAAGCCGCCGGGGATTTTGCCTGCGGCATAGGTGCGCTCCAGATAATCCACGGTGAGCGGGAAGAAATCCTGCCCGGCTTTCACTTCTTTATTGGCGGTAACGGCCACCAGCACCACGGTTTCGCCCATGGATACTTTCACCGCGCCAGCAGCCTGGCGGGCGATTTCGCCGGTTTCGATGGTGACGGTGTGCTGGCCGTATTGGAAGGATTTGACGTGTTTGTTAAACATGAAGATTCCTTTAGATGAAGGCCGCTGCCGCTAAAACACTAAGTATAAGCCCGCACGGGCGCAGGCGCATGGTTAGGGTTTCAGACAGGCAGGGCAGGTTGGAAATAAAACAAAGGTTTGAGGCTACCTGAAAGCGCAGCCCGAAACCGGCGCGCATTCTAACACGCTGCAGGAATGATTGCACTGTATAACAAGAATAACAAGATAATCTTTCGTTTTCAGGTAGCCCCATTGTTCATGCTAAAGGCTACCTGAAAACCCTGCACTGCAGCCGAAAGTGTAGCCCGTATCATGCTGCGCTCGTCTGCGCTAAAATACCGCCCTTCCCCACTTATCCTTTATTTATCCACCATGCTCCTCATCCCCTCCCGGCTCAAATGGTTTTCCGCGCGGGTGCTGGCCGCGCTGCCGATGCTGGTTAGCATGTGCATGGCCGTGCTGGCCGTGTGGTATTGGCAGAAGCCGCTAGTATGTATGCCGCTGGTGCTCGGCGTGATTGCCGGCGGCCTGGTGGATTTGGACAACCGCCTCACCGGCCGCATCCAAAACCTGCTCTTCACCATTGCCGCCTTCAGCGTTTCATCGCTCACCGTGCAGTTTACTTTCGGCCGGCCGCTGCTGTTTCTGCCCGCGATGACGCTGCTCACTTTCGTGTTTACCCTGTCCGGCGCCATCAGCCTGCGCTACCGCACCATCTCCTTCGGCACGCTGGTGGTGGCGCTCTACACCATCCTCACCATCAATCACAGCATGGTTTGGTATGCCAACACCCTATTGATTTTGTGCGGCACGCTGCTCTACAGCGGCAACACCCTGCTGCTGCACCTCATTTTGCCGCACCGCCCCGTGCAAGACAGCATGGCCGCTGCCTATACCGAGCTCGCGGGCTATCTAGACATCAAAGCCCAATTCTTCGACCCCGACGACACCGACCAGCTCGAGCAGCGGCAAATCGCGCTGGCCATGCAAAACGGCAAAGTGATTGCCGCCTTCAACCAAGTACGCAGCGCCTTGTTTTACCGCATGCGCGGCCAGCACCGCCACCCGCGCACCGCCCGCATGCTGCACTACTACTTTGCCGCGCAAGACATCCACGAGCGCGCCAGCTCCAGCTACATCGGCGAATACCGCCGTTTTGTGGCCGAGCTCAGCCACAGCGACCTCATCTTCCGCATCCAGCGGCTGATCGAATGGCAGGCACAGGCCTGCCGCGATGTGGCGCACAGCCTGCAACGCGGCAGCGCGGCGCCGGACAATGCCAAGCTGGACAAACTGGCCGCAGGCATCCGCCGCTCACTCCAGCACCACCAATCCACCCAAGCCGATAAGAGCCCGCGCAGCCTGCGCCGCCTCATCGACAACCTCTACGGCATCAACTACCAGCTCACCCACTTGGCCGGCGAGCAAGCGGACTACACCGAAGCCAGCGAGCAAACCCGCATTGTGCGCGAAGATACCGGCAGCTGGCGCAGCCATCTCAATATCCTGCGCCGCCACCTCAGCTTCGAATCCGGCGTATTCCGCCACGCCGTGCGGCTTTCCATTGTCGTGTTCCTCTGCATCGCCTTAGTGGAAAGTCTCAAGCTGCCCATGGGCTACTGGGTGCTGCTCACCGCTGTATTCGTGTGCCAGCCCAACTATTCCGCCACCAAAAGCCGCCTTATCCAGCGCGTGGTCGGCACGATGGCCGGCGTGGCCGCCGGTTCGCTGCTGCCTTATTTCACTCCCTCGCTTGCCACCCAATTGGCCGTGGTGGCCGCTTCCGGCACCCTGTTTTTCTTCTTCCGCACCAACAAATACAGCTACTCCACCTTCTTCATCACCATCCAAGCCGTCACCAACCTCAACATCGCCGGCCTGCACGGCATCGACGCCCTGCCTTGGCGGCTGCTCGACACCATCGTCGGCTGCGTGATGGCCTGGTGGGCCGTATCCAGGCTCTGGCCCGACTGGCGCTATCTTTCCCTTGCCCGCACCGCCCAACGCGCCCTCGCCGGCAACGCAGGCTACCTGAAAAGCATCACCGACCAGCTCCAACACGGCGGCCATTGCGACGATGCCGCCTACCGCATCGAACGCCGCCGCGCCCACGAACGCGCCGCCCAGCTGAGCAGCACCCTTTCCGACATGTCTGGCGAGCCGAAAAAATACGCCGCGCACCTGCCCGGCGGCTTTACTCTGCTCAAAACCGTTTACGCCATCAACGGCTATATCTCCGCTCTCGGCGCCTACCGCAGCCGCCTCACCTCCGGCCAAATCGAGCCTGATTTCAGCGCCGCTTTTGCCCGGGCTGCTAACGAAACCGCCCGCTTGCTCGAACAGCTGCCCGGCCTGACCGAAGCCGAATTTCAGGTAGCCTACAGCGCCCTGCGCCAACAACTCACCGCCCTGCGTCCCGATAGCAGCGCCAGCCTCCACGCCCACACCCTCTGGCAGCAGCTCTCCCTGATCGCTAAACTCCTGTTCCCCGCCTACCAAGCCTTGCAAGACGCGGATGATACCCAAACCGAAACGCAGGAGGCGGCTGCAGCGGACACCAGCGGTTAGGCAATGCTTCGCGCCTCAAAGGCTACCTGAAAGCGATGTCTTGGCATAGCCAAGGCTGAGTTTCTGCGAAGCTAAAGCGTAAGCTTCAAGGGAGTTAAAACGAAGCGAAGCGGAGTTTCTGCACAGCCAAAACGGAGTGCTGCGTAGTTTCTACGAAACCAAAAACGCAGCAGATTTTCCGCATGGCGAAGGGCCGCTGCCACGCAGTTAAAACGCGGCTTCCATCGGAAGCCGCATTGCTATATAGGGTTTTCAGGTAGCCTGCACAGGCAGCCTAGCCATGCGGTTCTGCATCATGCAGCTACTCAAACAAGCGCCCAAGCAAAAGGCTACCTGAATTTTCAGGTAGCCTTTTATGCAGTTAAACCCCGGCGGAAACCTTCTCCCACGCTTCCAAAATCAATTCGGGGCGGTTGCTTTGCAGCAGGCTGGCATCGGAGAGCATCTGCCGCCACACCCGGGCATGGTTGCGGCCGTGCAGCAGGCCGAGGTAGTGGCGCAACATGTGGCGGACGGTGAGGCCCGGGTCGGCAGCGAGCGAGCGCTGCATATAACGGTAGAGCGCGTGAATCAGGGTGTCGAAATCGGTTTCAGGTAGCCTTTCGCCGTAAAACAGCCGGTCCCACGATTGCATCAGCATGGGGTTGTGGTAGGCCTCGCGGCCAATCATCACACCATCGACGTGTTGCAGGTGTTCGGCAATTTCGGCATTGGTTTTGATACCGCCGTTGATGATGATTTCCAGCTGGGGAAAATCCTGCTTGAGGCGGTAAACATAGTCGTATTTCAAGGGCGGCACGTCGCGGTTTTCTTTGGGAGAAAGGCCTTCCAGCCAGGCATTGCGGGCGTGGACGATATAGGTGCGGCAGGCGGTTTTGTCGGCGAGCGTGCCCACGAAGTCGCATACGGCTTGGTATTCGGTTTGGCGGTCGATGCCGATGCGGTGTTTCACGGTTACGGCGCAATCGGGCGCGGCTTCCTGCATGGCGTTGAGGCAATCGGCCACCAAATCCACTTCGTTCATCAAGCAGGCGCCGAACGCGCCTTTTTGCACGCGCGGGCTGGGGCAGCCGCAGTTGAGGTTGATTTCGTCATAGCCCCAGCCTGCCGCGATGGTGGCGGCCTTGGCCAAATCGGCCGGGTTGCTGCCGCCCAGCTGCAGGGCAACCGGGTTTTCGCTTTCGTTTTTGCCTAAAAAACGCTCGGCCTGGCCATGGATGATGGCGCCGGCATGAATCATTTCGGTGTAGAGCCAGGCATGGCGGCTGATTTGGCGTGCCATGTAGCGATAATGCCGGTCTGTCCAGTCCAGCATCGGAGCAACAGATAAACGGCGGGCGGGTAGGGTTTGGCAAACGGGCATGATGGGCAGGGGATAAAGAAAAAGCCTAAACGGGATGTTTAGGCTTTTTAAAATTTGGTGGGTCGTGAGCGATTCGAACGCTCGACCAACGGATTAAAAGTCCGCTGCTCTACCGACTGAGCTAACGACCCTTTGGCTCCCCGAGCTGGGCTCGAACCAGCGACCTGCGGATTAACAGTCCGTCGCTCTACCGACTGAGCTATCGGGGAAAGGAAGCGCGCATTGTAGAGATGAAGCGGGAAATTGTCAATAAAAATTTTGCAGTAGGCGGTAAAAAAGCAAGGAAAATCTAATTGATTGAAATAAAAGATGGATTCTTGGAGGAAAGTGGTTGACTTTAGGCTTATAATTTGTTCTGCAACAATTTTAGACTGTTTCATCCGGATGGTCGGCAGATGATGCCGACTGCACGCTAACTTTATAATTTGGAGAAAAAAAGAGATGCTTACCAAACCCCACTATGCCAAGGCCGAAACCATTGAAGAATTGGCCGCCAATTTTGCCGAGATTGAAAACAGAATCCGTGCCGCCTGCCACCGCGCGGGCAGGCCGGAGCAGTCGGTGCGGCTGCTGCCGGTAACCAAAACGGTGGACGAGCGGCGGCTGCGCATGGCGTACGAACTGGGCTACCGCCATTTCGGCGAAAATAAGGTACAGGAGGCGTGGGGCAAGGCGGAGGCGATGGCGGATTTGCCGATAGAATGGTCGGTAATCGGCCATCTGCAAACCAACAAAATCAAATACGTTGCCCGCTTTGCCGCCGAGTTTCAGGCTTTGGACAGCCTGCGGGTGGCCGAGCAGCTCGACAACCGCCTGCAGCAGGAAGGGCGGGAGTTGGACGTGCTGGTTCAGGTAAACACGTCGGGCGAGGAAAGCAAATACGGCTTGCCGCCGCAGGAAGTGGTGCCGTTTGTGCAGCAGCTGGTGCCGTTCACGTGCCTGAAAATCAAAGGGTTAATGACTCTTGCCCTGCTTTCCAGCGAACGCGGCAAGGTGCGCGACTGCTTCGTGCTGCTGCGCACCTTGCGGGACGAACTGCGCCGCAAGCTGCCGGCGGGAATGAGTATGGACGAATTGTCGATGGGCATGTCGGGCGATTTTGAAATCGCGATTGAGGAAGGGGCGACGGTCGTGCGCGTGGGGCAGGCGATTTTCGGCGCACGCGCCCTGCCGGACAGCCACTACTGGCCGGAAGGGGAAAGGCCGGATTGATTGCCGGCATTTGTATCGGAATCGGTTTATCCGCCCGAACAGGCTACCTGAAACTTCCAATCGAACGGAAATTTTCAGGTAGCCTTTTTGCCTGTGCCTTCTTCTGCGGCCAAGCGCAAATATAGCGGGGCGAGCAGCGCTAAAACGAGGCAGGCGAACAGGGGGCTGTTAATCGGTTCGTCTTCATCGCGGCCGTACACTTGGGCGACTTCTGGATCTTGGTTTTGGCCGGGGTAGTCGCGGCTGTCGCGGTATTTGCCGCGGGCGGCGGCGAGGGCTTTTTCAGGTAGCCTTGGGGCGGCGAGGTCTTCGGCGGTGCAGGCTTTGGCGGCGGCCAAGCTGGTGCGGGGGAAGAAGGGCAGCGGCTGTTGTTGGCCGAGCAGGTAGTAGCTGAGCCAGCGGGCAAGCTGCTCGGCAGCTTCCGCTTGCGGCAGCGGCGGCAGGGTTTGCGGGTTGCCGGGGGAGACAAGGTGGGTGGCTTGCGCTTGGGGGTGAACGGCGCAATACACCAGGTGTTGCAGCCACAGGCCGATTTCGGCGGGGGCTTTGAGTTCGGCGGCGAGGTAGAAGATTTGGCCGTGTTGGTGCAGGTGGGTGAGGCTGCCGATAAGGGTGTAGCCGCCGTGCTCGAAACGGAAGGGGAAGTCGGGCTCGCGCGGGCTGGCGAGCAGTTCGGAATCGAGCTGCTTGGCGGCGGTGCGCTCGGGCTCTTGCAGGATTTCGCCGAGCAGGCTGGCGGGCAGGAGGCTGTCGGCCTGCAGTTTGGCTTCGGTTTGGGCAAAGTCTTCGCAGTGGCGGCGGGCGTCGAGGTAGCGCTGTTTCACTTCGTCGGAGTGCTCGATGGCGTAGGGTTCGGCGGAATCGGCGGGGCGGTCGGCATAGGGGCGTTGCCATTGCAGGGCGCGGCGCAGCCAATGGCGCACGGGGTTGCTCCAGAAGTTTAGGAAACTGTCGAGCGATACGGCGGGCTCGGCTGCGGCTTCGGGCAGGGTATCGCTGATAAAGGGTACAGCTTCGGCGGCGGGCTGGTTGAGGGCTTGGGCGTAGTCTTGGCGGAGGCCGGCTAGGCTACCTGAAAGCCCGTTTTTGCTGAGGCCGACTGAATTTTCCCCATCTACTTGCGGGGCAAAGTAGCGGGTGGAAAAGGCTTGCAGGGGATGTTGGCGCACATGGGCGGCGGCGAAATCGGTGCTGCTCTGGCCGGCCATTTGTGCCAGCGTGTCGATGAGTTCGCTCAGTAGCGGCGAGGGGGCTTGGGCTTCGTCTTTGAGGTGGTCGCGGCCGATGTAGGACAGATAGAGGTGGCTGCGCGCGCTGAGCAGGGATTCGAGGAACAGGTAGCGGTCGTCGTCGCGGCGGGAGCGGTCGCCGGATTGGGGGTGGCGGGCGATGAGGTCGAAGGCGGGGGCGGGGGTTTGGCGCGGGTATTTGCCGTCGTTCAGGCCGAGCAGGCACACAGTGTCGAACGGCAGGCTGCGCATGGGCACCATGCTGCAGAAGGTGATGCCGCCGCGCAAAAAGGCGGCTTCGCTGCTTTGGCCGAAGAAGCGGCACAGGTGCTGGCAGGCGGTGTCGGGCGGCAGGGCCGCAGCATAACCTGCCAGCGCGGCTTCTTCCTGCCATGCGGCCAAGGCCTGGCTGATTTGCTGCCAGGCGGCTTGGTCGGCTTCGGCGGGGGTATCGCCCGCGGCATCGGTCAAGAGGGCGCGGAAACGTTCGATCCAGCCTTCGATGGATGTGGGGCTTTGCCAGCGGCGGTGGTGCTCGCGCAGTTTGCCCAGCAATACGAACCAAGCGGCTTGAGCAGGCTGGCGGGCAAAATCGGCCGGCCAGGGGTGTACGCCCTGCCACAGCGTATCTTCGCCTTCAGGTAGCAGCCAGCCCAGCACGCTGCGTTCGGCGGCCTGCTGCCAAGTGAAGGCTTTGCCGCTGCCGCCGTGCTCAGCGCGCATTTCGGCATCCGCGCCCCAATGTACGTTGAGTTCGGCCACGCTGCGGCGCAGGAATTCGGCATCGGTTTCATCAATCTGCCAATGGCGGCGCACCGCTTGGGCATCGAGTAGGGGCAGCAGGCGTTCGGTTTCAAAGCGGCTTTGCATCAGGGCGATGAGCTGCTCGGCCAGCAGCATCAAGGGCTGGCTGCGGCTGAGGCGCACGTCGGCCACGGAATACGGTAGGGCGCGGCTGCCGGGCGCGGCTTCGCCGAATACGGCGTGGATGAAGGGCAGGTAGTCTTCCACGGCGGGGGTGAGCACGGCGATGTGGTGCGGCTGCAGCTCGGGCTTGTCCGCCAAACGGCGCAACAGGTGTTCTTTGAGGATTTGCAGCTCGCGCAGGGGGCTGTGGGCGGCTTGGATCACGATGCTGCCGTCCATCTGCGCGCTGCCTTTTTCAGGTAGCCTCAACAGCTGGATATCGGCCTGCAGGCGTTGCAGCAGGCTGGGCGATTCGGGCGGCGCAGGGAAGAGTTCCACCTGCTCCATAGGCCGGGTGCTCACGGCCAGGCGGTCGAAAAAGTCGCGCCCCCGCTTGCCCAATGAGGAGAGCAGCGGGTGGCCGGCTTCTTCGGCTGCGGGTTCGGCCTGCGCGGCCAGCCGTTTCGGGCTTTGGATGTCGCCCCAGTATTGCTGGCTGGGGTTGACCGCAAACAGGTGCACATCGGTATGTTCGGCCAGGGCCTGCAACAAATCCAGATACACCGGTGCCAGCGTGGAAATGCCGAACGCCAAGTAACGCTGCGGCAGGCGCGCCGGATTCAGCGCGGCCAGCAACCGTTCGTGCTGCGCGGCGCGGTGGGCGGCAGGGGTGTCGGTGGCGAGCGTGCGCCACAACGCGGCCTGCCAGGCTTCGTCTGCGCCCAAATTGTTGAGCTTGCCCTGCTCCCATTGCGCGAGCCAATGCGGGCGGTACACCAAATATTGGTCGAACACGTCCGCCAGCCGCCCCGCCAAATGATAAGCCGCCGCCGTGCTGCTTTTCAGGCAGCCTTGTAATACTGCGGGCAGGGCCGAGTCGGCACTTTCCAGCAGCGGCAGCAGCCGCCAGCGCAACACTTCCGGCGCAAACGGGTTCAGCCGCGGCGCATCCGGCAGGAAGCGGCGCGTGAGCTGCCAGCTCAGTGCCGCCGGCAGGCTGAAATTCAAATTGGCCGCAATGCCGCTGCGCTCGGCCAAATAGTGGTTGAGATAACGGCGCATCCCCTGGCTCTGCACCACGATTTCCTCCGGCGCAAACACCGCTTCCGGCGGCGCGGCCTGCATCAGCGCAACGGCGGTTTCGGCAAGGAATTCGAGGCGGTTGGAAGAATAAAGGTGGAGCATGGCGCGGGCGGGAATAAGCAATAAGAAAGAATCGGCATTATATAGCGAACGGCCGGGTTTGGCGGTGCGGCGGAAGGCTACCTGAAATGGCAACGGCGGGCTTGGCGGGAAGACATGTCGGCGTGGCCAAGTTAGCTTTTGGGTTACCACCCGTTTCAGGTAGCCTCATCTAGGTTGGCAGGATAAAACTGTTCCGACGAGATGACTTGCAGCCCGCCATCTTACAGACTACCTGAAACCCCATAGGAATAAGCTTGATACCTGCCCGCCGCCCTAACAAGGGCTACCTGAAATTGGCACGGCATGGCTTGCCCAACACTTGCAGCTTGCTTACTGCTGCGCTGCAATACCATCCGCCCGCCGCGCCGTTCTTTCGGTTTGCCGCGCCCACTGTTACAATTGCGACTGTTTGCAGGTTGGCGGCGAGGCTGTTTAATTCGGCCGGAACGGGTGTTTTAGCAAAACCTGCTGTACTTAATTTCAGGTAGCCCAGGGTCTGCCATTGAACAGATTGAAAGGAAAGAATGATGGGTATTTCAAGCGGCTGGCATTGGCTGGTGATTTTGATTGTGGTGGTGCTGATTTTCGGCACGAAGAAGCTGCGCGATGTAGGCAAAGACCTCGGCGGGGCAATTCACGATTTTAAAAAGGGCTTAAACGAAGGCAGCGGGGGCGAAAACGAAACGGCTGCGCCCAAGCAGGTTATTGAGCATAAAGAAGAGAAGCCGGGCGAATAGGCGATGTTTGATTTCGCGTTCAGCGAGATGCTGCTGGCGGCGCTGGCGGCGCTGGTGGTGCTGGGGCCGGAGCGGTTGCCGCAGGCGGCGCGTTCGATGGGCCGGGCGGTGGGCAAGCTCCAACGCTTGGCCGGCAGCCTGAAGGCGGAGCTGGCGCAGCATGCGGATATGGCGGATTTGCGCCGGATGCAGGAAACGCTGGCGGATACGGCTAACGAGTTGCGCCAGGAAATGCAGCATCTGCGTTCTTCGGCCGCGCCGGATGTGCCGGCCTGGGAGCATTTGCCGCCGCCGCGCACGCCGGCAGATTTCGGCCTGGATGAAGACGGCCTGCCCACCTTGCGGGATACGCCGGCTACCTTGGGCTTCCACACGCCTTCGCTGGGGCAGCGTTCGCGCGCGTGCCGGCGCAAACTGCAGCCGCGCGTGCGGGTGCGGCCGCGTTTGCGGGTGCGCAAACAGACGGGAGGTGGCAGATGAACGCGCAGCCTTTGGTGGAACATTTGAAGGAATTGCGCCGCCGCCTGATGTGGGTGGCGGCGGTGTTGCTGCTGTGCCTGTTTGCGGCGGTGCCGTTTGCCAACCGGCTGTATGCACTGGTGGCCAAACCCCTGATGGCGAGCCTGCCGCCGGGGGCGCATATGCAGGCGATTGATGTGATTGCGCCGGTGTTTGTGCCGCTGAAGGTGGCGCTGATGGCGGCGTTTTTGGTGTCGCTGCCGCATACGCTCTACCAGCTTTGGGCGTTTGTGGCACCGGCGCTCTACCGGCATGAGAAACGGCTGGTGCTGCCGCTGCTACTCTCGAGCGTGGGGCTGTTTTTTGCGGGGATGGCGTTTTGCTATTTTTTGGTGTTCCCGCTGGTGTTTAAAGTGTTTGCCTCGGCCACGCCGGAAGGGGTGAGCATGATGACGGACATCGACCGCTACCTTTCCTTCGTATTGGGGATGTTTGTGGCTTTCGGTATGGCGTTTGAGCTGCCGGTGTTGGTGGTGTTGCTGTATCGGATGGGGGCGGTATCGCTCGCGGCGCTGAAAACGGCGCGGCCTTATGTGGTGGTGGCGGCATTTGTGGTGGCGGGGATTGTGACACCGCCGGATGTGATTTCGCAGTTTCTGCTGGCGGTGCCGCTGATTGCGCTGTATGAGGCTAGCTTGCTGATGTGCCGGCTGTTTAAGCCGAATGCGGAGGTGGAGGAAACTGTGGAAGCAGATGAGGCTGCCTGAAAACATCGGCTTTAGCGAAGCTAAGCTTCATTTGCATTTTCAGGTAGCCTTTCCATTGCAGCAGGCGGGTGTAAAACCTGCCTTTACTGGTTTCAGGCAGCTTCTTTATTGATTCAATCCAATTCTTTTTTAATTCGAACAAGCAATGCCGATTTCGCCATCTTTTGCCTACCGCGCGGCTGTGTGCAGCCTGTTTGCGCTGATTTTCCTTTCCTTGGCTTGGGAGCTGTGGCTGGCGCCGCTGCGCCCGGGCGGCTCTTGGCTGGCTTTGAAGGCGCTGCCTTTGTGCCTGCTGCTGCCGGGGGTGTTGCGGCGCAACAGGCAAACTTTCCTGCTGGGTGGGATGTTGGTGCTGTTTTATGCGGCGGAGGCGGTGGTGCGGTTGTTTGACGCGCAGCCGGCGAGCCGGGTTTGTGTGGCGGCGGCTTTGGCCTCGGCTGTGTTGTTTTTTGTATCGGCGCTGAGTTTTCTGCGCCCAGGCAAACGGGAGCGGGCATGATGTGGGAACGGTTAAAAGAAAGCTGGGTGGTGTGGCTGGGCATGGCGCTGATGGCGGTGGTGCCGTTTTTGTCGTCTTGGCGCACGGGGCCGCAGGGGGGCTGGTTTATTGAGAGCGGCTCGCTGCTGTTTGCCGCTTTGTTTGCATTGCTCACGCTGTGGCGCAATCCGGCGCGCGCGCGGCTGCCGGGGGCGATGGTGTTTTTTGTGCTGCTGGCGGGGTTTTGGCTGGTGCAGGCGCGGATTTTGCGGCTGCCGTATCCGGAAATGTCGGATTTGACGGCGGCGGTGTTTTGCGTGATGGCGCTGCTGGCCTGGGCTTGCCGGCTTCAGGTAGCCCGGCTGGGGCAAGACAGGGTGGTGGAAATTTTTGCCTGGGCGCTGCTTTGCGGGGCGGTGTTGCAGGGCTTGGTGTGCGTGTTTCAGTTTATCGGCCACACGTCTTGGCTGCCGGGGATGATGCGTGCGCCGCAGAAGTATTTTGTGTTCGGCCAGGTGGGGCAGCGTAACCATTTGGGGCACTACATGATGTGGGGCGTGCTCGCGCTGGCCTACCTGTGGAGCAGGCGGCGGCTGCCGGGGCTGATTGCGTTGGCGCTTGCGGTGTTTTTGCTGCAGGTGATCGGGGTGATTACTTCGCGCACGATTATGGTGTATGTGGGGGCGTTGCTGCTGCTGGTGCCGCTGTTGTATATGCTGGGCGGCCGCCCGCTGCGCCGCTGGTGCGCGCTGACGGGGCTGTTGGTGCTGGGCGTGCTGGCGGCGCAGTTGATTATGCCTTGGCTGGTGGATACGTGGCTGGCTCCTGATGTGCAGTCTTCGGGCGTGGTGCGTTTGGTGTTGGGCGATGCGGCCAGCCCGGGGCGTGCTTCGGAATGGGCGAAGGCGTGGACGGTGTTTACCGAGCATCCGTGGCTGGGCGTGGGCTGGCAGGGCTATGCGCACGAGAGTTTCGCGCTGGCCATGCGCGGTTCGGAGTTTCGCAATTATGACGTGGGGGTGTTGTTCACCCACAGTCACAACAGTATGCTGGAAATCTTGGCCGAGATGGGCGTGGCGGGTGCCATCTTGGTGTTCGGCGGCTGGCTGGCGGTGGCCAAGGGCTACCTGAAAAAGGGATTGGGCGCGTCTTCGGCGCTGATGCTGGCCTTGATGGCCGTGTCGCTGTGCCACAGCCTGCTGGAGTACCCGCTGTGGTATGTGTATTTCCTCACGCCGTTTGCCGTGATGATGAGCCTCACGCCGGCTAAAGCGCCCGGCTGGTATATCGTGCAGGCCGGCAAATGGCCGCAACGTTTCGGCATGGCCTTTGCCGCGCTGGCCGCCGCCATCATTGTGCAATACGGCTTTGCCTACCACCGCCTGGTGTTCGCCTATGCCAACCCCACCGAAAACTATCCGCAATACAAACAAGTGGATACCCTGCGCGAGCTGGAAGGCAAACACTATTTCCTCAAATACTATGCACAGATGGGCTTAATCCGCAAAGTGGATTGGCTGCGCCCGTTGCCTGAGTGGGGGCGCGATGCCGCCCTGCGTGCCAGCCTGTTCCGCCCCTATGCCAACACCGCCGTGCGCGCCTTCTATTTGGAGCAAGACGGCCGCCAGCGCGAAGCCGCCGATTGGCTCGTGAACATGGGCCGCTACTACCCCAAACAAATGCCCGGCCTGCTCGGCACCGCCGCCGCCTTCCGCGCTGCGCCCGAAATGGTGCAGCCCCTGCGCGAGCAGTGCCAACGCTATGTGCAAACCATGCCCCAAGCTGCCGGCAACCTCACCTGCGGCAATGCCTCTGCCGCTGCCGCCCCTAGCGGCAGCGGGGTGTGATGCAGGGAGGGATGCTACCTGAAAATGAGCGAGACGGGTTGCGCCAAAACGATGTTTCAGCAAGGCCGAAGCTGAGTTTCTGTGAAGCTAATCCCCCTTCTGCCAAACGGCGGCATAACAATGCCGCCTTACCTTCATTTATACCGTAGGGCGGTGCGGTCACGCCGTCGAATACGGATGAATATAGTAAAAATGCCAAAAACCGCTGTTCAACATAGCAGCCAACATAAATTGGCAGCCCATGAAACCCATAAAACGGCAATCTGTGCGAAATAGCGGGCCAAAAACTGACGATAAATGTCAGTTTTGCAGATTCGCCAGTTGCGCAGAACAACCGAATAGGCCGGCCGCTTAAATTTAAAATAAATAAAAAATAATTTAAGAACATATTCTTATGAAATAAATGAAACTGTTTTTTTATTTTTTGGCACAGCCGTTGCTTTATGTTTCTCGTGGTGACGGCAAACAAGCCTAGCCGAAAACGAAGTTTTTTAGTTGTCTCCTTCTTTTGGTTGAAGTTCCCGGGTCGAAAGATTCGGTTTTATTAAGTTCCATTTTTTAAAAGGAAAATGTCATGTTGAAAAAAGTACAAAAAGGTTTCACCCTGATCGAGTTGATGATTGTAATCGCCATTATCGGTATCTTGGCTGCTATCGCCCTGCCGGCTTACCAGGACTACGTTGCCCGTTCCCAGGTTACTGAAGGTTTTAAAGCTACTGCCGGTGTTCAGTCTGATATCGCTTCTATTTACGCTGACACCAACACTCTGCCGAATGGTACTGACGAGCCCCTGAAATCTTCTTTGGAAGAGTTGACTGGTAAATACTTCGGTAAAGGCACTGTGACTGTAGCTGCTGGTGTGATTACTGTTCCGTTTAATGCTGGTGCCAACAGCGGCAAGAGCTTGGTACTGACTCCGACTGCCAATGCTAACAACGGCCAAATTACTAAATGGACCTGCAGCAGTACTGATATCAAACTTTCTCGTCTGCCTTCTTCTTGCCAGTAATAGAGAAGCATAGCTAAAAAGGCCCTGCTAAGCGCAGGGCTTTTTTAACAAGCCTTCGTATGCAAGGAATACCAAGAGCAGTTTAGATTTGGAGAACAGCATAATGAACCAAGAAATGAATAATCGTGGTTTTACGCTTATTGAGTTGATGATTGTAATCGCCATTATTGGTATCTTAGCCGCTATTGCGCTGCCTGCGTACCAAGATTACATTGGTCGGTCGCAGGCAATGGAAGCTGTTAAATCGGTGGAAGGGATTAAAATTGATGTTGGCACATATTATTGGCAGGAGGGCGTGTTTCCTCGTGCGGGTAATATCATCATGGACAGTGCCCAGCAAATGAAAGGAAAGTATTTTTCTGCTGGTGGGGTAGTCGTGCAGCCTAATACAGGGATCATTACCACTACCTTTGACAAAGGAGCGAATTCCGGGAAGACTGTAACAATGGTGCCGACCCCAAATCCTAACAACCATCAAATTATCACTTGGCACTGTGGTGGTACTGTGAGTAAGGCGCGCCTGCCAAGTTCTTGCCAATAAGCATGCTTAGTTTGAGTCACGAGTAGATAGAGGATTGGTTGAAAAGCAATGAAATTCAGAGCTAAAGTAGCAGGTATTCATTTGATGGTTTCCGGAGTAGTAGCTCTGTGTGGCCTTTATTTGGTATTTGGCATTTGGCACCCCAATCCTATGCAAACAGCAGTAGGGGTAACACAAATCTTTCTGATGTTGTTAGCAATTGATGTGATCGTCGGGCCATTGCTTAGTTTGATTGTGGCTAGCAGCAAAGAGAAAAAAACGTTGAAGTTTGATTTGAGTGTGATTGCTGTGGTGCAGCTGGCAGCTTATTTATATGGTATGCACAGTATCGCTGTCAGTCGGCCGGTGTATTTGGCTTTTGATACATTACGGTTTGAGGTGGTGCAGGCAGATTCGGTAGTGCGTGTTGCAGATAAAACGATTTTATCGGAATATCAATCCAATCCTTTATTTTATCCGAAATGGGTATCCGTGCGGCCGTATCAGGATGCGGCTGAGCAAAGTCGGCGCACTTTCCTAGAGTTGCAGGAAGGGATTTCCCCCTCTATGCAGGCAGATCTCTACCAGCCAATCAATGAAGGCTGGGGCGGAATGCTGGAGCGTAAACATGGGCTGGAAGAGTTGAAGCGGTATAACTCGGCAGAGCAGGTGGCTAAAGAGTTGGCTGCTTATCCGCAGGCAGATAGTTTTCTGCCAATGAAAGCCCCGGCTGTTGATATGGCTGTGCTGCTGGATAGCAAGCATAAACAAGTGCTAGGCATTGTGGATTTGAGGCCTTGGAAATAATTGTTGAATGAAAAGATTTAGGCTGTTTGGAGTAGACCAAACAGCCTGTTTTTTATTGATACAAAAGGTTTTATTTCATACGAAGCAAGGTAGTGTCACCAGAAATGTTTGGCATATAATATGGTCCAGCCTTTCAGGTTAGCTCTTTGCGAGGAAAAGGGCAAAGGCTTGTATCGAATAGTTATAATATATGGCTGCTTATTTTTCGGCTCAGGAGGGAAATAATGAATCCAGAACTCATCTGCTACAAAACCTTGCCGGTATGGGATAAAGCCACGATTCCGGCAGCAGTTTTGTCACAACACAACACACAAGCCGGCACATACGGCAAGCTGCGCGTATTACGCGGGCGGCTGAAGTTTTATGAATTGCAGGAAGATGGCGCGGTGCTCGCAGAACATGTGTTGCAGCCGGAAAGCGGGGTGTGGACTATTTACCCGCAGGCTTGGCACAAAGTGGAGCCTTTGGATGATGATTTTGCCATGCAGCTGGAATTTCATTGTGAAAAAGCTGATTATTTCCATAAAAAATACGGCATGACCGCCACACATTCCGCTATCCGCGAAGCGGTGCAATCCGTGCCGCCGTGCAAGACGCTGGATTTAGGCTGCGGGCAGGGGCGTAATGCACTGTTTTTAAGCTTGGCCGGATATGATGTGCACGCTGTAGACCATAGCCCGGCAGCAGTGGACTCGGTGCTGGATATGGCTGCACGCGAACAGCTGCCGCTGCGGGCGGATGCTTACGATATTAACGTTGCTGCCTTGGGCGAAGATTATGATTTTATCTTCTCCACCGTAGTGTTTATGTTCCTCCAGGTCGGCCGTGTGTCGGATATTATTGCCGATATGCAGGCGCACACTCGTGCCGGCGGTTATAACTTGATTGTGTCGGCGATGGATACGGCAGACCATCCCTGCCATATGCCGTTTTCGTTCACATTTAAAGAGGACGAATTGCGGCAGTATTACGCCGGCTGGGAATTGCTGAAGTACGAAGAAGCCGTGGGCTCGCTGCACGCCACCGATGCACAAGGGCGGCCGATTCAGTTGAAGTTTGTTACGATGTTGGCGAAAAAGCCCGGTAAATAATTTTGTATTCTGCATTAAGAGGAAGGCTACCTGAGAGTTTCAGGTAGCCTTTTGTATTCATATGGCCAAGGCAATTATTTCATGCAAGACATATGGTAAGACGATCTAATGCAACAGGAGGTGAAGAGCTTTGGCAGCCGGTGAAGGCTACCTGAAATTTTATAGTGAATTAAAATTAAGAATACTACAGCGTTGGCTCGCCTAACCGTACTACCTGCACTGTCTGCGGCTCGCCGCCTTGCATCATTCTCATTTTAATCCACTATAGTTTCACTGGAACTTACGAAGCTCGTTTTAACTTTGATGAAACCTCGCTTTCAGGTAGCCTGAATGGTTTGTTATTGCAGGTATCCCTTATCTGGAATGCTGCATATTATATTGCTGATCCGCCGCTCCACATCTATCGGCCTCCTAACTCCGTTCTGTGCCCAGCCTTCTGTTTCTGCTATGATAACAATCTCTTGGGCCATACTTGCGTACCAAGCGGGCGGCCATATTTTTCAGGTAGCCGCAACCATACAGGCTACTTGAAAACATCAGCCCTCCCGGTTAAAACTAAAACCTGAATTCCCACTTTAAATATTAAAGCACCGCACCATGTTCAACCGCTTATTCTCCTGGTTTGAAAACCGCGTCGACCCCTATCCCGCCGGCGAGCCGAAAACCCCGCGCAACGGCCTGCTTGGCTTTATTTGGAGCAATCTCGAAGGCGTGCGCGGCTGGCTCGTGCTGCTGGCGCTGCTCTCCGGCGGCATCGGCATCGGCGAAGCCTTGCTGTTTCAATTTATCGGCAAAATCGTTGATTGGCTCGGCCGCTATACGCCTGAGACGCTGTTTGCCGAAAAAGGCTTGGCGCTCGTTGGCATGGGCGTGCTGATGGTGGTGCTGGTGATTTGGACGTTTTTTACTTCCGCCATCCGCCTGCAGGTATTGCAGGGCGTGTTCCCCATGCGCCTGCGTTGGAATTTCCACCGCCTGATGCTCGGCCAATCGCTCAGCTTTTATCAAGACGAATTTGCCGGGCGCGTGTCGGCCAAAGTGATGCAAACCGCGCTGGCCGTGCGCGATACGGTGATGACCATCGCCGATATGGTGATGTATGTGCTGGTGTATTTCATCACTTCCGGCGTGATTTTGGTGGCGCTGGATAGCTGGCTGCTGCTGCCTTTCGTGGGCTGGCTCATCGGCTTCAGCCTGGTGATGCGCTTTCTGATTCCCAGGCTCGGCCAAACCGCCGCCCGCCAGGCCGATGCCCGCTCGCTGATGACCGGCCGCGTTACCGATGCCTACGCCAACATCGCCACCGTGAAACTCTTCTCCCACGGCGCGCGCGAAGCCGATTATGCCCGCCGCTCGATGGAAGAATTTATGGTAACCGTGCACGCCCAAATGCGGCTGGCCACGCTGCTTTACAGCGCCAGCGCCGCAGTAAACACCACGCTCACCCTTTCCACCGCCGTGCTCGGCATCTGGCTGTGGCACAACGGCCAGGTGGGCGTGGGCGCCGTGGCCACCGCCACCGCCATGGCACTGCGCGTGAACGGGCTCTCGCAATACATCATGTGGGAATCTGCCCGACTGTTTGAAAATATCGGCACCGTGGCCGACGGCATGGGCACGCTTTCCAAGCCGCAAACCATCCTCGACAAGCCCGATGCCAAGCCGCTGTTGGTGAACAAAGGCGAAATCTGCTTCAACCACATCGATTTCTCCTACGAGCCCGGCAAGCCCCTGCTCAATGGTTTCAGCCTGCACATCCGCCCCGGCGAAAAAGTCGGCCTTATCGGCCGCAGCGGTGCGGGCAAATCCACCATTGTGAACCTGCTGTTGCGCTTCTACGAGCCGCAAAGCGGCCAAATCTGCATCGACGGGCAAAACATTGAAAACGTTACCCAAGAAAGCCTGCGCGCGCAAATCGGCCTGGTCACGCAAGACACCAGCCTGCTGCACCGCTCGGTGCGCGACAATATCGTCTACGGCCGCCCCGACGCCACCGAGGAAGACATGCTGCAAGCCGCCCGGCATGCCGAAGCCGCAGAATTCATCCCCCAGCTTTCCGACGCCAAGGGCCGTAAAGGCTACGATGCCCACGTGGGCGAGCGCGGCGTGAAGCTCTCCGGCGGCCAGCGCCAGCGCATCGCCATCGCCCGCGTGATGCTCAAAGACGCACCGATCCTGCTTTTGGACGAAGCCACCAGCGCGCTCGATTCCGAAGTGGAGGCCGCCATCCAGGAAAGCCTCGACACCATGATGGAAGGCAAAACCGTTATCGCCATCGCCCACCGCCTCTCCACCATCGCCGCCATGGACCGCCTCATCGTGCTCGACAAAGGCCGTATCGTGGAAGAAGGCAACCACACCGAGCTCTTAGCCAAAGGCGGCCTCTACGCCAGCCTGTGGGCACATCAAAGCGGAGGCTTTCTCAACGTAAAAGAGCCGGAGGCTGGGCAGATGCTTGAGAAGGAGTAAAGCCTGCTGGCTGTCGAAAAACATGAAGGAAGGCTACCTGAAAATTTTCAGGTAGCCTTTTGCCGTATTTTGCTTTAATTCGCGTTCATATTGATGTTGTCTTTAAATTGTGCGTTTGATACTTGCACCATCAGTGGATCGGCTGAGCCGATGGCTTTGAGATCGTGATGTGCTCTTTACGCCGTGTTGAAAATGAAAGTTATCCTTTTAATTATTAAGGACAATTTACATTATGGCGGGCTGCCTGAAAAGCGAATTCGCCCTTTATCATTCACGCTAATCTAATCGTTTCAAACATGCATGAGGGTAAGGCGGCAATCTATGCTGCCAGGAGAGCCGACGCGCATCCTATTTGGAACGACTATATAGCTGAAGCACTTATTTTCATACAAGGCAAACTAACACTGTATGAGGAGATAAGTGTTTTATCTATCACAACGCCAATAACAAAACAAGCCCGAACCTTGTGGATTCGGGCTGTTGCTATTTTCTGCTACACTTTAAAGCTTGGCGGTACCATTGATTTTCCGATTAATCAGCCACTGTTGCGCCATACTCAAGAGGTTGTTCACCACATAGTAGAGCACCAGGCCGGCGGGAAAGAAGAAGAACATCACGGAAAAAGCCAGCGGCATGATTTTCATCATTTTGGCCTGCATCGGGTCGCTCGGTGGTGGGCTGAGTTTGGTTTGGATATACATGGTCAGCGCCATCAGAATTGGCAGGATGTAGAGTGGGTCGGGGCGAGCCAAGTCAGCCACCCAGCCCCACGGGGCCTGGCGCAGCTCAACAGAGGCGAGCAGCACCCAATACAGACCGATAAACACGGGGAACTGCAACAGCATGGGTAGGCAGCCGCCCAGAGGGTTGATTTTCTCGTCTTTATACATCTTCATCATGGCCTGTTGCAGCGCTGCACGGTCGTCACCGTGCTGTTTTTTCAGCATTTCCAGCTTAGGTGCAACGGCACGCATCTTGGCCATGGAGCGGTAGGATGCGTTGGTGAGCGGCAGCAGCAGGGTTTTAACGATGATGGTCAGCAAAACAATAGACCAACCCCAGTTGCCGATGAGGCCGTGCAGCCAGTTGAGCAAGCCGAATAGAGGGGCGGCCACCACATGGGTGCGGCCATAGTCTTTCACCAATTCCAAGCGGTCAGCCACCTTGCTGATCACCGCATATTCCTGAGGGCCGGCATACAATTCGGCAGGCACGCTCAGTTTCTGGCCGGCAGCAATCGCGGGCAGTGGCACGCGCACCCCAGCAGAGTAAAGGTTGTCGCTGCGGCGTTTGATGTCGAGCAGGCAGTTACCGTTTTGGCAGATACTGTTGCCATCTTTGGGCTGCAGCACCCACACGGTGGTGAAGTAGTGTTGAGTAAAACCAACCCAGCCGCTGGTGGCGGTACGCTGGTAGTCGGCGCGGTCGCGTTTGCTCTCGAAATCGTCGTCCAGGTCTTTAAACGGCACCTTCCGGAAATTGCCATTGGGGGTGTAGGCTACTGGGCCGACGTAGGTTTGGTTGAAATAGCCGCTGCCCTCGGGTGTACTGCTGTCGCGCAATACGCGATACACACCGTCCAGTTTCAGCGGAGCATCAGTATGGTTGGTGATATCGAAGCGTACATCGATGAGGTAGCTGCCTTTACGGAAGGTGTACACCTTATCCACTTGAACGCCGTTGGTTTCCGGCGCGCTCAGGCGCACTTCCAGCGTATCACCGTTAAGGGTGTAGCTGTTTTGTGCGGCTTTGAAGTTGCTGTCTTGTAACAGGTAGTTACCTTTTTGGTCGATCAGCAGCGATTGCACCAAATATTTGTGTTCGCTGTTGTCGGAAAGCAGGGTGAAGGTTTTGCTGGCATCGCCAGCGGAGTTGTGTTTGAGTAAATCCAACCTGCGCAAATCGCCACTGTTTTCATCGATCACGGCTTGGAGCGTGTCGGTACTTACGGTAATCGGTTTGGTGGGCGGCAAATCGTTCCCGGCCACGGGGGGGGGGGCTTGCTGCTCCGTCTGCGCGGCGGCCTGTTCAGGCTGCTGCGGTTGGGGATTGAAATAATTCCAAACCATCAGGGTCAGGATAGCGATAATGGCAAAAACTGCCGTCCGCTTCAATTCATTGTTGGATTCCATAATCGGGTTCCGTTTGAAAACAGGAGAAAACGGCAGTCTGAATTTAATGCAGGCTACCTGAAGATTTCGTCGCCATGCAGCACGGATGCCGCATGGCAGGTTTAAGGCACAGGGTCGTAGCCGCTGCCTCCCCACGGATGGCAACGGCCGATGCGCTTGGCTGCCAGCCAGCCGCCTTTGAGTGCACCGTATTTGCTCACCGCCTCAATGGCGTATTGCGAACAAGTGGGCTGATAACGGCAGCGCGGCGGCAGCAGCGGGCTGATTGCGTATTGGTAAAACCGGATCAGCCCCAGCAGGATTTTGGCTAGCATGGTTTTTTCGGTACAATCTGTTCCAACTGTGCCAACACCTGCTGCCACTCTGCCTTGCCGAACGGACGGCGCACACGAATCACCAAATCGCTGCTGTCTAAATGGTGCCGATTGAGACGGAACCATTCGCGCAGCGTGCGTTTCATATAATTGCGGCGGTTGGCACGTCGGGCAGTTTTCTTGGCCACCACCAAACCCAGCCGCGGATGTCCCAGCCCGTTGGGCTTGTGCCACAGTTGGATATCCGGCCGCGATTTCAGCCGGCGTAAAGCAAAAACGGATGAGAAATCATCCGTTTTCAGTAAGCGGTATGGTTTGCCGAAACAGTAATCCACTGTTACACGGCCAAACGTTTACGGCCTTTGGCGCGACGAGCAGCCAGCACGGCACGGCCGCCGCGTGTTTTGGAGCGGACCAAGAAACCATGGGTACGTTTGCGGCGGATAACGGAGGGTTGATAAGTGCGTTTCATGATGTTTCCCGTAGAATAATCTCAAATCAGAAAGCAATGTATTACACCTGATTTTGCTGAAATTGTCAAACTGTTCGTGCTGTGGGCCGCTTTTCCTCCTGTTTTGGTTCGCCTCCTGAATTTTAGGTATAATCTACCAGTACGCACCGTACCCAAGATACGGTGGTGCCCCGCACACCTTTTGCCGCTTCCCTTGTATTCTTTTCAGAATAGCCACCATGACGCTCGACCAATTCTGGCCACACTGTCTGCATCATTTGCGCCACACTCTGCCCGCCAAACAGTATCAAAGCTGGATTGCGCCCTTGGGCGTGGGCGAAGGGGCGGGTGGCGAATGGGTGGTGTACGCACCCAGCCGCTTTGTATTAAATATGTTGCGCTCTCGCTATGCTGCCAAAATCGGCAAGCTGCTGGCGGAAAGGCTACCTGAAAACACACCCACACTGCTGTTCGAGCAAGGGGAAGGCAAACACTATGCTCCGGCAGGCAATCCACCGCCGGCGTATGCTGCCAAAGCTGTTGCGCCAACCGAGCAAGTTAGTAAATCAGCCGCCTCGCAACATGCCGATAAACGCAGCGCCCTAGAAATCGTGCAATTCCGCTTAGAGAGTTTGGGCATCAACCCGCAGGTCGAGCCGGCTGAGCAATCCGTACCGACCAAACTAGAAGCCAAGTCCGCCCGAGCCAAACCCATTGCCAAACGCGAAGAGCGGCAGCGGCAACACTATGCGCAAACCAATTTGTCGCCAGAATATACCTTCGACACCTTGGTGGAAGGTAAAGGCAACCGCTTAGCAGTGGCCGCTGCCCGTTCCATTGCCGAAAATCCTGGCAAAAATTACAACCCCTTCTTTTTATACGGCAGTACCGGCCTGGGCAAAACCCATCTGGCGCAGGCCGTAGGCAACGAGCTTTTGCGCCTCAAACCTGAAGCCAAGGTCTGCTATATGCATGCTGAAGATTTCGTGCGCGGCATGATTCAGGCTTTCCGCAACCATGCCCACGATGCCTTCCGCCAGCAATACAAGCCCTACGATTTCCTCATTATCGACGACATCCAGTTCATCAAAGGCAAAGACCGCAGCATGGAAGAGTTTTTCCACCTGTATAACCATTGCCACCACCACAAAAAACAGATTATCCTTACCTGCGATGTGTTGCCCACCAAAATCGACGACATGGATGACCGCCTGAAATCCCGTTTTTCATGGGGTTTGACGCTGGAGTTGGAACCGCCGGAATTGGAAATGCGGGTGGAGATTTTGCAGAAAAAAGCCGATTCCGTGGGCGTGGAATTAAAAGAAGAAGCCGCCTTTTTTATCGCCACCCACATCCGTTCCAACGTGCGCGAACTGGAAGGCGCGTTTAAGCGGGTGGAAGCGCGCAGCCGCTTCGAACACAAACCGATTGATGTGGAGCTGGCCACAGAAGCCCTGCAAGATATCGTGGCCGGCAACTTCAAACCGATTAACCTGCCGTTGATTATGGACGCAGTGGCCAAATATTACGGCATCCGTACTGCCGACCTTATCGGCAAAAAGCGCGCGCAAAGCATCGTCCGTCCGCGCCACCTGGCCATCAAACTTGCCCGCGAGCTGACCACCCACAGCTACGAAGATATCGGCAAAGCCTTCGGCGGCCGCGACCACAGCACAGTGCTCAACTCCGTGAAAAAGGCCGACGAATTGCGGCAGGAAGATGCCGAAATTGCCCAAGATTACGAAAAACTATTGATTATAATCAAAAATTAAACCTAAGGAATCTGTATGTTGATTTTAGAAGCCGAGCGCGACACCCTGCTCAAACCGCTGCAAGCCGTTACCGGCATTGTGGAGCGCAAGCACACCCTGCCGATTCTCTCCAACGTGCTGATTGAGCGCACCGGCGGGCAAACCAATATTTTGGCCACCGATTTGGAAATCCAAATCCACACCCATGGCCCGCACACCGATGCCGAAGACTTCCGCATCACCACCAATGCCAAGAAACTGCAAGACATCCTGCGCGCCCTGCCCGAAGGCGCGATTGTGGCGCTGGATTGGGCACAAAACCGCCTCACCCTCAAGGCCGGCAAATCCCGCTTTGCCCTGCAAACCCTGCCGGCCGAAGATTTCCCGCTGATGAGCATCGGCGAAGAAGTGGTTTCCGCCTTCACCCTGCCGCAGGAAACCTTCCGCAATATGCTCTCGCAAGTGCAATACGCCATGGCCATGCAAGACATCCGCTATTATCTCAACGGCTTGTTGATGCAGGTGGAAGGCAGCAATCTGCGCCTAGTAGCCACCGACGGGCACCGCCTGGCCTACTCCGCCGCCGTGATTGATGCCGACTTGCCCAAAGCCGAAGTGATCCTGCCGCGCAAAACCGTGCTCGAACTGTTCAAGCTGCTCAACCGCCCCGAAGAACCCGTTACCGTGGAACTCTTAAACAACCAAGTGCGCTTCCGCTGCAACGACACCGTGGTGGTGAGCAAAGTGGTGGACGGCAAATTCCCCGATTTCAACCGCGTGATTCCGCAAGATAACGATAAAATCTTCCTGCTCGGTCGCCAACCGTTCTTGGGCGCGCTGGAACGCGCCGCCATTTTGGCCAACGAAAAATTCCGCGGCGTGCGCCTGCAGCTGCGCCCCGGCCTACTGAGCGTGTTGTGCAGCAACAGTGAGCAAGAAGAAGCGCGTGAAGAGCTGGAAATCGCTTATCAGGGTGCCGAGCTGGAAGTGGGCTTCAACATCAATTATCTGATGGACGTGTTACGCAACGTGCATGCCGAAGACATCCAACTGGCCTTCGGCGATGCCAACCGCTCCACCCTGTTTACCATCCCCGACAACGCTGATTTCAAATACATCGTGATGCCGATGCGCATTTAAGCTGTGTCGCTTGATACCGGCAGAGGCTACCTGAAAGCGAAACTTCAACGAAGTTCAAACCGCAAGATGGTGGTAAAAATTTTATTTAAATAAATGCGAAAAGAGCGCCCATGGGAATTTCATTTTTTACGACGCTTGAGCCTAGCTTAGTGGGCGCTTGGATACCCTCATTTGCGATGGTGCTGATACAATTCGTGTATATGTTTATCTATAAAGAGGTCGGCAGGCGTGCCACAGATACCTCGTGGTACGGCGCCGAAGATAGACGAAATGCGATCATAAGCACGCTACTACAAGTGGTGTTGCTTATTTTGTCGGTGTTCGTGCCGCTTAAAGCAGGCACCGTGTGGTTTTGGATCGGAGCGGTGATCTATGTAGCGGCTTTTGCGGGCTTCATCAAGGCATTTTACGATTATGCGGCGGCATCTGTGGACAAAGCCGCACAAGGCGGCATCTACCGCCTGTCGCGCAATCCGATGTATCTCTTTTTCTTCCTCGGTATGGCGGGCGTTTGCATTGCTTCGGTATCGCTGTGGTTATTGATAGTGCTAGTGCCGTTTGTTTTGTATAACCACCTCTTAGTCCTAAGCGAGGAGCGCTACTGCGAGCAAATTTATGGGCAGGAGTATTTGGAGTATAAGCACAAGACGCCGAGATATTTTTTATTTAAATAAGGGGTGAATAAACCCCTAGGGCACACCGCAGTGCCGCAACCCTAAATGTTTTATAAGATTTCAATACTAAAGTAAAGAGTATCTTCGTAAAGAAAATTTGGCACTCGACGGCACTTTGTTTCTAACGCTGTGTCTAAAAGCCACCGCAAATGAACCGAAGACGATTAAAGATATGCGCGGAAACATTATCGAGCTGCCGGAGCAAGTAAGTAAAGTAGCCCCGCTTTGAACACAAACAATCAAACCATCCTCGCTAAAAGCTTGACTTTTGGTAAGCAGTCCGTGATTGCGTTATAAACTCCGCCCTTCGCGGTTTAGCTTTCATTGAAGTCCTGCTTTCAGGTAGCCTCGCCACCGCATACCCATTCTAAGGAACCACCATGTCTTCACGGCATTCCCGTATCCGCGCCCTCGCTCTCGCCACCCTACTGCTGCCGTTGACGGCCCAAGCCGCGCCCGCACCGCGCAAACCCGGTTCGCAAACCCCGCTTACCCACCGCCAAATCATCGACCGCGCCAACAATCTGATGACGGCCTTCTCCTCCGAGATTGCCCTCCAGCAAGGTAAAGGCAGTGACGCCCTCGCTGCCTATATGCGCTTGTTCCGTCGCACCAACGACCCGGCCATGGCCGAGCGCGCCGTAGACATCGCCCTTGCCACTGATGTCCGCCTGGCCGAGCAAGTGCTTGAACACTGGCAGGCAGTTGAGCCCAAACCTTCCACCGAGCAAAAACGTATGCGCTGGGTTGTGGCTACGGCCAAAGGCGATATCGCCACGGTGCGAGCCGGCCTGCCAGAAATCCTCACCCAAACCGACCGCCACCGCATGCGCAACATCTTTCTGCGCATGTCCCAGCTTGCCCTCTATCATCCTGAAGCCGCTGATGCGCAAACCGCCCGCCTCGTGCACCAAGCCGCCGGCCGCTTCCCCGGCCTGGCTGAGGCCGCCATTACCGATGCCATTTATTCCGCCCACGCCAACCGCACGGCCAACGCCAACGCCGCCCTGCGCCGCCTCTCCCGCCTCGACAGCGACATCCGCCCCATCACCAGCATCACCCTGCGCCTGATTGCCCAGCGCCAGCCTGAAGTACTCGAATACTTCTTCCGCCACGCTGACAGCCGCCACCTCTCCCTCATGTGGCAAAACCTGCAAGTAGAATCCCTCATCGCCGCCAAACGCGAAGAAGAAGCCTACCGACTGCTGCAAAATATGCTGGCCAAAACTCCCGATGCCGACCTCTATATTCAAGCCGGCATCCTCTCTGTGCGTCGCAAAGAGCCCGTGGCTACTACCGTAAACTACTTTGAAAAAGCCTACCTGCACGGCACCCAGCAGCAGAAAAGCCGCGCCGCCTTGCTTGCCGCCATGCGCCTGATTGAAGACAAAAACATAGCCGAAAGCCGCAACTGGCTCAACCGCGCCAGCGCCCCCGAAGCCCAGTTCGACAAACACATCCTAGAAGCGCGCATTGCCGAGGCCGAGAAAAACTGGCCGGCAGCCGAAGATGCCCTGCTGCGTGCCGAATCCATCGTATCGGCCGGCCGCAGCAATGCCATCTTCAATGCCGACGACCTCCTCGTTGCCCACCTGCGCATCGCCCGCGAGCAGCCGCCTGCCGAAGCCCTCAACAGCATACGTAGCCTCTATCGCCGCTACAGCGACAACTCCGCCCCGCCCGGCATGATCGCCATCATCCTCGAGCAGCGCGCCATCCTGTATGCCGACCGCCTGCAACAGCCCGAAAAAGCCGTGGCCGACCTCAAACAGGCACAAGAACTCGTGCCCAAAAACCCCGACATCCTCAATTCCCTCGGCTACACCATGCTCTCCCTGCCCAATCCTGACCTAGAGCAGGCGCGCCGCTACATCGAGCAAGCCCTGCACCGCCGCCCAAATTCACCCGAAATCCAAGACAGCATGGGTTGGGTGCTGTTCAAGCAAGGCCAGCCCCAAGCCGCCCTACCATATTTGCAGCGCGCCCACACTAAACTACCCGAAGCTGATGTTGCCGCCCACCTCGGCGAAGTGCTGTGGACACTCGGCCGTAAAAACGAAGCCATTGCCATCTGGCAAGCCGCCCAGCGCAAAGGCGGCGACAAACCCGTATTGCAGGAAACCCTGCAACGCCTCAACGTAACCCTCCCGCCTTCAAGCGGGAAAACCGGCAGCGAAGGCAACAACAGCAGCCAATAAACCAAAGGCTACCTGAAAACAGGTTTCCCTTTTTCAGGTAGCCTTTTGTCGTTTTAGTCCTAGGCCAAAAGTGTTACGGCAACTCCATCCTCTCCATCCTTAATTGTTCCGTTACCGTGCGCGGTATGGCGAAGCAGCAGGTTTTGTTGGGTCGACCACTTGGCAAATCTGCAAATCGCCGGCGATGCTTTGCAGGGTGATGGCTTGGTTGGTGTCGAGCCCGCCGTGGGCGGTGAGTAGGCCGGTGGCCATTAGGGTGGCGGTTTCGGCGGCTTGGTCCAAATCGGGGCTGGAGGCGATGGTGTACAGCAGTCGGTGGTAACAGCTAGTGGCAGGGGATAGAGGGGGCTTTTGATGACGCTCACTTCCACTTCCATCACACCTTTGATTTCCAAGCCAGAGATGCCCACCTCGCCGCCGCTCATGCCAGCATGTAAATAGCCCATGGCCAGCAGTGCGCCGGGCACATTTATCGGCAAGAGGAATGTGATGCCTTCGGTGATGGTTTCGGTCCCCATATTGCCGCCGTGTGCATAGGGCGTGCCACAGTTGATTGTGCGGTACCGATAATAACGCCGATCATCGGGTTGGGCGGCAGGTGCACTTTAGCCAAACAAGACAATGTGGCCGTCTTCCGCCGGCACGATGTTGATGCGTCCGCGTTCCAGCCGATTGCCGGCTATGCCTGTACCGGTAGGGTGCCTCCCGGCTCGGCGCTTTCCACAAACAGGAGTCTGGTGGCGGGATTAATGCGGTTCCAGTTGAGAGGGTCAAAGGTGTCGGCGGTGGTTTGGATTTGGTCGGTAAAGTAGTCGCAGGTTTCGAAACGCACTCGGCCGCTGGATGGATGCCGTTTGCTCACATCGGGGCGGCTTATTTCAGGAAGTTCACGAAGCCCGATAAAATCAGCGCGTTGATGATGTCCACGAAGAACGCGCCCACCAGCGGCACAATCAGGAAGGCCTTGTGTGAAGGGCCGAAGCGTTCGGTGATGGATTGCATATTGGCCACGGCCGTGGGGGTGGCGCCGAGGCCGAAGCCGCAGTGGCCGGCGGCCAGTACGGCGGCATCGTAGTCGCGGCCCATGAATACGTGGGTGACATAGGTGGCATACAGAATCATCACTATGGTTTGAATCAGCAGGATAATGGTTACTTTCACTGCCAAATCAGTCAGCTGCCACAGTTGCAGGTTCAGCAGAGCCATGGCTAGGAAGAGCGAGAGCGAGGCGTTGCCGAATACGTCGATAGCGCGGTCGAACATATTGAATTTAAACGCACTTACCAATACGTTGCGCAACACCACGCCGCCAAACAGCGCCCACACGAATTTTGGCAGGTCGAACAGGTATTGTTTGTCGATGCCGTCCAGAATTTCGGCAAACGAGAGGCAGGCGGCAAACATGGCCAAGGTTTCGATGGCCGAGGTGGCGGTAATCAGGCGGGTTTGCTCGGCGCGTTCAAACATATTGTCGGTGTTGTTGTCCGGATCGTCGTCGGCACAGCGCAGGTGTTCAGCCTGTACGGTTTCGGAATCCAAGGGTTTATGCCCCATTTTGTTGATGAGGCGGCGGGCAACTGGGCCGCCGATTAAGCCGCCGGCTACTAGGCCGAAGGTGGCCGAAGCCAAGCCCAGCTCGGCTGCGGCAGGTACGCCGTATTTGACTAAATCGGGCGCCCAGCCAGCTGCCGTGCCGTGGCCGCCAGTGAGGGTGATGGAGCCGGTAATCAGGCCGGTCATCGGGTGTAGGCCGAAGGCACTGGCCAAGCCCACGCCGATAGCGTTTTGAATAAAGATAAATGCGCCCACGATGGCGGTAAACACCACCAATGGAATGCCGCCGGCTTTCAGACGGGAGAAGTCCGCGCTCAGGCCGATGGAGGTGAAGAAAATCAGCATAAACGCATCTTGCAGTGGTTTTTGGAACTGGAAACCGATGCCTGTAAATTTATGCAGACTAAACAGGCAGATGGCTGCCACCAAGCCGCCCGCCACCGGTTCGGGAATGTTAAAATCCCGCAGAAATTTGATTTTGCTAACCATCAGTTTGCCTAATAGCAGCACCAAAGTGGCCGCAATCAGGGTGTAGTAGCTGTTCACTTCTATCATGGCTTATCCCCATTGAAAATAAAGAAACAATTAAATACAGGCCTGTTGTTCGCCAGCAGGCCTCGGACAAATATTAGGATAGCAGTTAAAAATTGTCAAAGACTATGGATTGTTTTTTGCAATAGAAGAAGGCTACCTGAAAAGTTTAGGTAGCCTTTCAGCATGGCATGGCCGGGCATGAAAGCTTGTTACCGATCCCGCCGTTTCAATCGATGTAATACACTTTGCAGCGTACGTTTGTTTGGTGCAGCAGCAGGCTAATGGGATATTCGCTCGTGGTCGTGGCGGCAGCCTGTTCCAGTACGGCACGTTTGTCTGCGCCCTGAATCGACAAAAACAGCTGCGGTACGGCGGCGAGCGTGTTTAGGCTCATGCCGATACGTTCGTGTGCAGCGGTAACCGGGCTGGTGTGTACCAGTTTGGTGCGGCAGTCGGGCGACACGGCTGCGGCCAGCTGCGGGGCTTGCGGGAACAGCGAGGCGGTGTGGCCGTCCGTGCCCATACCGAGCACGGCGATGTCGGGCATGGGAAAGCCGGCCTCGGTTTCGGCCAGGGCGGCGGCGGGGTCGGACACATCGGTTTGTTCGCTCACCAGCGGCAGGAAGCGGGCGGCTGTAGCGGCGTGTTGCAGCAGGTGGCGGCGCACCAGCGCGGCGTTGCTATCGGTGTGCTGTGGCGGCACGAGCCGCTCGTCCACCAGGGTGATGGTGACGTTCGGCCAATCCAGTTTTTGTTGCGCCAGGGCTTCAAAAAACGCTATGGGCGAGCGGCCGCCGGATACGGCCAGTACGACATGGCCTTGTGTGTGCAGGCAATCGCGCAGGCAGTTGGCTACGGCTTCGGACAGTGCGGCAGCTTGGGCGGTGGGAGTGGGGAAGGTGTGCCAAGTGAGGGATGGAGGCATAAAAGATTTTCCGGGGGTTAAGTGCAAAATTTCAGGTAGCCTAAGGCTACCTGAAAGGGGGATACGGCTTGATTTAGGTCTCGTTAAGAGGCAATAAAAAGCAAGATAAAGATACAAACATACAACGCGACGATGCCGAGGATACCGAACAATATGGGCTTGCCCCATGAGCGACGTGGATAGTTTGAGCCATATCGTTCTTTCACTAAGGCCACTTGCTTGCGCCCTACGGCGCCGTACCAGGCACCGAGTGCAGCAATACCGACAAAGTTGGCTTTTATTCCGGAGAAAATAGCGAGGAGGATCGCGATCACCAGTACGGCCAGCGTGCCCCACATAAAGCCCTTATTCAGCTTTTCCAGTTCGGCATCGCCCATGGCGCGGGCGTTGAACATATGCAGCGCGGCACCGAAAATAGGGGAAAACAGCAGTGACCAGCAGGCAGCTGCGTTCGGGTTCCATAAGGCAGGGGCTTCTTGGCCGGTACGTGAGCCAAGGTCTTCACTTTGCGGGGGGAGGTAGCGTTCGTCAGAACTCATGGCAGTTCTCCTTGTTAGGTTAAGTATATAAATTAGTTAAATTATATCTGGATATGAGGGTGTTTACTATAGGGGGCTACCTGAAAATTTAGGTAGCTTTTGTTGTGCCTACCGTTTCAAGCTTCGGTTACAAGGCTGCGGTCGTAGGTTTTTTCGCAGTAGTGGCATTTGAGTCGGGTTTGGTTGCCTAGGCGGCGTACGTAGAAGCGGCTGGCAACGGGTTCGCTGTGGCTGGCGCAGTTGGGGTTGGGGCAGCGGAAGACTTCGCTGATGGTTTCGGGCAGCCTGAGCAACATTTTTTGTTCGACTTTGAAGTTGGTGATGAGGTTTACCGTGGCTTCGGGGGCGAACAGGGCGAGGCGGTTGGCGGCGGCTTCGTTGAGTTTGATGCCGTTGATTTTGATGATGTCTTTGCGGCCGTGTCGTTTGCTGGGCAGGTTGAAGCCGACGGTTACGGCGCAGCCTTCGTGCAGTAGCTTGAATTGGCGCAGGATGGTGAGGGCAAGGCCGGCTGGGATGTGGTCGATAACGGTGCCGTTTTCGATGGCTTCGACGCTGAGTCTTTTCTTGTCCATTTGGATTTCCGATGGGGATTGGATGGAATACAGGCTACCTGAAATTTCAGGTAGCCTGCAAGAGCTGGTTAGTTTTTCTGATACAGCCGCACGTAGTCGATCAAGGTGGTTTGGATGCGGAAGTTATCGGTGGGGCGTGGTGGCTTGAGCTTGTCTTCCCATTCCGCGTAGTCATTCAGAATGAAATACCAAGGGCCTTTGGTTCTAAATATCTGATCCAGCATTTGGCGGTTGACGTTGAGTTTTGCAAAGTCTTCATCAGGCATGGTGGAAGGGTAGCCGCCTGATTCGTCGGTGCGGCTGCGGTCGATAACGTCCACTGTGGTGTTGTCGTCCACCGTGTAGTGGGACACGGGGATGAGCTTGCCGTCTAGATAGTAGCGCACTTTCTGGCCGTCAAACTCGATTGCCCATACATGCCACCCGCCATCTAACGGTGTGGCTTGCCGATTGATGTGCTGCTCCAAACGGTGTGCGAAAACGCGCGTGCGCCAAGTGCCTCTTTTGTGGCTATAGAAACAGCTGGCGTGTGTTGAGGACCAAGCATATGCCCGTGCAGAGGAATACCACTCGAGAATATCGAGCTCACCATAGGGGTCGTTGGCAGCAGGGTTGCTGCCGCAATTTTGCAAGGTTTCGCTATTGCGCATCCATAGCGCCGTGCGCATGCCTCTTGAGCCGTTCCAGTTGATTAGGGCGCGGATTTCGGCGCGGAAGGGTTTGCTGGCATCAACTATGGGTTTGGATTCCAATCTGCCGCTTGAGTATTTGGTTTTCTCACCGGCCTGGCAGGGTGTTTCCCTAGTGTTGCTGTCGGTTAGGGCTTCGCTGTCGTTCCGCACGCAATGGCGGCGTGTGGTAATTCTGGCGAAATCATTATTTACGAATCCAATATTTCCGGGAAGATAAGAGAGGTGGCTGCCTAAATGGTTGAGTATGGTTTTTGCCTCCCAATCATTTGGCACATTATTATCTTTAAACTCATAACACTTGAGGCTGCGCCATTGTCCTGACGCATCAGTCGCATTTTCGCAACCGTTGGAAGGAGGTTGCGGAGGTTGCGGTTGCGGAGGTTGCGGTTGCGGAGGTTGCGGTTGCGGAGGTTGCGGTTGCGGAGGCTGCGGTTGCGGAGGCTGCGGTTGCGGAGGCTGCGGTTGCGGATGTGGCTGATTTTGAGGCTGCTCTTGATTCTGTCTCTGTTGCTTCATAGGGACGGACATTGTCAATGATTGCCCTGAACTGCCACTGCCGTTGGCAAATCGTATCGACTGTACTGATTGTCCATCTCTGCTTTTGCCGTCACCGCAGCCGGCCAGTACGCCCAGGCACATAACGGCTAACATGTTTTTTACGTGCATTATTCAATTTCCTTTGCTAGACAGAATTTAGTCATTCAAGCAAGTCGATGATGTTCGCCAACACCGCAAATCAGGCCGGTTTGCAGCCTTTATATTACTTTTGTTAGGGGATCGGCTTTTAGGCAATCTGCCTAGATACCGGGGTTAGATTATTTCGTTTAACACTAATGACAGCATGGCCATGCGTGCGAATACACCGTTTTTTGCTTGTTCAAAATAGTAAGCATAAACCGTGCCATCTACGTTGGGATGGATTTCGTCGACGCGGGGTAGGGGGTGCAGCACGCGCAGGTTGGGTTTGGCCTGGGCGAGGGTGGCGGCTTCGAGGTTGAATTTGCCTTGGATTTTGGCGAATTCTTGTTCGTCGAAGCGTTCGCGCTGCACGCGGGTCATGTAGAGGATGTCGGCGTGGCGGGCGGCTTCTTCGAGGCTGGGCAGGATTTGGTAGCGGCAGCCAGCTTCGTCGAGCTCTTCGGTGATGTAGTCGGGCATGGCGAGGCTGGGCGGGGAGATGAAGATGAATTCAGCTTGGTGCCGTTTCATGGCTTGGGCGAGGGAATGGACGGTGCGGCCGTATTTGAGGTCGCCGGCCATGGCGATAACGAGCTTATCCAGCCGGCCTTGGGTTTCTTGGATGGTAACTAGGTCGAGCAGGGTTTGGCTGGGGTGCTGGTTGGTGCCGTCGCCGGCGTTGATGACGGGCACGGCGGAGAATTCGGCCAGCACGCGGGCGGCGCCGTCTTTGGGGTGGCGGATGATGATGGCGTCGGTGTAGCTGGAGATGATGCGGGCGGTATCGGCCAGGGTTTCGCCTTTTTTGGCGCTGGTGTTGGCGCCGTCGGAAAAGCCGATAACTTTGCCGCCGAGCTGCTGTACGGCGGTTTCGAAGGAGAGGCGGGTGCGGGTGGAGGGCTCGAAGAAGCAGGAGCCGATGAGCCGGCCTTCAAGCAGGTTGCGGCGCGGTTCGCGCTTGAGGCGCAGGGCGGTATCCAGCAGGCATTCGAGCTGTTCATTGCTCAGGTCGGGAATGGAGATGAGGTGCTGGCCGTAGAGTGGGTTGGGCATGGGTGGCTCCGGGCGGGTTGGCAAACGGGCGTATTATGCGCTGTTTGCCGGGAAGAGGCTACCTGAAAAATAGTGTTCAAGGCGGAGTGCTGTTTTTCAGGTAGCCTGTGGGATACTAGGAGGAAGGCTGGCTGAAACCACGTCTGCCCGCCGCCAAACAAATTCCCCGCCCGAGCCTCTAATTCCGTTACAATACCGCCCGTTATCAATTCCAGTTGGAGAAGCGCAATGGCTGAATTCCACATTGCCAAAACCGTGGCCGAAGGCCGCGATTTATTCTTGCTCGGCCAGATGGCCAACCGCCACGGCCTGATTGCCGGGGCTACCGGCACGGGCAAAACCGTTACCCTGCGCAAAATGGCCGAAGGCTTCAGCGCGCAAGGCATCCCCGTGTTTATGAGCGACGTGAAGGGCGACCTCTCCGGCATCGCCAACCCGGGCGACGGGCAGGGCAAAGTGGGCGAGCGCATGGCCCAATTCGGGTTGGATGCGGAAGGCTACCTGAAAGGCTGCCCGGTGCGCTTTTGGGATGTATACGGCGAAACCGGCATTCCCGTGCGCGTAACCATTTCCGAAATGGGCCCCCTGCTGCTCTCCCGCCTGATGGGGTTGAACGACACGCAGGAAGGCCTGCTCAACCTGGTATTCAAAGCCGCCGACGACAAAGGCTGGCATCTGATCGATTTGAAAGACCTGCGCGGCATGCTGCAATACGTGGCTGAGCACGCCAAGGAATACCGCACCCAATACGGCAATGTTTCCGCCGCCAGTGTCGGCGCCATCCAGCGCCAGCTGTTGCAGCTGGAAAGCGAGGGCGGCGATGTGTTTTTCGGCGAGCCGGAGCTTAATCTGCAAGACTGGCTGCAAACCGAAGGCGGGCAGGGCGTAATCAATATCCTGAATGCCGAAAAACTGATGCGCTCGCCGCGCCTCTATAGCGCGTTCTTACTGTGGTTTTTGGCCGAACTGTTTGAAACCCTGCCCGAAGCCGGCGATTTGGACAAACCCAAATTCGTCATGTTCTTCGATGAGGCTCATTTGCTGTTCGACAATGCCGCCGATACCCTGCTCAAGCAAGTTGAGCAAGTGGTGCGCCTGATCCGTTCCAAAGGCGTGGGCGTATATTTTGTTACCCAAAACCCGCTCGATTTGCCCGACTCCGTGCTCGGACAGCTCGGCAACCGCGTGCAGCACGCCCTGCGCGCCTTTACCCCGCGCGATCAAAAAGCCGTGCGTGCCGCTGCCGAAACCTTCCGCAGCAATCCCAATCTCGATGTGGCGCAGGCGATTACCGAACTGGGCGTGGGCGAGGCGCTGGTGTCTTTCCTTGATGAAAAAGGCATGCCCGGAATCGTGGAGCGCGCCTTCATCTTGCCGCCGCAATCCCAGCTTGCCCCGCTTTCCGCCGCCGAACGCGACAGCCGTTTCCAAAACGACATCCTTTACCGCCACTACAAAGATGCGGTGGACAACTTCTCCGCCTACGAAGCCTTGCAGCAGCTGGAACAGGAACAGGCCGCCGTCGCTCAGGCTGAGGCCGAAGCCAAAGCGCAAAATGCCGCAGCCGCGTCTGCCCAAAAAGCCGAAAGCAACAAAGGCGGCGTGCTGGACGGCTTCCTCGGCGGCCTGTTCGGCAGCCGCAAGCGCGCCAACCAAGGCTTGGGCTACGATTTGGCCGATTCGCTCGGCAGCCAGGTGAACAAGCAGATCACCCGCAGCATTACCCGCAGCATTATGGGAGTGATCCGCAGCGCGATAAGGTAAAGGCTACCTGAAAGCTGTGACTGGGTCTTGCTGCTAGAGGCAGGGGGTTTGGTAAAGCTAAAAGCGGATGCTCAATATATAGCCATAAGCGGCTACCTGAAAACACGGTGAAGTGGTGTTCTCGCGAAGCTAAAATTCCAGTAACGGTTCTCAGGTGGCTTCTTACATATATTTTCCACATGGGTGCGTTGTATAAAAAGCTAGGGCAACAGATGCGACAAGGAGTTTTCCTGCTATTTAGGGTTGCCTGAAAACAGGCTGGGACAGTTTCAGGTAGCCTCGTTGTTTGGCTGGCTGATGGGAGGGGCTTCTTTTCTTCTGTGCAGAAAACAACAGACCCGTCCGTAAACCACGAGAAGCTAAGGTATATTCCGCTGCTGCCATTGACCCGCTGCTTGCAAAAGAACTATAATTCCGCTCTTGCCGGCATGGTGTCGGCAAATATTTAACTCAACAGGACGAGAAAATATGCCAACTATTAACCAGTTAGTACGCAAGGGCCGCAAAAAGCCCGAGTACGTAAACAAGGTGCCCGCACTGGAAGCCTGCCCGCAAAAACGCGGCGTATGCACCCGTGTGTACACCACTACTCCGAAAAAACCGAACTCCGCTTTGCGTAAAGTGTGCAAAGTGCGCCTAACCAACGGATTTGAAGTGATTTCATATATCGGCGGTGAAGGCCATAACTTGCAAGAGCACAGCGTGGTGCTGATCCGCGGCGGTCGTGTAAAAGACTTGCCGGGTGTGCGCTACCACACTGTTCGTGGTTCTTTGGATACTGCCGGCGTGAAAGACCGCAAACAGGCACGCTCCAAATACGGTGCCAAACGCCCGAAATAATTTTTTAATACAGGCACGTCGGCCGTTATTGCTGATATAAGCCGGCCGAGTAAGTGAATGCTCCCCAATGGACATTCGCGGGAATCATCCCAGCTGAATAGATTAAAGGAAATTGAAATGCCAAGACGTAGAGAAGTCCCCAAGCGCGACGTATTGCCGGATCCGAAGTTCGGCAGCGTTGAACTGACCAAGTTTATGAATGTCTTGATGGTTGACGGTAAAAAATCGGTTGCCGAGCGCATCGTGTACGGTGCTCTGGAACAAATTGCCAAGAAAGTACAGGGCAAAGAAGCAATCGAAGTGTTTAACGAAGCCATCGACAATGCCAAACCCATCGTGGAAGTGAAAAGCCGCCGTGTTGGTGGTGCCAACTACCAGGTTCCTGTTGAGGTTCGTCCTTCCCGCCGTTTGGCCTTGGCAATGCGCTGGGTGCGCGACGCAGCCCGCAAACGTGGCGAAAAATCCATGGATTTGCGCCTGGCCGGTGAGTTGATTGATGCCGCAGAAGGCCGTGGCGGTGCCATGAAAAAACGTGAAGAAGTACACCGCATGGCTGAAGCCAACAAAGCCTTCTCTCACTTCCGCTTCTAATTTTGAAAGGCGATTGAAATGGCTCGTAAAACCCCGATTAATTTGTACCGTAATATCGGTATTTCTGCCCACATCGATGCGGGTAAAACCACAACTACCGAACGTATTTTGTTCTACACCGGCCTAACCCACAAGTTGGGCGAAGTGCATGACGGTGCGGCTACTACCGACTACATGGAACAAGAGCAAGAGCGTGGTATTACCATTACCTCTGCTGCCGTAACTTCCTATTGGTCTGGTATGGCGAAGCAGTTCCCTGAGCATCGCTTCAACATCATTGATACCCCCGGACACGTTGACTTCACCGTAGAGGTGGAGCGTTCTATGCGTGTATTGGACGGCGCGGTAATGGTTTACTGTGCGGTAGGTGGTGTTCAGCCTCAGTCTGAAACCGTGTGGCGCCAAGCCAACAAATACCAAGTTCCGCGTTTGGCATTCGTAAACAAAATGGACCGTCAAGGTGCCAACTTCTTCCGCGTGGTTGAGCAGATGAAAACCCGTCTGCGCGCCAATCCCGTGCCGATCGTGATTCCGGTGGGTGCCGAGGATAAATTCGAAGGCGTGGTGGACTTGCTGAAGATGAGAGCCATTATTTGGAATGAGGCCGACAAAGGCGTAACTTTCGAATATGCCGATATCCCGGCGGATTTGGTTCCGACTGCCGAAGAGTGGCGTCAGAATATGATTGAAGCCGCAGCTGAAGCCAGCGAAGAACTGATGGACAAATACTTGGGCGGTGAAGAGCTGTCTGAAGAAGAAATCGTTGGTGCGCTGCGTCAGCGTACGTTGGCCGGTGAGATCCAGCCGATGCTGTGCGGTTCTGCATTTAAAAACAAAGGTGTTCAGCGTATGTTGGATGCTGTGGTGGAACTGTTGCCCGCTCCGACCGACATTCCTCCGGTTCAAGGTGTTAACCCTGATACCGGAGAAGCCGACAGCCGCCAAGCCAGCGACGACGAGAAATTCTCCGCTTTGGCTTTCAAGATGCTGAATGACAAATATGTTGGTCAGCTGACCTTTATCCGTGTTTACTCTGGTGTGGTGAAATCTGGCGACACTGTACTGAACTCTGTTAAAGGCACTCGCGAGCGTATCGGCCGTTTGGTGCAGATGACTGCCGCTGATCGTACTGAGATTGAAGAAGTGCGTGCTGGTGACATCGCTGCTGCTATTGGTTTGAAAGACGTAACCACTGGTGAAACTCTGTGTGCAGAAAATGCCCCGATTATCTTGGAACGCATGGAATTCCCCGAGCCGGTAATCCACATTGCCGTTGAGCCGAAAACTAAGGCCGACCAAGAGAAAATGGGTATCGCCCTGAACCGTTTGGCTAAAGAAGACCCGTCTTTCCGTGTGCGCACTGATGAAGAATCTGGCCAAACCATTATTTCCGGCATGGGCGAGCTGCACTTGGAAATTATCGTGGACCGCATGAAGCGTGAGTTTGGTGTGGAAGCTAATGTGGGTGCACCGCAGGTAGCCTACCGCGAAACCATCCGCAAAGAAGTGGAATCCGAAGCTAAGCACGTTAAACAGTCTGGCGGTAAAGGTCAGTATGGTCACGTTGTGATCAAAATGGAACCGATGGAGCCGGGCGGCGCAGGCTACGAATTTGTCGATGAAATCAAAGGTGGTGTGATTCCTCGCGAATTCATTCCGTCTGTCGATAAAGGTATCCGTGATACGCTGCAAAACGGTATCGTGGCCGGTTATCCGGTGGTGGACGTCCGCGTTCGTCTGACTTTCGGTTCTTACCACGATGTGGACTCTTCGCAAATCGCGTTTGAATTGGCCGCTTCTATGGCATTCAAAGACGGTATGCGTAAGGCCGCTCCGGTTCTGCTGGAGCCGATTATGGCTGTAGAAGTGGAAACCCCGGAAGAATACATGGGCGATGTGATGGGCGACTTGAACCGTCGCCGCGGCATCGTACTGGGTATGGACGACGACGGTATTGGCGGTAAGAAAGTTCGTGCCGAAGTACCGTTGGCTGAAATGTTCGGTTACTCAACCGACCTGCGTTCAGCTACCCAGGGTCGTGCCACCTACACCATGGAGTTCAAGAAATATGCAGAAGCTCCGGCTCATGTAGCAGAGAAAGTTGTAGCAGACCGCAAAGGTTAACTTTGCAATCTAGGCTGTCCGTTGAGATGGGCAGCCGTTTACAGGCTACCTGAAAACCATTTCAGGTGATGAAGCCGATTTTCAGGTAGCTTTTGTTCTTTATAATCGATCTTTATATGAAAAGGAATTAGCTCATGGCTAAGGAAAAATTCGAACGTAGCAAACCGCACGTAAACGTTGGTACCATTGGTCACGTTGACCATGGTAAGACCACACTGACAGCAGCATTGACCACCATTTTGGCCGAAAAATTCGGTGGTCAGGCCAAGGCTTATGACCAGATTGACAACGCCCCGGAAGAAAAAGCCCGCGGTATTACCATTAACACTGCTCACGTAGAATATGAAACCGAGACCCGTCACTATGCTCACGTAGATTGTCCTGGTCACGCCGACTATGTAAAAAACATGATTACCGGTGCTGCCCAGATGGACGGCGCTATCCTGGTGGTGTCCGCTGCCGATGGTCCCATGCCGCAGACCCGCGAACACATCCTGCTTGCCCGTCAGGTAGGCGTACCCTACATTCTCGTATTTATGAACAAATGCGATATGGTAGATGATGCCGAACTGCTCGAACTGGTTGAGATGGAAGTCCGCGATCTGCTCTCCAGCTATGATTTCCCCGGCGACGACTGCCCGATCGTACAAGGTTCCGCCCTCAAAGCCCTCGAGGGCGATGCTGGCTACAAAGAAAAAATCTTCGAACTGGCCGCCGCCCTAGATAGCTACATCCCCACTCCCCAGCGCGCCGTAGACAAACCTTTCCTGTTGCCGATTGAAGACGTATTCTCTATCTCTGGTCGCGGTACCGTGGTAACCGGTCGTGTAGAGCGCGGTATTATCAAGGTGGGTGAAGAGATCGAAATCGTTGGTCTGAAACCCACCCAGCAAACTACCTGTACCGGTGTGGAAATGTTCCGTAAGTTGTTGGACGAAGGCCGGGCAGGCGATAACGTAGGAGTACTGCTGCGTGGTACCAAACGCGAAGAAGTGGAGCGCGGGCAAGTGTTGGCCAAACCCGGCACTATTACCCCGCATACCAAATTCAAAGCCGAAGTATATGTGCTGAGCAAAGAAGAAGGAGGTCGTCACACCCCGTTCTTTGCCAACTACCGCCCCCAATTCTACTTCCGTACCACTGACGTAACCGGTGCCGTAGAGCTGGAGCCTGGTGTGGAAATGGTCATGCCCGGTGAGAACGTAACAATCATCGTAGAGTTGATTGCTCCGATTGCTATGGAAGAAGGCCTGCGCTTTGCAATTCGCGAAGGTGGTCGTACGGTAGGTGCCGGTGTGGTGGCTTCCGTGATTGCTTAAAGAAGGATATCGAGTAAATGGCAAATCAAAAAATCCGTATCCGTCTGAAAGCTTATGATTACAGCCTGATTGACCGTTCTGCTCAGGAAATCGTTGAAACCGCCAAGCGCACTGGTGCTGTAGTAAAAGGTCCGATCCCGCTACCGACCAAAATCGAGCGTTTCAATATCCTACGTTCTCCGCACGTGAACAAAACCTCACGTGAGCAGTTGGAGATCCGTACTCATCTGCGTTTGATGGATATTGTAGATTGGACTGATAAAACTACCGATGCATTGATGAAGCTGGATTTGCCGGCCGGGGTGGATGTGGAAATCAAGGTTCAGTAATCTACTTGCAGATAATATCGAAGCCGAACGGAGTCTCTGTTCGGCTTTTTGTGGTTAAGAGTTTTACTTGACAAGGTAAAGTAAATTGACACTATATGAAAAAGTGAATGTTTAGCTGTATCATTAAAAATAACCAGCTATGGATTATACGTATTCTTTGTGGAATAGATATGCAAAAACACAACATGCACAACAAACACAAAAATCAAATCCGCATCATTGGCGGTGAGCAGCGTGGGCGGAAAATCCGATTTGCAGATGCAGAAGGTCTACGTCCAACCGCCGATAGCGTGCGTGAACGTTTATTCAACTGGTTGAGACACGAGTTAACAGGCCGAACGGTGCTGGACTTATTTGCCGGTAGCGGGGCGCTGGGCTTTGAGGCTATTTCGAGAGGGGTGAAACGGGTTGTGCTGGTAGAAAATAATCGGCGGACTGCAGCAAGTTTACAACAGCAAATACAAGAATTGAGACTATCCGAAAAGATGGAAGTCCGAACACTTGATGCTTTTGAATATTTGTCAAAAACACATGAGCAGTTTGATGTGGTGTTTTTAGATCCGCCATTTACTTGGCGAGAATGGGCTAAACTGTTTATGCGCTTGCAGCGGCATTTGCATAGTGGTGCATATATATATGTTGAAGCAGGAGATTTGCCTGTTTGGCCTGATTATTTGTTGGAATTGAACGTAGGACGATCGGGCCTGAGTAAGTATGCACTGCTCAAGAAGGAGTGAGAATAAGTGGCTTTAATAATTGTTATCAAAGAAGAAAATTTTATGCCTTGCTAAGGGTGTAGGCTGCCTGAAGGAGGGCTTATGCTATAATTTTACCTTTTAATTTTGGATAATTTTAGAAGAATAAATATTAAGAGGAAAGCATGTCTCTTGTTATTACCGATGAGTGTATCAATTGTGATGTGTGTGAACCGGAGTGCCCAAATGATGCCATTTCACAGGGTGAGGAAATTTACGAGATTGATTCGAATCTGTGCACGCAGTGTATTGGACATTACGATGAGCCACAATGCCAGCAGGTGTGTCCGGTGGACTGTATTTTGATTGATGAAGAGCATCCAGAAACTGAAGAACAGCTGCGTGCTAAGTATGAAAAGATTATTTTGTTGAAAGGGGGATAAGCTAGAATTCCAATTAAAAATACTGATTTGCAGTTAATTTTAGAAAGACGGGCAAATTTTGCTTGACGAGCGGTTGGGGAAACCGCTATATTGATTCTCTCTTTTGGTGGGATTCCCGAGCGGTCAAAGGGGGCAGACTGTAAATCTGTTGCGAGAGCTTCGAAGGTTCGAATCCTTCTCCCACCACCAATTATTATTGCTATTGCTTGGGGCATTAAGGGCGGGTGTAGCTCAATGGTAGAGCAGAAGCCTTCCAAGCTTACAGTGAGGGTTCGATTCCCTTCGCCCGCTCCAATAAATTTTTAAAGCCCATGTAGCTCAGGGGTAGAGCACTCCCTTGGTAAGGGAGAGGTCGGCAGTTCAAATCTGCCCATGGGCACCACCTCATTTTTTACTTGTTTAACTACATAGGAAATTGCCATGGCTAAGGAAAAATTCGAACGTAGCAAACCGCACGTAAACGTTGGTACCATTGGTCACGTTGACCATGGTAAGACCACACTGACAGCAGCATTGACCACCATTTTGGCCGAAAAATTCGGTGGTCAGGCCAAGGCTTATGACCAGATTGACAACGCCCCGGAAGAAAAAGCCCGCGGTATTACCATTAACACTGCTCACGTAGAATATGAAACCGAGACCCGTCACTATGCTCACGTAGATTGTCCTGGTCACGCCGACTATGTAAAAAACATGATTACCGGTGCTGCCCAGATGGACGGCGCTATCCTGGTGGTGTCCGCTGCCGATGGTCCCATGCCGCAGACCCGCGAACACATCCTGCTTGCCCGTCAGGTAGGCGTACCCTACATTCTCGTATTTATGAACAAATGCGATATGGTAGATGATGCCGAACTGCTCGAACTGGTTGAGATGGAAGTCCGCGATCTGCTCTCCAGCTATGATTTCCCCGGCGACGACTGCCCGATCGTACAAGGTTCCGCCCTCAAAGCCCTCGAGGGCGATGCTGGCTACAAAGAAAAAATCTTCGAACTGGCCGCCGCCCTAGATAGCTACATCCCCACTCCCCAGCGCGCCGTAGACAAACCTTTCCTGTTGCCGATTGAAGACGTATTCTCTATCTCTGGTCGCGGTACCGTGGTAACCGGTCGTGTAGAGCGCGGTATTATCAAGGTGGGTGAAGAGATCGAAATCGTTGGTCTGAAACCCACCCAGCAAACTACCTGTACCGGTGTGGAAATGTTCCGTAAGTTGTTGGACGAAGGCCGGGCAGGCGATAACGTAGGAGTACTGCTGCGTGGTACCAAACGCGAAGAAGTGGAGCGCGGGCAAGTGTTGGCCAAACCCGGCACTATTACCCCGCATACCAAATTCAAAGCCGAAGTATATGTGCTGAGCAAAGAAGAAGGAGGTCGTCACACCCCGTTCTTTGCCAACTACCGCCCCCAATTCTACTTCCGTACCACTGACGTAACCGGTGCCGTAGAGCTGGAGCCTGGTGTGGAAATGGTCATGCCCGGTGAGAACGTAACAATCATCGTAGAGTTGATTGCTCCGATTGCTATGGAAGAAGGCCTGCGCTTTGCAATTCGCGAAGGTGGTCGTACGGTAGGTGCCGGTGTGGTGGCTTCCGTGATTGCTTAAAGGGTAGAGGCCAGTAGCTCAATTGGTAGAGTATCGGTCTCCAAAACCGAGGGTTGGGGGTTCGAGACCCTCCTGGCCTGCCAAAAGAAAGACTAACCGGCCAACCGGTTAGTCTTTTGTTTTATATTAAATAGAAAAATATGAAATTTAGGGTGGTTGCAAATGAGTGATCGTAAGCAGAAGGTAAAAGAGATGGCGGTAGCCTCGCTGAAACAGTCTCGCCAAGAGTTGCGTGATCGAAGGCGGGGTGTTCAGCGAAAGACTGGAAGAGAAAATGTCGCTAAATTATGTTTGGCAGCCGCCTTAGTTGCCGGGGGGGCGATTGGCTTTTCATTTTTGTCCCAACAGCCGCTGTATGTGCGAGGCGTTATTTTAGGAGTTCCGTTGTTGCTGTCTGGATTAATTGTTCTCTTTTGGTGTGATGCCAGTCCTAGTTTAATTCGATATATCAAAGATTCTGTTGTAGAAATTAAGAAAGTTGTTTGGCCGCCTAAAAATGAGGCTTGGCGGAATACATTTTTTGTTTTAGTGTTCACGGCTGTGCTGACTTTATTCTTGTGGCTGGTAGATTCTTTTTTAGTGTGGTTATTTACGCAAAGTACGTAATTTGCAGGGGGTGTCGAGAAAATGGCTAAAGATTGGTATGTTATCCAAGCATATTCTGGATTTGAAAAGAATGTTCAGAAAACTTTAAAGGAGCGGATTGCGAGAGAGGGGATGGAGGGGCTTTTTGGTCAGATTCTGGTGCCAGTTGAGGAAGTTGTTGGTATTAAGAATGGCCGGAAGACGGTTAGTGAGCGTAAATTTTTTCCAGGTTATGTGTTAATAGAGATGGAAATGACGGATGAGTCATGGCACTTGGTTAAGAGTACGCCCAGGGTTAATGGGTTTATTGGAGGTACGGCTAATAGGCCCTTGCCAATTTCTCAGCGAGAAGTTGATGCGATCATGTCCCAAGTGTCGGATGTTGCTGGTTCTGAGAAAAGGCCTAGGCCGCGAGTTGAGTTTGTGGTGGGACAGCAGATTAGGGTAAGTGAAGGCCCATTTTCTGATTTTAACGGGTTGGTTGATGTTGTGGATTATGAACGTAATAAGTTGCGAGTTCTGGTTCAAATTTTTGGGCGAGAAACACCCGTTGAGTTAGATTTTAGTCAGGTGGAGAAAATTTAGCCTGATTGCTTGGCAATAAGCAAGATTTTATTTATAATGCACGGCTTATCTTGGGGAGCAGAATTTCTGCGTATTACCCGTTATTTAGGAGCTAAATGTGGCAAAGAAAATTGTAGGTTATATCAAGTTGCAGATTCCTGCAGGGAAGGCTAATCCTTCTCCTCCAGTTGGTCCGGCACTGGGCCAGCGTGGTTTAAATATTATGGAATTTTGTAAGGCATTTAATGCGGCTACACAAAATGTGGAGCCTGGGTTGCCTATTCCTGTAGTAATTACTGCGTTTGCGGATAAGTCTTTTACGTTTGTAATGAAGACTCCTCCGGCCAGTATTTTGCTGAAGAAGGCTGCTGGTTTGCAGAAAGGTAGTTCAAATCCGCTGACCAGTAAGGTGGGTAAAGTTACCCGTGCTCAGTTGGAAGAAATTGCCAAGACTAAAGAGCCTGATTTGACTGCAGCTGATTTGGATGCAGCAGTTCGTACTATCGCTGGTTCTGCCCGTTCCATGGGCTTGGATGTGGAGGGTGTGTAATGGCTAAGTTATCTAAACGTTTCCAAGGTTTACGCTCTTCTATTGACTCAAATGTACATTACTCAATTGATGAAGCAATTGAGTTGGTAAAGAAGACTGCTACAGCCAAATTTGATGAGTCTGTTGATGTTGCTATCAATTTGGGCGTGGATTCGCGTAAATCTGATCAAGTAATCCGTGGGTCTGTTGTGTTGCCCAAAGGTACTGGTAAGACTGTTCATGTGGCAGTATTTACTCAAGGTGCCAATGTTGAGGCAGCAAAAGAAGCGGGGGCTGATGTGGTTGGGTTTGAGGATCTGGCCGCAGAAGTAAAAGCAGGAAATTTAGATTTTGATGTTGTTATTGCCTCTCCTGATGCGATGCGTATCGTTGGTCAGTTAGGTACTATCTTGGGGCCGCGCGGTTTAATGCCAAATCCGAAGGTGGGCACGGTTACGCCAAATGTGGCAGAGGCTGTGCGTAATGCAAAAGCTGGTCAGGTTCAGTATCGCACTGATAAGGCTGGTGTGGTGCATGCCACAATTGGTCGTGCTTCTTTTGCGGCGGCTGATTTGCGCGAAAACTTTAATACTTTGTTGGATGCGGTAGTAAAGGCGAAGCCCGCTGCTACCAAAGGCCAATATCTGAAGAAAATCGCATTATCTAGCACTATGGGACCTGGTGTCCGTGTAGATGTTGGTAGCGTGTCTAGTTAAAAGAAATTTTCAGGTAGCCTTTGCGGGTTGCTGAGGCTACCTGAAATATGGACTGCTTATGCTTGATTGTAAGTAGAGTCCAAGACCGTAGGGATCGTAAGATTTAATATTTTACCCTACGTAGACGGTGGTCCTGAGATTATGAGCAAGCAATTGCTTGCAAAATGTCTTTTCAGGTTGCCGAACTGGTGGATGTCATTAGACATTCTTTGATAAACAGTAGGAGGTAGACCTTGAGTCTTAGTATTGAAACTAAAAAAGCAGTTGTGGAAGAGATTGTTGCCGGTATCGGCAATGCTCAGACCATGGTGCTTGCCGAATACCGCGGTATCAGCGTTGCTAGCATGACCGAATTGCGTGCCAATGCACGTAAGGAAGGTGTGTACTTGCGTGTTTTGAAAAACACGTTGGCTCGTCGTGCGGTAGAAGGCACCCCTTTTGCAGGGTTAGCCGAACATATGGTTGGCCCGTTGGTATATGCAGCATCTGAAGATGCTGTAGCTGCTGCAAAAGTGTTGCACCAATTCTCTGAAAAAGATGAGAAGCTGATCATTAAAGCAGGCTCTTATGACGGTGCGGTGATGGATGCCGCTCAGGTGGGTCAGCTGGCTGCAATTCCGAGTCGTGAAGAATTGCTGTCCAAATTGCTGTTCCTCATGCAGGCTCCATTGTCTGGCATGGCTCGCGGCTTGGCTGCTCTGGCTGAGAAAAAAGCTGCTGAAGAAGCATCTGCTTAACCATTATTTATATTTTACTTATTCATTAAATTTAGGAGTTTGATAGCATGGCTATTACTAAAGAAGACATTTTGGAAGCAATTGGCGGTTTGACTGTAATGGAGTTGAACGACTTGGTAAAAGAATTTGAAACCAAGTTTGGCGTTTCTGCCGCTGCCGTTGCTATTGCTGCTGGCTCTGGTGCTGCTGGTGGTGAAGCTGAAGCTAAGTCTGAGGTAGACGTAATTTTGGCTGCTGCTGGTGATCAGAAAGTAGGCGTGATTAAAGTGGTTCGTGCCATTACTGGCTTGGGCTTGAAAGAAGCCAAAGATATGGTTGACGGTGCTCCGAAAACCATCAAAGAAGGCGTTACTCCTGCTGAAGCTGAAGAAATCAAGAAACAGCTGGAAGAAGCTGGTGCCAAAGTGGAAATCAAATAAGTATTTTCTTGCTAACAGGCTGGCAGGTTTCTGCCAGCCTTGTTTTGCTTGGAGATTGGGAATAAATAATAATTTGCATATATTTACCGTATACCGCCACTCAAATGGCAAATATATGCAAATTTCAGGTGGCGGCGGATATTGCTGCTGTTCAAGTTGGAGTCAACCTTTCTCATTATCTGGAGTGTTCAACAATGAGTTATTCAGTTACCGAAAAAAAGCGTATCCGAAAGAGTTTTGCCAAACGCGATAGCGTGTTGGAAGTGCCGTATTTGTTGGCTACCCAGCTGGGGTCTTACCACAAATTTCTCCAGCAGGAAACTGCTTTCGATAAGCGCTTGGATGAAGGCTTGCAGGCCGCATTTAATTCTATTTTCCCGATTGTGAGCCACAATGGATATTCTCGGTTGGAATTTACTCATTACATCTTAGGTGAACCTTTATTTGATATTGCTGAATGCCAACTGCGTGGCATTACTTATGCCGCCCCTTTACGAGCCCGAATTCGCTTGGTGATTTTAGATAAAGAATCTTCCAAGCCTAATGTGGTGAAAGAAGTGCGCGAGAATGAAGTTTATATGGGCGAAATCCCGCTGATGACTCCTTATGGTTCATTCATTATTAACGGCACTGAGCGTGTCATTGTGTCTCAGCTGCACCGCTCTCCGGGCGTGTTTTTCGAGCATGACCGGGGTAAAACCCATTCTTCAGGCAAGCTGCTGTTTTCTGCCCGCATCATCCCCTATCGCGGCTCATGGCTAGATTTGGAGTTTGACCCGAAAGACTTGCTCTATTTCCGTATCGACCGCCGTCGCAAAATGCCAGTAACCATTTTGCTGAAAGCATTGGGATACAGCGCTGAGCAGATCTTGGATACCTTCTATGACAAAGAAACATTTTACCTAAGCAAAGATGGTGTGGAGACCGAGCTGGTTTTGTCGCGTTTAAAGGGTGAAACCGTGAAAACCGATATTTACGATGCGGACGGCAAGGTGCTGGTTGCCGCGGGCAAGCGAGTTACCGCCAAAGGGTTGCGTGATATTGAGAAAGCTGGCTTGAAGCGCTTACGGGTGGATGCCGAGGCTTTGATCGGCAAAATGCTGGCTAAAGACGTTATCGTACCCGATACCGGTGAAATTCTGGCACCAGCCAATAGCGAAATTACCGAAGAATTGCTGGCACAGTTGGAAATTCAGGGTGTGAGTGAAATCCAAACCTTATATATCAGCGAGTTGGGGTATGGAGGCTATATTTCCTCTACGTTGCAAATAGATGAAACTACTGACCAAATGGCCGCACGTATTGCCATTTACCGCATGATGCGCCCTGGCGAACCGCCCACCGAAGAAGCAGTAGAAATGCTGTTTGATCGCCTGTTCTTTAATGAGGCCAGCTATGACCTGTCGCGCGTTGGCCGCATGAAATTCAATACCCGCACCTATGAGCAAAAACTGTCTGAAGACCAGCAGCGGTCTTGGTATGGCCGTCTGTTAAACGAAACCCTGGCCGGTGCAGCTGAAAAAGGCGGGTTTATTCTTAGCACGGAAGACATTGTTGCCTCCATTGCCACGCTGGTTGAGTTGCGCAACGGCCATGGCGAAGTGGATGATATCGACCACCTGGGTAACCGCCGCGTGCGTTCCGTGGGCGAATTGACCGAAAACCAGTTCCGCTCCGGTTTAGCCCGTGTAGAACGTGCGGTAAAAGAGCGCCTGAATCAGGCGGAGGCCGACAACCTGATGCCGACCGATTTGATCAACGCCAAACCGGTATCGGCTGCGATTAAAGAATTTTTCGGCTCCAGCCAACTATCACAGTTTATGGATCAGACCAATCCGCTGTCGGAAGTAACCCATAAACGCCGTGTATCTGCACTCGGCCCGGGCGGCCTGACCCGTGAACGTGCTGGGTTCGAAGTGCGCGACGTACACCCGACCCACTATGGCCGCGTGTGCCCGATTGAAACGCCTGAAGGCCCGAACATCGGCTTGATTAACTCATTATCGGTTTATGCCCGCACCAACGATTACGGCTTCTTGGAAACTCCGTACCGCCGCGTGGTGGATGGTAAAGTTACCGATGAAATCGACTATCTGTCTGCCATCGAAGAAGGCCGTTATGTGATTGCGCAGGCCAACGCCGAAGTGGATAAGAAAGGCTACCTGAAAGGCGATTTGATTACCTGCCGCGAAAAAGGCGAAACCATCATGGCCAGCGCCGACCGCGTGCAGTATATGGACGTAGCCACCGGCCAAGTGGTATCCGTTGCCGCCTCGCTGATTCCCTTCTTGGAGCACGATGACGCCAACCGCGCCTTGATGGGTGCCAACATGCAACGTCAGGCCGTGCCCTGCCTGCGTGCCGAAAAACCGTTGGTCGGCACCGGCATCGAGCGCTCCGTGGCTGTGGACTCTGCCACCGCTATCGTGGCCCGCCGCGGCGGCGTGGTGGAATACGTGGATGCCAACCGTATCGTGGTCCGCGTACACGACGAAGAAACCGTAGCGGGCGAAGTGGGTGTGGATATCTACAACCTGGTGAAATTCACCCGCTCCAACCAATCCACCAACATTAACCAGCGCCCGGCAGTGAAAGCCGGCGATGTGTTGCAGCGCGGCGATTTGATTGCCGACGGCGCTTCTACCGACTTGGGCGAACTTGCGCTTGGCCAGAACATGACCATCGCCTTCATGCCTTGGAACGGCTACAACTACGAAGACTCGATTTTGATTTCCGAGAAAGTGGCTGCCGCCGACCGCTACACCTCCATCCACATCGAAGAGCTCAATGTGGTGGCGCGTGACACCAAGCTGGGTGCGGAAGAAATCACCCGCGATATTCCCAACCTGTCTGAACGCATGCAAAACCGTTTGGACGAAAGCGGCATCGTATATATCGGCGCCGAAGTGGAAGCAGGCGACGTATTGGTGGGCAAAGTAACGCCCAAAGGCGAAACCCAGCTCACGCCGGAGGAAAAACTGCTGCGCGCCATCTTTGGTGAAAAAGCCTCCGACGTGAAAGATACCTCGCTGCGCATGCCCACCGGCATGAGCGGCACGGTAATCGACGTACAAGTGTTCACCCGCGAAGGCATCCAGCGCGACAAACGTGCCCAATCCATTATTGATGCCGAGTTGAAACGCTACCGCCTGGATTTGAACGACCAACTGCGTATTTTCGACAACGATGCCTTCGACCGTATCGAGCGCATGATTGTCGGCCAAAAAGCCAATGGCGGCCCGATGAAACTGGGCAAAGGCAAAGAAATTACTGCCGAATACCTGGCTTCCCTGCCGAGCAAGCACGACTGGTTCGACATCCGTCTGTCAGACGAAGAGCTGGCCAAACAGCTTGAATTGATTAAGCTCAGCCTGCAGCAGAAACGCGAAGAGGCCGACGAGCAATACGAAATTAAGAAGAAAAAAATGACCCAGGGCGACGAGCTGCCGCCCGGTGTGCAGAAAATGGTCAAAGTGTTCATCGCCATCAAACGCCGCCTGCAAGCCGGTGACAAAATGGCCGGCCGCCACGGTAACAAAGGCGTGGTATCGCGCATTCTGCCGGTGGAAGACATGCCCTACATGGCCGACGGCCGCACCGTAGATATCGTGCTCAATCCGCTGGGCGTACCTTCGCGTATGAACATCGGCCAGATTCTGGAAGTGCATTTGGGCTGGGCCGCCAAAGGTATCGGCCAGCGCATTGAGAAAATGCTGGCCGAACAGCGCAAAGTGAAAGAAATCCGCTCCTTCCTGGAAAAACTCTATAACGGCAGCGGTAAAAAAGAGAACCTGAAATCGCTCAGCGACGAAGAAATCCTCACTTTGGCCGAAAACCTCAAGGGCGGTGCCACGTTTGCCTCGCCGGTGTTCGACGGTGCCAAAGAGCAGGAAATCTACGACATGCTCGAATTGGCCTACCCGAGCGACGACCCCGAAGTGCAGAAACTGGGCTTCAACGACACCAAGACCCAAATCACCCTGTACGACGGCCGTTCCGGCGAACCGTTCGACCGCAAGGTAACCGTGGGTGTGATGCACTATCTGAAGCTGCACCACTTGGTGGACGAAAAAATGCACGCCCGTTCAACCGGTCCGTACTCGCTCGTTACCCAGCAGCCGCTCGGCGGTAAAGCCCAGTTCGGTGGCCAGCGTTTCGGTGAGATGGAGGTGTGGGCTCTGGAAGCCTATGGCGCCGCCTACACGCTGCAGGAAATGCTGACCGTGAAATCGGACGACGTAACCGGCCGTACGAAGATGTACGAAAACATCGTCAAAGGCGAACACAAAATCGAAGCCGGCATGCCCGAATCGTTTAACGTGTTGGTAAAAGAAATCCGTTCGCTGGGCTTGGATATCGATATGGAGCGGTATTAAACGGGGCTTTTCAGGTAGCCTCTGAGGCTACCTGAAAATAGAAACGGCCATTGTGCCGGCGCAATATATCCGCCGAGCCGCCGTTTGCCGCCGGGCAAGAATCCGGCCAAGCCACCCGCCCATATTTTTCAGGTAGCCTCAAAGGCTGTCTGAAGTAGAGTGAGCAAAATACAAAATCCTGATTGGGAGCAAAAATGAATCTGTCGAACCTGTTTAACCCCCTGCAAGCTGCCGGCATGGAAGAAGAATTCGATGCCATCAAAATCGGCATTGCCTCGCCCGAAACCATCCGCTCTTGGTCTTACGGTGAAGTGAAGAAGCCGGAAACCATCAACTACCGTACCTTCAAACCCGAGCGCGACGGCCTATTCTGCGCCAAAATCTTCGGCCCGGTAAAAGACTACGAATGCTTGTGTGGAAAATATAAGCGATTGAAGTTCAAAGGTGTAACCTGCGAAAAATGCGGTGTGGAAGTTACCCTTTCTAAAGTGCGTCGCGAGCGCATGGGGCATATTGAGCTGGCTGCACCTGTTGCCCATATTTGGTTCTTGAAATCACTGCCTTCCCGCCTCGGCATGGTATTGGACATGACCCTGCGCGATATTGAGCGTGTGCTGTATTTCGAAGCCTTTGTGGTAACCGACCCCGGCATGACCTCGCTGCAACGCCGCCAGCTGCTGACTGAAGAAGACTACTACGTCAAGCTGGATGAATACGGCGAAGACTTCGATGCCAAAATGGGTGCCGAAGGCATTCGTGAACTGTTGCGCTCATTGGATGTGCCGGCCGAAATCGAAATCCTGCGGCAGGAATTGGAAAGCACCAGCTCCGAAACTAAAATCAAGAAGCTGGCTAAACGACTGAAAGTGCTGGAAGTCTTTCAGCGCAATGGTATGAAGCTGGAGTGGATGATTATGGACGTGTTGCCCGTGCTGCCGCCTGATTTGCGTCCGTTGGTGCCATTGGATGGCGGGCGTTTTGCCACTTCCGATTTGAATGACCTCTATCGCCGCGTCATCAACCGCAACAACCGCCTCAAACGCCTGCTGGAGCTGCATGCGCCCGACATCATCGTGCGCAACGAAAAACGCATGCTGCAGGAAGCGGTGGACAGCCTGTTGGATAATGGCCGTCGCGGCAAGGCCATGACCGGCGCCAACAAACGCCCGCTCAAATCGCTGGCTGACATGATTAAAGGCAAAGGCGGCCGCTTCCGCCAAAACCTGTTGGGCAAACGCGTAGACTACTCCGGCCGTTCTGTGATTACCGTCGGCCCCTACCTGCGCCTGCACCAGTGCGGCCTGCCCAAACGCATGGCCTTGGAGCTATTCAAACCGTTCATCTTCCACAAACTGGAAGTGCGCGGCGAGGCGGCTACCGTGAAAGCTGCCAAAAAACTGGTGGAGCAGGAAGTGCCGGTGGTGTGGGATATTTTGGACGAAGTCATCCGTGAGCACCCGATTATGCTCAACCGTGCCCCGACTCTGCACCGCTTGGGAATTCAGGCTTTTGAGCCAATTTTGATTGAAGGCAAGGCTATCCAGCTGCATCCCTTGGTGTGCGCCGCGTTCAACGCTGACTTCGATGGCGACCAAATGGCCGTACACGTTCCCTTGAGCCTGGAAGCACAAATGGAAGCCCGCACTCTGATGCTGGCCTCCAACAACGTGCTCTCGCCCGCTAATGGTGAGCCGATTATCGTGCCGTCTCAAGATATTGTGTTGGGTCTATACTACATGACTCGCGACAAAATCAATGGTAAAGGCGAAGGTAGCCTGTTTTCCGACGTGAAAGAAGTGCACCGCGCTTACTACACCAAGCAGGTGGAATTGGGCACCAAAATCACCGTGCGCCTGCAGGAATGGGTGAAAGACGACCAAGACGAGTTCGAGCCGATTACCAAGCGCTATGAAACCACAGTCGGCCGTGCCCTGCTTTCCGAAATTCTGCCCAAAGGCCTGCCGTTTGAATACATCAACAAGGCGTTGAAGAAAAAAGAAATCTCGCGCCTGATTAATGCCTCGTTCCGCCTGTGTGGCCTACGCGATACGGTGATTTTTGCCGACCACCTGATGTATACCGGTTTCAGCTTTGCAGCCAAAGGTGGCATCTCCATCTGCGTGGATGATATGGAGGTACCGAAAGAGAAAGTCAAACTCTTGGCCGAAGCCAACGCCGAAGTGAAGGAAATCGAAGATCAATACCGCCAAGGTTTGGTTACCAATGGCGAGCGCTACAACAAAGTGGTGGATATTTGGGGCCGTGCCGGCGATAAAATTGCCAAGGCGATGATGGATAATCTTTCCAAACAGAAAGTGATCGACCGCAAAGGCAAAGAAGTGGACCAGGAGTCGTTCAACTCCATCTACATGATGGCCGACTCTGGTGCACGTGGTTCTGCCGCCCAGATTAAACAGCTTTCCGGTATGCGTGGTCTGATGGCCAAGCCTGACGGTTCGATTATCGAAACCCCGATTACCTCAAACTTCCGCGAAGGCCTCACCGTATTGCAATACTTTATTGCTACTCACGGTGCACGCAAAGGTTTGGCCGATACTGCGCTGAAAACCGCCAACTCAGGTTACCTAACCCGCCGCTTGGTGGACGTGACCCAAGACTTGGTGGTAGTGGAAGACGATTGTGGTACCAACGACGGCTTCGTGATGAAAGCTGTGGTACAGGGCGGCGATGTGATTGAAGCCCTGCGCGACCGCATTTTGGGCCGCGTAACTGCACAAGACGTGGTGGATCCCTCCAGTAGCGCCACCTTGGTGGAGGCCGGAACCCTACTCAACGAGCAGCTGGTAGATTTAATCGACCGTTCCGGCGTGGACGAAGTGAAAGTCCGCACCCCGATTACTTGTAAGACCCGCTATGGTTTGTGTGCCAAGTGCTACGGCCGAGACTTGGCGCGCGGCAAGCTGGTGAACACCGGCGAAGCCGTGGGCGTGATTGCCGCCCAATCCATCGGTGAGCCCGGCACACAGTTGACTATGCGTACCTTCCACATTGGTGGTGCCGCCTCCCGTGCTGCCGCCGCCAGCCAGGTGGAAGCTAAATCCAACGGCACTGCCCGCTTCAGCAGCCAGATGCGCTATGTAGCCAACAACAAAGGCGAGTTGGTGGTCATCGGCCGCTCGTGTGAGTTAGTGATTCACGACGAAGTAGGTCGCGAGCGCGAACGCCACAAAGTGCCCTACGGCGCCACTTTGCTGGTGCAGGACGGCTCTGCGGTTAAAGCCGGCCAAACCCTAGCCACTTGGGATCCGCACACTCGCCCGATGATTACCGAATACGCCGGCCGTGTACGCTTTGAAAACGTGGAAGAAGGCGTAACCGTTACCCGTCAAACTGACGAAATCACCGGCCTCTCCACTTTGGTGGTGATCGATGGTAAACGCCGCACCAGCACCAGCAAGCTGCTGCGCCCCACCGTGAAACTGTTGGATGGGAACGGCGAAGAGGTAACTATGCCCGGCACTGAAACTCCTGTTTCCATGGCCTTTCCCGTGGGTGCGGTGATTACCGTGCGCGAAGATCAGGAAGTGGGCAAGGGCGACGTACTGGCGCGTATCCCGCAGGCCTCTTCCAAAACCCGCGACATTACTGGTGGCCTGCCACGTGTGGCCGAGCTGTTTGAAGCCCGCGTGCCCAAAGATGCCGGCATGCTGGCCGAAGTAACCGGCACGGTGTCTTTCGGTAAAGAAACCAAAGGCAAACAGCGCCTGGTGATTACTGATTTGGAGGGTGCGGCACACGAAACTCTGATTTCCAAAGAGAAACAGATTCTGGTGCACGACGGCCAAGTGGTGAATCGCGGCGAGATTATCGTGGACGGCTCGGTTGACCCGCACGACATTCTGCGCCTGCAAGGCATCGAAGCGCTGGCACGCTACATCGTGCAGGAAGTGCAAGAAGTATACCGCCTGCAAGGTGTGCGCATTTCCGATAAGCACATCGAAGTGATCATCCGCCAGATGCTGCGCCGCGTGAACATTGCCGACGCCGGCGAAACCGGTTTCATCACCGGCGAGCAGGTGGAGCGCGGCGATGTGATGCAGGCCAACGAACGCGCCGTTGCCGAAGGCAAAGAACCGGCACGCTTCGACAATATCCTGCTGGGTATCACCAAGGCTTCGCTCTCTACCGACAGCTTCATTTCCGCGGCTTCCTTCCAGGAAACCACCCGCGTGCTCACCGAAGCCGCCATCATGGGCAAAAAAGACGACCTGCGCGGTCTGAAGGAAAACGTTATTGTCGGCCGCCTGATTCCGGCCGGTACCGGCCTCACTTACCACCGCAGCCGCCGTGCGCAGTGGCAGGCGCATCACGAGGCGCAAGTGAACGAGCAGGTGGATGAAGCCGAATAAGGCTACCTGAAAAGCAAAAGGCTGAAACCGTAATAAGCGGTTTCAGCCTTTTTCGTGGTCGGATGGCTTGGCTGGCTGATGGGGGTTAGGTTTTCAGGTAGCCTGTTATAGCTGGGGCAATTATTGATTCATACCAGGCAGCGAGCCGCAGACAGCGCAGCCAGTACGGTAAAGTGAGCCAGCGCAGTATGCAGTGAATTACCCTAGCTATACGAACTGTGTAAAAGGCTACCTGAAAAGCCAATCAAGCATTTCAGGTAGCCTTTTGAGCATTTTGCTTCAACGCTTATGCGTTGCCGAAGCGGCTTGAGGTTTGGTTTCGGCGGGCTTGGCTGGCGGCGGGTTGGTATTAGCCGGTTTGCTGTCTGCGGCTTTTTGTTCGCAATCCATCTGCTGCACCATTTCTTCAAACTGCCGGCTCACCACTTCACAGCCTTCGGCATCTAATTGCGAGAGGTCGCCGCGTGTGGCTTCTAGCGATTGCAACAGTACATCGGCCTGGCCGTCGGGGGCTTGGCGGAAGCAGGCGCGGGCGCGTTGGAAATAGGTTTCGCACACGGGGTTCATGTGGTCGGCAGTGGTGGGCGGCAGGGCGTGCTCCGGTTCGGGGTTGGCTTCAGCAGCAGTGAGCGGGTCGTCTTCGGTATTGCCGTCCGACACTTCGGGAGTAACCAGCTCAACCGACACAGTAGCTGTTTCGATGCCGGATGCACTGCCTGCGGCCGATGCCGAGGCCTGTGAAGCCGCAGTCTCAGCGGCGGGTGTGGGATGTTTGCGGCTGCCGCCTGCCAAGAGCCCGAAGGCGAGCAGCAGGCAGCCGGCCACTACGGCGGCTACGGCCAACAGCTGCGGTTTTTCACGCACTTGCTGCGGCAGGGTACGCAGTTTTCCCCGCAGTTTCTGCCACTGAGCGCGCAAGTTTCCCCGCCATTTGGATGGCCGGGCGTTCGGCTTAGCTTGCTGTTTTTGCCGCAGGGCTTGCAGTTTTTCCTGCAGCTGCTGCCGGTATCGTTTCCAGTCTGGTTTGCCTTGCATGGTAATGAATGTCGATATGGTAAGGAGGCTGTTGCGCATCTTACACGTAAGCTGTGCTGCTCGGGAAGGGCGGCGACAGGGCTGGGCGATTTTTCCCGAATAGGCGAGCTAATGCCATAGGAAGAGATAAGTGCTTTGGTTATATATATTTTCTAGATGAAATAGTTATGATATAACATCCAATTTGTGCAAACAATCTACAAAGGAGTTTTTATTTTCGCCGTTTATTGTCTACCGTGCTGTTGGCCGGCTTATCAGTGGCCGCGCACGGTCATGAGGTGTGGGTGAATGCTGCGCACACGCATGGCGGCGGGGTGTTGAAGGCCGAACTGAGCTATGGGCACTATCCCGAGTTGGGGCCGATTACTGCCGACCGTTTGTTGCTGTTTCCCAAGCCACTGCAATTGCTCACGCCACAGGGCAAAATCGATTTGATGCGGCGCGGGCAGTATAATTATCAGTTTGAAATGCCGCGTGCGGTGGCAGAACCTGACGCAGATGAAAGATGCCACTTATTGCGAGCAAACCAGTATGTTTGGCAAAGCGGTGGTGAACATGGGGCACGAGAGCGCGAGTAAGGAGCTGATCAGCCGGCTGGTGGGTGATTTGCTGGAGATTGTGCCGCTGCAAAACCCGGCCAACGTGCGCGTGGATAAAGTGTTGCCGGTGCGGGTGTTGTTCCGTGGCGAGCCGCTACCGGATGCTACGGTGGTGGCCACGTTTGATGGCTTCTCCCACCGCGATCCGGTCGATAAATCACACCGCCTCGAACCACAGGCGTTCTCCGCCACCACCCGCGCCGACGGCACGGTGGGCACATCCCGCTGTGCCAAGGCAGCTGGAAAGTGCGTGTGGTGCACAAAACCGATTTCTCCGACCGAACTGTGTGCGATCAGCTGACTGCCTATGCCACGCTAACCTTCGAGATCGGCAGCAGCCATCATTGAGTTGGCGGTTTCAGGTAGCCTGCAACTTAACTTTTTTGCCGTCTACCATCGGTGCGGTCAGCCAATGCAGGAGTACTAAGTGTAGGGCAGCAGCGAGGAGGTAAAAGAGCTACAAGCCGGGCTGGTGGGCTTGCCGGGTGCAGATACATCAGCATCGCCGTGGTGGCCCGCGGCAATGCGGCTGCTGCCATCAGCCAAAACGCCAGCAGCATGGAGGCGTACCCAGGTGCGTGGCTGTTTCGTCCAAGTGGCCACTGCTGTGAGCAGGAAGGCCACCATGATGGCGCTGGTATAGCCCCAAATCATTTCGTGGACGTGCCAGAAATAATTAGGCAGCGCGGCCGTGCTCTGATAGCCGAAGCTTCACAGCAGGATGGAAAGTGTGCCGTAGAGGGCGCCCAGTGGGCAGAAGGGGCGGAAGTCCATGTCCCAACGGGATAGTTTTTGGAAAGCAGATTTATGATCTGTCGATTTTGATTTTGAGGGTAAGGGGCAAACAGGGAAGGCTACTTGAAAAACAGCGGCAGGCTTTCAGGTACAGCTAAAACACTTATTTCTTCCTACTGCGTTGGCTCATCTTGCCGTATTACTCATACTGTCTGCGGCTTACCGCCGCCTTGTATGAAAAAATAATTGTTTCAGCTAATGCTTTAATTATGCTTGTAATGGTTTTTTCAGCTAGCCTCGGCAAACGGCGGCACGGGCTCGCCCAATTGGCGCAGCAGCTGCACGGTTTCAAACACGGGCAGCCCCATCACGCCGCTGAAGCTGCCGGAAAGGTGCGCCACAAACACGCCGCCAATGCCTTGGATGCCGTATGCACCCGCTTTATCCAGCGGTTCGCCGCCGGCAATATAGGCCGCGATTTCCTGCGCGCTCAGTTCTTTAAACCTCACATCGCTGCGTTGTGCCGTTTCCAGCGTTTGGCCGCCGAGCGATACGCATACCGCCGTCCACACTTGGTGTTCGCGCCCGGAAAGGCTTCCCAGCAGCTCGCGGGCGTGCGCCGCATCGCGCGGTTTGCCCAAAATGGCATTGTCCAGCGCCACCACCGTGTCGGCGCTTAACAGCGGTTGCGCCAGGGCAAGGCCGCGTTGCGCCGCCAGCCGGCGTGCTGCTGCGTTTTTCTGCCGAGCCATCCGCGCCACATAATCCGCCACCGCTTCGCCCGGCTGCGCCGTTTCGTCGATTTCCGCCGTCAGCAGCACGGGCCGGAAACCTAATGAAACCAAAATTTCGCGGCGGCGGGGGCTGGCCGAGGCCAGATAGATAGTGTTGGACATGGCGTTTCTTTTCTTTACATAGCTGCGGAAGCCGCTAAGGCTACCTGAAAATTCCGTTTCCCGCGATAGCTAAAACGGGTGAATTTGTGCGGGCGGGGTGGTGCAGCGGATTCACACGCTGCAACGCCGGCGGGTGGAAGCAAAGTTAATCTGCCATAGAGCTTGTTTTTCCCGCTCCTGCCCTAATCTTGCGCGGCAAACCGTTTATTTACCCATTAGCAACCATGAGCGATCAAGACTATTATCAAACCCTCGGCGTCTCCCGCGATGCCTCTGACGACGAAATCAAAAAGGCCTACCGCAAGCTGGCGATGAAATACCATCCCGACCGCAACCCCGATAATAAGGAAGCGGAAGAGAAATTCAAAATCATCCAAAAAGCCTACGAAATCCTTTCCGACCGCGAAAAACGCAGCCGCTACGACCAATTCGGCCAGGCCGGCGTAGACGGCAATGCCGGCGGCTTCGGTGGTTTCGGCGGTGCGGCCGGCTTCGATTTCGGCGATATTTTCAGCCAGATGTTCGGCAGCGGGGGCGGTGCGCGCCAGCAGAACTTCCAAGGCAAAGACCTGCGTTACGATATTGAAATCACGCTGGAAGAAGCCGCAGCCGGCAGCAAAAAACGCATCACCATCCCCTCGCACGAAGAGTGCGACATCTGCCACGGCTCCGGCGCCAAACCCGGCACCTCCGCCACCACCTGTTCCACCTGCCACGGCTCCGGCGTGGTGCACGTGCGCCAGGCCATTTTCCAGTTGCAGCAAACCTGCCCAACCTGCGGCGGCTCCGGCCGCGAAATCAAAGAGCCGTGCGTTAAATGCCATGGTGCAGGCCGCGTGAAGAGCCGCAAAACGCTGGATGTGAACATTCCTGCCGGCATCGAAAACGAGCAGCCCATCCGCCTCGCCGGCGAGGGCGAGCCCGGCTCGCACGGTGCGCCGGCCGGCGATTTGTATGTGGTGGTGCATATCCGCCGCCACGAAATCTTCGAGCGCAACGGCTTGGATCTGCACTGCGAATTGCCCGTGAGCTTCACCATCGCCGCGCTGGGAGGCGAAGTGGAAGTACCCACGCTCAACGGCCGCGTGAAGCTGAATATCCCGAAAGAAACACAAACCGGCCGGCGCATGCGCGTGAAAGGCAAAGGCATGAAGTCGCTGCGCTCTTCCTCTATTGGCGATCTGTATTGCCACATCGTGGTGGAAACTCCGGTCAACCTCACCGAGCGCCAGCGCGAATTGCTGGAAGAGTTTGAAAAAATCTCCACCGGCCTCGACCGCGCCCAAACCCCGCGCCAGAAATCGTTTATGGACAAACTGCGCGATTTGAAAAACGATTTGTTCGACTAAGGCGGCAGCCCGCCGCACAAAAGGCTACCTGAAACCCGATAGGGCGTTTCAGGTAGCCTTTCTTTATTCAGGTAGCCAGCCGCTTGCCGCGAGCACGTTTTTGCAGTATAACCACCCCGCGCCACATAAAACAACACCATCATTCATCGGCGCTTCAAGCCACTTTTCCGTTTTCCCAAACTGCCGCCAGCCGCACCGCATCAGCGCGTGTGGCTGAAACCGCCGCCTGTTTTTCAGGTAGCCTTTCGGAAATCATTTGCGTGGTCATGACACACGCAAGCCCTTTGGCGCGGCAGCCCCGCTCACCGCATCCGCATAGGAGAATCTTATGAAGAAAGACCAAACCGGCCACCATTTCCTTGCCCGCCTCGGCAAAACCCGCCTGCGCCCCGGCGGCCGTTTCGCCACCGAATGGCTGATCAACCAAACCCGCTTCGCCCCCGATACGCAGGTGCTCGAAGTGGCCTGCAATATGGGTACCACTGCTGTGGGGTTGGCGCAGCGCTTCGGCTGCCACATTACCGGCGTGGATTTGGATGAAAACGCATTGAATAAAGCCCGGCAAAATATCCGCGCCGCCGGGCTGGAACACCTGGTGCAGGTGCAGCATGCCAACGCCACCGAGCTGCCCTTCCCCGACAACAGCTTCGATGTCGTCATCAACGAAGCCATGCTCACCATGCTGCCGCTGGCCAACAAAGAAATGGCCGTGGCCGAATACTTCCGCGTGCTCAAGCCCGGCGGCGTGTTGCTCACGCACGATGTGGTGGTGAGCGAGCACAACACCGAAGAGGCCGTGGAACGCCTGCGCGACACTATCCAAGTGAAAGTTACCCCGCTCACCGAAAGCGCCTGGACCGATCTTTTCCGCCGCAGCGGTTTCAGCAGCATCACCACCATCAGCGGCGGCATGACCCTGCTTTCGCCCAAAGGACTGATTTACGACGAAGGCTGGCGGCGCGCCTTCCAAATCGTGAAAAACGCACTCAAGGCCGAAAACCGCGAAACTTTCAAACGCATGTACCGCACCTTCAACGATCCGGCCAAACCCATGGGCTATATTGCTGTGCACAGCTGCAAAGCTGTCGATGCCGTCAGTCCGGGTGCTGTAGGAGTGCAAAACGGTTGAATGCCTTGTGCTATGTCAGATGTAGGAAAGGCTACCGGAAAGTTTTCAGGTAGCCTTTTGCAATTTGCGATGGCTATGTTTTGCCGTTATGGGTTGGCGCGTTTCAGTTGGGAATTTGAGCAAAAAAGCATGAGCAAAACTTGCCAGCTATCGCTTTAAGCAGGGTTAATTCACACGGCTGCCGGAGAAGCCGACTTCCCGATTAACACTGCCGGGAGGGGTGGTAAAGTTATGTGCTTTACCAGCGATTTCGTCGGCATTCGGGCCGAAGATATTGAGATGGTAATTGCCGTTTCCTCGGCGTTGGGATTCGGCAACGCCGGCAATGTTGGAATTATGGCGGTCTAAATTACCGGTGCGCAGGGTGATGTCGCCGAAATCCGGCAGGCCGGTAATTCGGCCGGAGCCCGTACGACCGCCGTAATTGATGCTGTAATCCAACCTGCCGTTGCGTTCATCCGAGCCGGCGAAAGCATGGCCTTGATAACGAACGGTACCGGTGGTTGGCAGTTGGTTTTCTTGAGTAAGCGTGCCTTGGATGCTTCTGATCTGGAATTCGTTTGCTCCTGTCGCCGTGCCATCTGGAGCATAGCGGTTTCTAACGTGCGCACCAACGATAGCGCTATAAGAACGTTTGTACATCTCTAATTGGCCGTCTTCCAAACTACGACCGTTATCTTTCAGTACATAGTGAAAACCGGTTAGCCTGTTTTGCCAGTTATGGCCGATATCCAACGTGCTGTTATTCCTATAATCCCGACCGTCAATATTGATTGTGTCTGCCACCATATTATTACCAGTTCGCAACAATCCGTTACCGTTCTGGTCGTTAATCGCAAGAGAAGTTTTACCATGCGGCTTTGGTGTAAACGGGTCGGTAATCGCATTGGCCAGCGAGTTGCCGGCGCTGCCGCAGCCTCCCAAAGCGAGGGCTGTAATCATGATGTAAAGAGTGTGATGTTTTTTCATGGCGAAATCCTTTCATTTTTCAGGGAACACTGCTTAAAGCAGAGACAGTATAGCACGCCTCTTGGTAGGAAATATGGGTGAATATTAAAATATTTGGAATTTATAGCATGATAGCGACAAGCTTGTTGGTTAATTTTGGCAATTAAGAGTTATGTTCTTTTTTTGGATATAAAGTGCATTAAAGAGGACGTGAATGGTTGAGATAAAGCAGCTAACCTGCTTGAAAACAGAATGGAAATTCGCCATTTTTTCTACAAAACCTACTGTGGAAGAGTGTAATCGTTATAGTTTTCTGTGCTTTACGAATGTTGGTTTAGGTTTGGCGGGCATACTGAATCCGCTATAATCCGCCCGTTTTATGGATTTGCCTCAAGGAAAGCGTTTAATGAGCATACAGAGAAAGCCTTGGCTGGTGGTTGCCTGCCTGCTGCTGTTGCCTTTTCAGGTGGCCTTGGCCGCGCCGCCGGAAGATAGGCTGGCAACCGAGCCAGATACCGGTTTCGACATCACACCTGCTGCCGCGCCGCAGGCAGAAACCCCGCCCACACCCGCCGCGCCGCCCGACAGGCGCCTGCAAATGAGCCGCGAAGAGCTGCTGCAACGCCCCGAGATGCTGCAACAGGCGCTCAGCTATGCCGTGCTCACCCACAATGCCGAAGGCGCGGCGCTGTTGCTGCCGATTTATCTTGAACTGCCCGGGCCGCACGATGCGCTGCTGGTGGCTTTGGCACAGGCGCTGATTGCCCGCGCTGAGGGCGACTACCAACACGCCATCGGCCTCTACCGCGCCGTATTAGCAGCCGACCCCGACATCCCACCCGTGCGCCTTTCGCTGGCGAAGAGCCTGTTTGAAAACCGTGCCGACAAAGATGCGCGGCAAGAGTTCGAACATTTCCGCCAAACCCCCAATCTCGCGCCCGAGCTGCAACAGATTGCCGGGCAATACCTCGAAGCCCTGCGCAAACGCGACCGCTGGAGCTTCGGCGGCAGCGTAAACTTCATCAGCGACAGCAATGTGAACAACGCCAGCCGCGAGCGCGAAATCCGCACCCCGCGCGGTGTGTGGACACTGCCCGAGCCTGAATCCGCTCAAGGCGTCGCCTACCGCCTCAACGCCGATCGCGACTGGAACGTACACGGCAACCTCTACTGGCGGCTCAGTCTCGATGACTACGGCAAATTCTATTGGAACAACCACAAATACGACGACCAAATCGCCCGCTTCAGCAGCGGCCCCGCCTATAAAACCGCCCGTGCCGAAGCCGCCGTTACCCCCTATTACGAACGCCGCTGGTATGGCACACACAAATACTCGCGCGAAGTCGGCGTACGCGCCGAATGGCAATATTGGCTCACCCCGCGCCATAAAATATTGAGCGCGCTTGAAATAGGCGAGCAGCGCCACGACCGCCGCCGCTGGCTCGACGGTGACAGCTACACCGCTTCCGGCACCTGGCTTTTCGTGCGAAGCCCCACCCAATATTTCAGCTTCGGCCTCGACTGGCTGCGCAAAACCGCCGCCGACAACAGTGAATCCTACACCCGCAAAGGCCTGCGCCTGGGCTGGACTCAGCAATGGGGCTGGGGGCTCACCACCTCCGCCCAAATCAGCGCCGGCCACCGCAGCTACGACGCCCCCGACCTATTCCGCATCACCCGCCGTGACCACGAGCTCACCGCCAGCCTAGCGCTCTCTCACCGCAAGCTCCAATTTGCCAGCATTACCCCGCAGCTGGTGGCCACCTGGCAGCGCGTAAACAGCAGCCACTTCTTCTACCCCTACCGCAAAGGCAACGTGTTTATCCAGTTTGGACGTTCGTTTTAGCAGGGCAGGGCGGTGATGGGAAAGGCTACCTGAAAAATTTCAGGTAGCCTCAAAACGGCGGCGCGGGGCAATGTTGCTTTACCGCGCAGCTATTGCAGCTCAGCATTGTTAGGCCAATATTTTAAGTTTCTCGCCTTTTGAATTTAGCTTCGCAGCAACTCGCATTGTTCGTTTGAGCTTTATGGGTCTGATTTGCGTATCTATGCCGCCCTGGTTGCCAATATGCTTAAAGGCTACCTGAAATTTCAGGTAGCCTTTTGCTTATTCGCTCAAATCGTTTATCTACGACAAGGGGCACGGCGTAAGTGGGAGTAGCGGCTGATAACGCTGCTGATACCGGCGGCGGCGTTATCGTCTACGTTCATAAACGTTATCTGCATTTTGGATTCGCCCAATTCGGCAGATTGTTCGCCGCCGCTTGAACCGGTACGGATGATTTGCGGATTGAGGCCGGCTTGGCGGGCTCTGGCAGCGGTTTGCTCGGCCTGCTGTTCGCTGCTAAACGAGCCGAGGCTCATGCGGCCGCCGGCGACGCTGGCGTTGCGGAACCCCTGCGAACGCACTTTGGCGGTGAATTCCTGCACGTCGCCTTCAATGGTTACGCTCACTTGGTAGCGTTCGCTGCCGCGCTGGGGTCGGCCGGAATCGCGGCGGCGCTCCACCACGCGGGTGGCAGCGTGCGGCCAGCGGGCGAGCAGACCTTTGATGCGGTGGTAGTCGTCTTCCGGCAACACGGCCACGGCGGTACAGGCGGTGTTGGGCGCGCGGATACCGCTTTCGGGGGTGGGCTTGGGCTGGGCTTCGCCGGCGGGTTTGGCCGGGGTGTTGGGGCGTCCGGGGGCAGCAGGTGCAGTACGGGGGCGGCCTGCGTCCACCGGCAGCACGGGTGTGGCCGTCTGCGGCGGTGCAGCGTGCTGGGCGGGCGCGGCGTGCACCACTACGGTGGTGGGCTGCGGCTGTTGTGGCTGCACAACGGGCGCGGGCTGCTGTTGTTGCGCCATGCGCGTTACCAGCATCCCGCCGAAGACGATGATGTTTAATGCCACCAAAACAGCAAACAGCCACTTCATGTTTGTGCAGCCCAGTTGAGTAATCCGTGAAGCACAAGATTATCCACAATTTGAATGGGGTTGTCCAAAGCAAATTGTTCAGGTAGCCCTTGTTTTACTTTGGCAGCGCCGCCGCCGGTGATGATCACGGCCACGGTTTGGCCGGGATGTTTCTGCTGCAGGCGGGTGTGCATCAGCAAAACCGCGCCACAAATGGCATCGAGCATGCCGCCGGCCATGGCGTTGGCGGTGGTGGTGCCGAAGGGGTAGGCGCGGCCGGCGGGGCGGTTGAGGTTGGCGGTGTGTTGCGCCATCGCCTCTTTCATCAGGTTGAAGCCGGGCATGATGCTGCCGCCCAAGTAATGATTGTCGGCGGTGAGGGCGTCGATGGTTACGGCGGTGCCGCAGCTCACCACCACGCAGGCGTGTTCGGTGAAGAGGCGGCTGCCGAGGATGTTGAACCAGCGGTCGGCACCGTGCTCGCTCACTCGGCGGTAGTGGTTGCGGATACCCAAAGCCTGCGGCATGGAGCTGAGCCATTCCGGCTCGCGGCCAAGTTGTTCGGCCACGGCTTGCTGTTTGGCTTCACCGCACACTGCCGAGCCGATGATGCGCACGTGTTCGCCGCCGTGCTGCTGCCAGCTGTGGGCAAGCGGCTCGAGATTCCAATAGGCAGCTTTGTCTGCCGCCGTGATGCGTCCGTTTTCCGCCCATGCCCATTTGAGCTTGCTGTTGCCGGCATCGAGCAGCAGCATTTTGCCCTGTTTATCATCGGACGCTGCGGCGTTTTGGTTGTGCAGCGGGCGCAGGCTGATTTCGCCGCTCACCACATGGTGCTCCGTGCCTTCGGAGTCGAGAATCCGCAGCGCACCGCCCTCATCCACGCCCAAGGCCGTGCCTTGCAGCAGGTTTTGCCCATCGCGCAGCAGGCGCACGGGCTGGTTTTGGTCGCGGTGGCAGGCATGGTAACCCGAGAGGAAGGGGGTGAGGCCTTCGCGGTCGAACTGCTCGAAAGTGCTCGCCAGCTCGGGCAGCAGGCGTTCGGTGAGACGGCTCACGGCGATGTGGGGCGCGCTGCCCTGCACGGCTTCTGCATCGGCCACGGCTTTGGGCTGCACGAAATTGATGCCGATGCCGATCACGACAGCGGTTTGGCCGTTGCAGCGCACGGTTTCGGTGAGGATACCGCCGAGCTTTTCGCCACCGATTACCAAATCGTTCGGCCATTTAATCTGCGCGGGCACACCCAAATCGCGCAGCACGCGGCAGCAGGCCAGCACAGCGGCGAGCGTGAGGCCGCCCAATTCGGCGGGCGGGCGGGAAAAGCACCAGCCGGCGCTGAACATCAGGCATTCGCCGATGCGGCTCTGCCAACTGCGCCCCTGGCGGCCGCGGCCTTGGGTTTGATCGTGCACAAACGCGATGCGGCGGTGGATCGGGCTGCCTGCTTTGGCTTGAGCGATGAGGTAGCTGTTGCTGGAGGGGTGTTCGTGCAACAGTTCGGCCTGCCAGCCGGCGGTTGCGGCCTGCTGTTGCAAAAAGGCATTGTCCAAAATCGCCAGGGGGCGCACCAACCGCCAGCGGCCGTCTTGCTGGCGCAGTAAGCCGCGGATGTGCGGCGGCACTTGCTGCCAGAGCGCGTTGAGCTGCGGCGGCTTGCGGCCGATGAGGTGCGCCAGTTCGGTAACGTGGTGCGGCAGGCCGTCTGCCAAGGCGGCCAGCAGCTGCCAGTGCACGGCCTGCATCATGAGCCTTGCTCCGCGGCACGGATTTTGGCCAGGGTTTGGGTGGTGGAAGTTTGGTGCAGGAAGGGGATGGAATACACTTGGCCGCCGCGCGCCAGGGTTTCGGCGGCGCCAACGATGTTTTCAGGTAGCCAGTCGCCGCCTTTCACCAAGATATCGGGGCGTACCAATTCGATGAGTTCGGCCGGGGTGTCGCTGTCGAACCAGGTAACCAAATCCACGCTCGCCAGCGAGGCGGCCACGGCGGCACGGTTGGCCAGCGGGTTGATGGGGCGGTCGCTGCCTTTGCCCAGCCGGCGCACGGAAGCGTCGGTATTGAGTGCGAGCACCATCGCTGCGCCAAGCGCTCGGGCTTGGGCGAGGTAGGTAACGTGGCCGCGATGCAGGATGTCGAAGCAGCCGTTGGTGAACACCAATGGGCGCGGCAGCTCGGCCAATTTCCCGGCCAGCGCCTCGGGCGGGCAGATTTTGCGTTCGAAATCGGGGGTGGACCAGGCAGTCATGGCAGCTCTTCCAAAGTAATAAAGCGCGGATGATACCATTTCTGCGCCGCCGCTTGGTGTTGGGCGGGCGGGAATTGCCGTATAATCCGCAGACTGTTTTCAGGTAGCCTCCCGTTTCAGGTAACCTCAAACGGCGTTTCCTAAAAGGCTACCTGAAACCCATTCACTCCAAACCTCACATCATGATCCGTTTCGAACAAGTTTCCAAAACCTATCCCGGCGGCTTTCACGCCCTGCAAAATGTCAGCTTCAAAATCAGCAAGGGCGAGATGATTTTCGTGGCCGGGCATTCCGGCGCGGGCAAATCCACCGTACTCAAGCTGATTGCCGGCATCACTAAGCCCACCTCCGGCAAAGTGTGGATGAACAACCAAGACCTCGGCACGCTCAACGACAGCCGCCTGGGCTATCTGCGCCAGCACATCGGCCTGGTGTTTCAAGACCACAAAATCCTATTCGACCGCAACGTGCTGCAAAACGTATTGATGCCGCTGCGCATCATCGGCTACGACCGCGCAACCGCCGAAAAACGCGCCCGCATCGCCATTGAAAAAGTAGGCTTGGGCGGGCGCGAAACGGCCGATCCGATTACCCTGTCCGGCGGCGAGCAGCAGCGCCTGTGCATTGCCCGCGCCGTGGTGCACCAGCCCGGCCTCCTGATTGCCGACGAGCCCTCCGCCAACCTCGACCGCGCCTACGCGCTCGACATCATGGAACTCTTCAAAACCTTCCACGAAGCCGGCACCACCATCATCGTGGCCGCCCACGACGAAACCCTGATGGCCGACTACGGCCACCGCATTTTGCGTTTGCAGGAAGGCAGGTTTGCCGCATGAAACACTATCTCTCACTGCATCTGGAAGCCGCGGGGCAGGCCTTTGCCCGCCTCGTGCGCCAGCCCTTGGGCACATTGATGGTGCTGCTGATGCTGGCCGCCGCCATGACCTTGCCGCTGATGCTCTATTTGGGCGTGCAAAGCAGCACCGAAGTGCTCGGCCGGCTCAACCAAGCCCCGCAGATGACGATCTACCTCACGCCCGAAGCCGCCGAGGCCGACATCGCCGCCATCCGCGCCAAGCTGGCGGAAGACAGCCGCATCGAAAAAGCCGAATACGTGAGCAAACAACAGGGCATGGCCGAGCTGCAGCAGGCGTTTCAGGGGCAGGATTTGGTGTCGATGCTCGATGCCAACCCGCTGCCCGATGCCTTCGTGATCACGCCCAAAGACGGCGCCACCCCCGAAGAGCAAACCGCCCTGCGGGCCGATTTGGCCGCATTGCCCAAGGCCGAGAGCGTGCAGATGGATGCCGAATGGATGCAAACCCTGTTCCAAATCAACGAATTCGTGCATCAGGTGTTCCGCTTCTTGGTGATCACGCTGGGCGCGGCGCTGGTGTTGGTGGCGTATAACACCAGCCGCCTGCAAATCCTCAGCCGGCGCGAAGAAATCGAAATCACCAAGCTGTTGGGCGCGCCCGCTTCCTTCATCCGCCGACCCTTTCTCTATCAGGCGTTGTGGCAGGGCGTATTGTCTTCCGCCTTGAGCCTGGTACTGTGCGGCTGGCTGATGCGCAGCACCCGCCCGCTGGTGGACCGCATTTTCAGCCCCTACGGCCTGAACTTGGACTGGCGCTTCTTCCACGGCTGGGAAATGGCTGTGATTATCGCCGTGGTGTGCGGCCTGGGCATGGCTGGTGCCTGGCTGGCCGGCAGCCGGCATTTGCAGGAATTCAAAGCCAAGAGCCATTAATAGCCACAGGCTACCTGAAAGCGCTAAAACCATTTTCAGGTAGCCTGATGCCATACCGATAAAGGCTACCTGAAAAACCAAAGGCTCCGGCAAACCGCAACCCCTTTGGCATAAAGTTTCAGGTAGCCTTTAATCACGCCATGAGGCTATCTGAAAAGGTGGCCGCAGTTTTTCGCACATCCGCTGCCGGCTCTGGCCGGAGCAACAAAAAGGAAACCCATGTTCACACGCAAACCCCGACACACGCTACCTGAAACCATCAGCCGATCCGCCGCCGAAGGCAATGCGCTGGGCGTGTTGCAGGCAGTGGCGACTTGGCTGCGGCAGGGCGGCGCGGCAGGCGCGCCGGTGCGCTTCGGCATCTTGTGCCGCCACTTGCGGCAAGAGGGCGGCGAAGGCAAAACCATCGCCACCCTGTTGTGCCGCTGGCTCTCCAGCGTGCGCGTGTATCCCACCCTGATCACCATCGGCATCTTCTCCCGCTCCGGCTTCGGCCACGAATTCCGCCACCGCCTCTACGAGCGCCTCAACCCCGCCTACAAAGACTGCAACGACCTGCGCGATGTGCTCTCGCTACTGTTTTGCAGCAGCAACGACGGCGCATGGCTCGCCGCCATCCCTCTTTCCGCCTGGCTGCGTCTCCTGAGCACCATCCAGCGGCAAACCGAGCCCGCCGTGCGCGAAATGTGCGGCCGCCACCTGCGCAATGAGAGCCTGTATGCAGTGGAAATGCTCTCCATCTGGGTGGCCGCCGAAGACCTCGATCACGACCTCATCCGCCTCGAGCCCAAACTGCTGGACGTGGATTCGCCATTCGTCGGGCTCATGCGCGAAGTGTCCGACTGGCTCGACTTCCAACGCAGCCGCCAGCCCGGCTCCCGCACCACCTACGATGCCGGCCATTTAGACGTGATGCTGGCGCAATGCCGCACCCTCATCGAACGCCTGCAACGCAAAGGCACCGGCGCCGGTGCCGGCTCTTCCATGGCCGTGGCGCACCTGTTGCAACGCCTCCAGCAAACCCTCACCCGCATGGAGCGGCTCATGGCGCTGTTTGCCGCGCGCACCCGCACCCAAAGCCTGCTTCGCACCCTGCTGTTGGCCAACGAAATCGCCGTGGCCGTGGTGGCGCAGCGGCGCATCCTGCCCCTGTGGCGCAGCAACGTGAAAATGCTCGCCCGCAGCATCAGCCAAAACTCCAGCCGCCACGGCGAACACTACATCACCCGCAACCGCAGCGAATACTGGGGTATGCTGCGCTCCGCAGCCGGCGGCGGCGTGCTCATCGCCCTGATGGCGCTGCTCAAAATCCACATCGGCAGCCTGCCCGGCGGCCACCTCTACCACGCCGTGCTCGCCAGCCTCAACTACGGCATCGGCTTCGTGCTCATCCACATGCTGCACTTCACCGTGGCCACCAAACAGCCCGCCATGACCGCCGCCCGCTTCGCCCAAGCCGTGGAACGCAGCAGCAGCGGCCGCGCCGTAAACCAAAAGCTCGCCCAGCTATTGATTGACGTAATCCGCTCGCAGGGCGTGGCCGTATTCGGCAACGTAGTCATCGCCGTACTGCTCGCCACCTTCATCAGCCACGCCTTCGCCCACCATTTCGGCAGCCCCCTGCTGGATACGGCCACCACCGCCTACCAGCTCAAATCCCTCGCCGTATTCAGCACCCCCGCGCTCTTGTTTGCCGCCATCGCCGGCGTGTGGCTGTTTTGCTCCGGCATCATCGCCGGCTTCTTCGACAACCGTGCCGACTACCTCAACCTCAAACTGCGCCTGCGCGAGCATCCCCTGCTCAAACGCATCCTGCCCGCCGCCTGGCGGCAGCGTTTGGCCGACTACATCCACCACCACTACGGCGCCATCATGGGCAACTTCTGCTTCGGCTGGCTCCTCGGCATGACCGGCTACCTCGGCCACCTCACCGGCCTGCCGCTCGACATCCGCCACGTTGCCTTCTCCTCCGCCAACCTGGGCTACGCCGCCGTGAGCGGCGACATCGGCTTCTTCTCCTTCGCCGCCAATTTATTGATGGTGCTGCTCATCGGCGCAGTGAACCTGCTGGTGAGCTTCTCCATCACCCTATGGGTGGCCCTGCGCTCCCGCGACGCCGTGCTGGACAACCCGCTGCAAATCATCGGCAGTACCATCTCGCTGGTGAAACAAAAACCCAAAAGCCTGTTCTTCCCGCCAATCGACACGCCCGAAGCCGAGAAAAAACCCGCCACGCCGAGCAAATAGCGGCATAGCGGGTAGGGAAGGCTACCTGAAAAAGGTTTGGACCAAGCAGCCGCAGCTCGGATTCTTGAATCCGACATTTCAGGCATGGCGGCAACGAGTAATAATGGCAGCGTTGCAGGTTTGTCGGATACCAGTATCCGACCTATGCTTCCTGCCGAGGGAAAAAAGGCTACCTGAAAACTTCAGGTAGCCTCTCTTCTCAGCCGAATCTATTCGTTCCAAGCCATTGCTTCGATTTTGTGCCCGTCCAAATCGCGCACGAAGCAGCCATAGTAGGCGTCGCCGTAGTGCGGGCGTTTGCCGGGCGCGCCGTCGGGCTTCGCGCCATGTGCGAGGGCGGCGGCGTAGAAGGCATCCACTTGTGCGTTGTTTTCTGCCAAAAAGGCGATGTGCACGCCGTTGGCGGTTTGCGCGGGCTGCCCGTCGTGCGGCGCCTGAATCCAGAGTTCAGGGAAGGCGCGACCATAGGCGATGGCACGATGTTCGCTCAAATCCAGCACGCGGCGGATGCCCAACGGGGCGAGCACGGCATCATAAAAGGCGACGGCCTGCTCAAATTGATTCGTGCCGAGGGAAACATGCGATAGGGCGCTTTGCAGTTGGGTCATGGTAAACTCCTTTTGCGATGAGGAAGCTATTCAATAATTTTAATTGATTAGGAAGGGTGGATTCAAGAATCCGGCCTGCGCCCAAGTAAGGGCTGCCACCTGAAAAATGCACGACGCTTATTGGCTGCACCCAAACATCATTTCAGCAAGCGTAGCCCGCATAGATAGGGTGTATGCGGAATGCACGCGGTTTTAACCGCATTAAAACTGTGCTTTCAGGTAGCCTGCCGAGGAAATCATGTTAGAAGAGCCCAAACAAGATCATCTCAATAATTCCGCCTCCAAACCGCCATATTCGTGGCGGGTGCTGATTGTTTGCAGCCTGTTTGGCCCGCCCTTGGGCGCGGTGTTATTGCTGATCGGCTTCGGCTTGTCCGACCCCAATCCGGAACAGGCTTTCCGGCTAATTCCTATTGCCATTCTGTTCAGCTACCTGGTAGGCAGCCTTCCCGCCTTCCTCACCGGCTTCTTGGCAGTGTTGCTGCGCCTGAAACGCAACCTGCCCGGCATCGCCGCTATGACGGCGGCGGGAGCTCTGCTGTCGGTCATTTGGTGGCTGGTGATAGAGCTGGTGATAGATATATTCAGCGGATTAGCCTTTACTGCCTGCGGCGCGGCGGCGGCTTTGATATTGTCGGTATGCCTGCCCGAGCCGTCAAAATAAAATTTCAGGTAGCCTTCTGCCAGCCACATGAGGCTACCTGAAACCCATCTGAAAAAGGATACCCATGAAATACTGGATAGGCAAGGTTTCCAAAGAGCACGTCCTACGCGGCGTGGCAGGCGGCTTTTGCCAAGTGTGGCACGGCAAAGCCGCGCCGCTCAACCGTATGCAACGCGGCGATTGGCTGCTCTACTACAGCCCGAAAATCCACTTAGACGGCCACGACAAACTGCAAGCCTTCACCGCACTCGGGCAGATTACCGACAACCAAGCCTACCCGTTTCAGATGAGCGCAAGCTTTATCCCCTTCCGCCGCAACGTGGCCTATGCTGGAATCCGGCGCGAATGCCCGATTGCCGTTATCCGCACGCATCCGGAATGGAAAAAATATGCCGCCCGGCTGCGCTACGGCCATTTTGAAATCGGCGAAGACTTCTTCAACTTCGTGCGCGCCTATATGCTGGCAGAATCCGAAACACCCGCACCCGGCGTCTGCCAGGAAAGTTTGTTTTAGCGGGCAGCATGCCGAATCCGCCCCTCCGTTTTTAATGCGCCAAATCTAAGGCTACCTGAAATTTTCAGGTAGCCTATAATCTGCCCGTTTGATTTACCCTCCGCACACAAGGAACCCTCCCATGCCTGCCGATATGATTGCCCACGCCCGCCGTTTTTCCCTTTGGCTGTCGCGCCAGCTGGATGGCGGGCAAATCGATGTTGCACGTTTGCAGCCCATGCTCGCACAGCCCTTGCAGCCGCAGGATTTGGCCGCCTTCGCGCCGTGGGCAGACATCGCGGCAGCGGCGGATGAGGCCGGGCTGGCGCGGCAGTTGCGGCTGTTGCGCCGTTATGTACTCTCGCAGATTATGGTGCGCGATTTGTGCGGCACGGCCGAACTGGCGGAAGTAACGGCTTCCATCACGCATCTGGCCGATTTTGCGGTGAACACCGCGCTTGCTTTTGCCGAAGCGCACTACACCGCGCTCTACGGCACGCCCATCGGCCGCTACAGCGGCGCGGCGCAGCATTTGAGCGTGGTGGCCATGGGCAAGGCGGGCGGGTTTGAATTAAATGTGTCGTCTGATTTGGATTTGATTTTCGTCTATCCCGAATCGGGCGAAACCGACGGGCGGCGCAGCCGCAGCAATCAGGAATTTTTCACCAAGGTGGGACAGAAGCTGATTGCGCTGTTGAACGACATCACCGCCGACGGCCAAGTGTTCCGTATCGATATGCGCCTGCGCCCCGACGGCGACAGCGGCGCGCTGGTGTTGAGCGAAACCGCGCTGGAGCAATATTTGGTGGCGCAGGGGCGCGAATGGGAGCGTTATGCCTGGTGCAAAGGCCGCGTGGTTACGCCGTATGCCAACGGCATCCGCAGCGTGGTGCAGCCTTTCGTGTTCCGCAAATATCTGGACTACGGCGCCTACGAAGCCCTGCGCGGGCTGCACCACCAAATCCGCAGCGAAGTGAGCAAAAAAGGCATGGCCGGCAACATCAAGCTCGGCGCGGGCGGCATCCGCGAAGTGGAGTTTATCGCGCAGGTATTCCAGATGATTCGCGGCGGGCAAAACCGCAGCCTCCAGCTCAAAGGCACGCAGGAAACGCTGGCCGCGCTGGCCGAAGAGGGCATTCTCGCGCCCGAACCTGCCGCCCGGCTGCTCGAAGCCTACCGCTTCCTGCGCCGCCTCGAACACCGCCTGCAATACTGGGACGACCAGCAAACCCAAACGCTACCTGAAAACCCCGAACAGCAGCAGCTGTTGGCCGAAAGCATGGGCTTTGCCAACTACGAAGAATTTTCAGGTAGCCTCAACGCACAGCGTGCCCAGATAAGCGCCCAGTTCAACCAAACCTTGAGCAGCCCAGAAGAGAACGAAAGCGAGGCCGAACAGCCGCTGGCCGGCCTGTGGCAATACGATGCCGAGGCCGCCGAATGGGCGGCGCAGCTGGCCGGTTTGGGCTTTGCCAACGCGCCCGAAGCCGCCGAGCGGCTGGCGCACATCCGCAGCAGCAGCCGCTACCGGCATTTGTCTGCCCGCGCCCAGCAGCGTTTCGACGCCGTGCTGCCGCGCGTGGTGGCCGCCGCCGCCGAAAGCAGCCGCCCCGAAGCCGCCCTGCCGCGCCTGCTCGACTTTCTCGACAGCATCAGCCGCCGCTCCGCCTACCTCTCCTTTTTGCAGGAATACCCCGCCGCACTCGCCCAAGTGGCCGAACTCATGGCGCAAAGCCCCTGGCTGGCCGAATATTTGCAGCAACACCCCGTGCTGCTGGACGAATTATTGTCGGCACAATTAATGGAACACCCCAACTGGCCGCAATTCATCGGCGCACTTTCAGGTAGCCTCCAAGCCGCCGGCGACCCCGAAGCCAAAATGGACGTGCTGCGCCGCTTCAAACACGCCCAAACCTTCCGCCTGGCCGTGCAGGATTTGGCCGGCCGCTGGCCGCTCGAAGCCCTGAGCGACCAGCTCTCCTACCTGGCCGACATCCTGCTCGAACACACCATGTGGCAGGTGTGGCAGGCCATGCCCAAAACCCACCGCCCCATCCCCCGCTTCGCCATCATCGGCTACGGCAAGCTCGGCGGCAAAGAGCTGGCCTACGGCTCCGATTTGGATTTGGTGTATCTGTATGACGACGGCGCGCCCGAAGCCGCCGACATCTACAGCAAATACGCCCGCCGCCTCACCACCTGGCTCTCCGGCAGCACCGGCGCGGGCAGCCTCTACCAAACCGACCTGCGCCTGCGCCCCAACGGCGACAGCGGCTTCCAAGCCCACAGCCTCGAAGCCTTCGCCAAATACCAGCACGAAAACGCTTGGATTTGGGAGCACCAAGCCCTCAGCCGCGCCCGGTTCGTGGCCGGCAGCCCCGAAGTGGGGCGCAAGTTTGAAACCGTCCGCCGCCAAATCCTCAGCCTGCCGCGCGAAGAAAACCCGCTGCGGCAGGAAATCGCCCAGATGCGCAGCAAAATGCTGCCCACTCACCCCGCCCGCGAAGACAACGTGAAATACGCCCGCGGCGGCGTGGTGGACGTGGAATTTATCGTGCAATTCTTCGTGCTGCTCCATGCCCGGCAGTATCCCGAGCTCCTGGAAAACTACGGCAACATCGCCCTGCTCAATATGGCCGCCCGCCGCGGCCTGCTCAGCCAAGATGCCGCCGCGCGCACCGCCGCCGCCTACCGCCACTACCGCCAAGTGCAACACCGCCAGCAGCTGCACGGCGCCGGCGCGGTACAAGTGGACGACACCCTGCGCGAACACTACGAACAAGTGGCCGCACTGTGGCGCGAAGTGTTCGGCGAAGAAATCCGCTAAAACGAAAAAGGCTACCTGAAACTTTCAGGTAGCCTTTTTACTTAGCGACATTACAGCGGCAAAGCTCGGTTTGAATCCTCCAAACGGCCTTTGCGCAGGGTTTCCAACTCATCCAGCAGTTGCAGGATTAGCGCAGTGGCGGGCACGCTGGCTTCGAAATCGCGGCTGATGCGGCGGGCGCGGCGGATGCGGGCGAGCTGCCAGCCGCTGAAACCGGCCTCGCGCGGGCTGCCCTGCACAGAAATGATTTCTTCCTCGATTACATTAACCACCCAATCGGCATCGCCGTCGCAGGCGCGCACGATTTCGTTGAAGGTGAGCTGAATATCTTGTTCGCGGTTCATGGTTTATCCTTTCACGCCGTAATGCTCGGCCAGCTGCTGCCAGGCTGCGCGGTCGGCTTCGCTCATGGTTTCGGGCAGGGTGATGTTGATGATGAGGTAGAGGTAGCCGGCTTCTTTGGCGGGAATGCCTTTGCCTTTCAGGCGCAGGTTTTGGCCGCTGCGGCTGTTGGCGGGAATGTTGATGTTGAGTTTGCCGGCGGGTGTGTCGATGGCGGTTTTGCCGCCGAGCGCGGCCACCCAGGGCATCACATCGATGCGCTGGTACACGTCTTTGCGGTTTTTCACATACAGCGTGTCGCTTTCGCGGAAGCGGATTTTTAAATAGAGGTCGCCGTTTGCGCCGCCGTTGAAGCCGGGCAGTCCTTGGCCGCGCAGGCGGATTTGCTGGCCTTCGCTGATACCTTTGGGGATTTTCACCTGCAGGGTTTTGCGCTCGTAGGCCATTTGGCCGCCCGCGCCGAGGGTGGGCATATCGAGGCTGAGCGAACGTTCGCCGCCGGTGTAGGCCGCAGCGAGGTCGATAGTCAGCTCGGCGTGCTGGTCTTCGCCGGGGATGGGGCCGGTTTGGCGCTGGCGGCCAGCGCCGGCGTGACCGAAGGCGGAGAAAATGTCGTCGAAGCGGAAATCGCCGCTACCGAAGGGCTGGCCTTCACCGAAGCGGCTGCTGTCGAAGTGGTAGTATTGCCCGAAGTCTTGGCCGGGGTCGAAACCGCCCGCGCCACCGTGGGCGCTGCCGGCGCGGCCGAAGGGGTTGGCCAGCATTTCATCGTATTCGGCGCGTTTGGCCTCGTCTTTCAGGGTGTTGTAGGCGAGGTTGATTTCGCTGGTTTTTTGGTCGGCATCGGAGTCTTTGCTGATGTCGGGATGGTATTGGCGCACCAGCTTGCGGTAGGCCTTTTTGATGTCGGCCAGGCTGGCATCTTTGGCTACGCCGAGGATGTCGTAGTAGGTTTTCTGGTTGGTACTCATATGTTGGATATTCTGTGGAATGGATAAAAATTAGGAGGCACCTCTTGCTTGGGATGAACGCGGGGCTTGGGCTTGCTGAAAGCCGTAGGGCGGAGGTGCGCGGCTGCAAATACAAGTGGGAGATGGGGCTGGACATGGGGAAATCAATACGCGGTTTGCGGGGGTAAACCCTTTGTCCGCGCGAAAAGGCATACTTATCAGGCCGTTTTGTTTGAGCGGTTGGGAAAGGCTACCTGAAAGTTTCAGGTAGCCTTTTCTCAGCGCATCACATTGCGCCAATCCTGCTCGAAATAATGCACCAGAATCTGTGTGTTCAGATAGTTTGGCTGCACATCCCGGCGTGCCATGTCGGGCGGGAAGCGGAACATTTCGGCGGCGGCGGTGGCGTTTAAAAAGCGGGTAGGCACGTTGAATTGAGTGGGCACGGGGAAATCGGGCTCGTGGGCGGCCAGTACGAAGCCCCATTCGCCGAAGGAAGGCACATACACATGATAGGGCGCGGTGGCGAGCCTGGCGGCCTCCAGCGTGGCCACCACCGACCAATAGGCGTTCGGGGCGAAATAGGGCGAGGTGGATTGCACCACGATTTTGCCGCCGGGCGCGAGATGCCTCGCCACCAGCCGATACATGGGCACGGAATAGAGTTTGCCCAGCGAGAAGTTGGAGGGGTCGGGTAGGTCGATGATGATGACGTTGAACTTTTCCTGCGCCTGTTCCAGCCATTTGGCGGCGTCGTCGTTCACCACGCGCACTTTGGGGTTGGCGAGCGAGCCGGCGTTGAGGCGGCTTAATTCGGCGGAGGTGCGGAAGGTGCTGGTCATTTGCGGGTCGAGGTCGACCAGGGTGATGCCCTTCACCTGCGGGTATTTCAGCACTTCGCGTGCGGCCAGGCCGTCGCCGCCGCCCAGAATCAGCACGTTTTGCGCCTGCCCGCCCACCATCTGCATGGCGGGCAGCACGAGGGCTTCGTGGTAGCGGGCTTCGTCGCGCGAGGAAAATTGCAGGTTGCCGTTGATGTAGAGGCGCAGGTCGTCGTGCCATTTGGTGATTACCAGGCGCTGGTAGGGCGAATGGCTTTCGTACACCACTGGGTCGCCGAAATAGCTTTGCTCGGCCAGAAAGGTGATGCGGTTGGCGGCGGCGAAGGCGGCCAGCAGGCAGGCCAGCACGATGCCGCCGCGCAGCTGGATGGCGCGGTAGCGCGGCAGCTCTGCTTTGAAGGCGCGGGCGGTGAGCACGGCCACGGCGGCGTTGAGCAGGCCGAACAGCAGGGCGGAACGCGCCATGCCCAGCCGGGGCGCGAGCACCAGCGGGAACAGCAGCGACACGGCCAGCGCGCCCAAGTAGTCGAAAGTGAGCACTTTGGCCACCAGGTCTTTAAAATCGGCCTGCCGCCGGTTCAGCACGCGCATCACCAGCGGGATTTCCATGCCCACCACGATGCCCACCACCAGCACCAGCGCATACAGCAGCGTGCGGAACGGCGCGGCAGCCAGCCCGAAAACCACAAACAATACCAAGGCCGACACCCCGCCGATGATGCCCACCAGCAATTCGATTTCGATAAAGCGCGAAAGTGCGTCTTCATCGCGGATGTATTTGGTGAGATGTGCGCCAATACCCATAGCGAAGAGGTAGAGGCCGATGATGGAGGAAAACTGCAAAATGCTGTCGCCCAGCAAATAGCTGGCCAGCGCGGCAATGATGAGCTCGTAGGCCAGCCCGCAGCTGGCCACGATGAAGATAGAGATGATTAGGATGCGGTCGGGTTTAATTTTTAACTTCATTGAAGCTGACGCTTTCAGGTAGCTTTATTATGTGCCGAATTATATAGCAGGCAGTAGATGCTGGATGAACAACGGGCTTTTGTGTGGCATAATCAGTCGCATCATATATATAGCTGAAACACTTAATTTCTTCTTACTGCGCCGGCCTGCCTGGTAAAAAATAATTGTTTCAGCTACCGCCGCGGCTTCTCTTTCCACCCTGATTACAAAGGTAACCCATGAGTATTTCCCTGCAACAATATCTGTCGTACCTTCAATACCTGGCCGTGGGCTTGGGCATGACCGCACTGTTCGCCGCCGTGTATCTGCGCATCACTCCGGTCGACGAATTGAAGCTGATTAAAAACGGCAACTTGGCCTGCGCCCTTTCCTTCGGCGGCGCGCTCATCGGCTTCTGCCTGCCTTTGGCCTCCAGCATCGCCCACAGCGTCGGGCTTTTGGATTTCGTGCTTTGGGGTTGGGCTGCTGCGGCGATTCAGATTGTGGTGTATTTCGCCGCCACCCGCCTCGTGCCTGATTCCGCTGCCGAGCTGGCCGGCAATAACGTGGCCGTGGGCACGCTCTGTGCCGTGATTTCCGTGGCGGTGGGGCTGCTCAACGCCGCCTGTTTGGCGTAATAACGCATGCACAACAGGCTACCTGAAATTTCGTTTCACAGAAATTTGTCCCATTTTAGCTTCGCAGAAACTTAGCTTCCTGCGGAAACCTCGTTTTCAGGTAGCCTTCCCCTTATCCTAATCAAGAAAGGAATCCCCATGCTGGGCAATTTCATCAAGAAGCAGTTTATCGACGTTATCGAATGGCCGAATCCCGAAGAAGGGCTGCTGATGTGGCGCTTCCCCGTGGCCGACCAGGAAATCCAAAACGGCGCCAGCCTCACCGTGCGCGAAGCGCAGGCCGCCCTGTTTGTGGACGAAGGCAAAGCCGCCGACGTGTTCCAGCCCGGCCGCTACACGCTCACCACCCAAACCCTGCCCGTCCTCACCAACCTGAAAAACTGGGATAAATTATTCCAGTCGCCCTTCAAATCCGACGTTTACTTCTTCAACACCCGCCAGCAACTCGCCCGCCGCTGGGGCACTTCCCAGCCGGTTACCGTGCGCGATGCCGATTTCGGCGTGATCCAGCTGCGCTCCTTCGGCATGTATGCCTACCGCATCAGCGATCCCGCCGCCTTCTTCCGCGAAGTTACAGGCGTGGGCGCCTCCTACAGCGGCGAGCAGCTCGAACAGCAGCTGCGCAACCTCGCCATGACCCAGCTGGCTGCTGCATTCGGCACTTCCGGCATCCCCTTCCTCGATATGGCCGCCAACCAAGTGCTGCTGTCTCAGAAAATGAACGAGCTGCTGCTGCCCGAGTTTGCCAAACTCGGCCTCACGCTGGAAAACTTCACCGTGGAAAGCGTGAGCCTGCCCGAAAACGTGCAAAAAGCACTGGACAGCAAAATGTCGATGGGCATCATCGGTGATATGGGCAAATTCACCCAATACCAAACCGCTACCGCCATTCCGATGGCCGCGCAAAACGAAGGCGGCATCGCCGGTATCGGTGCCGGCCTCGGCGTGGGTGCCGGTATTGGTCAGGCCATGGCCGGTGCCATGAGCGGCATGACGCAAGCCCAACAGCCTGCTCAAGCCGCTCCAGCCACCCAGTCTGCCGCTCCGGCTGCGCCCGCCGCCGAAGACCCGCAAGCCAAACTGGCCAAACTCAAAACCCTGCTCGACGGCAACCTGATTTCCGCCGAAGACTACGAAAAAGCTAAAGCCGAAGTGCTCAAGCAGCTGATTGGTTGATCACCTGAAGGCTACCTGAAAGCCAAATCCTACTATCATGCCAACCATAAACCCCGTCAAGTCATCGCCGAACATCTGCAAAGCCGACCCACCATTCTCGATTTTGCAGAGGAATTGCAAACCATTGCCGACTTGCAGGCTGGGGCGCCGGAGCAGGCTGCCGCCGATTGGGATGCGTTCAGCGCTGTGGTGAAGCGCCTCCGCGATTCGCACCAAATCAACGGCATTTTCTGCCTTACGCCGCAAAACCAGTCTGTCTTTATGGAGTTTGCAGGCTACCTGAAAGCCGTTGCCCAATTAGCCAGCCGTGATTATGCCCGTTTGTGCGACGGCTTCGATTTAACAGCCGCCGAGATTGCCGCTAAATTTGCCGCCAAACCGCCCGCCCTTTAGGAACCCATCATGAGCGAACCCTTCTTCAAAGCCGACTGCCCCAGCTGCGGCGCGCCCGTGCACGCGCATTCGGCCACAGCGGTTACGCTGGTGTGCGGCTTCTGCCACAGCCTCTTGGTGTGCCAGGGCGAAGACATTATCAACAGCGGCCGCGATTCTGCCCTTTTGGAAGACTTTAGCCCGCTGCAAATCGGCACGACCGGCACATTCGCCAACCGCCCGTTTTCCATCATCGGCCGCCTGCAGGCCAAATACGATGCCGGCATGTGGAATGAGTGGTATGTGCAGTTTGACGACGGCAGCAACGGTTGGCTCTCCGAATCGGATGACCAATACGTATTCACCCTGCCCGCTGCCGAGCCCTTGCAGGAAATCCCCGATTTTTCCAGCTTAGTGGCCGGCCGCAGCAACTTGGTGTACCGCAACAAACGCTTCTGGGCTGCCGACGTGCGTGATATTGTGCTGGAGCAGGCTGCCGCACAGGGCGAGCTGCCTTTTGCCGTGCCGCCGCAGATGAAGAACCAAGTGGCCGACTGGCGCTGCGAGCAAGCCTTCCTCACACTGGATTATGCCGAATCGCCGCCCGAAATCTTTATCGGGCAGGGAGTGAGGCTGGCCGACTTACAACTCTCCAACGTCCGTAGCAGCGAGCAGGTGGCCGATAGCGCCGGCCGGCTAAAAGGCACACGCCAGGCCGAAAGTTGCCCGAACTGCGGCTCGCCCGTCCAATGGATTACCGGCCTCACGCCTTCCATCCTCTGCCCCAGCTGTGGCAGTGGTCTGGATGCGGCAGAAGGCAAGCTGGAATTGCTGGAAGCCAATAATAGGCGCGATGCGCAAACCTATGCGTTCACCCTGAAAATCGGCTCGGAAGCCCGCATTAACAACCGCACCTACACCCTCATCGGCGCGGTGCGTAAAGACGAACTGGAGCCGGAAGATGCGTTCAACCTGATGTTCGGCCAAAAGCCGCTCGGCATCGTGCCCGTCGGGCGTTGGACGGAATACCTGCTCTTCGAGCCGCAGGCCGGCTTTATGTGGCTGGTGGAAAGCGGTGACGGTGAATGGAGCGTGTCGGAAACGCTCAATGTGTGGCCACGCCTGTATGGCGATTTGTTCCAGCCGCAAGGCCTCCCCAAACTCTACGATTACGGCGGCCGCGTGGTTTTCGCCGCCGGCGCGTTTTACTGGCACATCCGCCAAGGTGATGTGGATTTCTACAGCGACTACCGCCTCAACAGCAACGGCAAACTCTGCGCCGAATGCAACCGGCACGAAGCCGCCTGGAGCCAAAGCACCACCGTTCCCTACCGTACCGTGTTTAGCTGGTTCTGGATCGAGAACGATACTCCGCAATACAGCGCCAATATGCATGCGGACCGTCCGTCGAACGGGCTGATGCTGCTGCTTATAATAGTGTTTGTCATCATCAACGTGCCGGCGTGGTTGAATATGCTGGCTTCAGAAGAAGATGTATCCCTTGCCGCCATGCTGTCGGTGATGGTGCTGTATTTCCTGGGGAAACGCGGCAATGTGTTCAGTGGCGATGACGACGATGAAGATGAGTGAAACAAAATGTCGAAAAATACTTATTTGATTTTCAGCATCATAGCTATGCTGGTCAGCACCTTTTACAACTACAGCTTCATGGGCAGCAGCCGTTCCTACAACGGCTCGCGCGTGGGTGGTGGCTATTCTTCTGGATGGCATAAATGAGCCATAGCCCCGGCAGCCATGGCCTGCTTGATTTATACGGTTGCCCGCCCGAATTGCTGCGCAACGAAGGCTACCTGAAAACTGCATTGGAGCATACTGCCCGCCACATCGGCGCCACCGTGCTCGAGAGCCGTTTCCACACCTTCGGCGGCGAAGGCGGTGTAACCGGCGTACTGCTCTTGGCCGAATCCCACCTCAGCATCCACACCTGGCCCGAACACGGCTTCGCCGCCATCGACATTTTCCTCTGCGGCCGCCTACGGCCTGAAGCAGCAAAAGAAACACTGCAACACGCCCTGGAAGCTGAACACAGCGTTTGGCAAACCCATCCGCGCGGTAGTGAGTTATAGGTTTGCGGTAGATAGATGGGGAAGGCTACCTGAAAACTTCAGGTAGCCTTTCTTTTAGCTCTTAATCCAAACAATCAGCGTTTGTTTGACTGATCCACGGCAGCGGTAAAAAGCACGTCGGTGGAGGAATTAAGGGCGGTTTCGGCAGAGTCTTGAATCACGCCGATGATGAAGCCCACCCCCACCACCTGCATGGCGATGTCGTTGGGGATGTTGAACAGGCTGCAGGCCATGGGAATCAGCAGCAGCGAGCCGCCGGCCACGCCAGATGCACCGCAGGCGCCGATGGCGGCAATCGCGCTTAAGAGCAGAGCCGTCAAGAAATCCACGGCGATGCCCAAGGTGTGCACCGCGGCCAAGGTGAGCACAGTAATAGTGATGGCGGCACCAGCCATGTTGATGGAAGCACCCAGCGGGATGGATACGGAATAGGTGTCCTCATGCAAACCGAGTTTTTTCGCCAAAGCCATATTCACGGGAATGTTGGCAGCGGAAGAACGGGTAAAGAAGGCGGTTACGCCGCTTTCGCGCAGGCAGGTAAACACCAGTGGGAAAGGGTTGCGGCGGGTTTGGGCGAACACGATGATGGGGTTCACCACCAGTGCCACAAACAGCATCGTGCCCAGCAATACGGCCAACAGGTGCAGGTAGAAGCCCAGTTTGTCGAAACCTTCTTTCACGATGGTGACCAACACCAGCCCGAAAATGCCCAAGGGGGCAAAGCGGATGATGCCGCGCACCACTTTGGAAATGGCTTCGGCCACGTCGTTGATCAGTGTGCGGGTTTGCTCGCTGGCTTGGCGGAAAGCCGTGCCGAGCACCAACGCCCAGGCGAGGATGCCGATGTAGTTGGCATTGGCCAGTGCCTGAATCGGATTGGAAACCAGGTTCATCAGCAGGTAGCGCATCACTTCGCCAATGCTGGTGGGCGCTTCATTGCTGGCCGCTTCCACGCCGCTGAGCAGCAGCTGCGAGGGGAACAGGAAGCTCGCACCCACGGCCACTACCGAGGCAGCAAACGTGCTCACCAGATACAGCACCAAAATCGGGCGGATATTGGTGGGGTTGCCGCTACGGTGCTGCGAGATGGCGGAAGTGACCAAGGCAAACACCAAAATCGGTGCCACAGCTTTGAGCGCGCCCACAAACAGGCTGCCCAAAATCACGCCTACTTCCACCACCGCCCCGGCGGCAGTGGTGTTGCGCGCCAGTATGCCCACCAAAATGCCGAGCACGAGGCCGATGGCAATCTGCGTTACCAGCCCCAGGCTGCTGAAAAGGCCGAACGGGCTTTCCCTTTGAGTGTTGTTTTGCATACGAATCCCTAGATTGTGTGATTGTTATAGCTAAAGCCCATTGTTTTCTAGCGTATCGGCTTGCTTCAGCTATCTTCAGCTATGGTTCTGGGTGAAAAAAAGGAGTCCAGTTTAACAGAAACGAACGTATCAGCACAAATATTTACCAACAGCAACTGCCTGCACAAGCTGCCTGTGGCGGGGAGAGTGAGTTTTTCAGGTAGCCTTTGAGCAGATAGAGGCTACCTGAAACACACAATAACAGACCGTTTGGATAATTAAACTCAACCATCCCTTTCAGGTAGCCTTAGCCGGCTGGCTTTCTTTTGCCTGCCTTTACTATAAAACGTAAGGCAAAAATGCTAATATGCGGCAGTTTGCCGCCCACACACACCGGCTTGATGTTTACCGATTGCAGATTGCCCATGAAAACCCCTCTGTTTCCCTTTGCCGTAATTGCCGCCTTGCTGCTGAGCCTGCCCGCCCGTGCCGACGGCAAGGCAGGAGAGGCGGCTGCTAATTCGGTGCAAAAAAATAAAGAAAAAGAATCAATCGAGCAGCCCACCACGGTTAATCCAAACAAACTGCCTTTCCCCATTTCCATCAATGCGCCTGCCGATTTGGCCGCACTTTTGCGCGAGCATCTTTCTATTATCAACCGCCAAACCGAGCCGGACGCGGATATTGATTATGAACAAATGCAGTTTCTGGCCGAGGAAGCTCCAGACGAAATCAAACAGATTGTGCGTTCGCAAGGCTATTTCCGCGCCGATATTCAGGTAGCCCCGCATGGCCGCGGTTGGCGCATCACGATAAAACCCGGGCCGCGCACGCGGGTGAGTAATGTGGAAGTGTCGATTGTGGGTAAAGTGTTGGAAGACGCCGAGCTGGCCAACTACTACAAACGCGCCATAGCCAACTGGGCCTTGCCGGTGGGCCAGCCGTTTGTGAACAGCGAATGGAGCAGCAGCAAAGATGCGGTTCTCTCCGCCGTGCGCCGCTATAAATACCCGCTGGCCTCGCTCACTGAAAGCCGCGCCACCATCAATCCGCAAACCAGCCAAGCCGTGCTCGCCGTGAGCGTGGACAGCAAACAGCCGGTGTATTTCGGCGATATTCAAGTGAGCGGCAACGAACGTTACCCCGCCTCGGTGATTACCGGCATGGCACAGTTCAAGCCCGGCGAACCCTACGATTTCGACAAAATCCTGGATTACCAGCAGGCGCTGGAACAAGACAGCCACTACAGCCGCGCGCAGGTGGAGGCTGATTTTTCCAAAATGGTGAACGACCGCGTACCGCTGTTGGTGTCGGTGAGCGAAGTGCCGCGCCAGAAGTTCGACATCGGCCTGCGCTACGATTCCAAAGACGGCCCCGGCATCCGCCTGGGCTACGAACACTACAATATGTTCAACCGAGGCTATGTGTTTGCCGGCGCCACCGACGTAAACCGCTACGAAAAAAGCGCCAGCGTCGGCCTGAGCCAGCCGCGCAACAGCAACGGCTGGTATTGGACAGGCAACATCGCTTACGACAGCTCCACCACGCAGAAACTGGATAAAAACACCCTCCAATCCGGCATCTGGCGCGTGCGCGACCGCGACGGCATCGAAGCACGTTTCGGGCTGGAATACATCACCGAATCACGCCGCGTTGTGGGCGGCCCCGACTTCGGCCGCAGCAATGTGCTGATGCTCACTGCCGCCTGGCGCCGCCAAAACATCGAAACCCTGCTGCGCCCGGCCAACGGCTATTATTTGGAAGGCAAGGTAGGCGCCACCCTCGGCTCGCTCGGTTCTTCCACCGCCGTGCAGCGTGTGCACGGCCGCGCAGGCTACTATTTCACCCCCGAAGAACACAAAAACATCGGCACGTTTATCGTGCGCGGCGAGTTGGGCTACACCCATTCCAACCAAGATTCGGAAGTGCCCTCCGTATTGCTGTTCCGCAGCGGCGGCGCCAACAGCGTGCGCGGCTACGAGCAAGACAGCATCGGCCGCAAAGGCCCGAACAACTCCGTGCTGCCCGACCGCGCCCTGGCCGTGGCCAGCTTCGAATATCAAAAACCGATCGGCAAGAACTTCGCGCTGGCGCTGTTTCACGACATGGGCTCGGTGAGCCGCAACTTCACCAATATGAATTGGCATCACGGCAGCGGCGTCGGCCTGCGCTGGTTTAGCCCGATTGCCCCCTTCTCCTTCGATTTGGCCTATGGCCACCAAGACCGCAAACTGCGCTGGCACATCAGCCTGGGAACCCGATTCTAAATGACCGACACCGCCCTCCCCGTTGATTCCGACACCCTGCCGCCCGAAGCCGAAAATGAAGCCGCTGCCGGCAACACCCCGCCGAAAAAGCCTCGCCGCCGCTGGCTGCGCCGCCTGCTTTCCGCCTTTTTGCTGCTGCTCACGCTTTTGGTGGCCGCCGTGGTGTGGCTGGTGGGCACCGAATCCGGCCTGCGCTTCGGTATCACCAAAATCCCCGCCTGGTTCGGCGTGAACATCAGTGTGAAGGAATTGAACGGCAGCCTGTGGCGCGGCTTTCAAGGCAGCGGCATTCAGGTAGCCACCGAGGGCACCGATTTAGACATCAGCAGCGTGGCGCTGCAATGGCAGCCTAATGAATTGTGGCAGCGTCAGCTGCACGTCAAGCGCTTGGCCGCCGGCGACATCCGCATCATCAGCAAACCCACCCCGCCCAAAGAAGACCGCCCGCCGATGAGGCTACCTGAAAGCGTGGATTTGCCCTTGGGCGTACAGATCGAGAAAATCGAAGTCGGCCGCATCCTGCTGGGCAAAAGCAACAACCCGGTGGTGGAATCCGGCGCGGTCAGCTACCAGTTCGACCACCAAAACCACAAGCTCAACATCGTTTCCCTGCGCCTGCCCTGGCATAATTTCAGCGGTAGTACCACACTCAACACCGCCACCCCCTTCAAGCTCGACGGCCAAATCGTGGGCAGCGGCGAGCTGGACGGCAAACAGGCCGACAGCGCCGTGGCCATGAACGGCAGCCTGCAAAACCCCGAGTTGCTCGTCCAGCTGGACAACGGTGATTCCCATTTTGCCGTAAACGGTAAACTGCGTCCCTTCGAGCCGCTGCTCAACCGCAAAATCGTCAACCTCAACATCGACGGCCGTCAAATCAACCCCGCATGGTTCGATCCCTCCCTGCCCACCGCCGATTTGGTGTTCAACCTCGCGCTCAATCCCGCCGAAGAAGCCGATACCCTCGCCGGCCTGCTCGAAGTGCGCAACCAAGCCCCCGCGCCCATCAACGGCAACGGCATCCCCGTAGCCGGCATCAACGGCAAACTCAAAGTAGACACCAGCGGTAAACTGCATCTGGACAATGTCGATACCGAGCTGGCCGCCGGCGGCCGCATCACATTCAACGGCAACATCGACAGTGCCAACCAGAACATGGCCGTGGATGCCGCCGTGCAGCAATTCAAACTGCAAGACATCCTCAAACAAAAGCTCGACCTCAGCCTAGACGGCGACATCAAGCTTTCAGGTAGCCTCGGCAGCCCGCAGGCCGATTGGCAGCTTAAAGCCGGCCAAACCGCCACCAGCGGTACCTTCCAGCTGCTCACCGACAAAACCAACCGCCAGCGCAGCATCAGTCTGCAACAAGTAAAAATCACCCCCGCCAACGGCGGCGAAATGCACGGCGAAGCCCTGCTCGAGCTCTTCCAAGGCCGCAAAATCACCGCCCGCGTCGACAGCACCCGCTTCAATCCCGCCGCCGTGCTGGCCGATTTGCCGCAAGGCAGCGTGAACGGCAGCGTGAAGCTCGACGGCAGCCTGGCCGACCAGCCCAACCTGCACCTCCTGCTCGATTGGCAAAACAGCCAGCTCTCCGGCGCCCCCCTCGCCGGCAAGGCCGACCTGCGCTATCAAAACGACCACCTGCCCAAAGCCGACCTCCACCTCCTGCTCGGGAACAACCGCATCCACGCCGACGGCAGCTTCGGCAAGGCAGGCGACCGCCTCAACCTCGATATCGACGCGCCCAACCTCAACCTCTTCGGCTTCGGCCTCACCGGCTACCTGAAAGCCCAAGGCTTCCTCTCCGGCGACCCCGCCAAGCTCACCGCCGACCTGCACGGCCACGCCGACAGCCTCGCCGTGCAAAACGCCGTGCGCATAGCCCGCCTCGATTTCGGCCTCAAAGGCTCGCCCGACCTCAACCAGCCGCTCAACATCAAGCTCGACGGCCGGCAAATCCACATCGGCAGCACCCAAATCGACAACATCAGCCTCAACGCCAACGGCAGCGGCAAAAGCCACAGCATCACTGGCAGCAGCAGCCTCAGCCTCAGCGGCAAGCCCTTCCGCCTCAATCTGGCCGCCAACGGCGGGCTGAACAACGAACAGCAATGGAACGGCCGCATCGGCCAGCTCGACATCGGCGGCGCCTTCAACCTCAAGCTGATCAACCCCATCCAAATCGAAGCCGGCGCCAAACGCGTGCGCCTCGACAACGCCCGCTGGGCCGCCATGGGCGGCAGCCTCAACCTGCACAATTTCGTGTGGGAAAAACAAAGCGGCATCAGCAGCAAAGGCAACGCCGCCAACCTGCACCTGCAAGAGCTGGACAACCTGATCGGCCTGGGCAAAGACGACAAATCCGTCAAGCTGCAGCTCGTGGTGGCCGGCGATTGGGACTTGCGCTACAGCCGCGACGCCACAGGCTACCTGAAACTCACCCAGCAATCCGGCGACGTGGTTATCCCCTACCGCCAGCAGGCATTGGGCTTGGGCAACCTCGTGCTCGACACCCGCTTCCACAGCGGCCGCATCGACAACCGCCTCACCGGCAAAACCCGCTACGGCACGCTCGACGCCGCCGTAGCCGTGAGCCAGCAGTTCGGCAACGCCATCCGCCAAGCCCCGCTTTCAGGCTACCTGAAACTCGACATCCCCGAGCTCGACGCCATCCGCAACCTCCTGCCCGGCGGCATGAGCGCCAAAGGCGCGCTCGCCATCGACACCACCGTGTCCGGCAGCGTGGGCGAGCCCCGCCTCAACGGCACCGCCACCGGCAAAAACCTCTACTACCGCGACCGCAACACCGGCGTGATTCTGGATAACGGCAGCCTCAGCTCCCGCTTCCAAGGCCGCGACTGGGTAATCGACTCGCTCAAATTCACCCGCAAAGACGGCAGCGTCGAACTCAAAGGCCGCGTCAACCTCACCGGCACCACCCCCGACGTAGACGTAAACGCCCAATTCGCCCGCTACCCCATCCTCGACAACCCCAACCGCAAGCTCACCCTCAGCGGCAACAGCCGCCTGCTCTACAACCCCGGGCGCGGCATGGCGCTCAACGGCGAGCTCAAAGTGGATAGCGGCCACTTCGGCTTCCAGAAATCCAGCATGCCCGGGCTGGGTGACGACGTGGTGGTGCTCGGCGAAGAAAAACCCGCCGACACCAGCACCGCCACCCCCATCGAGATGAACCTCACCCTCGACTTAAACGACAACTTCCGCTTCAGCGGCCAAGGGCTGGATGTGTTGCTCGGCGGCAAGCTCACCCTCAGCGCCAAACCCAAAGAGAACGTGCGCGCAGTGGGCACCGTAAACATCGTGCGCGGCCAATACAAAGCCTACGGCCAAGACCTCGTCATCAATAAAGGCCACATCTCCTTCGTCGGCCCCATCGCCTCGCCCAACCTCAACCTGCGCGCCACCCGCAAATACTCCCCCGTGGGTGCCGGCGTGGAAGTGCTCGGCAGCCTCGACAACCCGCGCGTGAGCCTCGTATCCAACGAGCCGATGAGCGACAAAGATAAGCTCTCCTGGCTCATCCTCGGCCGCGCCAGCAGCGGAAACGAAAGCGACGAAGCCACCGTGGCCGCCGCCGCCGGCGCCTTCCTGGCCGGCAACATCAACGACAAAATCGGCCTCCTCGACGACTTCGGCATGACCACCCGCCGCACCCGCAACACCCAAACCGGCGAGCTCAACCCCGCCGAGCAAGTCATCGCCTTCGGCAAGCGCATCACCAACGAGCTCTATCTGGGCTACGAATACAGCGTAACCAGCGCCAACCAGGCCGTGAAGCTGATCTGGCAGATCAACAGCACCCTGCAGGCCATCAGCCGCGTCGGCACCGACTCCGTAAGCGGCGAGGTGCGCTACACCATCCGCTTCGATTAGCGCGCCATTCGACCAAGCTGCCGCTACAAAGTTTTGGCTTGGCTGGATGTTTGGTTGTGCAGAAATTTGCGTTGCCCGTTTGAACGGCGTTGAAGCTCACATTTTAGCTTTGCAGAAACCCGGCTTCTTTCGGAAACCTCGTTTTCAGGTAGCCTCATCCAAAGCCGCGCACACGGCTTCGGCAATCCGCTCGCTCGCGCCTTGGTGGGCTTGGATAAAGCCGGCGGCTTGGGCGGAGAAGCGTTCGCGTTCGGCGGGGTTTGCCAGCCAGCGTTGTACGGCGGCATACCATTCGGCGGGGGTGGCTACCTGAAGCGCGGCGCCTGCGGCCAATGCGCCTGCGCAGGCGGCGGCGAAGTTGTAAGTGGAATAGCCAAACAGGGCGGGTTTGCCGCAGGCGATGGGTTCGATGATGTTTTGGCAGCCGGTGTCCACCAGGCTGCCGCCCACAAAGGCCATATCGGCGGCCAGATAGTAGGCGAACAGCTCGCCCATGCTGTCGCCCAGCCACACTTGCGTGTCGGGGCGCACGGGGGCTTCGTCGCTGCGCCGCTGTACGCGCAGGCCGAGCGCCGCCGCGCCTTTGGCCACGGCATCGAAGCGCTCGGGATGGCGCGGCACGATCACCAAGAGCGCATCGCCGCGATACTGCCGCCACTCTTGCAACAGCAGCAGCGCTTCGTCTTGGTTTTGATGAAACCGCGTGCTGGCGCACACCACAACGGGGCGGCCGCCGATGCGTTGCTTAAACGCCGCAGCCAGCTCGTGCATGGCTGCGGGTGGGGCGATGTCGTATTTGGTGTTGCCGCACACCAGCACGTTTTCCGCGCCGATGCCGCGCAGGCGCTCGGCATCGGATTCGGTTTGGGCGAGCACGCGGCGGAAGGATTGCAGGGCGGGGGCAAACAGGGACGGCCAACGGCGGTAGCCCTGCGCGGATTGCTCGGAGAGGCGGGCGTTGGCCAGGAACACGGGCAGATCGGCCGCGCGGCAGGCGGCCAGTAGGTTCGGCCAGATTTCAGTTTCCATGATGATGCCGAAACGCGGCTTATGCTGGGCGAGGAAGGCGGCTGTCCAAGCCGGGTGGTCGTAGGGCAGATAGCGGCATTGGGCATCGGGAAACAGGTTCTCGGCGGTAACGCGGCCGGTGGGCGTCATTTGCGTGAGCAGCAGCGGGGCATCGGGAAAACGGCGGCGCAAAGCCTGCACCAGCGGCACGGCGGCGCGGGTTTCGCCCACAGACACGGCGTGCACCCAAATAGCGTGCTGCACGGGCTGCGCCAGCAGCTCGCCGAAACGCTCACCTTGGTGCAGCAGATAGGTACTCGAGCGGCGGCTGCGTTTGCCTAGCAGATAATGGGCAAGTGGGCGGCCGAGAAGGCGTGTGAGCAGGCGGTAGAGGATGGGGAGCATGGGATGGTTTGTTTTTGCAGAGATTCAGCCTTGGCTGCGGCAAGACATTATTTTAGCTGCGCCGAAGCTTACGCTTTCAGGTAGCTTGGGGGTAGTCTGGAGGCTACCTGAAAAAATGAATTTGGTGAAGTGAAATATGACGCTACGGCCGGTGTTTTCAGGTAGCCCTTGTTATTGCGTAGATGAGGTTACCTGAAACGAGGTTTCCAAAGGCAGCTGAGTTTCTGCGGAGCTAACATTTCAGGTAGCCTCACAGTGATACAGAAAGGTCAATGGAAATGGAACAAAACAAACCGCAAGAAGCAGTTTCCGCCAAACCGCCTTACCCATGGCGGGTGCCGATTGTTCGCGCACTATTAGGTGGCCCGCTGGAGGTGTGGTTGATGGCTTTTTACCTATGGTTTCAAAACGGCTGGATTTCCCGAGTCGATTTTGTTGAAGTAATTGGTGCAGCAGTTTTGTTTTTATGGGTTGCGTTGATAAACTGGGATGTCAGCACGTTGTATAGCCGCCAGCAAATGTTTATAAAATGCTGGTTATGATGAGCTGCAGTGCAAAGATCTATGATTTTGTCGGCATTTCTGCTCAAACCGCAGCCGCAATAAGTCGGGCACTCATACCCAGCCTACTGGCTACCTGAAAGCATGAGTTTCAACGAAATTAAAAATTTCAGGTATCCTTCCCCCCGTTTCTCCCACTCCTCCAAAGAAAGGATTTGCCATGACTATCTGCCACCATCTCCCCGCTGCACGCTATTCTGAAGCTGTGATAGCCAACGGTTTCGTTTTCCTCTCTGGCCAAGTACCTGCCAACCCCGAAGCCGATATCGAAGCGCAAGCCGCTGATGTGTTTGCGCAAATCGACCGGATTCTGGCCGACTGCGGCTCAGACAAGGCACATATCTGCGAAGCGGTAATCTATTTGCCCGATATGGCCGACTACGCGGGCATGAACCGTGTTTGGGATGCCTGGGTAGCCCCTGGCAAAGCCCCCGCCCGCGCCTGCGTACAAGCCGCATTAGCAGATGCAGGCTGGAAAGTGGAAATCAAGATTACGGCTTTGCAGCGCACGGCATGACAGGCAGTGGCCTTCTGCCGTACAATCCGCGCCGTTTCTTTATTATATAGCTAAAGCACTTAATTTCTTTTTACAACAGTGGTTCGCCTTGTATGAAAGAATGTGCTTCAGACCACCTGAAATCGGCACAACTACGGAACGATATGGTTTATCAAAGAAAATTTATTAAAGAAGTGTCGCAAACGGCGGTGGGCGTATTCGTACTGCTCTTGGCTACGCTGGTGGTGGTGCAGGCGGTGAAACTGTTGGGCGGTGCAGCCGGCGGCAAGGTGGCGGCGGATGCAGTGGCCACGCTGGTGGCGTTTTGGACGGTGGCGCTGATGCCCATCGTGCTCATCCTCACGGCCTACATCAGCGCGCTCACGGTATTTTCCCGCTATTGGCGCGACAGCGAAATGACGGTTTGGCTTTCTTCCGGCCTCTCCCTCTACGGCTGGATTAAGCCGCTGATGGCTTTTGCCGTACCTTTTGCCCTGCTCACGGCGCTGGTGTCGATGCTAGTAATGCCGTGGGCGGATGCGCGTAGCCACGAGTTTGCCGAGGTGCTAAAGCAGCGGCAGGATATTTCCATGGTGCGCCCAGGGGTGTTTCAGGAATTCGGCAGCAACACACCGCGCGTGTATTTTGTGGAAAAATTCGATGCGGGCAGTGGTGATGCGGCCAATCTGTTTATTCGCGAGCAAAATGCGCAGGGGCGCGATACGCTGATTACCGCCGAGCGCGGCCGTTTTGTCGAAGCAGGCAATAAGCGTACGCTGGAATTGTTTAACGGCCGCCGCTACAGTGGCATACCCGGCATGGCGGATTACGACGAAGTATCGTTTGAGCGGCTGCATTTGGTGGTGGGCACCGCGCCCAAGCTGGTGCAGCGCGATATTCACCGCCGCACCGTGCCCACCGCCAAACTGTGGGGCAATACCAACCCAGAGTTGCGCGGCGAATTAATGTGGCGTATCACCATGCCGGTGAGCGTGCTGATTTTGGCGCTGTTGGCGCTACCACTCTCATATATGGATAACCGCAGCGGCCGCAGCTACAGCCTCTTAATCGCCATCGGCATGTTTCTGCTCTATCAGAACGGCCTCACGCTGGTGCGCGACGGCATCAGCAGCGGCAAAATTCCGCTGTGGCTGGGCTTGATTGTGCCGCATCTATTGATGCTGATGCTGGCCGTGCTGCTGTTGCGCGTGCGCAGCCAGCCCTCGCGGCCGTTTTGGCAGGCCTTGCGCCTGGCCTTGGGAGGCAAACCGGCATGAAACTGCTCACCCGTTATCTAATCCGCCGCTTGGGCACGGCCACGCTCTACGCGCTTATGGCCTTAGTGGCGCTGTTCTCGTTTTTTGAAGTGATTAATGCCGTGGACGACGTGGGCAACGGCAACTACACCGTGCTCACCCTGATTCTGTATGTGGGCATGCGCCTGTTCGGGCACATGTATACCCTGCTGCCGCTGGCCGTGCTCATCGGCTGCCTGGCCGCCTTGAGCCAGCTCGCCTCCGCCAGCGAATGGACGGTTATCCGCACCAGCGGCGCCTCGCTCAAGCGCATCATCGCCACCGTGGCCTCGGTGGGCTTGCTGGCCGGGCTGATCGGCGTGGCTTTAGGCGAATGGGTTGCCCCCTATATGGAACAACGCGCCGAGCGGCTGCGCCTGCATGCCGTGCAGCAAACCGTGAGCCTGGGCGGCAGCGGCCTGTGGTTTCGGCAGGGCAGCGACAACATCAACGTGCGCGAAATGCTGCCCGACGGCCGCCTGCTCGGCATCCGCATCTACCGCTACAACCAACACGCCACGCTGGAATCCGCTTGGCAGGCCGCCGAAGGCCGTGTAAACAGCAACGGCACTTGGACGCTCAAACAGGTGGCGCGCACCCATATTGCCGCCGAGCGCACCCAAACCGAACGGCTGGCCAGCGCCGAATGGCCAAGCGATGTGGGCGTGGAGCTGCTCGGCGTACTTTTGGTGGATACCGACCAAATGTCGGCCCGCAGCCTGAAAATGTATATCGACCACCTGCAAAGCAACGGCCAGCAAACCGCCGCCTATGCCACCGCCTGGTGGCGCAAGCTGCTCTACCCGCTGATTTGCACGGTAATGGCCTTGGTGGCTCTTGCTTTCACCCCGCAAAGCTCGCGCCACGGCAACATCGGCGTGCGCCTGTTTCTCGGCATCTGCCTGGGCCTCGCCTTCCACTTCGCCGGCCTGCTATCCGGCTACGTTGCCCAACTCTCCAGCATGCCGCCCTTCGGTGCCGCCATCCTGCCTGGCACAGTATTTGCCATCGCCGCTGCTTGGTTAATTAGGCGGCAGGAAGTGCGCTGAGAAAGGCTGCCTGAAAACGAGGCTTTGGCGCAGCCAAGGTGGAGTTTCTGCGAAGCTAAATTTTCAGGTAGCCCTACAACAGCAAAAGGCTACCTGAAAATAGGATGGGAGAGCTTTTAGGTAGCCCTATCCAACCATAAAGCAATCAAGGAGAAACCATGTTTACAGGAATCGTACAGGGCTTGGGCGAAGTGCTGGCCGTGGATCAACGCGCGCCTGATTTCCGCAGCCACACCGTGCGCCTACCCGAGGGCGCGGATGCCGATTTGCGCGTGGGCGCATCGGTGGCGCACAACGGCTGCTGCCTCACCATCACCCGCATACACGAAAACGGCGCGGCGGATTTCGACCTGATGGGCGAAACGCTGGCCAAAACCAATCTGGGCGCATTGCAGCCGGGCGATAAGGTAAACATCGAGCGTGCCGCCCGCTTCGGCGATGAAATCGGCGGCCACAGCATGAGCGGCCACATCACGGCCACCGCCGAAATCAGCCGCATCGAAGCGAATGGGCTGAACCGCACTGTGTGGTTCAGGCTACCTGAAAACCTGAAAGGCTATGTTTTCCCTAAGGGATTTATCGGCTTAGACGGCTGCAGCCTCACCATCGGCACGGTAACCGACAGCGAATTCAATGTACACCTAATTCCCGAAACCCTGAGCCGTACTCTGTTTGGCAGCTGCCGTGCCGGCGAGTGGGTAAATGTGGAAATCGATCCGCAAACGCAGGTGATTGTGGATACCGTGGCGCGGATTTTGGCGGAAAAGGACAACGCATGATGCCGCTATCGCCGCAAGTGCCGCGCCGGGGCGGCGGAATCAGCCGCCGAGTGGCGGCCGCTTTGCTCCGGCTGCTGGGCTGGCGCGTCGCAGGCAGCGTGCCGGATGTGGCCAAATGCGTGGTGGTGGCCGTGCCGCACACGTCGAATTTCGACGGGCTGTATGTGCTGCCCGCCATGCTGGCTTTGGATTTGAAAATGAGCATCTTCGGTAAGAAAAGCCTATTTGCCGTGCCCGGCTTGGCGGCGTTTTTGTGCTGGGCGGGCGTGATGCCGCTGGATAGGGAACGCGCCGGCGGCGTGGTGGACGAAGCCGTGGCCGCCTTCCACCGCAGCGAGCAGCTGTTTCTCGGCATCTCGCCGGAAGGCACGCGCCACGCCGCACCCAAATGGAAAAGCGGCTACTGGCGGATTGCCCGCGGCGCCAGCGTGCCGGTATTGCCGGTGGCAATCGACTATGGGCGGCGCGAAGTGCGCTTCCTGCCGCTGTTTACCCCCACCGCCGACATGGCCGCCGACCACGCCGCGCTGGCCGCGCTGTTTCGCGATATCGAGCCGAAGCATAAACATCGTTTGTCTCTACCTCTGCGTGAAAACCAAACTTAGCCGAGGTAATTATTTTCTCATACAAGGCAGTAAGCTAACACAGTAGTGAAGAAATAATTGCTTTAGCTATAGCCGAAACCAAGTGATATGACAGACACCCCCACCGTTCCCGATGATCTGCGCTACATTCATGTGGTGCTCACCCGCACCAGTCATCCTGGCAACATCGGCGCCGCCGCACGCGCCATGAAAACCATGGGCTTGAGCCGCCTCACCCTGGTGGCGCCCAACCTGATGGCCACCCCGATGACCCCCGAGCCGCCCGCTTTCGATGCCGCCCAGGCCGCCGCGTTCCAGCTGCCGGAAGAAAGCTTCATCCTCGCTTCCGGCGCGCGTGATGTGCTGGAGCAGGCGCAAATTGTGGCCACCCTGGATGAAGCGCTGGCCGACACCGTATTGAGCTGCGCCCTCACCAGCCGCCGCCGCGAACTCTCCGCCCCACTACACACCCCGCGCGAACTCGTGCCAGAGCTATTACAGGCCGCGCAGCAAGGTTTTCAGGTAGCCCTCGTATTCGGCAACGAAACCTTCGGCCTGAACATCGACGAAGTGCAGCGCTGCAACCGCCTGCTCACCATCAGCGGCAATCCCGCCTATTTCTCGCTCAACCTCGCCCAGGCCGTGCAAGTGGTGTGCTACGAAATTTTCAGCCAAACCGGCATCGGCATGAGCCAGCTGCAACAGGCACACACGCCCGCTACACAAAGCCAAACACGCGGCATGGTGGACCACTTGGAGCAAATCATTGAGCAAACCGGCTTTGCCAACCGCCGCAACCAAGAACGCATGATGCGCCGCCTGCACAGCCTCTTCGACCGCGCCTCCCCCAGCCGCGAAGACATCGACCTGCTGCGCGGCCTGTGGAACAGGATTTTGCAGCAGCTGAGGGATTAAGGGCAGGGAAGGGGAAGTTTACCTGAAAGTTTCAGGTAAACTTCCATCTTGTGTAGTCGTTCCCAATAGGGGTGAGACAAGGTGGCGAGCTGTAGATGGTATAAATAGTACGGCAAGGCGAGCCAAAGCCGTATCATCCCTATTATGGAAGGCTGTAAAAAACCTTGAATTACCAGGGGATAACACTTATCATTGCCACCCTTGTAGCCGAAGCAATTATTTCTTCCTAACAAGGCGAGTCAACGTAGCAGGAAGAAATAATTGCTTCAGCTATGCAAAACACATCTGAAAAAGGAAACAAATTATGGCATACCAACTGCCCGAACTGCCCTATGCTTATGACGCGCTGGAGCCGCATTTTGATACGCAAACCATGGAAATCCACCACAGCAAGCACCACCAGGCCTATGTAAATAATGCCAATGCCGTGTTGGCCAAACTGCCCGAGTGGGAAAAACTGTCCGCCGAAGAGCTGATTGCCCGCCTTGCCGAGCTGCCCGAAAACGTGCGTACTCCTCTGCGTAACAATGCCGGTGGTCACGCCAACCACAGCCTGTTTTGGCAAATCCTGAAAACCAGTACCACTCTGCAAGGCAAGCTCAAAGCCGCCATCGAGCGTGATTTCGGCAGCGTGGAAGCTTTCCAGGCCGAGTTTGAAAAAGCTGCTGCTACCCGTTTTGGCTCTGGTTGGGCTTGGCTGGTATATGAAAACGGCAAGCTCAAAGCCGTTTCCACTGCCAACCAAGACTCCCCGCTGATGGGACAGGCCGTATCCGGTGTGTCTGGCTACCCGATTATCGGCTTGGATGTGTGGGAACACGCCTACTACCTGAAATTCCAAAACCGTCGCCCCGACTACATCAAAGCCTTCTGGCAAGTAGTAAACTGGGACGAAGCCGCCCGCCGTTTTGAAAGCGTGGCTGCTTAAGTGTCTATCTTTCTGAAACAGGCTACCTGAAAGCCCGTTCGGCATTTTCAGGTAGCCTTTTCCAATTCCAATCACTTAGCAAATACTAATCAATAAAATGGCAACACTCAGCAACGAAGACATCCACTGCTTCAAACAACAAGCCCACCAACTGCGCCCCACCGTGCTCATCGGCAAACAAGGGCTCACTGAAGCTGTTATCAAAGAAACCGATACCCGCCTCACCGCTCGCGAGCTGATTAAAGTGCAAGTGGCCGGCGACGACAGGCAGGAGCGCATCGCCATTGCCGAAGCCCTCTGTGCCGCCACCGGCGCCGAACTGGTGCAGCACATCGGCAAACAGCTGGTGCTGTGGCGGCCGAAACCCGAAGAAAAAGAGTAGGGCGGCTGCGCATTTTTTCATGCAGGGCAGGCCAAAGCCGTATCAGTGTCGGTTGATTCGTTATTCCGCAATATAATCCGATTTCAAACAGCATCTTGCCAAACCGGCATATTGCAGTATAATGCCGCCTTTCCCGCGGACGTGGCGAAATTGGTAGACGCACCAGATTTAGGTTCTGGCGCCGAGAGGTGTGAGAGTTCGAGTCTCTCCGTCCGCACCACACTCACGAAACAGCCCAAATTTTCGGGCTGTTTTTTTACGTCTAATGCCATCCAATGCAATCAGCCAAATTCAATACAGGCAAGGCTTTCAGGCTGATTTAAGTTATCCTTTCTCTTTCCTTGCTAAGCTAATCCCGTCTAATGCCGTCTAATTGAATTGCCCCTTTTGTGGGGGTATGATTGGGGGCATCCAGAAAATACCCTCAAAAACATACCCCCGGAATGCCCCTGAACGACCGCCAAATCAAGAACGCAAAACCTACCGGCACAGGAAAGAAAGCCAAGCTGTTTGGCGGCGGCGGCCTGTATCTGGAAGTTACCCCGGCAGGCGGCAAAATCTTCCGCCTGAAATACCGTATCGACGGCAAGGAAAAAACGCTGACTATCGGCAAGTATCCTGCCGTTTCCCTATCCGAAGCCCGGCAAGCTGCCGAAAACACCCGCCGCCTGCTTTCAGGCGGGCAAGACCCCGCTGCCACCAAGCAACAGGCCAAGCAGGAAAGGCAGGCCGCTTTACTGAATACTTTTGCCGCCACTACCCGCCGCTGGCACACCGACAATCTACACCGCTGGAAGCCAAACCATGCAGAGCGCATCATGCGCTATTTTGAAACCGATGTTTTTCCGCTGATTGGAGAAATACCGATAGACAGCATCACGGTAGGGCAAATCAAATAAGTTTTAGACCGTATCACAGCGCGGGGCGTGAGCAACACAGCCGAAAAAGTAAGGGAATGGATAGGCGCAGTTTTCGATTATGCGGTCATGCTGGAAGTAACCGACCGCAACCCCGCCCGTACATTGCACAAATACATTGCCAAGTAGCTGGCCAAAAACCGCGCAGCCCTACCACGTAAAGAACTGACAGAGTTTTATCGCCGCCTGATACTGGCCGAGATTGAACCGGCAAATAAAATCGCCTTACTGCTGCTGATGCTGGTGTTTGTGCGCAATACCGAACTGCGCGGCGGGCAATGGGCGGAAGTGGATTTTGCAGCGGTGCAATGGGTAATCCCCGCCGAACGAATGAAGCACGAGAAGACCGCCCCCCAAGCCGCCGCATACCGTGCCGCTTTCCGATTGGGCGATAGAGCTGTTGCAGGAGCTGCAAGACTTAACCGGCAATACTCCCTATCTATTCCCCAGCCGTACCAAACAAAACGGCCATATCAGCGAAAACACCCTAGGCAAAATTATGAACGGCATGGGCTACAAGGGCATTGCCACACCTCACGGCTTCCGCAGCTTGGCAAGCAGCATATTGAACGAGCAGGGCTACAACCCCGATGCCATAGAACGCCAGTTAGCGCATGAAGAAATCAACCGGATTAGAGCCGCCTACAACCGGGCGGAGTATCTGGCCGAGCGGCGGGAGATGATGCAATGGTATTCAGACTATTATCTGCGGGAGCGATACCGCCAAGCCCGAGCCTTGATTGTAACAGGCGGGGCTACCTGAAAAACAAAACACCGGCGGGCTGGCTGGTGTTTTATTTTGCTTCGCATTATCCTTAATCCTGCCTAATGTCGTAACTGACTATGCGCCGCGCATTGAAGGAGCTGGAAGATGCGGAATTTTTGATAGTGAGTAGGCAGGGCGGCAAGAACCAATGCAGCCTGTATGCCCTAACCTGCTTCCGCATCGACGACTGCGGCCACGACCTGCCGCCCACCAGCCGCGCCCCCGACGACTGGAAACGCAGGCACTACGAGCTAAGCTCCGCCCCGGCGCTAAAGCCGCATTGAGAGAGAGCAAGCCGCCCGCATGGGCGGTTTTGCCTCTGGTTTGAACTATTTCCGTTTTGGAACTAGTTCGATTTTCCCAGCTGCCGGAAACCTGTATTAGCCACTCTTAGACGCATGATGGCTAATTGGCTATTTGTAGATAAGGCTACCTGAAACCGAGAATTGACCAATATGGCATAACTGTATAAAATTTGATACATGAGCATAAGAGAAAAGCCCATCGAGTGGCGGGATACTTCGCTGGAAGATTTAAAAACCTTCCCTATTGAAGCCATCAAGCACTTTGGCTACGAGCTTGGGCTGATTCAAAACGGGCTTGAGCCAAGCGACTTCAAACCCATGCCCAATCTTGGCGGCGGCGTGATGGAATTGAGGAAGCACCCGGCGGACGGCACATACCGCGTTGTGTATGTTGCCAAATTTGAAAGAGCCGTTTTCGTGTTGCACAGCTTTCAGAAAAAGACCCAAAAGACCGCCCCGAAAGACACGGCAACCATTAAGGCGCGTTACGCCGCCTTGGTAAAGGAGCTACAGCAATGAAATCAAACACCACCCACACCACACCCGCAGGCGGCAATGTTTTTGCCGATTTGGGTTTCAGCCCAGAGGAGGCCGCCAAACTCAAAGCACATAGCGATATGGTTATCCAAACCAAGCTGAAGCTGGCAAAGAGCGTGAGCGATTGGATAACCGAGCAGGATTTGAAGCAGGAGCAGGCCGCCGCCATCTTCAACACCAGCCGCCCCCGTGTTTCCGATTTGGTAAACGGCAAAATCGGCAAGTTCACGATTGATGCGCTGCTATCCATGCTGGCCGCTACAGGCCAGACCGCCGAGCTGAATATCAGGCGGTAACCCCTGCTGCAAGGCTACCTGAAAACCCGACACCAGCCGCCGCGCTGGTGTTTTGCATTCCCCGGTAGTTCGGATTGAAATCCGAGATTCGGATTTATTTCCGGGCTTCGATGTTAGGTTTTATTAGGTTTGCCCTCTTGTATCCTGCTAGGGCTTGGCTCGTGTGGTCTGTTTCGTGTTTCGTTGGGTGCATATTGCCTACAGGTAAGATAATAATCAATACCCAAAGGTAAAATATTTTGGTGATTAGATATATTTATGATTTTAAATTGAATTTATTTTCCCTTTAGGTAGCTTTCAGGCAACAAAAAAAGCCGCACTTGGCGGCAGGAGTCGGCTACGAGTTTACGGTTGGGATTGCTTAAATCTTATTGCAACTGTAAAATAGTCGCATATAGCAAACAAAGGCAAAATAATGGGCAAGGCGGAAAAACTGCTGGCACGGCTGCTGAGCCTGCCGCGTGATTTCACTTGGGACGAGCTGACTGCCGTGATGAGCAAACACGGGTTTGTGCTGCACAAGGGCAGCGGCTCGGGTAGGAAGTTTCTGCATCGGGAAACGGGGATTGCGGTTACGCTGCACGAACCGCACCCGGGCAAGATTTTGAAGCGTTACCAACTGCAAGACGTGATTGAGGGCTTGCGTAAAATTGGAGTGGTGGATGATGAATGATTTATTGAGCTATAAAGGCTACGAAGGCACGGTGCAATACAGCAAAGAAGACGACTGCCTGCACGGGCGAGTGCTGCATATCCGCAGCGTGCTGGGCTATGGCGGGGAGACCTTGGCCGAAGTGAAGGCGATGTTCGAGCAGGCGGTGGACGAATACTTGGTGATGTGTGCCGAAGAAGGGATATCGCCGGAGAAGCCTTATAAGGGCAGCCTGAACGTGCGGCTGGGGGCGGAACTGCACCGGCAGGCGGCCGCGATGGCGGCACGACAACATACCTCGCTGAATGATTTGATTGTGCAGGCGGTGGAAAGGCAGGTGCGGGAAACACTGCCTGCCTGAGCTGCTTGGCAAACCAACCGCCTACGGGCGGTTTTTTGCTGGGCAAAAGAAAAGCCCGCTGGGCGGGCTGGTGGCGTAGTGTTTATTGTCGCGTTGATGTTGGCACTTGCTTAAGGATATTGCTGAACGGCACAGCTTTTACTAAGGCGGAAATAATGCGGATTTCCTCTTCCGCTTTTTGGTGGAACAGGTCTTCGCCCCGGTCGTCCACAATTACCATCAGCTCGCGGCTATCCAAATCGCTGCCCATTTTCACATCGCCTGTTTTGCGCATGACTGCGCCAACAGATGCGGGATTAGGATTGATGGCAAGGATGAGCTTATCGTCCATCTGGAAATCGAATGTGTAGTCATGACCGGAAATGCCACGCACTTTCACGTTCTTTTGAAGCTTGGCTTTCGGCTTCCATGCCTTCAGGTATAACTCTACCTCTTCGGCAAAGTCTGCCACTTCGCGCGGAACTCCTAGGATTTCCCGCTCGTAGTGCATGACGGCACACATAGCAGAGAGATAGTCGGCAATCATACGCGCGGCTTTCTGCTGATTGCCCATGCACATGATTTCCCCATCTTCCTCTACGCTGATTGGCGTATCGGTGCAGGCCACCATTTCACGCAAGGCATGGATGCTTCGCGCCGTTTCTAGTAAGCCTTGGGTGTGGAAGTGAAACAGGGTATCGCAGTCATCAGTAAGGATAATGGTGTCGCCACTTGGGATGATATAGAACGTGAGAGGCGTACCGTCTGCCCAAGTATGGGCGGTTTGAACGCGCAGGGCTTGGCTGCCATCCACCGTTTGCACGGTGCGGCATTCATAGCCTAAATTCTGATGTAGCCAGCTGCACGTTATCTTCATGATTTATACCGAATATTCAGGAAGTTTCCCTGTGAAGTCTAAATTTACTTTACCACAAAATACAGGAAACCAGCTAGACAGCTCGGCGATTGGATAGAGTGGCTGAACTTTATACACCGCTTGTCCTATATGCTCGTGGCAACCATAGATGTTGCCATCCGGGCTTCTGCTGCTGATGCGGCTTTCGTCTGCTGCTTCCAACTGATAGGCGCGGCGTTTGATGCCTTTATCCAACTGGTGCAACGTCATGAGCAGCTTCTCTGAATCTTTGATGCGTTTTGGGCACTTGTATTCGATTTGCACCACCACGCCGGCTAATGTGCCGCCAAAATCATCACGGGCATCTATCGGCACAAAGTCAGTGGTAAGAAAGTTTTTATTGTTGCTGCGCCGCCACGACAGGCTACCTGAAAATGATTTGGGGATGTCCATCAGTGCCTGTGCTTCATACTCTTGCAGGCAATCTTGGTGCGAAGTTTTCGCCATTTTTTCTCCTAGTTCAATCCAACACGCCCCACCAAAACACGCGGCCTATTGGCTAATAGCGTTTGATTTTTTCTTTAACCACGCCGCAGAAGACGGCGTCTTCGCGCATCTCCATGACGGGGTAGCGGGGGTTAAGCGGCTTGAGCAGCCAGCGGCTGCCGTCTTTGATGAGCTGCTTGAAGGTGGCCTCGCCGCCGTTTTGGCGGATGATGACGAATTTGCCGGGGACGGGCTCTTCATCCGGCTCTACGATGATGATGTCGCCGTCGGTAAATTCCGGTTCCATGCTGTCGCCATCCACGATTAGGGCGTAGGTGTGGCGGCGGACTTTGATACTGGTGGAGATGCGCTCGCCTTCGCCGGGCTGGAGCAAATCGATGGCTTCCTCCCAATACCCGGCTTTGACCCATGAGATGAGGGGGACGGTATTAAGGGGAATGTCTAACTCACGGACGTTGGCACTGTTGATGAATGGTGTACCCCTACCTGTTTCCAGCCAAACTGCATCTACGCCCAATGCCATAGCTAGTGAAGCAATATTGGTGGTCTCTTTATTCCGGCCTGCTTCGATGGCGGCAATGGAGGACTGGGATTTACCGATGGCTTTAGCTAGGCTGGCTTGACTTAATCCCTTCTTGGCTCGAGCAAACTTCAAACGGTCTTGTAGTGTTTTCATCTTAATTTCCTTTTGTACTATTGTACTTAATGGGATAAGTATCTTGGTGCTTGCTTTTTGAGTACATTAGTACTTATAATGCAGCTATTGATGAGTAGGATAAGACTATGAAACCGAGAACTCTTGTAGCGAATATTAAGAAAAAAGGCCTGAGTAATGAGGCTATTGCTAAGAATATTGGCTGCTCAACCGCCTATGTGTCTAAGCTGAATAACGGCACCCGAACAACCCCTTCATACATCGTTATGGACAAACTGCGTGCTTTGTATGCGGAAGTATTTAGGGTTAAGCCATGAAACGCGAAAAATGCACTGAAGAGGTCAAGCTGCACCTGCCGGAGAAGCTCAAGGCCGACTTGAAAACGCTGGCCGCCATACGTGGCTACGATTCGCTCAGCCCGCTGATTCGCCAACTGCTGCGCGAGAAACTGTACGGAGAGGTTACGCCTAATCAGGATTTGCTCACAGAGGCGATTAGGGACGAGTAGGGTCGCAAATATTTTTGAGGGAAGGAAAGAAGATGAGGGAAAGACAAGAGATTGAGCAAGTACTGTCTTTGGAAGACCGCAACGAGATTATCAATGCGTTGCTGCGGACGGCGGAGGCGCATCCGATGATTGACTTGCGGGCAACGGCTTACGGAATGTGCCGTGCGGTTGCCGCCGTGCGGCGCTATGACGACCGTCTGACGGCAACGGATGGGCTGCCTATAGAAGCCGGGCCTTGCAGCCAAGGTTCGGATGACTGCGAAATTAGCGAAAAAGATTTTGCAAACGCAATTGCATCAATGGCTCTAGGTTATGCCAGCCGATATTGGAAAGCTTAACAATGACAATGCTGTCGTTGAAATCGGTTACTACTTTCAGCCTGGTTATGACTTCTTTGTATGCTGAGTGTGGTGGAAACCAACCAAGCGGATTCCAGTAAATGAATGGTGCTGATTCCTCCAATGACTTTAATGACGTTGGCTAGTCCGGAGTAGTCTCTCCCCGGTTTCTTCAGATCGTAGCTGATTAGTAGGTAGCGGCCCATGATTTTACCTTTCGTGGTGGGTTGTTGTGAGAGGCAGCCATTCTGCCACGGCGGACAAAGCGGAAAGACGCTTGGCAGCCCGGACAGACGGGCAAAAGAAAGCCCGCTAAGGCGGGCTGGGAAATCACACTTCTTTAACCTGGGTGTTAGCAGTAGTGGATTTAACTAAGTCTATCGAATGGGAACAACTTTGTTTGGATGCGTAGCCTTCGGAGCTGACGGCAATGATTTCATGATTACCGGCTTTTAACCGCCAGCGCCATTCATTACGGGTATCTCTATACATTTCAAAATACATAAAGGAACTCCTATGGATTATGCGAAAAACGAATACACGTTCTCCTACCGTTTCAAAGGCAGGACGTGGTCATTGGGCATTTGGGCGGACAGCCCGGAAGAGGCCGGGGAAAAACCGGGGGCTGCGGCCAATGCGCATTATGACGGGCAAATCATGCAACGGATTTATGTGCCGGTCAAGGCTGCCCGGTTTCGGCGGCCCTGGGAATGGCGGGGATGAAAAAAAGCCCGCCAGAGCGTGGCGGGCAAAAGTCGTATGAAGAAATTCCCTTTTCAAGGGGATTTGATTATGACAAACAAGATGACACAAAGCAAGCAGATTTTGAACTATATGCGACAAGGCAACAGCATCACGCCGCTGGAGGCGTTGGAACTATTCGGCTGTATGCGGCTGGGTGTGCGGATTTATGACTTGTTGGCGGGTAGTAGACAGATGAAAAAAAGCCCGCCGGAGCATGGCGGGCAGGGTGTTAGGGAGAGCTACAAATCGGAGCAGATTATGAATCAGATTATCCAAATTGGCAAGCAGCAACAACCTTTGATGAGCAGCCGTGAAATCGCCCAGTTGTGCGAGAAACGACAGGACAACGTTTTGCG
>NZ_LXSN01000002.1:0-3989 GCF_001648415.1 Eikenella sp. NML070372 | reverse complement strand
CGCCTGCATCAAGATTTAAGGCACGGTCCGGGCCCTGCGGGCGGCACCGCCTGAAAACGGAGGATGAAATGTCCGAACAGGATAAATACCAAATCATTGCCGACTTTTTACGGCAGGTCGGTTTCCGGCGCGGCGTACTGCTGTTTCTCGCCGGCGGTGTGGCACTGGTGTTGTGGAAAACCGACCCCGTCGCGCTGGTCGACCGTTTCAGCCGGGCCGGTGCGGAAACGGCAACCGAAGGGGCGCGCAAAGAAGGGCCGGCCGCGCCCTACCTGCAGTCCCCGCGCGGCTTTGTGGAAAACAAAGAAGCCGAAAGCGCGGCGGACGGCGTGGCGATGGCGGACCTGCAGGCCGTTTTGGGCTACAAATTCGTACCGAGCAGCAACCCCTACGAATATCAGGGGCGGCTGTTGGTATTTGCCAAAACCAAGCAGGACGAACAGCGCATGGTGTCGGAAATCGGGCTGTCGTGGCTGCCGATTTTAAGCGGCAAGTCCACGGTGGAGAGGATCCTGGCCGGGCGGCCCGGCGTGTCGGCGTGGCAGCCGGGGAAGCAGGGTTTTTACTTTGCCGACGGCACGGCGGACGAAACGCCGAGCCTGAATACCGACCTGCTGGCACACGGCTACGGCGTGCGGCGGGTATACCGCTACCCGGTTAAAAAAGGCGGGCGCGTGGCAGGCTATCTGGCCGTGTATGCGGAAAAGGAATTGGACGCGGCAACGCGCGCGCAGTTGGAAACCGCCGCCGCGAGATTGGGAGCGTATCTATGAGGGGGTTACTGACCGGATTCGGCGGCGGGGCCGCCAGCCTGTCCAAAGTCGTGATGCTCAGCGGGCATCTGGTGTGCAGCGCGGTGATCGGCTGGCAGGCATATAAAGGCAGCCTGCACTTCGATTTCTACCTGGCCTACATCTGCGCCAGCTACGGCGCGAACAGCACCAACAAGGCCATCAGCATCCTCGGCCGGCGTCCGGCGGCCCCCCGGGACGGACAAGGAGGGGCATCATGAAGCCGGGACTGCCCAAACACTGCACCGCCGCCATCGTGATCTGCGGTGCGCTGGCCGGCTTTACCGCCTATTCGTGGTACGGCTTTGCCGAAGCGCTGGCCGGCAAGAATGCCGAACTGGCGGCCTTGGCGGCCGAGCGGGACGAACTGCTGGAGATCATGGTGGCGCAGGACGGCCTGATACAGAGCCAAACCGCCGCACTGCAAAGCGCCAAGCTGGACAATGCCGGCAGCCGGGCGGAACTCCGTGCCCAGGCGCAAAAACTGGCACAGATGCGCGCCGGGCTGGCCGCCAAACATCCGGCCGCCGCCTTCAGGCCGCCTGAAAAAGTCGGACGCGAGACCGCTGACAACCTGAGAAGGATAAACAGACTATGGCAAAAATAATCCTGACCGCCGCACTGCCGGGCCTGGCGGCCTGCTCCGGCCCCGCCCACTACCCGACCGTCTGCAGCAAACCGAAACCCGGAACCGACGCCCCCCGGCTGCCGGCAGCGCAAATCAGGGCCGGTACCGGCCAAGACAAGGCCGTGGAACTGCTGACCCAATCCCTGCACACCGCCGCCGTGTACACCAAAAGGCTGGAAGAGTTTGCCGACAGCTGCCGCGCCAATCCAGCCTTTAAGGCACGCCGCCAGGCGGCAGGATTTTAGGCTACCTGAAAACCGGAAAGGAAACGAAATGACAGAATTGCCGTGGATTGACGAAGCAAGAAAATACATCGGTATGCACGAACGGGATGCCCGCGGCTTAAAAACCATCCCTATGTGGGTGCGGGCTTTGAAAGGCTGGTGGAGCGATACCAAAACGCCGTGGTGCGGAACGTTTGTCGGCCACTGTCTGCAGGCAGCCGGCAGGGATATTGCAAAAGAATGGTATCGGGCGAAATCCTGGGCAAAAGGCGCAACCCGTTTGGAGAAGCCGGCCTACGGCTGCATCGTGGTATTCGAGCGGCAGGGCGGCGGGCATGTGGGCTTTGCGGTCGGGCAGGACAGGCAGGGCAACCTGATGGTATTGGGCGGCAACCAGGGCGACGCGGTCAATATCAAACCGTTTGCCAAGAGCCGCGTGATTGCCTACCTGTGGCCGAACAAAGGCGGCAAACCCGCTTATCCCGCAGAAGGGCGCTATACGCTGCCGCTGTTGCAGGGCGACGGGAAGCTGAGCAGAAACGAGGCGTAACCATGGCCGGCAGGAACAAACTGCCCGAACAGGCGAAACCCCGCAAACAGGCGGGTTGGCGGGGTCTCTAATCATCAATCTCGGAGCGGCGGCATGGAGACTGACGACTACGCGGATCATAAACGATTTGCCCTCAGAAATCCAGGGGTAAGGCAAAGGGCACCGGTTGCCCGATGCCCTGTTGTCACTGTCTCAACCTAGCGGGAAACAGATTCCTACCGATATTGCTATCGGAAACAATAGTATCTTACACCTGATGCGCCAAACACGGAATCATATTGTCCTCATACGGGAAGGTGGCGTAGCTGACGGTGTGGCGGTAGATTTTGCCGCCCTTCACCGTAACGGCGTAGTAGGCGTTGCGGTTCAGGTTGAACGGGATATTGGCCTGATTGGCAAACAGCTTCGGCACGGTTTCCAAATTCACGGTGTCGGCTTCGCTGTACTGTACGCCCTTCTCCACCGCCACGCGGCTCATCAGGCTCAACACTTCGAGGAACTGCTCGGGCGGCACGTCTTTGTAGCCGACTTTGAATTTGGATTTGATGCTGCTCCACAAGGTAATCGCCAGTTTGGCCTGATGTTCTCTCGGCACGGCTCCCACCAGCATACGGTGTAGGGCTTTGACTTGTTCCTGCTGCTCGTAAGTCAGGCCGGAGGGTAGGGCTTTGCGGGTTTGGGGGCTGCCTGAAACTTCTTTCTCCAACACGTCCAGCACCCAGCGGCGGAATTCTTTGGCTACTTTGGTGCGGGCGAACATGCCGAGCAGGTGGCAGCCGCGCAGGCTGAATATCCGAACTTCACGCATTTGACCTGCATCCGCAGATTGCGGAATCAGGTCTGGTAGCTTCACCACGGCAGTCATGCTGTTAGTGAATTCGTCGGCGTTGCGGTTGTAGAGGTCGGAAATACGGTTTGCCTGGGTGTATCCCAAGGCTTCCGCAATTTGCGAAGACCTTAGCCAAGGTTGGCCGTGTATGTCGGTAATATCAAAGGATACGTTGCGGAAAGAAAGAGAAAGTTGAGTTTGCATTTTGCGCTCCGATAACAAGTTTGAAAACCTGCCTCCCGCCGCCAAGCGGGGTGGGCAAGAAACGTGCAGGTTGGCGGACTGTGGTATCGGACGAGGCACAGCAAGCTTTACGGGCTTCCCACACGCTCTTGCCCGAAGGGTTAAGCGCAATGACAACAAAAACCGCAGATGCGGCATTGATGCGTCTGATACTAAAGAAACAGGCCGCCAAGCCTGCGCTGCTATTGAACAGCGTGGATATAGTAGCGTGTTTTCTCTTGATTGGCAACATAAAGAAAGGAATACCATGACATGGATATTGAAATACTGGAAACCACTTGCCCTTGCCGCGCTGTTGGCGGCGGTGGTAGGCGGGGAATATTGGTATGGTAGGCAACGCTACCAAGCGGGCTATACTGCGGCCACGGCAGCCATCAATGCCAAACTGGCCGGGCAAAAGCAGAAGCATCAAAAAACCGCCCATGCGGCAAGCGTGGAATATCAACAAGAGAAGTCCAAAGCGGACGAGAAAGTGAGGGTAAGGCGTGAAGTGGTACAGCAAATTATCGAGCGGCCTGTGTTTACTGGCGATTGCGTTGATGCTTCCGGGGTGCAAGTCCTCAACGCCGCCATTGCCGAGCGCCATTGAGCCGCCGGCCGATTTGGCTATACCCTGCCCCAGGCTGCCCGAATTGTCGGGAACAACGGGCAAGGCAATGCTGCCGTGGGCGCTGGAAGTGGTGCATCTGTATAACGACTGTGCGGCACGGCATGACGGGTTGAT
>NZ_LXSN01000001.1:0-28661 GCF_001648415.1 Eikenella sp. NML070372 | reverse complement strand
CGGAAACCGACCTGCCGTAAAAAGTCGGCAATGATTTGGTATTTATCCTGTTCGGACATTTCATCCTCCGTTTTCAGGCGGTGCCGCCCGCAGGGCCCGGACCGTGCCTTAAATCTTGATGCAGGCGGGCGGCGCGATGTTGCGCGAGCGAGTCTCGCCGCCGCCTTGAGCAACAGTCATATGATCGGTGCGGGTGGTCAGCGTCCAGTTGTTGCCACTGCCTTTGTTATTGGCCAAATTGGCATCCAAGTGATAATTTTTCTGATTGGCACCGCCTTGACTTGCGCCCAATACAACGGCAGCCGGGTCGCCGGCCTGCATTGAGGTTTTGTTACCGTATTCGGTTTCGCGCGGCATGGTTAAATCATCGTTGTCCGACCAAAATACCCCTGTTGGGTGGTAGTGATTGGCAACGGCATGCCCCTGTGCCGAACCGAAGGCACGCCCGCTGTCCACGCCGCGCCCATCGTCCCAGCCGCGCACAAATTCGGCGCGCAGGTCTGGCAGGTTGAAGGTGTTGCGCCCGTCGCCGGCGCCGTAGGTAGTACCGATGGCAGCAAACAGTGCGGCATAAGTGGTGCGGGATACGGCGGCACCGTCGGCTTTGAGCCAGCCTGCCGGTGCGGTTTGGCCGGCGAAATACATCACGGCGCCGCTGGGCAAATCGTTTGCGGCAGCTTCTACCGCCTTGTCGTAGGCCGCCTTAACTGCTTTAGGCGTGGCGGCCATATCTTCGCGGTCGCTGTTGGTGGCAGATGAGAGCTGCACGATGCCGGCCTGTGTGGTGCTGGCTTTCAGTCCTTTGCCCGCATGTACCGCCCATTTCCCTGTATTGTCGCCACTGTTCGGGTTGTGGGTGTTGGCATCCACTAGGCTGATGTATTCGGTGTCTGATGCATCGTTGATGAGCACTGCGCCTTTGGGATAGCCACCGATGGCATCGCAAAAGGCTTGGTCAAAGCGGTAGCGCCCGCCTTGGTTTTGCCAAACGGTGTGCGCGCTGATTTCGTGCAATATGCCGTTCATGTCTTTGCCGCTGGGCGGTTTGCCGCCGACTGAAATCGGGGTCATCGTGATGTTTGGGAAACCCTCGGCATAGGTGGCGGCCTCCTGCGCCAGAGAGCCGTTGCGGGTGACGGGGATACTGTTTTTCAGACCGTCCGCCGCCCAAGGTTTGGAGAGCAGTTTTGGCTGTGGCATGGTTTAAACTCCCATAAAAAAAGCACCCTCGCCGAAGGGTGCCAGGTTGGCTTCAATATAGCCGAAGGTTTTGTCTGCCTCCGGCTCGTAAAAATCCAGCAATACGCCGCTGGGGCGCGGCAATAAGTCACTTTGGCGGATAATGGCGCGTTCCACGGGCAGAAGGTAGAACTCAAACACATAACGCGCGGCCATCGTGCCGTTTTTCACAAAATACGCGCGCCCGCGTGTACCGAACATCTCACGCAGCAGGCGGTTGATGTGTGGGGCGGTGGCGTAAATGATGTTACTCATGGCTTTGAGCATAATCACGCGGCGGTAGGTGTCGTCGTCCAAACGGTAGCGTCGCTCCAAGCCTTCACCAGTGCTCCACACACCGCTGCCAAACGGAGTAAAGCCCTGCGCAAAGCCGATGTATTCGTCTTGCGCGCTAATCATGATTTCTCTCTCAATACCAACAATCGCCCCCCAAATATCCAACCCAAAACCTTGTGCGGTGGACACGTTCCACACGGTATCGTAAAACCGCTGTTTGTCTGTGCGCGGGTCTAGGCAGTCGTCAAACCGCCGTATCAGGCGGCAGATGACTGGACTGTTGGCATATTGGCTGATTAAGGTTTCGCCCACGGTTATCATACGCTCACCACTTCGATATTTTCGGCGCGAACAACGGGCATTTGGTCGATACCTACTGTTACGGAATTGCCCATACTGCCTGCCGACAAACCGATTTCCACATCCAACACATGCACCTGCGGCACAGCTTTTACCACTGGAGCAACGTAGCCAATGGCATATAGATTTGCACCGATGCGCCCCTTGAAGGTGGCAATGACGGCTTGTTTGATGGCCGTTTCCGCACCAACAAATGCACCGCGCTCAATTTTGATACGGAAATGCACCGGCAGTTCGTTCGGGCGCATAAAGGCTACCTGATAGGCAGGCTTCGGGTCGTTGTAGTTGTGGTCGTACACCGTGATTTCGGTGTTGCCATTGAAATCGCAGCCGCTGCCCGCGTAGCGTAATACAGCTTCAGCTACCGCCGTATCATCACCACCCACCGCTGCCACATAGATACTGTGCGGCTTGAGCGTGTAGTTGGTCGCGCCGGCCTGTACGCTTTGGCCTTTCGGGTTGTCAATGACGTACACATCACGCACACCGTCCAACGCAAACACGTTGGCATACACTGCCTGCGGCGTTCCGTGGGCATTGATGGCCACGCTGCGCCGCCTGCGTTCGGCAAATTCGGCACGGCTCTCTTCCGCCCGTCCGGGAACGGCAGGGCGCGGGTTGTCCACCCTATCCAGCCCCACCAAGGCTTGATAAATAATATTTACGCTGTGGGCGGGTGCTTCAATCTGCCCGGCAGCAATGAGTGTGCCGCTGACTTTCCCGCTGATGGGAATGCCGATTTCCTGCTGCAAAGCCCATTGGTTGCCTGCCTCATCCTGCACGATGAATCCCTGCGGAATCTGTGTGCCGGGCAGGCCGACAAACTCGCACACCACCGCCGAATCGGTGGCTGGCTTGCGTTGCAAAAAGTAGATTTGCGCGATGGCATCCTGCATCACGCCTTCGGCATATTCCGGGTGGATTTGATTGACCAGTTCGGCAATCAGGTTGTTTTTGTCGGCAATCACGGCGGCTAGAGAAGAGGCAAGCTGCCCCTGCGGCGTTTCCAAATTCAGGTTCAGGCCGCCACCGAAGGCATCATTGAAATCGGCAAGCACGCCGTTCAGCACTTCGGTTTCAGTCGGAATCTGCAAGCCCTGCGGTGTGAAGCGCACTGGTGGAACATTACTGTTCATAGCATTACCTCGTATTGTTTCTTGGCATCATCGGTAAATTTTAGGCTACCTGAAAGCACACGCCCGTCGCGCAATTCGGCGGCCACGTCTGCCGCCACCACGCCGGGGACGGACAAGGCAGCCTGCACCAGCCGATGCCGGTACAGCGCAAATGACTGTTTTTTGCCCAGCATTTCTTCAAAATAAGGGATACCCTTTTCTGTGTCGTAATACAGTTCGCCTGCAAACAGGCGGGCGGCAGAGGCCACATCCTGCGCCTTGGCATAGGGGTCTTTGGCCAGCGCAATATTGCCTGCCACATCCAAGGCCAAATCCCAACTTTGCGGGTCAAGATAGAGGGTGTTCATTGCGGTTCTCCCGTGTTGCCGCTGCCTGGCTGCACATCTCCATGGACGTGATGCAGTAGGCTGATGTCTTTGGCCTTCACATCGCCGTCTGTGTCAATCCCTCCACCGCCGGTAAACTGTGCCGTGGTTTGGGTGTTGGTTTGAAAAGTTTGCGAGGTGCTGCTCACGCCGTTTTGCGCCTTCAGTACGATATTCTTGCCTTCCATTTCGATGTCGCCGGGGGAGAACAGCTTAATACCGCCTTTGAAGAACATGATGTACTGCTCTGGCGTACCGTTCAGGAAGCCGCCGAAATAGAGGCCGTCCGAATAATCGAAACGCCGCCTGCTCTGCGGGGCGGACGGCGCTTTGTTCTGTTTAACACTCGAAATGTCACGGCTGCAAAAGCCGCACATGCCAATGTCGCCCGGCTCGGGGTCGATAATCACGGCGTTGCCGCCGCCCTGTAATCGGAAATACGGCACGTTGTAAATGATGCCGTGCGGCGTAACCGTGCCGTCGCCGCTGATTTGGGCAACCAAGGGTTGTACGTCCACCAGCCCGACAGGGGCAAGCCCGCCCGCTTTGGTTTTAACCACGCGCACCAGTGTTACGGTTTGGATGCGTGAGACGATACCGGACACTATCGCGCCAATTTCGCCCGCGCCGCCTTGTGACTGTTCTGGCCGGTATTGCGCCCGGCTATGTTGTGACTTTGACATTCGTATCCTCCACATTGGCGGCTTTGATGTCGGCCAGCCACTTGCCGCCCGGCACTTGGCTTTCCAAGTCCAGCGACAGGCCGAACACACGCCATCTGCCGTTGCATTGCTCAATCAGGCTACCTGAAATTTCAATCAGTCCGCCGAAACGCAGGGCTTTGTCGTACAAGCATTGCAGCTTCACGCCTTGCAAGTCCGGTATCGGGTAGCCGATTAGGCCGGTGGCCGGGCTGACTATTGGCACATCAATCATGCGTGGCTGCCCCCTGGGGGTGATAGCAACTGTTTCGTTGTCGATGTACACATCTATATAGGCATTGGCGGCAATATGTCGGATTTTGTCCAGTTCGGTATTGTCCAAATACTGGTTGCTGATTTTGGCCTGCACGCCGTTGTTCTCAAAGCGCCTGCCCATGCGTTTGCAAATGGCTTCGATCGCCTGTGCCACATCGGTTTCGCCTTCGTGGCTGACCGCTTCGGCGGGCTTGAGTTGCCACAAAACGGCGGTATGGCTCTCGATAACCAAGCAAATATCCGGCGCGCCGCCCATTTCGGGGTAGGCAAACGTGATGTTGCCGGTATAGACCACGCTCAGGTTGCCTTGTTCGCCGGCCTCCACCTGAACCAAATTCATCATCGACTGTTCAGTGTTCCATTTCACCCGCAACAGCTTCATGATACTGTCCAGCTTCAGGCCGTATACCTTGATTCGGGCAGATGGCATGACTGCCCCGTTGCCGTAATTGATTTGGCAGGAAGTGCGCAAACCCTCGACAACCAGCGTATCGTTGCCTTTTGCGTCCCATACGTCTTTTTCCTGCCCCAGCTTGATGCTGACGCGCAGGATTTTTTCTTTAATGCCCATCGCGGTACACCAAAATAAAGCGGCTGCCCAGTTCCTGCCATTGCGGGTCTAGGCTGCCTGCGGTATCGACTAAATAAAGCTCGCCGCGAAAGCCGCGATAGGCCTCGCCCACCAGCGGCATACCGTGCAGGCATACCCGTTCGCGTATCAGCACGCGCCCGTCTGCCGACACGGTGGCATACAGCCTGCCCAATCGCGGCAGCAGCGATACGGTTACTTCCTGAGAGCCCAATGTGGCACTCACTTTCTGCACCGGGACAGGTTTAAGGGGGATTTGGTAAATCATTTCAACCCGAACCCCTTTCTGAACGTATCGGTTATTTTCCCGAACCCATCACTGGCCGCTCCGTACAGTTTTGAAGCTATGGATTCGTTGTTTTGTATCGGCTTGGGCTGCACCTTGCCTCCGTCTGCCTGTGCCTGTGCGCCGTCCGGCTTGGTTTTGGTGTATTTCACTTCCACCTGCCGTACTTCGGCCAAATGGATATTAACCTTCAACAGCCGCGCCCCGTCTGAAGCTTCGCGGGCGTAGTCGTAGCCGGTAATCGCCATGTTCGGGTACACCGCTTCCGGCGTGATAACTAAGAACAAATCAGTGCTGTTGGCCAGCGTATCCAACAAACCGAGAAACGCGCCGCGCTCGAACACTCCGCCGCTGCCCTTGCTCATCTGCACCGTTACCGTGAACGGAACGCCAACTTTGTTGTAGCTGGCGAACGAACCGCGTTCAATAGGCGCATTGGACACTTTGGAAGTGTTTTGATGCTTAACTGACATTACGTTGTCTGACAACAGCAGCGGAATGCCGTTTTGTCCGAAAATGCCCCAATAGTTGCCAAAGATGGCCTGAATTAAAGCGGCGCCGCCGAACTTAATCAGCGCGCCGCCTGCGTTTCTCGGCAACTTGGGAACATTTGGAATGCCGATTGAGTTCCAAGCCATAACAAACCTTTCTCACACCATCGCCGGCATAATCTGTACCAGCCTGTTACGGGCGGCGGCAGAGGCATCCGCCATCGTGCCGTCTATGGTGCTGGCTGAAGACTGCACATGGATGCCGCCGTTGATGGCGAACTGCATATTGCTGTTGTTGGTAATCTGCTGCGCCTGCTGGCGGGCGACAGCCCCTTGCTGCAGGGATTGTGTGCCACGGGCGGCACCGGCGGCAACGGCTTGCCCGCCTACGGGTCGGCTGTTCAGGTCAGACAATACTGCGGCGGCCTCATCCAGCCGCCTTCTTCTGTTCACGCCACGGTTGTCGCCTTGGCGGGAAGCAATTGCTTGGGAAATGGCATTGATGTTGCCACTGCGAACGGCGTTTACCAAAGACGGCAATTTATCCAAGCTGCCGTAATTGTAGGCAACCGAAGTAATGGCGGCCTGTGTTTTGGCCGGCAGGCGGTCAAATTCCGCCGCACCGATTTTCTGACGTGCTGCATTTCTGAAAAGTTGCGCCCTGCGTGCCAAATCGCGCTCCGCATCCTCGCGGGTAACAGTATCGCCCTGTCTCACTCTGCGAACATTGCCGTTGCGGTCGGTGATGGTATCCGTGCCATAGCCTAAGCGGTAAGCGTTCACGTCCCAATAGGTGCGGCTGGAGAAACCTTCATGCTTCCTAATCATGGCGAGCGTTTCTGCCATTGCGGAGTTTTGCCGTGAACCGCCGCCCAACCACGGCTGCGAGCTGTAGCTGGCAGGATGGATGTTATCCCTGCCTGCTTGGAAGCCGCCTTGGAAAGTGGCATGTTCCTCGCGGGCGATTTGCCCCAGCAGGGCGTTCATTTTCGCGCCGGTTTGGCCGTTTCGATTGTAGGTGTTGGATACCCCAAGCAGCCGCACGTTCGCCCCTCTGGCACGCAATGAGCGGATTTGAGCACGGATGCTGTCGGCGTCGTTCGGGTTGTTGCTCATACCGGATGACAGAATCACGGTTTGGCCTTGCAGGTTGCCGGAATAGCCGTTGATGAAGCCTAATACCTGCTGCGGATTAGCGCCCACTCTGGTTGACCCTGTACCGTTTACCGCGCTGCGGTAGCCGTGAGCGATACTGTCGCCGAAGTAAATCGTACCGCCAGGGGAAAACATCTGTTTGGCGACACGCTCCCCTGAACCAAGGCTTCTTGCTGCCGCCTGAGCCGAGCCGGGGGCGCCGGGGGTGCGGCCTGTTACATAGTCAAGCGCACCAGCCGCTCGCTCTACACCGAAGCTAACGGTGTCGGTTATGACTTTGCCGGCCTCCCTCAGCACCCGCCCGGCGGCATTCTTGGCGCCTTCCCAGTCGCCTCTCATGATGCTAGCGAAGAGGTCGCCCAGCGCCTCGAAATAGGGCATTAAATAGGTTTTGATTTCCAAATACAAATTATGAAAACCGGTAGTGAGGCTTTTTACCGATACCCCGTTTTCGTCGATGAATCCTTTCAACCTCAGCCAATCGAACAAACCTTTCCCGGCTTCTGCCCAGCTTGTGTAGCCGGTGAGTAGGTAGGTAAAACCTTTAGTAAGGCTGTCCACTGATACCTTGGAGGTTCTGATGTAGCCGGTGAACGCGCCCCAGTTGAACAGGCTCTTTCCGCCCTCCGCCCAAGTTTTGTAGTCGTCATAGAGCAGCACAAACGCGGCACCCAAAGCAGCCACAGCGGTAGCAGCCAGTGCGAACGGAGCAATAAAGGCATACAGCGCCGTTACTGCCGACCACAATACCGGAATCAGTACCATGCCCAATACAAAAGCCAAGCCCTCGAAAACGTGCTTCATGGTGTTTTCGTTGCGCATCAGGTAGTCGGCAAAGCTGCTGACCAGCTTCACCAGGCGCAATAAATGCGGGGCAAGCGCATTGGCAATCATGTTTTTCAGCGCATCCCATTGCTGGTTGAGATAGGCGCGGGAGCGGGTCAGTTCGCGGCTGACGGCAATTTCTTTCTCGCCGGAGCGGTAGAGCCGGTCTTGCAAGGCCAGCATCTTTTCCATTTCGGCACGTCCGAGCAGCAGGGTGTTGATGGTGCCGTCGTCCAAACCCATGCTTTTAGCCAGATTGTAGGCCTGCACCCTGTCCATTTTGGAAAAGCGGTCGGCCAAATCCAGCATGATGCTGTCGAGGTTGCGCGCTTTGCCGTCGGCATTGAGCAACGCCACGCCAAAGGCATTGAAGAACGGCACCATGGAGGTGTCGCCCATGGTAGTGAGGCGGGTGATGCTCATGCTCAGCCCGGCCAAGCTGCCTTTCATGGCATCAGCCTGACCGCCCGCCATTTCGGCCATACCGCCCCATGCTTGGAGCTGGTTACGGCTCATGCCGATATTGCGCGAGAGGTTGTCTAGCTGTATGTTGGCTTCGGTGGTTTCCCGAATCAGCTTATCCAGCGCGTTTGAGCCAGTAACGAGGGCAAAGAGAGCGGCAGCGCCTTTTGCCACCTTTCCTAGTGCCTCTGTCAGGTTTTTGGCCTGCTTGACGTTCTGCTTAACCTTTTCGGCGTGTTTGTCCAGCCCTTTGCCGGATTTGCCGGTTTTTGCTTCCGCCTTCTCGAACGCCTCGGTCATGTCATCCAGTTTGGAGACCGCCTGCTTGGCTTCCCGACTGAATTTGGACGAATCAATGCCCAACTCCATGAACAGGGTATCAATTACTGTTGCCATAGCTATTCCTAAAAAAGCTACCTGATTTCAGGTAGCCTGTTGTGCCTTGTTGAAGGCATCGGTATTGACGATTTCGAGCAGGTTAAAGGCATCTTCCAGGCCATACACGGTTTGCAACTCGTGCAAGGTACAGATGCGGGAAGAAACAAGGGCGCCGATGGTTTGGGTCAGGTTCAGGTAGCCTTGCTGCCCTCCGCTTCTTCCCCGCCCGATACCGAGGTCAGGCCAAAGGCGTGTTGCAAAAAATCGGTATGCAATGCGAACACCTCCTTCCGCAAACGCCACAGGGTCGTGAAGTCTTCCACGTCGTTGAAATCCATATTCAGCGGGCGCGGCTGGCCGCCTTCAGGGATGATTTGCACGCAGTCCAAAAGCTCGTTCAAGAGCGGGATGGCGTCTTCCGGCTTGACTTTACCCAATGCCCCCAGCGTTGCTCCAACCATCCCCACCATGCCCTGTTGGGGGTTGATATTGCCCAAGTCCACGCCACTGTTGGCCAAAGCCAAAAGGGCGCGCATCGCCCAGTTGTCGGCGTGGGCGGCGCTCATTTCGGTAATCAGGAACACGCGGCCTTTATCCCGCCCGTTCTCAATCGTGATTTGCCGGGTTTTCAGAGCCATCTTAAATCTCCTCTGGTTTCACCACGATGCGGAAGCTGTAGGTTACGGCTTCCAGCGTTTTCTTGGCCGTGGTACCGCCCGGGATTTCCACCAAGAAGCCGGTGGCGGTGTAGCGGCGCTTCACCGATGAAATCTCTACCGAAAACTCCACCATGAACGTTTCCTGCCGTTGCAGGATGGCATTAGTGAGCTGGTCGAGGTAGTCGCGCGATTTGCTGGTGGGGGCGAGCTGGATGTTGAAGTCCACTTCGTGCGGGGTAAAGCCGCCGGATTGCTGGCCGTCTACGCCCATCATGGTTTCGCCGATTTTGCCTTGGCCAAAGTCGAAAGCGTTGTCGGCAGCGTAGCCTTCAATCTGTACGAAGTTGTCGTTAAAGCCCTTCACGCGCATCAGCAGGATGCTGTTGGCGGCGGTCAGGGTGCGGTCTGATACGGTTTGCATCTTTGGGTTCTCCAATAAAAAAGCCCGCAGATGCGGGCGTGGGAAAGGCTGCTTTATTAGGCAGCCCAAAAGCTAATGATGGTCTTCAATAACCAAGTGGCCGGTAATAACCACAAACACAATCGCGTCACTTGGCTTTCTGGTTGCTCCTGTCTCAAATGGAACAGATCGTAGGCCATCCATCCCCACAACAGCAGTAATATAGACACAATCCACCATACCTGAAGCATACCCTGCCAGTCGCCGGCAGACCATCCGAACAGGATAACGGCGGTGGCAGGAATATGGTAGGTATACAGGCGAACCTTGCGTGAATCAATATACTGTGCAAACGGCGATAGAATAGTTAGGATGACGTCCCACATTGAAACTCCTCCATTTGCATTAAAGACCCCGTAATGCAAACTCCAGATTGGTGCGGTTGTTACGGGCGGTATTAACGATACAAACGCGGTAAATCCGATGGCCACGAATAGTATCCAGCCATTTTTTAACATTAAGTACGGCGCCTTTTCCGAAAGCTGTAATAAATTGTTTAGCCGTCAAAATAGGCCCACCGTAAAAAATGGAAAATACCGCATGTGCTGCCATGAATTTTCGTGAGCATTCGCGGATTTGCAACATCATCTGGTCACAAACCTCTGCCACAGCCGGGGTAATATCACTTTCTCGAACATGAAGTGAATGACTATACACTTGTTCAATAAACTCTACATAAACCTGTTTTTCCTCAATAGTTAAAGACATTATAAGCCTCCTTATATCAAAATTAAATGCCTTGTGGCACAAAAATCTGCCTGATTGCAGGAATAAATCGGGCTACCCGAAAATAGTTTCAGGTAGCCTGAATGTGGTTTGCCCGTTACTGGACGTTAATAGAGCCGAGGTTGATGTTGTGTACGCTGCCGCCGTCGGTGTACCACAGCTTCATCGGCATAGACTGGCGGTTGCCGCGTGTCTGCGCCGAAGCGTTCTGAATCAGCAGGAAGTAGCCGGTACTTTCAATCTTCGCTGCGGCATCTACGCGCGCTTCGTTGTTGATGAGGGCGCGTTGCTGTTCGCTCAACGGTACGCCGGGCTGGATGCTGCCGAAGTTTAAGGCCTCGTTAATCGGGTCTTGGCAGGCAGCACGTTGCAGGGCGATACCGACGGTGTTGTACGGCACGGCCTTGGCCGAGGTAAGCAAGGTCATCAGGGCAAGCTGCAACTGGCTGTTGAGGCGGATTTGGTTCACATAGGCATCAATCCATTTCCACTTGCCGGGCATTTGGCCGGGATAGAGGAAAGTGAAGCGGTCGTTGGCGGTTGCCCATGCGCCGTAATAGTTGTAGCCGTTCTCTTTCAGGTTGTCGGCATCGGTGGCATTATCCACGTCCACGCTCAAGCCAGATTGGTTTTTGAACGCCAGTGTGATGCGGCCTTGTGTTTCGGTGAAATCAATGGAAGCAATCGCGCCACACAGGAAGGCAGCCTTGTCCAGCCCGCCGTAAATCGGGGCCGTTCCATCGTAGGCAGCGGCTTTCAGTTGCGCGCCGAGACAGGTTGTATTGCCAGTTTGCAGCGCGGCGGCTTCTTTACCCCAGGCGGCGTAGAGGAAGCGGTTGTTCTGCGCGTTGCTCCATTTGGCCAAGGCCAGCTTATCGGCCAGTTCAGGCTCAAACACGGTGGTGAAGGTGGCAAAATTCAAAGTGGATTGAACTATACCCTCCATCACGGTTTCCGCACTGTCGCCATCGTTGCCTTTGGAAATCACCGCGCCTTTGGCTTTGGTCAGATTCAGGGCTTCAGCCAGTGTGCCGGTGGCAAAACCGATTTCGGAAGCCTTGCCTTGGGTGGCGGACACGATTTCAAACGCCTGTAACTGCTCGTCAAACTACACAGTGGCACTGATAGCAGTACCGATTTTGGCGGCGGCATCACTGAAACTGGTGGCAGCGGCCAAACTGATGTTGTCACCGGTTTTGTCGCTGCCGTCGATGTTTACCTTCAGGTTGCCTGAAAGTTTCTTCAATGCGGCAAGGCTCATGCTTTTTACACTTGCGCCGCGCAAATAGGCAGCCTCTTTCCCTACGTTGTAGGGGTAGAAATACAGCGTGCCGGGCTTGATGTGCGAGTTGTCGAAGCCTTTAAAGTACACTTGCGCGGCTTTAAACTCTTCACTGGCCAAGCCAAAAAACTCGCCGACTGCCGAAGCGTCGGGGAAGGCGGTGTGCCTGCCGGTGGGCAGGTTTTCGTTTTTGCTCAAAAAGACGGCATTCATCGACAGGGGGGATCCGCCCGAACTAAGTACGGCGGGGTTCACACTGACGATTTTTGACGCGGGAATAGATTGGAACATGGATATATCCTTTACGGTTGGATCAGGGTTAAATCAAAGGCGTTTACAAACTGCTGCGGGTGTTCTGCCTGTGGCGCGTAGGACAGATGCACGGTAGTCATCCAGCGTTCTTCATATTCACTCTCTTCGTTGGTGAGCGGCATGAAGCGGGCGGGATCGGCATACAGCGGCTGGCAGGATTTCAACTGTTCGCAGGCGTAGAAATCGCGCCACAGTAAAACGGTTTTCTGCGCCATCTGCCCCGCTTGTGTGCCATAGAAATCAAGCTGCATCTGTATTTCCGACTGGCGCGAGACGGCGGCGGTTTCATCCGCCACGGCGTAGGCATGTTCATTCGTGGCGGCGGCGGTTTCGTTCAGGATGTTCATCACCACGAACGGCGGCTTGGGCAACGGCACGTTGTTGCTGTAGCCGCGCACCACTTCGCATGAGAAAAGCCCGAGCAGCATTGCCCGGACTTCGGTGTAAATATCGTCTAATGTTGCCGCCATAACAGCACCTTGCACCAATCCGGCCAGCTTTCCACCACCTGTTTCACCAGCCATTCTGTCGTTTCGGTTTCGCCGTAGGCCGCGAACACCAGCTTATCCGCACCCTTGGCGCTTTGCCGCCGCAGGCCGTGGAATTGACCGGTTACATAGGCATACAACAGAGTTCCCTGCTGTGCCAAACCTTCAAACAAGGCTAAATCCTGCGTGCTGAGGGTTTGGGTCTGTACTGTTACAGGATGCTCGCTGTAGCCTGATTTACGTTTCCCTGTGGCATCGGTGGTGTAGCCGCCGTTGAGTTTCAATATGGCGGGCAGGTTCGGATTGACGGATGTAATCGCACCGTTGGCGATGGCTCTAAGATTCATCGGCTACCTCGTAATCAATACTGCGCCACAACGTCCCCGTATCAATCAACGGCTTGTCGAAGCCTTTTTTCTTCACGGTGGATGCTGCGTTGGCTGGTTCTTGAAAGCCTTGGATGGTCATCTTAATTTGCCCTTTCACGCCTTCGCCCATCAGTTCCAAAGTCTGCCGCACATCGCTGCCGTTGGTTTTCATCAACGCGGCGGCCTGTTTCGGCCATTCGTCCTTGTGCTCGGCAATGGTATTGCGGAAAAACGGGCGCGGGGGGATGGTTGCCGTGCCGTATTCGTTCCAGAAGGCGACTTGTGCCACGCTTTCGCCGTCAGAACCATCATATATTGCCTGCTCGACAATCCCAACCCGCACCTTGGCCGTTGTTGCCTGCGCGGCCAGTTCGGCCAGTGCACGTCTGAATTTATCGCCACCGCGCATGACAGCCTCCCGGCACATAGCGGAAGCGGCGGTATTTGGCGGTAAGCTGCCAGTAGGTCGCGCCGTAAGGCGTTTGCAGATACCAAGCGGCAGTACTGCCGACCGCGCCCATATCCGCGCTCACGGAGACGCTGCCCTCAGAAGCCGAAGCAATACGCCCCACCAAGCCGCCCTGCGCGGCACGTTCAGCCAAGGCAGCGAAGTGGCGAACCAGCAGGAACAGCAGCATTTCGCGCTCTTCCAGCTTTTTCACAATGCTATGGTCGGTGTTGTCCAGCAGGCTTTCGGCCTGCGTGAACCACATGGCGAACTGGGCATCGCCTGCCTGCACTTCGGGATAGGCCGCCTGAAAACGCGCTTTGTCAAAGACGACGGCGGGCATGGTTACTCTTCCTTGGCGGTGCTTACACCATTAGCCTTGTCATCGGGGTTAATGGCTTCCAGCTTGGTTTCGTTGTCAGCCTTTTCCCTGGCTTCGGCTTTGGTGTTTTTTGCCTCTTCATGGGCGAATACGAAGCCGTTTTTCACCATGTCGCGGTCTTGGTGCGCTTCTAACCAAGCATTGAACAGGTCGGCATCCACATCGTAAGTGATGCCGTGGCCGCCGATGATGTTTGAAGCGTTCGTGCCATTTAGTTCTACTGACTGACCGCCAACTTCGATAATCAGCCCGTTGGGCAGCTTGCAGCCAACGGTTACGGTTTTTTGTTTTGCCATTTGATTTTCCTTTGAAGTGAGAAAAGGCTACCTATTTTCAGGTAGCCTTGTTTTGCAGGCAGTTTAGCTTACGGTCATGGAAGCAATGCAGAACGGGCGGTAGATAATTGCGCCCCATGTGCCCTGCGATTTCTTCTGCTTGATGCTGGAGGCTTCCAAAACCATGTTGTGCGCGCGCAGTTTTTCGGTGAACCCGCATTCCAACGTGCGCTGGCCGTCCAATTCTTCCACAATCAACTGCACCATCTCGCCCGATGCGGCGGAGTATTCCGGCACGGTTTCGATGCGCAGATTGGGGAAGTTCTTTTTCAGCTGGTCAGTAACGTTTACGTTGTACTGGTTGGTTTTGGTCAGCTCCACGCTGGCGGTGGGGCTGCACACCAGCAAGAGCGGTGTGTTCATATCAATCAGCCCGCCGGTCTGCTGCAACAGTTTTTGGAACAGCTTGCGGATGGATTCGTATACCTGCTCGCCGGTGGCGGTTGCCCATGCTTGCGCGGCAGCGGTAGCGGCCGGCAGGCTCGGATCGTTTAGGATGCCGTAGTTCTGCAAACCTTTGATACCAAACAAATAGGATTTGTTCTGGAAGCGGTTGAGCGCGTTTACACTGGCCTGATTGACACGGTTCACATAGTCAATCTTGGCTTCGCCGGCGCGCGCCACTTCGCGTTCGCCCCAGCGGGTGAACACTTGGTAATGGTAGCTCTGACGTTGCGGGAAATTAACGTTGGCACCGCTTACGCCGTTGTTATTGTAGTCGCCGTAGCTGGAGACTTCGCCGGTAGGTTCTACCAGCATGAACATGGCAGTTTCGGTTGTCCAATCGCCTTTTTTCACTTCGCCGAAGATTTCGGCAGCCTTCATCGGCTGTAGGGCGACTTCAATCAGCTTCGGGTCTACATAGGTCAGCATCCATGCGGGGATGCCGCTGTTGCCGGTAGTGGTCAGCGCAGGCTGTGCGTCCATTGCCAAAGCTGCCTGAACCTGTTCGTTCATCGTTGACCTTACAAAAAATGCTGCCTAAAAACAGACAGCATTTGAAGTGATAAATTTACCGGTTAAAGCATAAACTCAGGGTCTGGGTTATCAATAATGGGATAGCGGTTATCGCAGAGAATAACTGGGTGATGGTACCTTAAATCATTTCTCCGACTTAGCTTAGTCACTACAACACCTTGCGTGATCGTATGTTCTTCATCCTGATTCACCCTCCAAAAAATATTATACCGGTAGCCCTGATTTATCATATTCATGTCCGACCAAAATCCACCTATGCCGATTGCGGCCCGCATTGAGCTGGTAATGCTTCGCGCAACCACATTTCGCTTCGGATTGCGAAACACTAACTCCGGCCGCCCTGTGCGGCCGAAACTGTACACATAGTCCTCCCCCTGTCGCTGCACGGTTAGCTGTTTGCCATTGGTGGTGGTGCAGGAAAAAATCGTTTTCACAGGGGGCTTCGCATAGGCCGAAGAATAGGTAAATGATGATAAAACAATAAGTAATAAAATTTTCATGGTTGAAGCCTCCTACCGGTTGCGGATAATTATGGATTCTACACTGGTAGGAGGCAATGACCAATATTTATGGTTTCATGAGTACTCCTTTACCATTCAGATAACCTTGGACTTTAGGCCAATATTTTTCTATGCCAATAGACCCACCATTGACTATGTTCCTTACCTCATCCCAGTTACCTTGTTGTGCAATCCTCCGAAGATTAGGCTTATAAATTGTCCAAAACCAAATAGCACTTTGCACAGCCAACTGGGGATCGGTAGCTACCAAATCAGGATTGCTCATGATATCTGGGCGACGCATATAGGTTGAAAATTTTTGATATGCATCCCGTCCAGTCATGTGTAAGCCACCTCTCCCACGGAATAGATAGCCATCACCCGGTTGAGTATTACCGTTTTTACCGGCATACATAATATTGAGCTTGTCTTTATTGGATAATTTGTCAAACTCTACTTGGGTATTGTTTTGATGTTGATTTAACCATTCCCTAATATTTTTTTGTTTATGAGATATTGCCCTCCATCCTTTCAGGCTATATTGAGGTGACTCAACCATATCGGTGCCTCCTCCAGTTTCGTGATCTGAGCTTGCCAAAAAAGCGGCCAATTCATTTTTATTTTTGGTTATTCCGGCATTTTCCAATGCAGGCCATAAAGCCGAAATATATTCGGTTTTTACATCTCTAATATAAAATGTTAGGCTCTTTGTATGACAAATAGATTGGGCAGTAACGGTAACCATCCCACTTAGGTTCTTGGTTTCAAAAACCATACCTAATCCATTTTTTCGAAGGTTGGTGATTGAACTACTGCCGTTAGTAATAATCCAGGTAACAGATTGGTTGGCTGAAATCTCTACTTTATCATTAGGGAGTATCTCAATAAAATTTGCATATTGGCTGCCAGTTGATACTATTAATTCCAACGGACGGTGCCGGAAGGCAACGTTGTAGGTATTCTCAATCAGATAGCTGTTATTTTCGGCTGCACATTCAACACGGTAAAGCTGCATTGCCGAATTGTAGGGAACATATGCTTTTTTCACTGGATCGTAAGCCCATGCTTTCAGCTTGGCAGCCGCGCAGGCCTCCTCTGCTGTGTTGTAACTGCCCGTGTAGGTAAAGTCGCCTGCAAATCTGCTGTAATGTCCAAGAGACCATTTTCCATTGTTGCAAGGTAATGTTGCCATAATAAAACTCCTAAAATAATAAGATAAAATCAATAAAAAATATTTGGTTGGTTAGAAGAACAATTAAGATTGAACTCGGTATCTAAATCATGACTGCCTCCTTGCTAAGTAGAATAGATATAAAATCAGCCGGGAATATTTCCGGCTACCATTTGCCCAATGGACAGGTTTGATCGGCCAATAGGGTTTTGGCACGGACAAAGCAGCCGCAGGCACTGCATCGGTCGAACAGGCCAACACCTTGAACAATGCTTTCGGGTGAGTTTTGCCGATGCCGCATCAACGCAGAGCAGGCAGCACAAGAGCTCAGTCTTTGGGCTGCGGTATCGCTGGAAACATGGCCGATTCCGGTAAGAGCCTTGGCTAATCCTGCCGCGCCTTGTGCAAGTTTGTGCCAATGGATGGGATGGGTTGTTTTTTCATTCATGTGTATTTGCTCCAATAAAAACCACCCAAACGGGCGGGACAAAGGGAAGGCTACCTGAGAATTTTCAGGTAGCCTTCCTCAAATACAGTATCGCTACCCGTTTTGCTGATGTTGGAACTGGCAACGTGCAGCCTGCCGTCTTGGTCGTAGGAGCGCAGGGAGCGGTCTTGGGCGAGTATGATTTTGTCTGTCATGAGTTGAATCCTTTAATCACGCTGCGGCTGGTGCAGCGGCAGTTCGGCTCTGTCCCCGGCTGCACCCATTTGCCGTCCAGATACATGCCTTTGCTCACGTCGAAGCGTTTGCCGTTGGCGGCAACATGGCTCGGGCGCGGCTCTTTGCCTGCGTGGGAGTGCATCCATATAGCCTCGGTAATGCCCAATTCCTGCCGCCGTGCCTTTTCGATGGCCGCCTTGGCTTTGTTGGTTTGGTCTCGCGCGATAAAGGCGGCGCGGCGTTCGCTGATGCCGTAGTCCTTTCGCAGTTCGCGGGTCAGTTGCGCCATGTCGTAGCCTGCATTCACGCTGCGCCACACGCTCTCTTCCACGCGGTTCAGGTATTGCTGGCCGATGGAGCGGATAAGTGAGACGTTACCGCCCAATACAGCCTGTAAAGCAGTTTGTTGCTGCACCGTGGAACGGAAACGGACGGCAAACCCCGTATCACGCAATACTGTCTGAAAAGCTCTCTCAGTGTGGCCTGCACTTTGATTGGTGAACTTCTCCGCTATTTGCGGTGCGAGCTTGTCCAGCCGTGCCAGCCAATAACGCAACAGGGCGGACAAAGCAGCCTGCAAGCCGCCCGTCAGGCTGTCTTGGGCAATGCCTTTCGGGTAGTGCCGTTCGAGTAAACCCTGCACGTCGGCACGCATTTCACGCAACAGCTTTTTCAGGCTTTTGCGGTAGGCAGCCTCTACACCCAGGTTGGGCTGTATCGGCTTCAGGATGATGTCTTGGTTGGATGGGGCGGACAGTTTCATGGCTTGCTTTCGGCGGGTAAAGAAATTAGAATACTAGTAAGCCCTTAATTTGAAGGCTGGGTTAAATGCTTGGTGTTCAAGCTATCCCAGATGTACCGGATTAAGGGTTTTTCATGCGTCCTTGATAATGAAATGGTCATAATGTTCATGGCCTGAATGCTTCTTCAAGGTAACAATCCCAATATTCAAACTCTCTCCATCCAAATCTACTACTGCCTTATATTTCTGTGCCGAAATAATGTGTGCACGTCCTTTGTAATCAGGCACGGCTTCGCCATCTTTCTTGGCATGAATGAGCAGTTCGTCCAGCTTTGCCATGATGGTTAATTCGGCGGCATTCGCGCCAGCTGTGGCATGTTTAATACCCTGCCAGGTAACCTGTATCTCATGGCCGCTATCCTGATTGGTGTAGCTTTTGCCGACAAAGTTGTCCCGTGCATACTGCATAGCGGCCTTGCGCAGGTCTTTTGTCTGCTCAAACGTGCCTAGCTCACTACCTTTAACAGCAATAGAGGGCTGTTTGGTTGAATGAGCCTCTTCAGGTAGCCTGTTGCTGCCTGCACCGAACTGCCCGTTCTCCGCCCTCGGATGCTTGGATTCGTCCCATTGGGCATCTTGGGCAGGCTTAGGCTTTGGGTCGGTGGATTCTCCGACATCTTCCTCCACGCCGTCATTCAGCCCGTCTGAAAAGCCGTCATCGGGCATTTCAGGCACATCTTCTACGTCGATGCCGTTGTAGCCGCTGTCCGGCTCACTCGCCAGCCGCCCGCGTACTTCCTCTGCCGACACTACCCCAGCCTGAATGTAGGCCACGTCGCGGTCGGTATCGGATTTGCGGATGGTGGAAAGCTCGGTTTCGCTCATCTGCTGTAAAGGCACGAAGTCAAATGTGATGTTGTCGTTCACTTTGCCGAACAGGTGCAGTTGCACCAGTTTTAGCAGCTTGTCCAACGGGTCGCGCAGCAGGTTTTCCTGCATGGCGCGGATGTGGTCGTAGTAAACGGCAATCTCGCCCTCTGTGCTGGCATTCAGGCCGCTGGGGGTGATACCGAGCAGCTTCACCAATGGAGTATGGCTAGGGGCGGCCATTTGCTCCTGCGATTGGGCAAGCAGCGCATCCAAGCCGGACAGCGGGGTGTTGAACTGGAAGAACTCTTCTTCGTCTTTGCTCAACAGCATCAGGCCGCGGTTGTCGCGCAAACGGTTGTACAGTTCGGCACGCAGCATGATGTTGGTGTCGCCGTCGTCGCTGCCGTTCAGTACCGCGCTCATGTCGGTTTTGATGCCGGACAAAGAGAAGCTGTGTAGCAGGTCACTGACAGAGTCCACGGTGCGCAGCCAGCGTTCCACATAAGGCATCATGAGTTGGGTCATACTCACACCGCCGAAGTTGTAGGCGGGCTTGAGCATATCCGGCACGGGGCGGGAAATCAGGGTGAACAGTCGGCTGGCATGGATTTCCTGCGCCATCACATACCATGCCTTCGGCTTGTAGAAGTCGGGCAATGTTGGATCAATGGCGTTGTACGGCGCGGGGGTCGTCCACATCGGCTCGATATTCACCAAGGCTTTCAGGCTGCTTTTGGCGATGGTTTTCTCGGTTAGGAGCAGCGGGTTGGCTAATTTGCCGTCGTGGTCTTTGATTTGCACCAGTATCTGCCCACGCCCGAACAGGCCGTCTGTTTCGATGGCCTTGCGGAACACATCGCGCGCATTCAGCCGTTCGTAGCATTCCTCAATCTGCTTGATGGCCTCGCTGTTGTCTTCTTCGCCCACGGATTTGATTTCTATCCATTGGCGGGTCATTTCGTTGGCGGTGGTTTCGCTCACGCTGCGGTATTCAGAAATCTGCGCCAGTTCGGCCAGCTTGGGATAGCCGATAAAGCCAGTGCCGAAAAAGCAATCAGCCCCAAAGTTTCCTAAGGGGCTGCTGTCCATGGCCATGCCGTTTGGCCTTACGCCGTCAGGCAGAGTGGGGAAATCCAAGCTGTATGAGACGGGCTGTTTTTCAGGTAGCCTTTGCAACGCGCGGCGCATGGCCTTGGCGTTTGGCTTATTCTTTTTCTTGCTCATAGTCCGCTCAATATCTTGGGGTTTATGTTCAGCCCGCCCTGCACGGGGGCAAAGGCCATTACCAGCGCATCCGCCCGGTTCGGGCTGGGGATGCCGCGCTTTTTCATGTCTTTCTTGCTCTCAGCCTTCACTCGCCCGTTTTGGTCGTAATCCACGCGTGGGCGGCTCAGTTCGGCGGTGAGGTATTCCAAATCATGCAGGCTGCTTGATAGGCTGATAAGCTGGTCTTCTGGGTAGCTGTCGCCATGGTGCACAGTTCGCCACGTCTTGTAGAAGCGGTCACGCACCATCCACCATGCCTGTGCCTTGATGTTGGCGAACATGTCACGATTTCTCTTATCATCAGTGTATTTCGCATCTGGCTTGTACACCGCCCCACCCGCGTTGAAGCCAAGCGTTTGCACCTTGCCGTTCTTGCGCCGGAACTGCGCCTTCACACCGGCACCCACGCCAATGTTGTCATACACAATGCGGTCGATATGTTGCTCTTGGGCGTACAAATAAACCTTGTCGGCGGAATAAATCACATCCTGCCCGCGCCATTGCTGCATATCGGTTACGACTGATCCGTGCCGCAATACGGTGGCGTTGGCATCATCGCCTTCATCGGCCACGTCAAAACCGAGGATGCGCCGGCCTGCGGCGGAGAAGCCCAGTTTTTCATGTGCATCAATAGCTGCTTCAATCCAACTTGGCTTGATAATCGCCAGTTCGCTGTCTGCCACCGGCTCGCCCAGCCAAATATGGCGGTATAGGTCTTCGTCCCGCTCTTTGCATTCAAGCATATCAGCCAATAGCGGCGTATCTTCAAAATACGGGTTAATGTCGTAGTTAGCCTTTAAGACAATGCTGTCTTTCGGCGGGTGGATGATGAACCGCTGATAGGTGTCGTCCAGAATGTTCTTCGGGTTGAAGCTCACCCAGATTTCCGCGTTCTTGTCGCCACGGATGGACGGTATCAGCACATCCCAAGAGTTCTTTGTTACTGCTTCGGCCTCTTCCACCCAGCACACGCCTATGCCCTGAATCGATTTGATTTTGGTAACGTTGTTCTTGATGCCGTAAAACACGAACTTTGCACCCGTGCCTTTGTGGGTGATGGCTGATTTCAGAATATCAAACTCATCCGTGTAGCCCAAGCGGTCAATGGTCTCAATCAGGAGTTGGTACACCGAGTCGTCCAGCGAACCTTGAAACTCACGGGCACACAGGATTACTGTACTGATACGGCGCGACACTTCCACCGCCAGTTCCGCCAGGAAATATGATTTCCCGCTACCGCGCCCACCGTACAGCACCTTGTAACGTGCCTTACGGATAAGCGGCTTGAAATACGGATTGGCCATAGGGCTACCTGAAAATGTCTTCCAGTGGGCGGGTCTCTACCTTCACGCGCATATCGGCATCCAGTTCCAGTTTCTCGCCATACTTCTTCGGCGCAAGCTTGGCGGCTTTCCACTTGCGAGCGTCGATTCGTAGTTTGGCTTTCGCCACTTCGCCAGTTTCGGGCGCGACAGAATCGGCAATATCGATAATCTCGTCAGCAAAACCGTCTGCCTGTTCCTCGCGCGCACGCGCGTATTGCTCCTGAAAATCTTGGTGTTCCGTCAGCCAGCGGTGTACCGTGCCTCCCGCTGGCATATCCGCAGATGCACAAATCGCCCGCAAGCTCATGCCCCGGGCGATTAGTTCGCAGATCTTATCTGCCGTTTCCTGACTGTATGTTGTTGGTCGCCCGACCGGGCGTTCTGCTTTTGCCATATCGAGCTGCCTGAAAATAACAAAGGCCGCCCGCAGACAGCCAAAAATAAAAGAGAAAATCGCCAATTCGCAACTTTCTTCGAAATATAGCAGTTTTATACCAAAAGTGTTTCATATTGTCAAGCGCAACACAAAAGCAGCCCGAAGGCTGCTGAAAAAGCCCGCACGGGGCGGGCTGAGGATTATGCCATAGCAAATTTAGCAATCAGGAGCTTAACCTCCCTGCTGGCATATCGCGATGTTGATGCGCCGGCAATGATACGGCTCAACAGCTCGGTGCTGCACGGCGGTTTCACGGAGAACACTCCTTCGTGTACACGTTTTTCTATATGTTCGACAGCATCAATCCTAGCATCACGGTAGCGGACATAACTGTCATGCTGGACAAACGGGTGTTCTCACGATTTGATGATACAGGCATTGTCATATGGGATATTTGCCCGGATAGAAGAAATGCCGACAGAAAGAACCTGTGGCTTACTCCCACGACTGGGTAAGATGCAAGGATTAACTAGAATGGTAAATAAGTGCTGGTAACTGCCCGGTCCGGATGGGATGAGCAAGCATTCTCCTTGTCCGCATTGCCACAATTGAGACATGCCGTCGTCCTTACTGGAAAGAACGATTGATGTAAGCCTGTTCTTCCAGCCTTTCTACAATCGCTACGGCTTGTTCGTCACTATAACCAAGCACAGACAACAGTTTTCTGATAGGAATAGGCCGGCTTGAGCCGTGGGGGTCTTCCCATTCCGGGCATAGCCCGTTGTGGGTCAGGTTACGCAATTCCCATGCAGAATAATGACCGTACTCTTCCCAAACCGATTCCAGCACTTCCAAATCAGCCTCAGACAATGCCAGTAAGTCTTGCTCAGGCGTCCGAATCATACTTGGGTCGCGCAAAGCAAGCATCCTGTCTTCGCAGTCGGTAACCCATGTTGCCCATCCGTTCGGGACAGACTCATGCCCGCCGTTAATGAAATCCAAAGTCATAGAGAGTACCGGGCCATGCGGCATTGAAACCAACGCATCTCCTGTCAGGCCTTCCCCGAAACGGGCAAAGGACTCACGCTCAGCCAAGTACATCAGCTTCACCAGCTTCAGCACCTCAAGCTTGCCGTTTGCCTTGTACAGCATAAAGGCGGCTGCTTGGGCAGCCTTCGGCTCTTGGAAAAGGGTGTCGTTATGCGGTTTCATACTTTTGATTATATGCGGGTGGCTGTGAAACAGGCAATTAATTCAGCATATTTCCGTACATTTTATATCTTTTCCGTATATTTCATCATATTTCATCATTTTTCAATCCAACATCCCTCCTGCCCTCAATTTGAACTAGTGCAATTTTTGCACTAGTTCGAACCCAACCCCGCGAACGAATCACAGGGCTTGGGCTACCTGAAAATCAGGCGTTCAATTGGTGGTAGCGGGCTTTCTCCGCGCTGTCGCCGTCCCGCATCAAATATTAAAAGCAGCCCGAAGGCTGCTGGTTCCGGCTAGTGCCGGGCCGACACTCGTTTTGCAGAAAAATCAAGTTGTTGATTTCATTTTATTTGCTTTGGCCAAGGTATAGGGCCGACGACATTTCAAATATGGCGAATTCGCCGTAATTAAAATTACGCTGTCACACGAGGGTTTCAACACACAGCCGCCATACAGACGGCCGGGTTGGAATCATACCACCGGCGCCAATCAGCGACTAACCTGATGCCTCAAGCAGGGAATCTGCTCGTCGATAAAGTTCATCTTGCTGTAAGTGATGCGGTGGCGGTAAATTTTCCCGTTGTGCACCGTTACATCAAAGCGCCCCTCGTCGTTCAAATCAAACGGCAGATTGGCCTGATGGCGGAACAATTTCGGTACGGTCTCCAGCTCCACTTCGTTAACCAACGAGCGGCCTTGCAAAACCAACGAATGCACATAAGCCACCGCAGAGGGCAACAACGGGGCGGCGATTTGGTCGATATGCGCCACGCCGAAGCGCTGATGCACCATGCGGTAGGCAGCCGAATAATCGATGCCGCAGCGGGCGACCAGCAGCCTGACCGCATCCACCAGGCCGCGCCGTTCGTCTATCGTGGGTTGGGCAGATGGCAGAGCTTCGGGAGCGTGCAGGCTGCCTGAAAGAATCTGCTCAATCTGTTCGTCGCACCATACGGCAAATTTCGGGTCGAGCCAGCGGGCGAAATCAACCGCCAGCTTCGGATGCAGCCAAGTACCTTGCTCCGTGCCGCCCTGTTTGATGATAACTATTTGATTATCTTCCGTTGCTCTTTTTGGAGTAACGCTTAATTTTTCAGCAAGTGCGGCGATATATTCTTGAGTTCTTTCAGATTTCAGATAGTTCCCAACTCTCCTATTAAAATGAGTAGCTACAACGGTTGCGTTAAGGTAGCCGTTGTCTTGGAAAGAGACGGGGAAATTACCGAAAGAGACGGTTTTGATATGAGACATGATTTACTCCTTGTATAAGTTTCAAACCCTTTCGAAGGGGTGGCGGGGTGTTCGAAACATGTACAAGTCATGCCGCCAGCCTTGCGAACTGGCGCACCCCGCCGTAGGAGTAAACTTTGTGATGGGTTCAAGGAGAGAGCAATGAAACCGATAGACACAAAAAATCCACTCTGTCGGGGCGGATGCCGCTTGTAGGTGTTTCGAGCACCTAGGCGGCATCATAAACAAAACCCCCTGCAAATGCAAGGGGCTATCAATTATTTAATAGGCTGTGCTTACTGACAGACTTGATTATACACGCCTTCCATCACGGTATCTGGTACAACGGGAGAGTATTGTGGATACTGAGCAGTATCATCCCAAACAACTCTGCCATCTAATAAGAAAACAGTATATATAATCGCCAACCGTTTATTCTGGCAATCTGCTGAAAACAGCATCTTACTTTCATCCAGTTGTTTACCATTGCCAATGTGTTGTCTTACCGGATAGATGGTTCTAATCCAAATTTGATTATTGGTAATCGTTTGGCTATCGTAGTATAAAATACCTCCAAGCCGAACACTCCTGCCCATCCGCACCCATCTCCCATCCACTACATCGCCGGCTTGATATAGGCATAAATTGGAATGCAACTTAATATTAAAACTGCAATAATCAACAACTTCCTCATCATTCTCTCCTAATATCCAACCTTTGCTTCAATATTTCTAACCCTAGTATCTAGGGAAAATACTTCACTTCCTAAAGAGTTTAATCTTCCCTTCAAGTTCTCACACTCTCTATAGCCATTACCATTCAAAAGAAGCTGGGAGGTTTTCAATTCTTGGATTTCCTGCTGTATTTCTACTACGCTTCCCTTGTTTCTCAACTCAAGTTCAAGCCGACTTACTCGGTTATGCAGGCGCAGCGAAACATACCACAACAACCCCACCATAATGCACAGCGCTACAATAATGCCGTTCTGTACAGTTAGAAACTTTTTCATACTTCTCTCCTACGGCCTATCAGGCGCAGAAATCCGTGCTACGCTGCACAGCACCGGTGTTTGATGATGTGCAGTAATGGAATGGAACAGTGTCTCACATTGCACCCGCGCCATCCTACCTTTGAATTGCCGATACTGCCGGAAATTCTCGGGAGAAGACATAGCCAACTGCATCATCCTCACGCCTGTTTCAGGGGTATCTATACCATCATCATCCCCAGGCTTCGGCACAACAGTTATCGGCTTATCCAACACAACAGCCATCCAACCGCCACGCATTGTCTGTAATTTCCCTGTAAATGCCACCCATTCCCCATACTTATACTCATAAGCCAAGGCAGGCAGGGATACACACAGCAACAATAAAGCAAACAGCCTTTTCATTCTCATCTCCTTCACACAATATCAAATACATTCAGTTTTACAATCTGCCCGTCTTTGATTGTGGCCTTAGCCTGTATGGTCACTGTTTCGCGGCTGGAGAAAGCAGAAATATACGGATTATCCTGCTCCTCCAACAACGGGTCGTTAATTACAGCCGGCACACGTTCGTTTTCGTCTTGGTGGGCAAAATTAACTTTTGCCGTCCCCTTCAGCCTGTCCAACTCACTGATTTGCACGGAGAAGCTTTGTATCCCCGTAATTTCATTCTCGTCTAGCCGATCAATCACCTCCTTATCTGCTTCATCTACCGATACATATTTACCATCCGAACCGCTTACGCTCACCCGCGAGCAGGAATAGCCAACAGGGGATACAGCCTGCCGCACGGATGGCCGTAAATCGCCGGCCATTTTATCGATTACTCCAATCAACCCATCTATGGTTTCGCGATCACGGTTGCCTAATTGGACAATCGCCTTATCCAAAGCATCTTTCAAAAGTTTCATTTCTTCACTCTTCTGTGAATTTTTCGCAAAAATATAAGGTATCAGTAGGCCTAACAGCGTTCCAAGTGAACCGGACAAAATCTGATTCTGTTTCACGAAATCCAAAACAGCGTACAAAGAAAAGCAATTTGCCCGGGCTTCTTTGGCACACACCCGCACCGTTTGAACATTACTCCGCTTACTGTACTGCTGAGTTACGGCGAAATGTGCCGCCGTAGAAATAATCTTTGAAAATCCTTGCAATGATTCGCCCAGCGCATCCAGTGCGATAACATGTCTCTCAGCATCCAATCCGTCATAACGGAGAGTTATTTCAAAATCAGTTATATCCATAATTAACAAACAAGTGGGGAAGAATGTAAGGATAGACAATCATACCCCAAGCCAACAAAAAAAGTCGTTACGTTATTGAGCTGGCTAAAGATAAGGATGACTTCAGCCGTATGCTGGATATTGTCCATCCCAAACTAAATAACACCATACCGCTTGATTTAGGCGAGTAAAAGCAGCCATCTACTCCATGAAAAGCCCCCTGCGAATGCAAGGGGCTTTGATTATTGGTTACTTCATCGTCATACTGACTTCTACATCCGTATCGGTAATAACGCAACGTGCGCGGTACTCTATTTCCATGCCAGCGTTATTTTTTGCAGTAAAGCCACGGGTAACAACAATATTCCCTGTCGCCCCGATAGATGTTCCTGTATCAAGAATATGCCCGCTAAACGTGGATGGGTTTGCTAATTGCCGCTTAATAGCAGCATCGCATAGGTTGATAGCAGCGGCTTCATCAACCTGCTTATCCTGCACAGCCGTAACAGATGCTTGACCTTTAATATCAGCCTCGGAAACATAGAAACGCTTGCCGTTGGCGCAATCGGCGAAGAATACAATCTGACTGCGCGGCTTACTCTTGCTGTCAGAAACCTCTACGATTTCCACCCTGTCGCAAGTGGATTCATTGGCCACAAGTAAAGCAGCCTGTGGCAGTAGTTCGTTGATTTTCGCAACGCCTGCCTTGCCCCAACGTTGGTAAAGTTTCGGGTAGTCTTTTTGCGTGTATTTGAAATCCAAAATACCAGCAGCAATTTTGGATTCTGGAGAGACAGTAGACGATTGACTGGCTTGACTGCCTCCACCAGACGAACCGCCGCCATCACAACCCCTGCCAAGTGAGAAAAACACACAGACGGCAAAAAGTATCCAAAGCACCTTTTTAACTGGGATTTTTTGTTTAGTTCCCACGCCGTTTTCAGGAGTATTTTGTCTGATTTTCACGCCTTTTTGTTGTTTAGTTCCCACACTAGCTAATGTTTGGCGCTGTATCCAGTTCTGTCTACGGACTTCCAAATCTTGCGGTTCGTCAAATAACGCGGTACGCAATGTTTTGATAAATGCTTCATTTTGCTCTATCAGCAACCGCCTACCATCAAACAGGTGGATTTCAATTACGCCGCCGCTTTCTTCGCTATATGATTCAATATCGATTAGATAAATCTTTGTTTTCCTGTTGAAAGCAATAAATGAGTCATTATAAGCAGCTGGAGCTTTCGGGAAGTCTCCTGCCAGCACTTTGATTAAACGCATCATCTTCTGGCTCTCTTGTGCAGTTGGGAATATTACTAAATCTTAACAAAACCATTACAACAGTTCAAACAACAGCTCGAAATCTTCTCCTGCCAGTTTGCGGATTTCCTCCAGCCAGCACATTAGCCCTTTATCTGTTTGGGTGTGAACTACTCGTTCGCCGTGGATAGCAAATGCCTGCTGTAGCCGCTCTTCATAGTCAGCTTGAGATTTTGCGCCCATGCCGAACGATACCTTAATCATCTTTTGCATGGCCTGCGGAACTTTGCCCCATGCTGTTAGTCCAAGCCAGAAGGCATCTTCGCCGTATGGATATACGGTTTTGCTCTCTTGCTGTTGTTGCGGCTTCGGCTCGCCTTGGTAGCGGTGTTCGATGCTCAAACAATGCGAGCGGGCGCGAACATCACGATAACGGCGCTCGAAGGCTTGGGCGTAATCAATCATCAGCTCTAAATTGTTCCTACTATTTCCTGTTCATCTGTTTGGATAGTAGTTTCTTGATACGGCGGCGTTTCATTACCCGGTACCAGCGGCTTGCCCGGATTTTTGCCTTGCGTTGCCGCTGGGCTTCCTCACTGCCGCCAACATGCGGCGCTCGCAAAATTCACTCACTCTCAAAGCCAGGGAGAATGCCCAACTCCCAAAACGCTCACGCATGGCCGGCCTCCGCTTCCACCATCTGTGCCGGCTTGGTAATGCCCTTTGGGGTCAGATACACTTGGGCGCGCAGCTGCTCCGTGCCGCTGCTGTCGGTGTAGCGGTGCTCGCTGTGGCGGATTAGGCCCTGCTGCACCTTGTCCTGATAGCCAATCCACGAGCCGCGCCCGTCGCGCTTGTAA